>NZ_JAUSUG010000007.1 GCF_030813435.1 Evansella vedderi | reverse complement strand
TGCGGATGATTCCCTACTGCTGCCTCCCGTAGGAGTCTGGACCGTGTCTCAGTTCCAGTGTGGCCGATCACCCTCTCAGGTCGGCTACGCATCGTCGCCTTGGTAGGCCGTTACCCCACCAACTAGCTAATGCGCCGCGGGCCCATCTCACAGTGTTAGGATAAATCCCAACTTTTACAATCGGACCATGCGGTCCAATTGGTCATCCGGTATTAGCTCCGGTTTCCCGGAGTTATCCCAGTCTGTAAGGCAGGTTGCCCACGTGTTACTCACCCGTCCGCCGCTGATCTCATAAGAGCAAGCTCTTAATTGATCCGCTCGACTTGCATGTATTAGGCACGCCGCCAGCGTTCGTCCTGAGCCAGGATCAAACTCTCCAATAAAGTGTTGAGCTTGATGTTCTGACATCAAAACCAGTTAAACTGGCTAATTTAAAAATTCATTGACGGGATATTTGATCTGTCGTATAAATACGACGTCCATATCCCACTTCGCTTGGCTTTTTGTTTAGTTTTCAAAGGTCAAAATTTCAGTTTGTTGTTTCAGTGACAACTCTTATATTATATCAAAATAACATTTTGCTGTCAACAACTTTTTTCGAAGTATTTTTATCGGTCGTTTTTAGCGACAAAAATAATCTTATCATTTTCCAACACCAAAGTCAACAACTTTTAAAAACATTTTGTTAAGCAATGTTTTGTTGTGTTAACGACCTTGGATACTTGGATAAATAATATAACAATTTAACAAAGAATCTGCAATGACTAAATTATGGAAATTAATTATACTTTATAGCCATTTACAAAGGATGTACCTTTTGGATAAGGACAATCATTTTATTGGGAACTTATTTTTTCATCTATTTCAACAGAAATCAAACATTTTTTTACTAACGAGAAGGGAAGAATATATAATAGAAGAAAAAAATTTCAAGTAATAACCTATTATTTTCATTAAACTGTTTTAGATATTATTTAATAAGGGATAAAAATAAAATTTACTATTAATGGAATAGAACCTTACATACATGTTGACCTTCATCCCTCACTTCCTTAAAATAATGAACTAATATACAATCTTTCCATTAAATAAACTAGCTTCTCTAAATAATGATAAAAAGGAGACAATATTATGAAAGGAACAACTACAATAGAACAACTCCGAAGAAGAATAGCTGTTGCTGGACGAAACCACCCAGCTGATCTCGTTATAAAGAATGGTAAAATCATTGATATATTCAATCTAGAAATACTCGACCATAATCAAATTGCTATTGTCGATGGTACCATAGCAGCAATCGGCCCAGGTCCATACGAAGGGAATCATATCATAGATGCTAATGGCAGCTATATCGCACCAGGCTTTATAGATGGCCACGTACATATTGAATCTTCCATGGTCACACCAACAGAGTTCGCCAAAGTCGTCCTCCCACATGGAGTAACAACAGTCATTACTGATCCACACGAGATCGCCAACGTATCAGGTTCCAAAGGCATACAATTTATGCTTCAAGACGCAGAGAATACCCTTCTCGATATCTTTTTTATGCTTCCATCCAGTGTACCAGCTACATCCTTCGAAAATGCCGGAGCTGTACTAAAAGCAAACGATCTGGAACCATTATTTTCCCATCCAAAAGTAATAGGACTAGCAGAAGTAATGGATTTCCCTGCCGTTAGGAACAACGACGAACAAATGATCCACAAGCTCATAACAGCAGCAAATCACACAAATAACATCGACGGACATGCAGCCGGATTAGACCTCCATGGAATTAACATTTACCGAGCAGCAAGCATTAAAACGGATCACGAATGCATCACAGCCGAAGAAGCGAAGGAACGCCTCCGCAGAGGAATGTACATCATGATCCGTGAAGGTTCCACCGCAAAAAACCTAGAAGCACTCATCCCAGTCGTCCACAAAGGAAATTCGAGACGCTGCTTCTTCTGCACCGACGACAAACATCTAGACGATTTAATGAACGAAGGAAGCATCAACCATAACATCCGCCTAGCCATCAAACAAGGCCTAGACCCAATCATCGCCATCCAAATGGCCACCCTAAACGCAGCAGAATGCTACGAACTAAACACCAAAGGCGCCATCGCCCCAGGCTACGCCGCAGACATGGTCTTTTTAGATGACTTGAAAAAAATAAAGATTCTTAAGGTACTAAAGGAAGGAAAGATCATTGCAGAAAATGGAAAGCTTCTGCAAAAAGTTAATATGCAACCATCAACAAGTACAGCATTAACCAATACAGTGATTTTGCCTGAAATAACGGAAAAACATCTTCAAATCCCAATAAAAGATCCTAACAAAGCAATCATGATCGGGATTATTCCAAACCAAATCATTACGAAAAAGCTACTAGAAAAAGTGGAAATAACGGCAGAAGGTCATTTCATAGCTTCGATCCAGAAAGACCAGTGTAAAATGGCGGTAATCGAGCGCCATAAAAGGACAGGAAACATCGGTTTGGGAATTGTTAAAGGTTTAGGATTAAAAAAAGGAGCCATAGCTACCACCGTAGCTCACGACTCCCACAATCTTATAGTTGCAGGTACAAACGACAAAGATATGCTAAAAGCCATTTCAGAAATTAACAAGATGAAGGGTGGACTTGTGGTTATAAAGGAGGGAAAAGCGATCGGTTCCATTCCATTAGAAATAGCCGGACTTATTTCTAAGAAAGATTATGAAACGGTAAACAATGAGCTCCAAGCCTTGCATGATGCTTTACACGAAATTAGTCCAAACACAGGGTTTAATCAATTTCTAACTTTATCGTTCCTAAGCCTCCCAGTTATTCCGGATTTAAAACTGACAGACACAGGCCTCTTTGATGTCGTCCAATTTAAACATATTTAAAAATTAGGAAGACGGTTCCCAAGATTCTACTAACCTAAAGGGATCGTCTCCTGAATTTCTTTTGCAGCCCGTTCTCCCGATGCAAGTGCCCCTTCCATATATAAGCGCCATTCCAATGCCGTTTCACTCCCCGCAAAATGAATGGGGCCTATTGGTTTTAGAAATGAATCTTTAAACTTGGTTAATTGACCTGGACTAAAATGTACCCCATATCCCCCTACAATGAAGGGATCCCCCAACCAATTTTTGTCCATATAACAAATGGGTGATTTTGCTTCTTCCCCATACAATTTGATTAATAGCTTTATCACTTTTTCCCGCCGTTCAGACTCTGTCAACTTTTCAAATGACTTCCCTTCATTTCCAGCAACTATAACAGTTAAAATACCTGCTTCCTCATTTATGGAGCTGTCTACTGTCATGTAGACAGGCCCTTCTCCCACATAGGTGGTGCCGCTAAGTCCTTTTTCCCTCCAAAATGGTCTAGAGTAAATAACGAAACATTTAATTACAAAAGATGGACTAACGGATTCTATAAATTGTTTGTTTAGCATAGGTAATGGAGGGTCGAAGTGAATACAACGGTAGGTTGGAGGAGGAACTGTAAGAATGACCGTTTTACCTGTCCATTCTTTTCCTTTACTATAAACAGTTACACTATCTTTTTTCCAGTGTATTGCTTCCACCACTACTCCTATATGTAAACAATGTTGAAGCTCGTTACTAAGATGCTCAACTAAACGTTGGCAGCCTTCTTTCAACCAAAACGCTTCTCCAGTTAAAATATTATTTATGGAACCTGCAGTATGTATACACCATAATAAATCAAGTAATGATACATCTTCTAAGGTCTTACATAGCATTTCCTCCAATTTACGTCTAACTAACAGTTTACCAGTATCCGTTCGCAGTTCCTGGTTATGAAAGTCTTCAACTGATTGACTATCAAGGAATTCGGCATTTTGAGCTTCCCACGGGGCATTAACTGGAATTCTTTTGGCCAACTTCTCTAATTTTCTTTTGAATCGAAGAATATCCACCAACATTCTTAATGAAAATGGGTTGGTTTGAACTTCATTAGACATATTTATTTTGTAATATAAGGACTTCCCTTTTTTGTATGTTGGAGAAAGCTTTAGTTTAGCTTCTGCTATCAAAGAATGAACCCGATAATGTGTGGGAGCAATCCATTGTGCCCCCAATTCAACACGCCCACCATTATAAGGAAAAGATAATACCCTTCCACCAACTCTACTCTGACCCTCTAATATAATTACATTATAACCAGTTTTCGTTAGCTCCTTTGCAGCATAAAGACCAGCAAGACCGGCCCCCACAATAATGACATCAATCATTAAACTTTTCACTCCATGAAAACATTTTTTCTAGTTTACCCAAAAACAATCCTCTCGACTTAAATTTGACAGGATATTACTTTTTTTCTATACTTAAAAGTGACATAGTATATATAGCAACTAATTTTTTAATGGGGGATTCTTTTGAAGTTAACGTTTCAGGATTATATTAGTATTAAAATACATAAAACAGATTTAAATTTAACCCGTTTTGTTAAAGCTAAATTGGAACCGTTTAATCTTGCTCCAGAACAAAACTTAATTATGATGCTTCTTTGGGAAAAAGATGGTTTATCACAGAACCAATTGGTGGAAACGTTAAATAAGGACAAAACTAATATTGCACGTATGGCTGCTAGCTTAGAGAAAAAAGGCTTTATTAAAAGGTATAACTGCGATAAGGATCGACGATCTGTGAGACTTTACCTAACTGACACAGGAAGGAATCTCGGAAACGAAGTTATTCCGATAGCAGAAGAATTCGATGCCATCGTATGTAATGGAATTTCAAAGGAAGAGCTTAAGCAAATGGAAAAAATTTTGAGAAAAATGAACCAAAATGTAGAAAAACTTTTATAAGCTTTCTACAGGGTATATAGTTGCTATAACAACATAAATCCCTCATGCCCTTTAGTTGCTGCAACAACAAATTTATTTTCCTTTCATGATACATAATAGATGTAACTAGAGGAAGCCTTTTCACTCCTCTATTTATATAAATTAAAATTAGCAGATGGAGGTTTTATAAAAATGTATGATATTGCTATTATTGGAGCTGGTCCTGCAGGAGCAAGTGCAGCATTATTTGCAGCAAAGGCTGGTAAAAAGACTTTAATAATTGATAGTGGAAAGAGTATGACTCAACGAGCCTGGCTAGAAAACCATTATGGTGTCTCTGAAATATCTGGACCGGATTTAATTGAAACAGGAAAAGAACAAGCAAGAAAATTTGGTGCTGAAGTTATTCAAGACACTGTTGTGGATATTACCCCTGAAGATGCAGGATATAAACTTCAAGGTGAAAACCAAGAAATTACTGCCAAACATGTTTTACTTGCCACAGGTGTTTCAACAGATCTTGCTGAAAAAATTGGTTTAAACCTAATTCCAGGAACGGAGCCGAGAATTAAAACGATCATTCAAGTGGACAATGATGGAAAAACGAACAAAAAAGGGATTTGGGCTGCTGGCACTGTTGCAGGTGTCAGTGTACACACGATTATTACGGCAGGAAATGGTGCGGAAGTTGCCATTAATATCATTAGTGAATTAAATGGGGAACGATACGTTGACCATGATTTACTTAAATAATTTATTAAAAGGGAACATCCAAGCTTCCTTTTGTTGTTAATGGAACACCCCATACTAAAAATATATTATTTTATTAAACTTTCGATTTGACAATACCTCCACTCATATTTTATACTAGCACTTGTATTTTAGTATGTATAGCAACCATTATCAAAAAATGGATAGAAACACTCATATTTTTATCAAATTAAAGTTGCTACAACAACCATACAATATAATTCAGGAGGTATTATCAATGTCAAAAGTATTGTTTATTAAAGCTAATTCAAGGCCAATCGAACAAGCGGTGAGTGTGAAGTTATACCACACTTTCTTTGATCAATATAAAGAGTCAAATCCAGAAGCTGCTATTTCAGAGCTTGATTTGTTTGAGGAGAACTTACCTTACTACAATAATGATATGATGAATGGTATGTTCAAACTTGCCAAAGGTATGGAATTAACGGATGCTGAAAAAGAAGCAACTGAACTAGTTAACAAATATTTAAACCAATTCCTTGAGGCGGACAAAATTGTTATCGCCTTTCCACTCTGGAACTTTACTGTGCCAGCTGTTTTACACACTTACTTTGATTATTTAGCACAAGCCGGTAGAACGTTCCGTTATACACCAGAAGGCCCAGTTGGTTTACTGAACGACAAAGAAGTTGTCTTATTAAATGCTAGAGGTGGAATTTATTCTGAAGGCCCTGCACAGTCCGTTGAAATGGCCGTTAACTATGTGAAAACAATGTTAAACTTCTGGGGTATTCAAAACATTACTTCTGTTATTATTGAAGGACATAACCAATTCCCAGATCAAGCGGGGCAAATTATTGAAAAAGGTTTAACAGAAGCTGCGAGTCTAGCAAAGGATTTTTAAAGATAGAACCGTTACTAAAACAAGGGATGGCATAGCCTATCCCTTGTTTTGTTGTATGTAACTATTTTGCTTCTATTACATATGGAAAACATGGGAATTTTAGATCAATACTTACCCTGTCCGGCTTAAAAATGTAGTCTTTTTTACTATTTATTCCTATAACCTTACCATTGTTTAATCCACTTCCATCATAATAAGCTGGTGAATTCTCTCTTTTTGTCATTTGCTTTCCCCCTGAGTTATTAATAAAAAATAATCCCCTTCTATTTTAACATATATTTCCTTATTCCAAAGCTTAAAATAGGAAAAAATACTCATTAAAAAAGAAGGTACGATTTCCAAGAATACCTTCGTATTTACATGGATTTGTCGTACCCCTAAATGCTTATTTATGCAGTCTCTACCTTTTTATCATTTTGCTTAACTAGTGCTTTCTCCTCCCATTTTCTACTTCTCCAGCGATACCATAGGGCTAGTCCTCGTAACCATTCATCGGCTATGAAAGCAATCCAGATACCGATTAATCCCCATCCCATATAAATACCAAATAAATAATACATTGGAACACTTAGTCCCCAAATAATCAGCACGGAGACGAGCATTAAATAACGAGCGTCCCCCGCTGCTTGTAATGTGGCACCATAAACAAGATTAAAGCACCTTCCAGGCTCAAGTAAAAATCCCATTAAAAGCAACATGGTACCCATTTTTATAATCTCTGGGTCATTCGTGAATATCCCCATTAACGGATCCCTAACTAATACTATAATGGTTGTCATTCCTAAAGCGAGAAGGATACTCCAACGAACGTTTCGTACTCCCTCCCTAAAGGCTTCTTCCATTTTCCCTGCACCAATGAGATGACCAATGATAATTTGTGATCCTCTTCCAAGGGAAATTCCTAACACCATAATAAATAACAATATATTAATAGTATAGATTCTAGTTGCCAACATTTGTGTTCCAAGTAAAGTAATAATTGCTGTCGTAACTATTTGACTGCTTGAATAAGAAATAATTGTCATGGATGACGGAATACCAATACTAAAAACTTTCTTCAAGCGTTCTTTTTGTAATTCAATAAAGTCATTCCAAGTTAACTTCAAATTCACTCGATAATAAAGGACGAGGGCAAAGGCGATCAGTGCTAAAAACTGACTGAAAGCAGTGGCAATTGCTACACCTGGTACTCCCCATTGAGGAAACCCAAGTGCTCCATAAATAAATAAATAATTTCCAATAATATTAATGATGTTCATTCCACCACTAACAAACATTGTTTCCTTCGTAAAACCGTGAGTTTGAATGATCATGGACATAGTTACACTCATTGCCTGAAAAACAAGGGCAGACCCAACAATTATAAGGAAAATCCTTGCTTGATCAAAAAGTGCCGGTTCTAACTGAAATAAACCTAATAGTTGCCTACTAAAAACAATCAAGATTGTAGCGACCAGTATTCCAAAGCCGAAATTAATTAGAATACCATTTCCAGTATACTTCTTAATTTCATCAAATTTCTTTGCTCCTAAATATTGTGCTACCACCACAGAAGTACCTGTAGCAACAAATTGGAATAGAAAAAACATAAACATAATAATTTGATTAGCTACTCCTACGGATGCTACCGCTTCATCGGAAACCCTACTTAACATAAACGTGTCGGCAGTCCGTAAAGACATGTGTAATAGTGATTCTATAAAAATCGGCCAAGTAACGGCGATAATAGATAATTTTTTCACTTGCGAATTAGTCATAATGATCCCTTTCCAGTTTTAAAGTATAGAAGCACAAAAGAACAAGCGGCCTAGCTAGACCACTTTTTAATTGATTAATATTTTTATGAATTAATTAACACAAACAAATCGATACTATATATATTACTAAACATCTTATGATATTGAAAGGATTTCGTGGGAATAGTTTGGAATTTAATTTATTGATGTATTGATTATAAAACAACTACATTGCATCAAATAAAAAGAAGAATGGAAAATGCCCCATCCTTCAACAGTTAAGGTACTTCCGTATATATAACCAAGGCGTCATTGCACATATCTTCATCCGTAATAGTAGAAGTAAACTTGATATCGAGTACGAAAACATCATTTTTCTTCAACCAGTCATTAATATCATCATCAATATATGTCCCATCGGAATCAAAATGTTTTACCTTTATTTCATTAGATCTACCGAGACCCTTTCTAGCCATCGTATAGTCCCCCCTATATTCAAATTCCTACTATCATTTATATAATTCAAAATCGAATCAAATGCATAAATGTGTACAATAAGATGAATTTAATACGGTAATGTATCCCTTAACAGAAATCATATTAAAATAAAAAATCCTCACTTATGAGTACGGTTGCTCACAGTAAGGATTTATTTATGGAAAAATCTTTGGGCCTACCCCCAATAAAACATAGGAACCAGCCCTTATACACTCCATCTATTAATCTAGTACTCTTATTTGTACAGCCCTTACACCGAAGTTTATTACATCGTTGCGATCTGGCATAAAGATATCAATCTTACGACCATTGATGGCTCCACCAATATCCGCCGCCAAAAATGTACCATAGCCTTGTACTTCTACCATAGATCCTAAAGGAATGACATTTGGATCCACCGCAATGACCTGGGCATCAGGATTAGCCCTCAAATCAATACCTGTAAATGTTATCCCTGAACAGCCTGTGCAATAGGCAGTATATGCTGTTGCAATAAACGTTTCCCAATTTGCATTATTAGAAGAACTTGTACTAGATGGACTCTCCGTATTGTTTTCATTTTCACTTTCGTTGTTAGAGTTGGATTCTCTTTCCGCTTCCTCTCTAGCTTTTGCCTCACTTGCCGCTTGGCGTTCAGCTGCAAGGCGTACTTCTTCCTGTAGCCTTGCTTCTTCCTGAAGACGAACCTCCTCTGCGATACGGCTTCGAATCTCATCTTCTTGTGAAGCTAAATTTTCATCTTCCGCCATTAACTGACTAATGAGTCTCTCATGTTCTGCCTCATTAGCCTTCACCTCGTCCATAAGGCCAATCGTTTTTTCTCGCTGTTCTAGTATGTCTTCATTCAGAATCTGAAGGATTAATAACTGGTCGTCCAGTTCAAGTAGCGTCTCTTCATATTCCCCCTGCACTTCCAGTAAATTATGCTGGTTCGTCTCTAATTGTTCGATAAAATTACTATCGGCCTGTGCAATTCTAGAGATCATAAATAAGCGGCTGACAAAATCACCAAAGCTCTCCGCACCAAGTATTACTTCAATGAAAGAAACATTATCCGTGCCATTTCTTTGATAAGAGACAGCACGATCCTTTAATAGTTCATTACGTTGATCAATATCTTCTTGAAACAGTTCAATGTCAGCCTCTAACCCTTTGACCTCCAGTTTATTTTCAATGATCTTCTCTTCTACCTTTACAATCATTTCCTCATTTCTGGCAATGGAATTGTTGAGGTTAGAGAGTTCTCGATTTAATTCATCAATTCTACTTACTAAATTGACTAAAGCAGACTCTGCTTCAGATATCTGAGACTGGATTTCTTCTCTCTCCTGCTGAATCTGTTCTTCTTCTTCCTCCAACTCCTCCGTAGCAAAGGTTCCAGCAGCTACAACAAAACAAGCTATGCCGATAAACAGTGCTGTAATTATGTACTTTTTAAGCACACTATCTTCCCCCTAAGAGTTATTTAGTGTTTCTATTTTTTATAAATCAAAAACTGGTACAACTTATGATAACAAACAAACATAACAAACTAGTAAAACAAATATTATAATTTTGTAACAAAACTATAAATAGGGTTTAACAGCCAAAGAACGGAATCGTCTCCAAGTCTTCCTATATAATAAAGGTAACTAGTAGATATAACGTTGTAGTGATTCCTGCTGCTATTAACGCAGGTTTTAGTTTATACTTCGCATAGTCTATCACCGTCAAACCGAGAATCTTGGCGATAGTATTTGTGTCGTCACTTAATGGTGATGCAAAAGCTCCAAATGATCCGCTAGCAAATACAGCGCCTACCACTAGTGGTAAAGAAACATCCCCAACTAACGCCATAGATACACCTAACGGCATGAGAATTCCCCATGTCCCCCATGCTGAACCGATAAAATAAGAAACGGCAGCACCAAACACAAAAATCAATGGTGCAATAAACATTTGAGGAATCCACCCTGTATGTGCAGTAACAAATCCAGAGAAACCTAAATCATCCGTAATGGACGATAATCCCCAAACAATAGATAAGAGCAAGATGACAGACATTAACTCATTGCCTCCTTCAATAAAGCCACTAATTAAATCACTCAATTTGAATCGCTGTATCAAATAGAGGACAAAAGATAACAAAATTGTAATTAATAATGCCACAACCATAGCATCCAATACTTCCGCTTCAATAAATGCTTGAAGAAAGCCCACTCCTTCTGATTGCCCATCCCACCAGGTCAAAAATAATGTTAGTCCAATAACCATGATTAATGGCAGTAAAAGGTTCAGTGGTTTGATCGGTAGTTCCGTTGCCACTGCAGGGTGACACTCATGCCAGTCCTCTTCTTCCTCCTCTACCGCCTCTTCATTGATTTCCATAGGAGCATCTACCTTTTCCTTAGACTTATGGAAAAAACTTAAGTAAACCCCTAACAAAATCATAACAATGGAAAAAAAGTTAAAGGGGATGCTTTGAATAAAAAGATCATAAGGGTCCAATGTCATTCCTTGATTTTCCGTCGCTATTTGAATAATAGAAACCATGTATCCAACGAATGCCGTTGCCACAGGAATTAACACGATGACAGGTGTTGCCGTAGTTTCAATGACAAAGCCCAATTCGGCAGTGGACATCTTTACTTTTTTCAATAATGCCCTCATGATAGGTGCAATGGTCACAAAGCGAAATGTAGGAGCTGCAAAGGTACCAATAGTAGAAACATATGTTAATGCAAGAGCCTGCTTCCTCGTTTGAATCTTCTCTGCAGCCTTCTCCACAAAGCCCCGAATTCCTCCTGTCATTTTAATCATTCCAACAAGTCCAGAAAAAGCATATAAAAAAACAACTATTTTTATGTTGTTTGTATCAATCAACGCCTGAACTACATACACAAACATGGCTTGTACACCACCAAGAATCGTAGGTTCCAGTAAATAGGATCCAACTAATAAGCCAAGGAAAAGTGCAGGAAGCACTTGCTTTGTGTATATTGCTACAGGTATAACTACTAAAAACGGTACAATAGAAAGCCAACTTCCTTCCATTTCTATCACTCCAGCCTAAGGGAAAAATTATGGATTCACTTAAAAAAATTGTACCTTCATATGTTGTGATACAAATGGAAAATTATACTTTTCCTTTCAAAGGGTGATGTTAATCAAATTTAAAAGTAAATATGGAATATTTTCAAATGAACAAGGTAAAAGTTGTTAATACAACATCAATTGTTTTAAAATAGTAAAAAGGATATGAATTTAGGACGAGTTATTAGTATCACCCCATTAACAACTAGGGTATCAATTGCATAGGATAGCTCTTATCGCATGCATAATACCCCTTAAATAATAAAAAATAAATTTTTTATAAGAGGAGGCAGTTAATTGAGTACTGATAAGAAATTGCAAAAAGAAGCATTACATATGCTTAAACAGACGAGCAGAACCTTTTACATACCGATTACCCTATTAGAACCTACCTTAAAAAAGACTGTGTCATCTGCTTATCTTTGCATGCGAGCCATCGATGAAATCGAGGATCATGTCTTGCTAAGCTCAACTACAAAGCAGCATTTACTTCGGGAAACAGCCAACCTATTGAAAAGGCCCTTTGATAACGAAGCATACCTGCACTTAGTGGAACCTTATAAACAGCTCCTCCCTGAGGTGACATTGAAAATGGGCAACTGGATATCCACTTGTCCGTCAGGTATCGTCCAGAAGGTTCAAGACTCCACAAGTATTATGGCAAACGGCATGGCCGATTGGGTAAAAAAGAATTGGCATATCCAAAGTAAAGAAGACTTAAACGACTATACGTACTACGTAGCCGGATTAGTTGGTGTAATGCTGTCTGATATTTGGGAATGGCGAGACGGTACAAAAACGGATCGGGAATTAGCTATTGCGTATGGACGCGGCTTACAAACTGTGAACATTTTAAGGAATATCCAGGAGGATAAGGAACGAGGAGTTTCTTTTATACCTGAGGAATGGTCCATCCATGACACCTTTGAGTATGCTGAAAAAAATTTAGCCCTAGGGAATGAATACATGAAAGATATTAACAGTAAGAGTGTCCTTCTATTCTGTAAAATCCCACTGGCACTAGCAAACAAAACTTTGAAAGCCCTTAAAAGCGGGAAAGAGAAAATGACCAGGGCAGAAGTAGAAATGATTGTAGAAGAGATAAAAACAAGTTAGCTAGAAAAAGGCATGAACTGCTCATGCCTTTTTCTGATTCTTATTTATATTTCCATACATTTCGTTTAATAAGTTTTTAAACACATAGGATAGACTTTAATGCTCGATAATTAGAGTTAAAGAATTACCCTTTTATCAAATGTTTGTTCATGTTTAAAAATGTTTTGGAGAAAATAAAAATTAATAAATCCTACAAAAATAGATAAAAACACTTAAAACAAAAAAAAGATATAACAGTAAAGGATGATAATTTATTATGCTTGCCATACTTACAGTTAGGTTACTCTTTGCTCTACCTTGGCTGACTTTAATATTTATGAAGAAAGAAATTATTAAAAGATATACACCAGTGGCAACCTTTTCTGCCTTAATCGTAACGTTACATGGTGAAATGGCCTATACTCAAGAGTGGCTTAAACAAGAAGTTCCGATCACTGATTGGTTAATTACCTTCGTGCCATTTACTTTCGGAAGTTTTCTTATTGGGACCATTTGGATTTTCGCCTTTACCTACGGAAGATTTTGGCTTTATTTAATAGTGAATATACTTGTTGATGCATTTTTCGCTTTCGGTCTACATAAATTCCTTATTGTTCCATTAGGAATTGTTACAGAGCTGAAGCATGGCAGCCTTGAAGTTTTTATTGCCTTTTTGATCATGGCATTGTTCCTTTATGCATATCAACTATGGATAGACAGTGCCCTATTTAGAACTGAAAGTACAAGTAAGGAGAAAGGCTTTAAAGCCCGTTTCCCATATATAATAAGAAATTTAAAATAGAAAAAAGGTACAACGAAGAAGAATAATAAACAAAATGTTCCTTCTCTCGTTGTACCTCTTAGCTGACACCACATATTTCCCCATCCTTTCCAGAATAAATTAATGTATTTTTCCAACCTTGAAATCATAGTTTAGTAGAAAGAAGTCCTTAAACAAATGAAAGGGTGAGGAATATGGATATTCAAGAAAAAATTAATGAACGGACAAACCTTGGAAAAAAACTATTCCTGTACGGCCTATTTGGAGTTATTGTGCTGCTAGGTATAACATTTACGTTCAGTCACCTATTAAAACCATTAACGATGCTGCAAATCCGCTTATCCATTATTGGCATAGGAATTGTATATTGTTTAAGCATTTCGGTATATTTACACTACTTTATAAACAACCTGCAAACGGAAGAAGAAATACCTTCAAAACGAAAGAACGATGTCATTATTGTCTTTAACGGTAAACAGTTGGGTCCAAATGAGCAGTAATTACCTTTTCTCATCCTCTTTCTCCTTAACCCCAAAGGGAGTAGGCTGGTTGATCAAATTCTTCAAATTCCACCCTCTCCTATCACATCACACCCTAATTTCAACAAAAATTCACATTTTGTTAATAATTATTATGACTATTTTCCTAAGAACGATTATAATGGATGTATATTGAAGAGAAGGAGGATAAAATGAGAGAGAAGACAGTTCATCCAACCAATTTTGATTTAAGGGAAATACAAGTGGCACTTTATACGGTGAATCGCCATGCTAAAACAGCAATTGATTCTTCTGAATTATATTATTTGAAGAAGACTGTTTTGAAAAAGCTTGTTCATGAGAAATTTGCAGAAAAAGTTAGTCTAGAGTTTAGTACAAACCCAAGATCAGGACTTCAAAGCTCCGTGGTACTTGTCCGAGTAGGTGCTGCCGACAGTGAACAGCCATTCTTTTTTCACACCTTGGCTGAAAAAGGTGATTTCAAACTGGAACACAGAGGTAAAATCAATCATAATCTTCAGAACCCTCGAGTCCACATGGGCCTAGAAACTGCAAAAAGTATTCTTTATAAATACTTAGGAGAGAAACCCCCGCGCAAAAGAAAACACCCAAACTCTAAAAAGAAACGTCTCGATAATATTTTTATATCATCCTATTTAGATGGAAGAAAAAGATACTAAATAATTTTAAAGCATATACTTTTTTGGACAGGTAAAATCCCCATTGCCAACCGCTGACAATGGGGATTAACTCAAAGCCTTAATCATTTAATGCGTTGGACTTTCTGTCAAAATCTTCTTTAAGAATAGAATATACTGCCATACCCCTAAATCTCCCCTTTATAAAATATTCCTTTCTCAGGACACCTTCTAATCTCATCCCGAGTTTCTGAAGTACTCTTTGGGACTGAACATTCTCTACCATGCAAGGGGCCTTTATTTTGTTTAACTCCATATGTTCAAAACCAAACTCCGTTACTTTCTTTGCTGCTTCAAGAATTAAACCTTTTCCCCAATGTTCTTTAGATAATATAAAACCTATTTCGGCACGGTAATGCCACGGGAACCAAGCAACAAAATCAATAGTACCAATGACTTTTTCGTTCTCTTTTAATTCGATTGCCCAAGGAGCCAGTTTTGCCTCTTCATATTGTTTTAGAATGTATTGGAGAAAGTGATAGGAGTCTTCGATTGATTTATGAGTTTCCCAAGGTACATATTGCGAAACTTCAGGAATAGAAGAATATTCAAACATATCATGGGCATCCTCAATACGAAATTTCCTAAGTATAATTCTATCTGTCTCTAATGTTGGCAAATCATGAAATATATCTGAGATTTTCAATTACTAACACCCTCTCCCATTTAATCTTACTTTTTAATTTATATCATCACTTTCTTTTGCTTTCTTGCTATAGACATTAAATCCCAAGAAGATGGCTGCAATTAGAACTAATGTGAACAACAATGGTAACGGACTTTTTCCTTCACCAGGTTCTCCAAAAAGAAAATTTAATAGATCATGAAAAGGACCAGAGTTTCCGAATAATGGAGGAAGAACGAAAGCTCCTATACATAATCCCATAATAAATAGTAGTCTACGCTTGCGTTTTTTAATTAAATACTTATGATCTACCTTCTCACAGAAATTTGAGATTTTGAGATAAAAGTTATTGTTGAATTGATATTTTTGGGCAATGAGGAATGTCATGATCGGATGTATTACCATTGATAAACCTAATAAGATTAGTAGGAAAATATTCACAGTTCCATTTAATAATCTATCACCAATTACAGCTGCTAAAATAAAAATAACCAGGAAAAAGTAACTAATATTAGAACTTTTATCGGATATCCGTTTCCCCAATTCTTCTTCTAACAGGATCCCATCCTTATCTTTTTAAGAGCCCCAAGTTATCGTATAAAAGAAAAACATAATAAAGGTACTAAGGAAGAAAATATCGTTAAATCCAATTATTTCGCCAACGCTTACTTTATAAATCATATAAACTATCAATCCAAGACTTCCTAAACCAAGCAATATACCAATCACTTTACGAATATTCATTTGTCTCAACACCTCCATTTAAGAATAAACGGTCCATCGTAACCCCTAAGTTTCTTGCAATGTCAAAAGCCAATTGCAAACTGGGGTCATACTTGTTGTTTTCAATGGCATTAATGGTCTGCCTGCTCACATTACACAAGTCCGCCAGCTTCCCTTGTGATATGTTTTTTTGTTCACGATATTTTTTAATTTCGTTTTTCATATAGTACACCTTCTATGTAGGTTGAGTGTGTAAAAAATGTTTTACACTTATAGTGTAAAATAATGGCACTTTAATTGTCGAAGATATCTGACAATTAAAGTGCCATTATAACCAATTTTATACAAAGTAAAGCTTGCAATTACAACTCAATTTTTGGATTATGAAAACCAGCGTTTTTCTGGTTCACTAGATAACTCCACAAAGTAGGTGCAGATAACTAAAATTGATAAAACACCAGCTATAAAGGTTATAATTGTAGGGATTAATGAAAAATTTAAAATATTAGTAACTGGAAAGATAAAGAATATAGGAATCGTCACGAAAAACGTCATTTTTCTAGCTTGTTTAGTAAGGTATTGCATATGACCGCAATGGGGGCATTTCATTCCGATGTCGAGTGTAAAACTACTTTTAATGGTTTGTATCCTACTCCATTCCTTTAAACAATTTTGACAAGTAGGCATTTTGTTATTCTTCCTCTCCTATTCGCATTTGTCGTTTCAAAATCATTTAATTTCATTATAACATCTATTCCCAAATCGTAATTATAATAATAAGAGCATGAAAATCCGTCACTAATGGAAATAATATATAAATGTGCTGAGTAGACAATCGCAATTTTAACGAGGTGATTTTACAATGGGTATTCATGTTTACTTACAATCATTATCGAAACTCGAGCGAATTTATCGTGCTCCTGGTGAATTTAAATTTGAGCAGCATAATGTGGCTGCTCATAGCTTTAAAGTAGCACAGTATGCACAACTCTTAGCTACAGTCGAGGAACAAAATGGTACAACAATCGATTGGAAATCCCTTTACGAAAAAGCCCTTAACCATGACTATAGTGAAGTGTTTATTGGAGACATCAAAACACCTGTAAAATATGCAACGCCAGAACTCCGGGAAATGCTTGCACAAGTGGAAGAAGGAATGGCGAAGAAGTTTATTGAAGCGGAGTTTCCTCCTGACTTACTCCCCATCTACCTAGAAAAACTAAAAGAAGGAAAAGACGAAACAATTGAAGGAAGAATCTTAGCCGTAGCAGACAAGATGGATCAAGTATACGAAGCCTACAATGAAATAGAAAAAGGAAATACAGAAAATGTCTATCGGGAAATGTATAAAGAAGCATTACTTGCTATAAGAAAAACCGACCTTCACTGCGTTTCCTATTTTTTTAAACATATCTTGGCGGAAATGCTAGAAGACAACTCCGAAACAACCGAAGGAATTCGTAAAATTACAGAAAAAATATTAAACCAATAATAGATTGGCTTTCGTTGTCAAAGCTATTTTGTGAAAAATCCCCCTAATCAAACTTTTTAGTATGTATTTCATACATAAAATAAGAGTAAAGTCGATATCCAATTGGGATAATTGCTAAAAAAGCAAGCCAAAGATTATCTCCAAAAAACAACCAAAAGGTAGCGGAAATGATGGATAGTATAAAAAGAAAATTACCCCCAAATCCGTTTATTGGATGGTGTTCAAGAAAAATTATCGAGCAAACCTCCACTTCTATACGCTTAACCAAACTCTAAATAATACTTATGTTCATTTTAACATTAATTTCCTATTACAGAACGTATAAAAGCATTTCTTTTATAAAATTTGGTAGTATGTGAAGGCAATGAACAGTAATAGAACAAAGCAAAAGGAGAGTATCAGAGTGAGCATGGATTTGACTCCTTTTCGTACTGCTTCCTTTGTAGACATACCAGTCCCTTTCTTCAGTTCATCGACTCGAAACCAAAAGTATACAAGGAACATTAAAATTAGTAGAGCAAAGAAACCGCTGTATCCCATTCTTTCTCCCCCTCCTGTAGTCTTATTCCCCCGCCACGTGATGTATAAAAGATTGGACTGAAACCAATGGCATCTTCCTCGCTGTGTCCATCTACTAAAAAATAATCAACCACGTGAACAAGGTCATTTAATCGAATATTTAATCTCATAACATCAGTAGAGTCCCGTTTATCAAATTTTACGTGGAGCCCAGACGGGTCCCTATGGATAAATTGTCGTGAATAGGAACATGAACGGTTTTTCCCATGATTTCCGAAAGCTCTTGTTCCATTTTTTCATGATCGGCTATACCGGAATAATTCCCCCTATTTGGTTCACCTAGAAATAAGTTATTATCTTGAATAACAAGGCTTACAATGAAGAAACAAACGGCAAGGAAACCCGTTATTTTCATTGTTGGCACAAGGAACTTCATAAACTTAAATTTTTCTGATCGGCTATCAATGTCCGACAATATTCTATTTTTCAGTTTTGAGCGATAGCGGTTATCCCATACACTATCTTCATCAAGCGTTTTTAGATCTTCTTTTAAATCAGGAAAATCATGTAATCCTTTCACTGATCGATCCCTCCTGTCGTAATTTTTTTCCAAAGCGAACATCTCCCGATGTAATGTCGTTTTTACTTTACTCTCGGACCAATTTAATATTTCACATGTCTCTTGGACGGAAAAACCTTTTATATAACGTAAAATGATTACTTCTTTGTAGGAAGTTCGTAATTTTTCTAATGCCTCATGCAACTCCCTTTTATTCTCTTTAAGAAATAGAACTTCTTCCGGCAATAGCCCTGGATCTCTCTTCATTTGCAGGAGCTCTTCGATGATTCTAAGGGGCTTTTTCTTTCTTAAAAAATCAATAGTCAAGTTGTGTGCATGGCATCTCCATATAGCTCATACCATCTCGCAATGATTTCCCTTCTGTAGTCCGTCAAATTCCCCCCTCCTTTACTACCGTTATTACTCAGACGAATTAGTATTAAAAACGTTACACTTTGATGTAAAAAATTATTATTACAAAGGCTCTGTTATAGGTCATTGTTGATTGTAGCGAAAGACACGAGACTCCTGCGGGAAAAGCAACTACTGAATACCCCGAAGGGACGAGCGTTACTTCAAGAGTAAGCTTCGAGTTGTCACGACGGATGCAGCACCGGAGCGATACTAGCAAATTTTTTTGCGACGAGTAATCACAGGAGCGTCCTGAAGTGAAAATCAACATCAAAATTTAACAGAGCCATTACAAAAAAAGATAGGTAAAGCCTTATTATGGCTACCTATCCTAATCTTCTTTTAATTTATATATACGGGAACAGAAAACTAATGAGGAAGTAGGCTACAGCACCAATAAGGAAAGGATTTAAAGAAAGCTTAGGCTTTTCATTCTCCTGTACGTAACTACCATTCGTACTCTCAATGACCGCAGCCGTTGATGCCCTTGAAAATCCATCCCCCGAGCTAGAAAAAAAGAAGGAAATTAGCATCCCACCTGCACCTACAAAAAATGAAGCCTCTGTCCAATGCATAGTAGTTACCATACCTATACCAATAGTAATAAGCAACAAAGTTAAAAAACTAAGTAACGTATAGAATAGATATTTTTTCATGTTGTAAACCTCCTGAATTAGGATGGGGACAAAAGGTAGCTCATCCCTTTCTATTTATATACGGATTCGCCACAAAAAGGATTCATTAAATTACGAAGTTATTTTACTTTTTTAAAATCCCTAGGCCAATAACTTGCAAATGCATTAAACATATGACGTATGTTCTCTCCTCCTTTTGGCGAAAACTAATAGAAAAAGGAGTTTTTTAATGAAGCATATAAATTTTTTACTGATTAAATTTGTTGCAAGCTTTTTTATTTTTTGGATTAGTTTAGATTTGTTTTTCAATACCACTTTCCCTGTAATTATAGCCTTCAGTTTATTAGTCACCATCATTTCTTATTTTATTGGTGATGTTGTTCTACTACCACGAATCGGAAAAAGAAACGCCGTTGTTGTGGATTTTTTTCTGACATATATCATTGTTTGGGTGTTCGGTGCCTTTTTCCTACCTAGCATTTTGCAAATTGCATGGGGCAGTATTATTGCAGCTACTCTAGTTGCCGGTTCTGAAGTGTTTGTCCATTCCTATATTGTGAGAAATATAAAGCCCGTTCCTCGAGAAAAACAACAAAACTTAAATCAACAGTTTGCTTACGAGTTTGCAGAAGAAGAGGAGCCAAACCCTGACAAAGAATAGCAAAAACGAGCTATATTTCATACGTAGCTCGTTTTGTTTATGAATTTATACTGTTTTTTGTCTTCTCATCCATTGTGTTGCAGCCCATTTATCTCCAATAATAACCGGTGCTCCGCCATGTAATGTTAATTCATTTAGGGTTTCATCATTATAGAAATACTCGAAATACACAGCCATCCCCTTTTGTGGTAACACGGAAAAATTCAGCTTAGGAAAGTAAGTCTCTCCCCCATGCTCTACATCATTTAAGTACATAACCAATGTACTAATTCTAGGATTGCTCACAGGTTTACTAGCAGAAGAAAAATAATCAAAATGGGCTTTATACTCTTGCCCGATTTTGTAATTCAGTATTTGCAGTCCCTCCCCGTGTTCAACAGGAATGTTCATGATCTGAGAAACTCTTTTTTCTATTCTAGCAACAATGTCATTTTCCCCCTCTTGTAAAAATGTGCTGCTGCTCGTTCTAAGATCATGCTCTTGCCGTGTATTACCTATTTTTGAACGGTTCATTCTATCCTTGGATAACCGTATCAGTTCATCACATTCTTCGCCACTCAGTACATTACCTAAAATTACGATTAGTGGTTCTTCCAATCGAGCAATAATATTAATTTCCCGATCGTCCGTTTTAATTTTATTACCAATATGATCAAAAATAGTTGGTTCTTTAATTGGTAATTCTTTAGCATCCATTGTCAATTTCATCAACCTCTTTTAATTATTTTAATTTTCCGAAAAAATGGATTGATTTTAATACATCAGGCTTTACATTTACTAAACTGGTATTTGTTCATTCTCCCTTCTGCATTAAAAAATGGATGTTTGATAGTCCTTATGACTTACAATTTTGCAATTTTATTTTACACCTTGCCAGATACGATTTCTACATAAATTTATTTCTAAAAAACTGGATCGTATACCTCTAATAATGATGATCTTAGGTGTATCTCGAACTTAATCCTTCCATTTGATAAAATTTTAATACTGCTAATAAATTCCAACGTATGATATATTATAAATTATATCAGAACTTTCAGCAAAAGGATGGTGTGGTTGTATGAAAGAAATCGGGCTTGGTTTGTTAGCCTCCATGTTCTTTGCAGTCACGTTTGTTTTGAATCGTTCCATGGAGCTTGCAGGGGGAAGCTGGGTGTGGAGTTCTTCTTTACGATTCCTCTTCATGGTCCCTTTTTTATTAATAATTGTTTTATTCCGAAAGAATTTAAAAGAAGTATTAAATGAAATGAAAAAACAACCATTGCCTTGGCTTGTCTGGAGTTTTGTTGGATTCGTTTTATTTTATGCACCTATTACCTATGCGGCTGCCTATGGCCCAGGCTGGTTGATTGCCGGTACATGGCAGCTAACCATTGTGGCTGGAGTATTATTAGGTCCTATATTCTTTGAAAAAATTCAAACAAAGCACGGCTTGATGAAGGTGAGACATAAATTACAATGGAAGGCTTTATTCATTTCCTTATTAATCCTACTTGGCGTTATGCTAATCCAAATGCAACAAGCAAACCAAGTTCCTATTCAAATGGTTATATTCGGTGTTTTGCCTGTGATAATAGCAGCATTTGCTTATCCTTTAGGAAATCGTAAAATGATGGAGTTATGTGGCGGAAGATTAGATACCTTTCAACGCGTATTCGGTATGACTATAGCTAGTCTTCCATTTTGGTTCCTAATTAGTGTATACGGGATCGTGAAGGTAGGGGCTCCTTCTTCTGATCAAGTTCTCCAATCCTTTATTGTGGCTATTTGCTCAGGGGTCATCGCAACAACGTTGTTTTTTATCGCAACGGATAAAACTAGAGAAAATCAAGGGAAACTAGCTGCTGTAGAAGCAACTCAATCTGCTCAAATAATATTTGTCGTTATTGGTGAGGTTGTACTCCTTTCCTCTCCATTACCGAATGGTTTAGCTGTAGGTGGACTTTTATTGATTATTCTAGGGATTTTCATTCACAGCTTTATAACGAAGAAAACAAAGGTCAATCGAAAGCAAAAGTTAATAGTGGCTGCTAAAAGAAAAGAACAGCATATATAAAACTTCGATATTTTATAAATTAATTTATTTTCCTTTATCTCATAAAGAATTTATTCGTTAGGTCTAATTAGTAGATTATTTAATAGATATAGTTAATAGATACTATATTTTCAGAGGAAATAAGGTGAAGGAAACGAATGAAATTTATTATAGCTATTGGCATTATATTTATCACATCCGTTCTTGTACTTCCGTCTATTATTGTTATTGGTTTTTCAAATGAAGAAGTCTCTCCATATGAAGATCCAGAATTTGTAAAACAAACAACGAGTGAAACAATGTATTCGGAGTTCACTGTGGCTGTTTATCGTAACGAAACCAGTGTAATTGAACAAGTGGCCTTTGAAGAGTATATCGTTGGTGTTGTTTCCAGTGAAATGCCAGCGACATTCGAAATTGAGGCATTGAAAGCGCAAGCACTCACTGCAAGGACATATTACATTAACCTTTTGACCTTTGAAAATCTTGATCTTCCTAAAGGTGCCTATATAAAAGATACAGTGGAACATCAAGTTTATAGAAATAACGATGAATTAAAAGAAATATGGGGAGATAATTATAACAGAAACATAGCGAGGATAAGGGAAGCAGTATATGAGACTAGGGGTGAAATTATAACTTACGAAGGTCTCCCCATATCCGCACAATATTTTTCAACAAGTAATGGGTACACGGAGAATTCTGAGGATTATTACGAACACGAATTCCCTTATTTACGTAGTGTGGAGAGTCCCTGGGATGTAGAATCTCCCCATTATGAAAGTGAACATGTACTGTCTATTTCAGATTTCCAAGAAGCACTAGAAATTACACTCGATCGTAACAGTAAAATAAAAGTATTGGGCCGTACAAATGGTGGAAATATCAAAAGGATTAGAGTTGCTGATAAGGAATTTACGGGCAGAGAATTAAGGGAGCTTCTACCATTAAAATCAAGCGATTTCACTATAAATCTAGTGGATAATGCCGTTTCTATTCAAACTAGAGGATACGGCCATGGAGTAGGTATGAGCCAATATGGAGCGAATGGAATGGCCAAAGAAGGAAGTACGTATAAAGATATAATTCACCATTACTTTCAGTCCGTTAAGATTCAACATAAAGAAGAAGTAATGGGTTTAATTACTGAAACAAATAATTAAGCAAAAAAGTGTGACTCAAAGTAAATAAAACCTTTGGAGTCACACTTTTTCTATTGTTGACACTCTTCTTTATCTCACATTTGGAAGTTCCCTGATAAACTGCCGAAAATTCGGTTCCTTCTACTTTAAACGATCCTATCGATCTCCATTTTCAATAGGCTTCCCTTCTCCCATGAATTCCGGTCCTGCTTCAATATAAGCTACTTCATCGTCGTTCGACTCAATTACCATTAATGTAAATTCACCATTCTTTCCTTTAATACTAATGCCACCAATGGTTTGAATCTATCAATAAATATTTATGGAATTACTTACTGTTGATTTTCTGCAATTTCGTCGATCCATCTCTTATATATTACTTATAGTCAACAAAAAAATATCAATTACCGTTAGAGGGAATATGTGAGGGATTGGATTAAATTTAGCTTTCTTAAAGCATTGTCCATTAAAATCTTTATAAAAACACAATCATTTTTATAGATATATTTCCATTAAGTGTTGCCCATGTTTTAATTATGGACATCATACTAGCATATAACGGTTCCCCTTTTAATTGTTCTTTCAAGGAATGGAAAACTCCCCTTCCAAACGTTAATATTCGAGGGACCTCTAGAACAAATAAACTATTGATACTTGTGAAATTAACCATATTATATAAAGTGATTTTTTGAATAAATGTATCCCCTTTTTTTAACAATTCTAACCATTTATCACTAATAAAAAAGTAAATAAAGATTAAAACAAATGTATAGGTCGTTCTCCAACCCATTTTTTTAAATATTCCAAAGTGGATAAATATCTTTTCAATAATTAAAATCATTTGCAAACATAGTAAGTAAGATGATAATTGCAATGGTTAAGCTCACTAGATCACTCCAATCTATTTTTGTTCCATGTATGCCATGAACCTCAACTCGAGAAATTAGGTTAAATAATATAAACTAATTAAATGAAGAGTCAGGTAGGTTATGAGAACTCCATTTCGTTTTCCATGCTATTAATTATTTCTTTAGTTCTCTCCATTGCTTCTTCCCATGTGAAGAAATCTCGTTTATATCCAATTACATACCTATTATCATTAACTACAAACAAATGAAATTGGAAGAGGTCCTCAGTCACCGTCTCCTGCATTACAACCTCTATATCATTTACAATAATTCTTTCCCCTGTAACATTACCAATAATACCTTTATCAAAAGTATACATTATAACTGTATCTAAATCATACGGTCCATAGAGGAATTTCCTATCTTGATATTCCCTAATCTCAACGACTTCTTCATCAACATCCTCACTATAATGAATATCGACGTACCTTGCATCGCCGTTGTTGTAATAAGTTACATATACAAAAGAAATGTCCAAATCCTCAAATACCGGCAAATGTACTTCTGTATCCATCTCTTCATTTATCATTTTCTTAAGTTTGGCCAAATCTGATTCCTTATTGTTCGTGCTGCAACCAATTACTATTGTAATGAGGATTATAAATAGAAATACTGGTCTCATAAAAATCACTTCCCATTTTGTGTATCAAATTGTTATCTATTATCGAGTTTGGAACAAATACTATCAAAATTTACGTTCTTAGGATTGTTCTAGGAACACGTTTGGTACTTTCAGACCTAATCCCGTTCCTTAAACCGTTCTTCCTACCTTTTCGTAGTTTACTTTCATCCACCTAACTATTACATCGGATTTATATTTTCACTCCCTAAGAATTGGTATACAAGTATATACGGTGAATTCCTCCCTGAGGTTTCACTGATATCAAAACATACACATTTCTCCTTGCTAGTTTCTAACGAAAAAATCTTTATTAATTCCAACAACCACAATTTATTGATTTTATAATTTAAATTGGATATTTATGTTAAAATTATTTCAAGTGGGAAGAGACAGTATTTATACTGAGAGGGAGGTTTAACAAGTGAAAGAATTTCCAAATTGGTTTTGGTTTTCTATTTTAGCTTTTGTGGTAATTGCCTGGCTTGCTATTCCAATTTCAGCTTTGTTAACTGACCATGCGAGAAATGTAGCAAGAACGATTGTTTTTATTGGATTAATCATTTACCCCTTATTTTATGTAACTTTATTACTCCTTTTGTTTCGAAAAACAAAATTAGACTCTGACAAAAAGATATGGGCATTTTTTATTTTGCTAGTACCAATAGCAATTTACTTCCCATTTTGGTCAGTAATTAGTCACTAGTATTAGTTATCAATAAAAATTTATTGGGAGTTGATATTTTAATGGTAGAAAGAAAAAGTTCCGGATTGAAGGAAATAGGAACAGCTATTGCCGCCTCCTTACTGGTGGAATACCAGGAACTATCTATTATTTAGTAAAAGAACCTACAAGAATGTTACGATATCTTCTTATTTTTATACCTATAGTGTTTCTTGTATTACTATTCATCATCCATTTTGAGTAGTAAATGTAAAAAATTCAAATTAATGAAACTTTAAATATATTACCAATTAATGGGTGACCTATACTTATTTGTTGTGTTATAATGCCAATGGTTCAAATTAGCAAGCATTCATAATTAATAACATCATTTTGCAAAGTCATTATACGGAAACCTTTAAAAATAGAGAGAGAAGAAGGTGAAAGTATGAATCATTACATTGCATACCTGATAACTATTATTGGGGCTAGTTTTTGGGGACTAACTGGTTTATTTGTGGAATCTTTATATCAGCATGGCTTTACAGCTTGGGAAATTGTGGCACTGCGACTAAGCAGTTCAACTATTATTTTAATCATCTTAATGAGTTTATTTTCGCCCAAGCTCCTCCGTATTAACGTAAGACATCTCCCCTATTTTTTTGGATTAGGAGTAGTGAGTATCGTCATTTTTAACTGGTGCTATTTTACTGTAATAGAGCAGACTTCCCTATCGATAGCCGTGGTCCTACTTTATACATCTCCTGTATTTGTGACAATTTTATCCAGGATGATTTTTAAGGAGCAGATCACCCGCGAAAAAATACTCTCCCTCATTCTTACTTTTACAGGCTGCGCACTCGTTATTCAATTACTGCCAATTGGGAATGCTACCGTACCGATCACTAGTATTATCCTCGGATTACTATCTGCTTTTTTCTGCGCACTGTACAGTATAATTGGGAAATTTATCAGCTGGCATTATAACTTTTTAACCATAACGGTATATGCTCTTTTAATGGGATGCTTATTCATTTTTCCTACAAGTGGCCTGTGGAAAAAAACAGAGGCATTTCAATCAACCGATGTTTGGCTGAATATTATCGGCGTTGCCGTCATTTCAACCATTCTTGCTTATACTTTATATACATTTGGACTAGTGTTCATTGAATCTAGTAAAGCAGCAATTCTAGGTGCAATGGAACCGATTGTTGCTGTTTTAGTCGGCGTCTTCGTTTTCAAGGATGCCTTAAACTCTTTACAAGTTGTAGGAATTATCTTCGTCATTACCTCCGCCTTTATCACTGTTTTTCATAAAAAACGAAAAGTTAAGCTTAAAAAGAAGATTTCCAATCTAACAAGCAAAAGTGTCTAGTTCATTTCTAGACACTTTTTATAAATTCAAATTACTTCACACGTTACCTGCTTGTTCATCTTTGAAAAAATGATAGAAATATATTTGTTTGTAAGCTTAAAAAGAAAAAAATTCCGAAACATTTAATGTTATTCAATTAAAGTATGTAAGATCTCAGACTAGAAAAGTCCTTGATAAATAGAAGCGTAATGGCAATGATGTATTTCCTATAGTTAGTAATAATGTTATAGCAAGTTGAAAAATTCTTTTTTAGTTCTTTTAATGGTAATTGTTTTTTGTTGATTACATTAGCTGCTAAAAATTTATTATCAGCAATATTTGTTGCTATTCTAATAGCCGTTTTTCGTGTCTCCCTATCCTTTGGACAGAAACGAGTTAAATCATTAAAACTTATCTTGTATTCCTTCAATAATTTCTTGTATTCTTCTATTTCGTCCTTTATATTACTCATCACTTTATGGTATCCTACCTTTCATTTAACAAAAGTTGTCCCATAAAACACAAAAATTGTAGACCATTTTTACCTTCCCTATAATATCAGTTATTTTAGAGAATGGACTTTACAGTTTAATTACGTGTTTATTACATAGGAAGAAGAAAAGTATCCAAGACTTTTCACTTTATTAGAATTAATTTTCTGAATATTTAAACTTTAAACATCCCCCCCTTAAATAAAAAAATGCCCCCGAATTTGATGTGTGAAGAAAAACATTATGGATAAAAATGGAATATTTTTATTGAAACTACCATATTGTTTTTCTTGTGAGTATTTTTCACATACAAATCTATGTTATTTCAAGGAGGAAATTTATTATGAAGAAGAAACTATTTTTGTCGGTACTATCTAGTGTATTTGCAGTAGGAATGCTAACGGCGTGTGGAGACGTTGAGGAGGACCCAATCAACGAGCCAGGAATAGAAGAAGATGGGGATTTAGACAACGATGGTTTCGAAGATGAGGATCAAGACGATGCTGTTGAAGTCGAAGAAGACGAAGATGGCTTTGATTTTGATGAAGAAGATGACGAAGAGGAAGGCTTTTAATCTTACAAATTTGGGCTATATCATAAAATAGATATCCCTTTAACATGATACGGAGAGTGTAAAAAATACACTCTCCGTATACAAAATAATCTCTTTCCCCTTTAGTTACTGTTAGATTGTTTTGTTGTATTTTTCGGATTGACTATACTTGGTCTCGTTTTCATAGATGGTGTAGCAGCCCTAATAAGAATATGCCACAAGGCTTTAGGGTCAAATGGCAGGAAAGGCCACAAGTAAGGTTTTGCAAAGACCTTTAATGTTGTTAAAAACAAAAGAAAAGCGGTCGTACCAATAATAAATCCAGGTGCCTTAAAAATAGCAACAATAAGTATCAACAATATTTTAACAGTGCGCAGGGCTATGGCCAATTCGTAGCTTGGGGTTGCGAACATACCTATTGCACTAAGGGCAACATACAAAACCACTTCAGCTGTAAATAATCCAACTTGAATAGCAATATCTCCTATTAACAGAGCTGCAACTAAACCAAGTGCTGTGGCGAGTGGACCAGGTGTGTGAACAGCAGCTAATCTTAGCAAATCTATCCCTAATTCAGCAATGAGAATTTGTACAACTACAGGAATGTTAGTAATTTCACTTGGACCAATAAATTCTAAAGCACCGGGCAATAGACTCGGCTGAATGACCATGAGTAACCAAAATGGAACAATAAAAAGGGAGAAAAAGATACCTGCAAAACGGACCCATCTTAAAAAAGAACCAACAAAAGGTGCTTGCCGATATTCTTCTGCATGCTGTACATGATAAAATATTGTCGTTGGAGCAATGATTACACTTGGTGACGTATCAACAAAAATAACCACATGCCCTTCTAATAAATGAGTAGCGGCAATGTCTGGCCTTTCAGTATATCTTGTTAGAGGAAATGGATTGAGACCTTGTTTAACAAGATACTCCTCCACTACTTTATCTGTCATTGTGAGCCCATCAATGTCAATGGCAGCAAGCTCTTTTTTCAAGATTTTTACTAAATTAGGATCAACAATTCCATCAATATAGGAGATGCTAATATCTGTTTTGGAACGGCTGCCAACCTGCATCAACTCATTACGAAGTCTTTCATCACGAATTCTGCGTCGTGTAAGTGCCGTATTTAAAATGATATTTTCAGTGAATCCATCACGGGAACCACGGACTACTTTCTCTAAGTCCGATTCACCTGGATCGCGATCCGGGAATTTTCTCATATCGACAATGATTGCCTCATCGACACCTTCAAGCAGTAGGAATATATATCCCGAAAGAACTTGTTTGATTGACATATCAAGTGAAGAGGTCTCATCCACAATAACATGAACTAAATGGTTATTTATTGCCTCTTTTATTTTTGAGGAATGTACAATCCGTCCTCTAGCATCTAGAAACATTAACTGCTTTAATAATTCAATAATAAATTGTGTATCACATAAACCATTTACAAAATAAAGATGAACTTCTTTACCAAGAATCGATAGCTTGCGAACACCCACATCAAAAGAAACTCCAAACCCTAATCGCTCTTTGATAAGCTTCTCATTATCCAATAAATGCTTTGAAATTGGAGTTACTTTATCTGGTGGTTCTAAACTCATAAATCCTTCCAACCTTCCCTTTCAAAATCAAGAATAGCTTATTTATCTAGTGTTAATTATTTTATGGGTATTATTCTTATTTTTTTCAATAAGGGAACAAAAGACCAATGTGGAAGAAAAAGTAACAAATTTTTTCAAAAACACGTAATCATTTCTTGTTATTCTAAATAACGCTCCACTGTGAACCATGAATAAAGTCTAATAAGGGGGAAAATGAATAGAATGAATGCAACGATCCAAAAAGGTCTACTTATGAAAAATAGAAAAAGACCTAGTAACAATGCTGCTATTGATTTAAAGTTACCAAAGAAGCTATTAACCGGTTGGTTGTTGACAAAGAAGGATTGCCATCCCTTCAAAACTTGTGAATAACACGTATCGTGATAGGTAACAAGGAATATAAAGTAGATTGTCACAATAAGGCTATCCCTATCTGTAATTTCCCGCGCACATTCCTCACAAAAAAACACCTTTTCTTTCTTTGCCATAAACTCCCCCTCCTGAAATCATGATTATTATAAATACGTTTGTATACCTTAAAAATTTCATAATAAAATACGAAACCCCTTTTTCCCTTCAATTAATTTCATATTTATGGTTATTTGTGGTGGACCTTTATATGAAGGAGGTCCTGGTCTATGTTAATGATTTTTGAGTTGATACGGATTGTGATTAAAATTCGAAAATAACCCTTGTATTCATTACGATTATATTTTTAATTTTCTAGTTCCTATATAGTTCATTTCTTGGAACCGGATGTATTTCCAGATCCCTTCATTGGATTCTGGTATGTGATGACAACCATAACTACAACCGGATATGGTGATTATGTCCCTGAAACAGTTATTGGACGTCTATATGGTTTGTTTTTGTATTTTTTCGGTATAGGATTAATTGGTATTGTCATTGGTAAGATTGTGGAAGGCTATGGTTTGTTTCGAAAGTTAAAGGAGGAAGGCAAATTGAAATTTAATGGGCATGACCATTATGTGATCATTGGTTGGTCCAATAAGGCACATCATACGATGAATGAGCTTCTGGAGATTGATGAACACGCAAAAATTGTTATAATTCCTAAAAGACCAATTGAAAATGAGACCCTTGTCTATATACAGGGCAGATGATGCAGAGCTATTTGTCATTTGCAGTATAGAAACATATCAAAAAAAACCACAAATATAATTAGACAGGTGCCAGGCACCTGTCTAATTCTTTATGTGAACAATTCGTTATTTGTATCTCTTTTTCCTTGCAGCGCTTCGTTTAATTCGTCCTTGGAAACGGTGAACAGTAAAATTGACCCAAAGACAAATAGAATGGCACCAATAACAAACATCCCTGTCGCTGTATAGGTCATTTTATGTTTATCCAAATTTGTTAATGAAGGCATGGACATATAAACTCCCCTCCCTTTTCCTTCCGTCAAGACCAGCATTTTTATTTATAATATATAAGTATGAAACTACCAGAAAAATGATTGTACATAGACCTCCTCTTATACTGCCAATTTTCATTCCATACCTCGCATAACACTGTAAAAGCTACAAATAATACAAAAAAATACTAGCCAATCAAGATTTGTTACAAAGACACATATTAGAGCCCTTACTAAATTACTCTACTGATAATAAGAGGGGCAACTAAAACGAATGAAGAAACCACACAATGAGACTGACTCCAAATTAGAGGCAGCCTCATTGTAATTTGATAGGTACCTGTATCTTAACCCTCTACCTTTGAATACCTTATCGAAAAATAAAACTCATTAGTCTATGAATATTTTACTTTCGCTCTTCCCTTCTGTCTAAGCTTCTGTATTTTTATACCAACAAAAACCAATACAAATAGTTAAGATGAAATAAATTGTATTTTGATACTCCAGAGAAATTACTCCAGCAGAAAACAAAGAAAGAAGAAATACAAATACGGTATTACCAATAAAAGTAGCAATAACATAATCTTTAGCCTTTATTTTACTTAAACCGCTTCCGATATTAACAATGCTAGCTGGCATAAAAGGAAACAATCTCATAAATAATACTACCTTAAAACCATTGTTTTCAATGTCCTGTTTTAATTTTATATGGTTGAATTTATGTCCCCAATGTTTATGCAAAGTTTGGATTTATTTTATATGGTGCTGGTGCTTCTAAATTTTCTAAGTTCCTTTCATCTAATTCGTAAATTCGCTCAATATCAGCCCCAAGGGACTTTAGTTTTTCTGTAAAGTTGACATAGCCTCGATCGATGTGTTTTAACTTCGTTACTCGGGTAGTTCCATCTGCAACAAGACCTGCTAAAACAAGGGCAGCACCTGCACGGAGATCTGTGGCAGCTACTTCCGCTCCCCGAAGCTGATTTGGCCCTGTAATTATGGCGGAATTACCTTGTATTTTAATATCCCCGTTCATTCTCCGGAATTCCTCTACGTGCATATATCTGTTTTCAAAAACTGTTTCCGTAATTACACCTGTTCCTTCTGCACATAGGAGCAATGTCATCATTTGTGCCTGCATATCCGTTGGGAAGCCCGGGTGAGGCATTGTTTTAATATCTACTACCTTAAGCTTTTTTGGGCCAATGACTCTAAGACCATTTTTCTCCTCTATAATCGTTACACCCATATCTTTCATTTTCGCAATTAAGGGACGCAGATGTTCTGGAACTACATTTTCTATGAGGACATTCCCTTTTGTAATGGCGGCAGCCACCATAAAGGTTCCAGCTTCAATTCGATCTGGAATAATCGTATGATCAGCTCCTGATAACGCTTCTACTCCTTCGATGCGAACTGTTCCCGTTCCTGCTCCTATTACCTTGGCCCCCATGGAATTCAAATAGGTGGCTAGGCAGACGATTTCCGGCTCCTTAGCTGCGTTCTCAATTACAGTTGTCCCCCTCGCTAATGTAGCCGCCATCATAATGTTTTCCGTTGCCCCAACACTAGGAAAGTCAAGATAAATTCGATTACCTTTAAGCTGCTCCTCCACCTTAGCCTTGATAAATCCATTGCCGATTTCTACTTTAGCTCCCATTGCTTCAAATCCCTTTAGATGCTGATCTATTGGTCGAGAACCAATGGCACAGCCTCCAGGCAATGCAATATTAGCGTGCCCTATACGTGCCAATAGTGGGCCCATTACTAGGAACGATGCCCTCATCTTTTGAACATATTTAAAGGGAGCTTTTGTGTGTAATGCCCCTTGAGCGTCTACAGTGATTTGTCCATTATGAAAAACTACATCTGCATTTAAATACCTTAATACTTCGTTTATGGTAAAAACATCAGCAAGTGCTGGTACATTATCAATGTTGCTCTTCCCTTTTTTAGCTAAAATGGATGCTGCGATGACCGGCAACACGGCATTTTTTGCTCCATCTACTTTGACAGAGCCATTCAAACGCCTGCCACCACGAACAATAATTTTTTCCAAAGTAACCCCTCCAACGACCATATTCTATATTAATTATTAATATTCAGAGGCAATGATTGGTGTTCAAGTCCTAACGGTTGTTTAAGTGCCCAAAAATAAGGGTATATCCTAGGGGGAGAATGTGAGTAATTATAATTTAGTTATAATTATTCTAATTTGGTAGATTTTCACTGGGTTTCGATAGATTATCCAAACTACTGGAAGATTTAAATTTTACCCCCTTAATTTTAAAACCAAAGGCGAATTTGAATAGTGAAGAGAAGTAAATGGAAAATAGTGTCAGATACGAACGTCTACACCAAATGGTGAAGAATTAAAAAGAAAGATTTTAAAGGGTACATAGGGGTATAAGGATATCCCTTTTATATAGATTCAGAGGGTGCTTAAAGGACTGATTTCTCCTAAGACACCCTCTTTAGCTTGGAAAAAATTTAAAGATCGACAAAACGCGTAACTAAACGTTTTAATTAGGCATATATTGTGGGCGAGGGGGATGTGTATGAACTACAGAAATCTTTTTATTGGCGTTGATGAATATGTTTTATTAAGTACTGGAAATTACGTGATACCGGTAAACTTTGACAACGCTACCACTACTCCACCTTTGGTAAGTGTCGTTAATGAAATAAATACTAACCTTCGATATTATAGTGGGCTCGGCAGGAGCTCTGGTCAAAAAGCTCTTTATAGTACGTATAAATTTGAGACCGCCAGGAATGATATCCTTCACTTTTTTCATTTAAAATCCACGGGTGATCACACAGTGGTTTATGTTAAATCAACTACAGAAGGTATAAATCTGCTTGCACAAGTCCTTACCCAAGATAGTAATGAAGTAATTTTATCTACTAGAATGGAGCACCATGCAAATGATCTCCCCTGGAGATACTATGGAAACAAAGTAGATTATGTTGAAATCAATAAAAACGGTCGCCTTCCTCTACAGGCATTGGAAAACAAGTTGATCCATTATAATGGTAGGGTCAATTATGTAACTGTAACAGGTGCTTCTAATGTTACGGGATATGTGAATGACATTCATAAAATAGCACGCCTTTGTCATCAGTACGGTGCTAAGATTATTATTGATGCAGCACAATTAGTTGCCCATCATGAAATAAATATGGCAGGAAATTCACCTGAAGAGCAGATTGATTTTCTCGTATTTTCCTCCCATAAAGCCTATGCTCCTTTTGGTGGAGGTGCGGTAGTCGGATTAAAAAAAGTCTTAGATAATGTTGATCCTTTTTTAAAGGGTGGCTCAGCAGTAAATCAGGTTTTTGATTACACGGAGACATGGAGTGATGCTCCTGAACGATTAGAAGCTGGAACACAAAATTACTTTGGTATGATTGCCTTAGCCGCAGCTTTAAAAGAATTAAAGAGAATTGGATTTAATACCATTGTCCACCATGAAAATCAATTAAAGGATTATCTCATTCAAAATATGATTCAAATGCCCCATATACAATTGTATGGGGATAATCAGGACACATCAGATAAGCTAGGTATCATCGTCTTTAATATTTACAAAAGAAATCATGAAGAAGTGGCGGAAAATTTAGCAAGGTACTTCGGGGTAGCAACTCGAAACGGAAAATTTTGTGCTCATCCCTATGTGACAAGACTATTAGGTGTTAATAACACACCTGAAAATAGGAAAGAACAAGGTGAATGTGGGATGGTTCGCTTGAGTCTAGGATTGTACAATACGATGGAAGAAGCATATCGCTTTTTAAATATTTTAAACCACCTCAAATAAAGCTTTTCATTTTTGAAAATGGTTTACCTCACCCTTTTGAGTGCTTTTGTAGAAAATTAGTTTCATTGCAGACAAAATTTTGTGTTTAAATTTAAAGGGCGTCATATATTTCCTATAGTAGGGATACTTCATGTTATTACAAGTATCCACACACTAGACGAAATGGGTGAGGAAATTGTTTTATGTTACTTACTTTGAAAAAACAAATCTTCTATTAAGCCAGATCTTAAAAAGGGCACCATCAGAAGGGGAAGAAATTAAAATTAAAGGGCGAAAAGGGAAAGTCGTAGGTGTAAATAGTATAGACGAAAAGAATGTACACGTACAAATTATCTTTGAAAATGTCAAGAAAAATAAACCCACTGTAGATCCCAAAAAAAGAAAGTAACTTCATAGAAATTTGTATACTGGTAACGAAAGGACCGTTCAGTCTTCTAGTGTGAACAGTCCTTTCTTTTGTTTACAACAATTTTTCTAGCAGTTTGTTGATTACTTTAAAATGAGACAGATAACAGAATTGTTAAATAATTATATTTATTGTTATTAAATAGTAATCTTAGTTCGATAGATTTTCTGTTAATTTCGATAGATTACCCTTTGAATTCGATAAATTATGAGTCCAATTCGATAGAATATCCATAAATTTCGATAGATTAGCCAATTAGATGGAAACTAAAACAATAAAGCTTAGTCCAAGTATCGGAAGTTTGCCTTCTTAACTTAGAAAAACATGATGATACAATCCTTGTATGAGGATGTATCATCATGTTTTTCTAAAAAAGTAAACAAAAACAAACTATTTTTGTTTTAAACGCTAGCATCGATTAGCTAAAAAGCCATTTTTTCTTTTATTCTTCGTTATCCTTTCGAAGCAAATAAATAAAAGGTTTCACCAATGAAACCTTTTCATTTTTTTCTTCGTCTATTAATAGAAGGAATCTGAATTTGAATTAGGAGGAGCTTCATGAAAAATTTCCAGATTATTGTAACTGTTGCTTTATCCATTATCTTGATTATGAATTACAATTTAACAACAAGGGTTAAGGAACTTGAAAATCAGTTAGTTCACATTTCTCTTGATCAACACCAAATCATAAATACTGTTCATGGGCAAACAAGCAATATCCAAAATATAATCAATGATATACGTGAAGAACAGAGCTGGATAAGTCATATCAACATAGATGTTGAAACATTATCTACCGAAGAGCAGCAGATTTTAGGAAAATTTGAATGGCAAATTAAAGAGCTTCCGAGTAATGCCGAAGTCGTATTCAACTATTCCGTTGGCAACAATGGGTATTACACAACAATCCCTGCAGAAGAAATTCAAAATGGGCTATTTCAAGTATTAATACCATTCGAAACAGACCTAGAGCCCCGATGGCATATGAGTAGAGCATACTCTCAGCAAAGGGGAATGGTTGTAGAAGAATATGAAGAAATGGTCCCCTATACTGAAGAAGAAATGAGGTTCTTTGTATCCATGTCCTTTGACGGGATGGTGAAGAGTGGAAATCAGCAGGTTGCAAACATAGGACACTATGCAACAAACTATTATGGAACAATTTTCACCCATATTCATACTCGAAACGAAGAAGTTACCATTGACGTTACTAGTGAACTCTATGACTCTCCTATTCCTATTGAGAAAGTCTATCTACTAAAATATCAAAATGGTGAGTTAATAAACGAAATACAAATGCTGACTGATCAGGACCCTAATAATAACTACCGTCCATTTCATTTCTGGTTGGACCAACCACTGGAAACAGGAACCTTTACCCGCCTCGTTATTAAAGCTGTTTATAACAACGGAGAAACATTTGAAAAAGAAGTTTATCCACACTAATCAAAGATCAATTTTTTTATGATTAATTAGTTGGATAGATTTAAATTCATGATTAGCTTTGTTTTTATATACAAAATAGACTTCCAACAATTTGGAAGTCTATAAATTTTGTTTTGGATAATCTAGATAATTTTGCTTATCTATTCCTGCCAAATGTTTAATTGTATATTCCTCTTCCAGATTTTCTGACTAGACGGCAAAATGGTAAGAATGAACACCTTTCCTTTGCTCCAAAAAGTTTTGTGTAATTGTTGTTGTTTGGAGATATTCTTTTTTTGTGACCATCGTATGGACTGTAAATTTCCTAAGATATCTGTTATAAACATAGTCCTCATTGTAAGCAAAACCTGCGTGTTTCCATTTTAAATAACCTAATGTTAATGGAATAGGTAAAAAAGCAATAAAATATACAACTGCCCCAAGCAATATAACTAACAAAATTTCAATAGCAACAACCATTAAAAGCCCTTTGAAAGTATAAAAAAGGATAACGTTCTTTTTAGGTTGATGCATTTCTTTTGGCAACTGGAATTCTGATTTTATTTCAGCTAATATGAGTCTGGATTGATCTTCCCTCTCCCACCACTTATACTCTTTGTTTAGCAATTCTTCTTCCGATAATTCATAAAAGCGTTTCAAATGACTTCCCTTCCCTTTTTAAAATGTATTAACCCTACTCACATTTATTGGCTTACTTTTCTTAGGGATCCAATTCTAAACTTTTCAGGAATTGGGGCACCTTACTTTCAATTTAGACGTATCCAATAATGGATTTTTTTACAGATTGAGGTCGTATCCTATGGTAATACTATAGACACTATGAAAGTTAGGGAGCAATGAGGATGATTCACCTATTTTTTGCTTTGTTCACAATCGGAGTTGCATGGAAATGGGGAGATTGGAGAAAATGGCGTCTATATCTTCCTACAATCCAATATTTCATTATTGGTGATCTACTTTATAACTTGTTTACTTGGGAATACACATTATGGTGGTATCCGCATCCGGCGAATCTATTACCGAATCATTTGCTAAATAACCTTTTTATCATGTTCACGTTATATCCCAGTACTTTATTAGTTTTTTTATATCACTTTCCAAAAAAGAACCGAATACATCAAATTCTACATTTATTAGGATGGATTATATTCTGGGTTATCTTTGAATTTTTTATGGTTTTCAAAGGGCAATGTGTATATGAAAACGGCTGGTCCTTTGGTTGGTCCATCGCTTTTGCTACTATCATGGTAACGATGTTGGCACTGCATCATAACCGTCCAATGTTGGCCTATATATTTTCCATACCAATTACACTTTTCCTATTATGGTGGTTCCAAGTGCCAGTACTTCAAGCCAAATAAGTATTTTGAGTAAACTTACCTTAAATTGAGTTATATATATCATTAATAAGGTATTGAGCGGTTTGCAGGAACTGTTCTTCTTTGCTCTCGTGATCTACATAATGATAAAATACTAAACATGTTTGAACATAAGTAGTTGATCCATACTATGTATTTTGATAACCCTTTACTCAAAAACTAATTCAAGACATTTCCATTAATAGTTTTTTTAGGGGAGGTAAATCGATGAGTAATGTATATTCTGAAAGGAGAAACATTTTTGATGAAGATAAAATACCTTAATTTTTTATTACTTTTAGTATTTATTATAGTAACATTAATTGCTTGTACTACATCTAATACGCCAGATTCCGATAATACCACCGAAACATCACCAGTAGGAAAATTGACAATGATTGGTGATTATGGCGATTTTGTTCCAGGAGAAATAGACGACCCAGTTCATGATCCCGCCTTGTTTAAGGATGGAAATACATATTACGTGGTTTCAACTGGTATTCTTAATCCCCAAAATCCAGGTGGTATTTACCTCCGTAAATCTACAGGAACCCTAGAAGGGCCATGGGAGGCACTTGGAGAAATCCCTGTTCCAGAGTGGACTCATGAATATAATCACGAACACCTTTGGGCACCCCAAGTTGTGAGAAATGACAACACATTTTATATGTATTATGCAGTTTCTTCTTTTGGGTCCAATAATTCCGCAATTGGAGTAATGTCAACAGAAACTCCTGAAGATCTTAACAGTTGGATAGACCACGGTCCAGTTATAACATCTCAAACAGGAATGGACTTTAATGCTATTGATCCATCCGTTATGAAGGATGAGGGGAAATGGTGGATAACGTTTGGTTCCTATTGGACTGGCATTAAACTCCAACAGTTAGATGAAAATATGACCGAACCAATTGGTGAAGTATATGATATAGCTTCAAGACCAAATGTACAACATAACCCAATCGAAGCACCTACCGTCTTTAAAAAAGATGAATACTATTATCTCCTAACATCTTGGGATCGCTGTTGCGCAGGGCTGGATAGTACTTATAAAATTGCTGTAGGCCGTTCTGAATCAATTACAGGACCTTATTATGATAAAGAAGGAGTACCTCTCATGGAAGGTGGAGGTACAGTAATTCTTGATAGTCATGATAATCAAATAGGTCCTGGTGGCCAAGACTATTTCCATGAATCTGGAATAGACTATTTGATTTACCATTACTATGACGGAGATGCAAATGGAGTTATTCGAATGCAGATATGGAGTATGGATTGGGAAGATGGTTGGCCTTTCTTTAATTAGAAATCAAACAGTTTCTTGGTACTGGATATGATAATTTAGGCTACATTAGTAGTCGTTTATATTTATTCCGAAAGCTATTTTCGCAACTTTTTTTAGAAAAGATATTGACAAGTTTGGTGGCACTTGCCCTATTCTTTTATTTTTAAAAAAAGGAAACCACAAATTAGCTCGACTAAAGTGTGGTTTCCTTTTTACTACTTTCAAAACATGGAGACAGTACTACAATGCAGCGATTGCTTCTTTAATCGGAGTCGTTCCTGACACTAACTGAAATTCCTTACCGATCGTTTTCTCGTTTTCCAAGCAAGCAACGATGACACTTGCCACGTCCTCTCGAGGGATTTGCCCTCTCTCCACTTCCTCTGCTGCTTTGACATGACCGGTGCCTTTCTCATTGGTCAGTCCACCAGGATGGATAATCGTGTAATCCAATTCTGTACGCCGGAGCCAATCGTCTGCGTAATGCTTTGCAGCAACATATGGTGCAAAAGAAGCAGACGCACTCTGAATTGCCTCCCGACTTGTATCAAAGGAACTGATCATTACAAACCGCTTGACCCCGGCCATTTTCGCCGCCTCAATGGTTTTTACCGCCCCATCCAAATCGACCATAATCGTTTTATCTTTTCCTGTGTGCGGTCCAGAACCTGCTGTGAATACAATCGCATCGACGTCTTTAGCTGCTTTGGCAATTGGCTCAATCTCCCCTTCTAGATCAATCAGGACTGTTTCCGCACCGATTTTTTCAAAATCTGCAGACTGCTCCGGCTTTCGAATCATTGCCTTTGCTTTTAGACCGTCCTTATTCTGAAGAAAGGAAACAAGATGTTTTCCAATTTGGCCATTGGCACCAACTACAAGTACATTCATTTTCTCCACCCTTTCTATTTCCATTAACTATTACTATCGTATACAAAAAAGAAGGTTAATGTCCAGAATCTGTGCCTGTCACCTCCTGAATAATCTTGTTTCACGTAAATGTTCCACAAGAAATTTGGATCACAGGTTTAGTTAAGTACGATATGTTCTTATATATTCCTCGAAGCTCCATTCTTGCAAAAATAGCTCTGTTGCTATTTTTCCCAATTCTATTAAATGTAACTTTCCCTTAAGCTGGATGTTAAAATCGATCGTTCCTACAGCAATTCCTTCTATAAATACCGTCCTTGCAGCAGCTTCCTTATTGACGTATTTTTTATCGTGGGCTTCTAGCATTGTTCGAATAATGGAAATGGTTTTCGATACTGGACCTTTTATTTTGAAGGCTTCTGGATCGATGTTTTGTCCTGATAAGCGGAATCCTATTGTCGGCCATCTTGGAACTCCCTTTGTATCAAATATCCAGATTGGGTAATTACTAAGTATGGCACCATCAATAATGATATGATTTTTAATATGACCTGGAACAAAATAGTATGGGATAGAACAGCTTAACTTAACAGCTGTTGAAATAGGAAAAGATTTTGGATCTACCCCATAGAAAGGAAGATCATCGGGAAGTATAGACATTCTATTATTAGAAATATCGGATATAACAATTTTCAATTTATTTTCTGGCAAATTCCCAAAGGTAAGTATTCCTTTCCTTCGAAGTGCCTCGTCCATCCACTCCTCTATATAGGAAAGCTTATACATTCCATTTTTCACACATAAACTAACTAGTGGACCTACTAGGGGGAATTTGCTTAGGCTTGTTTTTTGGGCAATGTTTTCGAAAGGGAAATCTAGCATTAATTCTTTTAATTGTTTGGAATTATATCCAGCTGCCAGTAATGCTGCAAGGATAGAACCAGCCGAAGTACCAGCTAATCTGTTCCACTCGTAACCAGCCTCTTCCATTACATCTATTGCACCCAAGTGGGCTAAAACCTTAATTCCCCCACCCTCAAACACTCCATCAACCTTCATTTAACCACCAGCCTCTTCTTACTATCTTTCAATTAAATGGGTATTCTTTATTGCAACGCAAATTTCCTGCCAATAGGGGCATTTTGTTATTTTTTCATTTATGCTGTATTCCTTATACCCTTGGTGCCTAAAGGTGATGCAAGTCACCTCTCATCTTTGTTTATCATGCTACGTTATGTATATGTACAATTGAATACGGTTTATATTTATAGTAGAGGAGTGAAGTAAGATGAATAAAATAGAGGTTCCCTCTCCATGGAAGTCCGCTGCTGAGCATGAACAGAAAACACCACCAGTCATTATCTCTTATTTTTTTGATATAGTTTATTTATTAAAGGGGCCTGTTTTACTTGCCAATGTAATCCCTGTTTTCACCGGGTTTTGGTTAGCTCTCCACTTTGCAAATACGTCCTTCATGGAACATTTAGCTATATTCTTTCTTTTGTTGTCCGGAAGTACCTTAGTTATGGCTGGTGCTCTTGTTATAAATAATTGGTACGATGCAGATATAGACAAAATCATGGCTCGCACCCTAAAACGTCCTACCGTAACGGGGAATATATCCCTGAAAACAACCCTCTATATAGGGATCACCCTAACGGTCTTAGGTTTTTTCCTTCTTCTTATCACTAGTATAGAATCAACTATCTATGCCTTTATTGGGTGGTTTACTTATGTGGTCCTTTATACGATGTGGTCTAAACGAAGATATACTTTAAATACGGTAATTGGCAGTATTTCTGGAGCTGTAACTCCGTTAATAGGCTGGGCAGCCCTAGAGCCGGCAACCCATATGGTTCCTATCGTCCTGTTTAGCATTCTCTTTATTTGGCAAATGCCACATACCTTTGCCATTGCCATGAGAAAATGTGAAGAATATCGTGCTGCCGGGGTAGCTATGCTTCCTGTTGTCCATGGATTTAATGTAACGAAGCGGCAAACGACCATCTATATTGCCTCCTTACTTCCCTTACCTTTTTATTTAGGCGAGCTAGGTATTTCCTTTATTGTCATTGCCACATTACTCAACGTAACTTGGCTGGCTTTAAGTTTATTCGGTTTCCTTACAAAAAATAATGGGAAGTGGGCGTATATGATTTTCTTGTATTCCGTAAATTATATCACACTGTTATTTGTTCTTATGGTTCTTGTCACCTTACCTTTCTAGTTAAACCAAATGCTGTGATCAACGCTGACAGTCTCCTGTTATGCAATGATGACAGCTTTTTTATTTTTATGGTGATTCACCTCACCTCCTTGAATTTCATTATCAATTACGATGATAGTAAGAAAAACAAAGGAGGTTGATTTAAATGGAAAAACTTAAAGCAACACAAGGAGAAAAAGCAGAAGAGAAATATGGTGCTTCCATAGGTACCTGGTTTTCGTTAGGAATTGTCCTTGCCGTTATTACTGCTACGAATCTATTATTATTTTGGCTATACATGGTCAGAGTTTAGGAGGGGTATGAGATGAAATTTCATTTAGATGAAAAAATATGGCTTATTGCAAGCTTCGGAGTCATTATTGGAATGATGCTCTTTACTGGGTATCAAACATTTGTATTAGGTATGGGGCCCCCAAGCGGCATGGAGACAATTGATCCTCAAAAAGTGGATGTTACTGCACCATTTGATGAGCCTGGTGTTTATGAAATTGGCGAAAACGAATATGAAGTGGTCATGACGTTACAATTATTTAGTTTCACACCAAATAATATTGAAATACCTGCAGGGTCAACCGTACATTTTACCATGACGTCAAAAGATGTTACACACGGCATTCAAGTTGCTGGAACGAATATAAATGCCATGGTGATGCCAGGTCATATTCAAAGGATTACCCAGAAATTTGATGAAACTGGTGAGTATCTTGTTTTATGTAATGAATACTGCGGTACGGGGCATCAATTTATGGCAACTACCATTACGGTGAAATAAGGGGGGGGAGCAATAATGGAAACAACATTGAAACAATCATGGAGAGACAATGCATATCGTGCTCTCGGTATTAGCCCAGAAGATGCAAAACTATCAAAAACCTATTTACTAGTATCCTTTACAACCTTACTCATTGGCGGACTTTTAGGTTTGCTACAAGGTTTAAATCGGGCAGGCCTTCTAGAGCTTCCAACCTGGCTCAATTATTACCAAGTGTTAACGGCTCATGGAATTCTTTTAATTCTAGTTTTTACATCCTTCTTTACGATTGGTTATTTCTATGCTGTACATTCCCATACATTAGGAGGTCTCCTTCCTAAAGTACGGAAGCTCGCGTGGATTGGTTTTAATTTAAAAATCGTCGGACTAGTGTTAGCTGTTATTCCAATTCTCATGAACGAAGCATCGGTGATGTTTACCTTTTATCCACCGCTTGCAGCACACCCTGTCTTCTATTTTGGTTTAGTATTTTTTGTCATCGGTATTTGGATGTGTGCCTTTGGTTCCTTTATTCAAGTGGCTAATTGGAGAAAGGAAAACAAAGGTCAGCATGTACCTATCTTGTCTTACTTTGCTACTGGTGTATTTGTATTATTATTCTTCAGCAGTATTTTTGTAGCCATTGAAGTATTTATGATCATTCCGTGGGCACTCGGCTGGGTCGAGACCATTAATGTTATGCTTGCTCGAACCCTATTTTGGGCTTTTGGTCACACGTTAGTAAATATTTGGTATTTATCAGCTGTTTCTGCTTGGTACGTTGTAGTGCCAAAAGTCATCGGCGGACGCCGTTTCAGTGATACGTTAACACGTGTCGTCATCATTCTCCTTGTTGTTTTGAATATTCCTGGAGGGTTTCACCATCAAATCATTGACCCGGGAATTCATGAATCCGTTAAATTTTTACATGTGTTTATGAGTTTAGCAATCGGATTTCCCTCTTTAATGACGGCCTATGCCATGTTTGCCGTCTTTGAAAAAACAGCAAGGAAAAAAGGAGGAAGGGGAATCTTCCGTTGGTTTAGTAAATTACCATGGGGAGATGTTCGATTCCTAGCACCAATGGTCGCCATGATTGCCTTTATTCCAGGTGGTGCTGGAGGAATTGCCCAAAGCACCAATCAATTAAACCAAGTCGCCCATAATACGTTGTGGGTTGTGGGTCATTTCCACTTAACTCTCGGAACTTCAGTGGCCTTAACCTTTTTTGGTATTAGTTATTGGTTAGTACCTTATTTGTCCAAGCGGGTTTTAACACCTGCAATCAATAAACTAGGAATCTATCAGACAATTTTCTGGTCTGCAGGTATGGTATTTATGGCAGGAGCAATGCATTGGGTTGGTTTATTAGGCTCACCGCGAAGAACCTCGTATACAACCTATTTTGATAATGCAACGGCACTAAGCTGGGACCCGTATCTAATGTTCTTAGCTGTGGGAGGAACCCTTCTCACTATCGGTATTCTTATTCAAGTTTACGCGGTTATCCATCTCATGTTTTTTGCACCAAAAGGGGAAACGGAATTTCCGATTGCTGATGTTGAGGATATTGCTACGCCAACACCATATTGGACAGAACGCTGGGGAATGATTATTGTCATTATGCTACTCGTTATTGGAATGGGTTACGTTATACCAGTAGTAGATATGATTATTAACGCACCACCAGGATCACCTCCATTCCGACCATGGTAAGATAAATATCCAAAAGGTGTACTTTCCTTTTGGGGATTTATCGATACGATGAGCTAAGCCGTCGCATTCTTTTAAAGCCTATTATGAGCGCTCTTCTCATAATAGGCGCGCGACGAGCGTGCCATCGTCGATTGATCGAATGGTGCCAAAATGCGGAAAAGAGTTGCATGTTTGTGGTCGATATCTCTTTTACTACTATTCTCTCTCATTTTTGATTTAGCTTTTTTGCCAGCATAGATTGTTGTTTTCGATAATTAGATGGAGTGAAAGGCGGTGAAGTGATTGCATGATAAAAAACAGTCAGACAACATTATCCTGTATTCTTGTTATCCTATTTGGATTTGTTTTGTTCTATGTGGGAACCGATGGATTCCGTGCCTATACTGCTGAAACCGCAAGACTTTATAAGCTCATGGAACAAAATCCAACTCTCCCCCATGTAACATTAGAAGATAGCAATTCTCGTACCTATCCCATTTCGGACCTGGAAGATAAATATCTATTTATTACCTTTATGTATACAAACTGCGGAACCGTTTGTCCTATTCTGGAAATGAATATGGGCCAAGTCTTCAACCTTCTTCCTGAAGAATACATTGGGGAGGATATTGTATTTTTAAGCATCAGCTTTGATCCAGAACGGGATGACCCAGCTACACTGGCTGAATACAAGAGTCATTTTTATAATGCCGATGGAGAAACATGGAGAATGGCTAGAATCGAAGATGAAGAAGAACTAGATCAGTTATTGGAAACATTCGGTGTCATCGTGATTCCTGAGGGGAATGGGGACTTTGGTCATAACTCTGCCTTTTATTTAGTTGATCGAAATGGGGTTCTTATTGATGTCATGGATTATACAAAAATGGATGAGGCAGCAGAAAGAGTTATAAGTATTTTAGAATCGGAGAAGGGGGCATAAGAACATGAATCAATTTATTTATGGACTGATTTTATTCATCGTATTAGCTCTCCCCCCTGTTTCCAATCTATTAGAGTCCATCATGATTGTCCATATGCATATGCAGATGCCCTTGTTAGTTGTAGCCGGATTTTTCATGGGACATTACTTCCAATTGCGATTTCCTGAATTTTTTCAAAGATGGAATGAAAATGGGATACCAGGTATCCTCTTATTTACGATTATCATGATCTATTGGATGATTCCTCGAACAATGGACGAAGCCTTAACGATGCAGAGTGTTCAATTATTTAAGTTTATTAGTCTACCCTTCTTTGCTGGAGTCCCACTACGAGACAGCTGGCCTAAACTTAGTTTACGAGGGAAAAACATCCTTATAACCGGCTTTACCCTAATGTTTATTGGAATGGGATTACTCTATGTTTTATCCCCAGAACAATTATGTAACAATTACTTATTAGTAGAACAAATCACCCTTGGCTGGGGGTTTATCACAATGGCAATATGCATGGTTATTTATCTTGCTTATAAAACTTTTATTAATGAAGCCGACTACGAATAACATATGTGCGTAGCCGAGCATTCAAATCCTGAGTGTTTTGTAGCATTTTTGGATATAAATTTGTATTCCTTATAAGTATTGAAAAAACACAATCTAGAGCATAGAAAAAATTGGTTGAAGAAGTTAAAATAAATCTTGTAAAAATGAAGCCTAGAACAAAGTTTTTAATTATGCTTTGGAATCAACTTATATCCATAAAAGCAGCAGGAGGAAACTATTGTGATTAAAAAAGCAGATGTATTAAGCAGATTACGTACTTTAATCGGTAAAGAACTTACGGAAGAAAATTTACATGAAGCATTATATTGTGAACCAAAACATGAAGGTATTTTAAGAAGATTTCGCAAAGGAACCCAAACGTACGTTACATATAAGTTGATAGTCAGTGACGATATGAACGTTCCTTCGTATGCAACCATAACAGTACCTGGAAACCCGCACTCCTTTCATCTTGATCTAAAAAAAGAAAACGGGAAATTCATTATCCAAACAGACCCTAAAATTAATTATACCTATTAAGCTTTGGTATTTTACTTCCACCAATAAACCCCTGATACATAAGACTTCACAGTATCAGGGGTTTTACTTAACTTCTGTAGTTCCACCCAGTACCCTTACAACTCTACTAAGATACAGTCATTAAAAATCTTACCTTTTTTAAGAATAGTTAGTTTACCCATTGAACAAAGTTTGGTAAAATTTAAGCAGAAAATGTGAAAGCGTTTTCCGATAAGGCTGTACGAAATGTTAATGAAAATGGAGGTAACAAAATGGGACATACAAATGGATTATCACACCGTATGGCAAGTAAGACAATTAAACTAGTGGATGAAGGGGGAAACCCAGTTGTAGGAAAGGAAGTAGTACTTACACAGACAAACCATAAGTTCTTGTTTGGCTGCGGCATTTTTGATGCAATTGATGTAGCAAATAAAAATGTGCCAGCGGACAGACTTGCATTTCAGGAACAAAAACTGGATTTGTTTTTAGATGTATTTAACCAAGCAACACTCCCTTTCTATTGGGCTATGTTCGAGCCTAAGAAAGGAAAACCCCGGACAAAAGAATTAAAGGCTACTGCACAGTGGTTAAAAGATAGAAATATAGATGTGAAAGGACACCCACTTTGTTGGCACACATTAACTGCACCATGGCTTCTGGATATGAGTAATGAAGAAATTCTGAAAGCACAATTTGCTAGAATCGAACGAGATGTATTAGATTTCAAAGGATTAATAGATACGTGGGATGTTATCAATGAAGTTGTTATCATGCCTATCTTCGATAAGTATGACAACGGTATCACACGAATTTCTAAGGTTCTTGGCCGCGTTGGTATCATTAAAGAAATGTTTGCAAAAACACGTGAATGCAATCCTAATGCAACACTTTTATTAAATGACTTTAATACATCTATTAACTATGAAATCTTAATTGATGGATGTTTAAATGCAGGTATTCCTATTGATGCTATCGGCATTCAGTCGCATCAGCATCAGGGATATTGGGGACGTGAAAAATTAGAAGAAATATTAGACCGTTTCTCACACTTCGGTCTACCAATTCACTTTACGGAAAACACGTTGACATCTGGACATCTTATGCCTCCTGAAATTGTAGACCTGAATGATTACCAGGTTGCAGATTGGCCATCTACACCAGAATTCGAAGAACGTCAGGCAAAAGAAGTAGAAGAAATGTATTCGATTCTATTTAAACACCCCCTTGTAGAAGCTATTACAACCTGGTCCTTCAGTGATGATGGTGCATGGCTTGGTGCTCCTGCTGGATTTATTAGAAAAGATAATAGTCCAAAGCCATCTTACAAAGTATTAAAGAAACTCATAAAAGAAGACTGGAATACAAATGTGACATGTAAGACAGATGACAACGGAACACTCTCATTCGAAGGACTCCTCGGTGACTATGAGCTTGTTTGTGAAGATAAAAAAGTAAGCTTCAAATTAGATAAAGATGCTGAAACAGAACAGATGCTAATCCTCTAATCATGCATTTGAACTGAGCTATATATATTTCTTATTGTCCAATGTTCACCTAAAAAACAACCGCTATTTAGGCGGTTGTTTTTTTAGCTTTTATATAGTTACTTTGTTGGAGGCATTGTGTATTCTTACATATACTCGTGTAAATATTCTGCTAAGGATAGTACAGCTAAGGACTGTCCATATGGCATTGGAGTAATTTTAATTTTCTTGTAAAAATCTAAGCTAACTCCCATCCCTGTTCCTACCGATACCTTTTGTACTGCCCCTTCCTCATTAATCTCATTTACAAGTCCTGCAATCGCTTTATTAGCAATCTCTTTATAATTTTGGCTAATATAGCGTTTATGAACCGATTTTAAAATACCGTATGCAAATCCTGCAGTTGCTGACGCTTCAAGATAAGAGGTTTTATCATCTAGGAGTGTATGCCAGAGGCCGCTTTCATCCTGGTACTTTGCTAACGCTTCTACTTGTCTGTTTAATGTATCCAATAAAAATTCTCGGAAAAAATCTCCTTCTTTTAATTCCAATATCTCAATTATTTCTGGTATCGCAATTGTAATCCAACAGTTCCCTCTCGCCCACAATGCTTCTGCATAGTTATGGTTTTCTTCAAATGTCCAGCCGTGGAACCAAAGACCCGTTTTTCGATCACTTAAATATTTAATATGTATTAAAAATTGCTTTTTCGCCTCTTCAATATACTCTTGCTTGTTAAAGAGCATACCGATTTTGGCTAAAGGTAACACAGTCATCATCAAGGTATCATCCCAAAGCTGATTTTTATTTTCAGGCCCATATGTCATATGTTGCAACCCATTTTCTTTTGTTCGAGGCATATCATACATAACCCATTCCGCCCATGTTTCTAAGTAAGGAATAAGTGTCTTATCCCTCGTATCTTCGTACATATACGACAGAGTTAACAAAGGAGCCATCGTATTAACATTCTTAGGTGGTACACCCTCTTCAAATCTAGCAGCAAACCAATCATTTACAATCTTTAAAGCTTTTTCATCATCTGTTAGTCTCCAATATTTATAGATCCCATATAAACCAACACCTTGTGGCCAATTCCAAACATGCCAACTTTTATCATCTACTACTAAACCATCAAATTTTAATAGAAATTCACCAGTATTATCTTTGATCTGTGTAAGATTCTCCATTAGTAAATGAATGTTTTCAATAACTTCTTTTTTGCTAATCACATGACTCATACTATCCTTCCCTCTCAATTATAGAATTTGTAACGTTAACGCTTTTAAACAACTTCTTTAATTGTAAAAGAGAAAAACAAACAAATCAATATAAATAAAGATAAAATACATTTTTTATACCATAAATGCATTTGTATTTTGACAATATTTTTTTGAATCTGTTTGTTTTATTGAGAAAAGCATTCTAAAAGATTTCCTAAGTATCTCATGACTAATTTGTTTATTGCTATTAATTACTGTGGTCTTTTTTACTCAAAAAAGCTCAATCATAATCGATTGAGCTTACCATTATTAATGTTCTATGAGTCTACTCGCCTATAATAATTATTTGAATCATTTTATCGTCCATGTTATCGATTTACGTTTTCCAACAAGCGGCATAATTTTCGACCGCTACCGTTGAGCCAATGTTGATAGCTAGCTGCTTTTACTATTTGTTCCTCAAGAACCGAGGCATCGTCTTTTCCGTCTAGATATCTTCCCAAAAAGTGTAGAAAAACATCTAACCTTCTAAGTTGAACTAATATTGGTAAGGCTTCTATTTCAGATTCCTGTAGATTCATGGTTGTCCCAAAACCGGAGAAAAAATGATAGACCTTATTTAAATAAACATCTTCATTTGCTTCTTCCGAAATAATTTCTGAAATACATACGGCTACTTCCATAACTCGAAGATCACGAGTAGTAAATTCAAAGTCAAGAATGGCATTTATCTTTTGATCTGTATTTACTAGCACATTTGATTCATTTAAATCTCCATGAATGATTTGATGAGGAAGATTCTTGATACGTGGGATAAACTCTTTAAAATTAATAAGCTGTGAAGCTATCCACGAAAGCTCATTTCTATATTCTTTGTAGGGATCTTGTGGGTTACTACACCACTCAACAACTTTATTTATTGGACAATTGGGATGCGCATGTTCAATTTCATAATAGGGACGATAAATTAAGGGCTGCTGTATCTGAATCGTCTTCAGAGCATTCAATAGATAACCGACACTCTGTCCATAGGAAAAAAGAACTTCTTCATTATTAAAAACCGGATTGTCACCTTCAATATAGTGATAAATACAACCAATTTTATTTGACTGCAAACGCAGTAAGGATTTCCCGTCTTTTATAACTGGTACAGGGATTTTAAAAGGGAGATTCGATAGTTGATTCAATTTCAATAATATTTCATGTTCTAACTTTACCTTTGATTCCTCATTATGAGTTTCATATATACGTAAAATATATCTTTTATCTTCTCTTTCAAGGTAACGAGTTGTATTATTATAACCGCTCTTCCCCCGATAAACTATCACTGGTAATTTTTCTTCAAAAAAATATTTAATAAGAAATTTAAACTCTCTGTCAACACTCATTCCAAATCCCCCTTAAAAAGGTCCCTGCCCCCTACTACTGTATAGTATCACCGTGTTGGGGGTCAGGAACCTGTTATCCCGCTTTTCGTTTGAACGCACCAAATAACTTTTTTAAAAAGTAATAAAGAACAATGTAAATAGTGGCAAAAATCAAGCCGTCCAGCCACATAAAATGACCTTGAGTCATATATAAAATAGCTACAAAAATGACATACATGAGAATAAACCTGACCGCTATTCTCTTTATTTCTGGTTGCATAGACATTTCCTCCTTCCTTTTTAATAGATTACCACTATTTTTTCCTCTAAGGAAGTCATGGCATTCAATATTACGAAGGCCTGTCCCCGTGGCCATACAAGTTCTCTACAAAATAAATAGCTCTCTATTAAAAATATGGCTGTGTTTTCTCAATCTATATATTTGTTGGTTTTTAAGAACATGATGGTACATGCCCTTCCATCAACTTTGCTAAAGCATAACATGTTCATAAAGAGAAGAAAGGAGGGTGAATTTATATGGACGATACTATTAGAGATACAATCAGACAAGCTTTATTGGCGAATGTCTTTAATCTTACTCCCCCCGGGCATTTAGTTACCATTGTTGACGAAGATGGTAGAGCGAGAACTATTAGAGCAGATGAAGCTGTTTTAAGACCTGGCGAAATTGGAGTTGTATTTTGTCTACCTATTTTTGGAGCTCCATCTAGAAGGTTACCAGATGTTAATCTAAGAAGAGACCAATTCGTTAGAGTACGATGTGGACTAACGACGATTGATGTATTCTGTGACAGAAGAGTAACCGGCCCCCCAACACAAACAGTAACATTGAGAACAGGAGAGTTTTTCGTCGTCACTTGCGAGCGATAAATGAAACATCATTAAACTTCTTTCTCGAAAATAGTAAGAGAAGCTGTCCCATCAGCTTCAACTAGTGAGGGAATCTCAAAAGGTTAAAAACATACCTTTTGAGATTCCCTCTTTCATTTAACATTAACTGTTTTGATCCATACATAGAGCTGCAATCACCAAGACATTACCTATTACCTTTGCTATTACCTTTTCCCTTACCTTTCCCATTCCCTTTTCCTTTTCCTTCATTTTTTTTACCCTTTTCTTCGGCTTTATTTTTTCCCTTTTCTTTCCCTTCCTTATTGCCCTTTCCTTTGCCTTTATCTTTACCTTCCTTATCTTTTTCTTTTCCTTTTCCTTCATTTTTATTTTCTTTCCACCCGTTAGGTAGCCGGAAATCAGAGACTGGTACCCCTTCTAATGACTCACTCATAATCGCCTGAAAAATCCGTGCCGGGTGATTCCCCCCTGAGGATTGCATCACATATTCTGGGGTCACCTTGTCATAACCAACCCAAACGGCAGTAACCAATTCCGGCGTATATCCTACAAACCAAGCATCCGACACTCCCGTAACCCCTTCAAAGGCTGACGTCGATGGAAGCTGTGTCGTACCAGTTTTTCCAGCAGTAGGTCGATCGTAATTTAACAAGGCATTTCTACCAGTTCCTTCCTGCACTACGCCCTGCAGAATCTGAGTCATCCTATAAGCATTATCTGGGTCCATTACTTGGGTTCCCTGTACTTCCCCTTTAGCTAAAACTTCCCCATGCCCGTTCGTAATTTTAGTAATGGCATGGGCTTCATTCATCGTCCCTAGGTTAGGAAACACACTGTATGCTTGGGCTAATTGAAGAGGTGAAGTGCCTTCCGTTAATCCCCCTAGTGCAATGCTTAAATTCCTGTCACTTTCCTGCAACGGAATTCCCAACTTCTCAAGGAAATCAACCCCCGCCGTCACACCAATCTCATTTAATAACCAAACGGCAGGAACATTAATGGAGTAAATCAGTGCATCATAAAGGGAAACCCTCCCCCGGTACTGGTTATCATAATTCCTTGGAGAATACCCGCCAAAGTCCATTCTCTCGTCCACTAACGTAGAACTTGCACTGTATCCCCTTTCTAATGCTGGGGCAAATACGGATAAAGGTTTAATGGCGGACCCTGGTTGACGTTTTAGCTGTACAGCACGGTTAAATCCACGATACACATGTTCACTACGATTACCCATAATTCCTCGTACCCCACCAGTATAAGGGTCTAAAACAACAGTCCCACCTTGAACAATCTCTTCACCTGCTCCCACAGGAAACAATTCTCCATTAGAAAAAGCAGACTGAATAGCATTCTGCACCGTCAAATCCATTTCCGTATAAATATGCAGGTCCCCAGCCCATATTCGTTCCTCCGTCAGACCATGAATCTTAATCGCCTCGTCAATAACAAAATCAACATAACTTGGGTACCTTCCACGTAAACTATCCTCCTCAATTTCCCAATCCCGTAGGACAATCTCCGAACTTATCGCTTCGGTATAAACATTCTCCTCGATATACCCCTGTTCCAAAAGCAAATACAATACAAGATCCCGACGCTGTTTCCCCCTCTCTTCATTTTGAAAAGGTGAATAGTGCGTGGGAGCTTTTGGTAACGCCGCCAAAAGAGCCCCTTCCTCCAATGTAATATCCTGTACATCCTTCCCAAAATACATTTGAGATGCATTCTGAATCCCCCAAATTCCCTCACCAAAATAAATATGATTCAAATACAATTCCAAAATCTTCTCCTTACTATACTCCCTTTCAATCCGAAAAGCAGTAATTACTTCTCGAAACTTTCTCCCATACGTTCTATCCGAAGTAAGAAATAAATTTTTCGCTAACTGCTGCGTAATCGTACTACCACCCTGTACAACTCTGCCTGCCTGCAAATTCCTCCAAGTCGACCGAGCAATACCACGAAAATCAATACCCTTATGGGAAAAAAAACGTTGATCCTCCACTGCAATAATACTGTGGATGATTTCTTCGGGAATTTTTGATAACGAAACATGCCTAAATCGGACCGAAGACAATTCCGAAACCGGGTCACCGTAACGGTCATAAATTACCGTAGGTGTCCCCACAGGATCCTCCAATTTACTTAGATCAATCCTATAAGCATCAACAACAAAATATATAAACACCATAGAAAGAATTAGGATTAATACAAAAATATAAACCCTTATTCTCTGTAACAATTTTAAGAAACTCCCCAAATATAACGTTACCTTCATAGTTACAAAACCTCTCCTTATAACTTAAACATTAAAATATTCGCCGCCTACTTCATTTTTTTGTATCTGTAATTTGAAAAAATAAGAACAAGGACTGGAGCGGAAATCTACAAATAACCTTAGAATAGTTTTATTTATAAATACTGAAATATCCATAATATTTATTTTATTTCGATTGGCGAAATGTTAATATAGATTTATAGATTGATAAATATGGAGGAATGGAACATGACAAAACGTCCTATTACAGCAGAAGATTTAGTTAAATTTAAATTTGTGGGAGATCCTGTCGTATCCCCGACTAAAGACAAGGTTGCCTATGTCCTAACACATGTAGATAAAGAAAAAGATGGCTACTATTCTTATATCTATATAACGGATTTAAAAGGAAATGGCAGACAGTTTACCTCTCATTATTCCAAGGACTCGCTAGTAAAGGATACTGCTCCAAAGTGGTCACCAGATGGAAAAAACCTAGCCTTCCGTTCCAACCGTACTGGAAAAAATCAAGTATGGCTCTTACCTACAGATGGTGGGGAAGCAGTTCAACTAACTGATGTAAAGCAAGGAATTGGTGATTTCGTTTGGTCTCCAGACGGAAAACAGCTTGCGGTAACCATTAGAGGGGAATTAAAGCTTAGCACGGATAAAGAAGACGAGAAAAAAGAAGAAAGTGATGTTAAGGTCATTACAAGACTTCGTTATAAAGGTGACGGCGTTGGTATTTATAACGATGACCGTACCCATGTATACTTATTTGATTTAGATACAAAGGAATATACAAAGGTGACGGAAGGAGATCATAACTTCGGTCAGCCTCGTTTCACCCCAGATGGGAAAAACCTATTCTATATCGGAACAAAGGCAGAAGATAAAGAATGGGGATACCTCCCTGCTATCTGGAAATACGAGATTGCTTCCAAAGAAGAGACCTTGTTTTATCAAGGAAATGGCTATCTGATGGCACCTTCTTTCTCATCGGACGGAAAATGGCTAGCTGTTGCTGGTCATGATCGTGGAGAAAGAAGCCAAGGGAATGCCAATGTACTGTTATTTTCTGTTGAAACAGGCGAATTAAAGAATTTAACGAATAAATTCGATTATACCGCTAACAATCTTGTAGGTGTGGATGCTAAGTATGACTCGGCAGAGCTTCGCTTAATCTGGGACGCTGCGAACACACACATTTACTTTATAGCAACCGTTAGTGGTGATTGCCAGTTATTTAAGGTTAATCTAGAAGGACAAGTTTCTGATGCCCTTTCACCATCTGTTGCAAACGTTACTTCTTATGACATCGTTAATGACGATCAAGCAGTCCTTGTTCTAGGTACTCCTCACTCCACAGGAGACTTAGTAACACAAGACTTAACAAATGTGAAACATGTAGAGAAATTAACAGACTGGAATGCCGAGTTATACAAAGAAGTACATTTAAGCACTCCAGAAAACTTCCACTACAAGAGCACCGATGGGTGGGACATTGAAGGATGGATCATGAAGCCTTACGGTTATGAGGAAGGTAAAAAATATCCAATGATCCTGCAAATTCACGGTGGACCTGCGACAGCTTATGGAAATGGTTTACACCATGAAATGCAATTAATGGCTTCTAAAGGCTATGTTGTTCTTTACACAAACCCACGTGGAAGCCACGGATATGGTCATGACTTTGTAAATGCTGTTATCGGTGATTATGGCGGAATGGATTATGAGGATATCATGGCTGGTGTTGATTATGCCTTAGCAAACTTTAACTACATCGACAACGAACAATTATTTGTTACTGGCGGTAGTTACGGTGGATTTATGACCAACGTTATCGTTACACGTACGGACCGTTTCAAAGCAGCTGTTACGCAACGTAGTATTTGTAACTGGCACAGCTTCTATGGAACAAGTGACATTGGCTTCTTCTTCACAGAATGGCAGCATGGACATGCGGACTTATGGGATGATGTGGAGAAATTATTAAAAGTATCTCCACTGACTTATGCTCGTGATGTAAAAACTCCGACACTAATCCTGCATAGTGAACAGGACTTACGTTGTCCAATGGAGCAAGCAGAGCAATGGTATGTTGCCCTTAAGCGATTAGGTGTGGAAACGAAGCTCGTTCGCTTCCCAGATGAAAACCATGACCTATCACGTTCAGGTAAGCCGAAGCACCGCTTAGAGCGATTACAGCATTTAATTGGTTGGTTTGATGATAGATTATAAAAGGGCCTGACCTCCGGTACAGTAAAGCTTTACTGTACTAAGGTCCTGTTACCAAACTAATAAGGCCAGTCCCATATGTCATACTACAATTTGGGCTGGCCTTTTTTAGGTTAATAGTTTTAAGAGAGCATAGAGAAAAAAACTTTTTTCATTGAACCACATATCTATTTAGGAAAACGGAACTATGCTAAGATAAGAGTAACTATAACAATGCATAAAATGGAGAGGCTATTATGGTAGAAGCAGATACAATTGTTCATTTTTATTATGATTTAGAAGATGAAAATGACTATGAAACTAGAATTAGAAATTATTTACACGGACTTCGTGATCCAATAATAACAGAAGAAATAATCAGCATTGGAACTCCATTTATGAGTAGAACAGGCTTAACGGTAAGGGTTGTAGCGAGATTAAAAGTATCCATGGATGAAAGGCCAAGCTGCAGACACCTGGACGATTATGTCAGTATTATTTTTCCAACAATCAAAAAAATCATCGCTGGTGAACTTATTAGTACGCAAAACATTCACATAACGTTCGCCAGAAAGGGAATTCCCCATCATGAAAGAAAGATAAGCTGGGAAGAACTATACCATCACTGGAATAAATAACTCCTCCTCTCTCCGTGAAACCAAGCAGTAATTACGCAATACTGCCTTCCATTACTGGAAATTGTAAGGTTACGGTTGTTCCTTTTCCTTTGGTGCTTTCAAAGTTTATGAACCCATTATATTTTTCAACAATATTAAAGCAAATCATTAACCCTAAGCCTGTTCCCTTACTTTTTAATGAATAAAAGGGTGTTCCTAGAGACTTTATTTCTGCTTCTGACATTCCTATTCCGTAGTCCTTTACTTTAATCTCAATATTGTTCTCTTTTTTCCGTGCCTGAACAATAACAGAATCCCCATCCTTGGAAACCTCAATGGCATTTTTTATAATATTAATCAGCAGTTGTTTAAACTCAAGTTTATTAGCGGCAATAAAACAATCCTCTTCCATATGTAGGTCTATATGGTTATTGCGTAAAATACCATAAGATTGAAGCAAATGTGTAACACTTTGCAGAACAGACTTAATATTAACCGTTTCTAACTCATCTGTTTCATTTGGTTTCGCAAGGGACAAGTATTGGGAAATAACTTTTTCGGCTGAATTTAATTCATCGATCATTAAATGAAAATGTTGTTTCGTTTTTTCACTGTAGGAATTGTCCTGTTCATAATACTGTAAAAAGCCTTTTACTACTGTTAATGGATTTCTAATTTCGTGGGCAACAGCAGCAGCTAATTGACCTGTTGCCCTTAACTGCTCTGACTGCCTTATTTCTTCATAATAGACCTGGATTTTTTTCATCCGCTCGTATGTTAAATAAAAAATAAGATAAATAGCGACTTGGGTAGCCATAAAGTTGATTAAACTCCCTATTAGATCAAATTGACTAAAGGGGTAAATTACTTGGTCAGCTGCTGTTATATCTATATAGAAAAAAATAACCGTTACCAGTATTCCATTGACAATTAAAGAAAAATAAAACAGTTTTGAATCAAAGAATAAAATGGATATTGCGGGAATTAAACATATCAATAAAAAAATAGACCAAGTTCCATATAACAAAAAGAGTGAGTAGAAATACACGAACACTGCTGCAATAATCATGATTCTCATCTTTTGTGTTTCAAACCTTGGATAAAGGAGCAGTAGAGGTATAAACATAGCGACAAGAACAACATGCCAAATATAACCGATACCAAGATCACTCATACGTGGGTTCTCAACAAACAACCCTAATAACATGATTATAATGACAATATAAATCGTTCTATAATACATTTTTTTGTTAATTTTAGTATTCAGTTCCTTCATATATTACCTCGACTAATTGTATTTATTCGTACCGAAACTATTATAGACATAGTTGGAGACTTAAGACAATCTAAAAGTGCTTAATTTTTATTTTATTGATTTAAAAATAACGTACATAAATGCATATATTATTTGCCAATATAGTATAGAAACTAAATATCAAGGAGTGATCGTAAATGACTAACAATAAAAAAAGGGTAAATACAAATAACGGCAGTCAAAGAGGAAATTTACATAACGACGGAGTGAATACGGACAATGTGATGGCAAAGGAAGAAATGGAAAAAGCCATTTCCCCTACAGGCGTTAAAAAAGGGAGAAGGGCTTAATAAGGCTACTGAAAAAGGTTGTTATTCCCTTTTTCAGTAGCCTCTATTCATATTGGGTTTATATTGATGACTGCAGTTATTACTCATCATCCGCAACGCGGTTTTTAAACGCTTCATGAGTGCCTAAGTATTCCTCAATTTCTGACCTTTCTTCTTTTTTCGATTCTACCCTTTCACTTCCTTTTGGAAAGTCTCCAGGATGACTTTTTCTCTTATGGTTAAAGCTTTTTCCTCTTGCCAAAACGGTCCCCCCTTTCACTTTATTCAACAACAGTTTTTTCTTAAATAGAAGGGTTTATTCACGACTAAGAAAATCATCCTAAATAAAAAAGCCTCCTGCCAATATAGCTGGAAGACTTTCTGTTTAAGTGAGTCTTTTACTAATTATTATGAAAAAATATATTAATGCATCCCTTTCCATTGTCCTTGATTTTTGGATGCTTTTTCTTTTTTTGCTTTTTCCTTGTGTGCACGATTAGCAGCTGCGCTGCCCATTTCTTTGGAGAATTCTGAATCGGTTTTACTCGAGTCGAATCCTTGTTTATTCTTTTGATCGGCATCTGTTTTACCGCTACGTTTGGCCATATGTATCACTCCTCTATATGTATTATTAGAATTTAAACCTATTTTATACGTTATAAATTTTCTGAGGTTGAATATTTCAACCTCCTGTCGGAAAAATAGAAAATAGGCATTTTAAAACTCTATATAAAGGTGGGATACTATGACTCAGTCTAAATCACAGGAAGAACGTCAATTTCGGGCTCGTAAAGAGGCTCAAAACCCTCATGGAAAAGTAAAATCATTTAAACGTCTAGTAGAAGAGGCGAAAAAAGAATAGAGCCACCGAAAATGGCCTAAAGACGTCTAAACATTTATTAACATTTAAAAAAATGGTTACATCAGAGGTCCTTTTGATGTAACCATTTTACTATTAATGAAGTATTCTCTGCTTTTAAAGATAAAGATGATGCCCCCAAAGTTATTAAAATTTCAACTACACATTTGAGTTATATCGAAAAAATTTATTCATTCACATTAGCCTAGATGGGGCCATCCGTTCTCATCCCAATATAATGGTCTTATTTGAAGAGTTGGTTTACCTTCATTTTCGGCGTCATAGGCATGATTGACGAGAATACTTGACTCTGCGTCACCAGAAAAGAACACGGCACAGTGACCAGGACCAATCCAGCGGTCATCCCCTTTGTCAATTAAGGTTCCCCCACCCTCCATCATAGAAACACCATTTTTATCAAAATATGGTCCGGTAATATCCTTAGATCTGCCGACTACAATGTTGTATGTACTATCTACTCCACGACAGCAAAAATCAAAGGATACAAATTGGTAATAATATCCATCTCGGTGTACGATGAATGGAGCTTCGATCGTATTTGGTTCTAAGCATCTGCTTGAAATCGTTTTAAGTTCAGCACCGTCTGCAGGCTTCATAGTTACTGGATCCAACTCAATAAGCTGAAGTCCTCCCCAAAAGGAGCCGAAATTTAACCACGGACGACCTTCCTGGTCAACTATTAAATTGGCATCTATAGCATTGTAGTTATCCTCCGCTGTGGAGTGTATTACATAACCCTTATCCTCCCATTTATAGTCAGGATGATTTGGATCAAGGGTTGTATTTGTCACTAATCCAATTGCAGATGTATTCTTCCCGAAGGTAGAAACGGAATAATATAAATAATAAACGCCATTATGTAAAGCTATATCCGGTGCCCAGATGCTTTCCTCATCTTTTTCCGGTACATATTCCTTGGCCCATTCCGGTAAAGAGGAAAAAATGGACTTTTCTTGCTTCCAATTTACCCCGTCCTCTGAAGACTTTACCCCAATACCTTTACCTGTATGAAACACATACCAACGGTCTCCTTCTTTACTAATCACTGGGTCATGGGCCCATAATTGTCCTTTAAGGTCCCAGTTCATTTCATAAAAATTAACACCTTTAAAACTTTCTGAGTTAAACATAAACATCTTCTCCTTTCCATTAATTAATAGCTAAGTCATTTGTAAACTTATTTATATTTAACAATACCATTAAGTAATTACGAAATCTATATATATGTAATTATCTCGATTATTCGATCTATTATACAAAAAAGAGATAGAATGAAATTGCTAAATATAATAATTAATAATTAATATATTTATAAATTAATTACATTATCCATTTTGTAAGGGTGTGTACCTTACATTCCTCTAAAAAAAGTAAAACGTTAACAACAAACCTTCTCAAAATAACCAGTAGGATAACAAAAAAGCTAGGATTGAATAATAATATAGGGATATGGAAACGATATGGACAAGAAAATTTATAAGGGGGAATATAAATGAGTAAATCGGAAGGTACACGATTAGCAGATAAGATGATTCAGGACATGAAAGATAGAAATGATAAGGCTAGAGAACAAGCGAATAAAGCATTGGAAAAATAGGAGATTCCTTTGGAGTTGTCCTATTTTCTCCTTCTCTGTCTTCTTATATTATTTCCATTTTTTTCGACAAATTTATTTAATAGCTCACAGCAAATCCAGAGCACCTCTTGTGTGATGGTCAAATTTAATTTACCCATTTCCGTATGATTACTCAACTTTTCACGGTTAGAAGCATCTAAGTGTAAAGAGAGGATCCATTCTGATCCATCCTGAAGCGTTCTTTTCCACGAAATAAAGTCATCTATCATGAAAGGATTGGTTTGGGTTCTATTTATGGATTGTATATACTTATTCTTTCCCGCGTTAAATGGTATAAATTCATCGAACTCTGCCTTATTCACTCCGTAACCGCCAATAAAAAACAGGCCTTTATCTATTTTTCTGTATAGTGTATAGTTTGCCCCGACATTAATATTTTCCAAATGAAATTGATCATTTAGAAGTTGATTCAATTTGGACTTTAACTGGAACAGAACATCAATCAGGTATTCGGACTTTTCCTTAAAAAAGATAGCATATTCCTCTGACTGGTCCAATTCTTCCAGCAATGTGTGTATGGCAACATTCTTCTTTTCAATGGCATTATTTTTTTCTTCTAATATTTGATTTTTCTGTTCTAACATTGATTTATATTTCGCCAGTTCCTTACCCAGTTTTTCTCTATCTCCACTTAATTCCTTCTCCACTTGCTCTTTTAATATGAGGATATAATCTTTTTGTTTTGCCATAGAAATTAGGGAGAAAAACTCTTTCTTCTTCCTTTTTTCATACACGCCAAGATGAAACAAATCACTATCAACGTTACTCATTTCATTCAATACCAAGATTCGAATAAGAGAACTTGCTAATATCATGTAGATGCTGCACAAAACAAATAAGGAACCCATAGGTAGTTGAATCAGGTGGTGAAAAACTTCAGCGATATAAGCCATTATCCCGGCAACAGAAACTCCAAAAACTGTAATAATCCCCTTGACGGAACGGAGTTTTCTCCAAAGTAAAATACAGGTGTTACGTAATATTAACCTTGGAGTTACTCTTTCATTTGTTTTCGATGATTCATAAAGAGCATTAAGTAACTCATTTAACTCTTTGGAAAGCACATTCAGCCGATGTCTTGTTTCGGAATCCATTACATTCCTCCTGTGTTTCCTCTCGTGATCTAATAGATTCATCAATAAACACTCATTGTGAGGCTCCATTATTTCAATCGCCAAAAAGCGTCAACAAAGACCGCTCCTGTACTTTCGTTGTTTACAGGGCGGGCTTTTCTCCAGTATTGAAAATTGACCTTTTTCACAGGTATGGGTAATCAATTTTATTCAACAAAATCAGCAATTATTCATTAAAAAACGTTTTATATCAAGATATAAAGGCTCTGTAATTACCTCTAAGGAGACCATTAACAATGGCGTCTCAAAAGGTGATAAATACCTTTTAAGACGCCATATTTATTTTGCTTTTTGTTTTATTTTAATCTTCTTTCCATTCAAGCATTTCACTTCAAGTTCTAACTTCTTAACATCTTTGGGACTTACTTCCACAAGTTCTAATACATGAGCTACGATTTCATCATCGTTCATTTCATCCGTAATTTCTAACTTGGAAAGGATCCTTTCCATTTCCTTTATAGCTTCAGGACCCTCAATTTCCTCATCTCCCCGCTCTATTTCAGCAGTTACTTTCTTCTTTTTTCGAGCGTATTCCCATTCTAACTCCCTTTTACTAGTTAGTAAAATCTCCAGTTCAAATTTAGCCACATTTATTGATTGTTTCATTTTTTCTTTGTTACCTTCCACTGGTTCCTCTGCTAAATCTCCTGGGTTTTCCGTGTCAAGATTTTGAGCGAACCCTTGAATACCGCCAATGAAAAACATACTCACTATTAATAAACATACAACTAATCCAAATTTCTTTTTGAACATTTCTCATCCTCCTATGTATGTCTGTTTATAAGACAGACTGTAATTTAACAATATTAAGGTAACCATATAAGCTTTTTTTATACTAATAAATCACATAATAAAGTACTAAGACTATTGTTTGCTTATTATAATACCCCCCTCCTACTCCCTACTGTTTTCCTATACGTTTTATTTGAAAGCTTGCAAACAAGATGGATGCTTGTATGCCATAACTTATTAACTATCATTTTTCTCTGTCTAAAATTAATATTATATCCATTTACCTATATTCATAAACTTGAATTGGTCCTAGTCCCATTATAACTCACTACCAAAAATGGATAATAGTACCAACAAACGGAAAGTTCGGGAATATTCGAGGGCTTGCAGACAATATCGGACATGCCCCAAATTTAATAGACTGTTTTCGTCATAAATCCCAGAACATTTTCTAGGTATTTTAAAATCGCGCGATAATATTACATTGTTATTTCTGAAAATTTAAAATACTATTACAATTGAAAGTTTGCAGGTAATCATAGTACAGAAAGGGGGTTCTACTCTACTACTTTAACTCCACCTGTAAATAATGAAATAAGGAGGAAACTATTATCTTTAATCGTCGAATGACAAAAAGGTTAGCCGTTGCCCTAGTCTTTTTACTGCTTTTCACACCATTTACGAGTGTTGCAGCTCAAACGTCAAGTCAGCAAGATAATTCCACCTTTACGACTATGCAGGATAGTACTAAAACATCTGCTGCTGACAAGGTGGACTCCAAGGTTATTTCACAGTTTGAAACAGAAGAATACGTTAATGTTATTATTGAATTAGCGGAACAGGTGGACACCACCAACGTTGCAGCACAAGCAAGGGAACAATTAGGTGTGAATGCTAAGTCATATAATCAAAAAATGGCTGCTCGAAATGCTGTTTTTGATAGTCTCAAATCAACTGCAGAAGCTACTCAAGCTTCTCTCCTCCAAACTTTAGAAAAAGCTCAAGAGACAGGAGATGTAAAAGAATTTAGAAGCTTTTACATTATGAATGTCATATCCGTCACTGCAACTAAAGATGTAATCGAAACCTTATCCTATCTTCCAGAAGTAGCTAGAATATTAGAAAATGAAATAGTAGAGCTTATACTACCTGAACAATCAGAAGCCCCCCCTATGGTGACCGATGATGGAGTTGAGTGGAACATTGACCGTGTTCAAGCACCTGCTGCTTGGAACGAATTTGGAGTTACTGGTGAAGGCATTGTGGTTGGTGTCATTGACACTGGTGTCCAATGGAATCACCCAGCACTCATGGAGAACTTTAGAGGCTACAATCCAAGTGATCCTGATAATCCAGAGGCATTCGGAAATTGGTACGATGCCATTGGAAGTAACTCCCTTCCAGCGGATGGTCATGGTCACGGGACACACGTTACAGGAACAGTCATGGGTCAAGACCCTTCGGGGGATAACAAAATTGGAGTAGCTCCGGACGCTCAATGGATTGCCGCTGCCGCTTGTTCCGCAGCAGGATGTCCTCGGGATGCTCTCCTTGCTGCTGGTGAATACATGCTGGCTCCAGAGGATGATCCTAGTCTTGCTCCTGATATCGTTCAAAACTCTTGGGGAGGAAGCCCTGGAATTGATGAGTGGTACCGTCCAATGGTTCAAGCATGGAGAGATGCTGGTCAATTACCAGTTTTTTCAGCTGGAAACTCTGGACCAGGTGCATCGACAGTAACACCTCCTGCAAATTATCCAGAAGCTTACGCCGTAGCTGCCACAGACAGTAACGATAATGTTGCTAGTTTCTCCAGCCGTGGACCAGCTAACTACAGTGGAGACCAAAAGCCAAACATCTCCGCTCCAGGGGTGAATATTCGTTCCTCTGTCCCAGGCAGCGGCTATGAAGGTGGATGGAATGGAACATCTATGGCATCCCCTCATATATCAGGGGTTGCTGCACTTCTACTTTCTGTAGATGCATCCTTAACACCAGATGAATTAGAGGATATTCTAAACGACACGGCAATTCCATTAACGGATAGTCAATATACCTCCGTTCCTAATGATGGCTATGGGGTTGGACTAGTTAACGCCTATGAAGCAGTTGCCATGATAGCCGATGGAACAGGCTTTATTAGCGGGCAAGTGTTAACAGATGGTTCCGATGACGAACCCCCTGTTATTGACCATACGCCTTTTGACTTTAGTTTCTCTGGAATAGACTTACCTTTAACTGCTGAAATCTCAGATAATATTGCTGTTGTAGAGGCAGAAATTATTGTGCACCACGAAGCGTTTGATGAAGCTATTTCTATTCCAATGTCCCGTACATCAGGCGACCATTTAGCAGGTAATTATGCTGGGATAATCCCACATGAGTATGCGGTGGAGCCAGGTTTTGAATATCATATTCTTGCCCATGACTTTGGAGGAAACACTACTGCTACTGACACATTCTGGGTAGATATTCAATTCGGTATTTTACCTGATGAATATACGGAAGACTTCTCAGAGCTCCCTCTCGGCTGGAAATTCAATGGAAGTTGGGAGTGGGGTGAACCATCCGGTAATAGTCCTAATCCTTTAGTTGGAGATAAACTGGTTGGTACAAATCTATCTGGAAACTACCCGGCTAACGCTGAAGATGTTTTACTCCTACCTCCATTAGATCTAAGGAATACGGATGAAGCTTCCTTGCGAATGAATCACTGGTATGACCTTGAAAGGAACTATGACTATGGTTATATCGGTATTTCCGATGATTATGGTGAAAATTGGGAAATCGTTTCTACTTTCAACGGTCGAGATCAAGAGTGGAGAAGTTTAATCATTGACTTAAATGATTATGCAGGCTCTGATACTCCAATTTTTGTTGCCTTTGAACTTACATCTGATAGCATCATCCACTATTTAGGCTGGTATTTGGATAATGTGGAACTAGTAGGTGTGGATACGACTCCTCCGGATGCTCCTACAAATTTAGAAGCTAGTGCAACTTCCACGAGTATCAATTTATCTTGGAGTGGATCCATTGCCCCAGATACTAGTGGTTACAATATATATCGAGCGGAAGCAGAAAGCGATTTTGAGAAAATTGGTAACACAGCCAACACTAATTTCTCTGATGCGAATGCTGTGCCTGAAGTAGAGTATACGTATTATGTTACTGCATATGATTTTTCAGGGAACGAAAGCGAACCATCCAATGAAGTAACAGGATCCGTTCCGTATGTAGACTATATTTTTTATAGCAATTTTGAAGATGATGATGGTGGATTTACTCCTGGTGGAGACGATAACCATACATGGGAATGGGGTATTCCCACTGTAGGTCCAGATAGTGCCTATATTGGAGAAAAACTGTGGGCTACAAACTTATCTGGAAACATTCGAGCTCAGGAAGACAGCTGGATTACAAGCCCTGAAATTGAATTAACCTCTGTAGACACTGCCGAGCTTAATTTTGCCTTATGGCATAATGTGAACAACAACTGGACATTCGGATACGTAGAAGTATCAAAGGATGATGGCGATTCATGGGACGAATTAATGGAATTTACAGGTGAAGCTGATTGGCATGAAGTGAATCTCTCCTTAAATGACTATGTAGGAGAAACGATTGAATTAAGAATTCGCTTAGACGGATCTGCTGTAGCCCGTCCTGGAATTTATGTGGATCACTTTGGGGTACTTGTCTCCGGCGATGACGTGGATGAAGTGATAGAAACAGTTAAAGAAGAAGACATGGTAGAGTCAGAAGGTACTTTTGAAGATAGGGAAGCTGCACCTGCACCTACCTTTGTAAAAATTCAGTCCGACATGGCAACACATGACTTCAAAATCGTTTCTGAACCATCCTCTGTTCTATCTTCGAATGGTTTACCTGTTATTGGAACAGTAACCATTATCGAAACGGATCGTACTACCCATACGAATCCTATGACTGGAGAATATACATTAAGAAGTCCAGCAACAGAATCTGGTGAAACCGTAACGGTTCGAGCAGAAGCATACGGTTTTTACCCTAAAGAGGCAACTGTAGAAGTTACAGAAGACGCAACAACTTTCCAGAATTTTATGTTGGATCCATTACCAACTGGTGATATTAAAGGTACAATTACAAACGTATATACTGACCTTCCAGTTGAAGATGCACGAATTCAATTAGTGGAAGATCCTAAAGTTCCAGATGCCTATACGGATGAAAATGGAACATTTACGATGCCAGATGTTTTCGAAGGGGACTATACGATTCGTGTATCGGCTCAAGGCTATCATCCGAGTGAGTTTGTAGTATCTGTTCAAGGTGGAGAAATATTTGTCCTTAACGTAACATTAGAGCAATTTATCGGTTACGAGGATGAAATTGCTTATGATAATGGTAATGCAGAGAATGCGCTAGTATTGAACGCTGCTGGAAACGGCCTTGCTGTTAAATTCACTCCTGATGGAATGGCGGAGCTTCGTGGTGTCAACATGTACGTTTGGGATACGGATTGGCCTACACCAGGAGGAAACGAAATAAACATTGTCGTTTACGATACGGATGCCAATGGAAATCCAAAGGAACGGGTGATTGGACCGGTACCGGTGGTAGTAGACCGTGGGGAGTGGAATTACATCGATCTATCTGACCATGGTTTTGTTACAGAAGGAGATTTCTTTATCAGTACCCTGCAGGATCACATTGGAAATAATTCTCCAGGAATTGGAACAGATGAAGAACATCCAAATGCACAAAGGTCCTATCTCTACGTAAATGGTGACTTCCAAGAGCATTTTGATAATGGTAACTTTATGATTCGTGCCAGTGTTGCCTATGCTCTGGACCCACCAGCTATTGATTCTCCTGTAGACGGAACCTTTACTACAGAAGATACAATTGAAGTAACTGGTGTTTTCGCAGGTGATGGTGAAGTTACTGTTTATAACAACGGTGAGGAAGTGGCTGTTGCACATAAAGAGAATGGCCAATTCAGTGTAACAATCCAGCTTGAAGAGGGTGTTAATGAAATCTTTGCAGAAGGTGATGCGGAAGGTATTCCTCTTTCTTCTGACGTTGTCACCGTTGTTAAAGATACGATTGATCCTGAAATTACAATCGATTCCCCTGTAGAGGGTACAATAACAAATGATCAAGCCGTTACGATGAGCGGTACAGTAGTGGATGCTAACTTAGATACAGTTACTGTCAATGGTAAGGAAGTAGCTGTTGATGAAGACGGCGCCTTCTCCGAACGACTAGTTGTGGAAGAAGGTGAAAATACCTTTATGGTAACAGCAGTTGACCTTGCTGGAAACAGCTCGACGGAAGAAGTAATGATCTTCGTTGATTGGACTCCTCCAACTATCGAGGATGTGACACCTGCTGAAGATGTTCACCTCTACCCAGGAGAAACAGTAGCTATTTCCTTCACAAGTGATTCAGAAAGTGGAGAAGCTAGCTTCCTAGTTTCACTCCCATCTGCCATGGGTATCAATAACGCTGGGGTTACAATGGAGGAAGTTGAACCAGGATACTATGTAGGTACATGGACTGCACCAGAGGCACAGTTTGAGAAGGCAGAAATTATCATCACAATGACAGATGCCGCTGGAAATACTTCCAAAGCAACTGCTGAAGGAAAGCTTTCCGTTGAAATTGTTACGCTAGATACTCTGTATAAATTAGTAGACGACTTTGAAAATGAGGGTGAACTTTCAAGGCAGGCAGCTAACCAATTAAGAGGTACACTAGAAAGTGCAGAAAGTCAATACGATAGAAATCGAATGCAACAAGCAATAAGTCAGCTTGAGCGATTTATCTCCCAAGTTGAGTCTAGTAATCACATGCGAGATGTCTCTGAAGAAGTGAAAGCTGCTCTTACAAAAGCCGCAGAAAGATTATTACAAGATTGGAAGGAATAACATGATAGTGTCGACAGGTGCCTCGCACCTGTCGACTTTCTATGTTGGTTTGCCGTAGAAACAGTTGTTTTCTTAACTCTTTTATTCGTTGTTTTCTGTTGTAAATGGGGATGCTGGTAAGCCTTCTCGGTTATATAGGTTTGCCCCCTCAGGGTTATCGATCCAAGCATACCTAACATGATAAGGTTCTTCTATATAATTATTTTTTACCATGACGGTATTTCCCTCAATTGTTGCGGTAGCAGGAACAAACTCACCGTTAGCGCCACATATACTAAATTGCTTAAGCTTACCATTACAAGCAACCAATCCACTACCTACGTGGTCAAAAGAAAGTTGAATTGATTTTCCAATACGTTCCATTTTCCTGTATAACGGTCCACTATAAACGATGTCTTTATCGTAAACTAATTTCTTAGCACATAAAGCAAGGCGTTGTCCTAATGTCTTTTTATCCTGTGGATGTAAATCGTTATATTCTCCAATATCAATGGTCACCGCCATGGCTGTATTAGAGGTGCGAAGGGATAAACGTTGCTCTTCTCGAAGTTCCGCCCATTTGACCGCTGACTCCTCCCCTTCGTCAACAGCAAAATTAGCCAACTGCGTATATATAAAAGGAATTTCACCGAGCTTCCAATTTGATCGCCAATCGTTTACTAATCTTTCAAAAAGCTTATGGTAGCCTTTAGGTTGATGTGTATTCGATTCCCCTTGGTACCAAAGTACTCCTATTAGACAGTAATTCTTTAGAGGTGCAATCATTGCATTAAAAACACCTGCAGGCTTATATTGAAAAAAGGTTGGGGACTCTAGAGTCTCTGTGATGGCACCAATCTTATAGTCCCATGTCCCCTGCAAATCTATTTCTTGCCCACTACCAACTAGCTTATAGGGCATACCCTTCATGAAGCCACCAGTTGTATGTGTACTGATGACCCTTACGGTTATGGAATTTTTCCCAGGTCTTAACAATCCTTTTGGTATTGTGTAACGTCTTGGGGGATATTTATATCCTGTCGTTCCTATACACTGCCCATTGATGTAGGTATCGTCGGCATCTACGACCGTCCCTAGGACCAATTTGGCTTCCCCTTCTACCATTGTAGGAGGAATTTCTACTTCTTTTCTAAACCAGACAGAACCTCGAATATGTTCCAGCTCACTATCTCTCCACGAATTTGGGACTTGAAACTCCTTCCATCCAGAACTCTCATAAGACTCCTCATACCAGCACGGACTCTTTAATCCAAGATCATCATCATTTAATTCCTTATACCATTGGTGATGACGCTTTTCATCCTTACTTTTTGTCTCAGCCACATAGTCATCATCCTTGCACTTGTCTAAGGTGCCTTCGTACCCACCAATCTCCCGTAAAGTTTCCTCACTCATCCACGCCTCAATTGGCGTTCCACCTACAGCTGTCTGAATTAATCCGATAGGCACACCATTTGTCTCGTATAATTCCTTTGCAAAAAAATAGCCAACTGCACTAAATTCCATGACATTACCGTCCGTAGCGCTTATCCAATTTCCCCCTTCTAACTTTTTCTTTGGTCCATGGAAATTGTAGTTTTGTGGAACGGAAAATTGGCGGATAAACGGATGATGAACCGCTTCCATTTCTTTTGCAAATAAATCAAGGGTCCGTCTTATGGGCAATTCCATATTGGATTGCCCACCAAGGAGCCATACATCACCAATTAATATATCTTGGATAATTATAGTCTCTTCTTCTCCCGAGATTTCCATTACATACGGTCCACCGGCTTCCAATGGCTCTATAGAAATGGACCATTCTCCTTTATTGTTTGAAGTCGTTCTAAATAATTTCTCAAGGAAAAACACCTTTACCTCTTCAAACGGTTTTGTTTCGCCCCATATTGTTAATAGTTGATTCCGTTGCAAAACCATACCGTCACTAATTATGCTAGATAGTTTCATCATTGCTATATCTCCTTTTTTGGGGCCTGTCCCCCATTACGTTAATTATGTACAGCGTTGGGGAACAGGCCCCATTTTCTATTATATCTAAATCTATTTTTCTAAGCTATTTATCTTTTACCCCTGGTAGAAGGCAATCATGTATAGGGTGATATTTTTACTGGTTATAATAAATTTTATCTACTCATAAGGAGCGTATATTCTTGATTACATCATTTCAAATTGTAGACAGAGGGGACAAGGAGAGCCAGGAAATGGCGGAAAAATTTAGGGCCACTTTAACAGATCACGGATTTTCCTTAAGTAATAACCCTGATCTTGTGATCTCTATCGGTGGAGACGGGACGATGCTCAGGTGTTTCAGAGATTATTACAGTCCTTCTACGGCTTTCGTTGGTTTGCATACAGGTACGTTGGGCTTCTATGCCGATTGGAGCAAAGAAGAAGCTGGATTGTTACTACATGAAATTCAATATGGGAAACCTCATTTTGAAAAATGCCCGCTCATTCAAGGAACGTTCGAATTACTAACGGGAGAGAAAAAAACTTTCTTATCTTTAAATGAAATTATTATTAAAAGTAATTCCATATCCACTTTAGTTCTAGATGTAAAAATAAATGGGGAGAAATTTGAATCCTTTCGGGGGGATGGCATTTTAGTTTCCACACCTTCAGGATCAACGGCTTATAATCATTCCCTCATGGGCAGCATCATGCACCCAACTTTAGATGCCATGCAAGTGACAGAAATGGCTTCCATTAATAATAGTGTTTACCGAACCTTGAACCGTTCGTTCATTTTGCCTAAGGAACAGCATTTAATTCTCGAATTTCCAACGATAGATGAACGGGCAATCGTTGGCATTGACGGAGAAGAATACCACTTAAAGCAAATAAAGTCCATACACGTATGTGTAGCGGATAACAAAATAAACTTTGCCAGATATAAACCCTTTCCATTTTGGGAAAGGGTTAAAGGGAAATTTTTAAAAGAGATGTAAAAAAGATCCCCAGTTCAGTGATATTATATAGAACTGGGGCCTCTTCATAGGTTCCACAAAAATTACTTGAACCTTTTGTATTAATGCTTTTTATGATATGTTTCTTGATATTCTTTTAACAATCTTCGGTATTCAAATATTCCATAAGTAACTATTACAGCTGTTACTAACATAGTTAATCCAATAAGTGCTTCATATGAAAGACTTTTCACAACAAAATCAATAGGAGAAACTAAAATACCAATAAACTCTCCAAACGTATTAATCACCCCCCTTTGTAATATATACTTCAATCATATGCTAGTTATTTCATTAAATTTCTCAACACTCACAAACACGTAAAAACGAATCAGTGTTTTTTTTCAACAACAAAAAAAGTGTGGATCGGTAAATAACCCATCCACACCACTTTAACTTTTGATGGTTCCTGCCCTCCCTTACTGCGGGGGAGCAGGAACCTAAATATAAATATGTTAAAAAAAGGTTTTTACGATCTCTTCTTTTTTATTGCAGCTCATACATACCTGTTCAATTTCTAACATGTCTTCTCTCACAATATGGGAGGTTTCCCTTTTACAATTTTTACAATATCTCCGTTTTGTCACCTCTAACATATCATCACCAGCCTATTTTATTTATAACTCCCAGGTTTATTATGAATAAATAACAGCTGTAAAATTCACATCAGCATCTGTCAGAAAAATAGTAATTTAATGATTTTAAGGTTTAATGTATAAAAAGTATGAGGTGAACAATACTACAGGATGTAGTAAGGGGGAATTATACTACTATAAATAAATATTTTATTATTGTTCCACAGTAGCTCAGTTGGTAGAGCAATCGGCTGTTAACCGATCGGTCGCAGGTTCGAGTCCTGCCTGTGGAGCCATTTTTATTTTCTCGATAAAAAAACAAATGCTAGTTAACATAAATTTGATTGTTTTAGTTCTAAAAGCACCTACTTTTTTTAAAGTAGGTGCTTTTTTAACTTATCGATTCGTTTAGTAGTTATTGCATTTGCCCAGTATTCATTGTCGTACTCATTTGTGTTTGCTGGGTAGTCAAAGGTTGAAACATACCAGTCATTTGTGTCACTTGCTGGGAGCTAAAAGTTGTCGGTTGATAATATCCGTTTTGATTCATCCACGACCATACTTCATATGCCATTTCTTGACAAAGATTTGCTCCGTTCACGTGGTACATACGGATTTGAGGATCCACACATTCGTTAGCCCATTGCATACCCATAACAGAGCCAGATTTATGAGTATTTAAAGCTAATGTTGCTATTGTTTGATCTGATAACGTTTGTGTATTTATTGACGGTGCAGACATGGTTGTTTGATTTTGCATACCTGTCGAAACATTTTGACCGTGGAAGTCTGGGGCACGGTGAGTAACTTGTGCTCCCCTACCGTTCATTAGATTTATCCCTTGTTGATAGGCATTAATCATTAGCTGTTGATGCTTTTGTAAAATGCCTTTTAGGTGTTGGTCATTACATTGGTTCACAAAGGCCCCATGCTGTTCAATTTCCGCTGCTTTTGTTCTTAATGCCTCTTGCGTTTCTAAAAGCTCGTGTGCTGCATAATTCATTTTTTGTTTTCCTCCGATATAAGATAAATTTAGGATTACTCCCAAATATATTTTGAACAAAAAAGACGTTTACATTCAGAGTTTTTTCTATTCTCAATACAATTTGTCGTTAGGTCTTCCGTAATAAAGCAGCGCAATAATCAGACACTAATTTCTCCTCCAAATGAAATTTTATATCAATACTCAAACATCCCTATATTCTTGCTGTAAAAAATAATTCAGTGTAAAGGAGACATTTTTTAAATCTTTCTATCGTTTTACAATTGAAACCTTCTCCCTTAAACAAATCAAAATACCCTTGTTCATATTGTATATAATCTCCGTTGTCATTTTTCGCCATATACCAATTACTTATTTTACTTTTATGAAAGAAACACGGCTCAATAGCTATAATCATTCCACTAGGCTTAAGAGCTTGTCGAAATTGTTTTACATATTTTTTCATTTTTTCAGGTGAGATATGATGTAACACGGAAATCATTAAAATAACGTCTAACGATTGATTTGTAACATTTAAAGTGTCATTCTGAAAAATTTTAAAATCATAATTAGGATAGAGCTTTTTTGCATAGTTAATTCTTTTCTCGTCTGGATCTATTCCTAAATATTGATCCGGCTTACAGAGTACACAATTGGCTCCAGTACCCGCTCCGAAATCAAGTACATTCTTATCTTTAAGATTGATATATCCTTCAATTCTTTTATGTATATAAATCCTGTTAATCCACTTTGGTCGAATAATCTTATGATATAAAACAGGAGATAGTTCCATCTTCTTTACCTCTTTTTTTAAAATTAGTTCGCTTTTTATCCACAACCATTTTAAAAATTTAGTAAATTCTATTCGAACGAACGAATATGCCAAAACTGTCAAACAGTATTTTTTAACATGAGGGTAAGGAGAATGTTATGAGAATAGAGAGAGTTCCGACTTTTTATGGCTATGACCTTCTGATTAATAACGTTTTACATAAAGGTTGTTTTACTTGTAATTGTAGTTTAAGTTTGACGGTGAAATGGGTGAGGGTGACTTAAGAGCTGTTTGTTCCCTTATTAGTCACCCTCCAAATAAAAATAAAGCAGTCGCCATCTTTCCAACGCCCACTCGAGTGATTTTCTCGTAGTGGGTAATTCCTTTATTGATAATTAATCGGATTTTGGTGTGTTTGTGTTGTTGATTGATAGGAATAAGCTTGGTTAATGCGTCGATTTTCTTGTATTAGCTGTGAAAACATTCTTGCTAATTGTTGCGCTTGTTGACTGGCCATTTGTTCATGTTGTGATATTTGTTGTAATTGGTTTGAAATTTGTCTTAATTGTTGTGCATGTTGTTGTTCCATTTGTTCCATTTGTTGAAGTATACCTTGAATTTGATTAAAATTTATTTGTTGTCCTAAATTACTTCCTCCTAATTGTTGGAATGCTTGTGAATGCAGACCACTCTGTTGACCCCAATTTGGTTGTGCTGATTGTGCATTTTGCTGCCTAACTTGTTGAACATCTGTACTTGAAAATCCGGGTTGAAATGCCGAATGTGATGAACTAAATTGATTATGATTTAAATACGTCATTTTTGACACCTCCTAAATAGATTATTTACATCAAACAAGAAAATATTTAGGCTTTTTTATTTAAACAAGAAATGGAAAAAGCCATAAAAAACAAATTAAAAATGAGGCTGGGACAAAAGTATTTTACTAATAAGAAATTCCGAACAAACTGAATGTAGGTGCAATCTACCCGCTTCGGAAATATACTTCGCTAAAGTAGTGCATTGTTCGTATTTCCGATTAAACACTTAGTTATGTCCTAGCCTCTTTTTTATATCTAACAATTTAGATTTTATCAACTTGCCTTTTTTAGACCTGGGATTTGACCTATATAAGTCAATTTCTTATGCGAATTCGAAATAATTTAAATTCCTTAGTACCAAATGAGGACGGTGGGCATCATTTTTCATAGCGTTATAGGCTTATACATTTTTTCATACAAGCTATCACTTTAAAATTTTCAAATAATACAATATAAAGACAAGTCTTTTCTTTACAAGAATACATTTTCCTTAACTATATATGCAGTTGTTGTAATTGACTTAAAAAAGAAGGAAACATTGGAGGTATTACAATTGACTATGAAAATAAAAGTAGGAGAAATTAACATTAATTCTCAAAGTGATCATGCTGGGGTTTTTATTGGAGCTAATGATGTACCGGGTTGTGAGTCTCACACTAAAAACACGATGGGAAATGGGAGTTTTTCCGGTACCAACGTTTCTTTTAATAATATTAATATTGTAAAAGATTAGCCGACAGGTATAGGCGCCTGTCGACTTCTGTCGTCTATATTTCGATTTCTTTTATAATTCTTGCAGGGTTTCCCCCTACTACTACATTATCTGGTACATCTTTCGTTACCACTGTACCGGAGGCAATAACTACATTATCCCCTACTCTTATTCCTGGATTTATTACTGCACTGCCACCAATCCATACATTGTTCCCAAAAATAATAGGTTTCGCATATTCTTTTCCTGAATTTCGTTCCACCGGATCAAGTGGATGTGTGGCTGTATAGATATGTACACTAGGTGCTAGCATACAATTGTCTCCAAACCTCACTTCACACACATCAAGAATGACACAATCAAAATTTGCAAAAAAGTTCTCCCCAACATGTGTGTTATAACCATAGTCAAATCGGATATTAGGTTCCATAAATACATTTTCCCCTGTTGAACCAAGTAACTCCTTTAATAATTTAGTCCTTTTGCCACCGTCTGATTCTAGGGTTTCATTATAGAGTCGAACTAGGCGTCTCGCATTTTCACGGTCTTTAACTAATTCTGAATCTGCAGGATCATACATTTCCCCTGCTAACATTTTTTCCTTTTCTGTTCTCATTGAAATTTCAACTCCCATACAAAGTTCGCAGCACTTGTCCAATCGGAAGTAATTTAGGTCTTCTTTATTCTAGTTTATCATTATTATCAACAAAAACCAGTGCGCATTCATTTCGCACACTGGTTTTACTTGAACAATTATTATGTTTTAAAACATAAGATCTACAGATTAACGTCTAGATGATACAGATGATTTTGCGTTTTCACTTACTGAATGACCTGGTGCTGTTTCCGGTGGTCCTGGTGGTGTAACTGGACGACGTGGTGGTGCAGGCTTTCCATCAGATTCAAATAATGCTCCCACATGTCCCCCATCTTCACCAGCTGTATTAAGTAGACTCTTTTTCTTAAGCTTCAAGAAATCTCCCAATATAATATTACCATTCCCATCTCTTTCAAAGCTTTCTGGTACGGTTACACTAACAAAATGAGAAAAATCAACAACAATCCCTTCGCTATTAACCGTTTTTTCACCATCATAGAAGAAGTTAGTTTCGTTCACATTTCCAGTAACGTAGTCTCGAATACCACCTTCAGGATCGGTTCGGAATGAGAGGTTATTTCTGAAAATTCCCATTTCCTCAGGTTCAAAATAAGGGTTAATCCGGAAAATAAAATTTGATCGTTTGTTATCAAATGACGTATTATTCTCCATGATAATTTTTCCTGGATTAAAGTTATCTGTAAATCCATCCATGTTATTGTCAAAGGCAATATTATTTCTTACAATATGAGCGACTGGCAATCCTTCGCCGCCAATTTTAAACCCACTTCCAGAGGTACCGTCTTCATTATAGCCATTACTTAATTTACCGTTGGAATAAGCGATATTACCCTCCAGTGTAATTGGCATGTTTGGCCCCTCGTTCGTTCGATTGTAAAAATCCCAGCCATCATCAATGTTATGGTGCGCAATGTTACCTCTAAATACATTTCCTACACCAACCCCTAGTTTAGCTGCAAAGCCATCGGCATTGATATCAGAAAGGTCACGGTTATCATGGGCTATACTATTGATAATAAGGTTATGCTTTGGCCAGTTATCAGGGTTCGTTCCACTACCTGAGATTTGAAAACCTGAATTTCGATTATGGCTAAATATCATTAATTCAATAATATTATGGCTACCATTTACTCTCATCCCGTTACCGGTGGATCTTGTAAGCTCAAAACCCACAACATGCCAGTAATCTGCATTAAGAACGAGTAGATTACCAATTTCATAGTTTCCATCAAATATGACTTCTTCCCCATTATAAGGAGCTAGTGTTTTTAGCTGTCCTTCTTTTCCACTATATGGACTATCTATACGGATGTTAGTTGTGTATGTACCTCTGCGCATAAAGATCGTTTCTCCTGGTAGGACATACCTTACAGCTGTTTGAATATCAATAGGATCCTCTTTTGTTCCGGCAGCATCACTGTTGCCTTATGGTGATACGAATAAACCTTCTCCACTATTAAAAATTCGTTTATTTACTGTAATTTCTCTAGTTATTTTATTACTAGATGGTGCCCCTATTGGAGTATATTCTACTTTAAACGTTGTAGTATCATTTGCTAAAGCTGCATTATAGGTGAACGCTTCGTTCGCTCCGACCGCCTTATCTGTTACTACCTGTACTTCATCTTTCCAAACAGAATAAGCTCCGTCGTAATTCGCCAATGCTCTTAATTCATAATCATGCGCGCCAGAATCAGCAGATGATACAATATTCATAAACGCAGCAGGTGGACTCGGCGGTGTGACAGGTGTTGGAACAGTATCCGCTTCACTCAACGTAATCCTAGCATTTTCAACAGTCATAGCAGCATTTCTTGATGCATAGAAACCAACCTGCATCTGGTTCGGATCAATCACTTGTACCATATCTGCTCCAGCAAAGCTTCTTTCATACGTTGGGCTATCCTCTAAGTGAGTAAATGTAGCAGACATGATAAACTCCGAATCTGTTCTTTCTAGCTTTAGTCTAACAGGTGTTCCCATTGGTAAAGAAGGTACTCCAGGAATCGCATCCCTATTCCACGTACTACCTAGGTTGCCCCAAGGTTCAACAACTCCCGTTCTTGCTAGAGCACTAATACCGTGACGCATTAAGCCAACCGCAAAAAGATTGGATGCTGCAGGCACTTCTTCAAATCCCATAATCATAGGATCCTGACGTGCTCCACCATTTAAATCCCTAACCATAATCCCAGCACCTTCTTGTCCATTTGGATTAGCCCCAGTTTCAGGACCCAACTGTTCAAAGGTAATATCTGCTTCAAGAACAAAATTATGCTTATTGGGATCAAGAGTTGTATAGTAAAAAGTCAAACCATCATGACCTGGTGCAAGCTTCCCACCACGACTTTCCATAAAAATCTTTCCATCAATCGTGCCTGGAAATTCCGGGTCAGCAAAGTTAACCCCTACTTTCTCTGGTAAAACATTAGCTGAAAAATTTAAATCTGTTGACTGACCAAAGGTAATGGATTTCCATTCCAAGTCCGATGGATCTGGAAGATTGACATCTCTATTTTCTGCAAAGCTATTTAACGAAAAATTACTAAAGACTAATACTACAGCGAGAAATGCTATAAACATTTTAGAGAATATTTCCATTTATCCAACTCCCTATATTCAATTTTTTTAAACGTCATCGGCCTTTATGACATTCAACATAATAACAACGTTGTTAATAAGATTGTAATCGCTTACAAATACGTAAGTCAATTCGTATTAAACTTTCAGGAATTTATGCTCGTTTCTTCGTGATAATCTATTAATATACGACATAATTTTTTCTAAATATATGATTGTTACAGGATAAAAGTTTTAGTCCATAGGTCTTACACTTAGTTAATACCTGTATAAAAATGATTTCTGTCCCTAGTAAATGAATAACAAGAAAAAAGTGCCTGTGCCACATAAACTTTACAGAGGACAGACACTTTCAATTTATATACCTTAATAAACTTAATGGTAATTAAATGTAATATTTAATTATCAGAACCAACAATTTCAATTTCCGCTGTTTCTACTTCTCCTCCGCTAGCTTCATTTTCACGTGGGGTTTGAATAATACCTGCCCCAAAACCGCTACCACCTCTGCTATAAAATTCGGGGACTTGCCCTGCTATAAAAACATTAGCTGCCGGTATAGAAGTTTTGATAACTTCTTCGTCCGTAGCAAATGGTATGACCACTCTTACATCTACTTCAATTTCAATGGTTAAATTAATTACTGTATTATTTATACCTGTACTAATTACATCCTGTCCAAAATCAGCCTTCACATCACCAATAGCAGATAGCCTTACAGGAATTTTTGGACCTAAATGGGCTAATAATGCGTTATTCGTTGCTTGCCCTAACGGAATCATATGGATGATTCCATCCTCTGAAAAGGTAGCCCCTTGCTGTTCCACATTTACTTCCGTTGGTAGTGTAACGTCTCTCACATTTCCATGTTCAATAGCATTTAGATAGCTTTGGACTCTCTTGACCGTTTCCACCATCACTCTGTTATAAGTTACATGGTTAAATTGAATAAAAGATACATTCCCATTATTATCTCTTTCAATTTGAACAAGGTCTTCAAATCCTAAGTCCTCTAAAATTTTTTTAGACATGGCATCATTGATTGCTAATGTACCTATTCTCTGTGTTTCCGTTTGGGCAATGGTCATTAACGCTGGCCTAATACCCTTATCTACAATAATAAGCCCTTGTATCGTTAAGAAGCTAAATATAAGAAAAGAAATTAAAAATACATATTTAAAGGGTAATGGTCCCTTTCTCCTTCGGGGACGGAACGTGCGGAATTTCTTCATCTAATTGTACTTCCCCCTTCCTACCTAATACATATGCAGAAAGGGACAGCTTATTATCTTGAGGATAGCTTTAATTTTAAGATAAATACTAATTACAAGCAAAGAATCAAATTTTCCCTCTACTTCAGCACTTCTTTACATAATCCCCCTTTATTTTCCCATACTAATTTCAAAAACCCCCTGTTCAGTGGGACTTAGTATTTCTCCAATTCCACCTTAAAAAGCATTACTCAATAGAACTTATAAAGGATGATTACAATGGCTTCTAAGAGTCAGCCTAAACAACATGTTATCATGGTCATGCTTGACACCTTGATGGATAAAGCTTTTCAACGTGCGTTAAAGGAAGAAATGTTACCTGCACTAAGCTATTTTATGGATCATGCTCAATATTTTCCTGACGTAGTTACCCCCTTCCCCACTATGTCTGTTAATGTGGAAAGCACGTTACTTACAGGGCATTATGCCGATCAACACCGAGTACCTGCACTAGCTTGGTTTAACAAAAGGGAGAATAGAATTATTAATTACGGTACCCATGTGAGAGAATTGTATAAACTTGGTTTATCAAGAAGTCTTTATGACGGGTTATATCGATTAAATAATGAGCACTTAAATCCCAATCTTACAACCATACACGAAGAGATACATCAAGCTGGAAAAACCTCTGCTTCCATTAATACCTTGATGTACAGAGGATCTGTACAAACGGAATTGCAAATTCCAAAACTACTTCGTTTTTTCGTAAATATTGAAAAATCTATTAAAACCTCCGCCCCTTATCAATTTACTTACGGCAGGTTGAAAAAAATAGGCCCCGCTTCTAAGTACAGTCGTTTATGGAACAAGTATGGCTTTAATAATAAATTTTCCACACAGGAATTTTCCTATTTAGTCACGTACGGAAAGATACCAGACTTTTCTGTCGTCTATTTACCTGATCACGATAAAAATGTTCATAAACGTGGGCCAATGGATACAAAAGGTATTAAGGAAATGGATCAACAGTTACAAGAAATATTGGGTGCATTTCCTTCATGGAATGAAGCTTTAGAAAACAACATCTGGATTTTGATGGGCGATAATGGACAAGCAAAAGTTGGAGACAATAAAGAGAAAGCTCTTGTTGACTTGCACCAACTATTAAGGCCATATAAAATCACAAAACTTCGAAAAGGTGTCAAACCAGAGGATCAAATTGTCCTTGGTATAAATCTGCGATCCAGTTTTGTTTACTCCTTAAACCTTGAAAAACTTCCTTTAAAGTTGGTTGCCGAAAAATTAAAGATGGATTCACGAATAGATGTCATTGCTTGGAGGGAAGAGGAATGGATTCACGTTGCTTCCAGCGAGGGAAGTTTTCAGTTTACGGAAAAGGGAGAGTATACGGATCCATACAATCATTCGTGGACAATCAAAGGAGACCCTTCTATTCTTGATATTAAAATCCAAAATAATAAAATTCTTTATGACAATTATCCTGATGCCTTAAAGCGGTTACATAGTGCTCTTCACTCACACGAAGGAGAGTTTATCGTTACGTCCGTTAAACCGGGACATGAATTTATTGGAGAAAGTACACCGCGTCACCCAGGTGGTGCCAGTCATGGAGGCTTTCATAAAGATGATTCTCTGATCCCCCTTATGGTGACAGGTACAGATACTAAACCAGAGTATTTGCGAGTAGTTGATTTGAAAGAGTGGATTATCCGTTTAATCCATAAAAGGTAGGAATAAACAGATGCCGTATATACAAGAAGAAAATAGTAATCCATCTATTTACTACGAAACAATTGGTAACGGAACCCCATTAATATTAATACCTCCACCTGGGATAGGTCATTTAGTATTTCGTTATCAACTCAGCTTAATGGATGTATGCAAATTAATTACCTTTGACATAAGGGGAGATGGTCAAAGTGGTCGAAGCCCTGAACCAATGACAATGGAACAACTAGCATATGATGTGAAAAGAGTATTAGATACTAATGGCATAAATAAAGGAGTTATTTGTGGTTACTCCAATGGAGCTAGCATTGCTCAGGAATTTGCACTTTCCTATCCTGAAAGAACTGACGGGCTCATACTTATTGGGAGCTATTATGAAGTTAGAAGCTTTTTATTAGAAATGGAATATCAAATAGGTATCTGGGCTGCTCAAAAAGAGTTTATGACCATCTTAGCATCCGTTCTTGCAAAAAATCATTTTTCAGATACTAAAGCATCGAAAGAACTTTATAAAGAAATTATCCAATCAGACCCACATATGCTTGCACAACAATATCAAGTTGGATTGTCTTATAGCAGTGCAGACCGACTTCATAAAATTAACGTACCCATCCTCTTAATGTATGGTTCTAGGGATTATTACCTACAAAACTATCAACATTTTTTTCGTAAGGTAGTTCGTGACATCGAAGTCGTTTATATAAGCGGAGTTAAACACCAAGTTCCAACAAAAGCCCCTCACGCGTGTAATGCTTTAATAAGAGGCTGGCTAAAACGAAAAGATTTAATTTTCTCTCCTAATAAGTAACACTAGAGAAAGCCTGTAATTGCTATGCCAACTACAAACCTTCATCCGTTAAAATATCCCTCTATTCCCAAATGTGATATATTTTAAGAGTATTACTTTTTTCACTATATTTACAAGGTACAGAATATGGTATGGAATAAGGATGGTGAAATAGATGAAGCAAATAACCGTAGAAAATTTGGCACAAATATTTTCGTTAAAAATTTTAGCTGGAGAAAAGCATTTACATAAACCAATTTCACAGTCACGAGTTCATCGACCAGGTCTTGAATTTGTTGGTCATTTTGAGTTTTTTCCAACGGAAAGAATACAAGTTCTCGGAAGAAAGGAAGTTACTTATTTACATAAGCTTAGTCATGAAGAACGTAAAATGCGAATTGGGAATATTGTTCACTATCACCCCCCTTGCTTTATTGTTACAGCAGAAGAAGAGGGACTTACTTATTTAAAACATCATTGCACGGAGGAAGAAATACCTTTATTAATTACTAAAAAACCGGAAGCTACTTCTGAATTTATTGCTAATTTAGAAGCCTATTTAGCAAATGTACTAGCACCGGAGCTTTCTATTCATGGTGTTTGTGTAAATGTCTCGGGAATTGGCATTTTACTTCGGGGAAAATCTGGTGTAGGAAAAAGTGAAACTGCCCATACGTTAATCGGCAGAGGGCATCGACTAGTTGCTGATGACGTGGTTGTTTTAAAGAAAATTAGTCCACAAACGATTCTTGGTACTCATGATGAAAAAACAAAAGAATTTCTCGCTCTCCGAAGCATCGGTTTGTTAAATGTGGTTCGTTTATACGGGCAAAAAGCATTTCAAGAAGAAACGCGGATTTCCCTGGATATCACTTTAACGAAATGGGAAAAGGATGATTTAAATAATGAGCTCGACCATGATACTCAATACTCAGAATACATGGGAGTGAAAATACCTTCTATTGAAATCCAGCTACAGCCCGGGCGTGACGTGGCAGGCCTAATAGAAGCAGCGGTACATAACTGGATTTTAAAGAAGCAAGGATACAGCGCAGCAGAAGAATTCATTCAAAGGCTGGAAGAGGAGTATAAAAAATAGCAACATAAGCCTGATTCACGACCACTTACTGTTGGGGAATTAAAAAAATTAATGGGAGCAATGGCTCTATCAAAAAATCAATCTCCTGATGTTAACGGAAGTTTATTTAATGAAATAATCAAAAAACATGATACTCCCCATGAACATAAATATAAATAGAAGTTTCTCTCCCTATGTAAGACAAAAATATTACTAGCAAAAAAAGCCCCCAATGGATTCAAGCTATGCTGCATCGGGGGCAATCACAACATTATCTAATTATAGCTGCTCCAATGATAACAAGCAAGATGAACAGCACTAAAACTAAGGCAAAGCCTGTTCTAAATCCGTATCCATACACTGGTCCATAGCCACAACCATAGCCATATCCATAATATGACATTCCATTTCCCTCCTTTCAAAATCCTTTCCCTAAAAATGGTTTATTGACTTAAATTGCGTCCTAGTAAATTAGTTTAACAAAGGAACTTAGCACCTTTGTTTTACCTATTATTAATAGTAAGGTCTCACGACAACGGCTCCTATGATAACAAGAAGCACGAAGATCACCACAACAAATGCGAAAGCATCAGGAAATTTTGTTATATGAGTCATAATATCCCCCCTTACAATTAATTTGAGGATTTTTAATAACCTCTATAATAATTTATGTTAAAAGCGAGTATTGGTATAGGATTTGTCCCACTTTTTTGTGAATATAGTTATATGTCTTACTAGATTTAGAAATATGTTCAAATGTACTAGTAAATAGCATACATAGTTAATAGCCAAAAATTATAAAATCTAGTTATAGAAACAAGCACTTAATTTTACATTTAATAAAATAAAGTAACTATACAATATGTATAGTTGGAGCACCTAGCTGCACCTAGTGTGACTCATGCTGCATACCTCCTTTAAAAAGGGTTGCCTAGCAACCCTTTTTTCATTAATACAATAGAGTATTAGACTTAAAACAACTTAAAGAGTTTTCTCTCCACCAAAATTCATTTTAAGGAAAATCTATACAACTTTCATAATTGTCAGGCCGACAGCGCACCAAACGATTAATTATTTTTAAAATTCCCTTTCTAACACCATATTTTTTTAATGATAATACGGCGTACTGAGAACACGTAGGATAGAATCGACACTTTATCCTTTTAGGTTTTATGGGTGATATTCTCTTTTGATAAAATCGTATAATCTCTAATAGTAAAAATAAAACTACCTTGCTAAACTTCATGGACCACTTTCTCCTTTGCAACTGCTTTAGAGTGACATTTTGGACAACTGTTCAAATCTTTTACAGCTGTCTGCTGTTTTTCTGGAATAAATAGGGCCGGTAAGCAACCGGTGCAGCACATCATGTTTTTCCCTATGTTACTCATCTCACTTCCTATATTTTGTAACCTATCTCCTAAATTACTTAATTCTTCATCTTTTCCGTAATACCATACATTACCACAAGCTTTGCATGAACATTTTGTTTCTGTTATCTTTTTTCCCAAAACATCACATCCTCTATTGATTCATTTCTACATATGATTTTAAACATAGAATTTACAAATTTGGTTTGAAATATTTTTCGCCATATATAGGCAACAACATAAAAATAAATAGAAAGATGTGAAACCTTTTAATAAGTTTAACGTATTTACATATGTTGAAATCACATGAAGGTGAGGAGATTACGATGACCGTTTTAGAAGTAAAGCACTTAAAGAAATCATTTGGTTCCATCCATGCTGTTCAGGATATTAGTTTCGAAGTGAATGCAGGGGAAGTATTTACGATCATTGGACCAAACGGTGCAGGTAAAACCACAACATTGGAAATGATTGAAGGCTTAGTTTCACCAGACAGTGGAGAAATCCGCTTTGGGGAACTAGACTGGAATAACCACGGAAATACTATTAAAAAGAAGATCGGTGTACAACCTCAATCTAGTGCCATGTTTGATCTATTAACACCGGAAGAGAACCTAAATCTCTTTGCTACATTCTATGACAAGGCCCGACCTACAGAGGAAATCCTCCAATTAATAAACCTTACGGATCATCGCAACAACCACGTAAAAAAGTTATCCGGTGGTCAACGGCAAAGACTTGCCATTGGACTAGCAATGATAAGCGATCCAGACATTATTTTCCTAGATGAACCTACAACGGGACTTGATCCTCAGGCTCGACGTAATATTTGGGATATTATTTTGCAGCTAAAGGAATTGGGGAAAACGACAATTCTAACGACACATTATATGGAAGAAGCGGAGAAGTTAAGTGATCGTGTTTGCATTGTTGATCAAGGAAAAATTGTCACATTAGATACACCCGCTGCCCTTATTGAAAAGCTCACAGAAGAAAGGGAAGTGCGATTATCCTTCCTTGATGGTACAGATGCTGCAAAAGAAGTATGCCTTTTTGCTAAAGACCTAGATTCCGTCACTCGAACAGAACGAAAAGACAGGTCTTTAAAGCTTTGGTCAACAGACCCAGAGAATACATTGTATAGCTTATTTGGATTTACAAAAGAAAAGAACTATCATGTTGAACAAGTATCCATACGCGAAATGAGCTTAGAAGATGTCTTTATTACGTTTACTGGGAAAGAATGGAGGGATTAATTTGAAGCAATTTAAGGAAATGTTCGTAGCTCAACTTAAATTAACTTTTCGTGAGAAACAAGCATGGTTCTGGGGTATATTCTTCCCTGTTATCTTGATGACCATCTTTATGGTTATTTTTAGTGGCAGTTCCGATAATGAATTTTCCGCAAAAGTGGCTATTGTTGATGAAAATCCGAATCCAGGCTCACAAATGATGCTTCAACAAATTAGTCAAATTCCTGTATTGGAAGTGAAAAACGGTAAACCTGTAACTCGGGAGATAGCAGAAGAACTTGTAAAGGACCAAGAAGTCCATGCTGCCATTGTGTTACCTGAAGGAGAAGATGCAACCTCGATCCTCCTTGTTGTTAATAGAGAAAACGAGCAAGGGGTAACCACGCAAGCCCTATCGGGGATGTTAAATAATTTGGTACAACAAGCAAACCTAACTGCTGTTGGTGCGACCCCTACATATGAATTACAATTCGAATCCATTACTTCTGGAAGTAACGAGATCAATTACACTGACTTTCTCCTTACTGGGATGATTGCCCTAGCCATCGCTCAAGGTGGAATGTTTGGAATGGTAGATCTAGTGGAAATGCGTCGTAAAGGGTTGATTAAAAGGCTACGCATGACACCTGCCAATATGAACATCTTTGGTTTAAGTGATATGGTCATGAGATTATTATTTAGTATCATTCAAATTATTTTATTGTCACTCATTGGTGTACTTATTTTCGGTGCTAACCTATACATTAACTTCCCAAGTCTTCTTATTGTTTTTTTACTTGGCGCCCTATCATTTAATGCTTTAGGATACTTTTTTTCTTCCTTCAGTAAAACTTCAGAAGCCTATATGGGAGTAGCAAACATTTTCAGCTTTATCATGATGTTTTTAAGTGGTATATTCTTTCCGATTGAAACTATGCCAGAATGGATTCAACCAATATCCAATATTCTCCCCCTTACCTATTTCGTTGAAGGGTTAAGGGAAAGTATGGTCTACTCCACCAGTGTTTTTTCCAGTAGCCTTTGGTTCGGCATTGGAATCATGGTTCTTTGGGGGGCCGTTACCTTTTTAATTGGCTCTTTCTTATATAAAAGAAAATCAATTGTAGCAGCAAGATAAGAAAAAACCTGCCTCCGCTCCAAATGATTTTTCTAGGAGGCAGGTTATTCAAAAACCACAAGGAAAAATTATATAAACCGCTTAATCTCTTCCCTTAAGGATTCTATAATATATTCTGGTAAAGTCGCTGGAAGTGACTTATTATCCTCAAAAATCCATTTGTTGATAATCTCTAGATCTGCTTTATTAAATGTAATTAAATAATCTTCACCATTATATGCTATGGCCACTGTTACCGATTCTTCCCCCTCCAATTCATTATCAATAATCATGTCATGTATTTCGTACGATTCCATTTAATTCTCCCCCTCCTTTATCCTTTAAGCTCTATTTTGCCATTATTTCCACAAGTCTACTCCTTTTCCCCGCTTAATAAATTTATTGTAAAAAATAATAGGCTATCGTTTAAACCTGGTCTTTATGGCTGATAATAATGTGATGATAAATAATTATAGATGAATGGAGTTGAAATAATGGATAAAATCGAAGTGGGAGAAATATTTGTCATTAGTGATGAAAACGATGAAGATCAAGAAGTAGAAGTATTAGCTGTTATGACAATAGAAGATATGGAATATGTAGCAGTTACTTTCGCAGATGATCTACAGGAAGATAATGAGGATGATATTGATGTTTTCTTTCTAAGAGTAGATGATGATGGTGGTTTGTCAGCAATTGAGAACGATGCTGAGTTTGAAAGGGTCTCTTCAACATTTGATGAGCAAATGGACGAAGAAGGAGAATAGGGAAAGGAGTGAGTCTAAGGGTATGTTTAAAACCTTTAGACTCCCTATCTACATTACAATGATTTTCAGTTTATAATAAAAAAGCTAGTAATTTAGCCATGCTGGTGGAATATTGTGTCTTCTCATTTTCTCCCTTGAAAAAATCCTAGCCAGTTCCATCGCTTTTAATGCATTGATTTTTCCATAACGTATTTTTCCAGATAATTCCGGTAATCTATCCGTTGCTTGGAATATAATCGAACCAATATCCCTGTTTGTTAATCTAGGGTTGGTTCCTTTAATTAATCCAGCCAGTCCGCTGACAAAGGGAACAGCTTGTGACGTGCCAGATGCAGTCCTATATTTCTCGTTACTGGATGGATTGAAAAATGTAGATAATATAGCTTGACCTGGTGCGGCCAAATCCACCCACGATCCATAGTTAGAGAACCTTGCCAATTCATTATCTTTATTTGTTGCTGCAACAGAGATTACTTGACTGAATGCAGCTGGATAGTTCTCACCCGAAGATGAATTATTCCCAGCAGATCCCACTAACAAACACCCTCTATTATGTGCATAGTGCACTGCATTTCGAAGGGTTTCACTTCTAGTTCCCATTCCAAGGCTAAGATTGATGATATGGGCCCCTTGATCCGCTGCATATATAATTCCTTTAGCAACATTACTAGCTGAACCTCCGCCAGTATCCCCTAATACTTTAATGTTCATTAATTGTGCTGCATTAAAACTTATTCCTGCAATCCCTATACGGTTATTCGTCACTGCTCCAGCAATTCCTGCGACATGTGTACCATGTCCATATAGATCATTAACAGTTGAAGAATTGGAGAAGTTTCTATTAATTATTACTTTACCCCTTAAATCCTCATGATTTTGGTCAATTCCACTATCTAAAATAGCGATCCTAGCTAAATTGGCATTAGCTCGTGATAATCCCCAAGCCTCATGCGCATTAACGCTTAAGAGTCCCCATTGTTTTTCAAGGGAGGGATCATTGGTCAATGATTTATTATTGTTTGTTGTTACTGGTGTTTGCTCCACAGTACTATCAATCGGTTCTGTTGTGATATACAGATCTTCCTCCACAAAACGAACATATGGACAAGAAGTATATTTTGATATACAGGACTTGACCTCATTTGGAGGTACCTTCACAATATGGTGACCAAGCTCTTTAATTTCATCAATAAGGTCAGCTCCATATTCCCTATGTGTTTTTAAACATGTAGTTCTACGTGTCCTTGGTTTAAAGCAAATAATCAGTTGATTTGAATATTCGGACACAATAATCATCCCCTCTTCCATTCAATGAAAAGTTTGTACAACCTATTCATCGAACGGAAGAAAGGAAACGGTTAATGACCATTATTAAAAATAAATCACAGATTACCAAATAAACTTTCAAAATTCCCTATTGCCTCCAAAAGGAAACCTGCCTCCCTTGCCTTCCTTTTCATCTATTACTTTTAAAATAAAAGGCACCTGCTTTTTCGAGTTCCTCTATCGTTGTATGGCCTACTACTGTAATTTTTGAAGCCCCAAGATTAACTCGATTCCAAGGTCAATTCCATTTGAGAATAATTCTGGTTCTTTTGTTCTATTTACTGTTCGTATCCTTCAAAGAAATAATTTTACATTTTTTTCAACTTTCCATATCCCTTATACAATGTTATACTAATTTAGCGATGAGCTAATTTGCGTAAGACGAGATTGACTGGCCTTTTTAGGTAAGCACAATGTGGAGTGTTGTCTCTCGCCGCAATAGTACCAAAAGACGTCCTCCGTGGCGTCTTTTTTTTGCTTTAGTAAGTAATATTTTTATTCTTGTGGATGAGTTACTGAAGTTGTCCCTCGTGAGCAAGGCGTTTGCGCTTTTGTTCGTAGTTATAAAAAAGTGCCTGTACTCAAGAGATTTAACCCAAGGGAACAGGCACTTTTCTTATCGATAGCTTCTTAAAGAATTGGATTAGGCATATTTAATGCCTGCTTGCTTAATATTGTTAACATCAGCGGATCCACATGGTTTTACTACAAATGTCATTTCACAATTAGGGCAGTTCATAATAACCGTCTCTAGTGTAAATGCCTCTCCACAATCACAGCTAATGATATGTGGAACCTTTGGGGAAAAATTTTGTTTTCCCTTACTTTTTACATGATCCACTATTGCTTGCCCATCACTTAAATTTCCAGAACAACCACAGCTCATTGTTTTCCCTCCAATTAATATTTTCTGTTTTATTATTGGTTAAGATTAACAAGAAAATAGTTAAAAGGATGTGTTTATTTTTACATATTGATAAAAGTTCATATTTTGTTCACAAATAGGGGTCTCAAACTCCCATGTCCTTATAGACACTACGATAAATGAAAACTATTTTGGATGTGCTAAATTTGGAAGTTGATTTACGCTTCAATCAACTTCGTTTGAAAATAAACGATATATTTAAACATATTTTTCGTACAAAAAGGTATGGTTTTAACCTTTTAAGACACCCTCCGTAATCAAATTTATATTAGAAAAATAGCTCTCGAAGTCGAATCCAAAAACCTTTTGGCTCCTCTTCATCTTCTATCGCAATTTCCTCTTTATCTTTTTTCAGTTTTTCTGTTTTAATGACAAACTGTACGGAATTGATTTTTTTGATTTTCGGTGATACGAACGACACAGGATTAAAATCAGACTTATCGAAATCTCCAATCATCCTGTCAATTTCTTCAAGCATTTGATCCGGTAATCTATTAGTTGATTCGTACAGTTTTTTCGTGCCATCCTCAAGTTCCCCTATACCACCTTCAAGAACACCTGTTCCATTTGCCAGTTCGACTATTCCTGAATGAATATCCCTGTAGGAGTCTGATAATTCGGCAACCCCATTTGTATAACTAATTAAGCCATTATGGAACTCTTCATAATTAGTAGAAAAGGCAGATAATCCCTCCTCCAATTGTTCAATGAAATCAAATATATCCATTTCTTCTAAAGAATCACCAAGGTTAGTAGAAATGGAATTTAGTGAATTACTCCAATCCCTAATAGAATTACTAGTTTCATTAAGAGTAGTTTCCATTTCATTAAAATTACCCCTAACATTATCGTAAGCATTTATTGCCCTTTGACTTGCCGTATAGGTCTCTACCAATCTATCCATAACTTCTCGATCTACTCCACTTTCATATAGCCGTTCTATTTCCTCGTCTGAAATGGAGTTGTTAGGTATCTCTTTCATAGCTTGATCTAATTCATTAAAGGTATCGGAATAGTTCCCATCAAGTATTTGCAATTCATCTGCTATTTCTCCCAGCGTACCTCCTAAATTAGATAATCCTTCGGGTAAATTCTCCAAGTCAGTTAAATCCCACTCGGACATATTGTGGTCCATTAAATTTTCACTTATGGAGTTACTCATATTCTTCAACATCTCGTTGATCATTACGGATCCTTCAATGAGTTCAGAGGAGGCTCCACTAATTTCCACCATTCCATCACGGTACTTTGCGGAACCGTCACGGAGGCTTCTAACCCCTTTGTTTAAATCCGTTACTCCCCTTCTTAACTCAGTAACTCCATTATGGATTTGTTCAATGGCCTCTACTAAGGTCTTGATGTCATCTGTCATGCCCTCTGTATCCACATCAATAGCCATTGAAGATGGAATTGCAGAAATTTCAATGCTATCCATTTCAAAATCCACTACATCAGCAATTAAACTCAAATCAACTTCTTGCCCCGGCATTACAGTAAAAGTAACATGCTTATTTTTCCCAGCATTTGCAACCATTGCATCAGGGGCCTGGATGTTTACAAACTTTTCAGGGGATAGGACAAGGGAAATTTGTACTACATAATTCTCAAAGAAGGAAGCATCCACATTTTCATTAGGGGCAGTTTCTATTTTCAGTTGGAAACTCCCGTCTTTTCCTACAAGTTCCTTAGGGTCTACTTCTTTTCCGTTCAGAAAATAAGTAACAGCAATATTCCAAGGTAATTCTCCATCATTCATATTCCCTTGATAATAGAATTTCCCCGTTGGAGCCGTAAGCCTAACCTTATCATCTAATTTCTCTATTTCTGATAAATCCGTTAAGTTTTTTACTGTGGAATACGTTCCATAATCTACAAGGCTTCCTGCTTTCGTTACGTCTAGTATATTTACCACATAGATTTCATCCAATTCTCCAGTAGCCCTTAATGTGGCATAGACCACTTCATCCTTTGAAACAATTTCCCCATCGGTAAGCTGCTCACCAGTTGTTTTTTCAGTGGAACCAACGTTTGGTGTGGCATTAACTAGAATAAAAGGCAAGATAAGCACTAAAACTAGACTAATCATTAATAATTGTTTTTTTCTCATTATCATTTCCCCTCATAAAAGTTTGCTTTATAGGTTGTTTTGTTAATCCATTTATCAAAAGTCAACAGCATGGCAGGCAAAAAACAAACGACCAAAACAAAGGCAAGTAATGCTCCCCTTCCAAGGAGTAATCCTATTGCTGAAACAATCGGATTAGATGACGTTATCCAAAGAATAAACCCTACGCTGGATAAAATAGAAGCAGAAATGGAAATGGAGAATATTTTTTCATCTAGCGTTCGTTTAACCGCTTGTAAGACTGACATTACCTTCCGATGTTCTTTATAGTTTTCGGTTAGGAGAATGGCATAGTCAACCGTAGCTGCCAGCTGTACCGTACTAATAATTAAATATCCTACAAAAACTAAGGAAGTATCTGTGAAATACGGAACCGATAAGTTGATCCAAACGGCTGACTGAATGGTCAAGAGCAAAACAATTGGAATAGATATGGATTTAAATGTAACTAGTAAAACCACAGTAATGGCCAGTATTGTTACCATATTCACGACAGTATTGTCTTTTAAGACTGTATTTTTTATATCATATAAAGCCACACTCTCCCCAAGACTAAGGGCTTCATCCCCATAATAGGAAGCTGCCAATTCCTGTATTTTCTCCAACAAGGCAAAGGGAGCGTCCCCCTCCTTGTCGAGGTCCGTGTAAATAATGATTCGACTATAATTTTCCGAAAAAAATTCTTTCATAACGGATTCATCGAGATATTCAGGCGGTATGACAGTACCCACCGTATTTACATAGGAAATGATGCTTGTAACATGATTCAATTCATTTAATTCCTGGACTAGCTGCTCCTCCCTAACCAACTCCCCCTTCGGAACAAGTAATACAATTGGGGTTGACTGTCCAAATACCTCTTCAATTACTTTATAATCACTACCTGCACGAGTGGTTTCGGGCTGTTCCCCTAACCCATACGTAAAGGTGGTATTACCTTGTGCTAGAAAGCTTGGTATAAGAACAAGGAATACCAGTATCAAACTAGAAAATCTAATCTTTACGACATACTCCCCGATTCCTTTAAAACTTGGAACAAAGCTTTTATGCTGTGTTTTATCCATCCATTTAAAAAACAATAGAGTCAACGCAGGTAAAAATACCATGACACTGATAAAACTTAGGACGATACCCTTTACGAGGTTTACTCCTAAATCGGAACCAATTTCAAATTGCATCAAAGTTAGTGCTGTAAATCCAAAAAAGGTTGTTGCTGCACTAGCTGCAATGGCTGGAAAAGTTTTTTTCATGGCAAGCTGCATGGCTTCTTCTGGATTATTCGTTTTCTTTCGATAGTCTGAGAAACAATGGAGCAGAAAAATAGCATAATCTAGAGATACAGCAAGCTGTAATATGGGGGCTACAGACTGTGTAACGAAGGAAACTTCCCCTATAAAGATATTGGTTCCTAAGTTTATAAGTACGGATACGCCAATGGCTGTGAGAAAAAACACAGGTTCTATCCAAGATGTTGTGGATAAAACAAGTATGATGATAATGATAGGAACTAGCAATACGGCTGCATAAAAGGCTTCTGTTCCAGCCATTTTTTGCGAGGTTGCCGTATCCAATGCTTCACCTGCCATGGCATCATCCTCACCGATCAGTTCATAAATGGCATCCGTTGCCTCCACTTCCTCGCCATTTCGAATACTTAAGGAAAACAATGCCTTATTACCTCTGTAATAGGATTCCACAATTTCCTGGTCTGCCATTTCCAATGGTATTTTCAAATCTATTACATCATCTAGCCAGATAACATCAGAAACTCCGTTGATGTCAGCAAGTTTCGCTTTATATATAAGCGCCTCCTGTACGGAAACATCATTAATCATTACTCTCGTATCTGGAACAGAGGCGGTAAATTCTTCTTCCATTATTTCAATTGCAATAGTAGATTGGGCCTCATCAGGCAGATAATCTACCATATTGTAATTAACGGATACAAAAAATTGTGCGATTGCGGATATAACAGCAATAATCATAAAAGCAACCACGACTATTTTTTTATGTTTGACTATTCCTGCTGTTATGTCGATCGTTACCAACTCCCCTTGCACCTTCACCATTATACAATTATAATGACACCGTGTTGTCTATTCAACAAACAGTTTAGTATTATCTGTTAAATTTCCAACAAAATCCTACGTATGTGTTGGATATCATAAGAAAGGTGGATATAAATTGAGTTCTAAAATGGATCGACGTAAAAAATATACCCGAATGGTCCTAAAACAAAGTCTTATGCAATTATTAAAAGAAAAACCTATCTCTACTATTACAGTAAAAGAAGTATGTGAGGTTGCTGACATCAACCGCTCCACTTTTTATTCCCATTTCAAGGATCAGTTTGATCTCCTCAACCAAATTGAAGGGGAAATCATCGAAGATATGAACAAAACCCTTAGTAAATACAATTACAACAAGGAAGAAGAAGCGCTACAAATGACAGAGAAGCTATTAGAGTATGTGGCGGCTAACAGTGATGTTTGTAGGACATTGTTAAGTGAACATGGTGATGCTAATTTTCAAAAACGAGTGATGAAGGTCGCCCACGACTATACGGTAAAAAATTGGATGTCTATGAGTGACATAGATTCGGAAATCTCTGAGTATTTAAGTTTGTTTGCTGTTAGTGGAGGCATACAAGTAATCAAAAATTGGTTGAATAATGGCATGGAAAAATCTCCGAAGGAAATGGCGGTTATAATGATTAGACTGACCAATAAAGGTTTTTCTTCCTTTGGTTGATCCCCTTCTCCTTATCAACCGCAAAAAATATAACCTAGTATTAGAAACACATGACAAATGTCAATTGCTTTTCTGATTTTCTATTGCTATTATTGGCCATATAGCTTCAATCATTGTTTACTATTGACGAAATGAGGGTGAGTGAATGAATTTTCCACAATTGAAAATTGCGCACATGGAGCCTAGAGTACCAATCATCCAAGGGGGAATGGGTGTTGGGATATCCTTAAGTGGCCTAGCTTCAGCTGTTGCCAATGCAGGGGGAATAGGAATTATATCAGGTACAGGAATTCCTATTGATGAAATGAGGGGGCATATTAGAAAGGCTAGAGAGTTAACGAAAGGTGTCGGTTACATAGGTGTCAACGTGCTTTATGCTATGACAGACTTTGCGGAAACCATGAAAGCAGCCATGGAGGAAAAGGTTGATTTCATTATTTCCGGTGCAGGTATATCAAGAGATATGTATTCTTGGGGAAAAGAATACAATATACCAGTGATCTCCATCGTTTCTTCAGCAAAGTTGGCAAAAATGTCACAAAGACTAGGTGCAGCTGCTGTTGTTGTTGAAGGATTTGAAGCAGGTGGCCACCTTGGAACAGATCGACCTCTGTTTGATATATTACCAGAGGTTGTGGAGGCCGTTAACATTCCTGTTATTGCTGCTGGAGGTATTATAAACGGAGAAGATGTAAAACGAGCCATTGATATGGGTGCCTCGGGAGTTCAAATGGGATCTAGGTTTGTTGCTAGCGTAGAATGTGATGCACCAATGTCCTTTAAAGAAAAATACCTTAATACGAAAAAAGGGGACACAACCCTAATCAAATCCGTTGTTGGCCTAGAGGGACGTGCCATTAAAAACGCCTTTACAGAAAGAATTAGCCATGATAAGAAGGTTAAGATAGATAAATGTTATTCCTGCTTAAAGAAATGTTCCCATCGATTTTGTATTTATGACTCCCTCCTAAAATCTCGAGATGGAGATGCGGAGGAGGGTCTTGTCTTTAGCGGGGCAAGAGTGCATGAGATCAATGATATTCTGCCAGTAAAGGTGATTATTGATAATATTGTTAGTGAGTATTCCAGTTTTGATCATACGTTGGTCAACACTAGAGCTTAAATAAAAGAGACAAGTGCCATTGCACTTGTCTCTTTTCCTTTAATCGGATAATCTTTTAATTGTTTTTGCTAGAAGATATGTCCGCTCCTGTAAAGAAGGAACGTATAAAAATTCATCTTCACTGTGGGCATTACCACCAATTGGACCTATACCATCTACAGTTGGTACTCCCATAGCTGCTGTAAATGCAGCATCAGAACCTCCCCCTGTGGTTTTATCTTCAATTGTAATTCCTAACTCCTTACCAATCCCCTTAACAACAGACAATAATTCTTCGGTCCCTTCATTTTTCATCATTGGGGGTCGACTTATATGCCCGTTTAATGTAACTTCTGTTCCATCCATCTCAGACTCTGCACAAACCGCCTTTAGTTTCTGTTCAATTTCATCGGCCTGTTCATATGTTGAAATACGTACATCCACTTCAGCAGTTGCCACGGGAGGAACGGTATTTACAGCCGTTCCCCCTTCTGCTAAACCAACGCTGACGGAGATCCCATTCTCATAATCACTCAATTGATGAAGTTTAATGATTTTCCGTGCTAATACCTCAAGGGCATTACGCCCCTTTTCTGGTGCTACTCCTGCATGGGATGCCCTTCCCTTTACATGGACGGTATATCTTCCACCTCCCCGACGAGCAGAAACGATCGTCTCACTTTCTCTAGAAGGCTCCATAATGATTGCATACTTTTTCCCTTTAGATAATTGTTCAATAACAGAACGGGAAGAGCGGGACCCAACTTCTTCATCGCTATTAAAAAGTATTTGTAAGTTCTTTAAACAGTCTCCATGCCCATCGTTAGTTAACGCCTTTAAAGCATACAAGAGGGTAACATGACTCCCCTTCATATCAATGACACCTGGTCCATAAGCTCTGTCACCTTCTACCTTAAAAGGACGTTTGTGGGCCGTCCCCTTTGGAAAAACAGTGTCCATATGTGCCACAAGTATAATAGAAGGATTAATAGATTCTGGATGCTCAATCAGTAAGTGATCCCCATATTCTCCCCCTGGTAAAGCTTTCCCTTGAAAACCTATACTCTCAAAATAGTTTCTTATTAGTGCTCCTACTTCATTGACACCTTCTCGATTATAGGAACCACTATCGATATTTACAAGTTTTTCAAGCATGAACAACATGTCTTTCTCGGATTGTTTAATATAGGATTGCATTGATTCATCCCCTTTATTGTTCACTAGTACTATTAAGCTATAAGATACTACTAAAAAACAATTAATTTACTAAAACACCTTTACCTTGTAATAATGGGTAATGACACATGACAAAGTGACCATCCCTTTCCTCTACTAATTGAGGTTCTTCCGTTTTACATTTGTCATCTGCATAGGCACACCTAGTATGAAAACGGCATCCTAATGGTGGATTTGCGGGACTCGGTAAATCTCCTTCTAAGATTATACGTTCTTTTGAATCCCTGATTTGAGGATCTGGCACAGGAACAGAAGATAACAGTCCTTCTGTATATGGGTGCATTGGTGAATCGAACAATTGATCTTTCGTAGCTAACTCTACAATTTTCCCCAAATACATCACAGCAACTCTATCACTAATATGTTTTATAGCAGGTAATCCATGGGCTATAAAAATGTAAGTCAACTGAAATTCTTTTTGTAATTTAGATAATAAATTCAAGATTTGTGATTGAATGCTTACGTCCAATGCAGATACAGGTTCATCGCAAACGATCAATTTAGGCTTCAACGCAAGTGCTCGAGCAATTCCAATTCTTTGACGTTGCCCACCACTAAATTCATGAGGATACCGATTAGCAAAGGATTTACTAATACCAACCACTTCCATCAATTCATACACTCTATTTTTCAATTCTTTACCTGCTGCTACTTTATGTGACCGAAGAGGTTCGGCTATAATATCAAACACTTTCATCCGTGGATTCAAGGAGGAAAAGGGATCTTGAAAGATCATTTGTATATCTTTTCTTTTTTCTCTCATTTCTTTCTTAGATAACTTAGATAAGTCTTTACCATCAAAAATAATTTGCCCTTCCGTGGCCTCCAATAATCTAAGAATGACATTTCCAGTCGTAGATTTCCCACAACCAGATTCCCCTACGATTCCCAGTGTCTCCCCAGGGTAAACCTCTAAACTAATTCCATCTACTGCCTTCAGAAACTTCTTTTCTTTATTAAAGAGACCAGAGGATAAATCAAAATATTTTTTTAACCCTTTAATTTCAAGTAGTGGCTGGTTTTCTATTGAATTCTTCATCTAAATTAACCTCCCCTTCCTCATGAAGCCAACAACGGACATGATAACCCTGCTTCACTTCTAGTAATTCTGGGGCCTTTTCCTTACATTTTTCCATTGCAAATTCACACCTCGGATAGAAACGACATCCGGTTGGCATATTCATTGGTGTTGGTACTGTCCCTTTAATGGAATAAAGCTCCTCTTTTCTTTCATGTATTTTAGGTGTACTATCCATTAATCCTTTCGTATACGGATGTTTCGGATTTTCAAATAATTTAAATACGTTTCCTTCTTCCACCACTTGTCCTGCATACATGACAATGACCCGGTCCACCATTTCTGCAACAACCCCTAAATCATGGGTGATGAGCAGTATGGAAGTATCTAATTCTTGTCTTAAGTCCTTCATTAGTTGCAAGATTTGTGCTTGAATTGTCACATCAAGTGCAGTGGTTGGCTCATCAGCAATAAGGAGCTTTGGATTACAAGCTAGTGCTATTGCAATCATAATTCTTTGACGCATCCCACCACTTAGTTGATGGGGAAAAGAATAGTAGATTTTCGAAGCATTAGGTATCCCAACTTTATTAATCATTTCAACCGTTTTTTGCTTTGCAATTTTTTTAGAAACCTTTTCATGAAGCATAATCACTTCAGAAATTTGAAACCCTACAGTAAATAACGGGTTTAAAGAAGTTAATGGTTCTTGGAAAATCATCGAGATTTCATTACCGCGTAATGTTCGCATTTGGCCATTACTCAGCTTTGTTAAATCTTTTTCTTCAAAGAGGATCTCACCACCCTCAATTTTCCCCGGTTGTCCAACAAGTCCCATTACGGAGTACGAGGTGACACTCTTTCCACAACCAGATTCACCTACAATAGCAATGACTTCTCCTTTATTTATATGAAATGAAACACCATCCACGGAGGGAACCACTCCATTTTCTGTGTGAAAATATGTTTTTAAGTTACGTACATCTAATAAAGGTTTTTCTTGTTCCTGTATCAAAGGCTTTTCCCCCTTTCAATAATTAAATTAACTGTAATTAAGGTCTGCGTCCTTGTGAGCGTGGATCTAAAACATCACGCAACCAGTCCCCTAAGAAGATAATTCCTAATACCGTGATAGTAATAGCAAGGCCTGGGAAGGTAGCCAACCACCAACTAGTTGCTAAATAATCACGGCCAGTACTTAACATATACCCCCATGAGATAGTAGGCGGTTGAATACCTAACCCTAAAAAACTTAAAGAGGCTTCAATAATAAGAGTTGTGGCAACACTTAAAGTAGATATAACAATAAATGAAGAAAATACATTCGGTAATATATGCTTAAACATGATCGTTCGGTCATTTGTACCTATAGAACGAGCTGCACGGATAAAATCCCTTTCCTTTAAGGTCAAAACCTCCCCCCGAACTAAACGTGCATATATTACCCAATTCGTAACACCTAAAACTAAAATAAGTGTTATAAGATTAGATCCGAAGATTCCTAAAATAACAAGTAGTAATAAAATATTTGGTACAGCTAAGAAGGCGTCTACAACCCTCATAAGTAAATTGTCTATCCACCTGCCGTAATAGCCTGCTAGAATTCCTAATACTAGTCCGATAGAGCCAGCTACAATAACAGAAAATACACCAATAAGTAAGGAGACCTGACTTCCATAAATAACCCGACTTAACATATCTCTACCAAGGCTATCCGTCCCTAAAATATGAGCACTCGTTCCCCCTTCTAACCAAACTGGGGGTGCATTCATATTTGCAGGATTCATTGCATCAGGATCATAAGGTGCAATTTGAGGTGCAAATATAGCTGTGATGCAAACAGTTAACACAATAATGAAACCTGTTGTTCCTGTTTTACTTCTCAATAGCAATTTAAACCAACGAATCCAGGGGTTGATTCCCTTAGAAACCTCAAATTGCTCCTCCATCGAAGTACCTGGTTCCATTGCTGAATTTGTAGACATTCTCAAACCTCCAATCATTCATATTTAATTCTAGGATCAATCATTCGATAAATGATATCTGCCAATAAGTTCATTAATATAACTGCTACAGCAATAACAAATACACATGCTTGAACAATAGCCATATCTCTAGCATTGACAGCTTGAACTAGCAATTGTCCCATACCTGGCCAAGCAAAAACGACTTCTGTAACGAGAGCTCCTCCAATTAAACCAGAAGTTTGTAGAGCCATAATTGTAACAACGGGGATTAAACAATTTTTAAAGGCGTGACGGTAGGTTACTATAGAATCCTTCTGCCCTTTACTTTTGGCAGTTCTTACATAATCCTGTTGCATAATTTCAATCATGTTTGATCGAATCAATCGTGTCATCTCCGCTGCGATTGCCGTTCCTAGTGTAATGGCTGGTAGGACTATATGCATGAGAGTACCTCTTCCTGAAACAGGAAAAATGGCTAAATTAACAGACAGTAGTAAAATTAACATGATTCCAAGCCAAAAATTCGGCATGGCTTTTCCAAGTACAGAGGCACCTGTTGCAATTAAATCGATATAGGAATTCTGCTTGGAAGCTGACCAAATTCCAAGGGGGATTGCAATAATCGTTGCAAAAATCATGGAAACAATGGCTAATTCCAAGGTTTGTGGTAACCGTTCCAAAACAATCGATAATGCGTCCTGATTATAACGGTATGACTTTCCAAAATCACCTTGGAGCGCATTAATGATATAGACTCCGTACTGAACATGTAAGGGGTCATTAAGACCAAGCGCTTCCCTTAAACTGTCTATTTCCTCTTGGCTGGCTTCTTCAGGTAACATCAGTGAGACTGGATCTCCCGCCATATATACCAATGCAAAAACGATAAACGAAATAATTAATAATACCGGTATTACTTGCAGTACTCGTCGAATTAAATATCGCCCCATACCTTCACCTCCGATTCAAAAGTTAATTAGCTAGGGGGATATTCCACCCTAGCCATTAAGTTAAATGCTAAATGCAAAATCTCTTTTCATTCTGGTTAATTCCGATTGATATTCGGAATATATATGAGTTCATCAACGGAAGGTTCATAATCTATACCATCAGTAATCCCAGAGATATTTTCTACTTGATATAAGAATACAAATGGCATATCACGAACGACAATTTCTTGTGCTTCTAGATATAGCTCATGTCGTTCCTCTGGATCCATATTAGTTTCTGCAGCATCTAATAATGCATCTAATTCTGGATTCGCATAACCTGATCGGTGGGCAGCACGAGAGTGGAAACTTGTCATCCCTAATGCTGCATCAAACATAGAATTCCCTAATCCCACTAAGTACATCTCTTCGTTTGTACCGTTTGAGTGCATATCAACAAAATTACTCCATTCCATAAATTCTAAATTGGCTGTAATTCCCACTTCACTTAACATACCACGAATTAATTCTGCAACTTCTGTATCCATCATGTAACGACCTTGTGGTGAATTAAAAGTGATCTCTAAGCCATCTCCATACCCTGCTTCCTCTAGTAATGCTCTTGCCTTTTCTTGATCAAAGTTATATACATCATACAAATCTGGGTGAGCACCTGTACTACCTGGTGTCACACGGGACTGTATTGGTGTACCTTTCCCTGCTAATACATGCTCTGTTATAGCTTGATTGTTAATGGCATAATCAATAGCCTGTCTTACTCGTATGTCACTTGTGGCATATTGTTCTTCCTGTTTTAAAGTGAGTAACATAACACGTGTAGTTGGGCCACTGACGATTGAAGTTCCTTCATTATTATTTACTCGATCCCATTCTGCTGGTGGAACATTTTCTGCAATCTGAATACCACCAGTAAGCAATTCATTTACTCTAGTAGACGACTCTGGAATCACACGAAAGACAACTTCCTCCCACTCCGTAACATCTCCACCAAAATAATTATCAAAACGCTCTAATACTACTCTATCGTCACGTCTCCATTCGTTAAATTTAAAGGGACCTGTACCAATAGGATTGGAAAGAAAGTGATCCCATCCCTCTTCTTCAATATAATTTTTTGGTAGTATTCCAGCACCAATTTTTGATAAACGGTTTAATAGGATTGGCTCTGGACCTTCCGTAATGATTTCAAACTCATAATCTCCTAAAATATTTACTTCAGCAATTTGATTAAAGTTGTTATGTTCAATTAATGTCTCATCTGTACGAACACGATCAAGGGTAAATTTCACATCTTCAGCTGTAAGCTCCTCCCCATTATGGAATTGAACTCCTTCCCGAAGAACAAATCGCCAAGTTGTTTCATCAACATTTTCAAAACTCTCTGCTAAATAACCATCGAACCCCCCGTCACCATCTCTAACAACTAAATAACTAAAAATATTAATATGAATAGCTTCGGTGTTTGTTGCGTTATGATTGTGAATATCAAAGGAAGCCATATCAGCTCCTACTCCAATCACTAACGAATTAACTTCGGTGTTGTCATCTGTTGCACCGTCAGTATCTTCTTCTCCCTCTACATCACTGTCTGTTTCATGGTCGTTTGGACTTGCAGTTTCCTCAGAATCTCCTCCGCATGCTGCTAGAAACATAGTTCCCATAAACAACACTAACAGCATCAACCAAAATCGTCGTTTCATCATTTACATCCCCCTTATTATTTACTTAAAAATTTATTTGCAAATTGAGCTAGCATTGCTGAGCCCAATGGCAAAGCATCTTCATCCAAATCAAATAGTGGATGGTGTAATGGAGCAGTAATCCCCTTCTCCTCATTCCTAACTCCTAGTCGAAACATGATTCCAGGGACCTTATGAGTAAAAAAGGAAAAATCTTCTCCCCCCATGGAAGGGCTTACATGGGTAAGCTTACCTTCCCCTAACACCTCGCCAGCCGATTCTTCTAAAATTGGTAATAGGCTTTCATCATTAACAACAGATGGGAAAAAGTATTTATAATTCAGTTGATAAGTAGCACCAAATGCACTCGTTATCCCCTTTAAAATCGTTTCCATTTTTTCTTCCATCTTGTCACGTAACGCTACGTCTAAAGTACGAACGGTACCTCCAAACTTTACGGAAGAGGAAATAACATTATCCGCTGTCCCACCATGAATTTGACCAATCGTAATGACTGCAGATGATAACGGGTCTAATTGACGACTCGTTATTTGCTGTAATGACGAAATAACCTCTGCTGAAATGGTGATCGGATCTATGGCTTGGTGTGGATGTGCAGCATGTCCACCCTTGCCAATAATTTCTATTTCGAAAAAGTCAGCTGCTGCACACGTAATCCCATTTGTTATCGTCGCTTCTCCGCTTGGAACCGTAGGTTGTACATGAAGGGCAGCGATAGCATCCACCTTCGGGTTTTCTAAAGCACCGGCCTTAATCATTTTGTCTGCCCCAAAACGCCCTTCCTCAGCCGGTTGAAAAATTAGCTTTACTCTCCCCTTTTTGGGCGGTGTTTGTTGTAACAATCTAGCAGCACCTAAGAGCATTGTTGTATGAGCGTCATGCCCACACATATGGCCTTTTCCTGCAATTTGGGATTTATAGGGAACATCCTTTTCATCTTGAATAGGTAGCGCATCCATATCCGCTCTTAACCCAATTGTTTGGCCATCTTCTTGTCCTTCTATTATTGCTATTACACCTGTTTCCGTTAACGGTTGATGCTTAACACCCATTTCTTCTAGTTTTTCCATAACAAACTTTTGTGTATTAAACTCTTCCAAACCTAACTCTGGATTTTGATGAAGATATCTTCTCCACTCAATTAATTCTTGGTGAATCATTAATGCATTGTTAATAAATTGATTTTGTTTGGTAGAAAAATCCATCTCTCTCTCCTTTTATGTAATTTCATTAAAGAGGGCTCCATTTCATCGAAATGGTTCCTTTTCCTACTTGAAGTGTCACCTCCCTTCTAAAAATACTAAATTGTCATTAATTGGATATAAGATTCAAAAAACCCCCAAAACAAACATCCTAGCGAGATAACGAAAGAAAAGACTACTCCATTCATTCGGTCTCTCTTAACATTCCCTTAATAAAAATTGGGTTTAAAAATAGATACGGTTTAAGTATCAGTGAATGAAATTTTGTGAATACGGTAGAGTAAATCCAGGAGAGTCATGATTACCATATGGTTTCGGTGGGACCATACAAGGTAAATGACCATAAAACAGGTACCGAGGATTTAAAAGGTCATCTTCGGTTTCGAAAACGTAGCATGTATAAATCAATTAAAAAGTGTCCACTCAGGTAGTGGTATGGATTTGAAATAACTCTATAGGAGATCATTTTTAATATGTACAAAAAAAGATAGAATGCTATATATTTTATATGATTGGATAGATCATATTACTAGTTTTCATAACAAATGAAATAATAAGAATGATCAATCCAATAACATAAAAGATAAAAATTTTAAAACCTAATCTACATTAAGCTATATTCCCCTATTTCTTACTAAAATTTATAATAAATTCAATATGGTTATTTATTATAAATAAAGGATTTAAATAATTCAAGTAAGTTGACTGAAAAATAATAATGTTATATTAATTAAGTATAGTTACAAAAGTAAAAAAATGCCCATATTCTTTTAATTACTTAATAAAAGGTAACGTAAAAGGATAGATAAGTGAAATTAGATAAAGTAATAGGGTCAGTGAGTTAAACTAAAATTGTTTTTCTATTACATTCATATAATTTCCAACCTTTCCCCAAAAAATAAAGAAGAATGACTCAAAAGTTTTTAACCTTTTGAACCACCCTCACGTTAACCATCGTAATATTAATAAATCCCACTACGAGTGGTTTTAATCGTAGTGGGAGAGCGACGCGAGAAGCAAACACCAATACTCTAGTGCTTCTAATGGGGTAAGGCTCTTAGAAACTAAAAATTATACTTTTATCTTCGTTTCCATAAGAGGTGTTTCCCCTTTTTTGCATTCCGCTTGCTCCAGCTTCTTAACCGAATCAAGAATATCACCATTTGTAATAACGATTGGTGTGATAGTACTGGAGGCCTTCTCTTTAATAAGCTCTAGGTCAAAAGTAATTAGCTTATCACCAGCTTTCACCTTATCTCCTTCTTTCACATGACCAGTAAACCCTTCCCCTTTCATGTTCACTGTCTCTAACCCAACATGGATAAGGATTTCAACACCTGTCTTGGAGCGTATTCCAATGGCATGCTTTGTATGGAAAAATTGAATAACTTCCCCGTCTACGGGGGCTACAGCAACTCCTTCTATAGGTTCAATGGCAATTCCATCTCCCATCATTTTTTGAGAAAAAACTGGATCCGGTACATCCTCCAGCTTTTTGACACTACCTGTTATTGGGGCAACAATGGTTTCTTCCGTTTGTACCTCTTTTTTTCCGAACAACTTTTTTAACATAATAATAATCTCCCTTCTACCCTTCAATTCCTTCTAGCGAAATCCACAAAGCGAAACTTATCTGGTCTATGCCGGGATTCCGTATATTGAAATAAGCTAGTATCATCTAAATACACATGATTTTTCACCACAACAATACTGGAAAAGCCTTCTAAATCCAATAACTTTTTATCCTCATCCGTCGCTTCCTCTACGGTAATTTCCTTTTTGGCAAAGCTGATTACTAGACCGAGCTCTGATTCGATGTATTCATAAATAGAGTTTTCACACACCCTTACTGTTAAGTCGGGGATTAATTTTTTATTTAAATAGTCTTTGTCCAAAATAACATTTTCCCCGTCCATTTCTCGGACTCGAATTACCTCCCAAATGGTTTCAGATCCATCTAGCTGAAGCTGTTCCTTAATATAATCAGTGGGATCGGCAGATGCTAGTTTTACTAAATGGGTCCTTGCCCGTTGTCCCATTTTTGAAGCTAATTCCTTGAAACTGACTAATCCAGATATGGGAAAGTTAAATTTATTAATATCTAGTATAATGGAGCCTTTCCCTTGGATTTTTTGAATATACCCATGCTCCGACAACAGTTTCAATGCTTTTCGGATCGTTTCCCTCGTTGTATCATATTGTTCAGCAAGGTCATTTTCTGAAGGAAGCTTCGTTTGGGCCTTTAGTTTTCCACTTTGGATAAGTTGTACTAATTCATCATAAACCTTTAAATATTTACGCTTCATTTCAAACCACCTATTTTTTTCTTATATTACCCAGCAAAATGAAGAACAATGGATTCATAAGGACGTAAGATAAGGGACTCCTTAGGAATACTTGAATCCTCATAATTAGATAGTAACACATCCCCTTTTCGCCCCAATAGTTCCTCCGGCAGTTCAAAAGATGTTTCTTTCTCGTAAAAATTATTTACCACAAGTAGAACTTCCTTTTCATATCTTCTCAAATAGGCAAAAATTTGCCGATGCTCCTCTTCAATGAGCTTGAAATCTCCGTAGGTAATAATGTCATATTGTTTACGCAGTTTAATTAGCTGCTGATAATGATAAAAAATGGACTGATTATCCTTTATTGCAGCCTCAGCGTTAATAGTTGTATAGTTATCTGGGATCCCAATCCAAGGTGTACCAATTGTAAATCCTGCGTTCTCCGAAGCATTCCATTGCACTGGAGTACGTGAGTTATCACGGGATTTACGCGTAATAATCTCCATGATCTCCCCTTCCGGAACTCCTCGCTCTTTCATGATTTCATAATAGTTCAATGTTTCCACATCACGATATTGGGAAATATCCTTAAATTTTGGATCCGTCATTCCGAACTCTTCCCCTTGATAAATATAAGGAGTTCCTTGCATCATATGGATCGTAGTTGCTAGCATTTTTGCAGATTCCCTATGATATTCCCCATCATTTCCATACCGGGTTACGACACGGGGTTGATCATGGTTACACCAGAACAGGGCATTCCATCCCCCACCTTTATGCATTTCCACTTGCCATTTGGATAATATATCTTTCAATGCTTGGAAATCCATCTCCCCAATGGCCCACTTTTCTCCATTAGGATAATCTACTTTCAGGTGATGAAAATTAAATGTCATACTTAATTCATGTCGATTTGGATTTGTATATTTAATACAATGATCAATGGTTGTTGAAGACATTTCCCCAACAGTAAGGGCGTCATATTTTGAAAAAACCTGTTTGTTCATGTCTTGCATAAATTCATGAACCCTTGGTCCATCTGTATAAAATTTGCGCCCATCACCAGGGGGAACACTTCCATCATCATTTGGAAACTGTTGATCCTTAGATATTAAATTAATTACATCCAGTCGGAATCCGTCTACTCCCTTTTTAAACCAGAAGTGCATCATATCATAAACTTCCTCACGCACCGCTTCATTCTCCCAGTTTAAATCCGCTTGGGTCACATCAAATAAATGAAGATAGTATTGTTCCGTCTTTTCATCATACCTCCATGCGGACCCACCAAATTTAGACACCCAATTTGTTGGCTCTTCCCCGTTCACTGGATCTTTCCAAATATAATAATCTCGGAATGGATTATCTTTCGATTTTGCAGACTCCTTAAACCATTCATGCTCCGTTGATGTATGATTTACAACAATATCCATGATCACTTTAATGTCACGGTTATGGGCTTCTTGCAGGAGTCGATCAAAATCTTCCATTGTCCCATATTCTTCATGAATGGAAAAATAATCACTTATATCATAGCCATTATCCTTTTGTGGGGAAGAATATATAGGTGTTAACCAAATAACATCTATACCCAGTTTTTTCAAATAATCAAGTTTGTTAATAATCCCCTGAAGATCACCAACACCATTTCCTGTAGTATCATTAAAGCTTTTTGGGTAAATTTGATATACAACAGCTTTTCTCCACCATTCATTTTGTTTCATCCTTCTTCAACTCCGAACTTCTTTAATTTAAGTGAATATGTAGAGTACCTTGGTCACTAATATAACCAAGGCACCTTCAAGTATTATTGTCTCTTTATTTTTGCCACAATTAACGTTAATACGAACGGTACTATTAAGGCAATTAACATACCAAAAAAGAACGGTAACCACTTATCAGGTACGATAGAGAAAATACCAGGCAATCCACCGACCCCAATGGAAAAGGCAGTAACTCTGTTTATAGTAATCAATACAGCAGCAATCCCTGAACCGATAATAGCGCAAATAAATGGATATCTAAATCGTAAATTAACCCCGAACATGGCTGGTTCAGTAATCCCTAAATAGGCAGAAATGGAAGAGGTAAGGGAAAGACCCTTCAGCTTTTCATCTCTTGTTGCAAACATCATTGCTAAGGCCGCAGAACCTTGGGCAATATTAGATAAGGCTAAAATTGGCCATAGGAACGTAGCGCCCGTTGTTCCAATTAATTGAATATCCACTGCTAAGAACGTATGATGCATACCTGTAATTACTAATGGTGCATAAATCAATCCATATAATAATCCTCCGATGGCAGCAAAATTATCAAAAATAGTTACAAATACTGTCGTGATTCCGTTACCAATTGTAAAAGTAATAGGGCCAATTACGATAAATGCTAAGAAACCTGTAACCAGAAGGGCAATTGGGGCTACTAATAATAATTGAAATGCATCTGGAATTCGCTTACGTAATACGATTTCTAGCTTCGCTAATACATAGGAAGCAACTAAAATTGGTAATACTTGACCTTGATACCCTACTGCTGCTACATCTAAACCGAATAGATTCCAATAAGGAATTTCTCCAGCTTCTTGTGCTGCACCATATGCCCACGCATTTAATAAATCTGGGTGAACAAGCATTAAACCTAAAACAATACCTAGTAGTGGATTTCCACCAAATTTTTTCACGGCAGACCAACCAATTAAGCCAGGTAAAAAAACAAATGCCGTATTCGCGATTAAGTGAATAATATTGGCAAAATCCGCCCACTGAGTGTGTACCTCGATAAGGGATTGTTCATCATAGAAAATTCCCTGACCAGACAAAAGGTTATATATCCCCATTAATAAACCAGCAGTAACGATTGCAGGTAGTATTGGAATGAAGATATCTGCTAAGGTTTTAATCCCACGTTGAAGTGGGTTCATTTTTTTCTCTGCAGCTGCTTTCGTATCTTCTTTTGATGCTTCCCCAATACCTGTTATGTTTACAAGCTCTTTATATACTTTATCCACAAGACCTTGTCCAATAATAACTTGAAACTGACCATTCGTACTAAAGTTTCCTTTTACAATATCAATGTTTTCAAGTTTTTCTTTATCCACTTTTCCTTCATCATGTAAAACTAAACGTAACCTTGTTACACAATGAGTTGCGGAATCTATATTTTCCTTTCCACCGATGGCATCGATGATCTCTTCCACTGTTTTTCTCTCAATTGCCACGTGAACTCCTCCTCTTTCTTTGTAAAAATTTAAATACGCTTTCATTTTCAAAAACTTGTATATACAAGATCCCCTTTACTTGATTAAGTTTAACTTGTATATACAGGTGTGTCAATAGAGTTTGTTTCAAAATAAGACAAATTTCGCAAAAACAGAATGAATCAATCTATAGGTTGTTCCATTCAGGATTGATAGATGCACCTGATATTTAACTTTTATAAAAATGAATTCATTATAATATCTTTTCTAAAGTGCAGAATAATAGAGAAAGTAATTTTATTTTTTACTATTTATTTTCTGGTTCGAGCCTAATTAAAATTCAAATTTGAAAGGATACAGTGATTATGATAACGGATATGCAATTGGTCTTTCTTATTTTGATCATTACTACAATCTGCTTTTTGGTTCCGCGATTTAGGGCAGATCTTGTGGCAACGATCGCGCTCCTTTCCTTACTCCTAACAGGTCTTATTACAGTTCCCGAGGCTTTCGCTGGATTTTCTAATAGTGTAGTAATCATGGTTGCCGCCTTATTTATTGTTGGTGAAGGAGTATTCCAAAGTGGATTAGCCCAAAAGGCCGGGGATTTACTTGTTAAAACAACGAAAAATAGTGAATGGAAGCTGACCATTTTTATGCTCATTCTAGTAGCAATATTAAGTGGATTTATTAGTAATACAGGAACAGTTGCCATTCTCCTCCCTGTTGTAGTTAGCCTATGTCGACAAATGCAGCTTCACCCTGGAATGCTATTGATACCATTAGCTTTTGCAAGCAGTATGGGGGGAGCCTTAACCTTAATTGGTACGGCTCCAAATTTAATTGCCAGCCAAAGCTTACAGGATGCAAGCTATGGTGCCCTCAACTTTTTTTCCTTCACACCTGTAGGTTCCATTATGTTGTTAGCTGGTATACTTTATTTATGGTTTATTGGTCGTCGTATGCTTAATAAACCCATTGAAGAGAGAACGGGAGGGACGGAAGAATTTGATGCAGCAGAATTAGTGGATCAATACGGAGTTACGGACTATATTTCTGTTGTAAAGGTACCGGCAGGAAGCAAGCTTATCGGTCGAACCATCAAGGAGCTTCGATTAGCCACCACCTATGAGATCACGCTGTTAGAGGTGATCAAGAAAGATACTGGTTCGCGCTTACGCCTTAATGGACGGGGACAAACGAAGCGGATTACCGTGGTTCCTAGCTATGAAGTAGAAGTAGATGATATTTTTCTTATCTACGGTGAGGAAAGTGCACTTTCTAGGCTGATGGAGGAAAGTGGCTTAGTCCCAGAAAAAGAAGAGGCCTATCAATTAGAGGAATCTCATTTGGCAGAAGTTATCTTAACACCTCAATCGCGATTAATTAATCAAACGATCCGGAAAGCCAATTTTAGAGAAAAATATGGGCTAACTGTGTTAGCTTTAAAGCATCAATTTAGTGAAGCAAGAAGATCTACACCAGATGAAATGCTCCAATATGGAGATGCTATACTCGTTCATGGTAAATGGAAGGACATCAACCTTCTTTCTTCTGAGAAGAATGATACGGTTGTGTTAAAGTCTGCTGCTGAGGATACGGATCTTGCTAATCAAACAAATAAAAGTTTAGTAGCAGGGATCATTTTGTTGGCGATGCTCACATCTATGGTATTTGAATGGGTTCCTGCCGTTGTATCTGTAGTAGTAACTGCCGTATTAATGGTGTTGACCGACTGCGTAAGACAAACGGATCAGGCGTACCAGTCCATTAACTGGCAAACGGTTATTTTAATTGCCTGTATGCTCCCTATGGCCACGGCCTTAGAAAATACAGGTGGAGTAACCTTTATTTCTGAAGGTTTAATTGGCAGTCTTGGGATGGTAGGACCACTTGCAGTACTTGCAGGGTTATATGCCATCACTTCCCTATTCAGTCAATTTATAAGTAATACAGCAACAGCAGTTTTACTGTTTCCCGTTGCTATTCTCACTGCGGAGCAAATGGGGGTTAGTCCCAATCCAATGGTAATGGCCGTAGCCTTTTCTTCTAGTATGGCCTTTGCTACCCCTGTTGCCACACCACCGAATGCCATGGTAATGGCTGCTGGAAAATATACCTTCCTTGACTTCGTTCGGGTAGGTATCCCTTTACAGCTTATAATAGCCCTTATAGCAGTGCTGCTATTACCACTATTTTTTCCTTTCTAAAGTGCGTGAGACGGTCGCGTAACCTTCTCATTTTAAATAAAAGAGCATGGGGTTTCCCATGCTCTAGCCATGTTTATTCATTTACTGGAGGTGTGAATTACGTTTAATTACTGGTGAGTTCCGCTAAAATGCTGCTCAGCCATTTGAACTAAACGCTTTGTGATTTCTCCTCCTACAGATCCATTAGCACGTGATGTTGCTTCTGCCCCCAATTGAACTCCGAATTCTTGTGCAATCTCATACTTCATTTGATCTAGAGCTTGTTCTACTCCAGGTACTAAAAGTTGATTATTGTTTGGCACCTTGAATTCCTCCTTTCAATTGTTCAATACTATTGTGTGGGAGAGAGAAAATAATATGTATTTTAACCAGCATTTTTCTACGTTAAAGATTTCCATATTCTTAGAAGTAAATTCAGATTTTATATTAAGCTGTTTTTGTAAACTTTTTCTTTTTGAAAAGCTTGGAGAAGTGGACAGCGTCCGCCTGTTGCTTATCTTAGCAAAAAAATTGCTCCAAACACCAATATTAGGAAACAGCCTTAATAAAAGTCTGTAGAATTACCTTCTTTAAATCCTATGGTATAATATAACAATCTTCCTCAAGAAAGTTAGAGGTGAACTTAAATGGATCCATTAGATATCCTTTTAAATAAAGACCAAATTGTTCCCTATTACCAACCTATTATAAGTGCCGATAAACAAATTGTTGTAGGATATGAAGTATTTGCAAGAATGAATACGGATAATGGTCCACAAAGTCTTGGTGCTTTCTTTAATGACGATACCATTCCTGAAGAATATCGGGATGAAATTGATGACCATGTACAGACCCTTGCCTTAGAGCATTTTCTTGAAGAACCTGAACTATATTTATTTCTAAACGTTAACATTCACTCGTTATTAGGGGATAATGGGGATCAATTATTGGAAAAATTAATCTCGTATCAAAACAAAGGTCTTTCCTTAGATCGGATTGTATTAGAAATAAAAGAAAAGGATTATGCTGCAAATTATTCAGAAGTAAAACACTTTATCACCTATGTTCAAAGTACCGGTATCAATATTGCTGTTGGTGATGTTGGTATTTCGTCCAGCAACCTTGAACGTTTGGCCCACCTTAACCCAAATATAGTTAAGGTCAATGTAGGTTTCATTGAGGGGGATACCTTTCCTGAGCTTTATAGAGATGTTCTTCACTCCTTATCTTTATTAACACGAAAACTTGGTGCAACCCTTCTTTTTGAGGGAATTGACAGCTATCCGAAACTTAACTTTGCTTGGCGAAATGGTGCAAGATATTATCAAGGCTTTTACCTAGGTAGACCTAAAGGCTCTTTTGTAGCAGCTGATTTTAGTAAGGAAACGATGAAAAAAGAATTTCACCGCTTTATTGAACATGAACGTAAAAAAATAGCCGCCCAGCTTTCCTTATCAGAAAAGCTTAGCCAAACATTAAAAGTTACATTAAAAACAATAAAATCCTTTAGTAACTATGATGATGTTGTATTAACGATCGCAAAGGGACTTTCGTCGTTTTCCTTTCGTGTCTACATCTGTGACCATGATGGCTTTCAACAATCCTCCAATGCTGTAAAAACGGTAGATGGTACGTGGGAATTAGAAAGGGAAAGCCGTCAAAAAAACTGGAGCTGGCGCCCTTATTTTATCGAAAACATTGTAAGGATGGATTTAGAGAAAAAAGGTATACTTTCCGATCTATATACAGATATCGAAAAGGATGAAATGATTCGCACCTATTCCTTTCCATTAGATAATGGATTGTTTTTGTTTATCGATATACCATATTCCTATCTGTTCGAGCAGGATGGATTACTATAGCATTAAATGATCAATTGAAGAAGAGACAGCCCGCACAGGGTCCTGTCTCTTCCTCTACCAGCCTTGCTCTGTAGTAACTTGCGTCGAGACAACTCGTAGTAAATTCAAGAAGTGATGCTCGTCGCTGGAGTCGCCGCCTTCCGTTCATACAAGCTTTTCAAATAACAACAAAATTTTACGAAAATTATATTCACTAGAACCTAGTTTTATTATTTCTAAATAGATTCTGTTCTATTAATTTCATCTTTTTCATAGTAGTCTTATATAGTATTTAATAGAGAAGGATGATTAGATGAAACAAGGTTCTGCGGTAGCTTCAATGAAAGATTTGTTTATAAAAACTATATCAGGTGTTCTATTACTATTTTTTTTAATTAGTATACTAGTTTCGTTTAATATTTCTTCTACTACTGTTCAGCAAGCTGTAACCAATATATCTGGTGAAGAGCTATTTTACTTATTCTCATTCGAAAACAGTTATTCCGAGCAAGCTCTACCAGAAACGTTTAAGGAGCCTTCCCTTTTGAATTGGGCATTTACGGTGGCTACAAATATAGATACTAGCGATTTAAGAACATTGCTCGGAAGAGAACTGCCTGGTTTGGCAGCATTCGATGGACGAATTATTGTTGCTGGTGAAGGGGCCAACTTCGCAAATCTCCCATTCGAATCTTCTCCTCCTCTTCAAGTTCTATTAGAAGAAAGGGAAGCTGCTTCTAATGAAATGGAAGATAATGGAGACTACGTTAATTATGTATATGATAACCAGAATGAAATAACAAGCATCGGAGAGGAAGAAGTAAACATCTTGATACACCATACTCATAGTTGGGAATCATTCCTCCCTCACCTAAATGTTCCTAATGATAATCCTAACCTAGCATCCCATAATGAAGTTAATATTACATTAGTAGGAGAACGTTTGGGTGAAGAGTTAGAAAAAAGAGGGTTTAATGTAGTCGTAGATACGAGAGATATGGTGGCTGAACTTCATCAGCGTGACATGGAAGTACATCAATCCTATGATTTATCAAGGGAATATGTGAAGGAGTATTTAGATGAGACAGAATTTGATTTTATATTCGATTTACACCGGGATGCCGCACGAAGAGAAAATAGTACAGTAGAAATTAATGGGCGGGAATTAGCTAGACCTTTCTTCGTAATTGGGGAAAGTCATGATAATTTCGAAAGAAACCAGATGCACGCAACAAAGTTACATTATATGATGGAAGAAAGTTTTCCTGGCTTAAGTAGAGGTGTATTTGGATATGAAAGAACAAGTGGAAGAAACGGGATTTATAACCAAGATATTTCAGAATTCTCCTTCCTATTAGAAATAGGTGGAGTAGATAACACGTTAGAAGAATCCTTTAAAACCGCTGAAATTGTTGCCGAAATATTCGCAAACTATTACCTTGAATTAAGGAAAAGTGAACAGTTAAATTAAAGAAGCCTTGAGCGGAGTCAAAAGGTAAAAACCATTCCTTTTGACTCCCTTTTTTTTACTAGAAGAGGTTGTTAGAAATACAATGCATAATATCCATTTTTTAGTACACACTACCTAAAAAAGGATGTGAATGCATTGGATAAGGCCTTTCTAATGGCAAATAAACTTTTCTTTTACATTGACAATACAGGATTCTTATTAGATAAGTATGTAAAATGGTATGTCAATTACCATAGAAATTATTCTCTTTCATCTTCCTTTCACTGTTTCGGTGCTGTTGTTTACTTAGTATAGTAAACTGTGTACTAACTACCATTTATTCCCCATCAATAAATGAAAACTGTGAATTACTGTTTAAAGATAAGATAAATGCTTTTAACAAATCTTTAGTAGCAACCAAATCCTTCATATCAATCACTTCAACCGGTGAATGGGCATATCTTGAAGGAATGGAAAGGACACCTGTTGGAATTCCATGATTAGCTAAGCTCATGGCTCCCCCATCGGTCCCAATACCAGGGAATACTTCCATTTGGAATGGAATTTCCTTATCATTTGCTAATTGAATAAGTTTTTCCTTTACTGAAGGATGGGAAATTAAACTAAAATCTAGAACCTTTATTCCTGTACCGGCCCCAATCGAAAGGGTGTCATCCATCGTTTCTTCTGGTGTATCGCTCACTGCTGTTGTATCAATTGCAATTGCCACATCTGCCTTTACTTGCCTTGCAGCCACCTGTGCTCCCCTTAAGCCAACTTCCTCTTGGACTGTAAAAATAGCCGTCAATGTGCCTGCAAAGCCAGACTCGTCTAGCTCTTGCAAAACTTGAATAAGTACAGCACATCCTGCTCTGTCATCAAAACCTTTTCCAACAAATCTGCCGGTGCTTTCATTGCCGAGATAATCCATGCTTGGATACCAAGTAATTGGGTTACCTACTTGTACCCCTAATGCGATAGCATCCTCTTTACTTTTAGCCCCCACATCAATATATAATTGACGATGATTTCGCACTCGACTGGCATCATCAAATTTAGCATAATGAGCAGAAATGCTTCCAATTACTCCCGTAAGTAGCCCTGTTTTTGTGCGGATTTGTACTTTTTGAGTAAGAAGAAAGCGATCATCATTTCCCCCTAGCTTTTCAAAGCGGATAAGGCCGTTGTTTTCGATTTTTTTCACAATAAAACCTATTTCATCCATATGGGCAGTCATAACCATAATTGGACCAGATGCCCTTCCTGTTTTCGTTGCAATAACATTCCCTAGTGAATCTACAGTAACCTCATCTACAAGGGGTTTCACTGTATCTCTCACCCATTTGCTAACTGGTTGTTCGTAGCCACAAGGTCCATGTAAGGTAGTTAACTGTTCCAAAAGTACTTTCATCTTTCATTACCCCTTTTAAAATGTTATATGTGCTCCATTATACCGTTTTATTTAGAAAAACGAAATATCTCCAACTCCCTCCTTACATGATTATTATTGCCAATTTTACAATAACTTCATAAACTGTAATACGTTTTACTACAGAATTTACGGTGTTTGAAAAAGGGGATTTAATATGGATATCAATAGAAAAGTGGAGTTGAAAATTAACCAGCTTATTCATATGTTTACAACAAAGCAAGAAGAGGATGGAGCATGGCGTTACTACTTAGAAGTGGGTCCTTCCATTGATTCCTATATGGTCATTTTCTTAAAATCGTTAGAAATAGATAAACCAAAGCTAATAGACCAGCTATGTAAAAGACTTTTAAGTATGCAAGCTTCTAATGGTTCTTGGAACGTTTATCCCGATGAAAAAGGCAATTTAGAAGCAACGATTGAGGCTTACTATGCTTTGCTCTACGCAGGCTATAGCCAAAAAGACGAACCCCATATGAAAAGGGCAAAGGAGTTTATTATATCTAGGGGCGGTATGGAAAATGTAACAATGCTCCTTACCCAAGTTTTCCTGGCGTTAACTGGACAACTGCCTTGGTCTAAAACCTTGATGATACCTCCTGAATTTATCCACCTCCCCCGTTGGTTTCCTATTCATTTATTTGACTTCTCGGGACATGCAAGAGTACATTTCGTACCAATAATGATTGCTTCAGATCGAAACTTCGTACTAGAAAATAAAAATACACCAGAGCTGAAGGAACTCTTTTCAGGAGCAAAAATAAGCCATGCTCACTCGTCCTTTCATTTTTTTTATAAATTATTAAAAAAGGGTTCATTTATCATTCCTTTCCTTCCGAAATACTTAAATGAGCAAGCAGTTAAGCGCGGGGAGAAATTTATGCTAGATAGAATAGAAAGTGATGGCACGATATATGGCTATGCAACCGCAACCATGTTAATGGTTTATGCACTTTTGTCTCTCGGCTACTCTAAACACTCTGCTACTATAGTAAATGCTTTGAACGGGTTAAAATCATTTATTGCCAATTTGGAGGTTGGACAGCATATACAATTAACCACTTCCACCGTTTGGGATACAGCATTGATTGGGCATGCATTGCAGGAAGCGGGAGTTCCCACTACTCATTCTATTATAAAAAAAACAAATGAATATTTGCTTTCCAAACAGCATTCCAAATTAGGGGATTGGGCTAAGAAAAGTCCAAGAACGTCTCCAGGTGGCTGGGGGTTTTCAGATATAAATACTAAATATCCTGATGTTGATTGTACGGTAGCTGCTTTACAATGCATCAAACAAAAGTCGTTACTAAGTCATTTATACCAACATTCATGGAAGCGTGGTGTCGATTGGGTCTTCGCATTACAAAATTCCGATGGAGGTTGGCCTGCCTTTGAAAGAAATACGGATAAAGAAATATTGAAGTATATCCCAGTCGAAGCAGCAGAAAGCATCATTCTGGATGCTTCCACTCCTGACATAACGGGGAGAGTTCTACAGTTTTTAGGAAAAGACCTGAATTTAAACCAAAACGACAAACGTGTGTATAAAGCTGTCCAATGGCTAAAGAAGAAGCAGCAAACGAATGGTTCCTGGTTTGGCCGCTGGGGGATTACCTACATCCACGGAACAAGTGCAGCCGTTATTGGATTACTTTCCGTCGGGGTAAAAAATAATAACCCGATGATCCATCGAGCTGTGAAATGGTTAGAAAGGAAGCAGAATAACGATGGGGGCTGGGGGGAGTCCTGCAGTTCAGATATTCATAAAAAGTTTATTCCCTTACCATACAGTACTCCCATTCAAACAGCTTGGGCGTTGGAAATGCTCGTTGAAGTACATGATAAACCAACTCCAGAAATAAAACGGGGCATGCGTTTTTTGTTACAATCATTTGAAGAAGACGATTCGCGATTACACTACCCCATGGGTGGCGGTCTCCCTAGGAGTATTTATTTCTATTATCATAGCTTCAATGACATGTGGACCCTTTTGACCCTTGCTAAATACAGAAAAAAATTTATGTCTTAAAAAAGAGAGAGGGTGAGTCAAAAGATTGTTTTTAAACCTTTTGACTCACCCTCGATTATGAAACTCCCTATTTCTCTAGTCCCTTTTTTACAGCGGGCCAAAAACTGTCGTTTTCTTGGCCCATGCGCCACATGGACACACCTGCAAGGTTGTAATCGTGTACTAAGCTTGTTTTCAAAGCAAGGCTATCTACATTTTCAAAGTAAACTGTACGATTATGCCCCGCTCCATCTACATAATGGAAATATGGAGTTTTTTCATGCTCATCCCATTTGATCTCAGGGTTGTGCGTTGCAATGATAGAATCAATTTGTTTTAACGTAAGTGCTTGATGACCGGAATTCGTTGATGTATTCCAGCTGTATCCGTATGCTGGTAGACCCATTAGGATTTTCTCTGCAGGAATGTGTGTCGTTGCATAATTAAATACAGTCTTCATCCAATCGTATCCAGCAATGGAACCAGGCTGGCTCCATGAACCATGTTGGTCATAGGACATGATTTGGATGTAATCCACTTTACTGTTACCTAAAAATGCAAAGTCAAACGTCCCACTCCATGCCCACGTTGGGCAGTCACACGTTTTGGCAGGAACAGAAACCATCACAGGAAACCCTTCTTTATGAAAGGCCTCTGTCATTTTTTCCACAAAAACATTAAATCGTTCACGGTCGGAAGCATACATATTCTCAAAGTTTAAGTTAGCTCCCTTGTACCCATGCTCTTTTACGAAAGTAATCATATTATTGATTACCGTTTCCTGTAGTGACGGATTTGTAAAAATCGCTCTTGTTAGATCTGGATTGAAATGATTTTGGAATGTTGCATAGATGAATACATCATTACGATTAGCAAAATCAATTCCTTCATGTGGAATAAATCCAGTAATACTTCCATCGAAATTAATATCAACACTTGCTGTTGCAATAGCATTTAGGTATTGATGATTAGCAGTTAGGGAATGATAAGAACCTAGATCATTATTCCAATACTTTGTATAATACCCCAACACTATTAATTCTTTTGATTCTTTGTCTTGATCAGACTCCTTATCCCCTTTTGAGATAAGTAATTTTTGGCCAACAAAAATCACGTCGGATTGTAAGTTATTTAATTCTTTAATTTCATTAACAGTTACTCCATATTGAATGGATATGAGCCATAGTGTATCCCCTGAAACAACGATATGGTATACATCTTCATTTGGATCCTTTATTACGGGGTCCTCTTCAATAGGATCTTCTTCAATTGGTTCTTTTTCCGACTCCCTTTGATTAAGCTCTATTTTTACAATTTCCAAACGGTCTTGCAACCTTTGTTTATCATCTCTTATCGGTCTTCCATTTCCAAGACTATCAATCTCATTTTGAGCTATATTAACAGTTTCCCAAGTTCGTTGCTGCTCTGCATTTTCAACTGCTTCAGTAGCCTGAGCAATAGCATTTCTTTGATTTGGATTATTTGCTTCTGCAACATTTTGTATAGGAAATAAAGAGAAAACCAAGATAATTGCAATAAATAGTGATAACGTCTTTCTCGTAAGTTTCATACTTTGGCATTCCCCTTTTTATTTATTTTTCGGTTGAACAAATCTAGTACTATATCATAATAGTATTTTTGTAATTAAATTGTAACAAGTAAATTTTGGTAGAATATCGGTTTGTGTTTGTTGCAATTCCTCCTTCAAAATAAGACCATGCCAAGGTTGCCCTTTTTAAATAAAAGAAGAAACTTTTTCTGGAAATCTGGTGTCTTATATGATGAAAGACATAGAGATAAGGGGAGGTTGTCAAGGTTATGATAAAAAGGATTTTACTTTTTTCATTGGTTGTTTGTTTCTTGTTCACATTTTTAGTTCCTCTTTCCACAATGGCTGCAGATGGACAATTCATCATCATAAACAAAACAACGAACGAACTAGCATTCTATGAAAATGAAAAGCTTTATCGGGTTTTTCCTGTAGCAACGGGTAAAAGTCCAGAATTAACACCAGAGGGTAATTTCATTATTGTTAATAAGATCGTTAATCGACCTTATTATAAGGAAAATATACCGGGTGGAGACCCTGCCAACCCATTAGGTAATCGCTGGCTCGGTCTTGACGCAAGGGGAACTTGGGGAACTACTTATGCTATCCATGGGAATAATAACCCTAGTTCCATTGGAACATATGCCAGTGCAGGCTGTATTCGCATGCATAACGACGATGTGAAATGGCTTTTTGATCAAGTAAAGGAAAATACACCTGTAATTATCGTTTCATCAACAAAATCCTTTGACAGTATTGCAAAGGCTAATGGTTATAATGTAGGGGAAGGAGAATCCGTAAAGGAATCGACACCAGTAATAAAGGATTCTGTTCTAAGATTAGGGAGTAACAGTGATAAAGTAAAAGAGCTAAAACAAGTACTGAAAGACTTAGGCTATCATATTGGAGAAATTACAAAGAAATTTGATAAAGAGACCGATAAAGCCGTCCGAGCATTCCAGAAAGATTATGGTCTTACCATCGACGGAATCGTTGGACCTAAAACAATAAACATCCTAAAAAATCCACCTAAAAAGCCTTCAACTCCTCCAGCAAAAGTAGACCAAGAAAATAAAGCATCTAAAGAAAAACAAACGACACTAACCACTTCACTTCCATCAGAAAGCAAAAACCAAATGTCACCGGAAAAAATAAAAGAGATTCATGACAATCTAAGAAGATTAGGCTTTTATAGGGGAGACTTTGATGCTTTTAACGGATTTTCTAGACCTGCGAAATGGTAGATTAAAAACGAGGCTGGAACAAAAGTATTTTTACTAATAAGAAATCCGAACAAACTAGATGTAGGTTCAATCTACCCGCTTCGGAAATATACTTCCCTAAGGTAGTGTATTGTTCGTATTTCCGATTAAACACTTTAGTTATGTCCCAGCCTCGCTTTACAGTTTGAAGCCCTATATTTAAAGAAGAAAAGCAATGAAAATAGTATTTATACCGGTCAATACCCTAATATATATTCGTCTAAGGTTATTCCTAATTCTTCAATTTCCATTGCAGCATCTATCCCAACATACCGAAGATGCCATGGTTCATAGTGGTATCCCGTAATTTCTTCTTTCCCTTCTGGATAACGAATGATAAAACCAAACTTTGCAGCATTTTCCTTGACCCATATTCCTTCTTCCGTCTCCCCAAATGATGTACTTATTTGAAAATTGACACTTTGACTTGTAATATCCATAGCTAGTCCCGTTTGATGCTCACTATGACCTGCTCGAGCACTATACTGATTAGCCCTTTCCTCTCCATGTGTTTCCCAATTGAAAGCAAAAATGGCTTGTTGGCGCTCAAAAGAACGAAAGCCAGACACAGCAAAGAGGTGAATGTTTTCCTTTGCAGCAGCCTCAAATAATTCTTCTAGTGCTTCTGCTGCTTCCTGACGCAGGAGTCGTTGTGGTAACGGTTCGTCAAATGAAAAGAGAACGTCCGGTTCTACTAAATCGGAAGGTACATAATCCTCTGGTAATGCCCTTTCTTTATTTACTAGTATTAAGATATCATCTAAATTTTCTACCATATAGACCTGAAACTCCCGGGCTATCTCACGGATGATTGGATTTTTTTCCTGTAAAGTACTAACCCTACCTATCAAATCACTATTTATTTTCTGTTCATTTACATTAGTCACTGATACTTCTTCTTCAAAAAAGTTTTTCATAATAGGTAACGAAGTAATTGCAGGTGAAAATAAAAATAATATAAGAATGAATAAGCCGATGGATAAATACAAGTATTTCATAGTTGTCCCTTACCTCACGTTATAGGTTTCAAATTTTTTATACTGCACTTTTGATTTTAACCTTAATTACTATGTCATTACCAATAAAAAGTTTGTCCATAAATTGAAAAAATAGGTACTACAATAGTAGCACCTAGTTCTCTATGTTGATTTCTCCTTTTGTTCCACGTTTTTAATTGTTTCACCGTCAGTGACATTAAATAAACGACTTTTTGGTGCATAGATTTTTTGGGAGGGCCATAACCCATCATGACCTGAAATAATATAGCTAGTAAAGCAGGCCACGAAAAAGTATTCTACCCCTTTCCCATCAAACATTTCCATCGCCAAAAGAAAGGCTGCAATAGGTGTATTGGCACCGCCGCAAAACGTTGCAATCATACCATAGGCAGCGAGAAATGACATGGGAAAATCAACAAATTGATATAGAGTATTCCCCAATGTTGCCCCTACAAAAAATAAAGGAATCGCCTCACCGCCAACAAAGCCCATTCCTAAGGTTACTGCCGTAAAAACCAGTTTAGCTAGAAATGCAAAAGGGGGTACTTCGTGTATGAATGACTCTTGAAGCATGTCTAACCCACGGCCATTATAATCATAAGTTCCCACTAGAAAAGTTAAAGCAACAATAATTATTCCCCCAAGAAAGGCTCTCATCATATGATTTTTCTTTGTATATTTCTCGGAAATTTTTTGGATTCCATGTCTTAATTGGCAATAGAAAACACTTATTAGACTAAAGATGCCTGCTAATAAAATCACTTTTACAAGGGAGAGAACAGAGAGCTCCGGCACTGTTTGGATAATCAGTTTTTCATGCTCCACCCCCCACGTTTTTTCAGCAATAAAGTGACCAACAAAGCTGGCCACTGTACAAGGAACAAGTGCTTCATATTTCAACTTTCCTAAAGAAATCATTTCCATCCCAAAAATAGCACCAGTAATGGGAGCTCCAAAGGCTGCCCCAAATCCGGCACTTATACCACTCATGAGTAATAGCTTCGTGTCAATCAACTTTACTTTAAAGAATTGATTGACAGCCTCAGCAACGCTTCCACCCATCTGAATAGCTGCCCCTTCTCTTCCTGTAGACCCACCAAATATGACTGTAATAAATGTACCTAAATAGACTAAAGGCCCCAATCTTTTCAGCATCTTATTATTGCCATGAACTCCCAATAACTAGGTTATTACCTTTGTATAATTCCGTACCAGCACGAATTCCTAAGTTCATATATAAATAACCTAGAACGATACCGCCCAAAGGAAGACATAGAATAAGCCATGAATTACGCTCACGGACCTCCCCCAGTAAATCGTTCGTGTTTAAGAGAAAAGCCGTAGTCGATCCAACGATAATACCAATCATCCCTCCAAAAACGATCCATTTGAAAAGGGTTATTATCAATGATTTATACATTTATCATACATCCTTGCTGCTCAATTTAAGTGTTCCGGAGGTTGCTTTTCATGTTTTTTATGTACAACTTCTGTAAATAAGTTTCGAGATTCACTTGAATTTATTAATGATTGATTTGTCCTACTTCCTTTTAAAATGGAAAGGAGCATTTGAATATCTTCTTTCGTAGCTGGTTGTTTTTCTGGTTTTAGGAGAAAACCTAATTGACCGTTTGGTTCAATAGTAGCCCATTGAACATCACTAATTTTTTGTATGCTTTGCTGCCTCATCCGCACCTCCAGCATATCCACTGTTAACCGCAGCCTTTTTAAGTTTTCTTCATGGATTTGTCCATTCTCTATTACAATAATTGGTTTACTATAAAAAAAACTTTCAAGAGCATCATTTTTAATGGCAATAAATTCAATAAGGAGAAGTGTCATAACAAGTATCAATGTAATGATCATCGTAATCCAAATGTTTCTGTCACCCACTGGCTGGATTATTAATGACCCGACAGCAATCATCATGACAGTCTGGGCAACTGTCATTTGAGAGATGGATTTCCTTCCGGCAAGCCGTAAAATAAGCACTCCACCAAAGACAATTACAATCCCTTTCCAAATAAAATGAAGATCCAAGTCTATCCCTCCTTACCTTTACCTCCATATCTTTTGCATTAATTATTTTAAATATGTGAGGGCTACATTCGTTGTTAACATCCTATATAAATGGTGCAATAGATAATCCGATAAAAAGTTTGAGGAAAAGGGTAAAACGCTGGAACAAGCCCATCAATGCAGCTTACTCATTAGCAGAAAATAATCCAGTTCCAGCTGAATGGATTTAAGAAATAGGGGGCAGTCCTAGAAGCCCCAATGCCCAAGAAAAACATAAAGCAAAGCATTTAATTGGGGCAAATACTCCAAAAAGATATAATGATAAAAATGCAGCAAGTAATACGGATATTTCTGTAGGTGCCGAAGGTCGAGACATCAATAATCGTAATCAATAATAAGAAAAACTGTGGGACACAGGCGTACTCCCACAGTTTTTACTATTTAGATCAACCTTTTATTTCCTTTTTTGGAGTCGATACGAACCCCCTCTTGTTCCTTACTACTCCCCAAAGATACATCCTCAGCCTTGATTTTTTGCAAGGCCTCTACAAAGACATTGGTTGGCTGCGCTCCAGTAATGGCATATTTACGATTAACTAGGAAGAAGGGTACGCTATTGACCCCTATTTTGGAAGCTGCCTCTTTGTCTTTTTGGACCTCTTCACTCATATTAGTACTTTTAAGCATTTCTGACACTTCTTCACGGTTCAAACCAACTTCAGCAGCTAAATTAACTAGAGTTGTATGATCACCAATATGCATGGATTCTGTAAAGTGTGCCTTCAAAATTCGCTCGGTCATTTCTTGCATAAGACCCTTTCTTTTAGCAAACATGGTCAATCGATGGGCATCAAAGGTATTCGTTAATACGAGCGTATCCATCTGAAAATCTAATCCCGCTTCTTTTGCCATTTTGACCATATTTTGTACGCTCCCTCTAGCTTGTTCCACGCTCATGCCGTACTTCGAAGCTAATTTTTCGTAAATATTATAATCAATATCACGCTCTGCCGTTGGATCTAATTCGAAACAGCGGTACACCACTTCTATTGGTCCTTCTATTTGTTTAAGAGCATCCTCCAGATGCCTCTTGCCAATATAGCAAAATGGTCAAGCAAAATCTGTCCACATTTCAATTATCATGATAAAACCCTCCAATTACTTTAACTATTATATCGATAGTATACCTATCAAGGATAAATACAGTCCAATTCTTTGCTTTTAAGTTATTTCCCATCTACTACTTGTTTTAATATTTCATAAGAACGCTTTTGTTTATCAGGATCAAAAATGTACGTTACGGCCATAATTTCATCCACATGATACTTTTCCTGAAAACTCTTTAACTGCTCTCGGATAGAATTCTTCGCACCTAATATAGTTACGCTGGACATGGATAAAGCCATTTCCTTCTCGTGTGGTTTCCAAATACCTTCCATACTCTTAACAGGTGGACTTAAAGGAATTTGAGAACCACGTACAACATTCAAGAAAAACTGATGCATCGTTGTCTGTTCGAAAGCTGCCTCTTCATCCGTTTCTGCAGCGATAACATTTAAACAAACTATCATGTATGGAGCATCTAAAAATTCTGAAGGTTGGAACTCCCTTCGATAAATAGAGATTGCCTCCTCCATATACCTAGGGGCAAAGTGGGATGCAAAGGCATACGGCAGCCCTAATTTCCCAGCTAAGTAAGCAGAATCTGTAGAAGATCCAAGGATGTAAATAGGAATATTTGTGCCTACGCCAGGGTAGGCTTTTACATTGCTTTGACGATCTTCAGGAGCAAAATAAGTAAGTAAAGATTCCACATCATCAGGGAAAGTGTAAACAGAAGAATCCGTTTGGGATCTTCTTAACGCCCTAGCAGTCAACATATCTGTTCCCGGCGCTCTTCCAAGCCCTAAATCCAATCGATCAGGATAGATCGTTGCCATCGTCCCAAACTGCTCTGCAACGACTAAGGGGGAATGGTTAGGGAGCATGACTCCCCCAGAGCCCACTCGAATGTGATCCGTATTTTCCAGTGTATGCTTTATTAATATTGGAGTAGCAGAGCTAACTAATGTTGGGGTATTGTGATGCTCCGCGATCCAATATCGAATGAAGCCCATTTTTTCTGTTGCCTGTGCCAATTCTACCATGGCATCAATGGCCTCCTTGGTTCCCTGCCCTTGACGAATGGGGACAAGGTTTAAAACAGAAACAGGTATTTGTATTGAAGACATCTTTCATTGTCCTTTCCTATAAAAAACTTTTACACGACTATGGTACCAATTATCATGTAAAATACAAAACATGATGTACTAAAGTGCTTTTTACTAACGAAGGAAATGGATGGAAACGCCTCATTAGACAAAAAAATGCCTGTTCCAGCATTAAGTTAGCACTGGAATACAAGCACTTTCGTATTTATTGAGTTAGGCACCTTTTCTTTCAGAAAATTGTTCAATAAAAGTGATGGCGTGGTAATTAAATTCATCACTTTTTTCTAAGTTACATACATGACCGCAATCGTTTAATTCTACTAACTGTCCATGTCTATCATTGGGTAAATACTTCTTAAGAACCTTGATAAAAAGGTGGTCTTCATTTCCAGAAATATATAGGCGGGGCACGTCATAGGCTTCGATATTTTTAGAAGTGGCTTGTACATCTCGAGTGAGCTTAAACCATTTTAAAAATTCATTACGGCACATCTTTTTTGCCTCATTAATAAACATTTCCCGAGCTTGCTTATGATTATTTTTTGGCATCATTATATGGGCAAACAATTTATAAAGCCACATATACGGTAGAAATTTCTTTAATCCATGACCTAGGAATAAAAGAACTTTTGACAATAAATTAAAGCGAAGGATCATACCGCCTAAGACCGCTGAGTATACCCTATCTTGATGACGCTTCACTAATTGGTGAATAAGCACGGATCCTAATGAAATACCTATGAAATGGGCTTTATGGATTCGGTACTCGTCCAATACTTGGACAATCATATCTGCACATTTTTCAAAGGAGTATTCCTCTTCCCATGCTTGCAATGTATCATTTGGATAATGACCAGGTAAATCTATTGCAAGGACGTTAAAGTGCCTTTTGAATTTCTTTAATTGCTTGTACCAAATATTCGAATTACCACCAATTCCATGTAATAATACAACCCAAGGGGCAGACTCCCCCAATTTTTTATTATGATAAATCTGATGGTGCAATAAGCTAGGCAAAGACATTTATTCCTTCCTTTCTAAAGCACTAAGTTTTTAACTAGTAACTAATTCTCTACGATTACGGAAGCCTTCCACAATGCGTAAAAGCATTTCCCTATCCATTTGGAGGGCAGATTCATTTGCGTAATTTAATAATTCCCTCGTATTCTCATCACGGAATATGATGGAACGATTCAAGTATTCTTTGAAAACAACTAATTGTTGGTTCACTTTTAATTCTAAATCAGATAATGGCTGTTCCTTCTCGCATGAGATCAAATCTATAGAACTAAATTCTAAACCTTCCTTGATTGTATCCATCACAAGCCCATTGGAAGGGGGGGTCGGATTTACTAAATTATAGATTTTATTCTTCTTACCATGAGTCATACCTAATATTAGCAGCTGTGTAATATAATCCACAGGTACAAGATGGGATACCTTTGTCTTATCAACCACTAATCGATAAGGATCTTTCGAGTTTAATCTAGCATTTATTTTCTTTAGGAGCTCAACAGCCCTTAAAACTCCGTACAATCCAAAGGTTGTATCCGCTTCACCCGTATTGGAATCACCGATAATAATACCTGGACGCATAATCATTACATCGAATGAATCTTTATATTTCATCACAAGATGTTCTGCATGACATTTACTTTCTTCGTATGCATTAACGAATTGTGTGCTATCCAAAGGATATAAATCTTCATATCCATCTGTTCTAGCCCCTAAAGTATAGGCAGTACTTACGTGAATAAATTTTTGTACTCCTAACGTTTCCGATAAATCTAGTAAATTTCTTGTACCATTGACATTTATATAAAAAAGTTTTTCTCTATCAGCTTCATCAAAGGATAAAAATGCTGCACTGTGATAGACTATATCAATTGTGCCAGCTAATTCTTTCACTTTGTTTTTCGTTAAACCTAAATTTTCTAATGAGAGATCGCCTTCTATTATATATACAAACTTCTTTAAGTCTGTTTCTAAACTTTGAAGTAATTTCTCTGCTTTTTTTTGGCTTCGTACTATGACATAAACGTGATGTCGATCTTCCACTAGTTTCTTTACTAGAGAAGTCCCTACAAAGCCAGTACCACCAGTAATCAGTACATTCACTAATAACAATCCCTTCATCTATTAATAATCAGAATTTTCCTTGTTTTCTCTAAGATAAATCCTATATCATTATAGCATGATGTTCCTATTTTATCTTACAATATATACTGAATAAATGGTACAGGTAAATAGTTACTCTATATAAAAAGGTATACCACTTATTGTGATATACCTTTGAGTTATCTATTATTTTGATTGATTATTACTTTTGCTAATGTTCGGGTCATTACTCCTGTTGGGCCTTTTGGTCCGAGATTATGTTCAGTATCTTTCATTGCTGTACCTGCAATATCTAAGTGTACCCATGGTGTTTTGTCGGCGAAATCTCCTACAAATGCACCAGCCATGATGGCATGTGCTGGGCGACCAGGGCTATTATTTAAATCCGCTATATCGCTTGATTGTACTTGTTTCTTATAATGATCGAAATAAGGAAGCTGCCAAATTAGTTCCCCTGTCTCATCGGCTGCTTTTTGTACAGTCTCATACCACTCTTGGTTATTCGTCATAGCACCTGTCACATCTTTCCCTAACGCAACAACAACACCACCTGTTAATGTGGCAACATCTATAATTTTCGATGCACCCTTTGTTTTTGCATAGGTGATGGCATCCGCTAATACGAGACGACCTTCCGCATCAGTATTGCGAATTTCAATTGTCTTCCCACTCATGGATACAATAACATCGTCTGGCTTAAATGCATTCCCACTAATCATGTTATCCGTTGCAGGGATAACGGCCATTACATTCACTTTAGGCTTTACCGTGCCGATTGTATCCATGGCACCAATAACAGCGGCAGCACCACCCATATCCATTTTCATACCGACGATGCCGTCTTTTGGTTTAAGAGAATAGCCACCCGTATCGAATGTAATACCTTTCCCAACAAGGGCAACTGGGTTATCCCAAGTATCCTTTCCTTGATAACGCATAACAATAAGCTTCGGTGGCTCGTCTGACCCTTGATTAACAGCAAGGAGTGCCCCCATTCCTAATGCAACCATTTCCTCTTTATCTAAAATATCGATTTCGAAGCCATGCTTATCCGCGATTCCTTGAGCAAACTCTGCTAGATCCGTTGCTGTTAATAAATTCCCTGGTGTATGAACAAGACGTCGTGCAATGTTTGCCCCTTCACCTAGGGCAAAACCAAGGCTGATACCTTTTAATATATTTGATTCACGGTCAGCAGCTTCTGATACAAGGGTTAATTCTGTAAGTTGGATGTCAGGCTTTGATTTTTTATTCGTATGATATGTTTTTAAGACAAAAGGTGCTAAAGCATGCGCTTCCCCGACAGCCTCAAATGCCACTGCATCATCAAGTGGTAGATTAATTAGACTGTCCACCGCTAATGAAGCTTCTTGAATATGGTCCTTTGCTAGCTGTTTAAAAGCTTTTCCGAATGCTTTTCGAAGAGAATCCTTTGTTACATCCTCCCGTTTACCTAATCCTACAAAGTAGATTCGTTTAGAGGCTATTTTTCCAAAAGTATGTAATTTTACAACGCTCCCCGCCTCATAGGTTAAATCTCTTGAATCATAAAGTTCTTGTAATTCGCCTGAAAAAGCCTCGTCTAACAATTGAAAGGCAGCTTCCTTTTCCATAAATACACCGAATAATAATGCTTCTGTTTCTGTTTTCATAAATGAATGTTGTTTGAATGAGTACATATATTTCGACCTCCTAATTTTTTAATACAAAATATTTGGATACACGGGGACCGTTCTAATCTATTTTTCCAATTTAGTATTAAAAAGTTATGATTTCCACGAAAAGAAAGAATGAAATATTTTATCATTCTTTCGTTAATTCTTCTTCAAAGAAGAAAGTATTCGGATGCTCGTTAACTGTATAGGCGTACCGTTTCATATTATCGATATACTGAGATTTCATTATGGTTACTAATTCTCCTGACACTTTGATTTTCACTTTATCACCGATTGTAAATAGACTCTTTTTCATTTCCTCACCCTTTCAATAGTTTTCGAGCAGAGGGCTCTTTTATAGGTTTTGCCTTTGTATCTATTTTAACTTGGACGTTTCCTGCTGTGATTATCCATTATTGAGATGATTTCCATTTTCCTTAAGAAAATTTACGTTCCTCAAGGATAACGTAATATCTCTTCATCTAATCTTTGTTCTTTTTTCATATAACTGGTCATTTCAATACGGTTCTTTTTTAATGCTTGGTCGTAATTATCGCTCTTTACTTTCTTCGCTTCTTCTTTCATTACTTCCTCATTTTGCATTAGTTGCGTGTAAAAAGCCTTCATATCACTCTTTAATTCCTTCCAAAGATCCGCCTCTTCCATCGTTTTTTTCCATTCGTTTAGCAAATCGGTATTTCTTGATAGTTCTTTTACTACATGATATTGGATTGTCGTTAATTTCGCTGCTGTATCAATGGCAAGGTCAAGCTCTGCCTCTGTTAAAGGAAGACCTTTTTCATTACGTTCCTTAATGTGATCCCAAAAATCAACGTATGCCTTCTTATATATCAATTGATAATTTAGCAGATCATTTATAAAAGCATATGCCTCGTTCCATTTAGGATTAGGGTTTTCGTCCATTTTCCCTAATGGTACCTTAAAGAAATCAAAATTTACATTTGCACGCATTTTCCCTTCATCCCGTATTTTCTCAGACAGGCGATAAAATTGGTATAGAAACCGATGAGCTTTCTGTGCATCTAGAGTTACTTCCTCTGTATCAGAGAATATCCCTGACCCTATAGGCTGATTTAACTTCACATAATCTACTAAGTAATAGTTGCGACCGGCTATTTCATATGGATATGGATAAACGTAAACCTTTTCTAACCACCGTTTATATCGTTTTGCCTTTCGCTTTACAGTGAATGACGGTCTATTAAACATTTTTAAACTAAGCCCTCCTACTAATGTTTCTATTTTTATTCTAACATAAGGTACGAAAGAAACAGTGAAAATGGTGAATAAGGTTTACTATTAACTTGTTAAATTTTCACTTCGTAACCACTTAATTGGTATTTACTCGCAGTACACCTACATAGTAAACTATATTTATAGCAACATATCGCAATAGACGGGGAGGTAGCGGTGCCTTGTAACTTGCAATCCGCTGTAGCAGGGTCGAATTCCTATGGAAGGTTTAGTTATGTGTAGTCCGTTCTTTTGAATTGATGCTGAGGAGAAAGTCTTTTGCAAAGAAATGCCTGTGAACGGGTCAGATCCGGAAGGAAGCAGCCATAAGGGGGTCACTTTTCTTGTGTAAGAGGTTACTTTTTCTGAGTCAAAGAAAAAGAAAACGTACGGATGACTCAATCGTAAATAGGTTTGCGATTTACATATATACTAACTCATGGTTTTAACTAATACCATTATTAGTTTCATTACTTCTGTGACAAATAAACAAAGAGTCTGGGACAAAAGTGTTTTTATAAATGACAAATCCGAACGAAATAGAGATTATAATTGGTGCATATTAAAATCGCTTCGGAAATATACTTCGCTATGGTAATGCATTGTTCGTATTTTCATTTAAACACTTTAGTTATGTCCCAACCTCCTTTTTTAGTTCACGTTTAACGTACCGCCAACAATAAATCTATTTTTGATTTTTTTCCCATGTTGAGACTTCTTCACGTACTCTTGGTGCAACCTCAGTTCCTAATAATTCAATAGCTCTCATTACGTCATCATGCGGCATTGTTCCTAAAGGAACATGCATCATAAAACGGGTAATACCAACATTTTTCCGGAGATAAATTATCTTTTCCGCTACCCTCTCTGGATCACCTACATACAAGGCCCCTTCAAAGCTTCTTGCAGCGTCGAAACTAGAACGATCATAATGTCCCCATCCACGCTCTCGCCCAATTACGTTCATCACCTGCTGAGTGGACGGGAAAAACTTGTCGGCAGCTTTCTCTGTACTGTCTGCAATAAATCCGTGGGAATGGGATGCCACGGGAAGTTTAGAGATATCGTGTCCTGCCTGTGCTGCAGCTTTCTTGTACAATTGAACAAGTGGAGCAAACTGTAACGGTCTACCTCCAATAATGGCCAGGACTAAAGGTAGCCCAAGCTGGCCAGCACGGATGACTGATTCAGGATTACCACCGCTTCCTACCCAAACTGGCAATGGATTTTGGACAGGTCGAGGATACACACCTCTATTTTTTATGGCCGGTCGATGGCCACCTCGCCAAGTGACTTTTTCTGATTCGCAGATTTTTAATAGCAACTCTAATTTTTCATCAAATAATTCATTGTAGTCCTGTAAGTCATATCCAAACAATGGAAAGGATTCTATAAAGGAACCACGCCCCGCCATTATTTCTGCTCGTCCATTAGACATACCATCAAGGGTAGCGAAGTCCTGGAATACTCGAACTGGATCGTCGGAAGATAGAACCGTTACTGCACTAGTTAACCTAATTCGTTTTGTCTGTGTTGCTGCACCAGCTAAAAGTACTGCAGGAGAAGATGCAGCAAAATCTTCCCGATGATGTTCCCCTACTCCGAACACATCCAAACCAACTTGATCTGCAAGAATGATTTCCTCTACCACTTCCCGCAATCGCTGAGCATGAGTAATAACCTCCCCTGTTTCCGGGTCTGGTGTTGTTTCTACAAAGGTACTGATACCGATTTCCATTGAGAATGCCTCCAATTCAAAATGTAAAATGTATGAAATTACGTTCTATCCTTATCTAAACATATAACTTATTACATCTTATTTTGAGGATTTTGGAATTTGATTTCAAGCTGAACGACTTTTGGAGAACTTCGTTTTAACCGATGTGTTTAATATAATACGAAATGGGGAACCTATTGGACATAATACAAACTTTAGGAGGGATTACTGTTGCATAGTAGGATGTTCACCTCAACATGGATAATAGCAGTATTAATTCTATTGCTAAGCGCCTGTAATGATGTTAATGAGGCGAACACGGACGATTTAATAGGGGCACTTCAAGCTGATATTGAACAGCTAAACGAACAAAATGAACAATTAAAGGATCAATTAGTGGAAAGGGATAATAGAATTGCCGAGCTTGAGTCTGAATTACAGGAAACTGAAAATAATTCAAATAGTTCTGATGAGACAGCTGCAGATGAAGATTACCTTAAGGATAGGGCTGACAATGTAGTAATTGCATTAGAAAATAAAAATTTCGAAAGCCTAGCTACCTACGTTCATCCTGATAAAGGAATTCGATTTTCCCCTTATGGACATGTAAATCCAGAAGAAGACCTACTATTCACCGCTGAAGAGGTTACGGCGTTTGCTCAAGATACGGAGGAGTATGAATGGGGTACGGAAGATGGTTCAGGACATCCCATTGTCATGACACCTTCCCAATACTATGAAGAGTACATCTATATTCGTGATTTCAGCCGAGAATCACAAGAGATTGCAGTTAATAAAATCGAATCTCATGGTAACATACCTGTTAATGTGGAAGAGGAGTACCCAGAAGCTGACTTCGTTAACTATTTGGTTGCAGCAAATGAAGATCAGTTGAACTGGGCAAATCTCATTCTTGCATTTGAGGAGTACGAAGGAGAATGGTATTTAGTAGGTTTAGCAGTAGATCGCTGGACCACATAATAATAAGGCCGGTTTCAAAGCGATTGAAACTGGCCATTAATTTCCCAATATGACTGACAAAAATTTTTAGGGTGACAACAAATAAAACATATTTGTGTCACCCTTGTACTATCTTCATTTAATCCCATGCTTTCTTAATAGCTTGGGAAGTGTACTTCGTGTATGTTGCCTGGCTCTTGACGCTCCATTAATTCTGCGAGCGCTGTTTCTAATACTTTCATTTGGGTCTTCACATCATTTGGCTTCCCTAATGAGTGACCAAATTGAAACCCTTTTGGATGAATGGCACGGGGTGGTCTCATTAAACTGGACTGCTCCACATCCAATGTAATCAAAGATGTTGGAATCCCCTGTGCTTCAATCCCACGTTGCACTGTAACTACAGTGCGGTGACAAAGAGGTCAGCCAGCAGTAAGGAGAACAGCATCCGCTTTAGATCGAACCACTTCTTTCACCAACGCTGGAATTGTCTCCTTATTAATTTTATTTAACCGCATGGAGTACCCCATCATGGTTAAATGCTTTTCCGCTACTCCCCCAAGGTCTCCATCATCAACCATCTCCCTTAACCTATCAATGGGAAAAACACAGTTAATATCCTCTTTTGGATAATCTGTATTATAATGGTCCTTAGGGGCTGCATGAGTTACTGTCAAGTCCTCTGCCGCCACATCCCCAGGAATAATTCGAAAGGTTGCATCCCCTTCTGCTGGATCTGTATTATACGGCTCCTGATCCTTAAGGTGTACTCCGGATGTGGACACAATCATAATTGTAGTTTCATGCAAAGGTTTATCAACGGGGGTATATGGAATAGCTTTTCTAGATAATTCCATCCATACACAACCTCCCTTTTCCTTCAGGTTTTTAACGGATTACCTAGAGTTTCCGTAACACATCGAATAATTCTTCATTATCTGGCTGCCTATCTATTGGATGAACGTCAATCCACTGAACTATACCGTCTTTATCAATAATAAATAGGGCACGTTCAGAGGCACCATATGCAGGTTCATTCTCATTTTTACGGAGAACACCGTATTTTTCAGCAACCTCTCCGTGCGGGTAAAAATCTGCACATAGTGGATAAGAAATTCCACCGATTGATTTTTGCCATGCTTCATGACTATGAACACTGTCTACACTTATACCCAGGACCTGGGTATCAAAATCTTCAAAACGAGGTAAATCATCCTCGTAAGAAGGCATTTGAGCACCTCAGACAGGTGTCCAATCTAGAGGATAAAAACATAAAAATACATTCTTGGAACCTTGGTATTCGCTTAATGTGACCATACGATCACCGTGGGCTTTCAGCTTAAAATCAGGTGCTTTATCACCCACTTTAAGAGTACTTGTTTCCGTAGCTCCTTGAGGCATATAATATCTCCCCTTTCCTTTTCCAACTAATTATTTTAAACAATAACAGTATCGACAAAATCGACAAACTTTACCCACAAATTTTATGAAAATTCTTTTACTCGTTCCTAATCTAGGTAAAATAATAAACAGCCACTCCTTTAGGAGGGCTGTTTTAACAGTGATTTACATACGATAAAATTCGTCCGGGTTAGCACCTATTCGTTTATTTTGGTTTAAACCGTTAATTTTCATCATATCTTCAGATGATAATTCAAAATCGAAAACATCGAAATTTTCTTCAATACGGGATGGAGTAACCGATTTTGGGATAACGATAAGATTATTTTGTAAATGCCAGCGAATAATAACCTGTGCCGGAGTTTTACCATAGCTTGCTGCTAGGTCTTTAATCAATTTATGATTAAGAACTTCCCCACCTTGCATTAATGGTCCCCACGATTCCACGAAAATTTCATGTTTTTCACAGAAATCACGAAGCTCTTTTTGTGAGAAATAAGGATGTAATTCCACTTGATTTAAGACGGGTTTAACTTTGCATTCGTTCAGAAGTCGTTCTAAATGGGGAATTTGGAAGTTACAAACACCTATAGCTCTAACACGACCATCTTCGTATAGCTTTTCTAATGCTTTGTATGTATCTACGTATTTATCAACATTCGGCATTGGCCAATGTATTAAGTACAAGTCTACATAATCTAAGCCTAGTTTTTCAAGACTTTCCTCAAAGGCTTTCAATGTTTTCTCATAGCCTTGATCTCCATTCCACACCTTTGTGGTTATAAATAATTCTTCACGATTTATTCCCGAATCTTTAATTCCTTGCCCTACACCATTTTCATTTTTGTAAATTGCAGCCGTATCGATAGATCGATACCCCACTTCAATTGCCTTTTTCACTGCCTCCGTGGCAATACTTCCGTCCTTTACTTTAAATACTCCAAAACCAAGCTGCGGCATCTTTACACCATTGTTTAAAGTCACATACATAGGGAATCCTCCTTTAAAATATAGCTATCAAAATTATAAGGAATACCTTGGCATTTTATCAAAGGATTTCACTTCAAAAACGGTATTTCATTTTTTAGTCAGTTGTAAAAATGATGGAAAAGTGTTTCTTGTGAACAGGCTTAGTCAATGATATATTTATAGAAAAACTAGGGGGGACAGTTATGTCCATTATTGATAAATTAAAGCTTACAAAATATAAAAATATGGCCGTTATTAATGAGCCTGAAGATTACAACTCTTTTCCGAATAAAGCTACTACACTCTCGAAAGACCATGATGCCATTTTTATTTTTGTGGAAAACATTGATGAAATGGTAGCATATACACAAAAGGTTATTCAAGATAACTTATTAGTGGAAAAAGGTTACCTATTTTTTGCTTATCCGAAAAAGGGAAACAAGCGTTATGAAACATTCGTCCATAGAGATGAAATTTTTCCTGCACTCAAAGTTGGAGAAGATGGTTATGTTGGAGATAGTGATGTTAAATTTTCTCGAATGGTGAGCATGGATGACATCTTCACAGTAGTTGGTTTAAAGCGGGAGAAAAAGAAGACAGCAAAATCACCTGTCACTAGTCAATGTGTGGCAGATTATGAAGACAATGTGAAGGATATAGAAAAACTATTAGCTGACCACGGTGCAGAACTTGAGTTTTACCAAAGTTTAACGCCAGGTTATCAGAGGGATTGGGCACGTTATATCTTTTCAGCGAAGCAGCAAAAAACAAGAGACAAGCGTTTCAACGAAATGACTGATATTCTCTCCCAGGGCTATAAATCCATTGATTTATATAGACAAAAGAAAAAATAACCTTTACAAAGATAACTCCTCTGCGTTCAAATTTACATTCAATACATAAACGCAGCGGCCAGCCTTTAACCTAGGAAAATTGTTGGGCAGCAAACTCACGATACAGGTGATGGGTTTCAACTAATTCTTTATGAGTTCCTATACCAGTGATCTCCCCCTTTTCAATAAAAATAATTTTATCCGCATTGACTATGGTAGATAGGCGGTGGGCAATTATAAAGGTTGTCCTACCTTCCATAAGTCTCGACAATGCCTGTTGAACAATTTTCTCTGATTGACTATCTAAGCTTGCTGTCGCCTCATCCATCATGAGGATCTTTGGATCCCTTAAAAAGGCCCTTGCAATGGCAATACGTTGCCGTTGTCCTCCAGAAAGCTTTATCCCCCTCTCTCCCACTTCTGTATCTAGCTTATTAGGAAACTCTTCAATAAACTGATCAGCATAGGCCATTTTTGCCATATCCCATAAACGGTCATCACTTACTGGAGTCTCTATGCCGTAAGATAGGTTTTCACGGATTGTACCTGCAATCATTGGGCTATCTTGAGAAACATAGCCAATTTGACTACGCAATGAAGCAATACTAAGCTCCTTTATTGGCATTGTTCCTATGAGTATACGTCCCTCTGTTGGCTCGTAAAATCTCTCTAATAAACCAAAGACCGTTGTTTTTCCGCCGCCACTAGGTCCAGCAAAGGCCACCGTATTCCCGGGTTCAACATGAAAGGAAATATGTTTGAGGACAGGTTCTTCCTCATTATAGTGAAAGGATACGTTCTCAAAATAGACAGGCTGGTTGCTAATATTCATTTCAATATTTCCTTGACCCTGTTCTTCTTTCAAATCTAAGGTTTCAATCATTCGATCTGTAGCTCCCTTTGCCTTCTGCAACTGAGTAAAAAACATGGTAAAGGCAGTAAGGGGCATAATAATTTGAAACAAATACAGGATAAAGGCAACTAGGGAGCCTGTGGTCATAGTACCTTCCGCAACACGAATACCTCCATAACCGATGATCATGACAACAACTGTCATCATTACTAGTTGCATTAGTGGTCCTATTACTGCCAGTATCTTAGACTCCCTTAAGCCGTAGGACAATAAATTATTTATCCCTGATTTACCCTTCCTTTCCTCTATACCCTCCGCATTAGAAGCCTTCATTAATCTAATTTCACCGATAGTTTGCTGTATTTTTCCAGAAAACTTTGCCGTCTCGTCTTGTAATCCCGTAGCGATTTTTCTCATCTTTTTTCCCAGTGGACGCATGATGAGGATTGTTACGGGAACCACGGTTATCATCAATACAGTCATTCTCCAATCCAAAATTACAAGTATAATAACAGATCCAATGATAGAAACAATCCCTGTAATAAACTGGGGAAAATGATGGGAGATTAAATCTCTGACAATTCCAGTATCATTGACTACGCGACTGACCGATTCTCCACTTGTTTTACGATCAAAATAGTTAACCGGCAGTCGAATTAATTTTGACAACATCTTTTCCCGGAGTGCAGCAACTATTTTTTGTCCAACGAAAGCAAGAAAATATCTTGAGAATGCGTCAATTGCTGCCCGTACAATGAATGCTGTTCCAAGTATTATGATTAGGAATACACTAATGGATTCAACAGAAAAACCATCCACCATTTCCCTTGTTAATAAAGGTATGGAAAGACCAACCACTGTTGTAATTAAGCTACCTAATATTCCAAAAACAAAAGGCCATTTCGGAAAGTTTGTTGATAAAATCAGTGATATAAATGGATTAGATGAGTTTATTTCCCTACGCTTATCTTTCATAACTACTCCTTATTACAAACACGATGTATATTCTTGTTTTAAATTAGATTTTATAATCAATAACAGTTACCAAAAAATTCTCTTATATATTCGTATTGTCAATAGATAATTGTTACATAATTATGAATTTTTGTTGAATTTGATTAATTTAAATGATAAAGTATAAAAAAGGTGGTGATGAAATGGAAGTAATAGAAATATTCTCTGCAAATTCTGTATCAGGGGCTACCTTCTATGTAATCACATTAATTTTGGCAATCTACTTAAATATAAAGGTATATAATAAAAATAACGAACTTTGGTGATGAAGTCTATACTAGTATTTATAAAAAGTATTTATTAATTTATAATCAGCGACTATACGCTGATTTTTTATTTATAAACTAAAAAAGAGAGGCTGTTTAAGCCCCCCTATTTAACCATTTATTTTCAATTAGAGACGATCCTGCTCCCATAAAATATAAAAGTCATCTTCTTCCTCAAAAATTGGTTGCTCATTATTTTCTTCCACTGGTGGATTAATCATCTAATTGCCTCCCTTTTTAAAAGTTAATATTAAAATCAATGGTAACATAGTCAACCTATTATTTAAATCAGAATTTTTAGACTAATTTCGACCTGAAACCGTACCTCTAATTTAAATTTAATTCGATTATTATGAATCCAATTAGTGTAACATAGTGTACAGTAAAGTAATTTGTCGATTTTTCAACAAAATTATATAAAACGTCACCCATCCTCCCCCACATTTATTCGGTTAATTTAAATTATTTTGCGAAATAATAATAAAACAAAAACGCAGCCCTTCTTAATATATTTGAAAGGAGGCTTACCATGACAGAAACATTGCTTGTAAATTTCCTATTTTTACTTTTCCCGGTTTTGATGTATTTAATATTTTTCGAAAATAGAATTAACATCTATCGAAATAAACTGATTGTATTCATACTTGCTTCATTATCAATGATCCTTTGTATGACTTACCCCATTAATTTGGTCCCTGGATTTATTTTTGATTTGAGGTATATACCATTTATTATTGCTTCTCTTTTCGGTGGATACTCCATTGCTTTTCCACTCATTGTTGTTTTAAACATCTATCGTTTTTTCATTGGTGGAAGTGGAGTTTTTTTATCTTTAATTTTTTCTATTATCTATTTCCTACTCATCCCCCTATGGAGTAAAAAGTTTATTGCAGCAGACTCTGCAAAACGTGTTTTGATAGCGGGGATAATCTCTTTATGTGCAATGATATTATACCTTTCCACTTATAGCTTATTTTACGAAACTTTAAATCGGGACTACTGGATTATCGTAATCAACGTTCTATCTATTCATGTTACTGGTACCGTGGTGATTATAATGCTAATAGAAAAGATTATCTATAATGAGAAGGTTCGTGAAATGTATTTAGACTCTGAAAGACTGAATATTAGCAGTGAATTATCTGCCAGTATCTCACATGAATTAAGAAATCCACTTACGGTTACTAGTGGTTTCCTTCAATTACTTAGCAAATCCCCGAGCATTAACGAAGAGGAAAAGGAATATATTGATTATTCATTACAAGAATTGAACCGTGCTGAAAAAATTATTAGTGACTTTCTTTCATTGGCTAAGCCCCAAGCAGAAAATATGGTTTACTCAAACTTAAAAGAGGAAGTTGAGTATGTGAATAACATCATGGGTCCATATGCCAATTTTCATAAAGTAAAGTTGAAATATCATTTTAATAATAGTTTATTCCTTAAATATGATAAAAATCAAATTCAACAATCATTAGTTAATTTATATAAAAACGGCATAGAATCAATGAAGGAGAATGGTGGGACATTAACTGTAATTGTAAAGGAGCAAAAAAAGAAAATTGTTATTCAAATTAAGGATACTGGCGTCGGTATGACAAAAGAAGAAATAACACAAGTGGGAAAACCATATTACTCAACAAAAACCGAAGGTACAGGCCTAGGAATGATGGTTGTATACAATACGATAAATAAACTTGGGGGAAAAATAAAAGTTGAAAGTGAAAAAGAGAAGGGAACAACATTTACTATTACAATCCCGGTGTAAGAGGAGGATGTCTCTAAAGGTAATAAAGGGACTCTTTAGACATCCTCTTTAATCAATTTCCTTTGATCTGTATTGTACTCATTACCTCCACCTCTTTTAAAGCTTGAGAAGCTAATTGGTCCGCTTCCTGGTTTCCCTTCCTTGAAACAATGGAATACTCGGGATTAATACCTAACTGTTTCATTTTCTCCTCAACACGATCTGCCCATCTGTTAAGTTCCTCCTCCATACAAGCCCACTCCCCTTTTAACTGGTTAATCACTACTTGGGAATCCCCTACAAATTTTACCAGCAAATGGTGAACCCCTAATATTTCTAATTCTTGTAGGCTAAAATGAAGAGCTGCGTATTCAGCCTCGTTATTTGACTTTAACGAATCCACTAACTGATTTTTTCGTAATCGAAAGGATTTACCATTTTTATCATAATAAATGGCACACCCTAACCCCGACATCCTTGTTTCTAAGTCAAAACCGCCATCAAAATATACAGTGATATTATGTGGTTCTGTTTGGATGCCTTCCATGAATTTTCTTAATTCCTTCATTGTCCATGTTGTTTCCTGGTTATCTATAAACGTCAATTTTTTTAAACGACCGGTTCTTTCTAAATCCTCTGCAATCAATATGGCTTTTTCAGCACCCATTTCATTTGAACTAAATGTAGTTTCCGTTCCTTTTGGTGTTTTATAACTAATCTCTAACCTCACATTCACACTATGACCACCTTTTTTAACATTTCAAATAAAAAAGACTTTTTTAACTCACACTTTCAATATGTCCAACTTTTCTGATGAAACTAGACCTAACCATTAAATTATCAGCATAGTGAACTATAGAAGGATTTACTCCTATTGGAACACCTAAACTTGATCCTAACGAATTTTTTTCAATAGTGACTTTAACGGGTTGTAAAGGCCATTGTCTATGATGGATAAATCCTTCATAAATCCCATTACTACTTACAGCATAAAGTTTATACCGCTCTGTTAACCAATAATTATCCATATTTAATATATGTTCTTACATTTACCTCTGGAATTGACCGTATAAAAGGGATTTTTGCAAAACCCTTTACACCTATTCTCAGCGGAACAACACTAATCCATACAGTATTATCAAAGGTGTCTAACTGACAGCAACGGGGAATTAATGGGCGTATAATAGATTTAGGAACTGGAAAATGTACTAACAAAATATTGCTCCATACTTGATGCAAACACCAATATCCTTTTAGATTTGCATAGGCTTCTTTCTTTACTTTTTTTAGCTCCTTCACTTCTCATCCCCCTTCCATTATTAGTATATAACCAAAAGAAATGAATCAAACAAAAAAGGAACTAATATTTAAATATCAGTTCACAATTATGACTTCAGGCGTTGTAAAGATCGATGTCAACCATATTAAACCAATACTAATCAATACCAGAGACCTCGCATATAATGTCGGATCCGAAGAAGGACCTGTGAAATTACTTTCACAGGTCCTCCTATCTAACTAATTAACCCCCGCAGCAATACGAACTTGCCGCTGCATAGAATCTTGAATTAACCCATCATTATGTCTTGTACTGTTTAGAAAGTGAATACAGAAGTGCCCATTATAATTATTGGTTCTTATGGAATGATCTCCATGTGGAAAGGAGTGCATAGCTGCAGCTAACCGTCTTCCATCGACTGAGACTATGACTGCCCTAGGAGTCCAAGAGAAGTTACCTCCCCATACTTGCCTCATTGTTTGAGCATCAGTGGAAGTAATAGGTTCTGCATCTGCGTGGTTACCACCCATGGTGTGCCTTACCCTAAAGGTTGTCCCTGTAGCAAAGTCTGTTATTGTAGCATCCCTACCAATTGGAAATACATATCTAGCTTCAGTCCACCAATCTAATAGTTCCCCATGTCTTGAACTCACAACAGGTCTGACTGGGACGTCGTAAACGGGAATGGTAAGACGTTGACCTACCTGCAGTACGCTATTAATAGTTAAATTATTTTCTTTTAATAATTCAAGCATTGGGATGCCATATTGAATACTTAAATTCCAAGCATTATCTCCAGATCGTACCGTATGTGTTATATATGTCTTAGTTACCCCTTGTTGTGGTGATTGGTTGGGGGATCCTCCGCTACCCGCACCAGGAATTCGTAAAACTTGTCCCACTCGAATAACATCAGAAGTTAAATTATTTTTTGTTTTAATTGCATTTACTGTAGTATTAAAACGGCTAGCTATGCCACTTAGTGAATCTCCAGAAACGACCGTATAATTTTGCATCTGTGTTTGTTCTGGTGTAGACTCCTGTTGACTACCGTTACGAGAAATTATCAGGGTTTGACCAACCCGTATCGTATCCCCAGTTAAATTATTTAATGAACGTAGCTCATCTACTGTTAAACCAAATCGATTAGCAATACTCCATAAACTATCCCCAGCTACAACTGTGTAGGTAGTAGGTGTTTGTGGGGAAGTGGGGCTTGGTGTTGTGTTATTTGTCTTCGGTGTTGTATCAATGGAAACGGTTCGAGACCCATTGTTCCATTGAACTTCATAACCGAAGGTCTCAGATATAAATCGAATTGGAACGAAAGTAGAGCCATTAATAATTCTTGATGGTGGGACGGATACTTGTCTTCCATTAACCCTAGCTAACGTTGATCCAACAACAAAGGATATATTGGTATCACCCTTCCGAATCCCAACGGTTCTTGTCCTTTCGTCCCAAGAAACCCCTGCTCCGAAGTGAGTGGAAATAGCACGAATTGGAATTAACGTATTGCCGTTATCAAGCAATGGAGTAGGGCTAAGATTTAACCTAGCACCATCTACCACTAAATTAACACCACTTCCACTTAAAGCACCTGGCACGTCTGGTGTATTTGCTCCATTATATTCCCTTCCCATTTCCATTTCTAACTTTCCAAGGAAATCCTCATTATAGTCAATCGTTAGATCCTTATTCTCACCAATTGTAAGCTTATTATATCTTTCATCATTCTCTTCTAGTTGGACTTCTCCATCCGTTTGTTGCTGGACGTTATTTTCTGTCAAAATCCTTCTCGAACCTTCTTCGTCTACACCGACATCTTGTTCTAAAGAATAGCTATTTTCACCTTCCTGCTGAAGACTCCATTCATTATTTAGTTGATTTTGCTGTGTACAGGCAGATAATAATGAAATAAGTAATATTAGGATTATTGTTCGATTGCCCGTAAGAAACACCCCCATTTCTACCAAGTTAAAGAAATAGCCACTTCTTTTTTTAGGGATGTGCATATATCACCAATATATAAGTGTAAAAGTTTCCCTACTAAAAAAAACGTTGATGTTATGACAAAACATCAACGTTATCTATGGGAATATCCAAAGATTTTAATGTAGCAAGTAACTCAGCTTCCGAAAAGGCTTCTTTAGGTTTCACTTCCATTATACAGTCACCTTTAAAGCTCGCAATTCCACGGTAGTAGCCAACAAATTGTCTTATCTGCTCCCTTTCACCGCTCGTTAGCTCACGCCTAAATGTAACTTCCATATCTGAAAACCTCCCTCTTTTATTATAACCAAAATAGAAGAGGTCTATCACATAAAGCCCATCATTATACAATAAGGATCTGGATTATTATTTGTATATATTTGACCCATTATCAACAAATTCCTTTGCTTTTTCTTTCATCCCTTCTTCAATTACTTCCTCTTCTGTTAGACCCTTTTCATGTGCCATGCTTTTAATATCATGTGAAATTCTCATAGAACAGAATTTAGGACCACACATGGAACAGAAGTGTGCTGTTTTTGCCCCTTCTGCAGGTAATGTCTCATCATGATATTCCCTTGCTCTTTCAGGGTCCAACGAAAGATTAAATTGGTCGTTCCAGCGGAATTCAAAACGTGCTTTAGAAAGGGCATTATCTCTAATTTGTGCTCCCGGATGTCCCTTCGCCAGGTCTGCCGCATGTGCTGCAATTTTATAAGTAATTACTCCTTCACGGACATCCTCACGATTCGGTAAGCCTAGATGCTCCTTTGGTGTGACATAGCAAAGCATAGCAGTTCCATACCAGCCAATTTGTGCTGCACCAATTGCTGATGTAATATGGTCATAACCTGGAGCTATATCTGTTGTTAACGGTCCTAATGTATAAAATGGGGCCTCTTTACAAATTTCCAGCTGTTTCTCCATATTCGCCTTGATTAAATGCATTGGCACGTGGCCTGGCCCTTCAATCATCACTTGAACATCATGCTTCCAAGCAATCTCTGTTAATATTCCTAACGCTTCCAACTCCGCAAATTGCGCTTCATCATTGGCATCAGCAATAGAGCCTGGACGTAATCCGTCTCCTAATGATACAGAAATGTCATAAGCTTTTAGGATTTCGCATATGTCTTCGAAGTGAGTAAATAAGAAGCTTTCTTTATGATGAGCTAAACACCATTGGGCCATAATGGAACCTCCACGGGAAACGATCCCTGTCATCCGTTTTGCAGTAAGTGGAATATGGCTGAGCAGTACACCTGCGTGAATGGTAAAATAATCGACCCCTTGCTCTGCCTGTTCAATTAAGGTATCCCGATACACTTCCCATGTTAAATCTTCTGCTATTCCATTCACTTTTTCTAAGGCTTGATAAATTGGAACTGTCCCTACTGGCACAGGAGAATTACGAATAATCCATTCCCTTGTTGTATGAATGTTCTTTCCTGTAGATAAATCCATGATCGTATCAGCACCCCAACGAGTTGCCCACGTCATTTTTTCCACCTCTTGTTCGATAGAGGAAGATACTGCAGAATTACCTATATTAGCATTTATTTTTACATGAAAGTTTCGTCCAATAATCATCGGTTCTGCTTCTGGGTGATTTATGTTTACTGGTATAATCGCTCGACCACTTGCCACTTCCTTTCGTACAAATTCAGGATCCATACTTTCACGTATGGCAATAAACTCCATTTCAGGTGTTATCATTCCCTTTCTTGCATAATGCATCTGGGTGACGTTTTTCCCGCGATGTGCCCGTAAAGGCTTTTTATTTAAGTTAGGAAACCATTCTAGGTTAGCCCTTGGATCCCCCTCCTTAAACCCATTATCCTCTGGCTTGATTTCTCTACCGTCATAGTTTTCTACATCCCCTCTCTCGAGGATCCAGTTTTGACGTAATGGGGGAAGACCTTTTATTACATCCACCTCATATACAGGGTCGGTGTAAGGTCCACTTGTATCGTATATTCTGACCGGTTCATTCTCCTCCTCACCAAAGTCTCCCCTCGATGGTTCTAAGGTTATTTCTCTCATTGGTACTTGAATGTCAGGTCTTGTCCCCTGTACATACACCTTCCTACTTGCTGGAAATTGTGATTTTAATTCAATGGTTAACTCTTTTTGAATGGACATCATTTTCTCCTCCTTAGTCTTATTTAAATAAGAACTAAGTTACACCATAGCGAAAAAAAATCGGATTCTGATAATTCAGAACCCGATTGGATGTACAAATAGCAATAAAAGGCAATAAAATAATGTCTGTACAATAATTTAAGCAAAATTCCCCTTCATTGATTTATACTACTTCCCTACGCTGGTATAACCCAGATCAGGTTCAAAGGGTCAAGGAATTAAAAAAATGCATCCCTTTCTCAGTCCATGCTATTTTGGACTCCCCTAGTAGAACTTCAACAACTATAATATTTAATTATATATAAAAAATACCAATTTACACATAGTGAGTCAAGCGTTTTTTGAAAATTTATACAAAATAACCAATATAGTGAATCCTTTATTGATGAATGAACATCAGCTTGGTGGTTATTATAATAAACTTTTATGGAACCACTCCCCCTTATCTCAAGTTTAGGGGGAGCTAAAAAAACATATTTCTACCCAAATACCTCAATCTTCCATAAACAAACGAGCATAATACAAGGATTCTTCGTCTAACTTTTTTTCTTCCTTAAGATCTTTAAGTCCCTCTTGCTGTTTTTCACTTGATACTTGAAAACTCCCTGAGACATTTGGTGCCGTCTTCTTATGATCTTTTTCCACTAAACATCACTTCCCTTCCTTATCTATACTATTTGTTTTTTTATAATGGTTTATGAAATTCATTAGGAAGGAATTTAGGTTTATAGAGAGGTATAGGATGACCCCAAAACAAAACCTCCTAAAGTGAAGCAAAGCCACAATAGGAGGTTTTTGTATATTAATATTAACCATTAATTAGATAATGTAACATCCTTTAATTGATAGATTCCCAATGCGTCTACCCAGAATCCTTGAACTTCGTTTCTAACACCAGTCAAATAGTTTTGATGGTGAACATAGATCATTGGAGCAAGATCAACTAAAAGATCTTGTGCTTCACGATAGATTGCTAGACGTGCATCTGGATCCGTCTCACGACGACCAGCATCTAGTAATTCATCAAGTGTATCATCAGATAAGAATGAACGGTTACCAGGTGATCCATGCATAGAAGAGTGTAATAATGCATACATACCGTAGTCAGCATCTGCTGTTACAGTAGACCAACCAAGGATGAACATGTCATGCTCACCATTAGCAGTTCTCTCTAAGTAAGCACCCCACTCAAGCTCCTCGATTTCAACATCAATATTAAATTCACCTAATACGTGCTGAATATAGAGAGCAGTTTCAACGCGTTGCTCGTTATCATTTGTCCAAATAGTAGTTGAGAATCCATCTGCGTATCCAGCTTCCTCAAGTAATTCACGGGCGCGGTCTAGATCATGAAGTAATCCGTCTACTTCTGGATCATAACCGAATACATCAGGTGCTAATGGTCCAACTGCTGGAATACCATTACCTTGATAGATTCCTTCAATAATTGCTTCTTGGTCAACGATTAAAGAAATTGCCTGACGCACTTTAGGATCGTCAAATGGTGCTTTTTGAGTGTTGAATCCAACATAAGATAAACTTACAGATTCTTGAACATTTACAAATGTATCTGCATGGTCATTCACGTAATTCTTATCTGTAGGCTGAATCGGATCAGCAATGTGAGAATAACCAGTTTCTAGCTCAGCTACACGAGCTGCTGGTTCTGGAACAACTTTAAATGTAACTGTTGCTGGCTTTGCATTTTCTCCCCAATAATCTTCAAATCGGGAAAGAACTGTTTGCTCACCGGAATTACGACTCTCTAATTTGAAGAAACCAGTACCATATGGATGTTGAGCAGCATATAATCCAACATGCTCAGCAATTTCACCTACAACCTCTTCAAATTCATCACCGCCGGCAGCGCGTAACTCATAGTACTCTTCAACAGTAAGATCTAAACCTGCTGCCTCAAGAGCTTGTGCATAATCCTCTTCAATAACAGCATTACTTAACATACCACCAGCATCATGTGCTAAGTGAGAAAGTAAAGGTGCGAATGGATATTCTGTTGTAATAACAACCTCATAATCACTTTCAACTGTAACGTCAGTAATCATGTTGAATAAGAAAGCACGTGGAGAAGCAATTGCTGGGTCAAGAACTCGTTCTAAGTTTGCCTTAACGTCAGCAGCTGTAAACTCAGTGCCATCATGGTATTTAACACCTTCACGTAAAGTGAATTTCCAAGCATTGTCGCCCACTGGCTCCCAGTCTGTAGCAAGACCTTCAACAATTTCCATGTTTTCATTTTGTTTTACTAAAGTTTCATAAAGGTTAGAACGAACATTACTAGATGGAACATCGTTGTTTCCGTGGGGATCAAGTGATACTAGATCAGAAGATACAGCAATAACGATATTGTCACCATCGCTGTCTACAGCAGCATCATCGCCACCATTGTCATCACCAGTTTCTTCAGTTTCATCTTCGTCTGCACCACCGTCTGATGGTTCAACGTCACCAGTTCCGGCACACGCTGATAACACTAGGATGAAACCAAGCATTAAAGCAAAAATCCAAGCAAATTTTGTCTTCATTTTTTTACCCCCTTAAATTCTTTAATGTTGCCTATTTATAAGGCTACAAATAATATATAATTTTTGGAAAATTTAATCAAGATTGTTTTTTTAAAAAATTATATTATAATTTGAAATAGATTAGTAGTTACTGTTCCTATTAGTAGAAACGTGTCGAAAAGTAAGCTCTTCACTATTAAGTAATATTTAATGTGCAATTTCATTATAAGAGAAACTATATATGACAAAAGTGTTTATTTGTTTTTCGGAATATAATAAACTATCGGAAAAATTGACTAACAAATAATAAAATACATAATACTCGTATTTTCCAAGCAACATTACTTTAGAAAAGTAACATAGAAATAGGTATTGTACAGTTCCAACGTTTTTTATAGTTTTTTTATGAAAAAAACTTTAGATAAATAAAAATAAGGGGGGCTTATTATGAGCGATCCTGCTGTACAAGCAGCAGTAACAACCAACGCAAGTTTAAATCCAAGAGTAAAAGCCAGGAAAGATTTAATTAAGCGCTTTAAGAAAAATAAAGCTGCTTTAATTAGCTTTTACGTAATTCTGTTTTTAATTGTTGTTTCCATCATTGTACATGTATTTCAGTTGTTTGGAATAACAATTACACCACATTCTCCAAGTGCCGTAAATTTGCCCGATCGATTCCAAGGGCCTTCAGCTGAGTACTGGTTTGGTGCAGATCATATGGGAAGGGATATATTTTCTAGAATTCTTCACGGTATGATCTTAACGTTAGGAATTGGTTTTGTTTCCGTTTTCATGGGAGCACTCGTCGGGGTTCCACTTGGAATTATTTCGGGCTATTACGGAGGAAAAGTGGATGCTGTGATTATGAGGATCATCGATGTTCTTTTAGCATTCCCTGGAATTCTATTAGCATTAGCTATCGTAAGCATATTAGGAGGAAGCTTAGTAAATGTAACTATTGCTGTAGCCGTTTATTCTGTCCCTGGCTTTGCACGAATTGTTCGAGGCTCTACTCTCGCCACTAAAAAACTAGAATACATTGATGCTATTCGTGCACTTGGGGCGAAAGATGGTCGAATTATTTTCAAACATATTTTACCAAATGTTATGTCCCCTATTATTGTAAATGCCACATTATACATTGCAACGGCAGTATTAACTGCTGCTGGTCTTTCCTTCTTAGGTTTAGGTGCCCAGCCACCAACACCTGAGTGGGGGGCCATGTTAAATGACGGACGGGGCTTCATGAGAGATGCAGGTCATATAACCTTATTCCCTGGCCTTGCAATTTTGGTAGTAGTTCTAGCCTTTAATATCTTTGGTGATGGTCTTCGAGATGCGTTAGATCCAAAAATGAAAAATTAGAGAGGGGTGCAACTATTATGATAACTTATATAATACGTCGGATATTTCAATTAATACCTGTTCTGTTTGGTGTGACGATATTAGTATTTTTGATGATGCACCTGACTCCTGGTAATCCAGCGCAGCTTATGGCAGGAGAAACGGCACCACCAGAAGTGGTAGAAAGAATTGAAAAGCGACTTGGATTACATGATCCATTACCTGTTCAATATGTGAACTTTTTGAAGAAAGTAGTAACTTTGGATTTCGGTGTTTCCATGCGAAATAGTTTACCGATTATTGACGAGTTAAGACCAAAGTTTTGGGTGACCATTGAGCTAGCCATATATAGTACCTTATTGAGTATCTTCATGGGTATTATTGCTGGAATTGTCTCGGCAGTTCGAAAGTATTCTTTTGCCGATGTAGCCATTATGCTCGTTGCTTTATTTGGTCTATCTATGCCAAACTTCTGGTTAGGCTTAATGTTAATGCAATGGTTTTCTATCAATCTAGGTTGGTTCCCACCAACAGGTTGGGGTTCTCCAGGTCAAGTAGTACTACCAGTTATTACCCTTGGTACTGCCGGTGCAGCCGTCATAGCTAGAATGACCAGATCAAGTATGCTAGAGGTTATTTCACAGGATTATATTCGTACAGCACGAGCAAAAGGGGTTCGTGAACGTGTTATTATTTATCGCCATGCTCTTAAAAATGCTTTAATTCCAGTAGTTACTGTTACAGGTCTACAATTCGGAACTTTGTTAAGTGGTACGGTATTAACTGAAACCGTATTCGCAATCAACGGTATGGGAAGATATGTCATTGATTCTATCATGGCAAGAGATTTTCCAGCTGTTCAAGCTAGTATTATCGTCATTTCCATTATGTTCGTTCTTGTAAATTTAATTGTAGATATATCGTATAGATACCTAAATAAACGTATTGATTTAAATGGGTAATAGAAAGGTAGGTGTATTTCTATGGGCAAAGAAGAAAATATTTTAAGTGTGAAGGATTTACAAACATCGTTTTTTATAGACGATGGCAGTGAAGTAAAGGCAGTCGATGGAGTTACCTTCGATGTACCTAAAGGGAAAACGATAGGAATTGTTGGTGAATCTGGCTCCGGTAAAAGTATTACAGCCCTATCTATACTAAAATTGATAGATAATCCAGGTAAAATTAAGGGAGGACAAATCCTCTATAAAGGAGATAATTTAGTAGACTATAATGAGAGAAAAATGCGAAAAATTCGTGGAAATCAGATCTCCATGATTTTCCAAGAACCTATGACATCTCTTAATCCTACCTATACCGTTGGTGAACAAATCAGCGAATCTTATAAAATCCACCAAGGGTTAGGGAAAAAAGAAAGCAAGAGAAAAGTAATTGAAATGCTAAAGCTTGTAGGTATCCCCTCTCCAGAGAAAAGAATTGATCAATATCCATTCGAATTGTCTGGAGGTATGCGCCAGCGGGTAATGATTGCAATGGCTTTAGCATGCAGACCAGAAATGCTCATTGCCGATGAGCCTACTACTGCATTAGACGTAACCATACAAGCACAAATACTAGAATTAATCAAAGAGTTACAGGATGAACTTGGCATGTCTGTTATTATGATTACACACGATTTAGGGGTAGTAGCAGAAACATGCGATTACGTTGCCGTGATGTATTGTGGAAAAGTAGTGGAATATGCTGATGTTAGGACTTTATTTAAGAACCCAAGACATCCGTATACTGTTGGGTTATTAAATTCACTACCTCGTAGTGACGTAGATCAAGAAGAATTAATTCCAATTAAAGGGACTGTACCAAGTCCAGATGAGATGCCAACTGGATGCCGTTTTGCACCTAGATGTCCATTTGCCACAGAGAAGTGCCATAATGAATTACCTGAACTTGAACAAATTGGTCTTGGTGAACAAATTCGCTGTTGGATCTATACTGATGAATGGACCGGTGACCCGGAGGTGAAAGTATATGAACCGTAAAGAGCTCTTAAAAGTAGAAAATTTAAAACAGTACTTCCCTATTAAAGGTGGTATATTCGGCCGGACTATTAACCATGTAAAAGCTGTAGATGATGTAACCTTTACCGTTTACGAAGGTGAAACTGTAAGTATCGTAGGGGAATCAGGCTGTGGTAAGTCAACAACTGGCCGTGCCATTTTACGATTAGATGAACCAACGGATGGAAAAGTAGAGTTTAATGGAGAAGATATCGTTTCCTTGAGTAAAAGCAAATTGCGACGCACGAGAAAAGACATGCAAATTATTTTCCAGGACCCATATGCTTCATTAAACCCTCGTCAAACGGTACGACAAATACTAAACGAAGCTATGGAAATTCAAAACGTGGTCCCAAGGTCGGAAAGAAATGATCGTATCGCAGAGCTAATGGAAACAGTTGGACTAAAACCATTCCAAGCTGATAGATTTCCACATGAATTTTCCGGTGGACAGAGACAAAGAATTGGTATCGCACGAGCGTTATCCGTTGATCCTAAATTAATTATTTGTGACGAGGCGGTTTCTGCACTGGACGTTTCTATTCAGGCACAAGTATTAAATCTATTAAAGAAATTCCAAAGGGAGTTTAACCTAACCTACCTATTTATATCCCATGATTTAGGGGTAGTTCGTCATATATCGGATCGTATCATTGTTATGTACTTAGGAAAAATTGTGGAAATCGGAGATAAAGATTCTATTTTTAAGAATCCACAACACCCTTATACAAAAGCATTATTATCTGCTATACCAGTGCCGGATCCTGATATTAAGAAAAATCGTATTATCCTTAAGGGGGACGTCCCCTCCCCTATTGACCCGCCAGAAGGATGTCGCTTCCACACGAGATGTCCATTCGTAGTAGATAAATGTAGGTCTGTATCTCCTGAACTGGAAACTCGTAATCATATGAAGAAGGGTCATCAAGCAGCTTGTCACTTTATTGAGGAAATTCACTCAGGTGAGCACGAAGCAACAAGAGACTTAAGAAATGTTAGACAAGAAAGTTAAGAGAGGTCGTCTTAAAAGGGAAAATTACCCCTTTTGAGACGACCTCTTCTGTTGAATGTTCAATAGTATGAGCTAGGAGCTTGTTAATACCTGTTCTACTTCCACAATCTTCTTTTTTGCTCTTTCTAGCTCTTGGCTGGATATACTTTCACTACTATAGCTTGCTTTTTCAAACAAAGCTACAACCTCGTCTATGCCTCCTACCAACGCTGGTTCCTGAACGCTCCAACGCTCGAATGTTTCTTTTAATGTTTCATGATCTAGTACTTTAAAGCCATTTCGTTGTCCAACCTCTAAGAGATTTTCCATATGAATAATTATTAATTCTCCATTTGATGGTTGATACGTTCTTTTCTTCCATGGCCATTTATAATCTATCTTTCTTCCATAATACCCCAAAGCTATTGCTGAAATAGAAAGGAAAAGTAAGATTAAAAGGGTTGGTATTAAAGGAATAATTGGATCTTTTTCTCCATTAATTACGTTACCTGATACGTTTTCTTCCAATTCTACAGCATCCTCTACTTCCCGCTCCCCTATTATTACAGGCACAGAAAAAGGCGGGGTTGGTTCAAAGGGAATCCAGCCATATCCTTCAAAGTAAACCTCCACCCAAGAATGGGCGTTAGCGTTATTAACGATATAAGTACCTGGTCCCATGTTATTTCCTGCTTCGTAATAGAACTCTATCATGTCGTCTTGCCTAGTACCTTCTGTAAACCCCTTTACCCATCGTGCTGGAATATCCAATGCTCTAGTTAAAACAACCATTGCAGTGGAAAAATAATCACAGTAACCCTCTTTAATTTCAAATAGAAATCGATCCACAAAATCATCACTTTCGCCTAAACTTTCATTGGGTGTTGTGGTATACGGATACGTTTCTCTTAAATAGGTCTCAATAGCTTTTACTTGATCATATGGATTGACTGCATCCTGGCTAATCTCCTGTGCCAGTTGTACCACTCTATCCGGTAATTCATCTGGTAACTGTAAATACCTTTCCCAACTTTCCGCATTTTCAAGAAAGTCCACTTCCCTTAAAGCTTCTTCATCAATTATAGGCACTTCTGAAACAACCTCATAAATAACTGGGAAGCTTGCTCCATCTCCTATATAATGCAATTCTTCCACAACAGGTAACCATAAAACTGGGAAGTCTCTCTCTGAAAATAATTCATCGTTTTCATAATGTTCGCCCCAACTTGTAACTCCTCCCGCCACTTCCAAGTCTATCTCCTCTATGATTTGTATCTTTTTCATTGAGGAGGCACCAAATAGTACCGGATAAGGCAATAACGTATTTAATTCGAACTGGATCGTCTGGACCACTTCTCTCGTCTCCAATAAAGATCGGTCTACAGGGCTGTACTCATATACTCTATCACGGCTTAATTCTATTACCCCTTCATGAGAAAGGGAGAAAGCTTTTTCTAAGAAGTAGCCATCTTCTAACTCCCTAGACTCCCAACCTCTGCCACTATAATAGCTTCGGGTCTCCCCTTTCCAATAGTAAGGAAGAGACGTTTGAACAGTCATAACTGGGGAATAATCGAACTGAAATGTCCCGCCTAGCTCCCTGCTATTCCGACTGTACCCTGAAATAAAATTTCCAGTACCTGAAGCTCCTACACCCTCCACATTATACTGTTGAGAAGATATCCTCCCGCTCTCCCCTTCTGTATAGTTTTTCCAAGCTGTATAAGGGTCTGTCATGACCGGTTTCGTATCAGGGAGAAATATTGCTGCAATGAGCACAAATCCAAAAAAGATAAGAATGGGTACTAACAATGTTTCTGGATAATAAGTTAAATGATCCCACCCTGCAGGGCTTTTCTCTCGGAGCATTTTAAAGTGATTCATGATAAGTAGTAAAAGAGCTGAGCAAATCATAATCACAATTTCTAAAAAGAAGGATAATTGTGTAAATGTATCAACAGCCGCTAAAGTGACAGTTGTAATAATAACTGTTCCCAATATAAAATATTTAAACTGGAAGCATTTAATTGCAATTAAATAAAGCAGCCACGTTCCAAGAATGAACCAAATATTCGGGAATAACTTTTGCATTTGAACCACATCAACTACTAGAGTATTGATCACAACATCTATTTCCCATGATTCTACAGAAAAAACTGCAGGCCTCCATCCTAATAAAAATAACGACCCTATCGTAAAAAGTAGTGCCTGTATAAAACGATGGTATAACGTTCTTACTGGATAAAACATTTCCAGTATACAAACGATTACCAATATAGCTGTAATTCCGTGCATATTTTCTATGGCACTAACCATGGAAAAAGACTTATGAAGTGTATAAAGAAAAACACCTATTAATAAAACAGAAGCAAGATGAATCCAATCCTTTTTTTGGAGAAAAGATTGAATACCATTCCAACCTATAGACCCCAAGATATATCACCTCTCAGCATGACAGGAAGATCATCTAAACAACAGATTGAATATCCAGGAACTTGTTGTGTACCCAACCTTTTTCTCCAAATTTCACTCTTGGCTTTTTCTGATGAATGTATTATGTCTAAATGACAAGGATACATCTTCATTTCTTTCAATTGTTTAAGATTTAGTAATAGATCCTCTGTTTTATTAGGGGTAATTATTACAACTACTGTTCCACTTGTTAAGGGTAATCTCTTATCAAAAATAAGATCTTCAAGATTTTCAGTACCCTCCATTTGAACATGTAATAAAAAATTATCAATATGAGGAACAAACCTTGCCCCTTGTTTCATTTCTAAAAAAGGATATTCCTTTCCAGAAGAAAGGATACCTAGAGACATTTGTTGTTTTTGTATAAAAGGAACAATGGACGCTACCACATTTACAGCCAATTCGAACTGCTCTTCACCTGTATAAGAAGATGGGTTTCGATCAAGGAGTATAATTACCTTTGGATGGGATTCTCTTTCAAACTCCTTAGATTTCAATACTCCAGTTTTAGCTGAAGCATTCCAATGAATATGGGACATACGATCACCCGGGACATATTCCCTTATTCCATCTATATAAATTGTTTCTCTCTGATGGGGAGAGGTAGAGGAACGATGGGACAAAGCGAGCAAACTTTGCACATAAATCCATTGTTTGATAGGAACGGTTCGTGGGTAAACGCGGAGTGTAGAGCTATAATCTAATTCACTTTTATGTTGAAATAAATTAAAAATGTCCCCCGTCGAGCACTCTGTTTGACCAAAACGATAGATTCCCCTTTTAAGACGGGGTACCGTATATTCAATACTCCCCTTTCTATAAAAATCAGGAACAAAGGAAGCTTCAAAAAGGCTTACATTAGCATGTCTATGATATAAATACTCCTTTACAAATATATACGTTATAGGCCAAACTCCAGGGATTTCAAAATCTATTTTGATTGTAATGGAATTACCTGACTCTAGCCTATCAGGGAGCAGATTTCTCGTTCCAGAAATATTGTTAATGCCGCTCCATCTTTCCAGTACCATTGGATACGCTGTTAAAAGGGAGACGATAAAGAGCAGTATAAGAGCTAGCTTTCCCCCAGTAAATAGGAAAAAAAACAAACTGCAGCTCCAAAAAAACAGAAGTGTAATAAAGAGAAAACGTTGATTTTTTGGGATCCAGCGTTTTTTACATTGCAGCATGTCATCACTTCTCCAATCCTTTAGGAACCTTTACGTTTTCCAATATAGACTGTAAGATGGAATATTCTGTGCTACCATCCATTCTCGCTTCAGGATTTATAATGAACCTGTGGCAAAATACGTATGGAGTTAAGAATTTCACATCGTCAGGAGTAACAAAGCTACGCTGCTGAATTAAAGCCAGTGCTTTTACACCCTTTAAAAGAGAAAGACTAGCTCTTGGACTAGCCCCAAGTATCAATTGGGGATGCTCCCTTGTTTGCGAGACAATATCCAATAGGTAATCAATGACTTTTTCATCCACATATACTTCCTCTACTTTATGTTGTATTTCACTAATGGCTTCAATATTTGTAACCCCTTTTATCTTTTCAATAGATTTACTGGTACCATTGCCAATTAAGAGATCCTTCTCTATAGCTTGATCGGGGTACCCTATGTGAATCTTCATCATAAAGCGATCCAGCTGTGCCTCCGGTAGAGGGTACGTTCCTTCGAAATCAATTGGGTTTTGGGTAGCTAAAACAAGAAAAGGTTGTGGTAACGGATAGATATCCCCATCTACACTTACTTGCTTTTCTTCCATAGCTTCAAGTAGTGCAGATTGTGTTTTTGTAGAAGCACGGTTAATCTCGTCCATCAACAATATATTCGTCATTACAGGACCTTGCCGAAAAATGAATTTCTCTTCCTTCGGATGATAAATGGAAAAACCTGTAATATCAGATGGTAATAGGTCAGGATTACATTGTACCCTGCGAAACTCCCCTTCTATCATTTCAGCCAATGCCTTAACTAGTAAGGTCTTCCCAGTACCTGGCATTCCCTCCAATAATACATGCCCCCCTGAAATTAATGCGATTAACAGGAGTTTTATTTCTTCTTTTTTCCCTAAAAGGCAGTACCCTAAATTTTCTTCCATTGTTCTTAAAATATTTAAATTGTATTGTTCCAATATGGGACCTCCTTTTTATTCTTATGAAAAAAAGTTCTACTTCCATTGTAAACTATTCTGGATTTATTAGGCATATTCCTTACTAAATATTTATAAAAATTAAATCTAGTTAATTCTAATTCTATTTATTAATAAAAACATGGTAAAATAGAAGAGTATATTTAAATAAATGGAGGCGTATGATGGGGAAAAGAGTATTATTTTTTATTTTAACTAACATTCTAGTAATGACAACGATCATTATTGTGTGGTCACTCATTACCACTTACTTCGACATCGGTGCAATCGAAACTGGAGGACAAATCGATTTCGTTGCATTGGGTCTATTCAGCTTAGTCGTTGGATTCACCGGTTCCTTTATTTCACTTGCTATGTCTAGATTTATTGCTAAGAAAATGATGAACGTAAAGGTACTAGATCCTAATGGTAGATTAACTGCACAAGAGCGTGCCGTTGTGGAAAAGGTTCACCGTCTATCTCGTGCAGCTGGATTAATGCATATGCCTGAAGTTGGGATCTATCAATCTCCTGAGGTAAATGCCTTTGCAACAGGTCCATCGAAAAAACGTTCATTGGTAGCCGTATCCTCTGGTTTATTAAATGTTATGGACGATGACGCTGTAGAAGGGGTTATTGCCCATGAGGTAGCCCATGTTGCTAACGGGGACATGGTAACGATGACATTACTACAAGGTGTTGTGAATACATTTGTTGTTTTCTTCTCAAGACTTGCAGCAATTCTTGTTTCACGTCTTGTCCGTTCTGAAATGCAAGGCGTTGTCCGTTTCGCCGCAATTATTATCTTCCAAATTCTCTTCTCTATTCTTGGAAGTATTGTGGTTATGGCCTTCTCACGATACAGAGAATTCCACGCAGACCGTGGAGGCGCTGATTTAGCAGGCCGTGATAAAATGGCCCATGCGCTGCGCTCGTTAAAAGCCCATATTAATCGTGCCAACGTTGGAGGGCACAATGACGATTCAGCCATTCAAACAATGAAAATAAGCGGTAAAGGTGGAGTTGCGAAGCTTTTCTCCTCCCACCCCGATTTAGATGAGCGAATTAAAAGGTTAGAACAACGATAATAAAAACAGATATAAAAATTGAGGGAGACACAAAAGGTTAAAACAAACCTTTATTCGTGCCTCCCTCTTCTTATTCAGGTTTAAAATTTTTCACTATTTATTGATTAACCTCCTATTTTCCTATTTTATTAAAAATAATTTCCATTTTTTATAAAATATAATATAAATGTTATTTTATGGGAAAAATTAAGGTGAGGTGATTTTAATGGATAAAGATAATCTGAAACTTACTTCTTCAGAAATAGGTACATTATGGGGTGAATATGTGAATGGCACTGCCACTGAAATTGTCCTAAAATATATGTTTTCCATTATTGAAGATGAAAAGATAAAGAAAATATTTGAAGATGCAATTGGAAAGTTTACTAATCAAAAAAGACAACTTACTGCATTTATTGAAAAGGAAGGTTTCCCAATCCCGTTAGGTTTTTCAGAATCTGATCTTAACCTTAGGGCAAAAAGATTATTTTCAGATACTTTCTGTTTATAATATCTACATATAACCACATTACATGGTCTCCTAGGACATATGACATCACTGACAACAGCTGTACGAAAAGATTTACGCGAGTTCTACGATTCCTGCGATAATGACGGAAAACAAATCTTTCATCAATCAATTGAATTGCTACTAGAAAAAGGCCATTTTCAACGAGACCCTTATTTTTACCCTAAAGAAAATATAGAATTTGTAACGGAACAGAAATTTTTAGATGGTTTTTTTGGATATAAACGCCCCATATCTGCTACAGAATTAATTAGTCTTTCTATTAATATAAAGAAAAAGATCTTGGAGAAGACCTTGTCTATTGGGTTTAGTCAGGTAACTCAATCAGAAGAAGTTAGAGAATTTTTACAAAAAATACAACAAGTATCTAATGAGGAAATACAATCCTTATGTCAAATACTAAAGGACGATAACTTACCTGTACCAATGTCTTGGGAAACGGAAGTGACAACGTCTACAGATTCTCCTTTTTCAGATAAGTTAATAATGTATCAAATGGGATTTTTATTACAGATGTCCCAAAATTATTATGGTGCTGGCCTAGCATCTTCTATGAGGACAGACCTAATAACAAGTTATGAAAAGATCATTTTAAAAGGCCTTACGATTACAAAGGAATGGTACAATATCATGACAAAAAATAAGTGGTTGGAACAGCCTCCACTAGCTCCAAATAGAAAAGAGCTTTCTAAAGAGAAACATTGAATAAATATCCGCTTTTACAACAGCTGCTCACAGGCGGCTGTTTTTTCATAAGGAAAAGGAGTAAAAGTTATCTGGAAAATATTCACTACCATATAACTTGGTACATTCATCCATATTAAAGGTAAACATTTTTATTTTTTCCTTAGGAAGTGATTAGAATTAAGCGATTTAACATATTTTTCACATTGTTCTCTATCGTTCTCATATTAGTGGCAGTTGCAATAGAACAACAGTACATATCTCAAAATAATGTGACACCCTTTAGCCAACAAGTTTCTTATAACCCATTAATAAATGTAGAATTAGTAAATTACCTTGGAAATGTTACGGAATTATCCATATCCTTGAATGGAGCTTATACTGTTAACGACGAAAGTATAGACTCCAATAGGTCTTACAGAATAAAAATAGAAAATGGAAAATTAGCTCTATATGATGGTTCTATCAAATTACAAGAAAACACATCTTTCACATTTAAACCTAATGAATATAATCAACAGAGCCTTTTAAGAATTAACAATCGGCCCTATTTAGGAGATATGCAATTTGCCATTAAGGGGTCATTTATTCGTCCCGTAAATACGTTACCCCTCGAGGATTATTTAAAGGGTGTAGTTCCCCATGAAATGCCAGCTTCCTGGGCTATCGAAGCATTAAAGGTACAAGCTATTGCAGCTAGAACCTATGCCATGGCGCATATTCATAGGGTTATTAATGACACCATTAATTATCAAGTTTATGCTGGTTATGCTTGGCATCCTAATAGTACAAGAGCAGTCACTGAGACAGCTGGAGAGACTATCCATTTTAATAATAGCTTGGCTTTAACTGTCTATTCATCCTCAAATGGAGGCAGAACGGAATCTAATGCCAATGCTTGGGGTGGACAAAGTTTACCTTACTTCCCGATTAAGGACGATCCATATGATCCCATTCACCCATGGAATTTCCGTATTAATAAAATACAAATAGATTTAACGAATAGGGACCTTCAACGCCCTGAAACCTGGTGGGACTCAGCAAGGGAAGTGGACGCTACTATTACAAATAACATGAAAGCTTGGTTATCAAGGAATGGTTATCCCAATAGTGAAATTAAAATTACCTCTGTTCCTAGGCTTTCCTTTTCCAATCAACGGACGTCAGGCGGAAGAGTTCGAAGGGGAGATATTACCGTAGAGTTTGCAGTGAAGTCTCTAGCCAACAATGAATATGTTAGAAATTCTGATGGCTCCCTTCGTATACATGAGCTTAGATTAGAAGATACAACCGCTCAACAAATTAGAGCTATGATTGGAATAAGTTTAGTCCGAAGTTACTTAATAGACAGTGTTGAAGTCACTGGCAGTTCATTTATAGTTTCTGGTCGCGGCTTTGGTCACGGTGTAGGAATGAGTCAATGGGGAGCTAAAGGAATGGCTGACCAAGGTGCCAGTTACCAAGACATTTTACAGTTTTATTATCCAGGAACAAAGTTGGTGTCATCTGCATCAAATCAATCCCCTACCGAAATACCGACTAATGAACCACCAAAAGATTCAAAGGATGAACCAATAGAGGAAACGGTGGATGAGACATCAGAGGAATCTGTAAAGGAAGCAGTCACAGAGATACTATTAACCATTAACAGTAAAACAGCGAGAGTGAACGGCCAGAATGTTCGAATGTTGGAAGCACCTTTCCTTAACAACGGTAGAACATTAGTACCACTAAGGTTTGTGAGTGAGCAGCTAGGTGCAAATGTACACTGGAACGGTACCAATAGAACAATTACAATAACGGATCTGGACAATAGATTAGTTTTAAGAGACAACAGTAGAAGCGTTACGGTGAACGGTAGAAACGAAACCATTGATGTGGCCCCGCAAATTATTAGGGGTACAACCTTCGTTCCATTAAGATTTATTTCTGAACAGCTAAATGGGACCGTTCATTGGAATCCGACTGCAAGGATAGTACATGTTAAACGAATAGAAATTCACTAAATGAAGGTTACTCATAAGGTAAGTTTTGTCCTTTTGAGTAACCTTATAGAAAAATCTCATTGATCTTATCCCTATCTTCATACCACTTTTCATTATGTGGAATAGATAACGCCTTTACGGTTGCAATAAATTGTTCTACTAAATCCCCGTCAAACTGACTCCAGGAGCACCGTCGAAGCTCTTCAAATGCTTCATCATAGCTTAATGTCTTTTTGTTGTAATTACGACGATCTATCGTCATCGTATCAAAGGCATCACATAAGCAAATGATCCTCCCTTGAATAGATATTTCCTCTCCTATTAATCCTCTTGGATACCCCGATCCATCCCACCGTTCATGATGATCACGGACAAAAAGTGCTGCCCTAGGAAGATTTAAAATGCTCCTTAAAATATTATTACCTATATGACTGTGAGCTTTAATTATTTGATACTCAAGTTCACTTAGCTTTGCGGGCTTAAGTAATATCTCTTTGGATATACCCATTTTACCAATGTCATGTAATAGGCTGGCAATTTTCATATCCTCATCGTAACAATCAACTACTTTAGCCAATTTACACGAAAAGCTCATCACCCGCAATGAATGATATTTAAAAACGTGTATAACTTCGTTATCCTGCGATATTTGTTCAAAAAGTTTTTCCGCATTATGACCCATATAAAATACCTTTCTACCATTATTCTCCAATATTATATCATCTCGTTTGTCAGAACGCCACAAAATTTGGAATATTCCGTAGTTTGGTAGTTTTATTTTAGATCCCTTACTTTAAAATATGCCCTTAATTCTTGTACTAAATAATCAAATGGCGTAGTTTCTACCTGGCCATATCCCTTTTGTGTAAATAGGTGAGTTGCATTTGGCAATTCCCTCTTCAGCTGCTTCCGTAATTTTTTTCCAGCATCATCTTCGTCCACAAGAATATAAACATCCTTATCCTCCACTGGTAAAATCAACGTTTCTAATTTCTCCTCACTCAATGTACCGTAAGTGCAAATAATATCTACCGGTTCATCAAGGACTTGCTTTATCCGTTTACGGTCACTTGTTCCTTCTACAATCAAAACCTTTTCTAACATAAGCTTCAGTCCCCCATTATAAAAAAATTGGCACACTCCTGTCCATGAATGAGTGTGCCCTGTTACCAATCTATGCTTTATAAGTTTTGAATAAACAATCGAACTACATCTGCACCGCCAATAAAGGTTCCCAAGGTACTTCCAATATTCGTTAATACTACCACTAATAAAATACGGGTGACCTTATTATTCCAGAATCCCTTTACGTTATATACATCATCCGACAAGGTCTCGAAGTCAGATACATTCGGTCTGCGGAAATAGGTTTGCACAATACCGGCAAACCACCCAGCTGCCATTAACGGATTCAATGAACTCAGCGGTGCCACTAAAAAGGCAGTCAATACCGCTAGTGGGTGCCCAAAGGCAACTGCTGCCCCAATGGAAGCAAAGGTTCCATTCCACAAAACCCAACTCAATGTTTGCTGCATTCCAGCCGTAGGATTAGCGTAAAACGTATAAGCAATAATACTCAAAATCACAATGGGGATCGCCCAAGCAATTAACTTCGGAGCCTTTGATTTCGGAGGTAGCTTCGTTAATGGCTTCAAATCATGGTCTACTTTAATTTGTTCCTTTATCCCAGGTACGTGTGCAGCACCAAGTACAGCTACAACCTTTTCCCCAGGTGCCTCCTTGATTTTTTGCGCTAAATACTTATCCCTTTCATCAATTAAAGGAACCTTCAATCTTGGAAAATGCTGAGTGAATTCGTGAAGCATAGAGTTGAGCATATCTTTAGATTTTAACTGCTCCAACTCTTCTTCGGAAATGGTTTCTTTGTTAAAAATACTACCGAAAATGGATGTAAGAAGTTTCGCTTTCCCCATCATCCCAATTCCACGCCAAATGCGTGAAAAAGTAATCTGAATATTTCTATCGGCAAGGACAAGCTCTGCACCAACCTCTTTTGCAGATTCAATACCTTGAATCATTTCTTGTCCAGGTTTTATTCCAAACTGCTTTGCTATTCTTTTTTGAAAGGAGGATATGAGAAGGTTCATTAAAAGTAGAGTAGCTTTTTTTTCTTTAATCACCTTAAATATATCCATGTTTTTCCATCTATTGCCATCTAAAATGGATTGATATCGTTGTTCATCCAATTCTACACAAACTGAATCTGGTCGTTCCGTTTCTATAACTGCTTTTACTTCCTCCGCACTTTGCTTCGATACGTGCGCTGTTCCAATAAGGATCAATTCCTTACCATTCATATTTATTCTTGTGATGTTTTGTTCTGACATAAACTACCTTCCTTTTAACATTTATCTATTAAAGAAAAACGATTTCAGTATAACTACCATAACTTCTTCCATTATATAATAATGAACATAATAAGCATACAATTTGTTCCTAAAAACAATTCTATTTACCCAATAATTCACTATGGATAAATCCTTTAAAATGTACTACATTTTAAACTAGAATTCATTACTAATACTCCAAAGTGATTGGTGGAATTGGATCATGCTTAGAAAACATTTACGGAAATTAAAGTACTTAATCATACGTTTATTAAGAATAAAGGATAAATCCCATGGTATTGCCAGGGGGTTTACTTTTGGATTTCTCATGAATTTTGTTCCTACCTTTGGCTTTGGACCATTTCTTTCAACCATTGGACCAAAACTAGTTCGTGGGAATACAGTTGCCGGTTTTATTGGAGGAATGTTGTTTTTATGGGCATTCCCCTTTATGTTCTACCTTAATATTGTCGTGGGGGAATCCTTCATGCCCATTGATATTGGGGAAAAAATTGAAGAAGTTATCATTGAAACAGACGAAGTTGAAGCGGAAGAAGTTGTGGAAGTAGGCTTAAAGATCGGTAAAGCATTCATCATAGGAATGATCATTAATATTATTTCCTTTGGAATCATTACGTATATTATGATTTATTTTATTGTAAAAAACTCCCGAAAAGAGCTCCTTAAATTTGTCCACAAAAAATGGAGAATGAAACGACACCCTTAACACTGCCCCTGCCCTAGATTCTTTAAGATGGCAGGCTTTGTACAAAAATGTATACCTCATTCACCACCAACAACTATTTATATATAGAAAAAATAGAGCTGCAATCACAGCTCCAAAACAACGTTATTTACTGGAAGCTTCTTTTAGTAAATGAAAATCCAGCTTCAATAATTTGTTTAAAATCAGCGATACTTGCTGTCCCTCCAAAAATACTCCCCTTATTTCCTAAAAATTGATTAATTAAGTTGGGCTTTATACCAGCCTTCTCCCATTTTTCCGCTGCCGAATACTGTAGAAGCTGAACTGGGAACGCCTCCATTTTTAATATTTCCTCAACCACATCCTCCACTAACCTGTGATAACCTTCCATCACAAACATAGCGGGGTTAAATTCATACTCCCCTGTTTTTCTTTCTAAAACAAGGACCGATTTCCTTTCATTAATCCTCTCCACAATGGAGTCAATTTCATCTTCCAGTTCAGCAATCTTTTCATCGTTCTCCCCATCATCCAGCATCTCTAACTGAAGAACTTCCTCCTCTAGACGCATTTGCTCCCCTAAAAGCAATTCAATTTTTTCCAATTTTTCAGGAAGAGCCAATCGATAAAATTGCTCCAATTCTCTATCTTGCTGTAAATCATTGCTACCTTTCAAGGAGTTGACCTCGAAAGCAACCTGATCCATGAAAAGAGACTCGTCATATTTTTTCCTAAAGGAAATATACTCCCTAATTAAATCCTGTAACCCTTGAGATAAAGGAACCTCCCTATCATGAATCATTAACAATCCATTATCCTGCAGAGAATCAGTATCAAGCCTAATCAATTCCAACGTATCCATTCCTGTTTCTAGAATCAGCCTGAACATTAAATAATTCCTCATGGTATCCCGCTTCTTTCCAAAATCCCCTTCCTCCCCAGTAACAACCGCCTCATACAAGACCTTCTCCGTCCGGATAATATCTTCCTCCAAAACAGTAACAGGATCTAATTTGTCAGCAAACTTAAAATTCACTCGCCCCTTATCCAACGGAATGTTAACAAACTCACCGAAGGAAAAAATTACTTCTACAACCCTTTGGATATCAGAACGGCCCATCTCCTTACCCTCAAGATATCCTATGTATTCATTAACAGCTCCTACATCAAAATCAAGCCCTTTATCATTAATAAAATCAACGAAACGCTCTAACGAAAAACGCCACGTCCTGTTCGCCCCCACATTCCTTTTTAAAAGCATACTCTCTGAAAAATCAAGTATCTGCTTTCTAATTTCATTTTGCTTTTCCAAATTAAGCATTGAAACCCCTCCCCGTTTATTAACCCTTCGCCATAAAGTACTGAATTCCTCTCAAAAAAAGAACACGTGCAAAAAAATCGTTACACATGTTCTTCTTAGTGATGTACTATATTTAGAAAATACTACAACTCAAATAAAGTACTTACGGATTTTTCTTCTTGCACTTTAATAATCATTTCCCCTAAAAGTGGTGCAATGGACAATGTTTTAATTTTTTCAATTTTCTTTTCCTCTTGAAGAAGGATCGTGTTCGTTGTTACTAGCTCCTTAATAGGAGACTCTTCAATCCAGCTAACAGCTGGCTCAGACAATACAGGATGGGTACAGCAAGCATACACCTCTTTTGCTCCCTTTTCCATTAAAGCTCTAGAAGCTGTAGTAATCGTCCGGGCTGTATCTACCATGTCGTCAATAATAATAGCCGTTTTTCCTGCAACATCACCGATAAAGTCCATAGCACTCGTACAAGTAGGATCCTCTAAACGGCGGTTTCTATCAATGAGTGCAATCGGTGCATGAAGAATATTTCCAAGGTGACGTGCACGGACGACTCCATTGTTTTCCGGAGCTACTACTACTACGTCATCAAGGTTTTTTTCAACAAAATATTTAGCTAAAATTGGCCTAGCCAATAATTGATCCACAGGAATATTGAAAAATCCTTGTACCTGTGGTGCATGTAAATCAACCGTAATTACCCTGTCAGCCCCTGCCTTTTCTAATAGGTTTGCAATCAACTTGGCCGTAATCGGCTCCCTAGAACGAGCTTTCCTGTCTTGACGGGAATATCCGAAATATGGAATAACACAGTTAATTGTCTTCGCAGAAGCACGCTTCATGGCATCTACCATAATAAGTAGCTCCATAAGATAATCATTTCCAGGCTGATTTGTAGATTGAATAAGATAGATGTCACATCCGCGAATACTTTCTTCAATATTCATTTGAATTTCTCCGTCACTGAATCGTTTAATTGAGCTTTTCCCCATATTTACGCCTATATGCTGAACAATCTCCTCGGCTAATGGAAGATTTGAATTTAAAGAAAAGATTTTCATATTTGATTTATTTGATGATGTCATTTTATAATTCCTCCAACACAAATTGACCTACCTTGATTTTAATAGTTATAAGCTAAGATTTAAAGTTATTTAGGTAATCTATTTTTAATTTTATGACCTGACTACGATAACTTCCCTCTGAAAGGTCAGTCCCTTTTTGATGATACAGCGATCAACTATGCTCACCCCAACCTCTTCAATTAATGCATCCAACGGCTCAATAGTTACTATTACAATTTTTTTACCAATAAGCTTGGCAGTCTGAATCATGTCCCGTTTTTCTTGATCTGTTAGCACAGAACATAAATTATAGGGCATGTCCATAATAACCACATCAGAACGTTCCGTGATGTGACGTATGTCTTTTATTTGAACGATACTCGTACTATAGCCAAAGTGAATAAGATTTTCCCTTGCCCCACGAATTGCCAATGGATTGATATCGCTGCCTTTAATGGAAATCCCCATTGATAGTGCCTCTATTAATACAGTCCCAATCCCACAGCACGGATCAATAGCCGTTATTCCCATTGGTTCAGGAACAGCAATATTAACAACAGCCCTTGCCACCCGAGTATTAAGGGCAGTGGAATAATGCTGCGGCTTCTTCTGATGATAATGCCATATGGGTTCACTTTCTATATATGTTCCAAAAACCCACTGATCATTCACAAACATCAATCCGAATAAGCTATCTGGGTCTTTTAAATTCGCTGTCCCTGGAATATGCTGACCAACTTCCCTCTCTATTTGCCGCCTTTGTTCGAAGGGAACTTGCAGGCCTTTTGGGATGTCCGGATTCTTTACAAAAACAACTTTGAATGAGTTTGTAGTTTTGGGTAAAGTTCTAACTTTGTGGATGATCTCCTCTTGGGATGCTCCTCGAAAGATAATATCTAACCGATGTTTCATAAATGGACTGCGATTGGGATCTACCTTTATATTACTTAACAAAACATTCGATTCAGATTGAAAGCCAAAAAAAGACCGCATCTCGAGATGGCATAAATCTAATTCCTCTTCATAGAAAGAATAGGTATATAAGTAAGAAGTATCTTGATGGGACAAATGTTCACATCCTTTACATGTGGTTCGTTATATGTACATCAAAATGATAGCTTTGTTTTAGGCAAATTGCAAAAATTATTTATATCCTTTCTCCATGTATGGGTAATCTCTTTCATATCTGTTTTATCCACATAAAACTAGAGACATTTCCCGTAATTTTGGTTATAGTATTAAAGATGAATAGGAACAGGAGCACTTTACATATGAAAAATATAACTACACTACCCTTCAACATTTCTAAAACGGAAAATTTCTTCAATCAACTTGGAGAATACATTGGAGACGTTTTCTATGACATACTCCCTGAAAAGGGCTATGAGTTAAGAGACGAACAAATATTTATGGCCTTTCAGTTGGAACAAGCCTTCAAACAGAAAAATGTTATTTTTGCTGAGGCTGGAGTTGGTACAGGTAAAACGTTCGTTTATCTACTCTATGCTATTTGTTATGCCCGATATAAACAGATGCCAGCAATTATCTCCTGTGCCGACGAAACGCTTATCGAACAGCTCGTTAAAAAGGACGGTGATATTGAAAAGCTGGAAAAGGCATTAAGCCTAAAGATTGATGTTAGACTTGCAAAAGCTCGCGATCAATATGTCTGTGTTAAAAAGATAGACGAATTACTTCATAGAAATAAAGACAACGAAGATATTCTCCGAGTGTATCACGAGTTGCCCAGCTTCGTATTTGATTCCACACAATCTATGACTTCCTTTGAAAAATACGGGGATCGAAAGGATTACCCTTGGTTATCCAATAACATATGGTCAGACGTGGCATGGGATCCATTACAGCAATGTTCCACCTGTGATTGGCGCCATCGATGCGGACAAACCCTCCACAGGGAGCATTATCGTAAGGCAGCGGATTTAGTCATTTGCTCCCATGATTTCTACATGGAACATGTTTGGACGAAGGAATCTCGAAAACGGGAAGGACAACTCCCACTATTACCAGAAGCTTCCTGTGTGGTTTTTGATGAAGGACATTTATTGGAGTTCTCTGCACAGAAGGGATTAACGTATCGATTTCATTCGGAAACATTAACGAATATCTTAACCGGCTACCTAAATCAAGATATACGGGAAGAATCATTATATTTAATTGAAGATATTCTTGCCCTGCATGATGAATGGTTTGATTTACTTCAAAATCAAGGGAAGGAAGTGGAAGGCTCAAGCCGGAGAGAAATTCTTCGAAATAAGGAACTGATTGAAATTGCTTCTTCCTTAAATGAAAAGGTATCCCACTTACTGGATCAACTCGTTTTCGATGCGGAGTTATTTGTAATGGAAGACTATCACTTGAAAATTATTGAGGAGTACTTGGAATTTTACTCCTACGGATTATCTATCTTACTAAAAGACGACGGGGGAATTTATTGGCTTGAGGAATCTGCTATGGAAACCTCCTTTGTCATTATGCCAAGACTGGTGGAGGATGTTTTGAAAAAAGAGGTGTTTTCTCAATCCATTCCTTTTGTTTTCTCATCAGCCACACTATCCAAATCAGGTGATTTTAGTTATATTGCTAAAAGCCTCGGCATTGAAAACTACCAATCCTTTTCCGTTTCTTCTCCCTTTGATTATGAGGAGCAAATGGAGGTACATGTACATGTGGAAACGGAAGAATTTGAGAAATGGCAAAAAATCAAAGAGCAGCTGTACATTTTCGGAGGGAAATCACTTATTTTATTTACTTCCTCTGAGGAGATGGAACGTTTTCGCTCATGGGCGTCCAACCAAGAGTGGAGTTTTCCAATAATATATGAAGGTGACGAAGAAATCAGCAAAATGGTGAAGGAGTTTCAAAAAAACGAACCCACAGTTTTATGCTCCTATCACCTTTGGGAGGGGCTAGACGTTCCAGGACCTGCCCTTTCTCAGGTTATCATCTCTTCTCTGCCTTTTCCACCAAAGGACCCTGTTTTTGAGGCAAAACGAAATCATACAGCTAATCCAATCGAAGAAGTGGACCTACCATACATGCTTCTTCGATTACGACAAGGAATAGGAAGACTTATTCGGACGAGCCAAGATAAAGGGACTGTTCATATATGGATGCATGAACAAGAAAAACAAACCTTTGGAACCGAAATATCAGCCATACTCCCAAGACCATTAAGTGAAATTTAAAGGAGGTTGACTCGATAGGTTAAAAAACGAGGCCACTGAAAAAGGATGTTTTTCCCTTTTTCAGTGTCTTATTAAAAAACACCTTTCAGTCAACCTCTTACGTTTTATCCACCTGACAGTGGTATTAATAACTGAACGAAGTCACCGTCATTTAGAAGCATAGTACGATCTTTGACAATTGTGTTATTCACAACCACTAATGCATCGTCGTCCCATTTAATTCCGAGAGAGTTTACGAATTTTTCTATCGTAGCTTCTTTCTCTAACTGATACTCACCATTAATATTTTCTAAATAAGGTATAAAGGACACCACTTTTATAATCATACAAAGACCCCTATCTTTTAATGGGTAGCAAACTATAGATCGTTCCGTTCTACACCTATGGTTTCCAGCTCATCTTGGTTTACATCAAAGACAGTTTTACTTCCTTTATTTTCTTCATAATAGAAGTACTCCGATAATTTATCGTGTTCCTTCGTAAAACCTGCCTTCCGATTAAAGGAATGCTCTACCTTCAATGTTTCATTGGCAATGGCAACTATATCTTCTCCAGTAAATTCTTCACCTGTATAAGCAGAAACTAAGTCAGCTAAAATGTCCCATCGGCCTTGAACAGCTCCTGAGCTAAACATACACATTCCAAGATGATCCCATATGGTATTAACTGTTTGAGCATTCTTCGATACTTCCACTTGCCCCTCAGGAGAATGGTGATCAATTTGCGCCCTGACCGTTTGACCTGCTGTATGGTCAGCACCCATTGGAGAAGTGGCGTAGGTGACACCTAACCCTTTGATAGCCCTTGGGTCGTACGCAGGCATTGTTTGACCTTTCGCTGTTGGAACATGAACGGTACCATATATTTTGCCAATTACTTCTGCTCCGCTCCCAATAATTCTCCCTAGGGGAGTCCCTGCTTTTACCTCTTTTAACACTTCAACCGCTCGTTTACCATCCCCAAATGGAATAACATTTTGTGCCATTAATACCCCTAAAGCCCCCCCAGTTTCAATGGTGTCAATTCCATATTCATTACAAAGGAGATTGAGGTCAGCAATATCATCTAAATTGCTGATATCAAGGTTGGAGCCTAGTAATCCAATATTCTCATATTCTATTGGTCCAGTAACACGGTTTCCTTCTTTGTCAGAAAAAACGTTAGAGCAGCGAATAATACATCCAGGCATACAAGCATGGGTTGGCGTTCCTTCTCCCCCCCGTTCTAGGATGATTTCTCTCAACTTCTCACCCGATATATTTTCATAATCCTCCATAACACCAATGGAAAAATTTCGCGTCGGAAGGGCTCCTAATGCATTCGTTGTTTTCACTAGGGATGCTGTCCCAAACTCAGGAAGAACCTTCGAGGTTGCTGGCGTTTCCATTAACCACCCGTGGTATTGCTTTAGTGATTTCTTGAATTCTTCCTTCCTCTTTGGACGATTTTTCTCCACACCACTTGCATCCAGTACAATCGCTTTTATCCCCTTTGAACCTGCTACCGCACCTAAACCGCCCCTTCCGTTATACCTCGTGGGGTGACCATCCTTATCTTGTCCAGCTATAGCTGCTAGGTTCATTTTTTGTTCCCCTGTTACACCAATTAACCATACAGCCACATGCTTCCCATACTTACCACGGATCCATGAAGCCGCTTCACTTAAGTCCTTCCCTAAAATTGGGGCAGCATCATCGAACTTGACCCCATTCTTAGATAAATGAACAATTTTAAAGTCTTCTCTTATGTTTTCAAAAACAAGGGCTCTAATCCCCAATTTACCAAGGGTTAATCCAGAAATCCCCCCAGCATTACTTTCTTTAATTCCACCAGTTAATGGACTTTTTCCCCCCACAGAATAACGATCTGCACTAGATGCACCTGAACCCGTTAACAAGCCTGTAGCAAAAATAAGTTTGTTATTAGGGCCAAGGGGATGACATGTCGGGGATACTTCATCATGAAGAATCTTAGATGTTAAGGCTCTTCCTCCTAACCTCTTGTACTTTGTTACCAAATCTTCCTTCACTGATAAATTACCCATATTAATCTTTAATATTTTCATCATTACACCCCTTATACTGATTTGTATTAGAAAGGTAAAAGTTTAACTCCCTTTTTAATGATATGTATGCCATTATCTCTTTCATAATTGGTAGGTTGTATTTTTCATGCACTCATGCTTTATTCCTATTTTTGTCTAGTACTTTAATACAATTCTATGATAAAATTACTGTATTTACTAGGATAAAGTATGGAGAGCCGGTGATTATATGAAAAAACAACATGAAGAAATAACTGAATATATATTCCAGGCTTCAGGGGAGAGCGATGAATTAATTAGACAACTTGACCCTAACAGCTACATAGCAAGACTTGCCTTAGAGTTTACCGTATCCAATAGTAAATTGGATTTACATGAATACCTTATTGACAAGCTTTTAAAATGCGACAATGCAGTGAGCAGAGAGTGGGCAGAGGTATATAATATAGATAACCAAGCCTGTAAGAATGTAATTACAGCAATTGACGCTAGTATCAAGCTTACTTATCTTAAATGTGAGTCCATAGAAATGTCTATCTTGCGAAAAATATTTCAATTATACCATTACTATGATTTAAGGGCTGTAAAAATGGTAATTGTTCTAAGTGGATTAATTACGGAAGAGATTAAACAATTAGACAATAATTATATGAAGAATTCCTTACAGGCACGAATAGACTTAGCGATGCAGAGTGTTTATCTGCATTTAAATCAATTAGACCAATCCAGAGCCTATGGTAAAAACCTCAAAGAAATTGCACCTACACCTGTAATGAAAGCACTAGCTTATAAAAACTTGGGGACATCCCTATTATTTGAAAATTATAATGCTTCTATCTACTATCTAAAAAAGTCAATGGAATGTATTTGTAGTTATCAAATTGATCATTTAGAAATAAAACATATACAAAGAATGACCAATTTAATTCATGGTATATGGAATAAGCCCGAAAGAGCAACATGGATTAATAAAGAGTCCATTAATGAATCACTAGACGATTTGCTAGTCTATTCCTTTACTCTAATAAAAAATCGGGATAAAGCTTCAGCAATCAAAATATTAAATAATATAGAAAATCAAATAGATAGCGATTTTCAATACGCTTTTTATTGTTACTATCGTGGCTTAGCTGATGATGAGAAATATTTCTATAAATCAGTTAAATATTTCAGTAAAACTGGAGATCATTTTTTCCGTCGATTACCTTTATTAGCACTCAAAGAAAATGGAGAAGATCCTATTCTAATCTCTGTATTAAGTGCGCTTAATTAAGTATAATAGCGAAGAGAGAGGAATTTCCCTATCTTTATTTTTATCTAACGGAGTAAAATAGAATAGACTCAGTTCATATTTCTGGAGTTTGAGTCTTTTGTATTATTTTTCATCAACATATACTAAGCATTCTTTTAGAAAATTACATAAGTATGATATAGTTTTAAATATGAATAGTCCCAATAGCTTAAGGGGGTAGTAGATAGATGGTAGAAAAACAGACTTCTGATGATCTTTTTAGGTCTACAGAAAACATTGAACAATCTATAAAAGAACTAGACCCAAATAGTTATTTAGCTCGAGTTTCCTTAGAGTATGCAGTTAGTAACAGTAAAATAGAATTATTGGAATATCTAATAGAAAAACTTTCACATTCAAGTAGTGAAGAAAGTAAGAAATGGGCCGAGATTTACAATATTGATAATTTAGTATGTAAAAATGAAATTAGCTTGATAGAATCAACTAATCGACTAACCTACATAACATGCAACTCACAGGAAATGTCCATACTAAGGAAAATTTTTCAGTTATATAACTACTACGACTTAAAAGCATTCCAAATGATCGAGATACTTAGTGACCTAATTAATGAAGAAATTAAGCTTCTAGATGAGGGGTACATGAAAGATTCCCTTCAATCTCGTTTAGACTTAGCAATGCAAAGTGTGCATTTACATTTGAATCAGTTAGAAAAATCGAGATCATTTGGTCAAAACATAATAAAAATTGCTCCAACGCCAATTATGAGAGCAATTGCATTTAAAAACCTGGGCACTTCCTATATTCTTGAAAACTACAATGAGTCTATTAACTATTTTAACCAATCATTAAATATACTAAATAATATCCAACGACACCAAGAAATACACAATATTAAACGCCTCAAAAATTTTGTTAGGATTTATTGGGGGCACACTCAAAAAGTAGAATTTGTAAAGAATCAGTCAATCACAGACCACTTAATAGTTGTTTTCTCATTAATTAAAAATGGGGATGAAAAATCAGCTATTGAGAGTTTGAAAAATGTTGAAAGTAACTTACAGGATGATTTTACATCTGGGTACTATTATTACTATCTTGGACTAGCAACGAAGGAAGAAAAATATTTTTATGAATCAATTAAATTCTTTAGTAAATCTGGAGATCACTTCTTTAGGCAATTACCTTTACTAGCATTAAAAGAAAAGGGTGTAGACACCATGCTATTATCAGCATTAAGTGTTTAAAATAAAATTTAATAAAAGGAGTGTTTTAAAATGAAAAAGTTTCTTATTGGAATTTTATTTACATCTACATTTGTAGTTACTGTCCCATTTGCAACCGACGTTGTGGATGAAGTTGTTAATTCTCAAACAACAGAAGTTGCCTATGCTGACGCTAGCTTCAGAGTAAGATCCGTTGATTCAAGCGACTTAAATTAGAGAAGGGCCTCCCTTCTCTTTTTTATTCCCACTTTTCACTAGCCTCCCCTTCAAATATCACATTCTAAAATTAAAAACAGCACCTTTAGGTGCTGTTTTTAATTTTATTTACTACTGATTTCTTAACATATATTTTAATTATCAACCTGTATTAACCAAGCCTGCTGCAACTCCACTAATGGTTAATAATACTTCTGTTAACAATTCTTCTGATTGCTCTTCCGATTCTCTCATTTTTTGAATTAAATCCACCTGCAAGAAGTTTAGCGGATCAACATAAGGATTACGACGATGAACAGATTCACGAATATTCGGCTTGTGATCCAGTAAATTTTCTGTACCTGTAATCTTTAATAGTATCTCCTTCGTACGGTCGTATTCATCGGAAATATCTTGGAAGATTCGATCACCAATTTTCTTATCCTTAACTAAGTTTTTATATTCTTCCGCCGTTGTAATGTCCGCTTTCATTAATGCCATTTGAAGGTTATTAATGGTTACTTGGAAAAACGGCCAGTTTTGATACATTGTCTGGAGCAACTCTAAGTTATCTTCAGATTGAGAAGCAAAGGACTGAAGTCCTGTACCAGCAGCGTACCATGCTGGAATCATTTGTCTGGACTGTGTCCATGCAAATACCCATGGAATCGCCCTTAAATCTTCAAAGCGTTCACTGCCCTTTCGACTCATTGGACGTGAACCTATATTTAAAGCTCCCAATTCCCTTAAAGGAGTTGCCTGTTTAAAGTAAGTTAAGAAGTCCTTATCTCCAAAGACAAGGGATTGGTATTTAGCTAAAGCTTCCTTAGATATTTCCTCCATCGCTTTTTCCCAGTCCTTATCTAGACCGTTCCCTTGCTTTTGCTTCGCTTTCGCAGAAGCTTCAAGCAATGCAGAAGCAGCCTGTTCAAGGTTACGGAAAGCAATGTCTTCTAAGAGGTACCGAGACGATAAAACTTCTCCTTGTTCCGTTATTTTCACTCCATCCCCCAATGTTTCTGCTGGTTGTGATAGAATACTACGGTTCAATGGTCCACCACCTCGACCTAAAGATCCTCCACGGCCATGGAAAAACTTTAAGCGAAGTTTAAATTCACGTGCCATTTCATGAATTTCTTGTTGTGCTTTATAAAGCTTCCAGTTCGCCGTCAAGGTTCCCCCATCTTTACTTCCATCAGAGTAACCTAACATGATTTCTTGGTGATTTCCACGTACATTTAAATGATTACGATAAATGTCCATCTCAAACAGTGTCTTCATAATTTCGGGACCGGCAACGAGGTCATCAATCGTTTCCAGTAATGGCGCAACGTGAATACCACTTTCCACTTCCCCATTGGCATGGAGACGATAAATACCTGCCTCTTTCGCAAGTAACAGTACTTCTAGCAAATCACTGGAAGATTGTGTCATACTCACTAAATATACTTCTATAGAACGGCTTCCGAACTCTTCATGGGCTTCTTTAATCATTTGGAAAACTTTAAAGATTTCTTGCGTTTCCTTAGAGTAATCCTCATGCAATAACATTAGTGGTCTTGGATCACTTAATGCCTTCTGTAAGATCCCTAACTTTTCCCATTCTGGAAGGGATGCATAATCCTCTGTAATATTAACTACCCTTAATATTTCTGATATTGCAGCTTCATGCTCCCCACTATGATTTCTAATATCCAATGTGGCTAAATGGAATCCAAATAATTGTACCTGACGAATTAATTTTCGGATTGTTTTCAATCTGCGATCTGAAGGCTGATGTTTTTCAGCTACTGTCTTAATAAGCTCTAAGTCCTCTAGTAACTCTTCTGATTTTTTATAACCAAACTCTGTTTCCCCTACATTTCTAAGACGTTTTAATATTACTGCAAATTTTCTTCGGTAAATTTCCGTTTCTACCGGCCAAGTTTCTCCCTTTTCTAAATAAGCAGCTTCGTCTTTTTCAACTGACTTTATTAATTTTTCATCAATGAATACGCGGGAAGTTGACTGGCTAAAACGCCTCATTAAATCTACAAGTGCTTCATCATATTTTTTCAATGCTAATTGTCTTTGTAATTTTAATGTCTCCCAAGTAACTTCAGGGGTAACATTTGGATTACCATCCCGGTCTCCACCAATCCATGAACCAAAATGAATAAAATTAGGAACCTTCCACTTATGATTACTAAAGTAATCACCTAATTGTGTCTCTAGTTCTTGATGAACATCCGGTAACACATCAAATAATGTTTGATCGAAATAATAGAGACCGTTTTTCACTTCGTCTAACACCGTAGGCTTACGGTGACGTAGTTCATCCGTTTGCCAAAGAGCTGTTACCTCATTAAATAGGCTTTCTTCTAAGTATTCTTTTTCCTTTTTTGTTAAAAGTGGATTATCAAACTGTTGTAAAATTGTTGAAATTCGTTTTTGAATCTCCAATACAGTACGCTTAGTAGCTTCTGTAGGGTGTGCAGTAATAATTAATTCTATGGATAAGTCATCTAAAACTTGCTGAATCAATTCCTTCGGTAACTTACTTTCCTTAATAGCAGAGACAGCCCCCTCAATGGAAAAGGGTTGAGCCTTCCCATCCTCTTGCAGCTGGTATTGTCTGCGACGGCGAATTCGGTGGTTTTGTTCTGCAATATTAACAAGATGAAAATAAACGGCAAAGGCACGAATCACATGCTGACGAGTTGGTGATTCTAAATTGCTAATCTCTTCTTTTAGTTTTTTATAGGATTCTTCATTGAAGTTTTTTCTTAAATCCTTTGTTGTTTCTCTTATAGATTCAACTTTGTTAAAAAGTGAAATTCCCCCGTGATGTACTAGAATTTCTCCTAAAATATTTCCTAGCTTCTTTACATCATTTCGTAAAAGAGAGTTATTATCTGCTGTGTTTATCATGGTATCATCCCCTCCAAAAACTACTGATTCCTTTTCATTTTAAATTAATGAAAAAGACAATTCATGTCTCAGCAAACACGAACTGTCTCTTCCATACATGTTAGCACTTGCGAGTATGCTAATAATCATACCAAAAAATGCATAGAATAATCAATTTATTCGCACTATTATTTTTTATATTTCGAAAATATACGGTATTTTAAAAAATCTAATTACCTAGAATCTATCACTCTACTAATATTTTGGCAATCCCATTTTGGGAATAATCATGGAAGTTTGAAATGGGATCTGTAAGTAATATACAGATCCCCCTAAATTAATTGTTATTTCTTTTCTTTCTATACATGGAGAAAGCTAATACCGCCACAACCAACAGGAGTATTAGTGTCATAGTTACTCCCACACTATTTGTCTCTTCTCCTGCCGCCATGACAATTCCATAATCAGTAAAGAATAGAAAGCTGGATATGGCCAAAATTACAATACCACTTTTCACTACATTGTACTTAAGCATTCAAAATACCTCTCTTTTGAAAAATGTCTTAGTATTAGAATGCTATATACTTTAGATAACATACATATTTTTGATAAGTTTTCAGGAAATTCCATGAATATCTATGGCACCAGCAACATCATAGTCAGTAATATCAAGCTCCATTTCCAATCCTAGTGCAAGCTTTCCTAACTCAGAACCTAAGTAAGGTCCTACCGTTAACCCTGAAGCACCTAATCCATTTGCGACTAACAATCCTTCCCACTGAGGTACAGGGCCGATTACAGGAAGGAATTCCGGTGTAAATGGTCGAAAGCCTACCCTTGCTTCCAGAATAGAACTCTCCCCAAGTCCTGGGGCAACCCTTAAGGCTTTATCTAAAATTTCATGTATACCACCTGCCGTTACACGAGTATCAAATGCAACATCATCTTCGTGAGTTGCCCCTGCTATAATACGCCCTCCACCAAAGGCAAGTATATATTGATTATTGGGAGGCATTACTACAGGCCACTTTTCCGTCTCAACACTACTTAGTTCAAGATGAATAATTTGTGCTTTTTGTCCAGTTACCAAGAAATTTATCCCTAAAGGTGCTAATAGTTCTTTCACCCAAGCACCTGCAGTAACAATGACTTTATCACTTAATATTTCTTGTCCCCCCACTTTTACACCTATAACACGTTTACCATTATGTAGAAGCTCTGCATTACCCTCTATAACTTTTGCCCTATGTTTTTCTCCTCCCCTTAAAAGGGCGTTCCTAAGATCTCTTCCATAAACACGGGCTCCACCACTTACATGAACAGCCCCAAAACCATCCGCCAAAGGAGGGAACATTGCCTTTGTTTCTTCTGAGGATAACCGCCTAATTTCCCCCATTTCAGGTGCATCTTCTTTTCGCAATTTAGCCCGTTCTTCCATTTTATTTAGTTTTAGCTCATCCGTTTGTAAACTTATTGCCCCCACCCTAGCATAACCAGTATTAGTCTCTCCATCTTCTTCCAAAGCCTTTATTAATTTGGGGTAATAGCGTGCGCCTCCCTTTGCCAGTCGGTACCAGGCCTTATTTCGGCGCTGTGTTAACCACGGATTCACAATTCCAGCAGCTGCATCTGTTGCTTGTCCTTTATCTTTTCGGTCCACTACTGTAACTTTGCCTCCGAACTTGGCCAAATGGTACGCTGTAGAAGCCCCTAATATTCCTGCACCAACTACAATAAATGATCTCATATGTAAACACCTTTTCCTCTTCTAACTTAAACCTAGTTTAATATTACAAAAAATAAGTTCCGTAAACAACGGAACGTCCCTGATTCCAAAAGAAATCAAGGACATTAATCTTTTATGCAATCAATAGTCGAATACCACCTATGGCCGCTAGAATTAAAATGATTATATTGAAGTGTTTTTGAGGAATCAACGGTAAAAACTTAATACCTAAAAAGGTACCAACTAAGATTGGAACAATAAGCCAGGCATTAAAGGTCAATGTTTCTCCAGTAATTAAACCTAGTTGCAGGTACATTGGAACTTTAATTAAATTTACAGATAAGAAGAACCAGGCACCTGTCCCGATAAATTCCTTCTTGGGAAGGGCTAAAGCAATTAGAAAAACGGCCATAATAGGACCTGCAGCATTCCCGATCATGGTTGTAAATCCAGCAAGAGTTCCCATAACAACGATAAATGCCTTTGATTTTGGCATATTGTCAAGCCATTTAGCGCCCCAACGTTCCCTGATAAACTGTACAGTAATTAAAGTTAAAACAATAACCCCCAAAATAATTTCGATTGGTCTACTCTCTACAATCGTATATAAAAGGACATAGCCAGCTAAAATTCCCCCTAATACCCATGGAATCATAGAGAATAACGTCTTCCAATTGATGCTTCTACGATAGTAACTTACGGCAATAATATCAGCAGTAATCAACATAGGTAGCACAATTCCTATAGATTCCCTTGCTGGAAAAATTGTTGCCATTGTGGCCACTACCAGTATACCTAATGTTGGTAATCCCGTTTTAGAGACACCTATTAAAATGGCACATAAAAAAACTATCAATATAGTAGTCCAAGATAAATCAAACATCATTTTGCCCATCCCCTTAGGAAAACGAAATATGTAACAGTTTCATTATACGGGTATATCTACATGAGTTACAAAGAGATTTTTTTCTAATCTTAATTCAACTATTTGTCCATGAAAAAATCCCACTGATCTTAGTCAGCAGGATAATAGATTTATTTTTCCAAAACGGTTTTGGCATTATCAGCCGTTTCTGTAAATGATTTCTCAATTTTCTTTAATATTAGGGAAGATCCCACCTTAACGAAATTATTTAAGTTGCTAGGATCAGCCTTTGCCCTTCTTGTAAACTTCGTTCCTCCCTCTACTTCTTCGTATAGATTAGCTACTTCGTGAGGAAATGGTTTATCTGCTCGACAGACAACGGCCTCGTTCTTCTTATATTCTAATACTTCCGCTACGGTTTTTATTTTTTTCCCTAAAACCTTACTAGTAATTTGAATAACTGAGCCTGGTTTTTCATATTCTCCTGAAATTACCTTCGCCTCCACTACTCCCGTTTCCCAAGTGGGTCTCTTTTCTAAATCTTCTATAAAGGCAAATACATCTGAAATTGGTTTTTGAATCACGACACTGTACTCAATTGTTTTCATAATGTGGAAAGCACCCCTTTTGTAATGGTGACTATAGTTGTTGTACCATGTAGTGTTTTTACATTTATTTATATGGAGGGGAAAGAAACTTAGAACAACTTAAACTTACTAATATTGGTAACTTCATTACATTCTTATTGAGGAATCTTTAATACAATTTTCCCAAACTGATTTCCCTGTTCCATATAATGATGTGCTACTTGTATTTGCTCTAAGGGAAATATAGTATCCACAATGGGATGAATGCTATGTTTCTCATAGAAATCTATCAACCCTTGAAATTCTTCAGGGGTTCCCATCGTTGTTCCTAAGATATCTAGCTGCTTCAAGAAAACGATCGGCATAATTAAATTTGGAACTGGGCCTGTTGTTGCACCAAATGTGACAATTCTGCTCCCTGGCCTTGCAAGATGTATGAGTTGATTGAAGGTATCTCCTCCAATAGTATCAATACTAATATCTACACCACCAGTCATCTCCTTTAGTTCCTTTCCCCAATCAGGGGTGCGATAATTCACTCCACCTTTTGCTCCCAATTTCACAGCTTGTTCGATTTTTTTCTCATCACTAGAGGTGACATAGACCTTTGCCCCAACAGCCACAGCCATTTGCAAAAGGAAGGTGGCTACACCGCCGCCTATTCCTGGGATAACTACAGTCTCTCCTTCCCTCAGTGCTCCCCTCGTAAACAATGCACGGTAGGCGGTTAAGCCTGCTAAAGGGAGAGCTGCCCCTTCTTCCCAGCTTAAAAATGCTGGCTTTTTAACGACATTTTCTGCAGGTACCTTTACATACTGAGCATGGGTTCCATCAGTAGGTACACCTAAAATGGAAAACTCTTTACCAGTAAACCGAGGATTATCGCCCCAATTAAGGGCTGGGTTTATTAACACGTTAGAACCCTTTCCTAACCCTTTAACTCCCTCACCTACAGAAACAACTTCACCAGCACCGTCGGCTCCTGGTATAGATGGAAATTTCACTCCAGGATATAGGCCCATTCTAACAAAAATATCCCTTCGATTCATGGCAGCATAATGTAATCGAATTAATACCTCTCCGCAGCCAACTTTCGGTATAGGAACTTCCTCTAATAACAGCTTTTCTGTTCCACCCGTTTCCCTAATGACTACTGCTTTCACAGAAGACTACACCTCTTTTCTATTGTTTTCATTCACACATTTCTTGTTTCCAGCTTGAAATATCGGAACCATTTCTGCTTTTTTCTATATAATTCCTGAGCCTTTTCTATACTAATTTTCTGAAAGGTGACACTCTGCCCTGGAATAAGTTGCCCTAAAAGGGGAAGGTCTACAGAAATGACGGCTCCAATTCTGGCATACCCTCCCGTCGTTTGCCTGTCAGCCATCAAAATAATCGGCTGACCATTGGCGGGAACTTGAATAGCCCCAAAGGAAATGGCATCGGAAATAATGTCTGCATTCCGTTTATGAGTTAATTTTTTTCCGTTCAGTCGATACCCCATCCGGTCTGCCTCTCTCGAGATATCATAGGTGGAGGAAAAGAACGACATAAGAGCTTCTTCCGTAAAGGATCCTATATCTGGACCTGGAATAACCCTTAAGGTTTTCGTTCCTCCATATCTAGGTGTATATTTAGTAGACAATGCTCTACCAATATATTTCCCCTTATCCTCGAACGAATCTTTTCCCTTTTTTAACAAATCTCCTTTCTGAAGGGGACGACCTTGATAACCACCCATTCCCCCCTTAACATAAGTAGACTTGCTTCCAAAAACAGGTTCCACGTCAATCCCACCTGCAATAGTTAAATAGGCTCTAGCACCTGTCTTACGCTCCCCAAATGTTAAAAACTGTCCTTTCTTCACCTTTATTGCCTTCCATATGGGTACTGGCTCCCCATTAATACTTGGGGACAGATTGGCACCGCATATGGCGATAACTCCATCGTTTACTATATGTAATTCCGGTCCAAGGAGGGTTATTTCTAAACCCGCTTCTCCCTCCTTATTACCAACCAAAATATTTCCCACTTGCAGAGAAAAAGAATCCATTGCCCCTGCTGCTACAATCCCATATTCCTGGTAGCCTTCCCTTCCTAAATCTTGCACAGTTGTAAAAAGTCCCGGTTTCACTACTTTCAAAAATTCCATCTCCCTGCTACCCTCCGACTTTTTCTACATATATCCCGTTTTCATGAAGACTAGCCCTTAAATGCCTCACAAAACGCAAGGCACTTGGTTCATCCCCATGGACACATATGGTATCAGCCTGTATAGGGATGACGGTTCCATCTATAGTCTCAACTTCCTGTTCCTTTATCATTTTAATTACCCTTTCCACCGCTTCGTCAGGATCCTTAACCATGGAATTAGGGAAAGAGCGTGGTGTTAATGTTCCATCCCGCTGGTACGTTCGGTCTGCAAATACTTCCTCTGCCACATAAAGTCCCAACTTCCTGCCTGCCTTCACCAGCTCACTTCCAGCTAAACCAAACAATATGAGCCTTGGATTCAAATGATAAATACTTTCAGCAACCGCCTCCGCTAATTCTTTACATGCGGAAGCCATATTGTACAATGCCCCATGGGGTTTCACATGATTCAACCTCCCACCATGAAGTTCTGTAAATGCATTTAGCGCCCCTATTTGGTAAACCATCATGTTATAAACCTCTTTAGGTGATACCCTCATATCCCTTCTTCCAAATCCTTGGAGGTCTGGAAAACCCGGGTGAGCACCGATACCAACATTGTTTTCAACTGCCATTTTCACTGTTTTCCACATCACATCTGGGTCCCCTGCATGGAATCCACAAGCAATATTTGCTGAGGTTACTACCTTTAAAATTTCCTCATCCTGTCCGATCATATATACACCGAAACTTTCTCCTAAATCACTATTTAAATCTACTTTGTACACAGTCTCTTCACTCCCCTTTATGTAATGAACTCATAAATAGGCTTATATTTTTTTCTTTTACCTGATGTTCAATAGCGGAATATTCTTCTGGTGATATGGGATCAAATTTAATATAATTACCAGCCTCAAGTAATATGGGAGGGATATTATCCGGGTCAAATAGTCGTAATGGGGTTTTTCCAATAATTCTCCACCCACCAGGAGTTTCTACAGAATAGATTCCTGTTTGTTCCCCCGCTATACCAACAGACCCAGCTGCCACTCTTTCTCTAGGAATGTCTAATCTTGGTGTAGCAAGCTGTCTCGACATCCCTCCCAAGTAAGGGAAACCTGGGGAAAATCCGATCATATATATTAAATAGCTTGTTTTAGAATGAAGGGAGATGACTTCCTCTACACTTATGCCATGAAAGTCTGCTACATAATGAAGATCACGGCCGAATTCCCCTCCATAACATGTGGGAATATGAATGATTTTAGCTGGGGGAAGTTCGATACTCCCTAAATGTTCCTTCAATTTATACAATTTAGCTGTCAGTTCATGATATGTAATTAACATTGGGTCATAAAATAAGGTTACCGTGCAATATGCAGGAACCAACTCCTTTACCCCGTGAATCAATTCTCTTTTTAATACTAATATAAAGCTTCGTATCTTATGATTAATTTCAGGAGATACTTCCTTCCCTAATTCAATCCGAAGCGCTTTATCTCCCAATGGAGAAATATTCATACTACATCACCACCTGTTATCAATTACATGTAACTTTCTACCTAAAAATCGTAAACACCTTCTTGTTTTATTATTACCATATGACTTAATGTAAGTGAACTATTATGGATTAATCGTTCATACATTGAAAGGTCCCTTAATTAGTTCCATCCGCTTAGACACAGGTATTTCCAATACTGCTGTCGGATTACTTACGACACTGCCGTTACTTGCCTTTGCCCTCCTTTCTACTATCGCTCCTAAAATCGGGCGTGCTATCGGCAACGAAACGGCAGTATTCATTGCATTAATCATTTTAACCATTGGAATTTTAATGCGATCGATGGGTTACATTCCTACCTTATTTATTGGAACAGCTATTATCGGGATTGGTATTACGATAGGTAATGTGTTATTGCCTGGAATTGTTAAACAAGATACCCACTAAAAATTGGATTAATTACTGCCTTATATACAACAGCAATTACGGACGACAGACTCAAAGGATGGAGCAAACCTGTCTGGAATGGCCCAATCCTTCGGTTACTTCTTAGAAGCCATTGGCCCAATTTCTGTTGGATTATTTTTTGATATCTTTAATAGCTGGGCACAACCTTTACTTCTGTTTATCCTCGTTACCTTTGCATTAATTTTCTTTTGACTTGGTGCAGCTCGTGACCGCTTTCTATTTGATAAAAAACCCTTCATAACAAAAAAATGTAAGTGAATGCTGATATAAGCTAGAGTCAGCATCACTTACATTTTTTATAACCAAAGCTTTGAAAACTCACATGAAAGTAATGATTTAACTTCACCATGAGTAAAATAATATAAGTCTTCCTGATACACAATTTTCAAAAACGGGAATAGACATGTAGTAAGGGACAGTATATTAAAAGTCCAAATGGTTAAAAACTTTACGTAAAATTATGATAGATAGGTTTTTAGTATTTTTTCCAATAGGGTTTCACATTATATAACTACCCTTGACCATTTTTATACTAATCATCATTTTCTAAAGAGAGGAAAGATGTGGTGTAACCTATGAGAAACTTTCAGGTAATGAACTACTCCTTTGAAAATTTATCGGAAAAGAACTTATCATTTCAACAAGTATTTGATCGAATCGCTCAATTTATGAAAAAGGATCCGAAAGGAAATTTCCGATTAATGGTGGGGACAGATAGCCAAGTACATTCCACTTATACCCGGTTCGTTACAGGCATTGTTATTCAACGTGAAGGGAAAGGTGCTTGGGCATGTATTAGGAAGGTCACTATCCCAAGGCAAATGAAGAACCTCCATGAAAAAATATCTTATGAAACTTCATTAACGGAAGAAGTTGTTTCCATGTTTACGGAAGAAAGGAAAGATCAATTAATTAATATTGTCTTACCACATATTTATAAAGGGGCGGCCTTCACTATTGAAGGACATATTGATATCGGCTCCCAGCGTCGGAATAAAACGAGGTTTTTAGTTAGAGAAATGATGTCAAGGATTGAATCAATGGGTTTAGAGCCCAAAATTAAGCCGGAAGCTTTTGTTGCCAGTGCATATGCAAACCGTTATACCAAATAGTATTATCATAAAACCTCCGTTACTCTGAAGGCAGAATTCGGTGAATTGTTTCTGCCCTTTGAGTATGCCATTTTCTAAATACTACATACTCCTCTTTCAAATATATGTTATATTTTTATTGTCTTACTATTTAATTGGAGTGATTATATTGATTAACTTAGGAGACCAAGTTTTCGTAAATAAAACGCATTATAGCAGTTATGTGGAGAAAGGGTTAGTGGAGGGGATTTGTCAGACTCCAGTAGATTTACAGAAATATTTCAACGAAGACCACCCTTTTTACTCCACCTATTTCTCATGGATTACTAATAATAAAACTATTTATGTCGTCCATTTAGAAAATAATATTGGACGAGCTGGATTCTTAGGAAAAGAATTATCAATAGTGGAAAAATAATTTTTCTGGGGGGTAACATATTATGCAGTTAGAAAAGAAATCAAAATGGATCAAAATAACTGTTACCATTCCATTCATTGGTTTTATTCTCTACATGTCTATTACTCTATTTTTTTATCTGATGCAGGATCAAATTACCTTCATGCCTCAATCAATTTCTGAAGATAGGCTTAATTATATTCGTACAAACTATGATAACGTGGAAGAGATTACGTTACGTGTAAATGATGAAATTTACGTCCACGGTTGGTTAGTCAAAAATAGTGATAGGGAACCTTCGCCCCTGCTGATTTATTTTGGGGGCAATGCGGAAGAAGTTTCCCACATTATTTCCCAAATCAATAATAGTGAGTTTCCACGTTCTGTATTACTCATGAACTACAGGGGATATGGTCTTAGCGATGGGGCTCCGAGTGAGACTGCCATGTTCCATGATGCTCTGGAAATTTATGATTACATTTCTGCTCGAGATGATGTAGATGAACATAAAATTGCGGTCTTGGGAAGAAGTATGGGAACAGGTGTGGCAGTTTATTTAGCTCATGAACGGGATGTTGACCAAGCACTCCTCGTTTCTCCCTATGACAGCCTTACTAAAGTGGCCCAAGGCCGTTATCCTTTTTTACCTGTGGCCTGGTTATTAAACCACCATTTTGATAATATTTCTCGAGCACCTGAAATAGATATCCCACTCTTAACTTTAATAGCTACAGAAGATCGTGTCATCCCTCCAGACCATTCCAAACGTTTAATAGAGAAATGGCAAGGTCCTGCAAGCTATTCTTTATTCGAAGGGTATGGTCATAATAACATCCAAGTAAATTCACGCTATTGGGAAGAGATTATCTCGTTTTTGGAGGAATCTCGGGAATAATATAGAAAGGGGATATCCCAAAGGTATATTTTTAACCTTTCAGGATATCCCCCCCTATTAGTCTAAATCCAATTTGTTTAAAATGTTACGTAGTTCCTTTAATTCCTCATTTGATAAGGTAACGCCCTTCCCCATCTTTTCATAATCTGGAGACCAATCTCTTAAATCGTATTTCGGTGGTCTTTCATTCCAACTTACTAAATTTAATTCCTTTTTCCAATCTTTCGAACCCTGGGAAACAACTCCTATATTTTCTACAACCTCGTATTTTATTTTGGACATAGGTCCTGCCTCCATTTCTATTTTATCTGCTTATTTAAGGGTGGATATATTCCTTTCCAATTTAAATGTTTTAAACCCTAGATCATAACGGTCCGAGTCCTGAATTTTTACTGCAATTCTTTTGGCAGCCATGGTAATCCGTTTTCTTCCAATATCACAAATTGTTTTGTAACCCTTTCTATATGCTGAAGTATCTTCCTCGATTTTCTCTGGAAGCTGGACCATAATAAATTTTCGGTGAACATCTTCAGCCACATTTAATTCTAACACGGCTTGTGCAGTCGTCCCTGAACCGGAAAAGAAATCTAAAATAATATCCTCTTCCCCTGCATTAGCAATTTGAATACAACGTTTTATTAGTTGTACCGGTTTAGGAAAATCAAAAATTTTTTCTCCTAGTAGTTTTTTTACCTCAAGGGATGCTTTTTTATTTCCATCTATGTCGTCCCATAAAGTAGAAGGCCGTTTCGTTCGTCCGTCTAAGTAATACTTCACATAAGGAATCCAGCCCTTATCCTTCACTTTTTTCCAATAAATAAAGTCATCCTTCTCCAACTCAAGATACTTCTCCCTCCCCATTCTCCAGCGGCTTTCATAGCCACCTGGCCCTAACGGATAAACTAAATCGCCATTTGGTGCTGTTACTGGATAATACATGTTGGGCCTGTCTTCCCGCTTATCATCGTTCCCTGTTTTCCTTAACTGTAAAATAGAAAACTTCCCACGATTATCCTTTAACTTAAATCTAGCGGCATCTTTTTTGGATAAAGGAATGCCCCCGACATGAAATCTATCCGATTTTCTATACATTAATAAATAATCGAAGGAGCTGCCCAATCCTCCACTGTCCTGACCCGTTGTTGTCCCTGTTGCCCTAACAATATTTCCCACAAAGTTATCTTCACCAAATAATTCATCTAATATTAACTTCAAGTTTGCGAATTCATGATCATCAATAGACACAAAAAGAACTCCATCCTCCTTCAGAAGATCTCTAGCAACCTTTATCCGGGGATAAATAAAGTTGAGCCAATCAGAATGATATCGCCCCCAAGAACCAGCTTCTTTACGTAAAAGTTGGTTCGTTAGTTTCATAAACCTATTCCTATTACTTCTAAAATTATCCTTATAGATGAAATCCTGACCTGTATTATAGGGAGGGTCTATATATATCATTTTGATTTTGTTAAAATATTCTTTTTGGAGAAGCTTTAATGCCTCAAGGTTATCACCTTCAATATATAAATGATCAGAATTTCCCTTACCTAAGCTTAACTCTTCAACATAGTGAAACTTAAAGGTACTAGAGACTTCAGCTAGTCTCCTTGCTTCTCCTTTCCCAGGCCAATTTAATTCATACCGCCCGGGATATGAATCTACTCTATCGCCTAATAACTCCCTTAAAATCTCTAAATTAACTTTCCCGTTAGAAAAGGCACTGGGGAAAAGCTTCTGGAGCTCCTCCATTTTCTTATCAAATAAGTTAACCGTTCTTTCATCCAGCCTCACCAATTTGTCCCCCTAAAAAAGTCGACTTTTACTTTTTAACTGATCGGTTTTATCTAGATGTCTGTATTCAGAATGTTATAATAATAATCTTCTCCTACAATAGGCGGAAATCCTTTTTATTTTACATTTGTTTTGAAATCTATATCAATAAAGATGAACAGTGGGACGGTAAGTTTGTACCTGAAATAGCTGTTATTGTGTTTCCTAATGAAGAAGATTGGTTTATGTATGAATTTTAAAGAAAACAGCATGGCCACTTGGCCATGCTGAAATTTTTAACTAACTCAGTTTTTCGTAACTAAATATGCTCTATATTCTGTTACCCCACCTTTTTCAACATACACTGCTAAAACATACTGTCCGTTTGGAAGTTGTTGACCATTAATTTCTCCATTCCAATTAAATTCATGAATTGGAGCAGGTACATCACTGAATGTCCCAATTGTACCTAAAAATGCACCGATAGTACCACTTGATGAATTAAACTGATAGAAGTCATATTCAAGGACTTCTGCTCCACCTGGCAAATAGGAACCTACAAAATAAGTTCCATCCCCTTCAGCACCAAAGTATGCACCAGTTATCCGAGGATAATCAGGCTCTCCTACAAATAAAATAGTAGGAACTTCAATTGTTTGTGTACCATCACTTACTTTAATAGTCCCCTCATAGTAACCAGGTTCTAGTTTAGAAGTATCTACTTGTACGTTGAAATTCACTTGTTGAATTCGACCTGCTTGAACATTAATATTGTTACTTGTCATCACTTTAATACCTTCTGGATTCCCAGCAAAATCTACATCAAAGCTGTAGCGTTGTCTTTTATCAGAAAGGTTCTTTATCGAAAAGCTTTGTCTTTTAACTTCAGTATCATCATCCTTTAAAAATGTACCAAAAGAATGACTTCCTGGAGTAACTAATGTTTTAGTATTTATTGCATCATTTACACGAATACTCCCTGCACCTTGCGTATTATGAGGATAAGATTCCCCAGTTGCAGGATTGATCATGTCTTCCGCAGTATTCATTAATGCTGCTTTAACCTCATCTACATCCCATGAAGGATTTGCCTGCAATAATAATGCAGCAGCACCTGCTACGTGTGGAGCAGCCATACTTGTACCTTGAAATGCCCCATAACCATGCGGGTTAGCTGGATTATGCGTTGGGATTGTACTAGTAATATTAACACCAGGCGCAGATACATCTGGTTTTATCATCCAAGTTAAAGTAACTGGTCCACGAGACGAGAAGTCTGCCACAGTTTCCCCTACTTCATAAGCAAATTGGATATTAAAAGATACTGTGTTATTTCCTGCTTCCAATTCAGCAAGTAATTTTTGTCCATCTGCTAAAGTTGTTTTAATTGTAGGAACTGCCATTCCAGGTACGTCTGGGTGCTCACCAGCTACGTTGTTAAAAATGATAGCACCAACTGCACCAGCATTTTTGGCATTTGTCGCTTTATCAACAAAAGCAAATTCTCCACGACTAATTAAAGCAATTTTTCCTTCTAAATCTTTACCTTCAAAATCTTGAGGATATCCCAATCCGACATATACAAACTCAAATTCTTCTCCGTTTAAAGCAAGTAATTCCTCTTCACTTGGGAAGCCCATTACTTTTGCAGATGGGTATTCTACACCTTCAGAAGTAAAAATTTCACTTGTATAAACATTGTAAGGAAGTCTTGTTGCCCCTACAGAAATAGCTTCTCGAGAAGTTCCTGGAGATCCAACTGTCCAATTGTTTGGACCACTGTTTCCATTAGATGTTACAGCCACAACACCTTCAGCCATTGCCCAATCAAGAGCAATTGAAGTAGCCCAGTCTGGGTTGTTTAGTGTATTACCTAAGGATAAGTTCATGATGTCCGCACCGTCTTGAACTGCCCTTTCAATACCAGCAACAACATTTTCTGTTGTACCGCTACCGCCTGGTCCAAGTACACGGTAAGCTAATAGAGTCGCATCTGGAGCCACTCCTTTGATTTGCCCATTTGCTGCTACTGTTCCAGCTACGTGAGTACCATGGTTAGTAGATCCCCCCCGCGGGTCACCTGGAGGTGTTTCTTGTGGGGCATCGTTATTATCAACAAAGTCCCAACCTTTGTAATCTCCAAAAGCATGTTTTAAATCAGGGTGAGTATAATCAGTACCAGTATCGATGATGGCCACCGTTACACCTTCACCTGTGAAACCTGCTTCCCATGCTAAATCAGAACCAATAAATGGAGCGCTATCCATCATTGCAGGACTAAAAGCTTCCGCGGATATTTCCTCGGCTGAAATTGTATCCACTGTATACTCTACGTTCGGATATACTGCTTTTACTCCTGGTACTGTTAATAGTTTTGGAATTTCGTTTGCTGGCAATTCCACGGAAAATCCAGAGAATACATAATCATACTCTCGATTTATTTTAGCTTCACTAACTTTTCCTTGTAAATCAGAAATTACCTTACTTCTTTCCTTTTTTAAGTTTGCGGATGTTTGTCTTTTCCCTTTATGCTTTGCCTCTACAATAGACTCTTCTTGTAACTCAACAATAACTGTTGTTGGTGCTGATGAGGATACATCAATATCTCCAAAGAGTTCAGCTACTGGTAATTCTCTTGCTTGCTGAGTTCCACCAGCTAGTGCCCCCATACTAAAAGTAGATAAAACGAGTGCTATTGCCATACATAAAATAAATAATCTTGAAGGCTTTTTGTACATTCTAAAACAACATCCTCTCTATTCTTTTTTTTTAGACTAGTAACCTTCTATACTAGAATTCTCACCTCCTGATTGCACAGAAAAGTTACAAAAAATTGGAACAATTAGATAATTAGACCTTTGAGATTAAATATCCTCTGACCTTTATACCTATTATTTCGACGATATTTTTATATTCTTTCATAATTTTCAATACCTAGTTATACGAATATTAAGAAAATTAAGTAAAAAATATTACTATATCCCATAATACAACAAAATCTTTCTAGTACATTAGTTTTATTTAAACGACAGTATCATTACTTTCTTCCCTTTTAAAATAATTGTTTTTTAAAAATTTTTTCCCTTTATAATTTATTTGTGATATACTCTTTAGTACTTTAAATCAATAAGGAGCATACCTTTGTAAGGTATGCTCCCCCCAGACTATTCCCCCTTTGATAATTCCTCTTTAATATATCGCATCATATATTCTGCCACATCTATCCCTGTACAGTCATAAATAGTTTTAAAATGGGAATTGGAATTGATTTCACATAAAACCGGCTTCCCATCTTCTCCAAACAAAAGGTCTACACCTGAGAAATCGGCTCCAACTAATTGGGAACAGCGAACTGCCAGTTTCTTTTCCTCCTCCGAAGGTTCATACTCATATGTCTTCCCTCCTGCCGTAATATTGGCACGGAAATCCGATTCTGATTTCCTCTGCATAGCTGCCACAACTTTATTTCCAACCACATTTAATCGTATATCTCTTCCGTAGCTAGATTGAATAAATTCTTGAATAATATATTTCTTATTTTTCAAAGCTTTGATTTTTTCTATTAATTCAACTTCATTGTGCACTAAATAAACTTGTTCCCCAAAGGATCCATATGCCTCTTTTATTACTAAAGGAAAACCTAACTCATCCACAATATACTTATACATTGAAAAATCACATATCTCCGAATAAACCATTGGGGCAATGACTGTCTTTGGCATCCTTATATTATGATCTGCTAGTATCTGACTAGTTAGGGACTTATCATCACAAATTTCAATCGTTCTTGAACTGTTAAACAGTCTCAACCCGACTTTTTCCAAGTGCCTTGCCAGGGATAAATCCTTGTCCCAGAAAAAAACAAAGTCTGGTATCTCCTTTCCATAAGGCCCTTTTATTACTGATTTCCCATCCTCAATGGTAACGATTAGTTCATTGTTTTTAATGGATACTATTTCAAAACCAGCATCCCTTCCCGCTTGTTCCAACCAATTTATTTGATACATAAATTTCTCTGTTGTTAAATTGCCGTTATAGATAATCCAACCCTTTTCCATCATCGTCTCCTCTTATAAATCACTTTATTTATTCAAATGATAGCATAAAACTAATTATTAATAGTATTAGTAACTCCTTGTCATTCAATAAGCAAGTATAAATTTGCCAACATAGTAGGAATTCAGTGATAAATAAGTACAAGGGGATTACCCCATGCTTCTTTTTTTACAAGTGATGGGGTTTATAGTAAATTGGACGTATACTTATTAGAAAGGAAGTTTTTGTTTTGACTTATAAATTAATTGTTTTAGATATGGATGATACATTACTCCTTGATAACCATACAATTGGAGATCACACACAGAGGGCGCTGATGAAAGCACAAGAGGTAGGCGTAAAGGTTGTGTTAGCTTCTGGGAGGCCTACACAAGGTATGACAGCCTATGCAACTGATCTTCAGCTCCACAACTATGGGAGTTATATATTGGCCTTTAACGGTGCAAAGATTATTAATTGCAAAACTGGTGAGGAATTGTTTAGTAGTAAATTAAACCCTGAGACCGTTCATATGCTCTACGAACTAAGTCTAAGGGAAGAGGTTCATTTACATACGTATATTGGAGATACCATTATTACGGAAAAAAACAACCCTTACACCAGTATCGAAAGTGAACTTACTGGTTTACCAATAGATGAGGTCAAAAGTCTAGTGAAAGCTGTACAAGAACCTGTAGTTAAGGTATTAATGAGCGAGAGACCAGAAAAACTCGTGGAAGTAGAAAAGAAATTAAAAGAAGAACTGGAGGACCAACTAAGCATTTTTCGCTCTAAGCCATATTTTCTAGAATTTATCGAACATGGAGTGACAAAAGGTTCTAGCTTAGAGATGCTTATCAAGAAGCTTGGACTTAAACGGGAGGAAGTAATTGCTATTGGTGACAGCTATAATGACCTGGAAATGATTGAGCTAGCAGGCTTAGGGGTTGCCATGGGAAATGCACCAGACGACATAAAGGCAAAAGCTGACTTTGTTACAGATTCCAATGTTAATGAGGGAGTAGCTGCAGTTGTGGAGGAATTTATCCTTAAGGAAACAAGTTATTAGGGGAGGTATCGCCACTATTTAAAATACCTTCCATCCACCAGTTCAATGGATGGAAGGTATTTTTTTATAATTACCCCCCTATCCATCCTTTAATGTAATGGAAATATTCACTCTACGCCTTTACCTCTCCCTTTCCAACTTCTTTCTTAATGAATTCTGCAACCCAATAAGCTAATGCTCCAACTGTTTCTGCCGGGTTGTAGGCCCCAATGGTTGGAAAACATGAACTGCCTACAACAAAGAGATTAGAGACTTCATGGGTTTGGCAATAGCGGTTTACTACAGATTCATCTGGATTATTTCCCATTCGAGTACTTCCACCAGAATGGCTGTTAAGAATCCACGGTTCCCCAAGCTCGCCTCCCCAGATTTTCTCAGCTCCCGCTTCTTCCAAAATCTCATAGGCCCTTTTCCTTAAAAAGGCATGCTGTTTCGTTGTTTGCGGATGCCAATCAAAAGTCACCCTTGGTACTGGTATTCCATCTGAATCTATTACCTCCGGGTCTAGATCAATAAATTTATCCTTTTGAGGTGGTTCGGTCATGTATATACGAGTTGTATAATGATGTGTAAAGGCCTTAGATATAAAATCACGATACGCTGGCCCCCAATTAGGTACCCCGACTGGTGTCGGTGCTTCGGAAAATTCTATAGGCTGACCGGCAAGGCCATAAGGGTCAGCACCTGTAATATTTCCCCCCATTACAAAATCTTCTCCATACTCTTTAGGAGAAAAATTATCATCAGCAAAATGATTGACAGCCCATCTTGGTGTAGGACCGATAAAGGCATTCATTGGCTCTTTAAACAAACCGATCAATTGGGTAATGTCTCGCATATGAAAGTACCGACCAACCTGACCGTGATTATTTGCAATACCGTTAGGAAATTGTGGTGATTTGGATATGAGCATTAAATGAGTAGATTCTAAGTAATTTGCAGCGATAATAACCATCTTACCTGTGACATGAACAACCTGTTTATTTTCATCCAAATACTTAACACCCTTTGCATTTCCATTGTCATCTACAGTAACCTCAAATACTCGGCACTTTGTACGGAGCTCAAAGTTAGGGTTTATGCGTGCTTTTCGAATTTCCGTTAATCCAACATCTCCTTTTGCCTCCACTGTACAACCAAAGCCTTGGCAAAAACCACAATAGCCACAAGCAAATCGGCCATCATAATCAATGGAATTAATAGCCCCAGGAACAGGGAATGGCTTGTAGCCCAATGCTTCTGCTGCTTTCACAAAATGTCGTGTTGCAAATCCAGGTACCGTTGGCGGCATAGGATAAGACCCAGATCGAGGCGGGTGGTTAGGATCCTTTGTATGATCCCCGCTTATTCCAATTCGTTCTTCAAACCGTTGATAATAAGGCTCCAAATCCTCATAGGTGATAGGCCAATCAATCATTGCACCATTTTCCACTTGACCAAAGACTGTTTTAGCCTTAAATGTGGCAGGTTGGAATCTCCAAGACTGTGCTCCCCAATGGAGATGGTCTCCACCTGGACCCCAGCCGCTCCAACCCGTAACGACTCTTTCCGCCTCCGTTTCTGCATTAGGGCGCCATGTATACCGTGGTTCATCTTGTGGCCCCCATAAAACTTTATTTCTTATGGGAAATTTCAATTCATCCATTGAATATTCTTCTGATGTAATATTAGGTCCCCTTTCTAAGGCAATAACATGGAGACCGGCATCTGATAATTCCCTTGATAAAATACCTCCTGCACATCCACAACCAACAATAACCACATCAGCATCAAAATTGCTATCTTCTGAATAAATTATTGTTCCCATCTCGAACTCTCTCCCCTTTCAAGCTAACGGAACCTGGAGTTTTCCATCCACGGCTTGTATGGGTAATTGGGTGAAATTGTGCACCTGGAAATCCGATCAATCTCCAGCCAACCATATTTCTGTTCCCACCATATTTGGGATCTGCGAACATCCCCTCCATTGTATGCTGCCTTAATGTATAAAAAAACTCCGTTTCTTCAAGCTTCTCAAGGATCCGAGTACGGCCTTTTTCACCAAGCTGATGGAAAGCTTTGCTGTACATACTATTCGCCAGCTGATTCAGCCTTCTCACACCTTCTTCATAGACGGAAAGTTCTCTTCGATAAACCGTTTGTAAGGATTCAATTATATAGTGATCTACACGTCCTTTTCTGGCATCAGGAAACATCGTATCCACTGCTGCTTTTATGGTTGAAACAAACAATTCTGTTTCCTTAAACCTTGGATATATGGATACTTTTCGACCTTTCACAGCCTTCCAGTCATTCACCGAATAACCAACCAGTAATCGACCATCTAACGGACGAACCCGCCTGTATTTGATACCAGCCTTTCTTTCGTTCATAATAATGGCCTCCTTAAAAACTTTGTCGTCTCAGTACATCTTATTTTTCAAGGCTAATCCATATTACGAACATAACAAAATGTTAAGGTATGTGGGTAAAAATCAAGGTTAAAAATAATTACATGCTTTAAGTGTGTTTGGAAATACTTTAAAGTGTTAGCTTAAAAGAGGAGGTTATTATGGATGACGGTCGAGAATCAATTTAATCAGTCAAATGTGGATGCTTCTACACAGAATAAAATGGAAGAAATTTGGAGAATAACCTGTGGATCGTGGGAAAATTGTAGTCAATCTAATATTCAAAATTTTTTATCCCAGTGTGAAGAAGTGAGTATTGATCCACAATATTGTTTAAATTGGATTATAGAACATAGTGATCAAATCCCTAATTGGGCTTCTATTTCTAACAATGCAAGAGAATGGGTTATTGACCATACGTCAACTGGTAATCCCGTTGAACCTGAAAATCAACAATAAAGGGTGACTCAAAAGGTGTTATTTAACCTTTTGAGTCACCCTCCCTAGTACTACTTAGAAATGCCTTATCTTTTCGTATTCTCCTTCTTTGCCTTTTGTGCTAGTTCACTAAGTACTTCTCCTGCCTTTGGATCGTCTGGTGAATTACCTAATGGATTTACACTTTGTGCCCCCGGAACATTTGCATTCCTACTTCTATGACCTCTTTGTTTACCCATCTTAACACCTCCTGTGCTCTATTTTTCCGAAAGGAGAATGTTTATATACAGGAAGTTTACATACTGTATATGCTTATAATTCCATTAATATAGATATAGTCTCATCTTCCATCTTCTTTCCATTTACATCATCTGTTAAATTATTTAATAAAATTGAGAAAATTATTTTTTGTCCACTCTTCGTTTTCGCATAACCAGACAGTGAACTAATGGTTGTTAATGAACCTGTCTTTGCAAATACCTTCCCTTTCGTAGAAGGATCACTTAGACGATACCGTAAAGTCCCACCAACTTCTTTTTCTTTCACACCTGCAACAGGAAGTGATTCCATAAAGACTGGAAACCAGTCCTTATCTTGTATTTCAAATAATAGCTTTGTCAACTCATTGGCTGTAACAAGATTAATATGGGAAATCCCTGATCCGTCCCTAAGCACTAATGCTTCCGTTTTTATTCCGAAAGACTTTAGTTCAGATTGTAATACTTGAAGACCCGCTTCCCAACTTCCTTCCTTTTTTTCTTTTTTTCCCATTTCCTTTACCAACATTTCACCGTGGGTATTATTACTGTATTTCATGAATGGCAATAGAATTTTAGACAAAGGGATGGAAGTGTTACAAGCTAATTCTGTATTCTCGTAAGGGGTTATTCCAACCTTCGCATCTCCCAATAATACAATTCCGTACTCCTTTAATAATTCCTTAAATACATCAACAACCAAGTTTGTGGGCTCCCAAACAGGAATCAACTTTCGAACTGACTTTGAATTGAATGAAACCTTTCCGTTTATAGTAACAGTATTTGTTCCGTGCGTCCTTTCCATTGAAATCTCCGTCTTTTCATCTATTGAAACTGTTTCCGTATTATTAACGATTTGTAGGTATTCTGTATAAGGGTGGATAATAATTTCTCCTTTTTCTCCCAAATTATGTCCAGGGTTAACCTCCACAATGATGTTTCCTGTATCAAAGTCTTGATTTGGAGAGAGCGTTAATGGAGAGATCTGGGAAGCATAATCATAGGTCTCATCACTCCATGGCAAATCAATGGAATAACGGATATCGTCATACCATGAGTCATCCCCAATTAAATCTCCACGAATAACTTTAATATTCTGTTCCTTTATACTTTTAACTAATGCTTTTAAATTATCTATCGTTAAGGTAGGATCCCCTCTCCCTTTTAAGTAAAGGTTCCCGTGTAGAATTTTCCATCGGACATAACCATCCGTTAAAACTTCCGTCTTATATGTATAATCTGGCCCTAGTGTGGAAAGAGCTGCAGCTGCTGTAAACAATTTTAAATTTGAAGCTGGCCGTAGGCGTATATCCCCCTTACGATCATAAAGGAGTTTACCAGTGTCTGCTGAACGAACACTAACTCCGGCAATAGCTCCTTTGGAATCAATCTCCCTTTGAAAAAATTCATCTAATCGTTTTTGTATAGTATCCTGAATAATAATAGCATCGACAGGTTGACTGGATAAAAATAGTAAGAATAAAGTTACGATACATATAAATTTATGCTTCAATGGATAATCCTGCCTTCTATATATATTTACTATTTAATGTAATGCAGAGGGGGAAAATTATACTCTATATGATTTTCAATACTTATTAAGAGGTGATTTAAATTGAAAATACTTGTTATTATTACACACCCAAGTATGGACGAGTCCAGATTAAATGCAGCGTTAAAAAAAGCAATTTCCAATCAATCAGACATTACCATTCACGAGCTTTATTCAGAGTATCCTGATGAACAAATTGACGTGAAAAACGAACAGGCATTAATGGAGAATCATGACCGAATAATTTTTCAGTTTCCTAACTATTGGTACAGCTATCCTTCTTTGATGAAAAAATGGTTTGATGTTGTATTGCAAAAGGGCTGGGCTTTTAGTGGTACATATAAACTGGAAGGAAAGGAATTGGGCTTGGCCATTAGTTCGAGTGCTTATCCTGATGATTATCGATTCGATGGACAGCACCGACACACAATAGAACAGCTGATGACACCCTTTTACTCCACCAGTAATATTATTCGCACGAAAACATTACCTATCTTCAATACCTTCAGCGAATTAGTGGACACAAATGAAAAACTCGAGGTGCACGCTAGGCGTTATTTAGAGTATTTAAGGGCTTCGTTTCATTTCATTATAAAGCCTGAAATTCAGGGGTAATAAAATAAAGGGCGACTTGAAAGGTAGGATATAAGGTCCTTTTAAGTCACCCTAAACTGATGAGAAATGAATTGGAACTTTTTAACTTTCACCGTTCTCCTCAAGAGTAGCTTTTGCCCCCACAGTACCACTATCCTTCTTAAACCCTTTATCTAATTGACCTGCGTTCTCAATATCTCCAGACATCTCATAGCCTTCAATTTCTACATTTCCAGTAGTCCCAAAAATCCCCATTCCACCTACTGCAGCATTAACATCTTCTTTTACATTTTTCTTATCCATGATTGCACCCCCGATTTCATTGAATAACATTTCCCTGAAACTTGTTAAACTTTTTTATTTCCGTTAACGTTTCTTCTATTTCCTTAAAATATTCCTCAAACAACTCCCATTTTTCTGCTTTAACAAAATTATCCTGATCAATGGAATTTAAAAGGGCAATAATTGCTTTACATTTTAAATCATCGTAATAAGGAATCACTGACCTTCCGATAATTTCTCCTTCTACAATTATTTCCCCATTATCTTCGACCATTTTAAATTGATGGCGTTGTTCTTCTGTTGAATCCATTAGTTCTATCTCCTTTTGTTAAAACAACAATTCGTAAACTTCATTCAGTTCCCTTGCCCGTTTGTCATCTTGCTCCTGTTTAGCATAATCAATTTCTTTTTTCATAATGGAATTTAATACTTCAATTTCTTGCAATGTTAAGTCTCTTACAAATTCACCTTCATTTTTGTAATTATTCTTTTCTAGTCTCTGATAAAGCCTTTCACAAACCTCATTTTCCTCTAGATAATTGGAAAGGGACTCCCTTAAATAACCAAGTGTCATTTCCATGACTTACTCACCTTCTTTAAAATTAAATTTACATAAATAGGATGCTGATTCTAACGTAATTAAATACATATAAAATGAAGCGCTCACTTTTTAATAAAAGAAATAATTTTATCTCGTTCTTCTTTGTATGCTTGATCCGCAAGTTCCAGTAATTGATTAATAGAGCTTACATCGTCAAAGGGGACCTCTCCCCCTAATTCTTTATTAATACGGAGGTAATTTTCTCCCAATAGAGTTTTACATTGATATGTTACTGTTTCAGATGAAAGGTTAAGAGCTAAATCCAATAATTTAGGTGTTACCTTCATAGAGGTAAATTGAATAGGCAACCATTTTGTCATCCCCCACGCCATATCCTTTTCGATAGAAAAATCAATGTTTTGCTCACCGGTTCCTAAAGAGAAAATTCTTATATCTTCTATAGGTTTTTTAAAAAATCGAAGTCCTTCTGTTACACAAACTAGGGACGGATTATTCGCCCAAAGGCCCCCATCAACAGAAAGATAACGATTCTTAATATTGTTTGGGGGAAAATACAGGGGAGCTGAACAAGACGACAAGACCGCATCCCACAATGGAATAGTCAAATCTTTTCTATCGTAATTTCCGTAATTACTCCTAAAAACATACGGCTTTCCGTGAGTTACATCTACCGAGGGAAGGATTAAAGGTTTACGAATTTCATTTAGGGTCAGCTGTCCAAAACTTTCTTTTAGAAAATGGCGTAAATATTTATCACTATAAACACTCTTAAAGATCCCTAGCTTTGCCTGCCGTTTAAAAATCATTTCCCCGTATTTCTTATATTTATTTAACAGCTCATTCATATCCCTTTTAAGTGTTACAGAGGCAGCAATGACAGCCCCAGTACTTGTACCTGCTATAACATCAAAGAAGTCAACTAAAGGGTCTCCTAATTCCCTTTCTATGGCTGCCAATATTTTTATTGGAAAGACTCCCCTAATTCCTCCACCATCTATACAAAGCATCTTCATGAGTTTTTCACCTATATGACTTTTATAAAACTTATAGTTCCCTTTCAATGAAACATATATGAAATAAACTTGTTCACAACTTTGTCACATCTTTGTGCTACATATTATTTCCTTTTGCGACAATACTAAGAAAAAAATGGAATGGGAGCTTTTTTATAATGATTAACGATTTTATTATACTGATCTTACCTATACTGGTAGTGTTTATTTCATTAGCAGTTTTTTTTATTTGGGTTTTTAAATCGAAGGAACCATACAGCAACAGTTCTAAGAACACTAATGTTAAAGGAGATACATAACATGTTGGAAGATCCGGTACTTCTAAGTCGCTGGCTGACGTTTATAACGTTAGGCTTTCATATCATAATGGCAACGATCGGGGTCGGTATACCTATTTTTATATCTATTGCAGAACTGATCGGGATAAAAAAGAAAGATCATCATTATATACTCCTTGCAAAGAGGTGGACGAGGGGGTACACCATTTTAGTAGCTGTTGGGGTTGTTACTGGAACAATTATAGGTTTCCAGCTATCCTTACTATGGCCAAGCTTTATGCAGTCGGCTGGGCATGTTATCAGCCTTCCTTTATTTATGGAGACCTTCGCTTTCTTTTTTGAGGCTATTTTCCTAGGGATCTATTTATATACTTGGGATCGTTTCAAAAATCCAATTTTCCACTGGATGCTGTCCATTCCCATTGTAATCGGGTCTTCCGCATCTGCCTTTTTTATTACAACAGTTAATGCCTTTATGAACACACCACGTGGGTTTGATCTGGAAAATGGAGCTTTTACTAACGTACAGCCTTTTGTTGCTATGTTTAACCCAGCAATGCCATCTAAGGTATCCCATGTTTTAACTACAGCCTACTTGACGGGTGCATTCATCCTTGCAGCCATTGCAGCATTCCACCTTTTACGGGGAAAAACTCACATTTACTATAAAAAAGCTCTTCATCTTGCCATGATAGGCTGTTTCGTATTTTCCGTTGCAACCATTGTAAACGGAGACATTAGCGGTAAATTTTTAGCGTATTATCAACCGGAAAAATTAGCCGCTGCGGAATGGCATTTTGAAACGACAGACAGAGCAAAACTCCTCCTAGGTGGGATACTAAACGAGGATGAACAAGAAGTAAAATTCGGGATTGAGATTCCGTATGCCTTAAGTATCCTTGCATTTAACCGACCTTCAGCGGAGGTCATAGGCTTAAATGATTTTCCACAGGATTTGTGGCCACCGTTATACATACATTACTTCTTTAATTTGATGATTATGATTGGTATGTTCTTGGCTGCAGTATCGTTTATTTACTTGGTGTTTTATTATTTTAACCGTTTCAATTCTTTGAACCCGTGGCTGTTACGGGCCATATTACTGGGAGGACCAATGGCTATTTTATCCATTGAATTTGGATGGATCCTTACAGAGGTCGGACGACAGCCTTGGATTTTAAGGGGTTATCTAAAGGTTGCAGAGACCGCAACCACTTCCGGGCATGTTTTTGAAATGCTAATTTTATTCTCCTTATTGTATCTTGCACTGGGCATTCTTTTGCCCGTAATACTTATCCGATTATTTACAAAGAAAAGTGTTGAAAGTGAGATAGATAAGCATCATATTATTTTATGATAAGAAATGAGGTACTTTCATGATTGAATATATTGGGATTACTGTCCTATGGGTATTTTTATACGGCTACCTGATTATTGGTTCCATTGATTTTGGAGCAGGTTTCTATTCCTTTTATGCAAAGATAACCAATAAGAAACATACGATTCGTAAAGTAATAGATCGTTATTTATCTCCTGTTTGGGAGGTAACAAATGTTTTTCTCGTATTTTTTATGATTGGACTTATTGGATTCTTTCCAAACACGGCTTATTATTACGGCACGGCACTTCTTGTACCCGGAAGTGTTGCCTTAGTTTTATTGTCTATCCGAGGATCCTTTTACGCCTTCGCAAACTATGGTGCAAGGGAAAGCAATGTGTATCTATTTTTATATGGTGCCACTGGTTTACTTATCCCTGCGGCTTTTTCCACTGTTCTTACCATATCTGAGGGCGGGTTTATCATAGCCGACGAATCCGGAGTACGGTTGCTTTTAGGGCACTTATTTGTTAATCCCTACTCGTGGATTGTGGTTCTCTTAGCCATTGTAAGTGTACTTTTTATTAGCGCATCATTTTTGACGTACTATGCAAATTCTGCCCATGATAAAGAAGCCTTTGAGCTCATGCGAAAGTTTACCCTTATTTGGGGTGGCCCTACAATTTTAATGAGTTTCTTAGTGTTTTTAACATTAAGCACCCACAACCCAGAGCACTTTCAGGCGATGGTAGAAGAAAGCTGGATTTTTGTATTATCATTACTTTCTTTTTTGGCTGCCCTATGGCTAATTTATAAAAAACAGCAGATTGGTATTGCTTTCAGCCTTGTTTGTTTACAATTTTTCTTTGCTTTCTTCGGATATGGATATACCCATTTACCGTTTATTCTATATCCTTATTTAACCATTTATGAAAATATTACGAGTCCAGAGATGGGCATAACATTAATAATGGCCTTTATAGCTGGCTTATTTTTATTAGTCCCATCCCTTTTCTTATTACTTCGGTTATTTATTTTTGATGCTGAGTATGTGAAAGGAAATTAATTCGCCATATTGTGGGGTTAGTCTTCATCTAATTCATAGTAGATAGCAGGGTTCATTAAGGAACTCGTCATTGCTTTATCTAGGACTTCTACTGTCTGTCCATCCGTATATAAAGTCATTTCCTGTTCAATCTTATTTAAATCGTCACTTATTACATGATGCAGAACAGTGTTTGGATTTGTTTCTTGAAGTTTTTTTAACAGCATTTGTCGGGTTTCCTTTAAAACATAAAGATTCTCCAGTTTTTCAAAATAAGACATTTGATCCATTCCAATACCCCTTTTCATTTTTATTTTCAATATTCCTCCAGAGCATTACTGCTATGCAAATAATAGAAAAAACACATAACCTAAAGCTGGTCATGTGTATATAGAAAGAGCGGCATACTTCTATAGTCCGCCGCAATAATTTTTCCTTGCAGCACCATTTTCATTAAGATATTCGTTTTCCCCAGGATCAAAGGAAGCATTTTGAAGACTAAATTCCGCTTCTCCTGGGTGTAATGTTTTATGTTCAACTTCCTTTATATCTTTCTTTTCAATTTCAATGTATTCCTTATCATCTTTTGCTTTATCTTTTTCCATTATACTCGTCACCCCTTTGAACCTGGTCCAGTTTTCGGACGATTATGATTGCTTCTAGTATATTCCTCTTCCACGTCCGGTAAACTTTCCGTAGGTGTTTGATTATTTGTAATTGCAGCGTTTTTTTGTCCCTTTCTTTTACGCATTTTAAAACCTCCTTTTTCTTTCGTATTTATTTTATGGGAAGTTGAAAATTATAATCAAGGTAATAAATGTCTGGCTATTTTCATAGGTTGTTTTTTAGCATAGCTTGGATACGCTACAGGCGAACGCTTTCCGCTTCTCCAAGCTTTTTAAAAAAAGCAATAAAATTTCTTAAATAACTTTCATAAAAAGGCTATTCATTGGAAACATAGTAATAAGAAACAGGCCAAAACTGGAGGTAGGAAATTGAGAAGAAAAAAATCGCAATACGATCAGATACGAAACATTCAAATGGAAACGAATAATTCAGCCATTATTAATGATGTCATTAATAACGGTCTTGAACAATATCCTGGACAAAATGAGGAATTTGTTCAACAAAACGGGACGTTATCCTCCTTTGAAGAGGAAATTGTAAGACACACTGTGGACGGTAAATCATGGAATTCAATAAAAGGAAGATGAGGCTGGGACAAAAGTGTTTTATCAATGAGAAATCCGAACGGAGCATATAAATCGCTTCGGAAATATACTTCGCTTTCCGCGGGCGGCTGGTGAGCCTCCTCGTGCATACGCACTGTGGGGTCTCACCTTTGGCTTTGCTCCCGCAGGAGTCTACGTATATTTCCTACGCTATGGTATTGCATTGTTATTTTCATTTAAACACTTTAATTATGTCCCAGCCTCTATCTTCCTTTTTTATTGTTTATTTTTTCTTGGTTCAAAAAAGAATAGTTCTGTGGAAGTTACAGACTCATTGGTCAACCTTTCCCAGACTAACTTATAAAATTGTACCTGCCCCTTATAAAATTCCGATAGCAGCTTTATGTCTTCCGTTGATTTTACTCGATCTGTTTTATAATCAACGATCTTCCAATGCCCATTAATTTTATACGTTAAATCAATAATCCCCTTCACTAATATGGGGTGATAGTCCCCATCATTATTATTCACGAGGGGGTACAATGAATTCTCATTCTCCACTTTAAGGGTAAATGGTACTTCTGTAAGGATCTCTTCTGCACCTTGGAGTTCCATCCATATGGAAGAATTTTTGAAGGCATGGATATATTCTCCCACTTCCTTTTCCCTCTCCAAAGGTTGGTTATATTTCTCTAATAAGTGTTTAACGTAATGGGTTGTATCATAGCCTTGAACCACCCGTTCAAGGAGATCATGAATAAGACTTCCCCAGTCCTTCCCACCACCACTTTCCCTATCAATTGTTAAGACCTTACTATAATCCTTGTCCTCTGTTGGGCTCCATGTATCAAAGGTTTTTACCTTGCTCTCCTCAATCCACTGATATAAATTGCTTGTTTTACTCTTATAATCAGATAAGGTAATAGATTGTACTTCCTGTTCAAATGCTTGAAAATCCATTTCAGGCATTTGTAATTCTTCAAGCCCCTCTATATTCAGCAAGCTTACCCATGGGTTTTTATTATTCGTTTTCATACTAGAGCTAATAATCATTGCCTTTTCTGCTCTTGTTGCTGCAACGTAGATAATTCGAATTTCCTCTTCTGTTAAATACCGGAGCTCCTCTTTTTGCATCGTATCCCATTCTGGAGGAATAGCAAGCTCCCTCTTAACATTCCCCTTTTTTATACGAAATAAAAAGTAACCCCTGGATCCGTCATCCTCCCGCTTTATATGCTTCGAGATAAATTCTTCGGGTTTTACCTTTTTAATTGGATGGGCCAAAAACACTATTGGAGCCTCTAATCCCTTTGCCTTATGGATATTCATCACACGTACAGCATCTACATCGTCTTCTAAATTTACAACCACTGTTTTTTCATACACCATTTCTTTAAACTGTTCGTATACACTCTTATAGCTTGTATGATTATTCTCTTCTTCTTTTCTCAATGCCGAAAGGATTTGAAGTAAACTTTTATATGCCCTTTTTCCCTGTTCCCTAGCTAATAGTAAGGGATAAAAACCTACGTCCTCCATGATTTTTTCTATGGCAATAGTAGGGGAATTTCCTCTTATCCATCTTTGATATAGCTGTAGCTTATCAAATGCCGCCTGGAACTTTCCCTTGACTGATTCGTTTAATTCTAGGGAGCTATCGTAATACAAGCTAAACCTTCCACCTGCAACTTTCCATTGGTATAGGTCATCATCACTAAGACCAATAAATACTCCCCTTAGGGCAGCTACAAGTGCTACCTCATCTGTAGGGTCCACGAAGACCGCTAGAAGAGTAACCAATTCCTTGAATTCTTTTATATCTCCGATAATTACTTCTCCACTAACACTTACAGGAATCCCAAGGTCTTCAATAGTTTGGGCATACGTCGTTATTCCATCATTATATCTAGTTAACACCATAAAATCATTAGCTCGATAACCATTTTTTAATAGATAATAAATATATTTTGCAATATTACTTGCATCTTCTTTCATAACCTCCCCTTTCTTTGTGAAAGCCGCAGGAATAGGTAATGTTTTTATCCCTACTATCTTATCCTCTGAGCTTTCATGGTAGGAATTAAGGGGACGGTAGGCAGCTTGATAGACAGTTTCTTCCTCTGGAAGCTGCTCAACAAAAACATTGTTTAATTCCTCCGTCACAGCACTAATTGTACGGAAGTTCATTGTAAGTTGTAATACTTCTCCTCCGTGTTCTTCTAGTAATTGTTTAACTCGGTTATACGTGTCAATATCTGCCCTTCGAAACCGATAGATCGCCTGCTTGGGATCACCAACAACGAACAAAGATCCAGGTCGCGGTTTACACTTTGTCCAGACTTTTTCTTTATGGTTTTCACTTGATAAATAAAACATAATTTTCGCCTGGATTGGATCCGTATCTTGAAACTCATCAACTAATAGACAACGGTACTTTTCTTGAAAATAGCCCCTTACCTCTGGAAAATTTTTTAACAAGTTTGCTGTGTTTATCAATAAATCCTGGAAGTTTAAGAGAGAGCGTTCCTTTTTAATTTGTTCATACTGGCTCAATGCCTTTTGTAAAAAATGAATGATAATCGGATGACAGTATTCCTTCCATTCTTTAATCAACAGCTTGATCGAGTTATCCATCAAGGCTTGAATTTTTTCATGATAAAATACCGCATCTTCCTTTGAGTCCCATCGGACATACGTCGGTTTAAGATTTTTATTAAACAACTCAAATAGTTCGATCATATGTTTTTCTTTTACCGTGTCCACATGTTTTAATTTTTGCAATGCAATTACAAGGGATTTTTGCAATGCATCATATCCTTTTTCTGGCTCTTTTGCTGGCAATGATCTCTTGGCATCTCGAATGATACCTACTAAGCTTCTATAGGAGGCTTCTAACTCTGGCTTCGGAACTTTCTTTGTCACCCACTCCACATCTGGATATTCCTTCATTTCTTTAAAGCATCCATAAAGCTCTTCTACGGATATCCCTATATCATCTAATTTTTTTAAAATGGACTCTTCTTCCTCCTGGGTTTTCTTTAAGAAAATCTGCCATGCTTCTTCTATTACCTCAAGATCGTCTGCTTCTTCAAGCTCGGCAAAGGTTAAATCTAATTTTGCTTCAATGGGCCGCTCACGAAGAAGCTTCGCACAAAAGGAATGTACCGTTCCAAGAAAGCATTGATCTATATTTTGTAATGCATGGGATAGGCGCCCCCTAACCTTTTCATTCGATTCTTCCTTCCAAACTCGTTCTAACACTGATTGGAAACGAACCTTCAGCTCGTCCGCAGCTTTCCTTGTAAAAGTAATAGCAACAATTTGATCGACAGTACATGTACCTGTATAAATAAGGTTAACAATCCTATCCACAAGGCTTGTTGTTTTTCCGGAACCGGCACCTGCTTCTACAAGAAAATTGGTGTTTAAGTTTTCTTTTATTTTATCCCTAGCTCTCTGATCAACTATGATTTTAGTCATACGCCCTCACCCCCTTAAATTTACGCACTCCTATGGCATCTTCTGTCATTTGTTTTTTATCAAAAATTCCTTTGTCGTAGGATTCCTTCCGGCATACGGACTTAAAATTACAAAACTTGCAATCATTCTCATCGTCCGTCATTGTAAAATGACCATGTTTAATCACATCGATTAGTTTTTCTAAAATATCAAGGCCGTTCGCTCTAACTGTTTCATCTTGCTTTCTTGTATATCTTTCCCCTAGTCCTTTTACGGTTGGAAAATAATAGGAACTTTCTAAAACAGACCCTTCACTTAGCTGCAAATGCTGCTCAATGGCCAATGCATATATAAAATGCTGGAGCTGACGTCCACCTTTAAAGGGCTTCGTATCATGGTAGTTATACGTACTGCCCGTTTTATAATCAAGAATATGATAATGACCATCCATTGATCTATCTACTCTGTCAATTTTTCCTGAAACAAGGAAGCTCTCACCAGATGGAAGGGTGATTTCAGCAGGGGGGAATCCTTCCATTCCAAAGGTATATTCAAAATGCTCAGGGTCATAATCTTTACAATAATCCTCTTCTTCCTTCAAAAAGATTTTGCAGCACTGTAATATATCGATTACTTCCTTATTAAAAACTCTTTCATTTGGTGTTGGCACTATTTCTTTTTGCTTAGAAATTAAGTTTTTTGCTATTGTAAGGATTTTTTCCTCATGGAGTTCAGTTGATGGTTTTTCATTTAATTCCTTCAATTCCTTATAAAATGTTTCAAAAATATTGTGCAATAGACTTCCCCTTGTAGCAGCATCAAGCCATGTATTTGCATCATAAGACAAATCCTCAATTGGCCGAATACGTAATATCTCTTGAAGGAAAAAGGCATATGGACATTGAGCAAGAAGCTCCAATTTTCCAGCAGACATGGTTTTTTCTTTATTACTTCTTGGGTCAAAATGCTCAGGATTTAAGTGAATGAGACCATCATAAACGGAAAATTCTTCTTCACTTCTTTTATCGTCCCCTCTCATCCCCTCTAATAAATTTGTGTAATTAGCTAAAAGTTCGTCGTCCAGTACTTGCTTTTCATCACTTGAAAGGTAACAATTCCAATAATCATGTTCATCCATTATATCTGCGTATCTTTCAAGTGAATTTGATTGGATAAGTTCCTTAAAATCCCCATTAATATTTCCTGTTTTCATACGGTAACACTGTAAAAACAAATGTGCAGGGCTAACCGTTCGATTATTATTTATATCAAAGTTGCAATAACTTACCGTAATTGGACCTTGTGCATTTGCAATTACCTGAAGCATTGTATATTGCTTTTCTAGCCCACTCTCACGAAGTAAAGGAAATTTATTCCCTAGATTTTTCCTTTCCTTATCAAGCAACAATGGGTCTTCTGTAATGGTCCCTGGAAACTTCCGATTATCTAAACCAACAATATACATATTTTTTCTATTATTGTAGATCCCTTTTTTGTAGTTACTAACATGTAAATGTCCAGGCTTGGGTCCCGATTGATTTACTGACATGGTTAAAAGCATATCTTGTATCTTTTCAAACGACTCATATGGATTCAATTCCTCATTTAAATAAGGCTTCAGCTTATCCACTTCTTCCATAATTGCTGTTTTAGCTGCCTCATCCTGTAAGGAGCTCATTCTACAATAGTTAGTTACCATAAATCTAACTGCATCTATTAAATCCTTCGTATTAATTATTCCATCTGTATTTGGAAGCTTTTTAAAAACCTTTGTAAACCATTGGTACATCCAAACAGTGTTATTGTAGTGTTTCTCTAAATACTCTTTTTTGTTGTTGTCCACATCTCCTGTCAATTTATCGTTCAATTGTAATATCTGCTTGTCTAATTGTGATAAGTAACGCCCCTTATTCCAACCGATTTGAGCATCCCGCAGAATTTTTATGAACACCGTTTTTGAAGGAGCACCCACTCCTAAATTCAAAGAACCGTCATTTATAAATTCAATCAATCCTTTAACACTATATTGTTCCTTCATCCAATTTAAAAGGGAGGAGATAAATCGTCCTGTACTAGTATAGGAAACAGGAATTCCTTCCCCAAAGGTCACTGGTAAATCTAGTTTCTGTGTTAGCTGATAAATAATCGTTACATATGGTAAAGTTGATGTATAAAAAATAGTACATTCATCTAAGCTTTTACCTTGTTCCCTGATACGATGAATTATCCCCTTTACTTCCATCTCTTCTGTTTTTCCAGTAATTAAAGAAATTTCACCATTACAAGATGCACGCTCTAAATCATATAAATAACTATAAACACTCTCATCTCCCCAAGATATGGAACGTATTGGAGAGTAATTAGGTGTCGATACACCATATAACTTTGTAAGAGGTAATTTATAACTTTTTTCAGGTAAAAGACTTTTCAAAAAAGTTTCCTCTAAATAAGATAGGGATAAATTAGATTGCAAAATAAAAATAGTTGAGCTACTATTGTTGGATATTTCTAATGCATGTTGAAAAAGGTCAGCATTATCCATTAATCTGTATGCTATAAGGGTCTCTTCATACTTTTTCAGAATAAGATGAATATCATCGCCCTTTTCTAACGTGATAAATGCATCTTTTTTCATTGTTGTTGAAGTGAAACCTGCCAGTCGAAGTTTTTGAATGGTTTCAAACATGGCACGACTAAAAGATGGGGTAATTTCTAGATCCGTAAAATAAGAAAAGGATGCCTTTTTCATAATATCCTTTAGGATAGAATACATTAATTGAATCCCAACAGCATTTTCTAAATAATCAAAGTGCTTGTCCGAATGGAGCTCAATATGCTCTAACGCTATTTCGCGGACTGTTTTCCTTTTTAAATTTATGACTTCATTTCCTTCCTTCACTAATCCGTTTATTATTTGTTCCCCGATGGCATAAGAATCTACAATGATAATTTTTTCAGCTGTAGGGTGTTTATGACATATATCCTTTAAATAATTTACTGTAGTCTTCACAAGATTCCTCCTCTTTTCAATAGACTGTTTTCTAAAAGTATTCTCTACATAAATTTCTAATTCCTGCCAAATTCATCGTATATTCTATGTATAGGATAGACAATTTTCTGCCCACCCCCTCCCCTTTTTTAGGTGGGGTTTGATTATAATGAAAAAGTCTTACAAATACTTCGAGGATGACTCAAAAGGTTAAAAAACACCTTTTGGGTCACCCTCTGCTATTTATTATCTTGTTATAAACATTTGTGTCCAATGATGACCATTTTCATCATAGCCTACCCCAATATGGGTAAAATCTCCATTAAGAATATTTGCTCGATGCCCTTCACTGTTCATCCAAGCATCTACAACTTGCTCCGGTGTTGGTTGTCCTTGGGCAATATTCTCTGCCGCTCCGTTATATGAAATACCGTGGTCACGGATCATATCAAATGGAGAACCATAGGTAGGACTTGTATGGGAGAAATAATTATTTTCCTGCATGTCTGTAGATTTTTTTCGGGCAACCTGACTTAATTCTGCATCTCCTTCTAGCTCCGATAACCCATTATTTCTTCTTTGCTCGTTTGTTAATGCAATTACTTGTTGTTCAAAATCATTAATTCCTTCTCCAGTTGGTTCCGCTTGTTGTTCTTCTTGTTGTTCAGGTGTTGCTTCCTGCTCTGCTTCAGGAGCAGGTTGAGCTTCTTGAGCCGGTTGTTGAGCTGCTTCCTGCTGTTGTTCCTGATCCCCTCCTTTAGGTTTAGCAGGAGCTTGTTCCGTTTGTTGTGTAGGTCCTTCCTTTGGCTGTCCTTGCTGTACATTCACATCGTATTTCGCCTTATCATGCTGTTGATTAACATCGACTCTAAACTCATACTTCGCTTCTTGAACTTGTACTGCTTTCGTATGTGGAAACTCTTCACTATTTAGCGTCGTACTTTCACTGGAAATATTAGTGAATGGGCTTATCTCATCGTAATACATCTGTCCTTGTTCGTCATTACCAAATCCCCCATAAGCCTCATCCATATCCGTATTATTATTTCCACATGCACCAAGTATGAAGAGGAACATAGCAGCTAGTACAAAGAAAATTACTTTTTTATTCATTTCATACCCTCCTTTATTCATTTTTCTATATTATTTTTTTCTTTTTGTTGTAAAAGTATATATGGAAACAAATGAGAACTTCTTCTAAAAAAAAATTAAATAAAAAAGACTTCCTTTAATTGAAAGTCTTTCTAAAGAAATATATTTTTATGGAGCATGAAACATATAAAAATTACTGAAGCTATTCCTACAGAAAATAATTTGGAGGTAAATAATGAAATTTATTGACGATTTATATGAAATGTACAGTGAGTATCTAACTGGTAAAGAAGATGATGCCATGATTATAATTGAAAGCATCTTAGAGGATGTATCATCCAACGACCTAAAGAAATTTATTAGTAACCTTTCAGCGAAAGAGCAATACGAAATGGTAGCCCTTTATCTATATGAGAAATTCCGATTAAAAATGGAGGAGAAAAAAAGAAATGACCTTCCAATAGATCCATTTTTTCATTAAATACTACCTAATTGCTCGGTACGTTCTTAGAGGAGGAATATTTTTATATGCAATCTTGTCCGTTACTTCCCTAAATTCCTTTACTAAATAATCTTTTAAATGTTCATCCTTTTGAAAAAAAGTTTGGTAAGCTAAAAACTCTCCACCTTTTCTTAGTGCACTGTTTGTTTTTTGAATAATCCTTTTGCGGAGATCTGTATCCATTAATGTAAAAGGAATTCCGGACACAATATAATCAACGTTGGTAATTTCCAATTTTTCTAAAATTTGATCTATATTTTCTGCACTATCATGATAAATCTTCAATCGTTTATCCTTAATATTTTTCCTTAAATAATCAACAAAGTTATCATTAAGCTCGATTGCAATAACCATTGAATCATCAGTCATTTCCTTTAGAAAATATTCCGTGAACACACCGGTAGCAGGCCCATACTCCACTATAACTAAAGGTTTGTTAAAATTAATCGTTTTACATAATTGACGAACTGCACTTTTAGAAGTAGGTGTAATTGATGCTATGTTTTTATCCTTGATTAAATTTTTTAAATAAACCATTGTACTCATAGTTTCTTTCTGATCTCCTTCATTATAATAATACTTTCCGTTTTCAAAGCCTATCCATACTTTACCCACTTTTTACCAATGTAAACCTTAATTTATTCACTCTGCTCTAAAGTTTTAAGGCACTTTTAGCATAGATTGCTCCTGCGATTACTCATCGCACAAGATCATGTTGTTTTGAAGCATATTTTTTTGCTTGGATACGCTACAGGCGGACGCTTTCCGCGGGCAACACTTCAAAGAGCGCTGCTTCGCTGAGTATGCTACGATTTGTCTCGGAGCGTCATCGTTTACGATGACTCTTGGATACACTACGAAGCTAAGCTAGCAGAGGAAGAGACAGCCCGCACAGTTTCCTGTCTCTTCTACTACTAGTCTTGCTCTGTAGATACTTGCGTCGAGACAACTCGTAGCTATTTCATGAAACCTCGCTCTGAATAGGTTACACTAAATTGGACAGATTCGTTAAGGTCATATAAACTTGACTCAATACAAAGTCGAAGGAGAATCAATTATGGCCAAAAGGGAA
>NZ_JAUSUG010000006.1 GCF_030813435.1 Evansella vedderi | reverse complement strand
CTCTTGTCGTACAATAGACATAGGAGTCTTCCCCCTTCGAATTTGTTGGTTTGGTCACTTACTAAATTCGACATTTGGGGAGGTACTCCTTTTTTTATGCTTTGAAACCCTTGGCCCATAAGGGCCGAGATTTATGAAATTCATTCAAGTAAATGAATTTTAATAAAAAATAACCTTATTCATTGGATTAATTTCATTTTTTTTACACATCCTAGACATATGGAATTTACAGAAATTTTATTTATCGTCCTAATCTTTATATGGGTTTTGGAACGGTTTGTCTATGTAGAAACAGCTCAACCGAGAAAGGAGGATACTGGAAAAGCTTTCTTAATTAAGGGATTACTCCCCACAATGCTATTATGTGCCATACTAGCTAGTTCATTATTAAATACTATAACAGACGAAACAACAGTTATGGCCAGATTTGCGGGGCTTGTTTTTTTAACTCAAGGGCTGTTAATTCGCTATTGGACTTACTTTCTTACAAAACCTTATTTTAGCCGAAAAATCGTGGCTATAAATAATCGGCCATTATTTAGCCATGGACCCTTTCGATTTACCCGGCACCCTTTTCACACAGGGTTCTTTTTTATTGCATTAGGGATTTGCTTATTTATAAGCTCCCATTGGATATCCATTTTAGTGACATTCTTGTTTGTAGGTAGCGCACTTCACTACCGAATGTCATTGGAGGAATCAGTATACGCCGAAAAATACGGTGACATCTACACCTACTGGTGCCGCCACCGCTGCCGCCTAGTACCGTTTATATACTAGAGCAAATCGGAAAAAGCGCTTTTCTTTTTCCGATTTGCTCGATGCAATGAGCGTAGTTGACGCAATCTTTTAAAAGCTCCTACGAGTGTTTTTCTCGTAGGGGCGCGCGTCAACGGAGCCATTGCCCGGATCAGCAGTTATACTTCTGCCGTCTTCAATACCTCCACTCTTTTTTCTAACTCCTTCAAGAACTCTTCTTCCTTTTCAGGGGAAAGTAGAATTTTTTCAAATTTACGCTGAAGTAGGATTCCCTTAGTTATGGAAGTGGAGTATACCATTAATGATGGGAACTGGTTGGATTGACCAACGATCTCCCCATATGTAAGCCAATAATGCTTCCCTACAGCGTGAACTCCTTTTATACCTTTGAGCCTTTCTCGTAAAGCCTCCACACCTATGATCGAATGGTAAGGAATTTTCTTAATTTTTTTCTCATAGAAATGCACCACTAAAGCATCCTCTTCAAATTGGTAGGTTAACTCCTTAGAATCATCCTTTTTGAAGTTATGTGGCATAGGTGGCTTATAAAAGAAATAAAGAAAAGCAACGAATAGATATAATTGGTAATAAAATCCGTGATAAAATATAGTACCAGGGTAAAGAATTCCGTATATCGTTAGCCCAATAATTGCAGTAATGGATAAATAAAATAGTAAAATAAGTTGAATATGGTACTTCCGTAATTTACCAGCTACTCTATCACTTGAAGCTGGAAAATATTTATTCGCAGACACTTATAAACCTCCCACCTTCCTCTTATTTCCATATTATACAATCGACAAGCTATGAGTTCCAAGAGAAGTGCTTTACTACTTACATTGATTCCCCATGCTGTTGAAAGGGATTTCCAAATTCATCCACAACCTCTATTACATTTGTCACCCTATCTTTATCTACGGCTATAATAACGGTGGGATTCATAAATGCTTGTGTTACGATGTCCCCTGCACCTGGGGACTTTTCCTTGACTTTAATAAAAGTAATACCTTCTTCGTTATTAACCTCTAAAACTTCGATAGAGTGCCCCCCTGTATTTTTAAGACCGCCAGAAATAACAATAAAATCTTCCTGACCATTGTTAAAGATTCTCCAATCCCTTATATCCTTGTTTTGTATAGATGAATAATACTCATATACATTGTCTGGCAGCTCATTTCCAGCTACATATCTAAAATCAACTTTACCTCTCATTTCCTCATCTTCCCCCTCTTCTTCCTCTTTTTCTTCTTTACCTTCGTTGTCTTCTTTTTGTTCCTTGATTTCTGCTTCCCTTACCTCTACTTCATTATTACTGGTATCCGTTTCTTCTTCCTTCTTCTTATCTTCCGATTCATTAGTTTCTCTATTTGACTCCTCCTCTACATGGGATTGAACCTTTAGTAAAAAATCAATATTTAAATCTCCTTTGAGCTTAGTATCCCCTTTTAGTTCCTCACTAAGCAACTTTACTAGCATACTATTATCTACTTCCGTTTCGTTGGATTCCATTTTACCCCCGGTACCACATCCTGTTACTATTAACATCAACACAAGAGTACCTATTATTTTTTTCCCCAGGGACATATGTAAACCTCCCTTCCCTTAAGTAAGAAAAAAAGATCAGATTCTCCTGCAAAGTTTATTTTTGGGCCTTTACCTAAAAGGTTTTCCGTCAAATAATACCTTACTCTGAGAAGTCTGATCTCTTTAAAGTCGTCATTTAATTATATTTACGAAGATCTTTTTAAGAACCCGCTATATCTGCGGTCGATTAAGTGGCTCTCCACTTGTTTCATTGTATCTAAGGATACACCAATTACAATTAGTAATCCTGTACCACCAATCTGCACTGCAGGTGGAAGTCCAGCTGCAGCAGTTGCAATTAAGGGAAGTATCGCAACGGATGCAAGGAATAAAGATCCTACAAATGTTAAACGGTACAATGTACGAACAATATACGTTTGTGTTGCTTGACCAGGACGAATTCCTGGTATAAAGCCGTTTTGCTTACGTAAATTCTCTGCCATTTGTTCAGGGTTAATTTGAACGAACGTATAGAAATACGAGAAAGCAATAATTAATGCAGCGTAGAAGACCATACCAGTTGGATTAGATAGATCAAAAACACGCATTACCCAAGCGGCAAAAGAGTTCTCTGCACCAAATATTCCTGCTACCGTTTGTGGCATAAAGAATAATGCCATTGCAAAGATTACTGGAATTACCCCAGCTGCATTTACTTTTAGTGGAAGGTGTGTTGATTGTCCACCTGTTTTACGTCCACCTACAGCTAGTTTCTTTGCATATTGTACTGGAATTTTACGAACAGCTTGGTGTACAAAAATAATACCAACAATAATAGCAAGTATAGCAAGGAAAATCAGTAAAATAGTTACAATATTTAAGAATAATTGGTCTCCAGCTTCTAATATATAAGTGGAATATAATTGATTGACTCCTGTTGGAATACCAGCTGCAATACCACCCATAATGATAATGGAAATTCCGTTTCCAATACCTTTTGCAGTAATTTGTTCCCCAAGCCACATGAGGAATGCAGTACCCGCTGTTAATACAATGGCAATTAATAAATATGTTGTCCAAGTAGGGTTAGGAATTAATCCTGGCATAATGTTATTAAAACCAATAGATAAAGCCAAAGCTTGGAAAAATGCAATACCAATCGTTCCATAACGAGTTACTTGTGCCAACTTCTTACGGCCACTTTCTCCTTCTTTTGCCCATTCAGCAAATTTCGGAACAACGTCCATTCTCAGTAGCTGAACAATGATCGATGCAGTAATATACGGCATGATACCGGTTGCAAAAACAGAAAACCTTTCTAATGCTCCTCCACCAAATGTGTCTAGAAATCCAAAGGCAGCAAGACCTTCAAAATTTAGAACTTCTGCATTAACCCCAGGCGCTGGAATATGTGCTCCGATTCGGAAGACAACCAGCATTAGTAATGTGAAAAGAATCTTGTTGCGTAGATCTCCCACGCGAATAATGTTACGGAGTGTTCGAAACATGTGCAGCACCTCTACCTTATTAATTATGTCGACCTTTACTACCTCTATAATTGGTCCATTAATAGAATAATATCATAAAACAACACAAGATTTTGATAATTTTTTAAAATAGTGTAAATTGGATGGAATTTCTACTCTTTTTTAACATAAAAGCTTTCATTGTATTCTATTATATAGGACCTTTGTAATATGATCATTGGTGGATTTACTAGATTTAATAAATTTAATTACCTATTTGGTCCACTCCTATTTCAGGAAAATTGATTTCCCTATTTCCACCCCCCTGTTCAAACTAGGTATTGTATATTCTGAATTTTCTTCCAATACCATTTTCGTCTTTCCTGCCCATTTTATGTCCATAAATTAACAAAAAATAAGATCACTTAATCCCAAGGATAATTGGGATAATATTTTGTTTGATCTGTAGCAACGAACGGGACTGGAAAATCTAAATTATCCTTCTACTTTGACACTTCAACTCCGTTCGACCAACGAAGTGTCAATACTCTTTATTTGTGATGAGTATCCGTAGGTAAATTTGACCTCTAACCGATGGCACCTGAAGCTAGATAGCTTTCAAATTTTCTTTCTTTTGAACAAAGAAAACCGCCTTAAAATTGCTCTTAGGCGGTTATTCTACTTGTACTCTAAAAGGAAACGGTTTTCTTCTCCTCTTTCTTTTCTCCTACTATATCCCCTGCACCTATATTTGTTAAAACGGGATATAATTGAATATCCTCACCAAAGGCTTCTAAAGCTTGCTGCTGGTCAAAATTCAAATAAACAATAGCACCAGTCTTTTGCTCGGGACGAAGACTAGAAACGGTTAGTTTTTGAGCACCAACAGAAGTTAACCATTGACTCAACAAAGCTTCGTTACCAGTAACAAACCATAGCCCCGTATAGGAGGAATCATCCAAGACTTTTTCCGAAAACCCATGTTCCACAAATTCAATCCCTTGCTCTTCCACCTTCTCGTCCTTACGGAGCAACAAGTTGACTAAATCTTCCACAATGGCACTAGCCGTTGGATATTTACCTGCCCCTGGCCCTTGAAGCATGACAGAGCCCACAATACTTCCTTCTATATGAATGCCATTATTTACTCCTTCGACTCCATATAAAAGATGATCATTTAAAACAAGGCATGGCTCAACGGAAGCTTCCACATTGTCTCCAACCTTCACTAACGACGCAACGTGTTTGATTCGTCCATTCAATTGATTAGCTAACGAAATATCTTCAACTGTAACATGACGAATGCCCTTAGGCTCTCCCTTCCACACAGGGGCCTTACCGTAAATCCAATGGCTTAGAATAGTTGTTTTAAAATAGGCATCCCAACCATCCACGTCCTTATCTGGAACAGCCTCTGCATAGCCCTTTTCCTGGGCTTCCCTTAAGGCTTGAGGAAAAGAAGCTCCCTCTTCCCTCATTTTAGTAAGCATGAAGTTAGAGGTTCCATTTAATATCCCTTCTAATCGATCTACTGTGTTTGTTTTTAATGTGTGACGAATCGTATTTAACAGTGGAATACCACCGGCCACCGCTGCCTCATATAAAAGGTGACATCGGTGATCGGTGGCTAGCTGATGAAGCTCTTCCCCGTATTTTGCCATAAGTTCTTTGTTTGCAGAAATGACGGAGACCCCCCGTCTTAACAGCTCAGTCACAAAGGGATAAGCCGTTTCTGCATCCGGGGAAGCCTCCACAACAACATCAAGCCGATCATATTCCAACAAATCTTCCAATCGATTTGTCACCTTTGTCACTGGAAGAACATCTCGATCCTTCTCCACGCTTTTAACGAGAACAAAGGGAATATGTAAGGAGCGTCCTAGTAATGCTTCTATTTTCTTTGCTTTCCTTTCCAGCGTTCGGTAAACACCTTCACCAACGGTGCCAAACCCGATTATCGCTACTTGAAAAGTCGGCTGATTCATACGACAGACTCCCCTTTTAATTCTCTCATTTTATTAACCTCTTTTTCTTTAAGAAGTCGACGAAGAATTTTCCCGCTTATTTTTGTTTTAGGTAATTCATCTAATACTTCAATTTCCCTAGGTGCAGCATGGGCAGCTAATTTTGCCTTAACGAAAAGACGGATTTCTTCATTTAATCCTTGAGATTCTTCGTAGCCCTCTCGAAGGGTTACAAAGGCTTTTATAATTTCCCCTCTAATAGGATCAGGTTTTCCAATAACGCCTGCTTCTGCTACTGCTGGATGTTCAATGAGCTTGCTTTCCACCTCAAACGGTCCCACCTGCTCCCCTGAGGTTTTAATCAAATCATCATTACGCCCATTAAAGAAAATATAGCCATCCTCGTCTTGGTAAGCGGTATCTCCAGAAATATACCAACCGTTATCTGTAAAATAGGATTTATATTTTTCTTCGTTTTTCCAAATCTCCTTCATAAGTCCCGGCCACGGTGCTTTTACCGCTAATTGCCCAACAGACCCTCGCGGCAGCGGCTGATTATTTTCATCTAGAATTCCTACCTCCACACCTGGGAATGGCCGTCCCATTGAACCAGGCTTAATTACCTGTGAAGGGAGATTAACAATTAGATGTCCGCCTGTTTCCGTCATCCACCACGTATCATGAATTCTAACGCCGAAAGCTTCATAGGCCCAATAAATTACCTCAGGATTTAATGGTTCTCCCACACTTAACATATGACGTAAGGAGGATAGATCGTAATTTTCATAAACCTTTCCTTGGCTCATGAGCATACGAAAAGCTGTTGGTGCACTGTACCAAATGGTCACTCCAAACCTTTCAATAAGGCTGTACCATTCCTGAGCATCAAACCGCCCTCCGTGAATAACGACCGTTGCACGGTTCAACCACGGAGCAAAAACACCGTAAACACTTCCAGTTACCCAGCCTGGATGAGACGTACACCAATAAACATCTTCATCATGAATATCTAATACCCATTTACCAGTAATATAATGATGAGATACGGTACGGTGGGCATGAAGTACCCCCTTTGGTTTTCCCGTGGACCCAGAAGTATAATGGATGAGCATACCCGCTTCCTTATGGAGCCACTCTATTGGCGATTCCTCGTCATCCTCTATCCACTTTGCTTCATCCTTTAGTTCATCAATGTTCCATGTTTTCACAACAGAAGGAATTTCCTTTAAAGGAACTCGCTTACCTAATTCCTTATCAGTAATTAAATATTGTGCTTCACAGTCGGTCATCCGTTCCTTGATTGCCTCTTCCATAAAGGCTTCGAAAAGCGGGCCAGCAATAGCTCCCACCTTAATCGCAGCTAAAATGGTAAAATAGCAATCCGGTGATTTAGGTAGGAAAATAAAGACTCTATCCCCTGCCTTTACACCATTTTTCTTCAAAACATGAGCATATTTATCCGTAATGTTTTTCACTTCAGCAAAACTAAATTTCTCATCCCTAACCCCATTTGTAAATAAAAGGGCTGTTTTTTCACCATAGCCTTCCTCTACATGTCGGTCAATTACTTCGTAAGCAGCATTCCATTTCCCTGTTGGGGCTTTCGATAAGGCACTTACGGCATCATCCCAATTAAAAGAATTAACCGTTGCTTGATAATCTTCTAAATGGTGCTTCCTTGTTGCTTGAGGAGGAAGGTTGTGTTGTTTGTTTTCTTTATTCACGTCTGTAGTCATCTGTTTATGCCTCCCTAACTAAAGGTTCCTTCCCAAGCTCTAATGCTTTAAGAATTCTTTCCTTCATTTTTACTAGTTCTATATCTGACTTGCTTCTTGGTTTCGGTTTTCGAATTTTAATATTATCGTAAACTTCACCTGGCTGCCCTTTTAAAATAACGATTCGGTCACATAAATAAAGAGCTTCATCAATGTCGTGAGTAACGATCACCATCGTAGGACGATAGCTGTTCCATAAATCGAGGAGCATATCCTGAAGCTGCAGCTTCGTAAAGGCATCTAATGCACTAAATGGTTCATCTAGTAAAAGAGTTGTTGGTTCTGTAACAAGGGCTCTGGCAATGGCTGTACGTTGCGCCATTCCACCAGAAAGCTGCTTCGGATAATAATGCTCAAAGCCTTCTAAGCCTACCTGCTTTAATAGCTGGATAGCCTTTTCCCGTTTCTCCTTTTTGTCCCCTTCTAATCCAAAATACACATTTTCCAGAACGGTAAGCCATGGCATGAGTCGTGCCTCTTGAAAGATAATTCCTAAGTCTTTATTTACAGACCGACTTTGTTCTCCATTTACCTTAATTGTTCCTTCATAACCTGTATCTAAACCAGAAATGGCACGTAAAACGGTGCTTTTACCGCAGCCGCTTGTTCCAAGGAGGCCAATGACTTCTCCCTTTTCTGCATGGAAGGTAACGTCTTTCACTGCTACGTCCCCTGAAAAACTACGGCTCACCTTTTCCACTGATAAACTCATCTCTAAATGCCTCCTCCGTATTATTTACCTTGAGATTTTTCCATTGTGTCCTGCCAGTGTAATGCTTTTTCTTGAAACTTCTTCAATATCGTATCTGTGATTTTTCCTAAAATAGCAAATAAGATAATGCTAGATATTATTACCGCTGGTTGGGACATGTTTTGCCCAAACACTAGCAAAAATCCAAGTCCTTGACTCGCTCCCATCAGTTCAGCAGCCACAACGAACATCCATCCTAAACCAAGACCGCTCCTTAGTCCTATGAAAAATGATGGCAACGAGGCAGGTAAAATAATTCTCTTTACCAACTGATAAGTGGATAAACCATAGGCTTTCCCCACTTCAATGAGCTTCCGATCCACCGATTGAATTCCCCCGGTAATGTTTAAGTACACAGGGAAAAATACTCCTACTGCAATTAACGTAATTTTTGATCCTTCTCCAATTCCTAGCCAAAGAATGAATAGTGGTACCCAAGCTAAGGAAGGAATGGCACGGAAGGCTTGAATCATCGGATCAAACATCGTTTCTGCCTTACTGAACATTCCGACAATAGATCCTAGTACAACCGCTGCAAGGGTCCCCCATAAAAATCCCAAAAATACTCGATACAAGGTAATACTAGTATGAGTCCATAGGGATCCGTCTAAGGCCATAGCCCAGATAGTTTGGACAATAATGGTTGGAGCTGGGAGCTGGTGAGGTGCAACGTAGTTGAACCTCGAAGCAAGCTCCCAAACAATAATGAGTAATACTGGAAGTAGGAGAGAAAGGCCAATGTTTCCCCAAGGGGATTTCGCTCCAACTGCTTTTTTGTCTATGCTAGTAAATTTCTGAAACCAAGTTGTTTTTTCTGTATCTTGCTGCCCTTGGGAAATTGCCATTTGTTTTTATCCTCCTTTATTGATTAATAACCCGCTCCGCAAACGATGGGTCAATTAATTGTTGCACGACATCCTCTAGATCAACACTGCTGTTTATAACTCCGGCCTCTTGTAGTACAGTACCTGCTTCTATAATGCTGTCAATATGCTCTTGACCTGGTACTGGAGTGGAGAAGTTATTTCGCTCTAACTGTAACTCTGCCACGCTAATATCAATTCCTGCCTCACGAGCCATTATTTCTGCCGTTTCTCCTGGATTTTCTAATACCCATTTACGTGCTTTTTCATAAGCTTCAATTACTCGGTCTACTGCATCTGGATAAGACTCAGCAAAGGCTTCACGAACATTTAAGAATCCGTATGTGTTAAAGCCTGGGTTTCGGTAAAAGAGCTCAGCTCCAGTTTCTAATTCTAGACGAGCCATGTGTGGATCTAACCCTGCCCAAGCATCCACCTGGCCGTTGGACAATGCATTTCCCCCATCACTATGCTGGAGATTTACCACTTCTACATCATTTACGCTTAGACCATGTTCAGCTAATGCTCGAACTAAGAAAATATAAGGATCCGTTCCTAACGTTGCTGCTACCCTTTTTCCTTCTAGGTCCTCTACCGATTGAATGGAAGAGTCAGCTCCTGTTACAAGTGCCGTCCATTCTGGTTGAGAGAAGATATAAACGTTTTTAATAGGTGAGCCATTCCCTTTGGCAATTAAAGCGGCCGCACCTGCAGTGGATCCGAAATCAACACTGTTGCTGTTTAAAAACTCTAACGCACGGTTACTACCTTGACTTAATACGTACTCGATTTCTACTCCTTCTTCTTCAAAGGCCTCTTCTAACCAACCAAACTCCTTTAAAACAAGGCTTGTTGGAGAATAAAAGGCGTAGTCTATTGTAATTTTTTCTGGTAAACTACCTTCTCCGCTGGCTCCTGAGCTAGAGGAACCACAGGCGGCAAGGAGGGTAATGCTTAAGGAAACTGCTATAAATAAAGTTATCGTTTTAATGAATGACATGTCTTTCTCTCCTTTTAGATCTAGATGTTTGGATATTTTAGTTTCAAAGTTTATTAGATTTCACATGCAAAGGTGGAGATAGTGCCGCGTAGTCGTTGTGCTTCTTTATACGTGCATCGATTGTGAACGACTTCTAATCCTGCTTCCTTTGCAATTACTGCTGCTTTTTCGGAAATAACCCCTTCTTGGAGCCAGAAGATTTTCGGGCGAACAATTGCCGCTTCTTTTGCCAGTTCCACTGCCGCATCTGGGCTACGGAAGATTTGTGCAATATCAATTGGTCCCTCAACACTATTCAAGTCAGGATACGCCTTTTCCCCTAAGACCTCCGTTTCCCTTGGGTTAACAGGAATGATCTTATAGCCTAGTCGCTGCATTTTTCTCGCTAAACGGTGACTTGGTCGAGCTGGGTTACTGCTTAGACCGACAATCGCTAACGTTTTTTGACGTTGCTTTGATGGGTCTGTTTCATCCACTGTTGTGGCTGTGGATAATGCCCACTTTATAACTCCTTCGTCATTAATGACGATTGCTTTTTCTTCTCCTTTTCCAAGACCAGTTGCTTGTAATAATGCTTGATCTAGGTCCTTCGATAAGTCTTCCACGTTTTCAATACCTACAGAGAGTCGAACTAGATCTTCTGTAACTCCCGTTGCAACAAGTTCATCCCCAGACAACTGCTGGTGAGTAGTTGATGCTGGGTGAATGATCAGGCTTTTTGCATCCCCTACGTTTGCCAGGTGAGACCAGAGGGAAACATTATTAATTAACTTACGTCCCGCTTCAAGGCCACCTTTAATTCCAAAGTTTAGGACCGAACCATATCCGTGTTGCAGAAGCTCTGAAGCATGCTCATGTGAGGGATGGGATTCTAGCCCCGGATAGTTTACCCACTCAACTGCCGGATGCTCTTCTAAGTATTTAGCCAGCTTTAATGCATTTTCATTATGTCGCTGAACTCTTAGATGTAATGTTTCTAAACCTTGAATAAGCTGGAATGCGTTAAATGGACTTAAGCATGCCCCAAAGTCACGTAATAGCTGCACTCGGAACTTGGTTGCAAAGGCAAGTGTTCCAAAGTCCTTCGCATAGACGATTCCGTTATAGCTTCGGTCTGGTTCATTGAATCCTGGGAATTTCTCCGATTGCCAGTTGAACCTTCCTCCGTCAATCACAACCCCACCGATAGAAGTACCGTGACCACCGATCCATTTTGTTGCGGAATGTACTACAATATCTGCCCCATGGTTTAATGGTTTACATCCGTATGGGGATGGGAAAGTATTATCGATAATTAATGGAATACCCGCTTCGTGTGCCACATCGGCTACCCCTGCAATGTCTAAAACATGTAAGCTTGGGTTACCTACTGTTTCAGCAAAAACTGCCTTTGTATTTTCATTAATGGCTTCTCTGAAATTATTTGGATCAGTTGGATCTACGAAATGAACCTTAATTCCGTATCTCGGTAAAGTAATGGAAAATAAGTTGTACGTTCCACCATATAAATTCGTTGCTGCAACGATTTCATCCCCAGCACCAGCTATGTTTAAAATCGCTAAGGAGATAGCCGCCATACCTGATGAAGTAGCAACTGCTGCCACACCGTCTTCAAGTAAAGCAATCCTTTTCTCAAAAACATCTACCGTTGGATTTCCAATTCGGCTATAAATGTTACCTGGCTCATCTAAGGAGAAAAGGCTCTCTGCGTGATCCGTATCATGGAAAACATAAGAAGTAGTTTGATAGATTGGCACTGCACGTGATCCTGTTGTAGGGTCTGGTGATTGGCCTCCGTGTAAAAGTACTGTTTCTAAATTATAAGTATTGAAGTTTTGTTCTTTGCTCATGTATAAGTCCTCCTAAATTTTAATGGAATAAAAACAGGACACTCCCGCTTTAACGTTTTAATGAATTAACACTTTATTGTAAAATAAAACACCCTCCTCTTTAAGAGAAAGGTGATTGTTCCTATACCTTTCTCTCATCTTTCAAAACGAAATCGTTTTGCAGGAATTGGCACCTTCCAAGGAGGATATCCTTGGTGGTTGCCGGGCTTCATCGGGCCAGTCCCTCCACCTCTCTTGATAAGAGATTTTCAATTGTTTTTTTAATTTACAGGTCTTTTTTCCTTGAGTGCCTCATGTACAAAGGCTCCCCATTTATCGAACTCTGTTAAAAAGCCATCATGGCCAAATATGGTATCCACTTCCTTGTAATTCACTTGCGCACCCGCAATTTCCCAAGCCTCAGCTAATCTTTCCATATCAGCAGGTGGATATAGTAAATCTCCTTTATAGGAAATAAGATAAACTTCCTTTTGAAAGCTAGAAAGCGTCTTCTCTAACGTATTCCTTCCAGCCTCTATGTCATGGTTATCCATAGCCTTCAACAAGTACAAATAGCTGTTTGGATCAAAACGCTTCGTGAATTTATCCCCTTGGTACAAAAGGTACGATTCCACTTGATAGGCAACTTCTTTATGTTTCGTTCCCCACTCATCTTTTTTCTCACGATGAAACCTCTGGTTGAATAATTGATCCGAACGATAAGTGATCATCCCAATCATTCTAGCAAGGGAGAGTCCACTCGTTGGAAAAGAGTGATCTGTATAATTTCCTTCATTCCAATTTGGATCATCCATAATGGCTTTTCGAGCAATCGCGTTATAGGACATTCCATAATCACTCAACGACGAGGTAGCAGCCATTACGATAAGTTTTTCCACCATCTCCGGGAAGGTAACTGCCCATTCCAGAGCTTGCATCCCTCCAAGAGAGCCGCCGATTACCCCTTTCAACTTCTGGATTCCAAGGATATTTAATGCTTCCTTTTGAGCCTTTACCATGTCTCTCACAGAAATGAAGGGTAATTCTGTTCTGTAAGGCTGATCGCTAGCAGGATTGATCGATAATGGTCCAGTAGAGCCGTTGCAGCCACCAAGGACGTTAAAGGTGATTACCGGCTGCTCGTAAAGATCCACATAACCTGAGTAGTTAATTAATCCTCTCCACCAGCCAGGCTCCTCTTCGGTACCAACTGTGTGCTGGTTGCCAGTTAATGCGTGGCAAACGAGAATTGGATCTCCGACTTCAGGTCCTGCCCATTCATAGGCGAGTGTTACGTCTTTTAATTGTATGCCAGATTCTAATGTAAATACAGGGAGTGTAACTGTACCGGTTTTCACCTGATTAAGTTGCTTTACAACCATAATAGCGCCACACCTCCTCTTCTTCAACAAAGCTAAAAACGCTGTTAAAATTTGATGTTGATGTTCCTGCGGGAGTCTCGTACTCCGCTTCAATCAATGTTGTTTCAAACTCAACACTATCCTTTAACAAAGCCAACTAAAAAAGTCTCTCTGTAAAAAGACAGAGAGACGCGAGATTTATCATCATCTCTCTTATCTTTCAAAGCGATTATCACTTTGCTGGAATTGGCACCTTTCTTTGCTGCGCAGCTAAATGGTTCACGCAGTTAAGATGGTTGCCGGGTTTCATCGGGCCATTCCCTCCACCTCTCTTGATAAGAGCTTTAATATTTAGTTATAAAAGTTTGAATTATTTTCACTATTCAAAAGTTATCAATAGTTTAATTAATTTGAATCTTATCATTTACATTAAGATTCGTCAATATTTTTTTCTGATAAAACTCATCGGAATAATTGATTTTATTTTTGATAAAATAAAATCCCTCCACCGACATAGCAGCAAAGGGAAGTGATAGAATGTGTCATTAAATTTCTTACTAGAAATTCCATTCTCATCTCCCAAAGCTGATCTCTCGCTTTGCAGGAATTAGCACCTCTGCTATCCAAACAGGCTTTCTCAGAAGTCGCTGTTGGATTGCTGGTTGCCGGGCTTCGTCGGGCCAGTCCCTCCACCTCTCTTGATAAGGAAAAAACTTTAATCATTTGAAGTATTAAGTTGTTAAAAATCTTAACATCTCTTTCGAGAATTGTCAAAGAATTTTTTATTTAAAATCATCTTATGCGTTTAGTTAAGAAGTATGATTCTTTTATTTTTTGCATTGTTAAAGTCAAGCAAACGATGTGGGGAGGAAGGACTTTTATTAAATATTGAGCTTTTACACAGCCTTTATTAAAGGCTCATTTGCATAGAATGTTGTTTTTAAAGCAAAATTTTTTGCTTGGATACGCTACAGGCGGACCTATTACGCCTAAAGGCAGCCCACGTCCTATGGGCAACGGCGTAATGTCACCGTCCTGGTTCCGCGGGCAACGCTTCAGCCTCCTCGGGAAGAACACCCTGCGGTGTCTTCAGCTGCTCCTGTGCCGCTCCGCTTACTCGTCGCAAGAAAAGACTTGTTGCTTTTCCCGCTGGAGTCGCCGCCTTCCGCTTCTCCAAGCTTTTTTATATAAAGCTACAAAGTTTACAAAACTACCTTATTAAAATTTAATGCTTTGTAAAAGGCTCTACATCGCTGTTAGAAGGTAGAAGAAAAAATTGCCACGAAGGAAAAAGTATAGGAAATTCTCATGCTGTCATACTAGGAGTAACCTAAAACAAAGCGAGGTGATACAGAATGGCACGAAGCAACAAACTTCTAGTTCCAGGAGTAGAAGCAGCTTTGGATCAAATGAAGTATGAAATCGCGCAAGAGTTTGGGGTTAAACTTGGTGCAGATGCAACTTCTCGTTCTAACGGTTCTGTAGGTGGCGAGATCACGAAGCGTCTAGTCCAACAAGCAGAACAACAAAAATTTTAATATTTGGCTTTAACGCGTAGGAGGTTTCCTTCTGCGCGTTTTTTTATTGGAGAGGATTTATTTTTAAAAAAACTTTTTTACGACGCTGTTCCTTTTGCGTCATTTAGAAGAGCCTTCTATTCACGTGACAAAGAGTGTTTTTGGAAACGCGAACTTTTGGGGGGCTCTGTTTTCCCGTGGCAAAGAGTGTTTTTGTTACGCGAATTTGAAGTATTGCTCCGTTTTCGCGTTTCAATGAGTGCTTTTGTTACGCGAACTTTATGAGAGACATCTTCCATGAACGTGATTTTCTCTTTTCCAGCTCTTTTCCCGCTCATTAAAACAAAATTTTTTCCTTTCACAATATAGATACCAATAAAAAGGTGTTAGCCTTCAACTAACACCCCTAATTCATACAAATTATTTGTTATACTTCTGTCCTAATTGCTTTTCCGCCATCTTCACTAGCTCTTTTACCATATTTCCGCCGATGTTACCACCGATTTTTCCGGCATCCTTGGCTCTAAGATTCCCATTATAGCCTTCTTGTAGATTAATTCCTTGTTCCCTTGCTACTTCATACTTCGCTTGATTCGGATCCATGGAATTGGTAACTTGAGCCTTTAAGCGGTCTAGTCCTTCCCTTGCTTCAGGAACAAGAATTTTATTTCTCCTTGCCATAGTACTACCCTCCTTCATGAGAAATGATTACTGGTCAAAACCTTTTCGAGGAATTTCCTCACCATTATCTCCCTTTACCTTGTTGTTCCCATCCATTTGATCGATCCTTGCATCAATGGTTCCTTCTGTATAAGCATCAGAAACCTGCTCATGTGTCATGGCTAAACCGTGCTCTGTATCGTCATTGCTTTTATAACCTTCTACTTCATATGACTTTTCAGCAATTTTGTCTGCATCATTATTTGTCACTTTATTGTTCTTCATCAATATCGCCTCCATTTCATGTATAGGATTTGCGTTTTGATAAAAAATATGATGGAATAATCCTTTCCAACAAGTCTTGGATTTTTTTCTCAAAAAAAAGCACCCTAATTATAATTTAGAGTGCTAACTTTAACTATTTAAATCGATAAGTTGGACTACCTTTAACAGCTGTTTTCACTTTAAAAAGCCCACCGGCAAGGGGTTGCTTCTCTAATTGTGATGGGGATAAACCATTTCTAGCTGTAGTTACAAATAATTCGTTCATTTCCTTTCCTCCAAAACAACAGCTTGTTATTCGATCAACTGGGAATTTAATCTCTTCGATTTTTTTACCGGTTGAAGGATCCCACCTGGTTATTTTAGCCCCATCCCAATGGGCGATCCAAAGATGACCATTAACATCGATAGTCATGCCGTCAGGGAAACCTTCACCCTCTGGAATGGTGATAACAAAGTGCTTATTACTAATCTCACCACTTTTTAGATCATAATCAAATGCAGCCACTTTTTTTGTTGTTGTATCGATGAAATACATCGCTCCCCTTGAAACATCCCATGCAAGGCCGTTAGATATCCCAACATCACCAATTATTTTTTTTACGCCATAATTAGAATCTAATCTGTAGAGTGCCCCGTTATTTCCCTTAGCCTCCAAATGCATTGTTCCTGCCCAAAAACGGCCTAAAGGATCTACCTTACCATCATTAAAGCGATTTTCCGGCTTATCCTTTTCTGGATTATGTATAAGAGTTAATTTTTTTGAAGGGATCTCAAGTTCATAAAATCCATTTTGCAAGCCAAGAAGCAATCCACCACCTTCCTTTAAGACAGCACACCCCACATACTGATCGAGCACAATTGTTTCATTTTCTCCCGTTTCCGGATCTAAAACATGTATTTTTCTCTCCATAATATCTACCCAATACAGTTTCTGCTCCATCTCATCCCAGCAAGGACCTTCACCTAAAGTTGCTTTTGCATCCAAAATTAATTCCGGTTTCATTTTTTCTCCTCCTATTTTTGTTTCATTTTATTATTAAACGGGAATATATTTTCTATAGTAAAAACAAAAACGAGGGTATGCCATTTTCCCTACGACACCCCTCGTTTAAATTACTACCTTACTATTAGTCAATTACTCGCACTACACGTCCATTAAAGCGCTGTGCCCAGTAGCCACTACTCATGCTGGCAATTGCGACACCAGTGGAGCTTTGCGCTCCGATGAACTGACCGCCTCCCATATAAATAGCAACGTGTCCATCACGCTTATACGTATCAAAGAACACTAAATCCCCTGGGCGTCTTTCACTTGCAGGTACTTGGCGGCCTGCATGTATTTGAGAATCGGTACTTGCTCCTATACTAATACCAATTTGAGAAAATGCCCAGCGAGTAAACCCAGAGCAATCGAATCTTCCGTTATCTATGTCATATTGGGTTCTTCCACCGCCAAAAACATAGACTGAATTTCCAAAATACTTAAAACCTGCTTGTATCAAATCACTTACTGTTCCATTTGTTGTGGCAGTCGTTTGAGAAGATGCAGTTTGCGTATTCCTGTTAGAAGATTGAGTTACTGAGCTGCTTGTACTAGCTGGTGATGCACTGCTAGACTCTTCTTCTTGGCGACGACGCTCCGCCTCAATTCGTCGCTTAATGTCTTCCTCTGCATTTCTCAAATCAGTAGCATGTTGTGTTAAATCTTCAATTAAAGCATTTACTTCATTTTCTTTACTTTTTAGAGTCTCTAGTAACTCATCATTTTGTTCTTTTTGGTCCAAAATATGATGCTGCATTCCTTCTAACTCTGTCATCATTTCTTGAAGCTGAGTTAGCTTCTCTTCAAGTTCTGCTTGTTTTTCAACCAACTCCTGTTGGCTTTGTTCAAGCTGGTTAATGAACTCTGTATCTGCTCTAGCAATCTTAGCGATGGCAAGGACTCGATCAATAAAATCACCGAAGCTGCTCGCTCCTAGAAGAACTTCTAAGTAGCTAATGTTCCCACCACTTTTTTGATAAGATGCAGCTCGCTGCCCTAACAATTCCATACGGGCATCAATATCCGCTTGTTTTACCTCGATCTCTACTTGTAAAGCATCTGTTTCTTCTTGAACAGAGTCTATTTCATCCGTTGTTTCTTCTATTTTTTTCTCATTATCTCTCATAGCTTCATCAAGCCTAGCTAATTGAGCATTAATTTGATCAATTTCTGTCATTAAATCTGCTACCTGTTGCTCCGCTTCGGATAATTGAGACTGAACCTCCCTTCGTTCCTCCTGAATATGACGTAATTCCTCATTCGTATTAGCTAATACTGCAGGTACAAAAACGACACTTCCCAATACGGTAAACATACTTAGTAACGCAAGCTTCTTCAGCACTCTCTCCCCTACTTTCCATCGACATTTTCCACTGTTTTTTTATGTATTAACAACTAATTACTCCAATGGTACCAGTACATGTAAACTAGATACTCTATTAATCTATTACCATAACCTAGCAAATGTAGTATAACATTCCTAAGTAACAGAAATGTAATATAAATATTACAATTCTATTACTAGAAAACGACATATTAATAGAGTTAACCCCAAAGATTTCCCCTTTCACTATATTTTTATACTTTTTATGCTTAAAACTTAAGGTATCTTTGTGTAGATTTTGGGGAGAAATATCGAAGGTTTTGTGAATTAGTAAAAATAACATGGACGGAGGTTTAAAACTAAAAAGAAACACTTAAAAAATATGTAAAACGCTGTCTTAACCTGTTTTCCAAAAAAAAAAAGTGGATTCATTCTGTAATAAACAAAAATGGGTAACCCAGAGGAAATTCCTTTGACGTTACCCATTGTCTTCTTCTCATGAAGTATTTATTATTCTAAAATACTAGTATTATAAACGGACGCTTTTACCAGTCTTACAACTTTCATAAATAGCATCGATAATTTTTGAAACCTGTAATGCCTCTTCCGGTTGTACAACAAGCTCTTCTTTTCCTTGACAGGAAAGGACGAAATTTCTTGCTTGTGGTATTCCCGGATCTTCTTCTCCTGGGAGCCAATTAGCTTGACTATTTAACAACATGCCGTTCTTTGCTTCATTAAATTCAAAGGGAAATAAATCAATCCCACCAGTAGTTCCAGAAATGCTGACATTTTCTTTGTCTTCCTTTATGTTCGCTGACCATGAAGTTTCAAATAATAGGGAAGCCCCATTATCAAATCTTATATATGCTGTTACATGGTCATCCACTTCAAATGTTTCATGGTCAAAGTTTCCCCACTCATTCACTTGATTCGGCATTTTACTTAATTTGTTATATGTTGTGCCCATTACTTCAACAGGATTAGGGTTTCCTAATAACCAAAGAGTAAGATCTAGAAAGTGGCAACCATAATCGATTAAACTGCCTCCCCCTTGGAGATCTTTATTGGTAAATACTCCCCACCCAGGAACTTTACGCCTTCTTAACGCTTGTACTCGTGCTACGATGGGTTCACCAATTTGATTATCTAAAATAACCGTTTTAGCAGCTTTAGAGTCCTTCATGTGGCGGTAATGATAGGCAATAGAAAGGGTTTTTCCTGATCTTTCCGCTGCTTGAATCATGACTGTACACTCTTCCTTATTCATGGCCATTGGTTTTTCGCATTGTACATGAACTCCCGCCTCTAGTGCTTCAATGGTAATTTCAGCATGAAATTTATTTGGGGTGCAAATGGTTACCGCATCCACATGGTTAAACATTTCCCGGTAATCTTGAAATACGTGAGGAATATTAAATTTTTCTGCTGCTTGTGCAGCTGTTTCTTCATTTATATCAGAAACAGCTACTAACGATACTAATTCACTTAATTGTTGATAAGCAGGAATGTGACGCCCTTGGGCAATTCCCCCTGCACCAATGATTCCCATTCTTATTTTTTTCGTATATGCCATTTTCTAATACCTCTACCATTCGTTTTACCTAATTTTTCTGTTTGATTTCTTCTAATGGCTTTGCATTACCATAAACTGGTTTCGGAAGCTCCGTTGGCTTTGCCCAATGTACAGCATTTTTAATGACTTGCTGAATTTCTGTATGATGATACGTAGGATACGTTTCATGACCAGGACGGAAATAAAAGATTTTTCCTTTTCCCCTTTGATACGTGCATCCACTTCTAAATACTTCCCCACCTTCAAACCAGCTCATAAATAGGAGTTGATCTGGTGCAGGAATATCAAAATGTTCTCCGTACATTTCTTCCTTTTCTAGCTCTATATACTCCCCAATCCCTTCTACAATTGGATGACTAGGATCCACAACCCACAGCCGTTCCTTTTCATCTGCTTCACGCCACTTTAAATCACATGTAGTCCCCATTAGTGATTTAAAGATCTTAGAGAAATGGCCTGAGTGGAGAACAATTAACCCCATTCCATTTAAAACCCGTTCTTTAACCTTTTGTACTATTTCATCTGCTACTTCATGGTGTGCGAGATGTCCCCACCAAATGAGAACATCCGTCTCACTAAGGACATCATCCGTTAAACCATGCTCCGGCTCATCCAGTGTAGCTGTTCTCACATCCAGGCCTTCTTCATTCAGAAAGTCTGCAATCACTCCGTGAATACCTTTTGGATAAATTTCTCTTACGAGAGGATTTTTTTGTTCATGACGATTTTCATTCCATACAGTAACGTTTACCATTGGTCTATTCCCCCTTTTATTATGTAGTTTTAAATATAAGCTTAACATGCTTACTAGCATTCACTTATTTTCAAAACTATTATATATATCAAAAAAGCGATAATTAAATCGCTTTTTTCACTTAAACTTAAACTAAAAACTTGATAAAATCTGTTCAAAAAGGTCGGTTTTTGAGCTTTTTGAACAGATTTGAAGCAATGAGCGGAGTCGCTGCTTTTCTTTAAAGCTTGCTAGGAGTGGTTTTCTCCTAGCAAGCTCAGCGAACGGAGCCATTGCAACACACTTTTTGACACTCTAAGAATTATACAATCAAAACTTGCGAATATTACTTTAATCGATATACTCTTGCTTCATACGGTTTAAAGGTAATAACTTTCTCCTCATCATCTGATTGAACATCGTAATTGCTAATTAATAAGTGTTTCGATTTTTTAGCTATAGTAGCAGGTAATGCAAAATCAGCTTCTTCTGCAAATAAGTTCGTTAAAACTATTACTTCCTCCCCATGAAGGGTCATTGTGTAGGCAAATATTTTTTCGTGATCCTCTAAGATCAAATCATAGCTTCCATAAATAAGCACATCATTTTCTTTTCTAAGTTCGATTAGTTTTTTATAATAATGATAAATGGATTGCGGGTCTTTTATGGATTGTTCCACATTGATTTCTTTGTAGTTTGGATTTATTTTGAGCCAAGGTGTACCAGTAGTAAATCCAGCATTTTCTTCAGAACTCCACTGCATGGGTGTCCTCGAATTGTCTCGGCCGTTCTTCCAAATTACCTCCATTATTTCCTCATGAGTCTTACCTTCTTCTAGTTCGTTGTAATAAAGGTTTTTAATGGCTACGTCGTTATAGTCTTCAATAGAGTTAAACTTAACATTTGTCATGCCTATTTCTTGCCCTTGATAAATAAATGGCGTTCCCTGCATAAGGAAGAACATCGTAGCTAGACATTTTGCTGATTGATCCCAGTACTCTTTGTCATTTCCCCAAGTAGAAACAGAGCGAGGTTGATCATGGTTTTCTAAAAATAGAGCATTCCAACCAATACCATCAAGTCCTTTTTGCCATTTTGTAAATGTTTCTTTTAACGTGTCTATATCAAGACCGCCTTCCACACTTTTCCCCCATAAACCTAAATGCTCAAATTGAAAAATCATATTGAAACAGCCGTTTTCTTCTCCGACCCATTCATCTGCTTGTTCTACCTTTACACCATTTGCTTCACCTACGGTCATAATATCGTAATTAGCAAAGGTTTCCCGTTTTAATTCTTCTAAAAAAACATGAATACCTGGACGATTCATATGACCTTTAAAGGAAGGAACGTATTTCTTTTTCTTTGGATTTGGTAAATCAGGAAATCCTGGGACTTTCTTTATATGGGAAATGGCATCTACACGGAAACCATCGATTCCTTTATCAAGCCACCAATTGACCATATCATATAAATCCTTACGAACCTTTGGATTTTCCCAGTTTAAATCCGGTTGTTTACGTGAAAAAACATGCATATAATATTCTTTTGTTTTTTCATCATATTCCCAGGCTGAGCCACCAAAAATGGATTCCCAATTGTTAGGTTCCTTGCCATTTTTACCTGGATGCCAAATATAATAATCTCTATATGGGTTATCTTTAGAAGAGCGAGATTCTATAAACCAAGGATGTTCATCAGATGTGTGATTAATTACTAGGTCAAGAATTAACTTCATACCACGGGAATGGACTTCTTTTAATAGTTGATCAAAATCATCCATCGTACCGAACTCATCCATTATTCCTTTATAGTCACTAATATCGTAACCGTTATCATCATTCGGCGAACTAAAAATTGGACAGATCCATATAACATCTATTCCTAAATTCTTTATATAGTCTAGTTTAGATATAATTCCTTGAATGTCCCCAATACCATCACCATTCGAATCCATGAAGCTTCGAGGATAAATTTGATAAGCTATAGCTTCTTTCCACCATTTTTGTTTCATATAGACTTCCTCCTTATCTATTATAAAAGTACCATATTGGACTTAATGGTGCAAGCGTTTGCGCAATAATTCGTTAAATTTTTATTTATTATTATATATGCAAATTACTGATAAAAAATCTCTTATTTTATTTCATATTAATTTCAAATGATTCTTTAATTAAAAAAGAAGAAGTCTAATACAACTTCTTTATTTTTGGCAGAGACACTGGTATACCACTTCAAATAAAAACACCCCTTTATGCAATTGTTTGCACAAAGGGGTGTTTGCACGACCCTATCGGTTATTCCATTTTTTTACACGTTTGTCTTTTGATAAGTCTATGAGGAATGATTACCTTTTTTTCCTCTATATCAGGGTCATTAATTTTATTGATTAAACAATGGGTTGCTTGTAAACCTAAATCGTAAATATGAATATCTACTGTTGTCATAGGTGGTGAAGATAGCTCTGATATCATCACATTGTTAAAGCTGACGATCGACATGTCATCAGGAACATGTACTTCCATATCCTCAAGCATCCTTATAACCCCGAAGGTCATAATATCATCTGCTACAACTAGTGCCGTTGGACGTTGGTCAATAGACATAAGTTCAATTACAGCATCTTGACCACCTTCCTTCACCTCTGCATGGTGAACGATATAATCTTCCCTAAGTTCTATATTGGCATTTTGTAATGCTTGTTCATACCCTTTCATATGGTCAACCGTTACAACATAGTCAAGGTTTCCACCAATAAATCCGATTCTTTTATGCCCCAAGAGTACGAGGTAATCGGTTACAGTTTTGGCAGCTTTATAATTATCATTATTGACAAATGTTACTTTACTTTCATCAATATTGTATGGTCGCCCAATAAGTACAAAAGGAAATCCATGCTCCAGTAAAAAGGGCATAACTTTATCATTCACTCTGGAATATAGCAGCAATATTCCGTCCACCCTACCGCCATAAACCATTTGCTTCACTTCTTCAAGAATTTCATCTTCTGTTTGGCCAGTAGATAAATAAAGTCCATAACCTTCTTGGTAAGCTTTCGTCGTAATTCCACGAATAACCTCTGGGAAAAATGGATTTTGAAAAGCAACCTTTGCAGAATTAGGCATAATCACACCAATTGTTTTTGTACTTTTATTCGCAAGACTTCTCGCATTCAAATTAGGATGGTATCCTAACTCTTTCATCGCTTCTCTAACACGTTCTTTCGTCTTTTCACTTATTCTAGAGCTATTCGAGATTACTCGAGATACGGTTGATGGGGCAACATTTGCCCGTCTAGCGACATCTTTTATGGTAACCGCCATCCGGTTCCCACCTCCTCTAATTCCTCTTTATTTTAGCTTTAGCAAACGACTTATTCAATAGTTTTCAAATAGAAGAAAAGGAGAGCAGGGATTATTTGCTCCTTCACTCTCCTTTAAGTAAACTTATCCTTTTGTCGCACCGGCAGTTAATCCTGAAACAAGGTAACGCTGTAATAATAGGAAAACTGTTGCTATTGGAATCGCAATTAAAATTGCACCAGCAGCAAATCGAGTAAAGTTATTCGCAAACTGATCATTTACAAAGTTAAATAACCCTAGTGCTAACGTAAAGTTCTCAGGACTTCTTAAGATTATTCGCGGTAAAATAAAGTCCATAAATGGAGCCATAAAATTAAACAGAGCAACGACCGCTAAGATTGGCTTAGCTAATGGCAACATGATGGTGAAGAAAATTCGGAAATGACCTGCACCGTCAATTTTTGCCGATTCATCTAATTCCCTTGGAATGGTATCGAAATATCCCTTCACAAGGAAGGCATTCATTGGAATAGCTCCACCTATATAAACAATGATTAAACCAGTTAATGTATCTAGTAAGTTAACTGTGTTTAATAAAATATATATTGCTACCATCGCCATGAGAACTGGGAACATTTGTAAAAGTAAAAATGCATAAAGTCCATACGTTCTTCCAACAAATCGATAGCGGGAAAAAGCATAAGCCACCAGGGAAACGAATAAAACGGCAAAGAACGAAGTAGCGGTGGCTACAATTATTGTATTTTTATACCAAACCAAGTAATCACTGCGAGGGTTAGTAAATAACCACTCATAGTGCACTAGTGACCAATTTTCTGGAATCATACTTGCCCCATATAGACTTGTCCCTGGATTTAGTGAAAGACCTAAGGTCCAAAGTAATGGGTAAAAAATAACTACAAACATAAGGGCAATAACACTATAAATTCCTGTTAATTCTATTATATTTTTTGTTTTTCTGCTCATTAGATTTTACCCTCCTCTTTAAATGAACGAGTACGGCGGAATTGGAAGAAGGCAAATCCAGCAACCATTAATCCAATAATAATGGAAATAGCCGCTGCCATATTAAAGTTCTGTGTTTCGAAGGTTAAACCATAAACCCATGAAATTAAGATATCCGTTCCACCAGCATTTTGTCCACGAACAGCAGGTCCACCTTGGTTAAATAAGAAAATGATATTGAAGTTATTAAAATTACCTGCGTATTGCATTATTAATAGTGGTGCTGTTGCAAACATAACATGTGGAAATGTTATGTTTCTGAATTTTTGCCAACGGGATGCTCCATCTATATCTGCAGCCTCGTACCAATCACTGGATATACTCTGTAATACACCTGTAAATAAAGCAAATACAAACGGAAAGCCTAACCATACTTGTATCATAATCAATGCAATTTTTGTCCAAAATGGATCGCTTAACCAATCAATTCCAAAACCTAGTAACGGTATTAGTAAATCACGGTTAATCGCCCCAAATTGATCATGGAATATTGCTGAAAAAATTAAAATGGTTACGAAACCAGGTACTGCCCAAGGTAAAATAAAAACGGTTCGGATTAATCTCTTAAACTTAACACGGGGATCATTAACGATAATTGCTAAAAATAGGGCGAGAGCAATTTGCAGCGTTGTCGCTACGAATGTCCAAATTAACGTCCATGACAATACTGTGAAAAATGTATCTCGCCATATTGGTATCGTTACTAAGGCAATAAAATTATCAAACCCCACCCAGCTTAATAAATGTCTCGGTGGTGCATTGTGTATATTGTAATTAGTAAAGGCAAGAAAAACCATGAATAATAGAGGGAAAACAACTACAAATATTAATAGAAATAAGCCTGGTCCTACTAATAAGTACGGGAATCCCTTATCCCAAGCATTTCGAAATTCTTCGCGAATCGAAGAAGGCTTCCAACCTTGTTGTATTCTCTTTGCGTCCTTATAGGCATCCATTAAGTTAGCCACATAAAAAGTTACAGCAAAACTAGTTAAAATGAGGGCCATAATACCTTGTGCTAAAAGTACTCGGGAATCATCAATACGTGGAATTTCCCCTAATGTAACAAGTCCCCAAAAACCAATATTTAAAAAATCATTAAACACAATTATAAAAGCAGCAAAGAGAATGAAAAAGATCGAACCTTTTATTTTCCTGCCATTGTACACTTGTCCTATACCAGGAATGATGGATAGTATAGCTGCCATTTTGGGATTATGTGATTTTTTTTGGGAATGGTTGAGGTTGACATCATTTGTGTCTTCCTTGTTAGCCATATCAGTTACCTCCTGCTTTAAAGAATAGGATGGAGGGCTAGAAAAACACCCTGCCATCCAAAGTTATTTAATTATTGCCCTGCTCTTGTTAATTCAATTTGTTCTATAATTTGTTCAACTGCTTCTTCTAATACTTCTCTTGCATCATCACCTTGAGATATAAACTCAAGAGCATCTCCCATCGGCTCCCAAACTTGTCCCATTTCTGGAATGTTTGGCATTGGAATCGCGTGTTGCGCTTGCTCTAAAATTGCTGCGCGTAACTCATCATCAATCTCAACATCTACGCGAGCAGGAAGTTCTCCTGTTAGCTCGAAGTTTCTTTCTGCGTTTTCAGCATTTGTAAAGAATAATGCTAAATCTGTAGCCCAATCCTTATGTTCACTATACTCGGAAACCATCCAGCCTTTTACTCCAGAGAAAGAGTTTAAAGGTTCTCCATCTACTGTTGGAAGTGGGGCGATTGCAAAACTATCTCCTAAATCAGCTCGATATTCTTGAATACTCCATGGACCAGTTACAACTGCACCTACTTTTCCATCACGGAATAATCCGCTCATAATATCTCCATTAATACCACGAGGCATATATCCATTTTCAAACCAAGATTGAATCAACTCCGCACCTTGAACAGCACCGTCCTTAGCTAAACCAATATCATCTGGGTTTAAGGACCCTTCTTCATCTGTTCCAAATACATAACCACCAGGACCAGTTAGGAATGGATATGCAAAATAGAAATTCGTTGCTTCCATTAAAAATCCATACTCATCTTGTGAAGCATTCGTTAAGTTTGCTGCAATTTCCATAAGCTCATCCATCGTTTGCGGAGCATCTGGTACTAAATCTGTGTTATAAAAAAGAGCATATGTTTCAGTTACAACTGGAATCCCTAGTTGATGTCCATTATAGAAAAATGCATCTATAGCCCCTTCAGGGTAACCTGCCAACTGTTCTTCTGTTAATTCAAGTTCTGCCGCCAATCCTTGAAGGTAAATATTACCGACCATATCATGTGGCTGGAAGAATAAATCTGGCCCTCTTCCTGCTGGTGCATCTAATGATAATGCATCTACTTGCTCCAACATAGAAAACGGAACTATTTCTACTTCAATTCCTGTTTTTTCCGTATATTTTGCTCCTAACTCTTCATATAAGTCTAGCTCATTATCACTATCATTTGCCCAAATAGTAAGCGATTCTGGTTTTGTTGCTTCTTCATCAGCTCCAACATCCGTATCTGTATCGGCACCTGTATCTGCAGGTGGTTCTTCTTCTCGATCAGGGCCACATGCAGCAAGTGCAGTTACAAGCGCTAATAACAATGCTACTAATAAAAGTGTTGACTTTTTGAACATAATTCGTTCCTCCCTTTTTTTGTTCATAATTAATTTTTTCCTTTCACCAAATATCCAATATAACTACATAGTCATAAAAAAGTATTTGCGATATTAGCTACGTCTATTTTTTATATTAGTGAAAAGAAAGATTTAAAAAAAGGCAATCGTTTGCACAACTATATAAATTTTTTTGTTTCACCGACTTACTTTGCAGAAATCTAGTGAAAACGATTGCATTGGTTGATTTCATTATAAACTTCTTTTAAATTGTTGACAATACTTTTCTTTAATTTTCCCTTTATTATTTTTCTATTTGTTGTTTTACTAGAGTTTGTGCAAACGTTTTTTATTATTCCTTTAATATTACACTAGTAAAAGGGGGAATACTTAAAACTTTGTTTTTTATTTCTATTTCTTCTATCTTTCCAAGATAGAAATAATATTCTTTATACTTCTCTAAATCCCCATCTAAATGAAGTTTTTTCATTTCATTGGAAAGATTGTGTACAACAAGCTTCTGTTCATTTTCTGTTACTCTTTCGAATAATAAGATTCCCCTCTCTCTAATTGGAACACTTTGTATTTCCCCTTTTATTAAAACTTCACTTGCCCTGCGTGCATAAATCAATTCCTTGTAATGGTTTAAAAGTGATTCTTCATCTTCTAGTTGCGATTCAACAGTAATACCGTCTTCTTCATTATGGTATCGGTCTTCTCTCCAAGTAGTTTGTCCTGTATTAGTTGGGTCCTCGTACCATCTCATTGGCAAGCGAATATCTTCGTCAGGCTTTTCCCCTTTCATACCAATTTCTTCACCATAATAAATAAAAGGGTTACCTGGTAACGTTAATAATAAAGAAGCTGCCATTTTGGCCCGGTTCAAATCTCCACGAACCTCACTCATGACACGATTCATATCATGATTCGTAATAAATGTTGAATCAAAATAATCATCGGAGCTCTCATTATAATAATTCCTATTTCTTTCAAGTGCATTTACAAGTCCTGTATCACGGTTAGCTAGTACGGAAGACAATATGGCTTCTGATAAGTCAAAATTAAAAGCCGAATGCAATCCACGGTCTAAATAAGGCGCCACAACAGGTGCAGTGTCCCAAACTTCTCCTACTAAAATAACGTCTGAATTGACTTTTTCCATTTCACTTCTGAATTCTCTCCAAAATTGGTGATTCTTTTCTTTATAATCACTACCATGATAGGAACTATAAATATGCTTTGCCGCATCTAAACGGAATCCGTCTCTCCCACTTCCTCTAGCCAAAACCTACCGATGTCATATAATTTCTCCCTAACCTGCGGATTATCCATATTTAAGTCAGGCATTCCTCCCCAGAAAACACCTTCGTAAATATTATTCCCTGATCCATGCCATACTAATTGTCCCCACTCGCCCCTTTGCCTTAAATCTGTATTTTCATCTGCCCAAACATAAAAATCACGATACTGCTCATCGTGCTCTAATGCCGCTTCGAACCAAGGGTGCTCCGTACTAGAATGATTCACAACAAAATCTTTTATTACTTTGATCCCTCTATTTTGCGCTTCCTCAACAAATTCTTTAAAATCATCCATTGTACCGTGTTCAGGATTTACATCTTTATAGTCAATAACATCATAGCCATGATAACTAGGGGACGGATTAATCGGCATTAGCCAGACTCCCTCTACACCAAGCTCTTGCAGATAGTCTAGTTTAGATGTCGCCCCCTTAAAATCTCCAATACCATCTCCAGTAGAATCATAAAAAGCCCTAATGAAAATCTCGTAATAGATACCATGAGGCTCGATTGATTTAAGTTGTTCCTTACTAAAAGAAATTGGTTCATTGACCTTTTCAGAACAGCCCATAATGAAAAATGATATTAATACAATTATTAGATAGACTGATCTTTTTACCATTTAATTTCCTCCTTTTTTAAAAGTTTTGTTTCCTATTTTTAGGATACTCTTTCAATATAAAGTGTAACTATTAATATAGACTACCTCTCACCTGCCGATAGGTATTAGGAAATCGTTTGCGCAAATGTGTAAAAAAATAATAGTAATGGATTACTCTTGTTTCGAAGGTAAATTATACTTTTCATTAACATAATTAGCAATACTTTTTAAACAAAGAATGGAATCCATTATTTCTCCTTTCAAATATAAAGTGTGCAAACGCTTGACTTATTTTAATAATGTTAGTAAATTAAAAATATAATAATCTTTATTATTACGGCAATGCTTACCTAAAAGGTACAACCGACTTGGTTGTACCTTTTCTAGTTTAGGTAATGCTATTTTACAAAGGAGTGTGGTTAACTATGTTGAAGGAAGCCATTTATCATCGACCGAAAAATGAATTTGCCTATGCTATTGATGAATCAACACTTCATATTCGCTTGAAAACAAAGAAGAATGATGTAGACAAGGTGAAGCTCATTTACGGTGATCCTTACGATTTTCACTCAGAAAAAAAATGTTGGATTTCTTCGAAAAAAGACATGTTGTTTAATGGTAGTGACAGTTTGCATGATTATTGGTTAGTTGCTGTCAAACCAGAACACCGGCGTCTTCGTTATGGATTTCTTTTAGAAAACAATAACGAAACACTTTTTTATACTGAGAAAGGCTTTTATCATGAGGAGCCTAATGATGCTGGCTATTATTTCTGTTTTCCTTTCTTAAATAAAATCGATGTTTTCTCTCCACCAGAATGGGTTAATAACACCGTTTGGTATCAAATTTTCCCTGAAAGGTTTGCTAATGGAGATCCTTCGATTGATCCTGAAGGAGCACTCCCGTGGGGAAGTACAGATCCATCTCCAAAAAACTTTTTTGGAGGGGACTTTCAAGGAGTTATCGATCATTTAGATTACTTAGAGGACCTGGGAATTAGCGGAATTTACTTTACCCCTATCTTCAAAGCCTACTCCAACCATAAATACGATACGATCGATTATATGGAGATAGACCCGCAATTTGGGGACAAGGAAACATTTCGAGAACTTGTAAAGAAGTGTCATGAAAAAGGCATTCGTGTCATGCTAGATGCTGTATTTAATCATAGTGGATTCTATTTCCCTCAATTTCAGGATGTTGTAGAGAAAGGGGAAAAGTCTAAGTATAAAGATTGGTTTCATCTAAAAGGCTTCCCTGTTAAAACGGAATATCCAGCAAACTACGATACCTTTGCCTATGTTCCTAATATGCCAAAATTAAATACAGAAAACGAAGAAGTTAAAAATTATTTACTAGACGTGGCTCGTTACTGGGTGGAAGAGTTTGATATCGATGGTTGGCGTTTAGATGTGGCAAATGAAGTAGACCACGTGTTCTGGCGAGAGTTTCGTAATGCAGTAAAATCGGTTAAACCTGATGCCTATATACTGGGAGAAATCTGGCACGATTCCATGCCATGGCTGCAAGGAGACCAGTTCGATGCAGTCATGAACTACCCATTAACTACTGCCATTACGGAATATTTCGCAAAAGAAAATATTACTACTTCTGAATTTGCCAATGCTGTTACTTCCGTTCGAAATCTTTATCCAGAAACAGTAAACCGTGTTCAGTTCAATTTGTTAGGTAGTCATGATACACCAAGAATTTTAACGATCAGTAACGATAATAAAGACTTAGTAAAGCTACAAATGCTCGTTCAATTTACTTCTACAGGAACACCGTGCATTTACTATGGTGATGAAATTGCCATGACAGGTGGACAGGACCCAGGATGTCGGAAATGTATGATCTGGGAGGAAGAAAAACAAGATAAAGAGATGCTTTTATTTGTAAAAAAGCTAATCTCTCTGCGAAAAGAGAATAAGGTTCTTCGCTCCAATGAAAGCTTTTCCTTTATCGAAGCAAGTGATTCCCAAAATACAATTACGTACAGTTTAAAAGACGAAACAAGCGAAGTTCTAGTACTTATAAATAACAATGATGAGAAAAAGGTAATCAATATTCCTGAATCTTACCAACAAAGAAAAGTAACAAATTTATGGGATAGTACTGAAAATAGATTAGCGGAAACTATTAATGTTGATCCGTACAGTTTCTTTATTTTTCGTATAAAGTAAATTAAATAAAATCCCCACAGTCAGGTAAAAGGGGGGGATTTTTCATAACAAATGGGTAATCCTAACCCTTTTCACTTATCCCTATTGATTTGCGCTCCCTTGTGGTTACTAAATGTACAATAAGAGGCTGGGACATAACTAAAGTTTTTAAATGATAATGCGAACAATGCCAATACCATAGCGAAGTATATTTCCGAAGTGATTTATATGCTCCGTTCGGATTTCTCATTAAGAAAACGCTTTTGTCCCAGCCTCTTTAAACTCTTTTTCGTTATTAACATCTTCACAGTTCCCGATAACTAGTTCACTAGATTCATAGTTTATCTCCTAGGGCAATTGAAAAACTACGTTTTCTGAAGAAAAGTTACTTATAACAAGAAGGATGTTTTTTCTAAACCAAACTATCTCCAATCCCTCTTTTTCTCTGCTATTTGTAACAATAGATTCAAGGGTAGAGGCCTTTTCAAAGCCGTCTCGGGTCGCATCACCTAAGGATGCATAGCCTGCTGCGTCCCCTAATACATACACATTTTCCAGCTGGCAGGAAGAGCGTGGACACGAAGGAAAAGAAATTCTTGTCTTCAGAAATTAAATTCTATTATCAGAATGAAGAGTAATTTTGTACAGTCTTAAATAATCAAAAATTTACATAGTTAGCTTGACATTTACAAATAAAAACAAAGCATAAGCTTTCCAAACGGAAATCTTATGCTTTACGTTACATTTAGCAACAAAAAAACCACCATATATATGTATGGTGGAGACGGTGGGAATCGAACCCACGTCCAAGGGCAACGTTACTTAAGCGTCTACGAGCGTAGTCAATTTATTAGCATTTCGCTAGCACCTCGGCCAATTGACAGGCTTCCGTGCAGCTATCCTGATTGATCTCTTCCTATTGTCCTCAGGCGGTGGACGCAAGGCGTATCCCACTATAAGTGAGTCCCTTGACCTTCACATGGGCGATGAAGGGAGGAACCGCTATGCGCTACTTATTAGGCAGCGAAAGCGAAGTTGTTTTCTTCTTTGCCAACTATAGGCGATGAGCGTTTTATACGAGGACACTCAGCTCGGCTCGCAACTTAAGCCCGACCTACCCCTGTCGAATCCAGAACGTCCCCATTATAAGTGCACCGAATGTTTCGGGCATATAAGGTAGAGCGTTGCGGATAGATAATAGATCAAAGCGAAAATCGCTTATTAAATTGTATTTTCCGTAACAACATAATTGATTATAACATATTTAGAAGATAGTTCAAATGGTAACCTGCACCATGAGATGTAGTCCGTACCAATTAACTGGGAATTGAACGACTAGCGACCTAACTGACGGTCTTTAAAGGCACGTTGGATTTCGCGCTTTGCATCCTTCTTCTTTAAGTCTTCCCGCTTGTCATACTTCTTCTTCCCTTTACCTAAGCCTAGAAGAATTTTTGCAAATCCACCTTTAATATAAACCTTTAAAGGTACAAGGGTATATCCTTTTTCCCGAGTAAGACCAATAAGCTTATCAATTTCCTTTCGGTGCATTAACAGCTTACGTGTTCTAACTGGATCGTGATTATAACGGTTTCCTTGCTCATACGGACTTATGTGCATATTGTGCAGCCATACTTCCCCATTACTTACCCTTGCAAAGGAATCCTTTAGATTTCCACGGCCGCCTCGCAGGGATTTGATCTCTGTTCCCGTTAGCACCATGCCAGCTTCATATGTTTCTTCAATAGTATAATCATGTCTCGCTTTTTTATTTTGTGCGATCAATTTACCTTCTGTTGCCATGATTTTTGCATCCTTTCCCTCTCACTCATTACTTCATCATAGCAAAAAAAGGTAAGATATTCAATTTCTTAGGGGCACCTCTCCTGAAACAAGCCACGGATGTCCTTCCCCCGTGGCTTGCCAGCATATCATTTACCTCTTTTTCTTTTTTCCTTTATTCTTCTTACCCTTTGGTGCATTTTCGAAGAACTTCTTCTTCTTACCGCCACCTTGCTTACCCCTGCCGTTTTTGCCCTTGCCTTTACCACGAGGTCCCTTTCCATTACCTTTTTCGTCATCCTGATCCTTTTTCTTCCGAGTTGGTCTAATACCACCTTGAATAACCTTTGGACGATCGGCAGCTTTACGCTCTTTACGTGGCTTCATACCCACCACTTCAAAGTCGATGATTCTTTCGTCTACATTCACATTCACCACACGAACTTCAATCTCGTCACCGATGCGGAACACGTTACCGCTCCGTTCCCCAATCATGGCATATTGCTTTTCGTCGTAATGATAGTAGTCATCCGTTAAGTAGCTGACGTGAACGAGACCTTCAATGGTGTTAGGTAGTTCTACAAAAAGACCAAAGTTCGTTACCCCACTGATGATCCCATCGTACTCTTCACCAATCTTATCGAGCATATACTGAACCTTTTTCAGTTCATCCGTTTCCCGGCTAGCATCCTCTGCACGCCGCTCCATTTCGGAGGAATGCTTCGCAATTTCATAGAGCTTTTCATTCCATTTTTCAATGGTTGCGTCGTCGGTTTTTCCATCGATTAAATACGTGCGGATTAATCGATGAACAATTAAGTCCGGATAGCGGCGGATCGGTGATGTGAAGTGTGTATAGAAATCAGCGGATAAGCCGAAGTGACCGATGTTTTCCGGATCATACTTCGCTTGTCTCATGGAGCGAAGCATAACGGTACTGATGACCGCTTCCTCTGGTTCACCTTTCACTTGATCCAACAACTCTTGCAATGCCCGAGGATGAACCGTATTAGCTGCTCCCTTCACTACATAACCAAAGTTTGTAATGAACTCTAAGAAGCGTTGCAGCTTCTCTTCGTCTGGATCCTCATGGATACGGTACATGAACGGTACCTTCATCCAGTGGAAGTGCTCCGCAATTGTCTCATTAGCTGCAAGCATAAATTCCTCGATAAGGCGTTCCGCCACAGAGCGCTCCCGTATGACTACATCCGTAGGAGTCCCTTCTTCATCAACCAAAACCTTCGCTTCTTTAAAATCAAAGTCGATAGCTCCTCGAGCCATTCGCTTGTTACGAAGAATCTCTGCTAATTCTTCCATGCCTTTAAAAAATGGAATTAATGATTCATAACGCTTCGTTACTTCCTCATCTTCCTCTTGTAATATCTTTCTTACATCTGTATACGTCATTCGTTCTGTCGTATTAATAACACTTTGATAGATCTCGTGGTTGACTCTCTCACCTGTAGGGGTAAATTCCATGTTACAAGATAGAGTTAGTCGATCTACCTGCGGGTTCAAGGAACAGATCCCATTAGATAAACGGTGTGGAATCATGGGGATCACTCGGTCTACTAAGTAGCAACTTGTAGCCCGCTCCGCTGCTTCCACATCGATAGGGGATCCTTCCTTCACGTAATAGGAAACGTCTGCAATATGTACCCCTAATAGATAGTTTCCGTTCTCTAGTTTTTTTACCTGAACGGCATCATCCAAGTCCTTCGCGTCTGCACCATCGATGGTAACGATTGTTTCATCACGCAAATCTCGGCGGTTCTCTAATTCGCTTGGGTCAATTTCATTCGGTACAGAGTTAGCGTGATCAAGGGTTTCCTGTTCAAACTCCCCTGGAAGGCCATGTTTGTAGATGACAGAAAGAATATCCACTCCAGGATCATTTTTATGACCTAGAACCTCTAGGACTTGCCCCTCTGCACTCATTCGTCCTTCTGGATATTTCGTTATTTCCACAAGGACTTTGTGGCCGTCAACGGCACCGCCCTCTTTGTTTTTCGGAATAAAAATATCGTTCGGAATTCGTTTATCGTCTGGGATGACAAAGCCGTAATGCTTATCATCTACATATGTCCCAACCGTTGTTTTGACGCCCCTTTCTAAAATGCGTATGATCGCACCTTCTGGACGTGCTCCACTGGAACCTGGGTGCAAACGAACAAGGACCTTATCCTGGTTCATGGCCCCATTCATCTCCGCACCAGCAATATACACATCGTCTTGTCCAACCTCTGTTTTAACAAAAGCAAATCCCTTCGGATGCATAATGACTTCCCCACGGAGTAAATTCATTTTGTCAGGAAGGCCATAGCGATTGCTCCGTGTTCGAACAAGCTCCCCCTCCTCTTCTAATTCATTGAGCATTTTTACAAACTCTTTGAATTGGGAGGAATCGTCAAGCCCCATGGCTTCTTCCAAATCCTTTATGGATAATGGCTTATCCGCTTCTTCCTTCATGTACGTCAATAGGCGTTCCTTTGTCATTTCGCTCATCTATTTTTCTCTCCTTTCTTTGAGAGTATTACGATGGCTTCGCTCATCGCAGTTAAACTGTCCAATCTAGTTTTTCCAAGAAAGCATATACGTCCTCGTGTAATTGATCCCTTTCCTTATCTAACGTAATAACATGCCCCGATTCTTCATACCAGTTCAACTCTTTCAAATCGGATTGAATTTCTTCATAAATGATGTTGGCACTATTCGTATCAATCATTTCATCATGACGGGCTTGTACTACTAAAGTAGGGGCATAAATCATATCGATATTAGCCCTTACATCCTTATTAAACTTCTGCAATTGCCGAATGGTTGGAAGGGGAGTGCCTTCGAATTCTTTCATTTCCTGTTCAATTTGTTCCTCAGGCTTTTTCTCATGCCGCTTATACTTCCGGGCATAATCGAGAACTCCCTGGTGCATTTCCTCTTCCCCTTTTATATTCACAGGGGCACACATTGGGATAATTCCCTTTACAGGTAGTGTGTACCCAACTTTTAAGGAAAATACACCTCCCAAAGAAAGTCCCCCCACTGCAATCTCATCATACCCCAATTCCTTCAGGTGATTATAGCCTGCTTGTACATCTTCCCACCAGTCATCTGGTCCGTATTTCACCAGCTCCTCCGGTGGTACAGCATGTCCCTTATATTGAGGGGCATGGGACGTATACCCCTTCTTTTCCAAAAATCGCGCCAGCATTCTCACATCGGCAGAGTTGCCAGTGAAGCCGTGTAATAATAAAACAGCCCGTTTACCCGCTTCAAATGTAAAAGGTCTAGGTTGTGTTACTTTCATCATCGTTTCCATTCTCCTTTTCCAATTCCCAATATGTAAAAAAATAAGTCCTGTAAAAACAATAACATGCCTGTTTAAAGAGGAGTAGGCATGTTTTTTCAAGGATCAATCACCGCATTGCTCCTTATTGTCTACGCACAAAAACTCATTGATTCGCTCTAATAATGCTTCCTTCTGTTCCCCAAACCAAATATAATGCTTTGCATTCGGAAAAAAATAAAGTCGTTTTTCCTCTGATTGTATTTGATGGTAAATGAACTCTGCACTTTTCCTCGGAGGAACTAAACCATCGTGTTCCCCTTGAATAATTAATGTTGGAACAGTAATGTTCTTGAGATGCCCCCTTAGCTTTCTTACCATTAAAGTGAATTCCTTTGTGGCATGAAGGGGTGTCTCCTTTACCTTTTTTCGATAAAATTGATAAATCTTATCGTCTATTAATTTTTCTCCACGCAATCCTTCAAGGGACCAGCCGGTTATCTCTTGAACAATATGCTTTGGGTTAAAATAGTAGGCCGATGCACTAATGAGAACAAGCCTTTCCACTGGATAATTAGCTGCAATATAGCTTGCAATCATTCCACCCATGGAAAAACCTATGACATAAACTTTTTCACAACGCTTTAAGAGTTCCTCTACAGCAACCTCCGCCGCATAAATCCAATGTTTATAGGTGACACCCTTTAACCCCTCCTTGGATCCATGACCTGGCAAGGTTGGACAATAAACAAGCCAGTGGTTTTTCTCTAAGTATGAAGTGATATCCTTTAATTCATCAGGTGTTCCTGTGAAACCGTGGAGACATAAACAGCCAATCATAGAAACCCCCTCCTTAGATAATCCTCTCTAATCATAGTTAATGCACAACGAGTCTGTCACGTGTATTGCTCACTACTACTTATTTTCCCAATGGGGACTAATTTTAACCAAATTAAAAAGCAGCAAGCGTGTGCCTGCTGCTAAATGGTCGTCACTTATATTACATAAAGAATGCAACTGCAATAGTTAATAGGAAGAAAAGCACTCCAAGAACGATCGTCGCTTTACCTAGTACAGCCTCTAGACCACGTGCTTTTTGCTTACCAACCAATTGCTCCGCTCCACCGGAAATCGCTCCAGATAGACCAGCGCTGCGTCCAGATTGTAAAACAACTACAGTAATAAGTAAAAGGGATACAATAATAAGTAAAATTGTTGCTAACGTCTGCAAAATCGACACCTCCATACTGGCACTTAAACCTTCTTAAAATATATCACGAAAACTAGGACGGCGCAACTTGGTTTTTGGTTTTTTGACAGCTGATGCAGGTTTAGTCGAGTGGTAGTAATATTTGGGAGTTAAATACTTTTTTTAATAGGCTGTTTTCTAAAAGATTGTTGTCTTTAGGAGTAAGTAGCTGGCTTGGATACGCTATAGGCGGACGCTTTCCGCGGGCAATGCCTCAGACTCCTCGGGAAAACCACCCTCCGGGGTCTTCGCCTATTGCTTTTCCCGCTGGAGTCGCCGCCTTCCGCTTCTCCAAGCTTACCTAAAAAAGCAACAAAGTTTACGAAAAGAGCCTTATAAATAAAATGTTACCTAAATCATTTACTTCTTCAAATTTCGGTAGTTTTTCTTGGTTAAATGTTACCCAATTTCTTTTCCAATTCCTTTTTCAGTAACATCCCTCCTCACTTTTTAACATATTAAAAGAAGCTGCGCTCCCGCGCAGCTTCCCAATCTAACTAATCATTATTTTTTCAAGTTATAGAATGCGTTTTTACCTGCATATTGGCCGATGTATTGAAGCTCGTCCTCAATGCGTAGTAATTGGTTGTACTTTGCAACACGGTCTGTGTTACTAAGTACTTTTTAATACAACCCTTGATAAATCAGCATTTTTAAGCCATTTCCCATTATTTATATGTGGTTGTTTTACAAAGTTCACAAACTGCATTTTTCCATTGGTTCAGCAGCTGTTCGTAACAGTTTAATTATATCAATATTTATGGGGAAAATAAACAAATTTATCAAGGCGCTTGTATTTATTATAACTATACATATTTCACAATTAGTCCTCTAGCCTTTTCATGTTTCTTGTATCGTGCTTGAAATGGCTTTCCTGTTAAAATCATTTGATTAATCATACTGGCGCTTATACCGTATTCTTTCATTATTATATTAGCCAACTCATTTCTTGAAGGAGCTTCAATTTTATATCCATCTGGTAATAATGCTACTGCCCTTTTGGAACTACTATGCTTTGCACCTGTTTTTCCGTATATATGATTTTTTTCTCCTGTTTTAGATTTACTTAACTTATGCTTATGCTCAGGACTAAATTCTTTGCCTGACATAGTGTTATGTTTACCTCTCCCTTTTTCGCTCAATAGTCGTTTTGTCTTTTCCGAATGTTTCTTTCCGATACTTAAATTGGCTTGACACTGTCCTAAACTTTTAAAATGTTTAGTTAAAGTTCCTTCATATTTATAAGCATCTTCTTCATAATCAAACCATTTTACAATAGAAACTTTTACAGAACTCACATTAATACCTACGACTTCACTCCACAATTTGCTCCTTCTCGAAAATTCAAACGCTCTTCTTCTTGAACCTTTTCCTACATATATAATAGAACCTTTAAGCTCATGTGTATAAACATAATACTTCTTTTCCCCTAAGAATTGTTTAGGGGTATAATTCAACGTATTTATTTTGAAACTCTGCAACGATTGAGCGAACTGCTACAATATCATTAACATCAGTTTCTTTAAAAAGCCTCCTTTTCCCAAATGCCGTTGAACAATTTCCTTAGCAATAGATTCTTTTCCTTTCGTGTGGAAATTAAAATATATTGCAGAACCCTGTTTTATCAACTTTGAATGCTCTTTTTGAAGGGCTTCAATATTTTGGTCACTTTCATTATTCCTTTTTCTTTTTAAAGGAATAACATTAGTAGCTTGTTTATTATATCTACCAAGCTTCGCAGTTTTTTTCATAGTTTTTTTAAAATCATTACTAAGCTCTTTCTTCTTAGTTTCTTTAACTTCCGTTTTAATGATGGTAATTTCCCCATTAACTTCAATAGCACATACATTTTTCTCTATTACAAATAATGAACGACCAAATCCCTTGAGCGTAGTTGTTTCAATTTCTTGCTCCTTTAAGATTTTTTTAATTTTATATTGTGATAGCTCAAACAGTTCTGCTAAGTCTGTAACTTTGTAGTACACTTCTCCGCCATAAACAATTCTATTTAACATTTTAAATTCCCCGTTTCGTTTTAGTTTGTTTTACTGACACCAGCATTGTATTGGCTTCGAAAAATGTGTAAACCGAAATAGCAAAATATTTTAAAATAAAAAACACAGTTCGATTGAACTGCTCCATTTCTTTAATTATCGAGCTATTAATTAATATAATGAAAACTCTCTTTTACTAAATAGAATACAATAGGTATAATTATCCATGTGCTTTAAAATTTAATTGAAATGAGGTATTCTTAATGACCAAACAAATCGTAATCAATGAAATTGCCGATAATCTTCAAACTTACTTATCTAAAGTACTAAATGTTCAATTTGCCATTTCTACCACCGATAAAGACATTGAAATAATAGGAGATCCAAATTCATCAAATAGTTTCCTTATGTATTTTTTACAAATTCCTGAAAACGGAGATTACATTGAAATTACAAGAATTTTCCTCCCACCTTCAGAAAGAAAGACCCGTAAAGGCTTAGGTATGATAAGGATTTCTTATGCAGTGGCAAGACAACATAACTATGCAACAGTTATTTCGCAAACAACACAGAGTTTTTATGATTACTTAATTAATAAAGGTGCGCATAGCTTAAAACCAAATGAAGCAGTTCAATTATTAGATACGACCCAAATTTAATAAATTCATTCAAACATACTTTTCTACCTCAATAAAATTATTGAGGTTTTTATATAGCTATTTCTGCTATTTTCTTACAAAATAAAAAAGCCACCTCATAAATGAGATGACTTCCTGCTTGCAGTTTTTTGCATTAACGTAAGATATTAAGTATGGCTAATATTACCCCAACAGCAAATATTGGAACATACACTTTAATGTGTAAATTTATTTGCATATTTACTCGCCCCTTTCAATTCATGCTCAGGATAGCGAGTTCGCCCTCTCCGTTACTATTACTGCAAGCATCTATATTATACCATTTCCACCTATAAAACTGGCATAATTGAATAATAATATTCAATTACTGTAACCGTCAAGTAGAATTAAACAGTTTTTGATAAATAATTTTAAACAGTTTTCATCAATTAAGATTCAACACTTTGATACTTGATTTAATTAAGTATTTTTTGTTGTTGCCATAGATTTTCAAATCAAAAATCTATGGCATAAGCATAAATCATTGTTTTCTCTAACTTAGTGTTTGGCTAACACAACTTATATCCAAGTGTTCTTTCCTAGTAGCTTCTCTAGATCATACTTTTCGTTTTTTAAATCCTCAACTTCCTTTCTAAGTAACTCAACCTCTTCTAACAATCTACTAATTTTCGTTTGATCATCGATGCCCTCTTCATATGCCGTACCTTTTACAATGCACCAATGATTATATTTAAGTAAATCATCCTCAATAGTTGGACGAATCTTATCAGAAGTATTTGCTTTCTTGTTGTTTTCCTTGACCCATTCCCTTACCGATACTTCATCTACTCTAAATCCATATAATTTAAAAAACTTAATTACTTCTTCTTGGTTTAAAACACTCATTTTCGTTTTCTCCTCTCTAAGATTCAACCTTATTATTATCGAATATAGCTTTTCTGTATTTCATCCTAATGCTGTCTTGCTCTTCGCTAAAGGTCAAAATCTCACTGCGATGAAGGAGACGATCTAGGATTGCTGTAGTTAGCGTCGGGTCTCCCAGGAACTTTCCCCATTCCCCAGGGCCTTTGTTAGATGTAAGGATGAACGCTGCCTTGTCGTACATCTCATAAATGAACTGAAAGAACAAGTGGGCATCCTGGGCTTCATAGGCCATATACATAACGTCATCAATGATGATAAGGTCAGACTTAGTGATTCGCTTATATCTTGTCCTAGACTTACCTATGTACTCTTTTGATTTGAGAACATAGATGAGGCGATCCATTGATATAAAAGATACCTGGTAGCCACTTTCGATGGCGTGAATACCTAATGCAGTCGAGAGATGCGTCTTTCCCACACCAGTCGGTCCCATCATAATTAGGGTGAAGCACTCATCGATCCAAGACAGTTGTTTTAATACATTTAATTGCTTTTCTCCAATTGCCGTCTGTTCTTCTAGGCGAAAGTTTTCAAATGTCAGAACATCAGGGAATTCTGCCCACTTCATTAGTTTCTCACTGTTCTTTCTCTCCCTACAGCTCATTTCATGACGTAGAATTTCATGAATGAACTCGTAATATGTCCATCCTTTTGCTTCTACTTCTCTCAGGAATGTAGGAAGCTCTTTGGCTGTCTCGGCTAATCGCAAGGCCCGACACTTATCCTGAAGTATTTCATAGGGCTGATTCATCTGTTTCTACCTCCCTGAAGAACACTGAAATAGATGTCTTCTTTTCGCTCTGGTGCTACTAGATCCTTATACTTTTCATTTACAGTTCCAGGGTCCTTTCCTTGCTTTTTGTTTTGGACCTCTAAAGAGATAGCGATATCCCGTAAATCATTCGCACTTGTTAGCCGTAGACGTCTCATTTCATAAATTGCCTCTTCAGCGAAGGTTGGATACTTTAAGATGACAGATTGCACCACTTTCAGTTGATCAATTATATGACGAGGATATTGCTCGGATAATAAATCGATTAGCCACTTCGCAACTTCTTTATCGTTTAACATTTCCTCCACCTGCCCACTTAAGAGGTCGCGCTTGGTCTGCTTACGAATCCGGTGAGAAGGGTCCGATATGAGATCTCCTTTTCCTTTTGCAATTTCATGTTTTGCCAAGACTTGTCCGTTTTTCTGTAGGCGTATATATACATATTCTCCATCAGTATTGACATAGGCAGTATTCGGTGCACCTTTACGGTATGTACCGCGCGGTACACTGTATCGGTTGCCATCGAACCGAATGATATTGTCTTTGTGGATATCTCTTGATATACTAGAGTCGAAGATATCTTCAAAAATGTAAGTTCCAGAGACCTTTTGAAGGTGTTGCTTTTCCAGGGCGTACACCTCAACGGGTCTTTTTTTAGTATTATGATGAACCTTATAATTCCCTGTACGTTTTAGCCATCTCATACACGAATTCTGCCAATCTATTAAATTATCAAAAGTTCGGTTCTTCGCAAAATTATTTTTCACATACTTCACTACTTGTTCTATTTTTCCTTTGGACTCCGGATCGGATTTCCTACAGAGATATACTTTAAACTTTCTTGTCTGTTGGTACTTGGTAAATTCCGCTGTCATGATAAGATCCCCAGCATTTTCACTGACTGCCAATAAACGATCTTGGTCATAGACTATTTCAATAGACATTCCGCCAAAATGCCGGAAGGCATTCTCGTGCATTCGGATAAGGTCATGTGATTTAAATGGCCGATCTAACCACTCAACGTATTTGTATCTAGAGTGTGCTAGCACAAACCCAATGAAGTAAAGCCTTTTGTATGTCCCATCTGTAGTAGGGAGCCTAATTTGACCAAAATCCACTTGAATCTGTAGCCCCATAGGTAGTTCAGGAACTGCACTAAAATCCCTTTCTGAAAACACCTTCGGAAGATGATAAGCCTCTCGAATATCATTTACATAATTCCTCACTGTTCCTTCAGTGACAGAGCTAACATTCAATTTATCCTCCAGTCAGTCAAATACTTGAGCTCCTGTTAGGTCGGGATGTTCCTTGATCCACTCTAGAATTTCCTCACGGTATGGATCAAGTTTCTTACTTCTTGTCTGTAATGAAATCGCAAATAAATAAAACTCTTCTGGCGTCATTTTTCCGTATTCAATCACCCTATTCCTTGAAATTTTTAATTTTCTGGCAATCGAGCTGTTAGAAAACCCTTCGCTGCGAAGCCTATGAATCTCGTTGTATGTTATCAACTTTTCCACTTCCTGTTCCTCACTTTCCATAGACTACTTAAAGTATATAGAAAGTGGACTATTTAAGGTAAACTGTTTAATCTTATTTGTTGAATTCTGTTTACTCTTATTTGTGGAAAACTGTTGATTCTAGTTTAGCAGTTACAATTACATTATTTATTAGGTAAATCCATTTATGGATAATTTGTATAAAAATATAGCTTCCTATGTATCAACCATAGAAAGCCAAATAATATCTTTAATGTTAGTTGTTATATACAAATTTCTCGTATAAATCAAACAAAAATTCTACACGCACTTCATCTGTACGTATTTGTTTTTTAAATTGATATGCTTTATCAACCTCAGCATTTAACTTCTCGTGAGCCTTCCTTAAGTCAGATGGCATTATAAGTTGGTCGTATAAATCAGCTAGGGAAGTATTTTTTTCAATATATTTGCTTCTAATTTCTAGGATATTATCTGCTTGTTTTTCAATATTTTTTACTTGTTGCTCTGTTGGCTCTGGAAAGATAAAGTTATTGTAAATTAATGTATTGGAATAACGGTAATCTCCCTTTAATCGACCACCAACTATTTTCATCCAAGCCATGTGCATAGAAGAATTTAAAATACCAAATAGGTATGGCGTTGCGTTTGGAACTTGAAAAAGCTGATTGCTACAAATATATTCCTTAGTGTAGTATGCAATCGGAATTATTTTTCTGTTTTCCGAAGAGACAACTGGCACTCCTAAGAAATCCTCGTTTTTAACTCTATCTTCTCCAAACAAAGTTGGGTAGTCAGCTAATTTAACGTATCTCTTTTTTCCTAAACGATATTCAGCAACTTGGCGAACTACATCCAGTACTAAAGGCATTTTTCTAAGTTCTGCTGGTGGACAATCTTTTAAATATAAGCAATACCTTTGTATGCTATTAATTAATTCATACCCTCCAACATAAGGTCTGAAGTACTTAGCTGATAATGGCTCTTTAGCAATAAATTCGTCTTTTTCTTCTTCATTGAGCAAAAATATCTTCCCATCAGCAGGTATTGAACCATAAATCATTTTTTCAGTTGCCGAGAGTGGTTCGGTGCGTTTAGAAATAAAGATTTTAGGGGCATCTACTAAATATTGATTTATATTGTTGGCTTTAGTCATAACAGGGTCTCCAGATATATCTGGATAATTGTATATCACTGCATTTGAAGGCTTGTCTCTCGCGAAACCAACAATAACACAATACACCGCCGCTTTTCCTCTAGCTTCATTCGTCCATTTAAAAGTTTGGTGTGCAAAATGAATATTATGCCCTCTGTCACTGAAAATGTATTTCCATAATATAGCCGCTTGACCGCCCTGTACTATTGAATTTGTAGAAACAAATGCCGTTTTTATACTTGTTGCCCCAGTGTAATCAGCCGCTTTGATAAACCATCCAGCGACAAAATCTAAGTCATTTATGCCTTTAAATCCAGCTTTTACTTCTTGAAGGTCTTTCTTCTGATTATCTGACATAAACCTTGCTCCAACAAATGGAGGATTTCCAAGGATATAGCTTAGTTCATTTTTTGGTACGATAGATTCCCAATTTATTTTCAATGCATTGCCATTAACAATATTCGGCTTAGTTGTCAGCGGAATTCTTACAAAATATTGACCAAACTCATAGCTAGCTATCATGTTCATTTGGTGGTCAATCAACCATAATGCCACTTGAGCAATTTGTGCTGGAAACTCATCAATCTCAATACCATAAAACTGCTCAACATTCACCTTCATTAGGAATCCTAAATCAAGTACCATTTTCCCTCTAGTAAGCTCACGTAATATATCCATCTCTAATAAACGTAACTCACGATAAGCAATTATTAGGAAATTTCCGCAACCACAAGCTGGGTCCAAGAATTTTAGGTTAGCTATTTTCTCATGAAACACTTCCAACTTTTTGGTGCTTCCTTTTACCGTCTCAAATTCTTTTCTAAGCTCATCTAAAAATAAAGGTTTAATAAGCTTCATAATATTTTGTTCACTTGTATAATGAGCTCCTAATTCTCTTCTTTCTTCAGGCTTCATTACACTTTGAAACATTGAGCCAAATATCGCTGGAGAAATTTTTCCCCAGTCCAGTGAACAACATTCAAGAAACAATTCTCGCATTTCTGCATTAAAAGCAGCAGTCGAAAGACGCTCTTCAAATAGCCTACCATTTACAAAAGGAAATTGATTAAGTGAATCGCTAAGAGTTTTTAACCTAGCTTCCTTCGGTTTATTAAGAGTGTCAAAAATCCCGTCCAAATGAAAAGCTAAATCACTGCCATCTTCTTTGGTATTTTGTTCTATGTAATCACGAAAGATATTCTTTTCAAAGATACCTGTATCGTCAGCAAATAAACAGAATAACAACCTAACAAGGTAAACTTCTAAATCATGCCCTGTATAGCCAACTTCTCTTAATTGGTCATGAAGTTTTCCCATTTTCTCGGCTGCTTGAATATTAACAGGGTCTTGTTCTTTAAATTCTTGCTTTTGATAACCAGCAATAAAACCAAACAATTCAATATTCTGGTGAAATTGTTCAATGGTAAATGTCCTTTTACTGTCTGTTTCTAAATCATATAAAGCAAATTTTTCAAAATCCGATACTAATATATATTTGGGGAGTTCAGCTTCTTTTAAGCCAGGAAAGTAATCAACAGCTTGTCTATATGCTCTTTCTAAATCTCTTCCTCGTGATTTATGTTCTACTAACAATACACCTTTCCATAAAAGGTCGATATAGCCATTACCATCTAATGTTTTTACTCGTTCCTCGAATGTTGCAACCCTTTTTCTTGAAATGCCAAATACATTAAAAAAATCATTCCAAAAAGATTTTGCTTCCGCATTCTCATTTGTTTCATCTTTCCATTCACTGCTAAAACTAATAGCTCTAGCTCGTATTTCATTCCAGCTTAACATTGCCAAAGTTATTACCCCATTCCCCTATAAAATATCTGATAATTAAATTTTACTATAAATTTTTCCTTTTTTCTCCCCGATTAGAAATTTATTTACAAATCGCCAAACTAAGAAAGCCACTATATTAATTTCTCCCCTGCTTCTAGTAAAATGCATATTTTACGACAGTCTAAAAACCATCAAGCTAACTTTTGGATATTTATGTTAAAATATTGAGTATATGTTGGGTGCAAGTATGCTTCCAGTCTAGGAGGGAAATAGATTTGAATTTAGATTTAGAAATGAATTTGTTATTAAAATTTGTAGAGCCACAGTATTCTGCATCTACATTAAATGGGGAATTATACTTTTCTAGAAATAAACATTTTATTGAATTAGAAGAAAAGCAACTTGAAAAAGGTATTGGAGATAAACGAGAAGGTAATTGGAGCAAAGCATTTGGTGAAAAAAGCAAAATGGTAATTATCGTTGATGGCAAAGAAATCCCTATTCGTTTTAAAAATGCTGTATTACGTCAGACATATTCTAATATAAAAGAACTTCCAATTTGTTGCTTCGTTCTGCTTAATACTAAAAAAGACTTCTATGTTGATGAAGCAGAAAATAGCCTTGTTTTAAAACCTGAAATTGAAGAGAGTTTAACGGAACAGTTTGCTGGGAGAGATTTAATTTTCTTCAATGAACCTGAGGAATTTTTGAACATGGTTGATGAAGCTTGTAAAAAGGAAGGGCTAGGGCGTTTACGTGGCTTAGTTAATTACTATGATGATAAATCGGAGCCTCATCCAATGACTGAAGAAGAATTTGATAAAAATCCAGTTAAAGCACTTTTGTATAAGCGGAAGTTCTTTGAATTTCAAAAGGAATACAGAATTATTTTAAAAGCAGTCCATGAACATGACCGCAAATTAAACATTGGGGATATTAACGATGTTGCCATGAACTTAGGACGAGTAGAACAACGTAAGCTACCATTAAAACTCAGATATACAATTGAAGGATAAAGAAATATTAAAACCACAAGCTTATTGAAGCCTGTGGTTTCAGTTATTAGTTCGAAATAAATACGTCATTATAGCTCAATTACAATGAGCTCATCCGAGTATTCAGGTTGTTCTACTTCATATAGCTGATTACATACATCAAGAGCATTTATCAAGGAATAAATCATATCTGTTTTATTAATTGCTCCTATGACTTTATCGACAAAGTATAAGTTATCTGTTTGCCCCATTTGAACAGCACCCCATTCGTATTCCATCATGCTATTTTCAAACTTCAATCGGTTTTTTGTTGTATATAACAAATCTATATCAAATTTATATACAATGAATATATATCATTCTTAAACCTATATATCTGTTATATAGAAACGTTTGTTCGTTGAATATTAATATTCATTTTGTCATCCAACTTGGAAGTGGCTTTCTTCCATTCTTTAAGTCAAATTTATGAGCCATATTTTTTAATGAAATATAAGCATAGCCATTTATTTTATCTGCTGGAACATTTACATACCTTCCCTCAACTATCGTTTCATTAACAAACGCTTCAACCAGTGCATTCCACGATTTTTTATTCCATCTGTTGATAGCAAACTCATTATAATATTCGTTACAAGCGTTAATCATCAAATGTCTAAATTCTTCTGCTGTTAATTCCTTGTTAATTAACAATGTTTCTTTATTGATATTTTGTTTATTACTGTTTATTTTTTTATATTTATTTAATAGTTGTCGATTTTGAACTGTTGAAAATGAACTGTTGAAAATCAACAATTCAAAATCGTCAATTGAAGAAACTTCAGCTAAATTATTCTCGTCTTTCAATTGTTGATTTTCGCCAATGGAAAGTAAATGCGTCCAGCTTTCCGATATTTCGATTATTTTGTATCCACCCACATTTACCTCTTCAATCATATTTAAAACTTCGCTATCGTCAAAAGCCACGTCACTCACGTTGTAATAATATAAAGTTTTCTTTCCATCTCGATATTTAATCGTCACCTAGTACTTTTTTGCTTCCAATTCGGCAATTGCTGCTGTCACAGGTCCTCTGCCAAATTTGTCATATAAATTCATCTTTCTTATTACCCACGTATCTGGCAACGATATTAAATGAGATATCAATCCAATGGTACGAATATCTTCAAGCTTCTGTAATGCTCCGTTATGGATCTGTGCGTAATCGGTTGTTTTTCTCCGTTTAATGATACCATTCATGTTTTCATTCTCCTTTGGACTTCACACAAGCAACATGCTAAAATGAAGTCATAGTTTTTTAGGAAACGTGCTCTTCGGTCGCCAAACTGTCGGAGCACGTTTTCTTTTTTTTTTTATAAATTCATTAATGGACTTGATTGTTTAGCCATTTCTAAAATATTTTCCGTTTCAAGTCCTTGTAAATATCGTTTCGTGATTTGAATGTTCTCATGACCAGCTATTTTAGAACAGCTATACAAATCTAAACCGTTTCTTAAATTCGCTTGTATCGAGTAATGTCTCAGGGTATGAGGACTGCAACGAATATCTTCCCGAACTTTCGCAACTTTTCCAGCCTCTCTCACAATACATTCAATTTGTACTGAAGTTAACGGTCTGCCACTTCTTGATAAAATGTAATTTCCATGCTCTAGCTTCTTCTTGCTGAAATATTTCTCCTTTATCCGTTCATAACGTATCATGTACTTCCTCAACATCAAGCTAATAGGAGCATATCGCCATTTCGCACCTTTTCCCAATACTCTTATATTTGTTTCGTTAATCCACGCTGTTTCCAAATTGATTAATTCAGAAAGACGAATACCTGTATCTACAAACATGGCAATAATAACTTTGTTCCTAGCGTTTAAATACGATTTAAAATCATATACTTCAATCAGCCTTGCCACTTCTTCATCTGTAAAAGTTTTAATTACTGGCGTTTCTTCCTTAAGAAAATGTACTTTTTTCATGATGTTAAGCGCCACATACTCTTCATTAACCAGATACACATAAAAAGCTCTTAAAGTTTTAATTAACGAATTAATGTAAGTCGGCTTATTTCCTATGCTTGTCTGATACTGAATGAATTTTTTTACATGGAGCGAAGATACTTCTTCAATATCATCAATATCAAAGTTATCTCTCAGGTAATAAATTAATTGTGAGCAATTGTAATTGTAAGTCTCAATGGTTCGCTTTGAATAATTTTTAATCTGCAAGTCAAACGTAAATTCTTTTAAAAGTCCTGAAATCATAAAAAACCCCCTATCCAATGTGATAACTCACATATAAATAGAGGGTTTCTGTATGGCAAAGTTTAAGTCGCTGTACGACTAACTTCAACCACTGCCAAATGTGTGCTGTACGACACAGTACAAGCAGTTTTTATGCTTAAAAATTACTTCTTAAGGTTATAGAATGCGTTTTTACCTGCATATTGGCCGATGTATTGAAGCTCGTCCTCAATGCGTAGTAATTGGTTGTACTTCGCAACACGGTCTGTACGTGATGGAGCACCAGTTTTGATTTGACCAGCGTTTGTTGCAACAGCAATATCCGCAATTGTTGCATCTTCTGTTTCACCAGAACGGTGAGAGATTACTGCAGTGTAACCTGCACGCTTCGCCATTTCAATCGCATCGAAAGTTTCCGTAAGTGTACCGATTTGGTTAACTTTGATTAAGATAGAGTTTCCGATTCCTTGCTCAATACCTTGAGAAAGCTTCTTCGTGTTTGTTACGAATAGGTCGTCCCCAACTAGTTGTACACGTCCGCCAAGACGCTCTGTTAATAGCTTGAATCCTTCCCAGTCGTTTTCATCTAAACCGTCTTCAATGGATACGATTGGATACTTGTTGCAAAGCTCTTCATAGAATGCAACCATTTCTTCAGAAGTTTTTACAACACCTTCACCTTTAAGGTTGTATTTACCATCTTGGTAAATTTCAGAAGCGGCAACGTCCATAGCAAGTAGAATATCTTCACCAGGCTTGTAGCCAGCTTTTTCGATAGCCTCAATGATGGTAGCTAGAGCTTCTTCGTTAGAGCCAAGGTTTGGTGCGAATCCACCTTCGTCACCTACAGCTGTGTTGTAGCCTTTAGACTTTAATACGCTCTTTAAGTTATGGAAAATTTCTGCTCCCATACGAAGTGCATCATTGAAGTTTTCCGCACCAACAGGCATGATCATGAATTCTTGAATATCTACGTTGTTGTCTGCGTGCTCTCCACCGTTGATGATGTTCATCATTGGCGTTGGAAGTGTCTTCGCGTTGAATCCACCTAAGTAAACATAAAGTGGTAATCCTAAAGAGTCAGCAGCAGCGTGTGCAACAGCCATGGAAACACCAAGGATAGCGTTAGCACCTAGCTTGCTTTTGTTCTCTGTACCATCAAGGTCGATCATTAATTGGTCGATTCCGATTTGGTCTAAAGCATCGAATCCTGCGATTTCAGGTGCGATGATTTCATTTACGTTTTCAACAGCTTTAGAAACGCCTTTACCCATCCAAGCGTCTCCACCGTCACGAAGTTCAACTGCTTCATATTCACCAGTTGAAGCACCACTTGGTACTAATGCACGGCCGAAACCGCCGTCTTCTAAGTATACTTCTACTTCTACTGTTGGATTCCCTCGGGAATCTAGTACTTGGCGAGCATAAACATCAGCAATAATTGTCATTTGAAAAACACTCCTTTTTATAACTTTTATTATGGCTGTTTCCTATAAATTGTTTTTAGTAGAATTTATGTTGGCTTGGATACGCTACAAAGAGCTTTGCTTCTTCGAAAATACATCAATTTGTCTCGACGGATACACTACAGGGCATTGCTAGTAGAGGAAGAGACAGGCGGACGCTTTCCGCGGGCAACGCTTCAGCCACCTCGGGCAACCCACCCTCGGGGGTCTTCAGCTGCTCCTGCGATTACTCGTCGCACGGAAGAGCGTTGTTGCTTTTCCCGCTGGAGTCGCCGCCTTCCGCTTCTCCAAGCTTTTCAAACAAAGTTTACGAAAACGACCTTTATTTTTTTTAAAAATTTACTATTTATTTTTTCAACAGGGTTTTACCTGTCATTTCTGCGGGTTGTTCTACACCGCATAGCTCTAGCATGGTTGGTGCTAAGTCACCGAGGATGCCGTCTTCCCGTAAGGTGACATCCTTATCTGTAACAATAACCGGAACAGGGTTGGTGGTGTGTGCTGTCATTGGGCTGCCATCTTCATTTGCGATCATGTCCGCATTACCGTGGTCTGCCGTAATGATTACCTTTCCACCCTTTTCAACAATCAGATCTACAATTTTTCCAAGACATTCGTCCACAACTTCCACTGCTTTTACCGTTGGCTCAAGCATACCAGAATGTCCTACCATGTCTGGGTTTGCTAAGTTTAGAACGATGACATCATGCTTGTCTGCATTGATCTCAACCAATAAGGCATCGGTCACTTCATAGGCGCTCATTTCCGGCTTCAAGTCGTAAGTGGCAACCTTAGGTGAATCGATCAGTACTCGTTCTTCTCCTGGAAATTTCTCTTCACGACCTCCGCTAAAAAAGAAGGTAACGTGTGGGTATTTCTCCGTTTCCGCAATTCGTAGCTGCTTTAAGCCAGCCTTAGAAACAACCTCACCCATTGTGTTGTCAAGGTTCGTAGGTTCAAAGGCTACAAACCCCTCTACCGTTTCACTAAAATGCGTTAAGCATACATAGTGAAGGTTTTGCGGGTGACCGTCTCCACGCTCAAAGCCAACAAAGCTCTTGTTTGTAAAAACTTGAGACATTTGGATAGCACGGTCAGGGCGGAAATTAAAGAAGATGATGGCATCTTCATCTTTAATTGTCCCCTTTGGAGTTTCCCCATCTTCCTTTGTAATAACCGAAGGAAGGACAAATTCATCATGAATGTCATTCTTATAGGAATCCTCAAGGGCTTCCACCGCACTGCGATATTTTAAGCCTTCACCATATACCATGGAACGATAGGATTTTTCTACCCGGTCCCAACGCTTATCGCGATCCATAGCGTAGTAACGTCCTTGGATAGTGGCGATTTCACCAATACCAAGCTCTTGAAGCTTCTCTTCTGTCATTCGGATATACGTTTCCGCAGAAGTTGGACCTACATCCCGTCCATCTAAGAAGCCATGAACGAAAACTTTCTCTACACCTTCAGACTTTGCTAGCTGTAAAAGAGCAAACATATGCTCAATATGACTATGTATACCACCGTCAGAAAGAAGTCCATAGAGATGAAGAGCTGTTCCCTTTTCTTTCACATGCTTCATCGCTTGAAGAAATGTTTCATTTTTAAAGAATTCCCCTTCTCGTATAGCCATATTCACACGAGTAAGACTTTGATAAACAATCCGTCCTGCTCCGATATTCATATGTCCTACTTCTGAATTCCCCATTTGTCCCTCTGGTAAACCTACTGCTTCACCGCTGGCCGTTAAGGTTGCGTGTGGGTACTCATTCCAATAGCGGTCAAAATTTGGTTTTTTCGCATGGGCAATAGCATTCCCCTGGGTTTCACCACGGAGGGCAAAACCATCAAGAATGATTAAGGCATTTGGTTTCTTACTCATTTCCTGCCTCCACAAGTTGTAAAAAAGAATCCGCTTCTAAGCTAGCTCCACCCACAAGGGCACCGTCAATATCAGACTGAGCTAGAAGTTCTTTAATATTGCCTGGTTTAACAGAACCACCGTACTGGATACGAATAGCTTCTGCAGCAGCTGGTGATACCGTTTGTGCAACCACTTGACGGATAACACCGCAAGTTTCGTTAGCATCTTCAGAGGAAGCGGTTTTACCAGTTCCGATTGCCCAAATTGGCTCATAAGCAATAACGGATGCTTTTACTTGATCCTCAGAAAGACCTTCTAATGCAGCCTTTACTTGTGTAGTAACAACATCTGAAGTCTTTCCTGCTTCACGCTCTTGTAACGTTTCACCCACACAGATAATAGGAGTTAAACCATGGCGGAATGCTGCATGTACCTTTTGGTTCACACCTTGATCCGTTTCTCCAAACATTTCACGACGTTCAGAGTGACCAATGACAACGTAGCTTACACCAATGTCCTTAAGAGCAACAGGGCTAGTTTCCCCTGTGAAAGCACCTGATTCTTCAAAGTGCATATTTTGGGCACCAATAGCTAACTGAGTTCCCTCTGTTGCACTTACTAGAGCATCTAAAAATAAGTCTGGTGCGCATACAACAGATTCTACTTTTTCTGCTGAAGGGACCGCATTTTTCACTTCTTCAACGAAGGCTAATGCTTCCCCTTTTGTTTTATTCATTTTCCAGTTTCCTGCAATAATAGGTTTACGCATAATATTGTACCTCCTTTGATCACTTTATTTATCGTTTAAAGCTACAACTCCAGGCAATTCTTTCCCTTCCATAAATTCTAGGGATGCGCCTCCACCTGTTGAAATGTGATCCATATTTTCTGCAAAACCGAATTTTTCAACAGCTGCAGCTGAGTCACCACCACCGATAACAGTATAGGCACTTTGTGCGTCAGCTAAGGCCTTTGCAACAGAGATTGTTCCGTTAGCAAATGGTTCTAATTCAAATACACCCATTGGTCCGTTCCAAATAACTAACTTAGAATTTAAAATAACATCACGGTAGGTGTCAATTGTTTTTGGACCAATATCTAATGCTTCCCAGTCAGATGGAATGCTGTCAATATCCACTACTTGAGTAGTAGCATCTACACTGAAATCATCTGCCACGATAACGTCTTGAGGCATATAGAATTTAACACCTTTATCCTTTGCCTTTTGCATGAACTGATTAGCTAGATCAATCTTGTCTTCTTCCAATAGCGATTTTCCAACTTCATGACCTAATGCTTTAACGAAAGTGTAAGCTAATCCGCCGCCAATGATTAAGTTATCTACTTTATCTAATAGATTATCAATTACTCCGATTTTATCCTTAACCTTTGCTCCACCAATGATAGCTGTGAATGGACGTTCTGGATTTGATAGTGCTTTCCCTAAAACCTCTAATTCCTTTTCCATTAAGAAACCGGCAACTGCAGGGAGGTGGTGAGCAATCCCTTCTGTGGAAGCATGAGCACGGTGTGCAGCACCGAATGCATCGTTTACATAAACGTCTGCTAGTTCAGCAAGTGCTTTTGCTAGTTCTGGATCGTTCTTCTCTTCTCCTGCTTCAAAACGTACGTTTTCAAGTAATAGGACGTCACCTTCCCCAAGTTCGCTGATCGCTTTCTTTGGAGCATCTCCATATACTTCATCCGTTTTCACTACATTTTTACCAAGAAGTTCACTTAGACGTGAAGCTACAGTATTTAAACGAAGCTCTTCTACAACTTCCCCTTTAGGACGTCCTAAATGGCTGGCTAAGATTACTTTTGCTCCTTGTTCAGCTAAATGTTGAATCGTTGGTAATGCAGCACGGATACGAGTGTCATCCGTAACTTCCCCGTCCTTCATTGGTACGTTAAAGTCCACACGGCAAAAAACTCGTTGACCTTTTACATTAATATCACGAACAGATTTCTTATTCACGTGAAGCTCCTCCTTTACACTAAGACCATTCTTAGTTTGGACAAATTGTTTAAAATTAACAGGAAATAGCTTTTGGGTATAGGTAGTCAAAAAGATAAGGACCTTTTTGACTACCCTGGAATTACGAATCTAGTTTTCATTCACTACGGTCCGCTCCCTTTCCGTGGGTGTTCTGACGAGCCTCCTCGGGCTACGCCCTGTGGGGTCTCGTCTAGACCACACTCCCACAGGAGTCTCACGGACCTTCGCTCATTCCAAGCAGAATAAATTTTTCATACTCCATGGTGCAAAATTACTATTGCATGGAAGTCTACCCTGAAAATACAAAATCCATGTTACTGTTTGCACTCTTGAAGGAGTGGAAGGCGTCCGCCTGTAACGGATTCAAGATTCCAGATTAATGCATTTTCATACTTAGCGGTCTACTCACGATTAAAGAGGAGAACAGGACACTGCGCTGTCTCCTCTTTTTATTTGAGAAGTTTATTTATAGTCTATTTTGTAAAACATTGTTGTTTTTGAAGAAATAACGTTGCTTGGATACGCTTTAGGCGGACGCTTTCCGCGGGCAACGCTTCAACCTCCTCGGGAAGACCACCCTTCAGAGATTTCAGCCGCTGCTTTTCCCGCTGGAGTCGCCGCCTTCCGCTTCTCCAAGCTTTTCAAAAAGCAAACAAAGTTTACAGAAACAGCTATTTATAAAGGTTGATTACAGACCTTTTTTTGCGATGTAGTCAACTAGGTCTACTACACGGTGAGAGTAACCAGACTCGTTGTCATACCAAGAGATTACTTTTACCATGTTGCCTTCCATTACCATTGTGGAAAGGGCATCGATTGTGGAAGATGCTGGGTTACCGTTGTAGTCACCAGATACAAGTGGCTCTTCGCTGTATGCTAGTACTCCTTTTAATGGACCTTCAGCAGCTTCTTTAAGTGCGTTGTTTACTTCATCAGCTGTTACTTCTTTGTCCAACTCAGCAACAAGGTCAACTAAAGATACGTTTGGAGTTGGTACACGCATTGCGCCACCGTTTAATTTTCCTTTTAGTTCAGGAAGTACTAGTGCTACTGCTTTTGCTGCCCCAGTAGATGTTGGGATAATGTTTTCTGCAGCTGCACGAGCACGACGGTAGTCTTTATGTGGTAAGTCAAGAATTTGTTGGTCGTTTGTATAAGAGTGAACAGTTGTCATCATACCACGACGAACACCAAACTTGTCATTTAATACTTTTGCAAATGGAGCTAAACAGTTAGTAGTACAAGATGCGTTAGAAATTACGTGGTGGCTAGCAGCATCGTACTTGTCTTCGTTAACACCCATAACAATGGTGATATCTTCTTCAGATGCAGGAGCAGAAATGATAACTTTTTTCGCACCAGCTTCTAAGTGTTTTGCAGCGTCTGCACGAGCTGTGAAACGACCAGTAGATTCTACTACAACTTCAATTCCAAGGTCTCCCCATGGAAGTTGTGCAGGGTCGCGCTCAGCGATTACTTTAATTTCTTTTCCGTTAACAACTAGGTTTTCACCGTTAACTTCTACAGTTGCGTCAAGCTTACCATGAACGGTATCGTACTTTAATAAATGAGCAAGCATGTTAGCATCTGTTAAGTCGTTAACAGCTACTACATCCACCTCAGGGTTATTTAACGCTGCACGGAATACATTACGTCCGATACGTCCAAATCCATTAATTCCTACTTTTGTTGCCATAATTATAATTCCTCCTTTTTTTTGTAAAACAAAGAAATCTATTTCAAAGGGGAAACAGAGCTAACTATGTACCCCTTGAATGACTTATCTAATCATTACAAACCTACTCTATTAAATTTCTCCTTACATGCCCCATTATAAACAGGTAAAAACCTAATTTTTCCGATAAAATTATGTCTTTTTTAATATTGCCTTTGCAGCACCCTCATCGGTTACCAGTACTTGGTTTGTTCCGTACTTCATGTAAGCCTTAATAGCATTAGCTTTGGATGCTCCTCCCGCAACGGCGATGATATGGGGAATACCCTTTAAATCCTCTAATTGCAGGCCAATCGTCAACACCTTATGGATAATATCCCCTGATTGGTCAAAATAATAACCGAAGGCCTCCGCTGTTGCATTAGCATTTTCAAGCTTTTCTAACACCTCTTGAGAGGAATTCCTTCTTTCCGCCATCGTTTGAGCTTCACCGATACCGTGAATAACCACATTGGCAGAACGGATAAGCTCCAAAATTTGCTTTACAGATGGTTCATTGATGAGTGATTCATAAGCATCCTTACTTAGTTGATCCGGTACATGGAGTAACCGGTAAGACCCCATCGCTTTTCTGGCCATTGTGGCACAGATTGTGTTCGCTTGATTCTCCACCTGTTCCCCTAAACCTCCGCGAGCTGGTACAAATAACGCTTCCTTTAAATCTACATCTGGGATCATCATTTCTGCCACTGCAGCAATCGTTGTTCCTCCTGTTACTGCGATAGTATTTCCTTTCGCAAATAACTTTTTTTTCATGAGTGCGATACAGGTACGCCCCATTTCCTTTTTCACCCACGAAAACTCGTCACTGTTTCCGGGCACAATATGAACCTCAGCTAAATCAAGCTTTTGCTGCAGTTCAATTTCCATTTGTCTGATATCAAAAACTTCTTTCATAACATCTTCCAGCTGGGAAAGTAAAATCATTCCCTCTTCTGTTAACGTCATTCCAGAAGCAGCTACATGGACGAGCCCCTGTTCCTTTAAGAAAGTAACTTCACTGCGAAGTACCCTCTCGGACATTTCCAAACTGTTGGCTAATGTTCGCCTTCCAATAGGCTGCATTAAACGTATAAAGCGTAACACGCGATATCGCATACCAATGACGTCTAAAAGGTCAGGTACTAATTTTTTTTGTAAATCTAAAAGCATTCGCATGTTAATGCCCCTTTTTAAATTGCTTTCTCCTCCGGGACCAACAACGTCCCTACCAGACATATTATGTCCCACCCGGATGAAAAAAAAGATCATTTCTATGTACAACAATTTGGAAAACGAAGGTCTTTCCAAAATTAATTGTAGCAAGTAAATGATCCACAAGCAATAAAAATCATGTAAATTTTTTATTAATTTTTTCGTATATTGTCGAGTATGACAGTATTCCTTCATCTAAAACGCTTCCATTTTCATCTTCCACTACTGGAATGCGAATTTGATATAATTCGAGCCAATCATCCCGTTCGTAGATGTCTCGCTCTTCAATTTGAAACGGGTAGTCTTTTTGAAATTCCTTTAAGGTTGCCAGTCCTTTATCACAGAGAGGGCAGCCCGTTTTTGTATAAAAGTAAAGGGTGACCATTTCTTCTTTCCTTTCTTAAAGTGTTGCTGGAGTGGCGCCTTCCACTACTTCGAGTTATGGAAAAACGACAATCTATTCGAAAAAAGCCTACACTTAAAATCTTTTTCTTTGGGAAGAGGAAAGGATATGCATTTCGTCGCGGTATTTTGCTACGGTACGTCTTGAAACTTGTATTCCATACTGTTCCTTCAGGAGGTCCGATAGCTTTTGGTCTGATAGTGGCTTCCGCTTGTTTTCCTCATCTACTAGCTTCTTTAAATATATTTTAACACGCTCAGAGGAACTGGACTCCCCAGAGTCCTTCCCTACTGTTGAAGTGAAGAAATACTTTAGCTCAAACAAACCTCGAGGCGTTTGCATATATTTTTTCGTAGTAGCCCTTGAGACAGTAGATTCATGCACTTGAACGATATCAGCAATTTCCTTTAAGGTCAATGGTTGTAAATACTCTGGACCTTTCTCGAAAAATTGCAGTTGGTGCTCCACTATAGCATTGGTAACGCTTAATAATGTTTGCTGCCGTTGTTCGATGCTTTTCTTAATCCACTGAAACTGCTCATATTTCCGCCTCATGTACTGACTTACCTCCGCTTCCCCCTCTTCCATTAGGGCAGCGTATCTTCGGTTAATGGTCATTTGCGGCATATGCTCATCGTTTAAAAAAACGAGGTATTTCCCCTTCACCTTTTTTACGGTTACATCTGGCACCACGTATTTAGCTGGTTCATTGTGAAAGGCAGCTCCTGGCTTCGGATTTAATGTTTGAATAAAGTCAGCAATATACTGAACCTCATCCAAATCAATATTCTCTTCCTTTGCAATTTGCTTAAATTGTTTTTTTCCTAATAGATCTAAATGCTTTTCTACGATTGTTTCTGCGAGAGTATCTCTAATCTCCATCTGACGTAATTGAATTAATAGGCATTCCTTAAGGGACGAGGCACCTACACCGTATGGCTCCAAGGACTGGAGGATAGCTAATGCCTCTTCCATTTTTGCTGCCGGCTCTTGCAACTCTTCTGCCAATTCGGTTATGGGTTGCAGTAAATAACCGTTTTCATTAATGGACAAAGCTAAATACGTAACAATTTTCCTTAACGATTTATCTATGTGTAAAAAACGAATTTGATTTAGTAAATAATCCTGAAGTCCCTCATCCCCATCTGTCACATGGTCAATCGGGGAGTAGCCTTCATCATCGTCGTAGTGATGACGAACTCTATAATCATATTTTTGCAGGGAGATATCATCGTATTTTTTCCGTTCCATTTCCTCCCGGAGACGATTGTCCTTCAGCTCAATTAATGGATTTTCTAATTGCTGCTCATGTAAATAATCATTTAAGTCCAAGACAGAATATTGCAGCATAGCAATTGCTTGACGAAGTTCATTTGTCATAACCAGCTTCATTGACTGCTGTTGAAACAAACCAAAATCCATGTTCATAAGACTTCCCCCCTTAAGGCTATTATACATGATAACCATAACTTGTTGGTAATGGTGCTATTGGTAAATATATTCTATTTATCAGAAAGACTAGTGTACTAGGCTTTTGATGTAAGCGTTTTATTTTTTATTTTATAAAAAATTTGTACGTAAAAGAAGGAATTAATATGTTTTATATTGAATTTTTTGTTTGAGAAAGTTTAATTTAGGCTATGATGAAAGTGTTGTAGTTTTTTAAGAAAGCTTGCTTTTCTACATACTATTGAAATGCCTTAAGGGTTGATACAAGGGGGATCAAATTATTTGACCTTTATTGACCTATTAGTTTATGATTAATTTGTAAATAACTCACATGAAAATCTTTAGATAAACATATCTTTATGATGAGATAAAGGAGGAGTACTTAATGAATTTAGTCCCAACAGTAATAGAACAAACAAATCGCGGTGAGCGCGCCTACGACATTTATTCACGTTTATTGAAAGACCGTATCATTATGCTTGGTACTGCAATCGATGATAACGTTGCAAACTCAGTAGTAGCTCAATTGTTATTTTTAGCAGCAGATGATCCTGAAAAGGACATTTCCCTTTATATTAACAGCCCAGGTGGATCCATCACAGCGGGAATGGCGATCTACGACACAATGCAATTTATTAAGCCAAAGGTACAAACCATTTGTATCGGTATGGCAGCATCAATGGGAGCATTCCTACTAGCTGCAGGGGAGCCGGGCAAACGCTTCGCCTTACCAAACAGTGAAGTCATGATTCACCAACCACTAGGCGGTGCACAAGGTCAAGCATCTGATATTGAAATCCACGCACGAAGAATCATTGAAATGCGTGAAAAACTAAACAAAATTCTTTCTGAGCGTACGGGGCAGCCACTAGAGGTAATTGCTCGCGATACAGACCGCGACAACTTCATGAGTGCAGCTGAAGCGAAGAAATACGGGCTAATTGACGAAGTAATGGAAAAGCGCCCGGAATAAAATAGTGTTTTAAACCAAGTGGTTCACGGAACTGCTTGGTTTTTTGTTTATTTTATGGGGAGGGGGGCGGCTCATTTGTGCTCATTGAAACGCGAACTTTTGATTACCTTCCCCTTCCGCGTTTCATCCTCCCTCTAACATTTTTTTCAAAAAACAAAGCTCTGTTAAAGGTCATTGTTGAATTTTAAACAGGGTTGATTGTAGCGAAAGGCGCGAGACTCCTGCGGGAAAAGCAACTACTGAAGACCCCGCAGGGTGATTTTCCCGAGGAGGCTGAAGTGTTGCCCGCGGAACCAGGACGGTGACATTACGCCGTTGCCCACAGGACGTGGGCTGCTTTTAGGCGTAATTGGAGTGTCCTGAAGCGAAAATCAACATCAAAGTTTAACAGAGCCAAAAACAAAAAAAGAACTTTACTCATAATAAGTAAAGCCCTTCTTGAAAATGTTAGCTGTGCAAACTCCACCTAAAGTCCTTTAGTGGGAGTTTGCACAGCTAAATATAAGCTTAGCTACATTACTAGCCTCAAAGCTTCAATCGGATTAACTTTCTTGTTCAACAAAGGCCACTAAGGCTTCCATGGCTGCTTCTTCATCATTGCCATCTACAGTTAAGGTGATTTCCTTATTTGCGTTAATGGCTAGGCTCATAATACCCATAATGCTCTTGGCATTTACCTTTTTACCATCCTTCTCAATAAAAATATCAGAGTGAAATTTGTTTGCTTCCTGCACAAACAATGCCGCTGGGCGTGCTTGTAAACCTGTTTTTCTTTTTACTACAATTGTTTTTTCAATCATTAGTATCTTCCTCCTGTCCCTATTTTTTACAATCAAACGCTTCCATTAAAATGGTAATTTTTACTGTGCTGAGAAACGGAATTTAATTTTTTTCCCCTTCTCGAAGTTTTTGGGCGTACTCATCGATTTTTCTCAGGCGATGATTCACTCCGGATTTGCTAACGGCACCGCTTGGGAGCATTTCTCCCAGCTCCTTTAGGCTTACATCCTGGTGCTCTAAACGGAGTTCAGCAATCTCCCTCAGCTTGTCAGGGAGAATATCAAGGCCAACCTCTTGCTTTATAAACCGGATGTTATCCACCTGCCGGATGGCAGCACCTACTGTTTTGTTTAAGTTTGCTGTTTCACAATTCACTAGTCGATTCACGGAATTACGCATGTCCTTCATGATGCGAACATCTTCGAACTTTAGAAGTGCCTGGTGAGCCCCAACAATGTTTAAGAATTCACTGATTTTCTCCCCTTCCTTTAAGTAGAGGATAAATCCCTTCTTTCGTTCCAGCATTTTCGCATTAAGGCCGAAATGGTTCATTAATTCACAAAGTGAGCTATTATGTTCCTCATAGAAGGAGAAGATTTCCAAATGATAGGAGGATGTATCAGGATGATTTACCGACCCTCCTGCTAAGAAAGCTCCTCGTAAGTATGCCCGTTTACAGCAGTCATTATGGATAAGTTCAGGAGAAATCTCCCTAGTGAATACAAATGTCCCATCTACAATCTTTAAATTTTCCAGCATGGCGCGGGCATCCTTCGTAATTCGAACAACATAAACGTTATTTTTCTTCAGTCGCATTTTTTTACGGACAAGAAGCTCTACATGTACAGAATAAAGCTTCTTAATGAGCGTGTAAATCCGCCTGGCAATCGCTGCGTTTTCTGTTTGAATATCCAGTGTAATTTGCATATTCCGCAGGGAAATGGAGCCATTCATCCGAATGAGGGCTGCTAACTCCGCTTTCGTACAGCATTCCTCCACTTCCAGCTGCGTTAATTCTTTTTTTGTCATGGAAGCAAAAGACATCTGCCACACCTCCGTCATTTCATCCACTTTTAGACAGATGTTACCCCTTCAAAAAGCTTCAATATATGAATCTTTATTTTTAAGGCTGTTTTCTAAATGATTATTGTTTTTAGTAGAATTTAGTGTAGCTGGGAGACGCTACAGTCGGACGCTTTCCGCTTCTCCAAGCCTTTTAAACGAAAACAGCCTCTTCTAGAAGACTAAAGCATAGAAACAAGCCTTTGAGATAGTTTTATGGAATCATGCCTTAAATATTTATCATCGAAGAATAGAATTTCTTCACTTACCACTTCTAATCCCATATACTTTAGCCGGTGTGAATCCACAATAACTTCTCTGGCCCCTTCCTCTGCATATCTCTTTGCATAGGATAATGGAATTGGCTGGCTATTTACAAGAATAGCATTTAAAATTTTATCATCCACATGATTATAAATGGCTTGAATATGATCAGCAGCTGTGAAATTATCCGTTTCCCCCGGCTGTGTCATGACATTGCAAATATAAACCTTCCAAGCCTTGGACTGCTTAATCATTTGAGCAATTTGTGGAACAAGTAAATTAGGGATGACACTAGTATATAGGCTTCCCGGTCCTAATACAATTAAATCAGCTTGTTCAATGGCTGTTAATGATTCCTGTAATGGCTCTGGATTCGATGGCTCAAGGAATACCCTTTTAATTTGCTTTTTAGCCAAAGGAATTCTCGATTCCCCTTCCACAAATGATCCATCAGTCAATTCAGCATGGAGAATTATCTCTTCATTCGCTGCCGGTAAAACCTTTCCTTTTACGTTTAAAACTCGGCTGATTTCCTGAACACCCCTGGCAAAATCCCCCGTGATGGACGTCATACCTGCTAATAGTAAATTTCCTAGGGAATGACCCGATAAGCCATTACCGTTTTCAAAGCGATGCTGAAAAAGTTTTTCCACTAAAGGCTCTACTTCCGATAAGGCAACGAGGACGTTTCTCACATCTCCAGGAGGTGGAATTCGTAAATCTCTTCGCAACCTTCCTGAACTGCCCCCATCGTCTGCTACGGTAACGATGGCTGTAATTTCTACCGGAAAAGTCTTTAATCCCCGAAGTAAAACGGATAAACCGGTGCCTCCTCCAATAACTACAATATTCGCCTTCTTCAACCTTCTAGCTTTCCTTTCTCAATGTCACGATGGGTGACATACGTATAATAGCCCATATCCCCTAAATTCTCCTTGAAGTATTCTGCTAATGTAACAGAACGGTGCTTTCCACCGGTACAGCCAATGGCAACGACCAGCTGTCTCTTTCCTTCCCTTTTATAATGGGGTAGCATATAGGCCAATAAATCATAAAGCTTCTCGATAAATTGCTGCGTTTCCGACCATTTAAGGACATAATCAGAAACCTCTTTATCCAATCCCGTCTGAGGCCTCATGTGGTCAATATAGTGAGGATTTGGCAAAAATCTAACATCGAAAACTAAATCCGCATCGATAGGTATACCGTGTTTATAACCAAAGGATAATAAATGTACGTTAAATACCTGTTTGTCCGACAGGGAAAAACGCTGAATGATCCGTTCCCTCAACTGTACAGGCTTTAAATCACTCGTATCAATAATCATCTGCGCCTGGCCCTTTAGTTCATCAAGGAGAGCCCTTTCTGCTTGAATCCCTTCCAATGGAGAACCACCTGCAGCTAATGGATGGGATCGTCGTGTTTCCTTATATCTTCTGACAAGGACCGGATCACGTGCATCTAAAAATACAATTTGCGGTGTGAGCTTTGCTTCCCTTCCAATGGTATCAATAGACTCAAACAATTGGTCAAAAAATTCTCTTCCCCTTAAATCAATGACGAGGGCTACCTTTTGCAGGCGTCCCGCTGATCCGTCTACTAAATCTATAAACTTCGGAATCAATGCTGGCGGCAGGTTATCAATACAATAATACCCCATGTCCTCGAAGCTTTGGACTGCGACCGTTTTCCCCGCACCAGACATACCTGTTATTATCACAAGCTCTAAATCTTGCGTATTCTTTTGTACCGGCTCCATTTCCCCCATCCTTTCCTATTTTCCATTAGCTTAAGTAACGTAGCACTCGGTGTCGCTACAGGCGAATGCTTTCCACGGGCAATGCTTCAGCTACCTCGGGGTAAAAGCGCCCCCGAGGCTCCTGTCTCTTCCTCTGCTTGTAAGGCTCTGTTGCTACATTCGTCGAGACAACTCGAAGCTTACTCGTGAAGAAACGCTCGTAGCTATTGCTTTTCCCTCTAGACACCGCTTTTCGCTTCTTCAAAAATTCAATTAAAACGAACTTAGCTATGGTATTGTCTGTTAAATTCTTTTAATGATTTGCCGTCTACGTCTAAGCGGTAGGCGAGCAGCTTAAAGTTTTCTGTATATTTAAAGGTCCCGTACATTATTTCTGTATCACCATTGGACAGCACATGGTCAAAAATAAGATAATCTCCAGGTGCCATCGGTAAATCATTTATACTATCTAAAGGCTGCCAGGCAAGGGCTCCCTCCGGAGACTCCTTTAACGTCTGCCCATTAAACTTATCTCCTTGGAAGGTGAACATCATCCACTCATCCACAACATTTCCCTTTTCTTCGATGATGATGGTAAAGATCCCTCTAAGCTTTGGGTTCTCTAAGGTAATCCCTGTTTCTTCAAAATACTCTCGTGTTACGCTTTCCCGTATCGATTCCCCTTGCTCCATTTTACCACCTGGAGCTACCCACCAGCCGCGGCTTGGTTTCTTCAGCATGAGCACTTTATCATCATTCGTTAAAATACAATGAGTCACCCGTTGCATCTGCTTCACCTCAATTGCTATTTGCAAAAATTAAATTGGAACAGTATTAAATTTTATTATACTACATCTCATTTCTTACTAACAATCTCTAGACTGCTAGGGGGGTATTTGTTAATTCATTTTTTTCAAAAAAAAGACACGGACCGAAGCCCGTGTAAAAAAAATATATAAAAAAAGGGGGTCAATTACTACTTATATAATAACCAATTTATATTGCAGCATTGTTACAGAAGGGTTAAGTCATAATTACGTATTGTGAAATTTACGTACATTTTATTAAAAGTTCATAAAATAGTCATAATTGGACACCACACTTTTATAACAGAAGCAAAATTTTAGTAGTACAGATTATGAAATCGTTTTCCCCTATAGAATAATGGAGCACGATTTTTTCTAAAGGCGATGTTCGGTAACATTTATGCTCTAATTGTCTAATTGTTACCGAAATGGAGTCTCCCTGTTCTTTTCGGTAACATTCTGGAACGGATTCACACGAACCGAACCTTATTCAACAAAAAAGAAAAGCAAAGACTACTCGAAAAAGTGTCCTTGCTTTCAAGAAATTTACTTATTAGAGGCAGACTCCTCTTTTAGCTCTTCTAATAAATTTTCAACATAATGTTGGGCTGATTGTGCAGCAATACTGCCATCCCCAGTTGCTGTAACAATTTGACGTAATGTTTTTTCACGAATATCACCAGCGGCAAAGATTCCTGGAACCTTTGTTTCCATTTCCTCATTTGTTTCCACATAGCCGTCAGCATTCGTAATCCCAAGGTTAAGGAAAGGTTCATTGATCGGGAGCATTCCAATATAAATGAAGACACCATCCGTTTTAAAGTCACGCTCAGAATCATCTTCTTTATTTACAAGGGTTACACTGGAAACTTTATTGTCTGTTCCGTTAATTTCCTTCACTGTATGATTCCAAATCACATCGATTTTTTCGTTGGCAAATAGACGGTCTTGAAGAATTTTCTGTGCCCTAAACTGATCGCGGCGGTGAACAACCGTTACTTTACTTGCAAAACGGGTAAGATAAACGGCCTCTTCCACGGCAGAGTCTCCCCCACCAACAACGACCAGCTCTTTATTTTTGAAAAAGGCACCATCACAAACGGCACAATAGGATACGCCCCTTCCGCTTAATTCCTTTTCTCCCGGAACACCTAATGCTTTATATTTAGCACCTGTTGTAATAATCACTGAACGGGCCTTATATTCTCCGTTGCCAGTTACAACCCGCTTGTATTCCTTTCCATCAATAATTTCTTTTACATCACCGTAAGCATACTCCGCACCGAATTTTCTGGAATGCTCAAACATTTTATTCGAAAGATCCGGCCCAAGAATGCTATCGTAGCCTGGATAGTTTTCCACATCCTCTGTATTGGCCATTTGCCCCCCTGGAATTCCACGTTCAATCATAACAGTAGAAAGGTTTGCACGTGATGTATAAACAGCAGCAGTCATGCCCGCAGGCCCTGCACCAATAATCACTACATCATAAATTTTCTCTTCGCTCATTGTCCCACTCTCCTAGCGAACTATGTTGTTGTTTGTATTCTCCATTCTATCCTAAGGAAAAATGACTTAGAAGTCCAAAACCATGCTCAGGAATATTAAAAAAGTACTACACTTTCCGTTCAGGATATAAGAAAAGGGTCACTGCTTTGACGCTGCATTGCCCCTTTTTATAATCGAACACACGTAACATGTTCATTATTTACTTATTTAAAAAAATTCATTCTAGAGGTGGACTTAAACTCCCATGTCTTTACAGACACCACCATAAATTGAAAACTACGTTTGCTGTACTAAATTTGGAAGTTGATTTACGCTTCAGGCACTCCCTTTCCACGGGCAACGCTTCAGCCTCCTCGGGAAAAAACTGTGTCTCTTCCTCTACTAGCTTTGCTTCGGAACTGTGTCCGTCGAGATAACTCGAAACTTACTCAAGTGGCATCACGCGTGATGTCTCTCTGAAGTAACGCTCGTCCCCGCAGTGTCTTCAGCTGTTGTAATTTAAAAAGCCCACTACGAGTGGTTTCTCGTAGTGAGCGACGCCTTAGCCGTCTAATTAGAAGGGTTGGTTAGGAGCTTGCCCGGTTGAGAATAAATAAACCATTCATCCTCAGGCAATGTGTATTTATCCTCTAGGGATAAACGGTCTAGAAAATGACGAGCAATTTCTTCGTTTTCCTGATCCAACTCCTCCGTTTTTTCAAAAAGTTGTTTTGCCTTCGTTATATTTCCATTTTTCCAAGCCACAATGGCCATTTGGTGAAAATAGGCAGGCTGCTTTTGGAAATCACTTTCTCGGTATAGCTTCTGAAACCATTTATAGGACTTTGCATACTCCCCAAGATAGAATAGGGTTCTTGCTAAGTAATAGCAGTGCCAATCCTTCATTGGGCGAAGGTTGATTAAGTTTTTCACCCAAGTTTCCTTTCCTTCATCTCCCGTTTTTGCAAGAAGGAGGGTCATATTACATTGAGCAAGGAAATTAGGCTCTTCCTTCATTAATAAATCCTTTAAAATAGACTTAGCATGCTCTGTGTCCCCTTGGTACATAAGGGATTCAGCGAGATAAGCATACACATCCCATTCCTTTGGATTTTCCATCAAATACCCACGGGCCTCTTTTTCCGCCCATTCATAGTCACCTTTATTTAATAAATCCACGATGTTCTCCAACGGAGTAGGTTCCATATTTAAGTCATCCAAATCCGCAAAGAGGGTCAGACCCTCTTCTTCTAGCATATATAATAAAGAATGGGCATCGTCTGTAAATTCGCCATCCGGTTCAAGCTGTAAATACTTTTTTAAACGGAGCTTAGCCTGATCGAATTTTCCTAGATGAGCTAAGTTATTTGCCATGAAAAAATAACACTCACTCATGGAATTGTCAATCTCTTTAATAATTTTCTCTAACCAATCATTAGCCCCTTCGAAATCACCTTTTTCAGAAAGAACAATAGCTAACTGACATAAAAAGACTGGCTCCTCAGGTTCAATGCGAATGGCTCGCTCTATATAATTAATTGCTTGGTCAAGATTACCTGCTTGATAAGCTTCAATTCCTTTTTTATAAAAATAAGATCCATCCTGAAGGAAAGGAATTACTTGACCCTTCTTTAATTTTGAGTCCATTTCACTCATACTGTGAGCCTCCCATCGCTAAAAAAATCGATTCCTTTTATATTCGTAAAACAATTATTTATTAGTAAGTCTATTATGGACAGATATGTTTAGAAGAAAACTAGAATATATATTTACTTTAAGTTATTCTCGAATCCGTTACAAGCGGACGCCTTCCACTCCTTCGAGTTATTTATATCAATATTTAAAGTTTCCATTAAGGCGTTTAATCATCATACCTTAGTAAATAAAAAAAGGCAATGATAACTGGTGAATACGGAAAATTTTACATAATAATTGCAGTATAACACGTCACATCTCTTGTAACAACGGAAATCAAGGACCCAATTCGGACGGGTCAAGGCCACTGAAAAAGATCGCTTTTTATCTTTTTCAGTGGCCTTGAAGCAATGAGCGGAGCCGTTGCAATGTTTTCAAAGCCTTATATGAGTGGGTTTCTCATATAAGGCGCGCAACGAGCGAAGCCATTGCCACTGTTCAAATTGACTTTTTCAGTGGCCTCGTCTTTTTCCTTTATCAGTGGCCTCGAAGCAATCAGCGAAGCCCTTGCAGGATTTTTAAAGCCTACTCCTGCGGTTACTCGTCGCAGTGTCTTGACCAGTGTCTTGACCGGGTCCCCGACAATTTTGTGACATTAGCTGCCGTGTCTTTCGGCTAATCGTTTTAGTACGGCATCTAAAGGTAACTCTTGCTCTCGTAATAATACAAGCCAGTGGTACAATAAGTCGGCACTTTCCCACGTGAGCTCCTCTTTGGAACGATTTTTCGCGGCAATAATGACCTCTGCCGCTTCTTCTCCTACCTTCTTCAGAATCTTATCTACACCTTCGTCAAACAAATAAGTAGTATAAGAGCCTTCAGGACGTTCAGCTTGGCGTTCAGCGATGACCTTTTCTAATTCGTTGATAATGGCGAAACGATCGGCCGTTTCCCTGTCCGTACTAGAGGATAATGTAGCATCGGAACGATCTCCCTGCTCTACTTTTTCTGTAAAGCAAGTGAAGGTCCCATTATGACAGGCTGGTCCTGCCGGCTCCACAAGGACAACAATAGCATCCTGATCACAGTCTAAACGCATCTCTACGATTCGCTGCGTATTTCCAGAAGTCGCCCCCTTATGCCATAGCTCTTGACGGGAACGGCTGTAAAACCATGTTTCTTCCGTTTCTAAACTTTTTTTCAAAGACTCTTCGTTCATATATGCTAAGGTTAATACTTCCTTTGAACCATAATCCTGAACAATAGCTGGAATTAGTCCCTTTTCATCAAACTTTATATTTTCTAAATTCATCGTATTTCCAGCCCCTTTTCCTTCAAATACCCTTTCACTTCTGCCACAGAAGTCTCTTTATAGTGGAAAATCGATGCTGCAAGTGCCGCATCCGCTAAACCCTCTTCAAATATCTCATAAAAATCCTCGGAGGAACCTGCTCCTCCTGAGGCAATGACAGGAACGGTCACCGCTTCCGATACAGCCTTTGTTAAGGAAACGTTGAAACCTGATTTTTCCCCATCCTGATCCATGCTTGTGAGAAGAATCTCCCCAGCACCAAGCTCGACCGCTTCTTTTACCCATTCCACAACTTCACGTTCCGTAGAGCGGCGTCCCCCGTGCGTATATACTCGCCAGGATCCTAGCTCCTCATCCCACTTTGCATCTACGGCTAATACTATGCACTGAGAACCGAAGAAATCTGCCCCTTCACGAATAAGTTCTGGACGAAGCAAGGCGGCTGTGTTCACGCTCACCTTGTCGGCCCCCGCACGGAGAATTCGCTTCATGTCATCCACTGAATTGATTCCCCCGCCAACGGTAAAAGGAATGGCCAGCTTACCAGCCACCTCCTCCACCACGTCTACCATTGTTTCACGCCCCTCATGGGAGGCGGAAATATCGAGAAACACTAGCTCGTCGGCCCCTTGCTCATCGTAGAAGGCAGCCAGCTCCACAGGGTCTCCAGCATCGCGGAGGTCCACAAACTGCACACCCTTCACGACTCGCCCTTCCTTTACATCAAGACAAGGAATAATACGTTTTGTCAGCATTTACGACTGCACCTCCCGCAGAGCTTCCTCTAAGCTGAAGCGTCCAGTATAAAGGGCTTTACCAACGATCGCTCCAGAGATTCCTTCTCCTGAACGCCTAGCAAGCTCCTTCAAGTCAGCTAACTCCGACACACCGCCAGAAGCAATTACTTCCTTGCCAGTGACATCCCCAAGGCTGGCAATCGCTTCTGTGTTCGGACCAGTGAGCATGCCGTCGCGGGAGATATCTGTCATAATGAACGTTTCTGCCCCAAAAGAAACTAACTGCTGAGCCAGTTCCTCGGCCTTTACTTCGGAAGTTTCTAACCAACCATGTGTAGCCACATAGCCATCCCTTGCATCAATACCAATGGCAATTCGTTTCCCACCGTATTCTGCTAGCATTTCTTTTACAAACTGCGGATCTGAAATGGCAGCACTACCTAAAATGACCCTGCTGACGCCACCGGATAAGTATTTTTCCACTGACTCCCTGGTACGAATTCCTCCACCAACTTGAACTTGAGCTTCTAGCTCCTGTGCCGTTCGCAGGACTACCTCATGATTCACTGGCTCCCCTGCCTTTGCCCCATCAAGATCGACCATGTGAATCCAATTTGCACCCTTTTCCCCGAATCCCTTCGCCATTTCAAAGGGAGAATCCCCATATACCGTCTCTTTATCGTAATCCCCTTGCAAAAGGCGGACACATTTACCTCCACGAATATCAATTGCCGGATATATTGTAAACATATTAACCGCGCCCCCCATTCTGTTCAGCGAAATTCTTTAACATTTGCATACCTAACACACTACTTTTTTCCGGGTGAAATTGCGTTCCCCACACATTCTCACGGGCCACCACCGCCGGAACAAGCTCCCCATATTGACTCGAAGCCACAAGCACATCGGGATCCTCCGTCCGCACCACATAAGAATGGACGAAGTAAACATGCCCCGATGGAACATCCGTTAAGATCGGATGGCTCGGCTGATGAAACGTAAGACGATTCCACCCCATGTGCGGCACCTTATACAAGCTACCATCTTCTCTTTTTCCGGGAAAACGAAGGACCTGCCCTGGAAGAAGGCCAAGCCCCTTCGTTGGACCATTTTCTTCGCTTTCTTCAAATAGTAATTGCATTCCTAAGCAAATACCGAGAAGCTGACGCCCATCTTGTGCCCACTGTTGCAAAAAGGTATCAAGACCTCTTTTTTTCAGTTCCTCCATCCCATCACGAAAGGAGCCAACTCCAGGGAGAAGTAGGCGGTCTGCCTTTGCCAGCTCTTCTGGGTTTTCGCTTACGTAGGAAGTGTGGCCGATTCGCTCCAATCCTTTCGTAACGCTATGAAGGTTTCCCATTCCGTAATCGACAATACCAATCATGATAAGCTTCCTTTCGTTGATGGAACTCCCTTAACGCGTGGGTCAAGTTGTGTGGCTTCATCTAGTGCTCTACCTAACGCTTTAAATATAGCTTCAATGATGTGATGAGTGTTATGACCATAATGAACGATAACGTGAAGGTTCATTCTTGCTTCTAAAGCGAGCTTCCATAGGAATTCATGGACAAGCTCCGTATCAAAGGTGCCGACCTTTTGCGCAGGGAGCTCTCCGCGGAACTCCAAGTGGGGGCGGTTGCTTAAATCTACAACCACTTGTGCAAGGGCGTCGTCCATTGGTACAAAAGCATTGCCGTAACGGCGAATTCCCTTCTTATCCCCAAGGGCTTGTTTGAGGGCTTCCCCAAGGACGATCCCAACATCCTCCGTTGTGTGGTGGTCGTCAATTTCCACGTCCCCATTTGCTTTAATAGTAGCATCAAAAAGGCCGTGTCTCGTTAGTAGGTCGAGCATGTGAGACATAAAGGGTACATTCGTATCAATCGTAACGTCCCCTGTTCCGTCTATGTTAAAAGAAACTTCCATTTCTGTTTCATTCGTTTTTCTGTGTATAGTAGCTTCACGCTTTGTAGTCATGATATGGCCCTCCTTTTCACGGACCGGGTCCGTGACAATTTTGTGAACTTTATTGGTTTTTTTGCTGTGATTGTGTTTGTAATCTGTATTCTACTGCCCTTGCATGGGCTTCTAATCCTTCTAATCTTGCAAAGGCACTGATTTTTTTACCGTTATCCTCGATTGCTTGTTTACTGTAGGAGATAATACTTGATTTCTTCGTGAAATCTTCCACATTTAGGGGACTGGAAAAACGGGCTGTTCCATTTGTTGGGAGTACATGGTTTGGTCCAGCGAAATAGTCCCCAACCGGTTCGCTGCTGTATTTTCCTAAGAAAATGGCACCAGCATGACGGATCTGCGGCAGTACATCCCAAGGTCCTTCCACCATTAATTCCAAATGCTCTGGGGCAAGCTCGTTAACAGCAGCAATAGCTTCGTTCCATGAGTCAGCCACATAAATGGCACCATAATCGTTAATGGACGCCTCGGCAATGTCTTTTTTCGGAAGGGACTGTAATTGATCTGCTACTTCCTCGGATACTGCCTCCGCTAGCTTCGAACTATTCGTTACTAACACCGCAGAAGCCATTGGGTCATGTTCTGCTTGGGAAAGGAGGTCCGCTGCCACATAAGAAGGCTCTGCCGTCGCATCTGCGAGGACGACAATTTCACTTGGTCCAGCAATCATATCAATAGCCACTGTTCCGAACACTTGCTGTTTTGCCAGCGCCACATATATGTTACCTGGTCCAACAATCTTATCTACGGGGGCAATCGTCTCGGTCCCATAGGCAAGGGCTGCAACCCCTTGCGCTCCCCCTACCTTATAGATTTCCTCTACCCCAAGCTCGTTGGCCGTTACAAGAACCACATCATTTAAGGTACCGTCCTTTTGCGGTGGAGATACCATTACTATACGTTCTACCCCCGCCACCTGGGCAGGAACCACATTCATTAAGATCGTGGAAGGATAGGCAGCTCGCCCTCCAGGTACATAAACACCAACAGCATCTAAAGGAGTAACCTTTTGCCCGAGGATCGTACCATCGGCTTTCGTCGTCATCCACGATTGCTGCACCTGTCTTCCGTGGAAATCCCGTATATTATCACGAGCTTCTCGGATAATTTCGATTGTTTTGTCATCCACCCTGTTATAGGCAGAAGCAATTTCATCCTTAGAAACGAGGAACTGGGAACTAGATAAGGCAACCCCATCGAATTTTTTCGTAAAAAGCTCGACGGCCTGATCTCCCTCATTTTTCACAGAAGTGATAATTTCCCTAACAGCTTCTCGCTGTGCGTCTGTTCCTTGGTCGATGGAGCGCTTTAAGGTCACATCCTTTGTGAGTGGGATGATCCTCATACCTCTTCTCCCCCTTCAATGATCGCAGAGATCCGTTCCACCATATCATCTATTTGCACCGATTTCGTTCGATAACTTACAGGATTCACAATAAATCGGGAAGTGATAGGCATCATCGTTTCCACTTCCACCAAGCCGTTTTCCTTTAACGTTCGGCCAGTGGAGACAATGTCCACAATTCGGTCCGCCAGCCCGATAATTGGGGCCAGCTCAATGGAGCCATTTAGCTTGATAATTTCCACCTGCTCCCCCTGCTCCCTGAAGTAACTGGAGGCAAGGTTGGGATACTTGGTCGCTATCTTCGGCGCAATATCCGCCTTCGGGTTATAGGTAGGAAGTGCCGCCACTGCCATGTAGCATTCACTAATTTTTAGGTCCAGCACCTCATAGACATCCCGTTTTTCCTCAATGAGCACATCTTTCCCAGCTACTCCCACATCCGCTACCCCGTGCTCCACATAGGTGGGAACATCCATTGGTTTTGCCAAAATAAAGCGCATGCCCGCTTCAGGGGATTCGATAATTAGCTTTCTAGACTCATCGAATTCCGGCGGTAGTGGATAGTTGGCCTTGCGGAGGAGGGCTACCGCTTCGTCAAAAATTCGTCCCTTCGGCATGGCAACGGTTAAAAGCTCTCTTCTATTTGTTGTTTCTGTCATCTCGCTCCCCCTCCATTTCCGTTGGACCCTACTAAATAAATAACTTCCGAAAACTGAGCCGAGTACGCATCCACATTGTTCACCCCAGTCACATCCTGCATGACAACGGTACGGTTTTCCTGGCGAAACTCTGTGGCCTTCTCCATAGCCTCTTTCCTTCGCTCATTGCTAAAAATAATGCACACATCGTTAATAATCGTTTCCTTCGTTTTTCCAAGGGCTTCTGTTAAACGATCCAGCCTTAGGCCAAAACCAGTAGCCGGCTCCGGATGATCGAATTTAGCGAGCAATTCATCATAACGACCGCCGCTGCCTAGTGGGTACCCTAGCCCTTCACTATAGGCTTCAAAAACCGTTCCCGTGTAGTAGCTCATGTGCATGACTAGATTTAAATCGATGATGATTTTATCAGATAAATTGTACGCCTCTAATACATCAATTAATTGATACAGCTGGCTTAATGCTGCCTTCCCTTCGCTGCTCTCCACAATATCATTTGCCTTTTCCAAAACCTCTGTGCCACCTTTAAGACCAAGGAGATTCTTCAGGCGACGTTGGTCGATGGAAGACAGGGCGAGCTGATCCACCGCTTTACGGAAACCAACATAATTTTTTTCATATAAATACCTGCGGAAAGTGGCCACGCGGGATTCATTCCCTAGAACCTCAAGTAGAAAGGCGTTCACAAAGCCGAGATGCCCCACGGCAATTTGGTAGTTTTCTAATCCAGATTTTTCCAAGGAAGCCATCATGAGAGCAATGATCTCCCCATCGGCACTGTTGGAATGATCCCCAATAAGTTCCACACCAATTTGTTCAAATTCCGCTGACTTTCCCCCTTCGCGCTGCTGGGAGCGGAAAACGGGTGCATCGTACGTGAGGCGGAGAGGCCTCTCTGCTGTGCTTAAGGTAGACGCCGCAATACGGGCAATAGGTGCCGTCATATCTGGGCGCAGCACTAATGTATTCCCCTCTTGATCTAAGAGTTTAAACAGCTGCTGGTCAAGGATCGCCGATGCAGCACCAATCGTTTCCGAAAACTCTAATGTAGGCGTTTCAATTGGAGCATATCCCCAACGGGCCACCTCCTCCGAAATGGCATCCCTCACCTGCTTTTTCAGTTGATATAATTCTGGGAGCGTATCACGCATCCCCACCGGTTTCTCAAACATAAACAACTTCGTCATTCCCAAAACACCTCAAATTTCACTATTTTGTCACAATTTTGTCACAGACCCGGTCCCGTAAGATATATATCATAGTTTGAATCTGTTTTTTGCTTTCGCTTTTACTTTCACTTTTGCTTTAGTTTGCTAACGTGATAAATTATTAAAGTTATTAATTAGTAGTCTACAGTGCATTAGTGAGAACGTCAACAGATTAGTTCACATTTATTTTGTTCTTTTTAAATTTTCTGTATCCCTTAGTGATACGATGGTAACTGGAGAAGAGCTGGTGGCCACTGCTCGAAATTCTTTGCTACTTCTCTTCTCGTGCACTACTCAGCCCTTCTACCGCTCCAAGTCCAGCACCTTTTCATGCATCCTATCTCCAATAGTCCTCAACCTTCAAACTATTCACATCCACAAATAATCGTTAAAGACGACAAAAAACTCCTATTGAACAGCAGTCTGCCCATTAGGAGTTTTCCTTTTCTTCCATTTCTCGTTGTTCCTTTGTTTTTATCACACGCATGGGGTTTCCCCCTACGAATGAGCCTGCTGGTACATCCTTATGGACGAGGGTTCCAGCAGAGACAATGGCACCATCTCCTATCATTACCCCAGGCAAAATAGTTGTATTGGCACCAACCATGACGTTATCTCCAATATGTACTTCCCCTAACCGATATTCCTTAATTAAGTATTCATGGGCCAAAATTGTCGTGTTGTAACCAACGACAGAATTTTTCCCAATGCTGATTTTTTCCGGAAACATAATGTCCATCATGACCATCAGGGCAACGGCTGCCTTATCCCCTACCTTCATTCGTAAAAAACGACGGTACAGCAAATTTTTCACGGATAAAAATGGGGTATACCTGGCGACCTGAATAACAATAAAGTTTTTGACTACCTTCCAAAAGGATACGGTCTTATACACCTGCCATAAGGAGTTAGCTTCCTGCACAGGATACCTTGTCGTCCTCCTCATTCCTTCACCCCCTCGATTGTAAGAAGGGGCTGGACGAATGATGCCCTCGCTCCAGCTGATTAAATAAGTCCCCTTCCCTTCAAAAAAACCTATCTGCTTTTAATATTATTTATTAACCCCAAGGTAATCTAATAACTCTTCCATCGTTTCAAGCATAATATCCGGTTCATACACCGCAAGTGCCTCTTTTCCTTGTATGGTCCAAGCCACTCCAGCGGTGTACGTTCCAGTGTTTTTACCACCTAAAATATCATGCTTGCTGTCACCAACCATTAATGCCTTCTCCGGAGTTGACCCAAGTGCCTCCAAAGCTTTCTCCAACGGCTCCGGGTCGGGCTTATAGTTGGTTACTTCATCTAATGAAACTACTACGTCAAAAAACTTATCAATGCCCATCAGCTTCATGCCCTTTACAGCCGTGTCGCCGCGCTTTGTTGTCACAATGGCCATTTTATAGCCCTTCTCTGCCAAAACCTCAAGGGTTTCGTATACACCCTCGTATTCTTTCACCAATTCATCATGCTTGGCATGATTAAAGGTTCGATACGTCTGGGTCATTTCCTCCATTTTCATAGGATCTAATTTTTCGAACGTTTCCGATAGTGGCGGTCCAATAAAGGAGATCACGTCCTCCCTCGTATACTTCCCCGGATAATACGTCTCCATCGTATGTAAAAAGGATTCCAAAATGAGATCAATCGTATTAATCAATGTTCCATCCAAATCAAATAAAATCGTATCAACCTTCTTCAGGGCCTGTACCCTTTCCTCGTTCTTCGCTGTCATGCTATCTATCTCCTTTTTAAAAATTGTGCGGAACCCGGTCCGTGAACAAAAGTTCAGGGACCGGGTCTGTGACAAAAATGTGAACAACCAATAGGGTTAAGAGGTTCGTTCTTGTGGAATTTGGTCTCTTTCTTCCACAGATTCTTTCCTATCACCCTTATTCTTCTCTATTCGATTCCAGATTATAGCTACTGCTATCGTCAAGACAATTGCCGTAACGAGACGGATAAGCAGCAGAGGCCATAATGGAATTCCCAATGGTGCAAACAATAATGTATCCTCAATGACGGCGTGACAGGCCACCAAGAAAATCATCACTAAATAAATATCCTTCTTCGAAACCCCATCTTCCTTCACCGCTTGAATCATTACGCCAGCACCGTAAGCTAAACCAAACACCAATCCCGCAGCCAACGTAGTAGATGTATTTTCACGAACACCTAGAACTCGGGTAAATGGCGACATCCACTTCGAAAAAACATCAAGCCACTTTAAATCTTTCATAAATTGAATGAAAATCATAATAGGAATAACAATGAATGCCAATTGAAGAATACCGAAGAAAGCACTCTCTACTCCTTGAAATACAATAGCCCCAAAGCCTGATACCGTTTCTCCGCCTCCGCTAGGAACCAATCCATACTTTGCTATCTCTCCTCCACCTTGCCAGAAGAGGTTAATAACCCAAGCGGAAAACAACGCTAAGCCAATCCGAACCACAAGCATGATCCAAATTTTAACCCCAACCTGCTTCGCAACAGCCGATTCCACAAACAGGTTATGGGAAAAGGACAGCATCACAGCCAAGATAAATACTTCCTTTACGGTAAGTTCCATCGTCAAAATAGCCCCAATAGCCGCATATAAGTTCAACACATTCCCTAACACGAGAGGAATTGCTGCTTCCCCGGACAATCCAATATATCCCATCAACGGTGACAGGACCCGCGTCAGCCAATCCATTACCGGTGTATGGCCTAATATAGTAACAATTAATGTGATAGGAAAAATAATTTTCCCCAAGGTCCATGTGGTTTGGAGTCCCACCTTGAGACCTTCCTTCCATGATTTCACCATCCCGGCTCACCTCCCTTTTTGAAACTCTATTTTAAAAAATTGTTTTTTTAAGAATATAATTAGGCTTGGATACGCTACAGGCGGACCCTTTCCGCGGGCAACGCTTCAGCCTTCTCTGGAAAAAAGCCGTCCGGGGTATTCGGCCGATAACCTGTCTCTTCCTATATAAGCACCGCTTCGAAGCATATGCGTCGAGACAACTCGTAGCACTCTTTACCTGCGACGAGCAAACGAAGTGGCGCAGGAGCAAACTCTTGAAGCTATGCTCGTCGCTGTAGTCGCGCCCTTCCACATCTCCAAGCTAACCAAAAAAGCACCAAAGTTTAAAAATACAGTCTTTTGAAAAGTCCCTATTAGTCATTATTCTGGAAAAAAAAGATGGCGTCAAGGCTTCCACCTTAAGACACCATTTATTTCCACAGAGGCCACTGAAAAAGATCGCTTTTTATCTTTTTCAGTGGCCTTCGTTTTTTTCCTTTTTCAGTGGCCTTTTTCCACCACGGAATGGACTTCCATCCCTTCTAATCAAATCACTTTTTCTTCTTCTTTTTCTTTCCGGATTTTTTCCCTGCCTGCCCTTTATTTCCTGCAGGGGAAGGCTCTTCATCCAAATATCGTTTATCTGCCAAACCTTTTTTTCGGCGGTAAATAATGATGGCAATTCCAGCAATAATCGTAATAATGGAGACGACCTGTGCCGTTTTTAACACTCCGAAAATTAATAAGTAATCCGATCGGATCCCTTCAATGTATAAACGCCCAACGGAATACCAGATAGCATACGTGATAAACATTTCCCCACGTCGCAGGTTCACCCTCCTTAAGTAAAGGAGAATGGCAACCCCTAATAAATTCCACAAGGACTCGTACAAGAACGTCGGATGATAGTACGTCCCATTAATGTACATATTATTAATAATAAATTCCGGGATCATCATGCTTTCCAGAACACTGCGGGATACCTCATTCCCATAAACCTCTTGGTTCATGAAATTTCCCCAACGACCAATCGCCTGCCCAAGCAAAATACTCGGTGCCGCAATATCCGCAATCTTCCAGAAGGACAACCCTCGTTTTTTCGCAAAAATAACAGCCGTAATCACCGCAGCAATTAATGCACCGTGAATCGCTAAACCGCCCTCCCATATGTAAAAAGCACTGATAGGATTATGAGCAAAATGCTCCCAGCGGAAAATAACATAATATAGCCGCGCCCCAATAATCGCAGCAGGAATCGCAAACAACAGTAAATCCGCAAAAGTATCCTTCGGCAAACCACGCCTCTTCGCCTCATGATTCGCCAACAAATATCCTAAAAACGCCCCCATCATAATCAACAAACCATACCAATGAACCGTTAAAGGACCAAACTCAAAGGCAACCGGATTCAATGGTTGTATCGTCACAAACATGCTTCCACCTCTTTTTCATTCAAGGGAAACTTCCCCTCTCTCCATCTTCTAACTGTACCACACCAAACCGAAATTCTCTTTCTTTAAGCACTTTCAAACTGTGAAAAAAATAGTCAAGCCGAACACATACTAAATTTTCCCTAGAGAGTGCTAGAAGTCTAATTCCGTAATCTGAGTTTCTCATATATTTTTGAAGAAAACATGAAGTTGCGGCTATCTGCACTTACGTTTTTTCAGGGAAGCTTAGGAGTGTTTAAAACTCATCCTTGTCCCCTTCCTCAATCACGTTAGCAAGCTGTTCTGAAAACTGCTGAGCCGCATTAATTCCCATTCTCTTTAAACGGAAATTCATCGCTGCTACTTCAATAATAACTGCTAAGTTACGTCCAGGACGAACGGGAACCGTCATCTTTGGTAAATCCGTATCAAAAATTTGTACATGATCCTCATCTAGTCCTAAACGATCATATTGTTTTTTCTGATCCCAAAGCTCTAAATGAATGGACATAGCGATTCTCTTAAAATTCCGAACGGAACCGGCACCGAAAAGAGTCATTACATTTATAATCCCTAATCCACGGATTTCCAGAAGATGCTTAATTAAATCTGGAGCTCGTCCAACTAACACACCTTCTGATTCCTGGCGAATTTCCACCGAGTCATCGGCTACCAAACGGTGTCCCCTGCGAACAAGGTCCAGCGCCGTCTCACTTTTACCAACCCCACTGGATCCTGTAATTAGAACGCCTACCCCGTAAATATCCACAAGAACCCCATGAACCGCCGTCATAGGCGCAAGCTGCCCCTCTAAAAAGTTCGTCAACTGAGAACTAAGCCGTGTTGTCGTCACATCCGAACGTAAAATAGGCACCCCAACTTCATTCCCAGCTTCAATCAACTCCGGTGGCGCATCCATTCCACGGGAAAGGACAATTGCCGGCGTATCATAGGTACATAAACGCTCCATACGCTCCTTCTTTTCTACATCTGACAACTGTGAGAAGAACGACATTTCCGTTTTTCCTAACAGTTGAATTCGTTTTGCAGGGTAGTAAGTGAAAAATCCAGCCATCTCCATACCAGGACGGGACAAATCACTCGTCGTAATCGGACGAAAGGCCACATCTTCTTCGTTATTTAACAATTCAAGATTGAACTCGTCCATTATATGTTTAGCAGTTACTTTCATCAGGAAAGACCTCCTTAAGGTATGTACTCATAAAATAGTGCCAATAAGTATATTAACATTATTAACCCACATCTTTAGTTAATAGCAAGGCATTTTTTATTTTATCATACCGATTCGAAGGTACCAAAAATATTTTTGGGACGACCCCCATGCAATAGTAATTTTGCACCATGGAGAATGAAAATTGTACATTGTCTCTCGAATTCGTTACAGGCGGGCCCTTTCCGCGGGCAATGCCTCAGTCTCCTCGGGAAGTGCACCCTGCGGTGTCTTCGCCTATTGCTTTTCCCGCTGGAGTCGCCGCCTTTCACTACTTCGAGAGGGCGAACGGCAACACGGATTTCGTATTTTCAGGGTAGACCCTATACAGTAGCGTTATCCACGAATTTTTTTACAATAAAAAAAGCTCGGGGAAATGATTCCCTAAGCTCTCTCCTCCAAACTAACGCTTCGTCACCGGGTCCACCACAAAGGAATGAATAATGGCACTTAACAAAGCAAATATGACGGCAGCCACAATAGCCATGCCGAAGCCGTCAATCACAAAGCTGCTCCCCATAATCGCCGATGTAAGCATTAAGGTGATGGCATTAATGACAAACATAAATAACCCTAATGTCAAAATGGTAATTGGCAGGGTGAAAATAACTAAAATCGGTTTAACGATCACGTTAACCACTGCCAAAATAAAACTTGCCATTAATGCTGCTCCAAAGCCGGCCACATGAACCCCATTGAAAAAATGGGCAATTATCAATAAAACAATTGCGTTAACTACAAGCTGGATGAGCCAACTCATCTTACCTTACTTCCGTTTCATTTGGAATGACAAAGACGGCGATTAAATAAGCAAGTATCACTGGAAACCCCGCTGACATGATCCAGATCACCACCACTAATATCCTCACAAGGGTCGGGTCGATGTTAAAATATTTAGCTAAGCCCCCGCAAACACCTGCAATTTTACGGTCATCCACCGCTCGGTATAAGCGCTTCATATGATCACGCTCCTTTCTTCCTCATTACCATTTGCCCCATTAAAAAATTTATCCCTGCTTCCGAAATAGGATCCTATTAATTTCGAACAGTAATGGAGCCTGTAGTAGCTTCCGCTTCTATATAAAAAGCTTGTTCCCCATCTCGGTTAGCTAAAAACGACATTTTTTTATTAGCAAATTCTTTCTTTTCTTCAATCACTGTCAGCTTCGGCAAGTCACAGTGAATGCCTCCGACCGTTGTTTTCAATTCACCCTCTGTTTTTACCTCAGAAGGCACGGTTACAGTGACACTTCCAGTCGTCGTTTTCATATAAGCACGGCTGTCAACTGAATTCAATAAGGTATAGTTAATCGTCCCGTTTAACGTCTCCGCATCGAGCTTCCCTTTCACGGCACTGATGGCAATGGTTCCATTTACCGTTTGGGCATCACAGTTTTCCACATCAAGCTTGGAAACGGAGATAGTGCCATTTACTGTTTCTAATCGAACATCATCCCCTTTAATTTTATCAAAAGAGATTCTTCCATTAACTGTTTGTGCTTCAAATTTATCAGCAACAACTTCGGATCCATTGATTCTACCATTAAAGGTATACAACTTAATTTTCTCAAGATCCTTCTTAGGTAAGTAAATAACAGTGTTCACTTTAAAGGACTTTCGACGGGATTCAAAGCGCAGTTTGTCATCAGTAACATCAAAGACAACCTCATCTAAAAATGTCCGTCTAGCTTCATCTCCATCCTTCACCTTATACACCTTCACATTACATTCAATGCGGACATCCTGTTCCTCCCATGGACGGAAAGTGATACTGCCGTTTTCTAAATGAATATCAGCCCTTCTTACCTTTGCATCTCGGTGCTGAAAAATATGTTCAATTTCCACGGAAGATCCAAAGTTAAAATCCAGGTCAAACTCCTTTATCTTTTGAATGGCATCCTCTATAAACTCTGTAAACCTTGTAGCAAAGGAAGGCCCCTTGTGTTCCGTGTACCCTCTTCTTCTGCTATTTTCCCAATCCACATCCCTAGATAAAGACCTTTCCATAACCTTTTTACTTTCTTCCTTCTTTTCCGCAGTTGCTGGGTCCTTTAAAGCATTAAGGAGCTGCAATCCTTCCTCCGCGGTAATTTTTCCATCCTCAATCATCTTCAAAATCATTTTACGTTCCTCTTGCATTGGCAAAACCAGCCTCCGTTTCGTTTCATTTTTATGGGTAGACATACATTTTCACTCGGTTATCACTATAATTATTTACGGTAAAACTAGGTAAAAAGTTTCACATTGTTATTTTTGTAAAAAATAAAATGTATTTGCTTCTACAGTAATTATTTTACAAAGTTTCATTCATTGTTAAATCGTACGGCGGACCGTTTCTATCTACGCCTTAAGTCTTATTTTCATGTTTCACCTTTTCATTATCCACTTTACTAGAATTTTTTACCTTTGCAAAGAAGATGTTATTTACATTTGTCGCGATACGGATGCTTTCCCAGCACTTCGGGCCAAGTATTAACAGTTTAGCAGTTGTAAAAGATTGATGTGTCAAAGGTTAAGGGAAGTATTGACAGTTGAGTGGTTGTAAAACGTTGAAGTGTCAAAGCTTAGGGGAAGTATTGACAATTGAGCGGTTGTAAAACGTTGAAGTGTCAAAGCTTAGGGGAAGTATTGACACTTGAGTGGTTCTAAATTGGTGAAGTGTCAAAGGTTAGGATAAGTAATAAATTCTCTAATAAATTGTCCACTTTCTTAACAGAGGACCACCACTAAGTCAACCTGTCGCGATATCACCTACTCTAATGAAAATTTCCTTTAACTAAAAAACACCGTAAAAGGAAGTGCCCCAATAGAATTAGGCCCACTATGAGTGATTTTCATCTCACAGTGGGCCTAAGTCTTTACTATTAGCTAAACTATTTTATATTTTAAACCTTGTTCCAACTTGATCCAATTTAACTCGTCGATCCTACTTTCTCTTTTTCCTGCATTCGTTTTTCCATACGCAGTCGTTCCCGTTCCAAAATTGGACTTAAGAATTGTCCTGTATAGGATCCCTTTGTTTTTGCAACTTCCTCAGGGGTTCCTTGGGCTACAATGGTTCCACCTTTATCTCCCCCTTCAGGGCCGAGGTCGATAATATGATCCACCGTCTTAATGACATCTAAATTATGCTCAATGACGAGAACCGTATCACCGTTTTCCACAAGGCGGTGCAGCACCTTCAACAATCGGTCTATATCGGCTACATGTAGTCCGGTCGTTGGTTCATCTAAAATATAGAGCGTTCGTCCTGTTGAACGTCGATGAAGCTGGGAGGCGAGTTTCACCCGCTGAGCTTCTCCACCAGACAACGTGGTGGCAGGCTGACCTAGCTTCATATAACCAAGACCTACATCAAAAAGTGTCTCTATTTTTCGATGGATCCTTGGGATATTTTCAAAAAACGCTAAAGAATCTTCCACCGTCATATCCAATACATCCGCAATGGTCTTCCCTTTATACTTCACTTCTAACGTTTCTCGATTGTATCGCTTGCCGTGACACTCCTCACATGGAACGTAAACATCAGGGAGGAAATGCATTTCAATCTTAATGATCCCGTCTCCGCGACAAGCTTCACATCGTCCGCCTTTGACGTTAAAACTAAAGCGACCTTTCTTGTAACCACGTACCTTCGCTTCATTGGTCATGGCAAATACATCACGAATTTGATCAAACACACCCGTATAAGTGGCAGGATTAGAGCGAGGCGTTCGGCCAATGGGAGATTGGTCAATATCTACTACTTTGTCAAGATGCTCGACTCCTTTAATCTCTTTATGCTCACCGGGCTTTTCCTTCGCTACAGTCAATTTTTGAGCTAACGACTTATAAAGAATATCGTTTATTAATGTACTTTTTCCCGAACCGGAAACGCCAGTAACAGCCACCATCATCCCTAGGGGAATATCTACACTAGTGCCCTTTAGGTTGTTTTCCTTGGCACCGACGATGGACAATTTTCGTCCGTCAGGCTTACGGCGCTCCGTTGGCAATGGAATGAACTTTTTCCCCGCTAAATATTGCCCTGTTAAGGAATTATCATTATTACAAATTTCCTCAGGAGTTCCTTCGGCCGTAACTTGCCCTCCGTGGACCCCTGCACCTGGTCCAATATCAATGATATGGTCCGCGGCAAGCATTGTATCCTCATCATGCTCCACGACAATCAACGTATTACCCAGGTCACGCATTTTTTCCAACGTCTGAATCAATCGGTTATTATCCCGCTGATGAAGACCGATGGACGGTTCGTCTAAAATATAGAGCACGCCCATTAAGGAAGAGCCTATTTGTGTTGCTAAACGAATACGCTGTGCCTCTCCTCCAGACAAGGTTCCAGCAGATCTGGACATGGATAAATAATCCAATCCTACGTTAATAAGAAATCCTAAGCGCTCATCGATTTCACGGAGGATCATCCTGGCGATAGTCATTTCTTTATTCGTAAGTTCCAGATTTTGAAAATACTGTTTCGCTTCCTTTATAGAAAAGCGAGTTACTTCCCCAATGTGTTTGCCCCCAACCTTTACGGCAAGGGATTCCTCACGGAGGCGGTTGCCTTTACATTTTGGGCAAGGCTTCTGGGCCATATAGCCTTCCATCTGCTCCCGGATCCAATCTGAGCTCGTTTCCGAATAACGGCGAGCCACATTGTGGATTACCCCTTCGAAATAGATTTCCTTCTCACGGACGTTACCAAACTCATTTTCATAACGGAAGTAAATCTTTTCATTTCCACTACCGCCAAGAATTTTTTCCACCTGATGCTTTGGTAGCTTGTTCAATGGGACATCCATGTCGATCCCGAAATGATCACAAACACTCTTCAACAGCTGTGGATAATATTGTGAGCTTGTTGGTTCCCAAGCGGCAATGGCATGTTCATTTAAGGACTTATCCCAATCAGGAACAAGTAAATCCAAGTCTACCTCCAGCTTTGTACCCAGCCCATCACAGGCGGAGCAAGCACCGAATGGACTGTTAAAGGAGAACATGCGAGGCTCTAATTCCCCGATGGAAAAATCACAATGGGGACAGGAATGCTTTTGGCTGAAAAGAAGCTCCTGGTCTCCAATAACGTCCACAATAACCCGGCCGTCAGCGAGCTCTAGCGCCGTTTCCAACGAATCGGCTAACCGTGATTCCACCCCAGCCTTGACTACGACTCGGTCAATGACCACTTCAATATTGTGTTTCTTGTTTTTCTCCAGCTCAATTTCTTCAGCAACTTCACGCATTTCCCCATCCACGCGGATACGGACGAAGCCTTGTTTTTTCATATCTTCTAGAATCTTTACATGGGTTCCTTTTCGCCCAGAAACGATAGGAGCGAGAATTTGCATTTTCGTTCGCTCCGGATATGCCATCATCCGGTCCACCATTTGCTGTACCGTTTGGGAACTGATTTCTACACCGTGCTTCGGACAGATAGGACGTCCCACTCGTGCAAATAGAAGTCGCAGGTAATCATAGATTTCCGTTACCGTTCCTACGGTTGAGCGAGGATTTCTGCTTGTCGTCTTCTGGTCGATAGAAATGGCTGGTGACAACCCTTCGATCGTGTCTACATCCGGTTTATCCATTTGCCCTAAAAACTGGCGGGCGTAAGCGGATAGGGATTCCACATAACGGCGCTGTCCTTCTGCATAAATGGTGTCAAAGGCCAGGGAGGACTTCCCTGAGCCTGACAAACCAGTTAACACAACCAATTTATTTCTTGGAATGGTCACGTCGATGTTTTTTAAATTGTGTGAACGTGCTCCTTTTACAACTATATTATCTAATGCCATTGCTTTGGTCACCCTTCCCCTTTCAGCTCCATGATGACGTCACGAAGCTCAGCAGCACGCTCGAAATTGAGGTTCTTCGCTGCTTCTTTCATTTCTTTCTCCATACGTTCGATAACCTTCTCCCGCTCTTTCTTGCTCAGCTTTTGCGTTGGAGCCTTGGCCACCTCTTTTACTTCGTATGCTTCCTCGTCTTCTGCAGCATACGTTGCCTGAATTAACTCTGGTACTGCTTTTTGTATGGTTTGCGGCGTAATGCCGTGCTTTTCATTGTGTTCCTTTTGAATTTCCCTACGACGTTTCGTTTCCTCAATGGCTATTTCCATTGATTTCGTCATTTTGTCCGCATACATAATAACATGTCCGTTTGCGTTACGGGCGGCACGTCCCATCGTTTGAATGAGGGATCGTTCTGCTCGTAGAAATCCTTCTTTGTCCGCATCGAGGATAGCCACGAGAGATACCTCTGGGATATCCAGTCCTTCTCTGAGGAGGTTAATTCCCACTAGAACATCAAAATGACCGAGACGCAGTTCCCGAATAATTTGAATCCGTTCTAATGTTTTAATATCAGAATGGAGGTAATTTACTTTAATGCCCACTTCCTTCAAGTAATCCGTAAGATCCTCCGACATCTTTTTTGTCAAGGTGGTGACAAGCACTCTTTCGTTCCGTTCAATACGGAGACGAATTTCCTCCAGCAAGTCATCAATCTGCCCATCAATTGGCCGTACATCCACGGTAGGATCCAACAGTCCTGTTGGTCGGATAATTTGTTCGATGACCTCTGGACATTGTTCCAGTTCATATGGCCCCGGTGTGGCAGAAACAAAGATCGTTTGGTGAATATGCTTTTCAAATTCATCAAATTTCAATGGTCGGTTATCTTTCGCTGAAGGGAGGCGGAAGCCATGATCCACTAGCACCCCTTTTCGCGCTTGGTCCCCGTTATACATGCCGCGAACCTGTGGTAACGTCACATGGGACTCGTCCACAACAATCAGGAAGTCCTCAGGAAAATAATCGAGTAACGTATAAGGAGTTGCCCCTGCTTCCCGGAAAGTAAGGTGCCGTGAGTAGTTCTCAATTCCAGAGCAGTAGCCCATTTCCTGCATCATTTCAATGTCATAGCGAGTACGCTGCTCCAACCGTTGCGCCTCTAGTAATTTACCCTTTTCGTTCATTTCCTTCAGCGTTTCTTCCAATTCCTTTTCAATGTGTACGATCGCTCGCTTCAATTTTTCCTCACGGGTAACGAAGTGGGATGCAGGGAAGATGGCCGCATGATTTCTCTCCCCGAGAATTTCACCAGTCAAGGAATCTACCTCTGTAATTCGGTCAATTTCATCCCCAAAGAACTCCACACGAAGACAATGCTCATCCCGTGAAGCTGGGAAGATTTCCACCACATCACCACGGACCCGGAAGGTTCCCCGGGTAAAATTAATATCATTTCGATCATATTGAATGTCTACTAGCTGCCGGAGAAGCTGATTCCGTTCAATCTCCATACCCGTACGTAAGGAAACTACTAGTTCACTATATTCCGTCGGCGAACCTAAACCGTAAATACATGACACACTGGCGACAATAATGACGTCCTTCCGTTCGAACAGGGCGCTTGTAGCAGAGTGTCTTAATTTATCTATTTCATCATTGATGCTGGCATCCTTTTCAATGTACGTGTCCGATTGTGGGATATAAGCCTCTGGCTGATAGTAGTCGTAGTAGCTAACGAAGTATTCAACAGCATTGTTTGGAAAAAATTCTTTGAATTCGCTGTAAAGCTGTCCTGCTAAAGTCTTGTTGTGGGCGATCACTAAGGTTGGTTTGTTGACTTCTTTTATGACGTTGGAAATGGTGAAGGTCTTTCCCGTTCCCGTTGCCCCTAGAAGGGTTTGAAACTTCTTCCCTTCGTTTATGCCTTTCACTAACTGTCTTATGGCTTCAGGCTGATCCCCTTGTGGATCATACTTTGAAACCAGTTCAAATTTTTGTCCTGTTTCAGGTAACACCGCGGTCCCCTCCTTACTTCTTTTACTGCTATCCTATATAATTACGAAATTAAGAAAGAAATGCAACTAACATGCATAGAAAAACAGCCTTTACGGATATGTAATGTTTTCCACATCATTCTTTATTAAAAATTGATTTTTTACTCTTGCTAAAATAAAGTTATTACACGAATCCGTTACAGGCGGAACAATTACACCTAAAGGCAGCCCACGTCCTGCGTCTGCGCTTCCTCGAGTAGTTTGCGTCTCAGGTCCCGCTTGTGGGTAACGGCGTAATGTCACCATCCTGGTTCCGCGGGCAACGCTGAAGTCACCGCCTTTCAATCCTTCTAGTTATTACCAGAAAAACTATGCGAAAAAACCAAAATAAAAGCTCCTTCATACATTCTTAACAGATCTAACCTATTATAACACAAAACCGACCAAAAGCGAACGTATATTCGTTCAAAAAGTTCACAGACCGGGTCTCGTAACAAAATGTACGAGACCCGGTCTGTGAACTTTTTGGTCTGTGAACTTTTTGTGGACAAAAAAGCCTCGGTTGCTATAGCTTAGACCGAGGCTTTTTATTATTCTTCGTTTCTATTTTGTGGTTTCCCTTTTTTATCACCGTCTTCTTCTTCCTCTTCCAATTTTGGTCGCCACTTTGTTCGTTCTGTAGCTGTTTTTCGGAATTCTTCGTAGAAGGCGGATAACCCAGATGCTTGGCCGTATGGTTCCACCTCTGGCTCCACGTTTTTTTTCGTCTCTTTCACAGTAGGGTTATTATCTGCTTCCTGGTGATCAAGAGGATCAGCTGCCTGCTTTGGTTCATCAGTTTCAACTACTTCCTCTTCTGTACTATCCGGTAGTTTGTTCACTTCTGACATAGTGGAAGCTTCCATTCGCTCTGTTGCCGTGGCCGCTACTTCCTCCTCTACTTCATGGGAGGTTGTGGATTCCTTTAAAGGGGATAGATCCTTTTCCACCGGTTTGTCCTGCTTAATTTTAGCTTCTTTCACATATTTTTGGCGAATAGAGGCTAAGTCGATTGTCTCCCCTTCTTTCTCCACTTTATCCTCCACAGTTTCACCGGAGTTTTCCACAACAGGTTGCAGGTGGTCACTTTCAACTGTTGGAGCTACCTCTTCCTTTACTTGCTCGACTGCTTCACTAGCAGGCGCAAAGGTATCCTCTTTCCCTTCTACCAATTGGTCTCCAGCTCGGTCTTTGTGAATAACGACAGAGGAACGCAGGCCCCGCTCAGATAGATTATTTGTCATGTCACCGTCCGGTACGAATAAAAGGCCGACATGATAATGATCCCCTTCGTATACAGAGGATTGGACAAAACGAACTTCCCCTGCTCTATCCACAACCTCTAATTTACAAAATGCAGGATTGATTTGTAATGCTTCATACAGATCACGCTGGCTATACACTTCCCAGCCATTTACCTTTGTAACGATTTCACCAACTTCAATACCCATTTTTTCTGCAGTAGAAAAAGGAAGGATTCCTAATACAGTCAAGCCTGAGGCACGATTGGTATAGAGACTTGTGCTGCGTTTTTCTGCTGAACGGTGAAAAATATAGATAAGCTCTCTACCAAGGAAGCCTACTGCAGCCACAAGGGGTACCAACATAGCCCAGTACGTAGCTAAACCTGCTGTAGCTACCACAAACAATCCTAACAATAGAAGGCGTTTCCCGAATATATTAATTCCCTCCGCAGGATAATCCCTCTGAACAGTCAACGTAAACCCTAAAATAAAGGGTACGAACATAAAGCCGATGCCTTCCCCTGCCGTGGAAAACAGTGGCCACCAGCCATCAAAGCTGACAGCACCTACAGGAAACAGCAACATGATTGGAACGGGCCATAAGCGGTTTCCTTCGTGGGTCCCTACCGTTTTTCCACGTTTACTTGTGGTAAGCTTCGGCGATGTTTTTTTCCAGCCATTACGTAAAACTAAAGCACCTTCTGTAATAAACAAGGCTGCCAGTAACCAAGCAAACCCTTGGAGATTGATACTGCGGATATCCCCTATCCAGCTATTAATAAGGGCATAATTTGTATGTACTTCTGGTAAAAAGTAAGCAATCAGCAAGGCTATAGACCCAATAAAGGTCATACTTAAAAGCCTAGCATTTCGAAACGGCAAAAAGAGCATCCATAGGATAACTAGAAGGACCATCATTCCTACAGGTACTTGAACCCCCGCAACAGATAAGCCAACCGATAGAATTAACCCAAAAATAAGTCCTATTGCTAATGGGAAAGTCAATTCATGAATAACATCATGTACCCGTGTATGAAAATCCTTCCGTTCCCGCTTTACCCTGCTTATCCCAAACCAAAGGGCAGTAAGAATAAAGATATAGGTTAACGGATGTAACCATAACCGCCCGAAGGCTTTCGCTATTTCTAATGCAATCACATCCAAATGAAATCCCCCTTTACAATAAGTCTAACTGTAATATGTATAAAATAATTTTATGTCAATTTAAAAAGTTGTTTTCGAAAACTTTACTTAATTTATAAGGCATTGGAGAAGCGGAAGGCGTCCGCCTGTAGTGTATCCAAGCCAAAAATATATTTCCTTAAACAACAATCTTTTAGAAAAAAGCCTTTAAAAAAGGTTGAAAAAATAAATGGATAAGGCTTGTCCTTTACATCCCTTCCTTTCATTGTAAAACAATTATACAAAAAGAAAAGAACTTTTTGACTATTTAGGTGGAATTAGCTATACCAAATTCAACCAAAAAGGGTGACTAAATAGGTATGTTTATACCTTTTTAGTCACCCTCTAAATTATTTTATCTCGTTAAAATTTCTAAAGCTTTATTAAATTGATTATCCAGTTCACGGTTTTGAATAGAGTTAATGACTTCTGCTTGGAGAACCTCGGCAGTAGTACTGTCAAGCTCACCTGTCACGTCAATATCCATGGCTTCTTGGAATGTTCGAATAGCGGCTTCCGTATTTTGGTCAAAATAACCGTCTACTCGTCCTGGATCATAACCTAGACCATCGAGAATGATTTGTGCTGTTGCGATATTCTCATTATTCATGTCATAGGTGTATGGTTCCTCTAAGTTAATAGGTGAGACATAGAAAAACTCAGGCTGAGTAACTTCAATTGTTGGCTCCACTCCTGTTTCATTAATGAAATTCCCGCCAGAAGTTAACCATTTATACAGCGTAAGCTTAATCTCACTGCCATCGCCCATCCGTAAGCTTTGTTGAACAGTTCCTTTACCAAAGGTAGGTGTTCCAACAATTTCATGGCCCCCGGCTTCCATCAGGGCTGCAGCTAAAATTTCTGAAGCTGATGCACTACCTTCATTGATTAAGCCTACAATTGGGTAAGGCTTTTCTTCACTTAAATTAGATAAATGACGTTCTCGGTTTCCAGAACGATCTTCAATTTGAACGATTGGTTGCCCGCCAGGAATAATTAAGTTTCCAATGGCCTGAACGCTATTTAAATATCCCCCTGGATTTCCACGAACATCAATAATTAACCCATCAATGCCCTCTTCCTCTAGGCTTGCTAGCTCTTCTTGGAAACGTTGTGCTGTATTTTCAGAGAAGGAACGGAGTTCGATTACTCCAATTCGTTTTCCATTCTCTTCTACAAGATCACTATAAACTGTCTCAATCGGAATTTCATCTCGGACAACATCGAAATCAATTGGGTCCGATACACCGGGACGATGTATCGTCAGCGTAACCGTTGTGCCCTTTTCTCCACGGATCTTTAAAACAGCCTCATAGAGGGAAAGTCCTTCCACATCCTCTCCATCCACCATTAGAATTTGGTCATTTGGACGGAGCCCTGCTTTTTCCGCAGGAGAATCGCGGAACGGTGCAACAATGGTTACCCTTCCATTTGTCATACTCACTTCAGCACCAATACCTTCAAATGAGGCATCTAAGGATTCCATGAATTCTCGTGCTGTTTGTTCGTCCATATAAACAGAGTAAGGGTCCTCTAGTGTTTCAAGCATGCCTGAAATGGCACCCTCTAATAACTTGTCCCCTTCCACTTCTCTATAATACCTTTCGAGGATTAAATTATATGCTGCATTAAATTTTTCAACGTGATCGTTAGATGTTTCCATTATGCTACCATTTACTTCTTGTGCCGGTTCACCGTTTTGATCCACTACTGGACTGGCCGAATCCCCGGAGACAATCATCATACCAGCATACATTCCCCCCGCCCCTATTAAAATGGAGAAGGCAATGATTACTGGGAGTAAAGCTTTATTTACGTTCATCGTCTCACCTCTTTAATCCTCTCTTATCTTTTTCTAGCTGAAAAAAATCATATAGTGGTTCCATAAATTCCATCTCTCCATAAAGGATAGGGGAATCGTTTCTACATAACACGTATTAATTATCATCATATCAAAAAATAGTGCATAAAAGAAACATCTTCCCTTAAATCTTTATTAGAAAAACTTGGCTTATTATATGCTTTCTCTTATAGATTATGAGTACATGCCTGGAAAATTTAGTTTTAGCTGAAGACTGTTTTCTTAAATAGTGTATCTTGGATAAACTACCTGGGGACCAATTACACCTAAAGGCAGCCCAAGTCCTGTGTTTGCAATTACTCGTTGAAGGAAGACCATGATGCTCTTTCCACTGGAGTCACCACATTTTGCCCTTCCTCAGGTCTATTTGCGTACTTAAACTATTCTAGGAACGCATTTAACTCCTCCTCACTATTATTTGCGTCCCTTAAACTGTTTTAAGAACATGTTTAGTTGCTCTTCATTCATATTCGAGTTCCTTAAATTTTTCCACCTAAAAATGATGAGGTGAATAAAAAAGACACCTTATTTATGTATGATCCATAGATAAAGGTGTCCCAATAATTTTTATAATAATATAGTCATGTTCTAGTTAATATAATTCATCGGGTCAACGGAATTTGATTTCGCACCATTCCAATCCCCTTCATGAACCTCGAAATGAAGGTGAGGTCCAGTAGATTGACCCGTGTTCCCCATAATACCGATTTGTTGTCCTCGATTCACTCGATTTCCATTGGATACATTGAAGGAATCCAAATGTGCATATAAGGTAGTAATTTGTCTTCCCTCAATAACATGAGTAATGAGGATCGTATTTCCATATCCATTCATCCAACCAGCAAATGTAACTGTTCCTGACTCTGCAGCTACGATCGGTACGTTAGATCGACCACCTTGTCCAATATCAATACCATGGTGCATTCTCCCCCAACGCATGCCATAACCAGAAGTAATCCTTCCCGTTGCTGGTCTCATTAAAATACCTGAGCCATTATCAGTTGGGGCAGTTGCTTGTGTAGATTGTGTAGAGGAAGGGGAACTGTTGTTGTTATTTGAATTTGAACCGGATGAAGCTCTTGCTGCTTCTTCCTGACGTTTACGTTCCTCTTCCTCCTGACGTTTCCTCTCTTCCTCTTGACGCTTTCGTTCCTCTTCTAAGCGGCGTTGCTCTTCTTCCCAACGCTCTAATTCTGCCTTCACAGCCGCTTCCTGTGCTCTCAGAATAGCTTGTTCCTCTTCAATACTAACTAAATAGTCTTCTAAAGAAATTTGTCTTTCTTCTAGCTGCTGTAAAAGACGGTCTTTTTCCTGACGCTGTTCATCTAATTGAGCACGCAGTGCTTCCAACTCTGCCATTTGCTCTTCTAAACTCGTTAACTCTATTTCCAATTGCTCCTTAGCAATTTCTAATGCTTCTTTATCAGCAATATGCTGTTCTAAAATGTTTCTATCCTGTACAGCAATCGTATTTAAGGCAGAAATTCTTTCGATTAAGTCACCAAAGTTTTGTGCCCCTAATACAACCTCAATAAAATTAATAACCCCGCCGTTCTGATACATATGACGGACCCGGTCCTTCAATAATTCATCCCGTTGAGCAATTCTTTCCTCTAACTCTATTATTTCTTCATGAAGTATATCGATTCGTTCTTTCGTTCCATCTATTTCATCCTGTTGCTCATCAATAGCAGCGTTCGTACGTGCCGTCTCTTCATCTAATCTGCGAATCTCTGCGGCAGCCTCTTGAATTTCCGATTCCACTTTCTGGATTTGTTCATGTGTTTCTTCTGCTTCGCCTTCTAATTCCCCTTGCTGTTCTTGATTGGATCTTATCTCTTCCTTTAACTCTTCCCCTGTATTCGCCTCTGCAACAGAGAACGGATTTGTCCCGATAAAAGTGGAAAAAGTTAATAGTAATGCTAAGCATACTAAAATAATTCTTCTGTCCATTAAAAAATAACCTCCTCTGCCACAACTGTTGTTTTATTTCCTCGGAAATACATTTTCCGACATGGTTTACTCCAATTTAAAATTAAATCTTCAAGAATTTTCTTACGCTCATCATGCTTCCCCAAACACCTACAAAGGCCCCAATGGCAAGCAACAGGCCTGTCATTTGCATTAGTATTGGATTAGGCGTTAGGAAAGTAAAGAAGTCGAGTCCTGTTTGTTCTCCCATACTTCCATAGAAGCTTCGATAGCTGTAGGAAAGTATCACAATTGGAATAATCGCTCCAAGAACACCCAGTAAAAGACCTTCCACGAAGAATGGCCAACGTATGAACCCGTTCGTTGCCCCTACTAACTTCATAATCTGAATCTCTCGCTTTCTAGCAATGATCGTAAGCTTTATTGTATTTGCAATTAAGAACATGGCCGTAAACATTAATCCTAAGATTAAAGCCAAACCAACGTTACGAACAAAGTCAGTTGCAGCAAATAGCTGTTCAAAAATGTCTCTTCCGTATTCCACTGTGTCAACATAGGGTAAATCCACTATTTCATTAGCAAGGATTTCCGTTTCCGCTGGATTTTCAGCCTGTACAACAAAAACATCATTTAATGGATTTTCATCCCTTAATGTTTCAAAGATATCTCCCTGTTCTCCTAAACTAGCTATTAAAGAATCTAATCCTTCGTCTTTTGGTACAAATTGAATGGAATCTACTCCTTCAATGCTTTCTATTTGAGAGTATAATTCATCCTGATTTTCTTCCGTTGCAATTAAATCTATGAAAACTCGTACCTCTACATCTTCTTCTAAGGAGGTAGCAAAGTGATTAACATTCATAATTAGGAGGAGGAAAGCTCCTACAACAAGTAACATAACCGTTACGGCACTAATGGAAGCAAATGTCATCCAACCGTTACGGATAAGGTTTTTCCCGCCCTCTTTAACGTGGCGTACGAGGGTTCTACTTTTCATAGCCGTAATCCCCCTTTGCTTCATCACGGACGATCCTGCCGCCTTCAATGGCAATAACCCGTTTACGGATTGTGTTTACAATTTCTTTATTGTGGGTTGCCATAACAATTGTTGTTCCACGGTTATTAATATCCTCTAAGATGTTCATAATTTCCCAGGATGTATCTGGGTCAAGATTTCCTGTAGGCTCGTCCGCTATTAAAACAGATGGATTGTTTACAATTGCGCGAGCAATGGAAACACGCTGCTGCTCCCCACCAGAAATCTCATGGGGATAAAAACGAGCTTTATTTTTCAGGCCAACAATCTCTAATACATTCATTACTCTGCGACGAATATTGGCTTTACTTTCTTCAATTACTTCCATGGCAAAGGCCACATTTTCATAGACTGATAGGGACGGAAGTAATTTAAAGTCCTGGAAGATTACTCCCATATTTCTGCGAATTAACGGAATTTGACGCTCCTTAATCTTCGCCAAATTCTTGCCACCGATAAGGATGTCTCCCCGGGTTGGTTTTTCTTCACGATACATTAGCTTAATAAAGGTAGATTTACCGGCACCACTTGGCCCAACAACATAAACAAATTCCCCTTTTTCAATTTCAATATCTATACCGTTAACAGCCATTACGCCATTTGGATATTTTTTCCAAACTTCCTTCATTGATATCAATTACATCACTTCCTAATTTTTGTTTTCCAAAGATGTTCGACTAATAAGGTGTTGTGATTGCTAGTAACTTTTATTTTTATATCCTACTACTTAAATTTCCGTATTTATTTGTCAGATTCAAAGATAAGGAGTATATACTTGTACTCCTATGTATGATATTGTCAGATAAATGTAAAGAAAATATGAAGTATGCTAAATTTCTACATATTTCTTTCACTATACAACATTATAACATCATTAAATAACTAGTTAAGGGAATTTATTTTACAATTTCATTTCAAAGTTAAGATATTATAACCTTTATTGTAATGTTTTGGTAAATTTTGTTGGGAGATTCTTTTTATTTACTGGTTATTTCAATATTGGCTGTTTTCTAACAATAAATTGGCTTGGATATGCTACAGGCGGACCAATGACGCTTAAAGACAGCCAACATCTGCGTCTGCGATTACTCGACGCAAGAAAAGAATGTTGCTTTTCCCGCTCGAGTCGCCGCTTTCCCCTTCTCCAAGCTTATAAAAAAGATAACAAAAACTGGATCCATAAAAAAAGCAGTGCTCGCTTTTTCAAAAAAAAGCTAAGCACTGCTTCATTGTTGTTTTCTTAAGTATATTAGTTATTGTCTGCAATCCATGCGGCTACATCTGTTGCGTCCTCGCCTGTAACTAAGTCCGGTGGCATTGTTCCTGGTCCTGTTTCAATTGCTGTCATAATTTCTTCATAGGAAAGTCCTATGATACCAGGTGCAGAGGCCCCTTCAAAGGTTCCACCGTGACAGCCGGCACAACGGCCTTGGTATACGGCTTCACCATTGGAAGCGTCATAGGTAAGTTCAACGTCGTCTCCTCCAGCAGTTTCCTCTGTGTCAGTAGTATCATCCACTGGTGCTTCAGGCTCGTCCCCGTTGCCACCACAAGCTCCTAGTAGTAGCACTGCCCCCAACATTGCAACTAGCAACTTTTTCATTTTGTTTACCTCCTCAAATTTCCTTTTGATATTGGTAAGTTTTGCTAAACTCCCTATGCCATTATAACCTAATTACTTACTTTTGAAACCTTTCCCAAGTACTTCAGAAGCGTTACTAACTATGACAAACGCTGTCGGGTCAATGGTTTTGACTATTTGTGTCAATTTTGTGACTTCATTTCTCCCTACGACACACATAAGCACTGGCCTCTCATGATTGGTGTATCCACCGTAGCCAACCAGCTTCGTCACACCACGGTCTACCTTTGTAAGGATGCCCTGCTTCATTTCTTCCTCATAATCAGAAATGATAATGGCCATTTTCGAGTAGCCTAACCCACTTTGAACAAGGTCTATCACCTTACCAGTTGTAAATAAACCTATAAGAGCATATAAAGCATACTCAAAACCAAACACAAATCCTGATGCGGCAACGACCATACCATCCATGATAAAGATACAAGCCCCTAACGACAGGCCCGTATATTTGTTAATGATTTGTGCCGCTAAGTCCGTTCCTCCTGTAGAGGAATTTGACCTAAATACGATTCCTAACCCTAGTCCAACTCCGATACCACCGAAGATGGCAGCAAGTAAAGGATCTGAAGTTGCCGGTTCAAAATCTCTTGTTAAAAATACAACGAATGGGAGAAAAATGGTTCCCACTAATGTTTTCAAGCCGTACATAATACTGCCTACCAGGCTTCCCCCAAGTAAGAGAACTCCTGCAAAAAATAAGGGAATATTAAATGCCCATTGCGTATAAGCAGGCTCAAAACCAAATGCAAAACGAAAAATCGTGGAAATACCAGAAACCCCGCCGGAAGCAATTTGATTCGGAAGCAGGAATATATTAAAAGCTATGGCTACAATGGCGGATCCAACGAGAACATGTCCAAATTCAAAAACGATTCTCTGCATAGGACTTAATGGTTCCCTTTCCATTCGTCGGGATATTTCTTTCATCATAAAGGATCACCTGTTTCCTTAAAAAATATGTACAGAAGCGCAAAGATGTTGAACAGTTACCCGTTACCTTTAATAATAGTTAGTTATAATTTCAACATTTATCTAAGTTTTAATCGGGAAATAATTTTTTATTAGGGTAAAAGTACATCTCGGACAACCTTACGTAGTATAACACCACCCTATTTTGTCTGTAAATGCCAGTAAATTAACGCTTTAACGAGGTGATATGGTAGCAAAAATAAGAAGTTCGAAGTTGGTTTTTGTTTGTATGTGCGATTCTGCAGCTCATATGTGCGGTTCTTCAGCTTCTATGTGCGATTTTCCTGTTTCTATGTGCGATTATGCAGCCTCTATGTGCGATTCGATAAAATTCGACTAAAAGCAGCACGTCTAATTTTTTTCCCAAAAAAGAAAAATACCACACCGCCGTTAGAAGGTGTGGTATCTAACTCATTTATTTAATTTGTGAACGTAAATATGCATCGATAAACGGATCTAATTCGCCGTCCATAACCGATTGGGTGTTACCCGTTTCATAATTGGTTCGGTGGTCCTTTACCATATTATACGGGTGGAATACGTAGGAACGAATTTGACTTCCCCAGCCGATATCGGACTGCTCCCCGCGAATTTCATCTAATTCTGCCTTTTGCTTTTCGAGCTCCAGCTGGAATAATTTCGCCTTCAACATTTTCATGGCTTTTTCCCGGTTTTTAATCTGAGATCGTTCCGATTGGCACGTGACCACGGTGTTCGTTGGAATGTGGGTAATCCTTACTGCCGAGTCCGTTGTATTGATGTGCTGACCACCAGCCCCGCTAGCACGGTACGTATCAATTTTTAGCTGGTCTGGAGAAATTTCAATTTCCACATTCTCATCGAGTTCCGGCATAACCTCACAGGATACGAAGGATGTATGACGACGTCCTGAGGAGTCGAATGGGGAAATTCGCACAAGACGATGTACCCCTTTTTCCGCCTTCAAGTATCCGTAAGCATTGTGTCCGGTAATCAATAAGGTAACACTTTTTACTCCTGCTTCATCACCAGGAAGGTAATCCAACGTTTCCACTTTAAAGCCCTTATCCTCTGCCCAGCGAGTGTACATACGAAGAAGCATGGAAGCCCAGTCTTGGGATTCGGTCCCCCCTGCACCTGGATGCAGTTCAAGGATGGCATTGTTTTTATCATATGGCTCGCTTAAAAGTAACTGAAGTTCGAAATCATTCAGCTTTTTTTGCAGCTCCTTCACTCCAGCGAGTAGTTCGTCTGCAAGCTCCTTATCCCCTTCTTCTTTTACAAGCTCATAAGACACTTCTAAATCTTCATGGGTAGACTCTAATTCCCGGTACGTATTGACTGATGCCTTTAAGGCATTGTTTTCAGAAATAACCTTTTGGGCTTGCTCTTGATTATCCCAAAAAGAAGGGTCGGACATTAAATCTTCTAATTCAGCAATTCGTGTCTCCTTCTCTTCTAAGTCAAAGAGACCCCCTAAATGCTGTTAATCGTTTTGCCATTGAAGCCAATTCATTCTTTATCTCTACTAGTTCCATTACCTTCACCTCATATAATTTTGTAACTATTTTTTTACATCTCTACCCTGAAAATACGACATTCGTGTTGCCGTTCACCTCTCGATGGAGTGGAAGGCGGCGACTCCTGCAGGAAAGTAAGAAAGTTTTTTAACAGAAAGGAGAAGGTGCTTGTTATAAGCGCCTTCTCGTTCTTTCTTTTATTTAAGCTGTTTTCTAAAAATTATTGTTTTTTATGAGAAAATATTTAGCTTGGCTACGCTTCAGGCGGACCAATTACGCCTAAAGGTAGCCCACGTCCTGCGTCTGCGATTACTCGACGCAAACTACTCAAGGAAGCGTCTCAGGTCCCGCTGGAGTCGCCGCCTTTCGCTTCTCCAAGCTTTTTTAAAAAGCACCAAACTTTACGAACAAAGCCTTTATTTAAAGTTTTACCTTCCGTGGCACTGTTTGTATTTTTTGCCGGATCCGCATGGGCATGGGTCGTTTCTTCCTACGGTGCTTTCCTTGCGGTATGGTGTACGGCGTTTTTTATCTTGGTTTGCTTCGGTTGTGCTTCTGTGGACCGCTTTTCCTTCTGCTACCTGTTTACGCTCCAGGTTAGATTCAATTTGAGCATTCATGACGTAGCGAGTGACGTCTTCTTCGATGGAAGCAACCATTTCCTCGAACATTTCGAAGCCTTCAAACTTGTATTCACGTAACGGGTCATTTTGACCGTAGGCACGTAAATGGATACCTTGACGTAATTGTTCCATTTGGTCAATGTGGTTCGTCCATTTCGTATCTACTGTTCGTAGTACGATAACCTTCTCGAATTCACGCATTCTTTCTGGTGTGAATTCCTGCTCACGGCGGTCATACTCTTTTGTTACGCGGTCCATAATAAGCTCTGATATTTCCTCTGGCTCAAGACCGTTAATGTCCTTCAACTCAATTTCCTCATCGTTAAGAACATTCGCGTTCATATAATCCACAATACCTTGAAGGTTCCAGTCCTCTGGTACCTCATCTGCAGGTGTGTATAAGGAAACTTGACGTTCGACCGTGGACTCGATCATTTTTTCCACAACATCACGAAGGTTCTCCGATTCTAATACTTCATTACGTTGCTCATAAATGATGTCCCGTTGCTCACGCATAACGTCGTCGTATTGCAATAACTGCTTACGGGCATCGAAGTTGTTACCCTCCACTCGTTTTTGCGCCTGCTCCACTGCACGGGAAACCATTTTACTTTCAATCGGCTGGTCCTCATCCATGCCGAGACGCTCCATCATTTTTGACATGTTGTCAGAGCCGAAACGGCGCATTAACGTGTCTTCTAGGGAAAGGTAGAATCGCGATTCCCCTGGGTCCCCTTGACGACCGGAACGTCCTCGGAGCTGGTTATCAATACGTCTACTTTCATGACGCTCTGTACCAAGTACATATAAACCGCCCAGTTCTTTAACTCCAGGTCCCAGTTTAATGTCTGTTCCACGACCGGCCATATTCGTAGCGATTGTTACAAATTTTTGCTGACCAGCATTTTCAATGATTTCCGCTTCACGCTCATGGTTCTTCGCGTTTAAAACATTGTGTGGAATCTTCTTCTTTTTCAGCATGTTGGAAATAAGCTCGGACGTATCTACGTTTACAGTACCGACTAGAACGGGCTGCCCTTTTTCATATAACTCACCGATTTTTTCCACAATGGAACGGAACTTCGCATCCATCGTCTTATAAATATAGTCAGGCTGGTCGATACGAACTATTGGCTCGTTCGTAGGAACAGCATATACATTCATATTGTAAATGTTGCGGAATTCCTCTTCCTCTGTTTTGGCTGTACCAGTCATCCCCGCTAGCTTCTCATACATACGGAAGTAGTTTTGGAATGTAATAGACGCCATTGTCATACTTTCACGCTTAATTTCTAAGCCTTCCTTCGCCTCAATAGCTTGGTGAAGCCCGTCGCTGTAACGGCGTCCAGCCATAAGACGGCCTGTAAATTGGTCAACGATAACTACTTCTCCATCTTGGACAACGTAGTCTTCGTCACGAATCATTACTTTATAAGCCTTTAACGCTTGGTTGATATGATGGTTTAATTGTACATGTTCAGAGTCAAATAGATTATCAATGTTGAAGGTGCGTTCTGCCTTACTTACTCCTTCATCTGTGAGCTGAACATTCTTTGTTTTCTCATCGTACGTGAAATCCTCCTCCTCTTTTAACATACGGACAAAAGAATTTGCCGCAGTATAAAGCTGAGTGGATTTTTCCGCGGATCCGGAAATAATAAGCGGTGTACGGGCTTCATCAATTAAAATGGAGTCAACCTCGTCCACAATCGCATAGTGAAGGTCACGTTGTACCTTTTGTTCTTTATAAATCACCATGTTGTCACGGAGGTAATCGAACCCGAACTCATTGTTTGTCCCATACGTAACATCACAGTTGTAGGCATCCCTTTTTTCATCCTTGGACATGCCGGAAACGTTAAGTCCTACCGTTAAACCAAGGAATTGGTACAACTTCCCCATTTCCTCTGCGTCACGACGAGCAAGGTATTCGTTCACCGTTACAACGTGAACACCTTTACCAGTGATAGCATTTAAATATACGGAGAGGGTAGCCACGAGGGTTTTACCTTCCCCTGTTTTCATCTCAGGAATATCGCCATGGTGAAGAATAATACCACCAATAAGCTGAACCGGGTAATGTGTTAATCCGAGGGCACGGGTAGAACCTTCTCGAACAACGGCGAACGCCTCCGGAAGAAGCTTTTCAAGAGATTCTCCATTTTGATAACGCTCCTTAAACTCTTCCGTTTTCTTGCGAAGACCGTCATCCGTATGCTTTCTCGTTTCATCTGCCAGTGCCTCAATTTGAGCCACTGTTTTTTGCAGCTTCTTTATGTGCCTTTCATCCGAATCGCCAATAACCTTTTTCAATAAACCTAACATCGGAACATTGCTCCCTTATCATTTATTTCAGAATGGATGGTTTTTTAATTGATAACACATTTTCGATTGCGTGAAAAAAATCAATTTAGACTAACTTACATTTTAACAGTTTGAACAGGCCCTTACAACAATTTGCAGTAAGCTTGGGAAAAACTTGGGCCGCCGCCGCTTTAAACTTATCGCTTTTTAATAACGGCTTCTGCCTTTTTTATAGGGGTCTCAGTTACCCAAATCGGGCTCTAGCTTCTGGTTCGGGAACATTTCCATTCGAAATCTTACCCAAATGTGGACCCTCTCCTGTTTTCGAGAACATTTAGCTGTTTATCGTTACCCAAATCGGGCTCTAGCTCTTGTTTCGGGAACATTCGCATTCTAAATGTTACCCAAATGTGGTCGCACTCCTGTTTTCGAGAACATTTAGCTGTTTATCGTTACCTTAATTGGGCTCACTCTCTAGTTTCGGGAACATTCCCATTCTAAATGTTACCGAAATGTGACGGCCCACTTGGTTTCGGGAGCATTAAGTCTCTTATCGTTACTCAAATCGACCTCATAATCTTTTTTCGGGTACATTCCCGCCTAGGAACCTTCCCCCAATTTTCAGCTCCGTTAAAATCAGGTAACTTTCGCTTCAGTGAGTCTACCCTCAAAAGAATTTTCGACATTGTTTTCACAAAACCTATTGATTAACTGACCTATTGTTAGCTATACTTGAGTGTGGCACTATTATCTCTATTTTCTAACTAAGAATTGGGCGAAAGCAGCCCTATTCATTTTTTTACAAAAAGGGGTGTGAAGCATGATTCATGTGAAAAAAATATTGAACAACAATGTGGTCATTGCAGAGCATCCGAACTACAATGAAGTTGTTCTTATTGGGAAAGGTCTCGGTTTCGGGAAGAAGACTGGGGATGAGATTGCAAAGGATAAGGCGGAGAAATTCTTTGTCCTGAAAGACGCCCATGAGCAGGAGCAATATATTAACCTTCTAGAATATGTGGATGAATCATTTATTGCCATTATGAACGACTTTATTGAGCGAATTGAAAACCGCTTTGGCATGCAGCTCAATGAGCATATTCATGTTGGCCTCACGGACCACTTATTTTTTGCCATAAAACGAATTAAACAGGGCTTAGATGTAAAAAATCCGTTCCGCCAAGAAACGGAATTGGCCTACCCGAAGGAATATGCCATGGCGGAAGAGCTGGTGGAATGGCTCAAGGCAGAACTGGACATCAACATTCCTGAAGGGGAAATTGGCTTTATTGCTCTTCATATCCATAGTGCCCTCTCGAACAGGAACCTTGCGGAAATTAATAAAAATACTCAACTAGTAAGTGGGTTAATCGATGTTATAGAGGAAAATTTAAACATAACGATCGACAAAAAAGATACGAACTATTTAAGGCTTGTCCGTCACCTCCATCATACGATTGACAGGGTGCAATCGGAAAACTATATGGAAGAACAAGAAAGCTTAAAAAAGGTGTTGCAATCGGAATACCCTGTATGCTACACTTTGTCGTGGAAATTGATGAAGATCATGCAACAAAAATTAAAGAAGCCAGTCCCGGATGAGGAGGCCGTTTACTTAACCCTTCATCTGCAAAGGCTTTACAAAACAGTTTCATAGCTTTCGCTTTACACGTTTTTTTCCGTGTTACTGAATTATGCAGGCATGAGTGAAAAAAATGATTATAGCACAACGTCTTAGGGGATGATATTCCCTAAATACGTTTGTGATATTTTCATTTTTCACTCATGCCTTTTTTGTTGTCATTTAATTTCATCATAATTATACAAAAATGAAGGAGGAAAAGACTTTATGTTTAAAAAGCTTTTTGGTCAGCTGCAACGAATCGGTAAGTCATTAATGCTGCCGGTTGCTATTTTGCCAGCTGCTGGTTTATTGCTTGCCTTTGGTAATGCCATGAGAAATCCAAATATGATTAATCTCATGCCGTTTTTAGAGAATGATTTCTTTATCAGCTTAGCCACCATGATGGAGGAAGCTGGGGGAATTGTTTTTGCTAACCTAGCCCTTATCTTTGCACTAGGGGTTGCCGTTGGTTTAGCCAATGGAGCAGGGGTTGCTGCCCTCGCTGCCGCTGTTGGTTTCCTTGTTATGAATGTAACCATGAGTGTTATGGGTGGCTTAACCCTTGATATGGTCGTCGGAGGCGGAGACCCTGCCTATGCTTTAGTCCTTGGTATTCCAACCCTTCAAACAGGGGTATTTGGGGGTATTATTATCGGTGCCCTCGCTGCCTGGGCTTATAACAGGTACTATACAATTGAACTTCCTGCATTCTTAGGTTTCTTTGCAGGGAAGCGATTTGTTCCAATTGTAACGGCATTCGCTGCTTTCTTTGTTGGGGTTGCCATGTTCTTTGTATGGCCGCCAATTCAAAATGGAATGAACAATTTCTCAGAATTCTTAATGGAAGAAGCGATGACTGTTGCCGTATTCTTCTTCGGTTTCATTAAACGTTTATTAATTCCATTCGGACTTCATCACATTTTCCATGCACCGTTCTGGTTTGAATTCGGAACGTATACAACCCTTGCAGGAGATGTTGTCCGCGGGGATATGAATATTTTCTTCGCGCAGTTACGTGACGGTGTAGAGCTTACTGCCGGTCACTTTATGGCTGGGGAATTCCCGATCATGATGTTCGGTCTTCCAGCTGCGGCACTTGCCATGTATCATCAAGCTCGTCCAGAAAACAAGAAGGTTGTTGGTGGTTTATTAGGATCTGCTGCCTTAACTTCATTCTTAACTGGTATTACAGAGCCAATCGAATTCTCTTTCTTGTTCTTATCACCGCTATTATTCTTTATCCATGCGGTGTTAGATGGAATATCCTTCGTCATACTGTATTGGTTAAATATTAATATGGGTTACACCTTCTCCGGAGGTGCCATCGACTTCTTCCTATTCGGAGTTGTCCCTGGCCGTGAACCGTGGTGGATTGTCATCATCGTAGGTCTAGTGTTTGCTGTGATTTATTACGTCCTATTTACGTACATGATTAAGAAGTTCAACCTTATGACACCAGGTCGTGAAAAAAATGTAGGATCTACAGATGAAGATTTAAACAACCGTCGTGGCGGTGGAAACACGGAGCTTCCTTTCAACATCTTAAAAGCCCTTGGCGGAAAAGAAAACTTAACTCACTTAGATGCTTGTATCACTCGTTTACGTGTATCCGTATCCGATAGTGGTAAAGTAGATAAAAATCGCCTAAAGGAGCTTGGAGCTTCTGGGGTTATGCAAGTAGATCAAAACTTCCAGGCTATTTTCGGACCTCGTTCGGAAACAATTAAGAGTCAAATGGAAGACATTATCGCTGGGAAAACACCAGTACCAGAAGAAGCACCGGAGGCACCTGCAGCTCCTAAAGCTGAAGCTGGAGAAGGTGCTGAAGCTTGTGATCCAATTCCTGCAGCGGATTTCGTTGTAGCTATCCCAATGGCAGGTAAGGTTATGCCAATTACAGAAGTACCTGACAAGATGTTTGCGGAAAAAATGATGGGCGACGGCTTTGCTATTGATCCAACAGATTCCAATGGAACGGTCGTTTCACCTGTAGACGGAAAAATTGTGAACCTGTTCCCAACAAAGCATGCACTCGGTATCGAGACACCAGACGGAAGAGAAGTACTTGTTCACGTTGGTATTGATACGGTAAAAATGAAAGGAGAAGGCTTTGAAGCATTCGTCAGCCAAGGAGACGAAGTAAAACAAGGTCAAAAGCTACTCCAAGTGGATTTAGCCAAAGTGAAAAACGAAGCTACTTCTGCAATAACACCAATCGTATTCACTAACTTGAAAGAAGACGAATACGTCGTCATCCAAAATCCAGGCCCTGTAAAATCAGGAGAAACAAACCGAATAAAAATCGCCAAAAAATAATTCACAAAACTGTCACAGAACCGGTCCCCGAACTTTCGTTCACAGACCCGGTCTGTGACAACCTAAAAAGGAGCCTGCATTCATTGCAGGCTCCTTTTCTTTCATTATTATTAACGTCCGTTTTAATTTTGGTTAGAACGTACTTTTTATTCTGGTTCAATTAAGCCGTAACGGCCATCTTTTCTTTTATATACAACATTTGTTGAACCACTTACGGAATTAGAGAATACGAAGAAGTTGTGACCTAGCATATCCATTTGTAAAATGGCTTCTTCCGCATCCATCGGCTTTAAGGCAAACCGCTTTGTACGGACAATTTCAAAATCTTCGTCCTCTTCATGAGCTACAGCAGTAACACCATTTTTCGCTAACGGCTCTAAATCATTCTTAAACATATATTTTAAACTATCTTCTTGGCGGTATTTTCTATTAACTTTTGTTTTGTGCTTTCTAATTTGTCTTTCTAACTTTTCCACAACCAAGTCGATAGCCGCATACATGTCTATATGCTTTTCTTCGGCCCTTAATAAGAGCTTAGTCATTGGAATCGTAATTTCAACCTTCTGATCATTGTTCAGAACACTCATTTTGACATTTACGTCTGATGAAGGGGTTCCATCAAAGTATTTCTCCAGTTTCCCTACTTTTTTCTCCACGTAATCTCTCAATGCTGGTGTAATATCAAGGTTTTCGCCACGAATATTGAAATTCATAAGCAAACTCCTCCTTTCGGTTATGTAAGTAATATTCTCCATACCCTTTTAATATTCCTTCCTAAAGGCCAAGAAAAAAATGAAAAGATTTTGTCGAAAGATTTTTAGTACACCACTCATTGTTCCTTAGGTACAGCTGAATATTCTTCGTTACTACCTTATCCATATTTAGCCAAGCTTAACCTAAATATGGAATGTTCACAAAAACGTCACAGACCCGGTCCGTGAACTCAAACTGCAAAAAAAGAGGGAGCCTCATAAGGTTAAATTAAACACCTTTTGAGATCCCCTCCTTTGTCATGCTATTCAACGTTAAGATAAACGTTTATTATATTCCCCATGTAAGCAGTTTCAATTGTTCACAAACTTTATTCTATTAGAGTGAGTCTGTGCCTTGATCTAACTTCCAGATATTCCGGGAATGTCAATTAACGCTTTACTACGTTTGCAGCTTGTGGTCCTCGAGCACCTTCTACGATTTCAAATTCTACCTCTTGACCTTCTTCAAGAGTTTTAAAACCTTCTTGCTCAATTGCGGAGTAGTGTACGAATACATCGTCTCCACCTTCGCGCTCGATAAATCCAAATCCTTTTTCTGCATTAAACCATTTTACTTTTCCTTGCATGTTTCTAACACATTCCCTTCATATTAAGAAATCCTGTGGGGCTACCACAATTTCACTATAACAACGATATTCCAAACCGTCAATTGCTTTTATACTGATTATTTCGACAAATAAAGTCGAATTTTTGCAAGCGCTTAACATATTGGTATAATAACTTCTAACCTGAATCCTTGATAAGAGGTGTTGATATGCCATCCACCTGCTCGCTTTTCGCGGGTAAGGCTTCAGCTTCTAAACTAATTTTAATAAATTTGTAACATAGTTGAAACCTTATGAATTATCGCAGCGTCTAACGTATTGAATGAAGCAAAAAAGTGGTAACAAATAACCATTTTCTAAAGCAAGGGTTTAATCAAACTATTTTTTTCAAATAATAAATAATACGTCTTCATTGACCAAAAAAATTAATTCAAAACCATCTATTTTTTTTAGAAAAAAAAGACTATAATATATCTACTTTGTGTAATAATTTTAAAAAATAGCAGATTACTTACTTTATAGGTACCAGCTAAGGGAACATGTTTGAAAGGAGCAAAAGAAAATGTGTGGATTTATCGGAATCGTATCCGCAAATGAACAGGCACTATACGAGCAGCCCATGAAGCAAATGATGGATGTGATCACACACCGCGGACCCGATGATTCCGGTGTGTTCGAGGACAAATACGTGCGCCTCGGATTTCAACGTTTAAGTATTGTGGACTTAGAGGGCGGCCATCAACCAATGAGTTATTTAAATGCCCGCTATACCATCATTTTTAACGGAGAAATTTATAACGCACCTGAGCTCCGAGAAGAACTTATGGATATGGGAGCGACCTTCGAAACCCATTCGGATACAGAGGTTATTTTAGCTTCCTACCATTATTACGGTGAAGAATGCTTAAACAAGTTTAAAGGAATGTTTTCCTTCTTGATTTGGGACAAAAATAAAGAGCGGCTCTTTGGAGCAAGGGATCCATTCGGAATCAAGCCTTTATTTTATCGCACATTAAGAGACGGAACCGTTGTTTTTGCATCGGAGAAAAAATCATTATTCTTTATTAATGAACCTGCTTATATTGACGGAGAAGCAGCCTTTCATTATTTAACGTTTCAATATATTCCTGAGCCCCATACGGCAACATCGAAAATAGATAAGGTTGCACCTGGACACTCCCTGTCATGGCGTCCCGGTGAAAGCCTCCATCTCCGTTGCTACTGGAAGCCAGAGTTTTTACCGAAAGAGGAGTTTTCCAAGAAAGCTGTTAACTTCTTGTTAGCCCCTTTCAAACGAAAAGCACTCCTAGCGGAAAAAAATAATGTACAAACGGAAATCCGGGAAACCTTAATCGATTCCGTCAAACGACATATGCGGTCTGATGTACCAGTAGGGGCCTTCCTATCAGGAGGAATCGACTCCTCCGCCATCGTTGCCATTGCGAGACAATATCACCCTGACTTAAATACGTTCACGGCGGAGTTTGACCGGGAAGGATACAGTGAAGGGGATGTGGCAGAAGAAACAGCGGAAGCCCTCGATGTTAACCATCGCCGGGTAAAAATTTCCGTTGAAGACGTCATGAATGAGTTTCCGAAAATCATCTGGCATATGGATGAGCCAGTTGCGGACCCAGCGGCTATTCCACTCTATTTCGTGGCCCAAGAAGCTAGCAAGCACGTAAAGGTTGTCCTATCCGGTGAAGGTGCTGACGAGCTATTCGGAGGTTATAACATCTATCGCGAACCGCAATCGTTAGGTGTATTCAAAGGAATCCCAAGCCCATTGAAGCCAATTGTAAAAAATTTAGCACAGCGCTTGCCAATGGGAATGAAAGGCCGAAGCTTCCTCATTCGCGGTTGTACACCGTTAGAAGAGCGTTTTGTAGGAAATGCGAAAATCTTTACAGATGATGAAAAGGATAAAATTCTTATTCCAGGATCACCAAACTGGAAGACCAATGACATCGTTAAACATTTATATGAGGACTCAAAGGCATACGATGATGTGACGAGAATGCAATATGTGGATATGCACACATGGCTCCGAGGCGATATTTTAGTGAAGGCAGATAAAATGACCATGGCCCATTCCCTAGAATTACGGGTGCCATTTTTAGATCGAGATGTGTTTGATGTGGCATCGCGCATTCCATTGCACGGAAAGGTGCACGGTCACCAAACAAAGGTATGGTTACGGGAAGCATTAGGGGATGTAGTACCAGCCCATGTATTACACCGGAAAAAATTAGGTTTCCCAGTACCCATTCGAATTTGGCTGAAGGATGAGATGTACGACTGGGCAAGGAGCTGGATCACCAACAGCCAAACAGATCATCTCTTTAATAAAAAAGAATGCCTACAACTGCTGGAAGACCATCGCCAAGGCAAGTTCGATGCCAGCCGTAAAATTTGGACCATTTTAACGTACATGATCTGGCATTACAACTACATGGAAAACAGCCACGACGAAGGCGAACAATATATGTGGAATATTGGATAAGAGGAGGATCAAAAGGCGTGTTTTTAGCCTTTTGATCCTCCTCTAAGTATTTGCGGAGCCGTCGCAGTGGGCGAGCGAAGAGCGAAGCAACTACCACCCCTTGTCAACATTGTTCACAAAATCGTGCGGGACCCGGTCCTTGTCATTTTTTTGGTTGGAAATGTGTACATTTTGTGTCAAAGTACGAAAATAGTATTGTCTTTTTAAAACGCTTACAATAATATTAGACATAAGCTCCTATAAGATACATATATTTCCTATAGTTCGACATTCTGCCATTTTACTCCTCGTAAAGCTATAGGTCATAACTCCCACTCACTAGAAGCCCTATATCGAGCTTTCTTCAAATTACTCTTCAAATCGTTCTTCCTGCCTTACACACATTGAGAAGAACCCAAACTAGGTTTAAATAAATGGAAATTTTACCACAATTAAATATTCCCCAAAGACCGATTCACTGTTGGAGTTTCCTCATTCAACTGTGATACGGATATACTTATTGCACCTCTAACCACTATAGAGGTCAGAATAAATCTTTATTTGATACATAATCAGTAAGGGCTACAATCCCTTGCAATAAGTATCCAATTTCGAAGTGTGCAGGACAGCTGCAATTACTCGATGAGGTCTTTTTTCGAGGATTTGCAGCTGTCCTCACACTTTTTTCTTTTTTCACAGATTTTAAATATAGATGTTCTAGTTGTGTTTTAGATGAATATATGTGGCTTGGATACGCTGCAGGGGGACCAATTACGCCTAAAAGCAGCCCACGTCCTGTGGGCAACGGCGTAATGTCGCCTTCCGCTCCTCCAAGCTTGTTAAAAAAAGCAACCCAGTTTTGAAAACAGTATTTATTAACATCTGCCCTGCTATAACCTGCAGCGTAATAAAAAACAGAGAGGAGGTGAAGGAAATTAGATCTAGGTGGGGTTGGCTCTCGTCTTACACAACTTAACTTAACCGTGACACTACTTATTTTTCAAAGGGAACAATCCATTCATCCATTTATTAATCACAATACTAAACAGAGCAATGATCGAAGGAGGAAATAACGATGCCAGTTCGTAAAAGACAATGGTACCCTGGAGCTATTTATCACGTTATTAACCGTGGAATCCGTAAAACGCCTATTTTTCTCTGCGAGGAAGATTACAACAAATTCTATTCTATCTTAGACGATGCATTCCTGTACTCTCCTTATGCGCTCCATGCCTACTGCCTCATGACCAACCACTACCATCTATTAATACAGACAAAGGAGCAGCCATTAGCAAAATTAATGCATGCCATCAATACGCCATACGCCATTTGGTTCAACCAGAAGTACAAGTTAACGGGTCCCCTCTTCCAGAACCGGTACTCCTCTCACCCAGTTCCATCGGATTATGGTTTAATGACTGTCAGCGCCTATATTCATAACAACCCGAGGGAAGCAAATATTTGTGAGGACCCGTCGAAATACCGGCATAGCAGCTGCAGTCAATATGTGACTCCTGACCTAATCGCAGATCAGAACAGCATCTTCACAGGAACGGCAATGGAAGAATACCCTTCCCTTTCCCTGGAAAAAAATCTATCACTGCCAACAGAAAATCTATTTTACTTTCAAGCTAATCCAAGCGACTGGAATAGGTTTTTAACAGCTGATTTTACACCACGATCCCCACCGAAGGCTTTTTCCAAAGATAGAATTCGTCAGCTCTTTCCCGTCCCCCTTCACCAGCATTATTCAAGATATATAGAACGAGAATGGAAATTAAAACAAATCCAAAAATCAAATCAAAGATTAAAAGAAAACTAGGAGTGAATGACATGTTAAACCAAATAATGTTAATAGGAAGAATTGTGAAAGACCCGATTATTTCCAACACGAAAGACGGAAGAGCCTTCACAAGAATTACCTTAGCCGTCCGCCGTTCCTTTAAAAACCAGGAAGGGAATTATGACACAGACTTTATTTCATGTGTTGCCTGGAGAAAGACGGCGGAAATGTCCAGTGACTATTGCACGAAGGGGTCCCTTGTTTGCATAACAGGGAGAGTGCAAATGCGCTCCCAAGAAATTGAAGATAACAAGCGGTTAAGTTTTCCAGAAATCATTGCGGAAAATATCACCTTCCTACAGCTAAAACGAAACGCTCAACCATCAGATGAGATACCAATTCCAGGAGAAGAACCTCGCGTAATGAACGGCCCTTATTCCAACCAAGGAGCTGTAAATGGAAATGGTAGAGTTGTTAATCAAGGGGCAGCAAACGGAAGTGGTTTTGTATCTAATGGAAATGGGACTGTTTCCAATCAGGGTGCTAGTAACGGTAATGGTGCTGTTTCCAATCAAAGCCACGTAAATGGTTCGGGTGTTGCTTCTAATTCCGGAGTTGCCGCCCCTACTGTTTCCAGCGGGACTAGTAATGCTTCTACTACTAACCTATCAGGTAAACCAGCCGAAGCCAATGATGCTTCTGATCTTCCTTTTTAAAAGAGTCTGTTTTAAAACACCACGATAAATGAAAACTATTTTAACTGTGCTAAATTTGGAAGTTGATTTACGCTTCAGGCACTCGCTTTCCGCGGGCAACGCTTCAGCCTCCTCGGGAAAAAACTGTGTCTCTTCCTCTACTAGTTTCGCTTCGGAGCTGCATCCGTCGAGACAACTCGTAGCTTACTCGTGAAGTAAACGCTCGTCCCTGCGGTGTCTTCAGCTGCTCCTGCGATTACTCGTCGCATGGAAGAGCGTTGTTGCTTTTCCCGCAGGAAAGAGCGTTACTTCGTTGAATATACATTGATTTGTCTCGACGGATTCACTTCGAAGCTTTGCTTGTAGAGGAAGAGACAGCTCCTGCCTTTCGCTTCAATCAACTTTGTTTGAAAAAATGTATTAAAGCATAGCTTCATATAAAAAGGTTGGTATTTGAGCTTTTTGAACAGACTCGAATCGATTGCAGCACAATAAAAATAATTTGAAAGGAGACCTAACATTGGACGAAAAAGAATTAATAAAAGTAATCCTTCACCGTTTGGCAAAAATAGAGCAGGAAATGATGAAAAGGAAGGATTTAGTAGATATAATGGAGCAGCTCGTCATTCATGAAGAAAGTTTAGAAAACATTCACGATGCATTAGGTAACCTAAAATCGAGCGTAGAAATAAAGCATATGGAGAATATCAATGCCGACGAAATCCTCCTTCGCTCCATCCGGGAATACTAGATTAAGTACTCAGACGGGCATAATTTGATTTAAACGGAATTGGACGAGTTGAGGTTAATCTAATTAAATTAAAGATATAAACAAAATGCAGCTAAAGATAAAACTCTCCAGCTGCATTTTTTTAATTAAAACGCTGTGTTAGCGTTTAATGTTGATATTTGCAATTACCCGAACTCTCGTTCTATAACGGTGGTAAGAAATGGACGAGACCTATTTTCTGTACTCCGAAAAAGGGTCTAGAAATATCAAAGACAGAAAACCTCGTAAACGAGGAGGAGCTGCTAAAAAACGCGGAATAAGTAATGAACAAGAGTGCGTGTTAGTGGCTAGAGACCGGGATAAAATGACGTTTTCCCAGGCATTAGGAATGGGACGATTAACAAAAGAACAATTAGAAGAAGCAATCGGACATAAACTCTCCAATAAAAACGTCTTATGCACCGATTCTTGGCGTGCCTTTAAAACCTATGCTGCTGATAAGGGGATGGTTATTTATCAATTCAAATCAGATGGAAAAATCCGTACTAAGGGCATTTATCATATTCAAAACGTCAATAGCTATCACAGTAGACTAAAAGGATGGATACAACGATTTAAGGGTGTTGCAACAAAGTATCTGAATAATTACCTTACCTGGTTTCAAGTACTGGAAGCCATTCATCACCAAAGAAATGACGTTAATATAAAAGATTCGATAATTAAAAGGGATTTAATACCAAATATGGAAACGTATGATACACTTAGAACATCGCATATCGAGATATAAGTTTTGTTTCTTATTCAACTGACGCACGCTTAATCCCAAAATAAGAATAAAGCTATCTTTTATAACCCTTTTTATTGGAAAAGTAAGTTAAGGTTATATTAGGTGAATTGTCTGATTTTTCTGCTATATCACTAACGGGGAGGTTAAGTAAAAGTAATTTTTTTATGAATAAGATAATACTTACAGAAAATAATAACACTTGTACATGCAATTGCACATACAAGTGAGGGGGATATTTTTGAATTTATTACAAAGACAACAATTGATTTTAATGACAAGAGCTTTGTATTTTGATATAGAAAATAAATGGAATGAATTAGGAAGAGAATTTAATATTACTCCTGCTCAACAACATATCTTATTTCTCCTATCAACTAATAATAATGAACTAACCCCAACTAAAATTGGTGAGTTAGGTTGTTGGCATAATTCGACAGTAACCAGATTACTAAATAGACTCCAAGAAAAGAAATTTATTTATGTGAAAACCAAAAGAAATGAGTTAGGTTTCAAAGTTGTTTCCATGACAGATAAAGGAAGAATTATACTTGAACAATTGATGGAGAAAGCTAAAACAATGAAAAAATTCCCATTTGATATCAATCATTTGTCAGAGAAAGAAGTTTTGTTATTTTTAGAATATGGAAATAAAATTTTAGAAGAACAGAAGGGGTTGGATTTTCGGAAGAGTGTAATAAATGCACAAGTAGAGGGCTTTGATTATGCTTAAATCAAGTAGTGTATTTAGAGATTATATTATTTTAAGGTTGATATGGGTCGTTACAGCTGGGCTATTGTTTAAATTTATACCAAAAGATAAGGTTAGACAAGGTGTCCTAGCATTTTTATATAAACAGGTTGTGACTTGGTTATTTGGCTTATTAGTAGTTGAAAAAGGACTAATTAAATATCCTGTTAGATTTTTTAAAAAGGCAAATAAATCCAGTTTTTCATTTGAATATTTTATTTATCCGTCTTTATGTGCAATCTTTAACACTAATTATCCTGAAAATAAGAATAAATTTATAAAAATTTTTTATTACATCTTTAATTCAGGGGCTATAACTATTTTAGAATTTATTTTAGAAAGGTATACTAACCTAATTAAATATGTAAAGTGGAAGTGGTATTGGACCTTTATAACGATTAGTTTAACATATTTTTCATCAAGGCTGTTTTATCGTTGGTTTTTTAAAGATGAGTTTAAAGAAAAATATAAATAATTTGTGATGGATTCCACTTTCACTAACGGGTGAAAGAGTTTAATATCGGAAGTTGCCTCAGCAGATTTTTTACTTATTCACGTAACAAAAGTAATGCTAAAAAAGAACGCTAAACTTCATAACAATAGATGTATTAGCCAATAATATTATCGTATTACTTCACTCTTTATTATTCAAAAAAGTATTTTATCTTTAAATTAATTGGTCGCCAAATAGTATATAAGAAAGGAACTGAGAGTAGTATGACTCCTACATTAATTCGATTAGCTACGGTATTAATATCTTGGATTTCACTTATCTTTTTACCCAGAAAGTCTTTTTATAAATATTTACCTGTTTCGATTTTTACTTCCGTACTTGTTTTAATTGTCTGTGCCTTATCAATACCATATAAATTTTGGGTTATTAAGGGTAATAAGACAACAAAAATACTAAATGATTTAAGTTTTGTATTTGGTTCATTCTTTGCTGGAACACTCTGGATTTTTCATTTAACCTTTGGGAAATTCAAGCAATATGTTGCCCTTAATTTAATTGCCAATATACTTCTTTCATATCCGCTCAGCTATATCTTCCAAAAATTCAAGGTATACAAGTTAGTAAATTTTAAAAGTAAACACGTATTCCTTACTTACTTTTCCTTTTCTTTTTTAATATATGGATACCAAATGCTTCTAAACCGATGTTTTTCGTTTTACAGTAAATTGTGAAGGGGTGTACTTAAACAAACGGGAAGCGTTAGTTGAATAAGCGAATAAGCAATAATCGGACTTCCAAATTTATGGAAGTCCGATTTTAATATTAAAATCAACATTCAACGATAACAGAGCCTATTAAAAAATCGTCACAGACCCGGTCCGTGACAGTTTTATGACATTTTTCGGTATTAATATTTCCGATAAAGTAAATACTACTAATGAAGCAAGTCAGTAAACTTGATTGTATTTAATCTAAAAACTATATTATATCCGATAAAAGAAGTCCTCCGTACCTTTAACCCCTTTAGGTACGGGGACTTTTTTTCTTTAAAAAGAAATGTTAAACCTCCTAAACTTTTCCTCATTTGTACCTTCCTATCTACCATGAGTGAATTTTCTTCATTTTCCAAAAATAATATAATACAATTTAATTGGAGGAGGTGAAGAACATGACTGGAGGTATTTTCTTTGGATTGATTGTTGTCCCATCATCTATTCTAGGGCTTGGTTTACTTTGTTACTTTATTACCGGCAAACAGGAGGCACAAGCGGAACAAGCAAGTAAAAAAGTAGAAAAGCAAACATCATAAGGAGGGAATTACAATGGATATTACAGCACACCCGCTAACAGTTACCGTATTAATTTTATATTTAATTTTATTAGTTGGTATTGGAATTTATAGTTCTAGAAAAAGCTCCAATGGTCTTACAGACTTCTATTTAGCAGGGAGAAACCTTAATAAATGGACAGTTGCTTTCTCTGCTGTAAGCTCTGGTCGTAGTTCGTGGTTAGTCTTAGGGGTTTCTGGAACTGCTTATTTAACTGGCTTGAATGCCGTTTGGGCCGTTGCAGGATACATAACTGTTGAAGTATTTATGTTCTTCTTCGTTGCCCGTAGATTCCGTCGCTTCAGTGAATCTACTGGAAGCATTACCATTCCAGATATTTTAGAAAACCGTTTAGGGGATCCAAAGAAAATACTTCGTCTCGTTAGCTCCCTGATTATTCTGTTCTTCATGGTTGCTTATGTTGGTAGTCAACTTGTTGGTGGAGCTACCGCATTTTCAGGAAGCCTTGGGATAACGCAGACGCAAGGAATGCTCCTTACTGCTGCAATCATATTCTTATACACTATTCTTGGTGGATTCCACGCAGTAAGTAAAACAGACGTTCTTCAAATTATGTTTATGTTTTTCTCACTCGTCATCCTACCAATTACAGCCATCATCCAGCTTGGTGGTTTTGAGCCTATACTAGCTACTATGCACGCAGAAGGAGGAGGGTTTACTAGTCCATTTGCCTTTGCCTTCGGTGCCATCATTGGTTTACTAGGGATTGGATTTGGTAGTCCTGGTAACCCACATATCATTGTTCGTTACATGAGTTTAAAGGACGAGAAGGAAATGCGTCAGGCTGCATTAATTGCAACATTCTGGAACGTCATTATGGGTTGGGGAGCCATCATGGTTGGTCTAGTAGGACGCGCTTACTTCCCGAGTGTAGATATGCTCCCTAATTCTAATAACGAACAAATATTCACCTCACTAGGTGCCGAAGTAATGAACCCGTTTTTTGCTGGGATACTCCTTGTGGCCGTTCTTGCAGCGATCATGAGTAGCGCAGACAGCCAACTACTTGTTGGAGCCAGTGCCGTTGTGAGGGATATTTACGAACGAATTTTTGCAAGGGACAAGGAAATCTCTCAAGCTAGACTAGTCATGTACAGCCGTATTGTTATTCTTGTACTCATGGGTCTCTCTATTTGGTTGGCCTCTTCCGCTCAAGAATTTGTCTTCTGGATGGTACTCTTTGCCTTCGGTGGATTAGGAGCATGCTTCGGACCAGCACTGATACTCTCTTTCTACTGGAAAGGATTAACGAGAGCAGGGGTACTTACTGGAATGATTACGGGATTGATCACTGTAGTTATGGTAAAACAACAACCACAATGGACGTACAGCATAATCGACGTCCATGAGTTTCTCCATAAGTATTTCTTTGGGATCACCTATGAAGCCGTACCAGGATTTATCATAGCAACCTTCTTCACCGTTGTCGTAAGTCTATTCACACAAAAACCAGCCAACGGAGAAAAAATAATCGAAGACCTCCGAAAAATTGGTTAACGGTTAATGTAGTAAAAATGAGGTTCAATTGCAATGGCTCTGCTCGTTGCACGCCAGTTATGAGAAAACCACTCATAACTGGCTTTTAAACCCTTGCAACGGCTTCGCTCATTGCATAAAGGCTACTGAAAAAGGAAAAGAACTTTTTCAGTAGCCTCTACCGGGTCCCGTACAATTTTGTGAACTTTTTCCTAAGCTATTAAAAAAACAGGCTGACAAATTAGGATAAATTCCTAACTAGTCAGCCTGCTTTATTTCTAAATACTTTTTAATGATCTGTCTCCAGCTTTGTAAGCTTGGAGCAAGTGTATCGTTAAGAAAAGTAGCACGATCCCAAATTCGCGAAAAGCGCTCCTCCACATTAATTGAGATATCCACAGAGGCTTGAAATTTATCTAATGTTTTCAAAGCCAAATCATCGGAACCGAAAATGGAATAAACAGTCATATTATCCCTATTAAAAGGTGCGAGACTAGTCATAATATCCTTCAACAAACGATCCCCAATATCCGCGTCCCCTTGAAGGTAACACTCCCCGACAAACTGAATAGTCGATTCCACTTCATTTAATAACCCTAAATATTGAACTAAAAACTGGTGTTGAGCTTCTGTCAGTTTCATCTCAGACATGATCTCACCCCACTTAAATTCTCTTACTACAATCTTAACCCATTTCCCCAATTCGAATCTAGTAAACAAAAATTCCAATTGTTCACATTTTGTTCACAGACCGGGTCTTGAACAAAATGTGAATAAATTTAGACATAAAAAAAGATGCTGAACCGCGACGGACAACATCCTCTATTAGCAATTGTTTAATTTTTCTTATCTATGAAAGCACCGTCTACTGGGTCATGTGCATATGGATTTTCATAACGGCGGCCTGTTTCCTTTTTCTGCTTTAGCTGAAGCATATCCCGTTTTATCATGTTTAACTCTTGCTGCAGTTTAGGGGCCATTTGTTGGTTCCATTCTACAGCCTTCTTCAATAATTCCTTATCCGTTTCAGAAGGTTCAACACCATTAAGGGAAGATAAGACAATCTCTCTCTCGTCCACTAATGACGTTAACTTTTCAATATAAATCTCGCGTTCTTCTTTATTAGACGAGCTTCCTACTAACTTAAATAGCTGCTCTGTTATATCATATAATTTCTTAAAACTACTCAACGGTTGGTCACTCCTGCTGCAGTAGCAGTTTGTCCAACACCACTAATTCCGTGGCGACGTTGCCGGTCTAACTTAATAACTTCTTTCCAAGTATCACGAAACTGTACTACAAATTCCTCCGCTTCTTTTAGTGCTTGTTTATCATTTTTTGTATTAGCGTCAACAAGACGGTTTAAAATGAAATCATACATTTGCATCATATTTTGAGCAACTTCAACGTCCATTTTCAACGTTACCATAAGCTCACGAATAATGTTTTGCGCTTTTATTAGATTTGTATTTTTCTCTTCCACCTTATTTTCATCCAAAGCTTTTTCTGCACGTTTAATAAATTTTAAACATCCTTCATAAAGCATCAACGTTAATTCCCCTGGGGACTTCGTTTGAACTGCATTTTGTTTATAATTCGCATATGGATTATTCATTGCCACATTAAATTCCTCCTAAAAACAATTTTAAAGCAAAACTATTAATTCATCATCCCCATCATCATAGACCACATTTGATCAGCTTGGGCATTCATCTGTGCCATCGCTTTTTCCATTGCAGTAAATTGAGCCCAGTACCGTTGTTCTGTTTGTTGAAGTCGTCTCTCAAAATTCGAAATACGGTCCTCAACACTCAAGATATTCCTACCGATAGAAAATTGTTGTAATGTTCTTCCTTCACGTCCTGCACGAGCGGTTATATTATCAATCGTTGATCTCAATTGTGTATTTAGCCTCTCTAAAATACCTTGCTCACTACGAATAACCCTTCCATTTTCATCTCTACCACCAGTTGCATTAAATAGTTGAAATAGATCTTCAGGATTATTTTCAATAGCAGCTCGTAAACGTTCTTCCCCCGTCATTCTAGTTCCATCAGGCATTGTCACTTGTCGATCATCTAAAACTATTTTTCCACCGTCCCTAAAATCCCGTGATGTGGTAAGCCCTATTTCATTTAAGTTCTTAAAAACTCCATCAAGACCCTCCACATTACTGAACAACTCTGTCCGCATTTGGTTCAAAGCCGAAGTTAATTGTTGATCACTTCTAAGCAAACCACTGCGAGCTTTTTCCTCCCATAACTCAATTTCCCTCTCACTCATTTCCCCCCGTTGCTCTTCTGTTAAAGGTGGATAACCACGATGCCGTTCTTCCCTAAGCACACCGTTTATTTTATCAACAATTGCATTATAATCTTCGACAAACTTCATTATCCTATCAAAAATTGCATCCGTATCCGTAGTAGTGTTGATACGAACTGTACCATTTGTAACCCCATGTAGTTGGTAACGAACTCCATTTATCGTAAATTCATTCGATTCCCTTTCCATGTTATGGCCATTGAACGTGAAGTGGGCATTTTGACCAGCATTTGTTTGATGTTCACCATTAATTGAATTATTCTCGCCTGTTTCAAATCCAAGACTAGAAAAGAAATTTTTAGTTGTTTCATCCACAAAACGAATATCAGATCCTTTTCCTGTATCGTTCATTGATAAAATCATCGTACCATTTCCATTTCTATCATCAATAAAGGAAGAAACACCTAGTTGTGAACGATTCATTCGGTTAATGACATCATTCATACGATCCGTTTTGTTAATTTGAACTTCAACAGTGGTTGGTTCAGTAGCACCTGGTTTTACCACTTCAAATTTTAATGTTGCCCTATCATTTTCCCAAGGAATATCTGGTCCGTCTTCCCAATTACCTATTCTTCTTGTAAAAAATTCATTATCAATGTCAAACCCAGAAGATTTCCATGTTGATGCTTCTGCTAAAGTCGTTACTTCAATTCTTGCAGTAGCATTTTGGGCACTTGATGTACCAGTAGCCGTTACTTTTGTAGGATCTGAGCTAGTAACTATTTTCTGGTTAAAATTACTACGTAAACCTAATCCAGAAGCCCTGAAAGATTCCCGAAAAGAAGAAAGTTGCAAATTAATTTCACGTAATGCATCCCGTTGCCATTCCATCCAAGTCCTGTCTTGAATCATTTTATTAACAGGCATACGTTCTGCCTGCATTAATTGTTTAATCATATTTTCAGTGTCCATTCCAGTAGCTAGTCCACCGATACGCATATCTACTTCACTCCCTAGTTTAAGAGATAACCTACTAGTTATATCGACAATATATAAGAAATGTTTAATTATGTAATATTAAAAAAGCATAGCTTCATTTTGCTATGCCATGTAAAATTATATTTTTTTGTCAATAATTATTCCTGCAAATTCAAGCATAGAAGAAATCATATCTAAAAATTCCTCGGGAGGAATTTCCTTAACTATTTCCTCAGTATGACGATTAACAACTTGAACAAAATAACGATCTAATTGTTCATGAAATTGAAATTTTATACTAGTAAATTGTAGGTCAACAAGCTCGTTCATAGCATTAACTTTCTCTTTAACTAGCCCCTTCGACGCTTCTTTTTTCTGTCCTTGATTATTTTGAATAGATTCTTCTAATCTACTCTCCTCATTATTGGAAGGTTTCGGAGAATCTTTGCCAAAAAAGTTTTGTTGTGCGGTTGATAAATTACCAAGGGACTTCACTTCCATGTGCCATCCACTCCTCTATATTGTTTTTTTTAATATCGGTAAAAAATTCATTTTTTTTATATTAATTTTAAATAGAAAATAGATTTAAACAAAAAAACAGAGAGTGTACTAACTATACCCTCTCTGTTTTCTATATTTTTTATTTTGTTCTGGAATTTCCATTGTTGGATTGAAGACTCTTTCCGTTACTTTGGTTATTGTTGTTTATAACTTTAACTGTTGTAGAACCAACAATTAAATGTTCTCCAACATACCCACGAAATTCTAAATGTTTTTCGTTTTCTCCCCAAACAAAGTCTTCACGATTAAATTTGAACTGACCTTGCTTAGCTTGATTTGCGTTTCCATTACTTCCTGCAATAGCTGCTGTTCCATTTAAATTAGCAGTTTCTAGCTTAATTTTACTCATATCAAAAGCCTCTAGTATTGTTACTCTAACTGTGAATACCCCATTATTTCCCTGTATTATTCCAGGTGTAACTTCAATAGTAGCTGGTAGGTATACGACAAATTTATGTTCAAGAGTGGTTATCCATCCTGCATGATCTTCTACAGAAACTTTAAGGGTATATTCTCCTGGGTTTTCTAAAGTTACAACATCTCCATTATTAATTTCTTCCCCATTTAAGAATAGTGTCTCATACTTAATTCCAGAAATAGAGTCATAAGCTTCATAAACTAGTGGAAGCTCTGTACCTAACACGTACTCATCGCTATAGTTCCAAGACACTATAGGCGCTGTTTTGTCAACCTTCACATATTCCGTTTTAACCTCTTCTACATTTCCAGCTTTATCTACACTATAATAGGAAACTTCATTTACTCCTTCTTCTGTAATGGTAAAGTTCGTTCCTTCCTTAAACTCTGACCCATTTACAGAAAAGTAAGTAACTGCCACTCCACTTTTCGTATCTGTTACTGCCAGTTCCACAGTGAAATTATTCTTTAACCAATCGCCTTCAATATTAGAGATGGTTTCTGGTGCTGTTTTGTCGATTTTCACATATTCTGTTTTAATCTCCTCTACATTGCCAGCATTATCTACACTATAATAGGAAACTTGAGTTACCCCTTCTTCTGTAATGGTAAAGTTTGTCCCCTCAGTAAAGTCTGAACCATTTACAGAATAGTAGGTTGCAGCTACTCCGCTTTTGGCACCTGTTACTGTCAATTTTACAGTGAAATCATCCTTAAACCATTTCTCTTCAATATTAGAAGACGTTTCTGGTGCTGTTTTGTCGATTTTCACATATTCTGTTTTAATCTCTTCTACATTGCCAGCATTATCTACACTATAATAGGAAACTTGAGTTACCCCTTCTTCTGTAATGGTAAAGTTTGTCCCCTCAGTAAAGTCTGAACCATTAACAGAATAGTAGGTTGCAGATACTCCGCTTTTTGAATCTGTTGCCGTTAGTTCTACTGTAAAATCATCTTTTACCCATTCGTTGACGATATTAGAGGTTGTTTCTGGTGCTGTCTTATCAATCTTCACCTTCTCTGTTTTAACCTCTTCTACATTCCCTGCATTATCTACACTATAATAGGAAACTTCATTTACCCCTTCTTCTGTAATGGTAACGTTCGTTCCCTCGGTGAAGTCTGAACCATTTACAGAATAGTAGGTTGCAGCTACTCCGCTTTCAGTATCTGTTGCTGTTAGTTCAACTGTAAAGTCATGATTAACCCACTTTTCAACGATGTTAGAGATTGTCTCTGGTGGGGTGATGTCACTGATAATTTCAATAGTAACTGTATTTGAAAAAACAGATTCACCAAATCGTTCGTTAACTGCTGTAACAACATAATCATGAACACCATCTGTAATGTCCCTCACCCAAAAGTTCGTTCGATCTGTTGAACCTAATAAAATAGCTTCGGCACCTACTAATTCGTAAATATTATATTTCTCCACATATTCAATGGCATTCCAATTGATTCTAATGTCACTTTCATTTTCCGCCCCTATACGAATTACTGGAGCTTCCATCTCAGGGAAATTAACAGTAACATTTAATTCACTTGCATTTACAGATTCCCCAAAACGGTCACTATAAGAGTTTATTTCAAATGAATAATATCCTTCGTCAAGGTCTCTAAACCATTGATTTGTACGATCTGTTTCAGCTACTAGCTTACGATCTCCATCAATCCATTGATAAATCTTATATTTAGTAGCATATGCCACTTCATTCCACCTTAACTGCACATCATTTCCATTTGCAAACCTTTCATTTAATCCAGTAGGTGGCTCCATAATCGGATGAATATGATTAATTGTTAAAGAAGAAGCTTTTGATTCTCCAAAACGGTCGCTATAGGAGGTTACTTCAAAACTATATTCTCCTTCTGGCATATTTCTAAACCATTGGTTCGTACGGTCGGTTGTTTCAACTAATTGACGCTCTCCATCAATCCACTGATAAATCTTATATTCAGTTGCATATTCCGCTTCATTCCATCTTAACTGTATGTCATTCCCATTGGTGATTCTTTCATTTAATCCACCAGGAGCTTCCATTACAGGGTGCTCTAAATTTACTTCTAAAATAGACGGTCTTGATTCACCAAAACGGTCGCTATAGGAAGTAACTTCGTACACATATTCTCCTTCTGGCATATCTCTGAACCATCGGTTTGTTCGATCGGTTGTGTCTACTAACTTAAGTTCACCTTCGATCCATTGATATATACGATATTCTGTTGCGTAATCAACCTCGTTCCACCTTAATTGGATGTCATTTCCATTTGTTATTCTTTCATGTAAATTCTGTGGAGACTCCATACTGGAGTGAACTAAATTAATTTCTAATCGTGAAGCTTCAGCGGATTCACCAAAACGATCACTATAGGAGGTTACTTCAAATACATAATCTCCTTCTGGCATATCCCTAAACCATTGATTTGTTCGATCCGTTTTGGCCACTAATTCTCGCTGACTATCTTCTATTTGATAAATTCGGTATTCTGTGACATACTCTGCTTCATTCCATCTTAATTGTATGTCATTTCCGTTTGCTAAACGTTCATTTAACCCTTCTGGGGCTTGCATTTTTGGATGAATCAAATTGATTTCTAAACGTGAAGCTTCTGTAGATTCCCCAAATCGTTCACTATAAGATGTTACTTCATAAACATACTCACCTTCTGGCATATTTCTAAACCATTGGTTTGTTCGATCTGTTGTTGCTACTAATTCTCGTTGCTCATCATTCACTTGATAAATTCGATATTCTGTTACGTACTCTGCTTCATTCCATCTTAATTGAATATCGTTACCGTTTGTTATTCTTTCGTTTAAACCTTCTGGTGCTTGCATTTCTGGATAAACTAGATCAATTTCTAAACGTGACGCTTCTACCGACTCACCAAAGCGGTCACTGTAGGATGTTACTTCAAATACATACTCACCTTCTGGCATATTTCTAAACCATTGGTTTGTTCGATCTGTTATTGCTACTAATTCTCGCTGCTCATCATTCACTTGATAAATTCGATATTCCGTAACAAATTCGGCTTCGTTCCATCTTAATTGAATATCATTTCCATTGACTATTCTTTCATTTAATCCCACTGGGGCTTGCATCACGGGATATTCCACTTCCACTAACAACGATTCAGATAAAGCAGATTCCTGAGAAGTGCTCACCGACGTTAATGCAAATATGTAAGTTCCTTCCGATAAGTCTCTTATTATTAATCTACTTAAGCTTGTGTTACCAACTAATTCTTTTTCCCCATCAACCAATTGATAAACATTATAGTTTTGAGCACCGGAAACAGTATTCCATGTAAGCCTTACATCACCTGGAAAGGACTGAGTAGCACTCAAATTTGTTGGTGCAGATAGGGGTTCTTCTGAAGCAAATGCCTCGGCAATCGGAAGAAGCATCTGAAGAACTAGAACTAAAGTCATCATCAACGCGATCTTACTTGATACTTTTGACATCCATTCTTCCTCCTCTTTCTAGGAAAAAGAGCAATAAAAATAGCCTAACAAGATAATTAGACTAGGAATCTATCACCTTGTGGTAACCGGCTGCCATCCACCATAGGTAGTACAGGCCCTTGGCTTTGCGTCTCATAGTTTCCCATGATTTGCCTTTTTCACTAGATATTTTGTCATATATTTCTACTTTTATAGTACTCTTAGTGGCAAAATGTGTCAATAGGACTAGTTAAATATGGGTATTTATACCCATTCACTTATATTACTTTTATATAAGAATGTGAAAGAATAATTAATAAATTTGTGATGATACTAGAAAGGAGACCCTAGAACATCTAAGGTCTCCTTATAAATAATAATTATCCTAGTAACTGTAATACGGATTGTGGTGCTTGGTTTGCTTGTGCAAGCATTGACTGAGAAGCTTGAGAAAGGATGTTCGCACGAGTCATTTCCATCATTTCACGAGCCATATCAACGTCACGGATACGTGATTCTGCAGCTTGTAAGTTTTCAGATGCATTATCAAGGTTATTGATAGTATGCTCTAGGCGGTTTTGCCATGCCCCTAATTTTGACCTTCCAGCTGATACATCCTCAATAGCTTGATCAATAGTAGTAATAGCAGCTTGAGCTGCAGCTGTGTCAGAAGAAATATCAAGTTCATTTAAATCAGTGTCAACTATTACACTTAAATCAATACCTTTAATACCAAAGTCAAGTTCCATTACTTCATTTTCATTTGCACCAACCTGTATAACTACGTCACCTTCATCACCAGCAGTTCCATCTAGAACATTTTGCTTATTAAATTGAGTATTATCTTTTATTCTTTCAATCTCTGCAATTAATTCATTTACTTCATCTTGTAAAGCATCTCTATCTTCTTCAACATTTGTGTCATTGGCTGATTGTACAGCTAATTCACGCATACGTTGTAAAATTGAATGTACTTCATTCAAAGCACCTTCGGTGGTTTGAATCATAGAGATTCCATCCTGAGAGTTACGGCTTGCTTGATCTAAACCACGGATTTGACCACGCATTTTCTCAGAAATAGATAGACCTGCTGCATCGTCTCCAGCACGGTTAATGCGGAGTCCTGAAGACAATTTCTCCATTGCAGATTGTTGTGCACCTTGGTTGATTCCCATTTGACGGTGTGTGTTTAGTGCTGAAATATTATTGTTGATAATCATTGTTAAATTCCTCCTTGAATTTAGTTGGTTTTTCTTCCTGTCACGTCCTTGTGAGCGGAAGCTTACTTTGGTCGCACATGGATAAAGTCGGCCGCCTTTATTCCTAGTTTGACCTTTACATGTTTATTATCGGTAGCACCATTAAATAGTTTAGTATTTTTTAATATTTTTTCAGAGTTTTTTCCATTAAGCATCAAATCCTAATGAGGAAACGGAAAAAGACTGTCCATAATGCCTATTAAATGTCGTAAATAGGACTTATTCAAACTATAAAAACATAAAAAAAAGAAGGAACATCCATTCCTTCATTCAAACGTAAAAATATTTAATTCTACTACGGACATATCTCTCATTCAAGTTTCGAATAAGTATGTATAAGATCAAATTTCTAACGACAGGCTTCTACCCAGCCGTTGCGGATGGATTTGACCATGGCGTCGGTGCGGTCGTTGGCTTGCATTTTTTTTAACATATTACTAATGATAGAACTGACGGTAGATTGGGCTAGATACAGATTTTCTGCGATTGCACGATTGTTATGGCCGTCTAGAATCAATTGAAGTACATCTTGTTCGTGTTCCGTTAACATTGGAGCCACGAGTTCCCGATTGAGGATAAGCTTTTTGATAGGTTGGTCTCTCAATTTTTTCTTTTCTATTTCAAGGATCAAATTCTTATGTAAGTCTGGCTCTAGAAATACACCTTTGTCCTTGACTAAACTTAAAACTAAACTTAAATGATTTTCCAAATAATCTATAGAAACGATCCCATTTACAGGGAGCGTTAAGTAGCGTAAAAGTTCCCGTTCGTTACAGTTGTGATGAACTAGAAGTATATAGATGTCCTTATTTTCGTCCACCAGTTCAACGAGTTTTTTTATATTGTTCCCGTGTGTTCTGCTGTAGCTGTCAATAAAATAAAGGATACAATTATAGGATAATAGCTCTTCAGGAAGGGTTCGCTTCTTCGTGACTGACCCTTCTTTTAATTGGTGTTCCATGGACTCAATAACCCGTTCGGATATTTCGTCTTGCTGATCAAAGAATAGGATCGATGGGTGTGTATTAGTATGTCTTGTTTCTGTAGTTAACATGGGCGGGCCCCCTTTCTGAAAAATTATATTTCAGGTCTCAAAAGCTTATTTTGATAGTAGTGCGAAAACAAGTTTCAAAGAAGATAATTAACGTTTTGCAAGCGTGTTCACTATATAGAACGATTAACAAAATGAAAATCGTATCGCCCTCTTTTTCCCCAAAAAAAGGGTTACTGTTTTTTCATGGAGTCCGTTAGTTGCTTTAGGACATCCAGTGATGCGCTGGCTGCTGCGTTGTTTTCTTCTTGGATGGCTAGGTAGATTTCTTTTCTGTGTATGTCGATGTTTCTTGGTGCGTTGATGCCGATTTTTACTTGGTCCCCTTCGATGCTGAGGACTTTTATTTCGATGTCGTCGCCGATTTTGATGGATTCGTTGGTCTTTCGTGTGAGTACTAGCATTTGTTAGCCCTCCTTTTTACCGGAAGCTTGCAAGGCTACTAGCGGGTGCTTCGTTCCGTAGTTGGATTCGTTTAGGACGATTTGCTTGCCTTTTTGTGCTTTGCTGTTGACAACGATTGGGCCTTGCAGGTTAGCCGTGGATTCCTGAAGTGTTTCTTTCAGGGTGAGCATGGTAAAGATGGCCACGTCTTGTTGGTCTTCCATTTCCAGCTGCTCTAGAACACTGTCGGAGAGCTTTACTTCGTATTCTGGGAAAAATTGAAATGGTGTCATTACCACGAAGGCCAGGCTTTCTGTTGCTACGGATTGTAGGATGTAAAATGGGCTCGGGCTGTCGCTGAAAGGTAGCAGGATGAACTGCTTTTCTTCTTCAAAGCTTGGGATGCCGTGCTCAAATTGAATAATATTTTGTGGGTTGATTTCCACTTCTCCTGCGTATTTTGTTGCGATTTTCACTTCGATCACTCCGTCTATTTCTAGAATCTCTTGAGTTAGTTATGTTTTAGTGTGTTTGTAAAAAACCCATTGAATGCATTTATACGAAAACTTTTCCAAATCCATTTTCTATTGTACCACTTTCTTCGTCTTATTGAGACAATAAACCACCGGTTATCGAAAGTTTTTTGTCGTATTTGTTTACTTTGTGTCAAAAATTGTTTTCTATTAAAATATAAAGTAGCTTGGAAACACTACAGGCTGACGCTTCAGCCTCCTCGTGAAAACCGCCTTCGTGTATCTTCAGCTTTTATGGTTCCTGTCTCTTCCTCTACTAGCATTGCTCTGGAGAAACTTGCGTCGAGACGGCTCGAAGCTGTTTCATGATGTAACGCTCGTCGCTGAAGTCGCCACCTTCCGCTACTCTAAACTTTTCAAAAAAGGCAGCAAGATTACGAAAATAGCGTTGCAAATAAAATGCATAAATATACTCCTGCACTGGGACTTCACAGGAGCTATTGGTGGTTGGAGCTATTTAATTAGGGTGGTAGTGAGCTATAACAACCTATCGATTTGCCCTTGTTGTCCTCCGCTGACGGAAAAGGCAATTTGCTGCTTCTGTTGTAGGTAAACTTCCGTTTGCCATTTTGGGATATGTACTTCAGGGTCCCGTTTGGTAATTTGGATCTGTGGCTCTGGCCAATCTACGTCAACGGCGATCTCTGAAGGGACATAGTTAAATTGGACGCGGAAGGCGTTAGCTGGTATGGTTCCTTGGCCAATTTCAATAGGGGCACGTTCTCCTTTTTGCTTCGCGAGTGCTGCTAGTTGGTTTCCCCCATGTTCAATTTTTTTCAACTGCTCCCCTTCTCGGGCAGTTTTCGCGATATATTGGAGGATGTTTTGCATTGCAGCAGCAGCATTTTCCTTTCCACGACGGAGGGGGCCCTTTAAGTCTGCGTCCGCGAAGGCTTCCGATTGATCGATGAACAGCTTAGAAGCCGTTTTGGAAATACGAAGGGTTCCCGCTAATTCCTGTTGTATGTGTAGATCAGCGGATTGCTGGCGTATTTGCATCTCGGGCCTGTGCTGGGTTATCCCTACTTCTGCCCGTTCCGTATGAATGTTAATTTGCGGTATACTCATGGCCATGACATAGACACCCCCTAGGTGCTTTGTATACAAAACTCCTGCAGGATTAGCTTCCTAAACAGGAGTAATTAATGTTTTTATAAAGGATGATTTTTAAAAAATTATTGTTTTGAAGCAAAATTCTATTGCTTGGATACGCTACAGGCGGATGCTTTCCGTGGGCAACGCTTCAGCCACCTCGGGCAACCCACCCTCGGGGGTCTTCAGCCGTTGCTTTTCCCACTGGAGTCACCGCCTTCCGCTTCTCCAAGCTTTTAAAAAAAGCAACAGAATTCGTGAAAACAGCCTTTTTAAAAGTCATTTAACGCTACTAGTTGCTAAACAACGATCTGCACTGCACGAGCTTAGAACTCTTTCCCTATCTACCTCAGAAAATCCATCAAGGTCGGCTGCATGATTCGTGCCATGGATGATAGGGCGGCGCGGTGAACGTTTTCTGAAGCTAGCAAGTCTGATATTACCTTTGCAATATCCGCATCTTCATTGTCGGATAAAATCCGGCGAGCGATGACTTCCTGCTCCTGAATTCGGAAATCGATCATCTCCACACGATTATAGCGAGCCCCAAGCTCCGCACGCTCGTTGACCACTTTTTCCACTTGCTGATCAATATTCCCAATAAAGGCAGTCAAGTCAGAAGCCCTCGTGCTCGGATCCTCCAAAGCCTTCTCCAACTGGATGAGATCGCCGAAGAAATCCATTGAAAATACATTACCAGGCTGGATATTCACAGGAACCGTAACACCCTTCAACAGTTCAATCTCCACATTCTGCGTATTAGTGGAAACGGCATTCCGGTGGAAAACGACCACCTGTGACTCCCGCAAATCCTTCGTCTCCGTCACCGTTTCACCTGCGCCATTCACCCGTGTATGGGAATGGACAAGGGATTCCTGCTCCCCATTCTCATTCAACGTTAACGTAATGCTTTTTCCCCCATTCGTAACATCACGGAACAGGAACTCATTGCCATTTTTCTCCGCAAGCTCGTACCGACCGCTGCTATGGGTAATCACATGGGTAAACTCGCCGGCCTCAAACTCACCGTCCGGCAAAGCCATCAAACCACCGGACATGGCCTCGATACCAACATCCATCAAACTAGGATCCAACGGCGCATTCGTCGTATTCGTCCCATTAAAGATATACTTATTATTAGCCTGCATATTCCCCAACGACTCCAAATGCTCCCGCAGCTGACGAATCTCCTTCGCCATATTCCCACGCTGCGACGCCTCATACGTATCATTGGACGCCTGCACCGTCAACTCCCGAATCCGATGCAACGCACTCGTCACATTATCCAACGCCGAATCCCCGCTGTCCATCCAGTTATAAACCTCAGACAAATTCCGGTTAAACTGCGCCATCTCCGTCACCTGCGTCCGATAACGCATCCCATTCATCGCCACCACCGGATCCTGCGACGCCCGCGAAATCTTCTTCCCCGTCGCCAACTGATCCTGCAGCCTATGCAAACCCTGATAACTCTGACTCAAATTCCTCAACGAACTATTCGTCAACATCGACTGCGTCACCCGCATCCGAAACACCCACTTCCTCCTTGGAAAAACGAAAGTGGCAACACTACCAACCTCGTTTTTTTCCAAATAAAATCATCTATCTCTTAAATTAGTTTACCTTCCTACTAGCCCCATACCGTTGATAACCCGGTCCAGCATTTCGTCTATTGCTGTTAAGTTACGGGCTGCTGCATTAAATGCATGCTGGAATTGAATTAAATTGGTCATTTCCTCGTCTAAGGAAACACCGCTAATGGATTGGCGGCGATCCTCCACGGAATCTCGAAGGACCTCTGAATTCTTCATCATTCGCTCCGCTTCGCTCGTACGAACGGCCATTTCACCAATGACACCTTGATAAAAACTCTGAACGTTCGTGGTTGTCCCGCCGAAATTTAGGGCTGCGTCCTTCACATTAGCTAAAGCTAAGGCATTGGAGCCGTCTCCGCTAAAGCCTTCCTCTCGAGGAGTATGCCCTGGACCTGCCGCTGCCGATGCAGCGATATTATCTAAATTATGCCTAATGGCAGCATTTACTTGCAGACGTCCTGCCGCTCCCTTGATGTTGTTTTCATCAATAGGGTTCTGTCCTTGGGCAGTAATATAAGAGAAGAAATCAAATCCTGCACCATCGTTGGCCTTCTCCCCATTTTGTATTTCCGACAAGCTCCAGCCTGAGCTGTGAACTTTATTGAATTCCTCCACAAAGGTATACACCATAAGATCCAAATCGGCCATCATTTCAGGGAAAAGTCCCTTCTCCTGACCGTCTTTATCTAAGTAACCATACGCTTCAATGGTAGCTTTCAATTTTCCTGATGATGGGAAGTCATCTAAGCTATTAAAGGAAAACACACCAGGTTTTCCATTCAATTCACTTGGATTTTCAACACCTTGGAGCGCCTGTTTGGTGGCAACGAATATCCCATTCACAAGGCCTGTTCCTTCATCGTAAGATACACGAAACTCCCGTGCCTCTAATCTCGAGCCATCTACAAGGGTAACGCCCGTGTCATGCCCGTTGCTATCTAGAAGTCTTATAGAATACCTGCCGTCAGCCATTTCCTTTGACAGGCCACCGCTGCCAACCTGCTCCACGGTAATATTGATATATTGGGAAAGCTGGTCCACCAAAAGGTCCCGCTGATCATACAAATCATTAGCCAGAAAACCATGGGGCTCCACCGCAGCAATCTGCTTGTTAATATTATTAATTTGATCCAGCAAGGAATTAATTTGATTTTGCTGCACACCGATTTGACTTCGGTAGTCATTTTGAATGGCTTTCAGAGAATCGTGGGTGTAGTTGAACGTCTCTGCTAACGCAATTCCGTGCTGACGAACAACGGACCTCGCCCCTGAATCCTCCGGATGAGTAGATAAATCCTGCAGGGATTGCCAGAACCGATCCATTGTATTTGCCAAGCCATTATCCGTTGGCTCATTCATAATATCTTCCATTTTCTGAAGAGCCGTAAAGCTTCCGGACCAATATCCATGCTTATTATTCTCTCCCCGAAACTGCGTATCTAAGAAAGCTTCCCTTATACGCTGCACTTCTCCTGCCTTCACTCCAGTCCCAATTTGCCCTGGAATTTTAGGGGCATTAAACCCTGGAGTAGGGAAAGCTTGCGTTGGGGTAAAGTTCACCCGCTGACGGGAATAACCCGGTGTATTGGCATTGGCAATATTATGCCCCGTCGTCTTAATGGCCGCTTGCTGCGTAGCCATCGCCCGGCGCATCGATTCCAACCCATGAAACGTAGAATTCATCGACTATCTCTCCTGTCTATGTAAAAAGAAACTTATACTTTTATAAATACGGTAAGATTTCCATGCTGCCTTTTTGAAGAATCCACTCCCTTTCCGTGGACGATCCACGAGCCTCCTCGAGCTAACGCTCTCCGGAGTCTCGTTTGGCTCGTTCTTGAGGCCACTGAAAAAGATCGCTTTTTATCTTTTTCAGTGGGCTTGAAGCAATGAGCGGAGCCGTTGCAATGTTTCGAAGCCTGATATGAGTGGGTTTCTCATATCAGGCGCGCAACGCGCGGAGCCATTGCCACTGTTTATATTGACTTTTTCAGTGGCCTCCGTTTTTCCCCTTTTTCAGTGGTCTCCTCGTTCTTCCACAGGAGTCTCGTGGATTCTTCAAAAATATTAATAAAGCTATCTAGTTAACAATATCTATAAAAAAGTTTTTTTAAAATTAATATCCGAAACTATGAAATTTTACTAAGCTTTGGAGTCGAACAATGATCTTCCTGTTGATTCGAAATCATTGTCTCCTTTATCCTGAGGACGTTTATAGTTTCCAAACTCCTGCTGCGGGTTCATGGAGTCAAGGGACATGTTCACAAATCGCAACGATTCTTCAATTAATTGCTGATTGAGCTCGTTTTGATGTTTTAGCTTTGTAATTTCTGCAACTAGACGCTGAGACCATTCCTCTAATTCCGGTCGTAATCTTTCCGGGAAATACTTCAGCAGCGTCTCCATCGTTGCGGTCTCTTCCACAAATCCCTTTTCCTTCATCCATAAACCGACGGCATGCAGCCTCGTATTTTCCAGCTTCCGCAACTTCTGAATGAGGGCAGCTTCTTCCTTCATTACCTGCTCAAGCTCAGGAATATTCCCTTTTTTTACGGCCTCTTGCTTTAAGAGTGCCTTTTCGTTCATTTGCTCATGAACAACCGTCAACACTTGAAAAATCTGAATTAATTCCTGTTCCTGGTTTGCCATTTCCTTCGCCTCCTTAGGAATGTAATGAGGGAGATACACTGTCCCATTCAACGTTTATTTATCCCAAAACTCATAAAACTTTCTAGCAACTTCTTTCGGTTTAACCTCATACGTACCTGAGTCTATCTTTTCTTTAATTTGATTTAGCTTTTCCTGACGCTCTGCTGAAATTTGCGTGGATTGCTGCATCTTCTTCGCTGCAGAAGAAATTTGAACCTGATCACGCTTTTGGCTAATGCTACTTGTTTTTTGCACATTCACTTCTTGCTGTTTCCTGTAAGCATTAACCGAATGCAAAGGATTTATCTTCATACTCGAACACCTCCAGCTGTAATTTTTAACAAGGACATAATTCTAATGTTTATATCGGCAATAATTCATATTACTTTAGGGCAAGTTGAAATTTTAGCGGTTCAACCTGTTATCTAAAGAAGCATATGCTTTTATTTTAGCATTTTCCCGTTTTTTCTGCCGAGCATCAAATTCCTTTTGTCGGTCGATCGTATGTAGTCCTTGGCGAAGGTCTTTCGCACATGAATGACAAAGACGTTGTTCCCGAATCATCACACCACATTTTTCACACGGATACCCTAAATTCGGAAACTGCGATAAATGAATGCGCCCCTCACGAATAAACTGAATAATCAAGGATTGCTCCACATCCGTTCCTTCCGTTACCTCATCAATAGTTGCCCTACGATTTTCCCGCTTTCGAATGAACTGATAGACCTTATTATACTTTTCCTCCACTTCCTTCGCGCAATCATTACAAACCGAGCGCAGCGCCTTCACAAACAACTTTCCGCAATTTGGGCAATTTAATAAATCTGCCATTCCTTCCGCCTCCCTAAGATTCTTTCTCATTATATCGGCAGATTGGGAAGGAAGTTTAAGTTTCTGAAGGAATGGAAGGTAATTTTGGTTGGGAATACCATCATGAAGACCTTTTTGGCTGCTTGCACTAGGCTTTGGGCTTCCTAATCACTTTATGGTGACCTTTGTCGTGGCTTCCATCTGATTTTGGGCTTCATAAAGCTTTCATAGTTACCTTTCTATCCGCTTCCTCTCCATTTCGGGCTCCATAAAGCCTTCATAGTTACCTTTCTCTCCGCTTCCTCTCCATTTCGGGCTCCATGTGAAACGTGAAAGAGAGGAACGACTGGATTTCGTGTTTCAAACGTGCTTGTTGTAACACGAAAGGTGCGGTACTACCGGATTTCGCGTTTCAAACGTTCTTGTTGTAACGCGAAAGGTGCGGTACTGCCGGATTTCGCGTTTCAAACGTGCTTATTGTAACCAAAGCGACAGGTAACAAAGAACTCGCGTGGCAAAAGTGGTGGTTGAAGCGCGAAAAACAAAGAACAGCCAGAATTAGCGTTTCAAAGGAACACGTTTAAATGTGAAAGAAGAGTTGGCATCATGACCTACCTATTTTTTCCAACAAAATCATTTCATTTTCTTCCTCGCTTTACTCCCTACGGCTCTTGCAACGGTTACGGCAGCCACGAATTCCGCACCGGCTTCATAAAATAGACTAGCTGCACTCCTCAGCGTTGCACCTGTTGTGTAAATATCATCGACAATCAAAATTCGTTTCCCAGAATAATTCTCCTTCCGGCCCTCTACAGACAGCACAAATGCGTTTTTCATGGCTAAAATCCGCTCTTCCCGAGTCCGCTTACTTTGCTTGTTACTAGACACTCCCACTCGTTCCACCAACGGTTTAGCCGCAAAGCTCCTAGCCAACACCTCTGCTTGGTTAAATCCCCTTTCCCAATGGCGGCCTTCCTTTAAAGGAATATAAGTGACAAAATCAAAGGACCCGATTTTTTTCCCAAGTGACTTTAGGTCAGGGGAAAACAGCTCCCCCAGGGCCACATCGCCACGATATTTCAAGGCGGTCAGAACCTCCTGAATAAATGGATCGTAGTAATAGAGAGCTCGATGGTGGAACGCCTTTGTATCCCATGGAGCCACCTTCTTCCACCGTACACAATCGTGACACGTCCCTTCCGCCGGTGCCCCTAAATTTGGCCGCCCACATTCTTCACAACTAATCTCCTCCATTTTCTTTAACTGTGCGGAACAAAGGGGACAAAGCTTTGTTTGCCCAGACAAACCAACCATCCATTTCCAGCCTATCTCGCCGTCAAAATACTCATGGCACCATAAGCACCTTTCTGACCCCTGCAGCATTTCCCGCCATCACTTGCCACCACCCCTTTTTTCCTTCAGGAGCTCCTCTTCCCCGAGGGCATTCATTCGTTTGATGTGCTTCAACGCCTTCACCATTTCGTTCGTTTTCCCATGGTGGAAATAAATAACCTCTCCTGTGGGCTCATCGGGACTCCGACCTGCCCTCCCGGCGATTTGTACCAACGCGGACTCCGTAAAAATTCGGTCCTCCGCTCCCAACACGCCCACTTGAACTCCCTTTACGGTTACTCCGCGCTCCAAAATAGTCGTGGTTACAAGGACTCGAATTTCACCCTTTCGAAAGGCCATTACCTTTTCCCTCCGCTCTTCATCGGCCGAATGGACCGCCCCCACCGTTACATCAACCACCTTTTTCAAACTAGCTTCCACTTCCTCCATGACCCTCACACTCGGGACAAATAAGAAAATTTGTTTATTTCCCTGCAAATGCTTTTTCACAAACGCCACCACTTTAGAAGGAAGTCGCCTCCTTCCTAACCCCTTCTTCCACTGCCCTATCCAATGAAGCGCCGGTTCAGGGAGGGGATGACGGTGATAGCGTCGAGCAACCTTGGCACACTCCATCAACCCCTTCTCCGCCTCCCTTTTCATCGTGTCATCTGGGGTAGCTGTGACGAAAACGGTAAGGGCCCGCTCCCGCCTCGCTTGTGAAACGGCATAGCGGAGCTTTTTATCTGCCGTATAAGGAAAGGCATCGACCTCATCAATAATCACCAAATCAAAGGCCCGGTGAAAACGGAGGAGCTGATGCGTCGTACTAATGACAAGCTCCCCTTGGGCAAAACGCTCCTTCGCTCCGCCGTAAAAAGCATGAATAACCGTGTCAGGAAAGGCCTGTTTAAACCGGGGTTCCAACTCAAGCACCACGTCCGTCCGCGGCGTAGCAATAAGCACCTTCACCCCACTGTTCAGGGCTAACTTAATGCCGTGAAAAAGCATCTCCGTTTTTCCAGACCCGCAGCAAGCCCAGATAAGGAAGTGATCCCTCTCGTTTTTCCCTTGTAAAAAATTTGAAATGCACGTACACAGCTTGTCAGATGCCTTCTGTTGAAATAAGGAAAGGGTCCCGTCCCACGCCATTACATGCTTCTTCGTTTCAGAAAAAATTTTTCCCGAAACTCCTTTCCAGGTAACTAGAGGACTGCAGCCAGTGACTTTGCCCATCATCAGGCAGCTGCGGCAATACACACAGTCGTCCTTACAGCGAAAGCATTGGAAGTTGGCAAATAAGGAGGGATCCGTGTTGCCACACCGATTGCAGTGGTGCCCCCGACCGCGGGGAGTAATTCCCGGTTCATAAGCTGCCCAACCGTGAGCTACATGCTGATGAATCTCCCCGTGAGAAAAGGGCAGCTCATCTATCAGTAATCTGCGGTTTTTTAGGTAAGTTTCCATGTTGGGATTCGGCGTGAATTGTTCGTTTGGAGGCGGAAAGTACCAGTTGGTGTCGTGCAATCGGATAATCGGTTTCGGAGTCGTCTGCAGGAAGGGTGCTAAAAGGGAGTCATCGTGGTTTAAAGGTGGTGGATCATTTAACAGCTTCTTCTCCATCTCATAAGGTGGAAATTCCGGCAGCAACCAGGAATCCTCCTCTTTCGCCTTCTCTGTTATGTGTGGAAAAAACTGATTGTTGCCGCTATTTGCTGAGTGGATAATTGCCTTCATCTTTATAGGGTAAAAACGCATGGGGAACACTCCTATTCAAATATTTTATTGGGGTAAAAAGAGGGGGTTAATGAAAATAACTAACTAAATCTTTTCATGTTCAATAGAATTCGAGGTTTATAGGTGGAAACCTCTTTCATCTAGAGGGAAAGTTTGAACATTTTGTGTCGGATTCTGATGCTGCGGGGCTTCTATGTGCGGTTTTGCAGGTTGTATGTGCGATTTTCAAAGTTCTATGTGCGATTTTCAAAGTTCTATGTGCGATTATTCAGCTTCTATGTGCGATTATCCGCTCCCTATGTGCGATTCGATAAAATCCATCAACTTTCGACAAATAAAATTTACCTATAAATACAAAAAAGGAAGCCGCTCTCTACCAACTTCCCACTTCATTTCAACATTCTCCAACTATTTTTTAAAAGTGAGTTGAAAAGCAGCGACTCCGCACATCGCTTCGAGTCTGATACAAAAAGCTTAAAGACCGATCTTTCTCTAATATAAAAAGGCTGTTCGAAAGGACTCAAATCTCAAACCCTTTCGAACAGCCTCTATTAATTTAGTATTCTAGTTCACCTTCACCCAGCCGTTGCGGATGGCTTCCACTACAGCCTGTGTGCGGTCGTTCATATTCATTTTTTGAAGAATATTACTTACGTGATTCTTTACTGTTTTTTCGCTAATATAAAGGGCTTCGCCGATGGCGCGGTTACTCTTACCGTCTGTCATGAGCTGCAGCACCTCACACTCGCGGCGGGTTAGGAGATGCAATGGGCGGCGATATTCCACTTCACGGAAACCAATTTCCGAGTCTATTCTGTCATCACTTGCTAAACGTCGGTACTCGTTAATTAAATTATGGGTTACCTTCGGATGAATATAAGCACCACCTTGTCCAACTACCTTCACCGCTTCGATGAGTGCTTCTGTGTCCATTTCCTTCAATAAGTATCCTGATGCCCCTGTTTTTAAAACATGGGTAACATACGTCTCATCATCATGGATAGACAAGATTAGTACTTTCACATCCGGGAATGTTTCCACTAGCTGCTTCGTTGCTTCGACACCGTTTACGTTAGGCATATTAATGTCCATTAAGACTACATCGGGCTGATGTTCTCTTACCAGATCCAAAACTACTTCCCCGTCGCTGCCTTCTGCTACAACATCAAAAGATGGCTCCATGGCAAGAATACGTTTTACCCCTTCACGGAATAGCTGATGGTCATCCACTAAGACTATTTTTATACGTCGCTCTCTATCCATCATAAACCTTTCCTCCTCTAATAAATCCCTGTAAAAATAAATTTATCCAGATCAATCATTCTTATTTAATATTATCGTTTAAAAAACTCATTTACTGAACATGCCAAAACTAGCTATAAACATGTTACTTTTTACCTACTTTTGATCCATCAACTGGAATTTGAACCATGATTAGAGTACCAGCTCCCGGCTTGGAATCGATGCTTAAATGGCCATCAAGCATATTTACCCTTTCGCGCATTCCTAAAATACCGAAGGAGCCTTCCTTTTTCACATTCGGGTTAAAGCCTTTTCCATTATCCTTAATGACTGCCACTGCTCTAGTCGGCTTCAATTCAACCTTTACAAGGATCTCCGTTGCCTCCGCATGCTTATTTGCATTTTGCACCGCTTCCTGAACGAATCGAAAGAGGGCAATCTCCATTTCTGTCGGTAAACGAATATCCTTTCCAAAATTACGGAAAATAATGGTAGCGTCCATCCGCTCTTGAACATGGCGTAAGTATTTTTCTAACGTTGGAATCAGGCCTAAATCGTCCAGGGCCATTGGTCGTAAGTCATAAATAATTCGGCGAACTTCCGCTAAGGAATCCTTTACCATGCACCTTAAATCACGAATTTCCTGCATGGCCTCCTCGACTCCCTTTTCCGCATAAACTCTTTCCACAAGCTCAGACCTCAAGGCCACATTCGCCATCATTTGCGCTGGTCCATCATGTATTTCACGGGAGAGCCGCTTTCTCTCCTCCTCTTGAGCTTCAATAATCTTCAAGCCGAACTTTTGCATCTCCACAGCATCGGCAACCATGGCCGTAACCTGCTTCAAATCTCCAGTTAAGTAATTAATTACTACATTAATCTGGCTTACCAGATTATCTGCCCTCTCCACCGTTTCCTTCAATCTCACGAGCCTGCGCTCAATTTGATCACGGCGTTCTCGAAGCTGCTTCTCTTCTTGACGCAAAACAGCCAGCTGAATTTGATAATCGTTCGCTTGTTCATAAGCCCGACGGACCTCTTCATCTGTATAATTAGCAAAGTGCTTACTAACCTCCGCCAATCGATTTCTAGCAAAACGGGAGTGTATTTCCATTTTTTCATTTTTTTCAATTATCGTAATCACATTAGATTGAATATTATCAAGCTCTGACTTTAGTTGGGTGTATTCAGAACGGGACTCTTCTCCGATTTCAAAAATCTTTTCACGGCTGTCCCCTACCGCATCCATCATTCTCTCTAATATATTTTCAATAGGATTTTTCGCAGCCATTGACTTCCTCTCTTTCCCCTAAACAAAATGACAGAATTGTCTTCTGATGTTATTCTTCCGAAGCTTGTCCAGAATATTAACATATTCGACATAAACGACAACTTTTTCCTTCTATTTTCCTTTTTTCAGACCCTTTTATTGGTGAAAAAATGGAATAGACAGTGTCAATGAGAAATCCTATTAACTATAAATATCGACAACATGCCCCATTATGTGGGGGTAAACTTGAAAATATTTTTATCCTATAGTTAATAGAATGTAATAGTTTAAATTGATCTTCAGAAAATGGCCAGTGAACTTGACACTTTTCCTATTCCATCATAACCTAAAAACACAAGTTACTGACGGGATTTTTTGAATTTTATAAGCCGTTGCTTTTCCCGCAGGAGTCTCGTGCCTTGCGCTTCAATCAACATTATCTCTAATTTAACATAGCTAAAAAGCGTTTTTCCCCATTGAAGGAGAGATTATTATGCTTACATCTTATTATACTGTAAAGGGTTATGGTGAACACGAAATTTCCATTCAGCGTTCTCGTTTTATTGCTTATGTTAACCGGGTTACGACGGAAGAAGAGGCCCAAGCTTTTATAGAAAAAATAAAGAAGGAGCATTGGAATGCGAACCACAACTGCTCCGCCTATATGATTGGGGAAAATGACCAAATTCAGAAGGCTAATGATGACGGTGAACCATCGGGGACAGCGGGGGTACCGATTCTTGAGGTGCTAAAGCAGCGTCAGTTGAAGGATACGGTAGTGGTAGTTACCCGCTATTTCGGCGGGATCAAGCTTGGTGCCGGCGGCTTAATTCGTGCATACAGCTCTTCCACATCGGAAGGCATCAAAGCAACCGGTGTGGTAGAACGGAAGCTGGCGCAAATTTATAAAGTGACGTTGGACTACCACTTCCTCGGAAAAATCGAGAACGCCATCCACTCCTCTCCATACCGCATCAAGGAGATGGAGTATTTAGAAAAGGTTAGCATCGAACTATACGTTACTGTTGGAGAAGAAGAAACCTTCGAAGAATGGATCACCAACCTTACAAACGGACAAGTTTCAATAGAAAAAATAGGTGTGGAGTATTTGGAGGAAGAGGTAATATAAATACTCCATCTAATTTGAATTCGGCCATTCTATTTTATGCTCTAAAGCTCTTGTAAACGTTCGATCTTAAAGCCCAGTCTAGGGACCTAACTTTCAATACGTTTACTATTATCGTAGATTCACCATTTGTAATCCCTCTTCTTGCAAATATTCAATTATTTTTGGTAGAGCATCAACAACAGCCTGAGTCTCATGAAGAAGAATAATAGAACCAGATACATCGGATTGACGTATATGGTTGTAAATATCCTTGGGATTATGGGTTCTCCAATCTTCCGGGTCGATATTCCACAGTACCATCTTATTATTAAATTGAGTCATTAGTTCTAGCATTCTTTCATCATAGGCTCCAAAAGGGGGACGAAAGAGATCTACTGGCTCAAGAGTAATTTCTTGAATCGTTTGATTTGCTATTAGTAGTTCATTTTCTTGATCTTCGTTAGAGAGAGGTTTCATATTGATATGATTGTTTGAATGACTTCCAATGGAATAACCGTTTGAATGAACGTATCGAACATTTTCAGGATATTTCTTTACATTACTTCCAACAAAGAAAAATGTACCCCCAACCTGATATTCCAATAATATGTCTGTAATCTCTTTTGTATATAAAGAAGGGCCATCATCAAATGTAATAGCAACATTTCCTTCAGGAATGCTAAATGTTAATAGCTCATTTAGTTCTAAATAAGGTAGGGTGTGCTCCAAATGAGGATCTATAGATAGGTCTCTACTAATGGAATGAAAGTCTTTTTGACTTAAAACAGTTTCCTTCCCTGTAAATCCAGTAATTACATGAAAGTCCTCACCAGAAACAGTTTTGTTAACATAATCATATCCTGAATACCCTAATAGAAAAATAGCTAAACACACTACGGTTAGAACTCTCCAAGTATAACTACCATTGCGATCTTTGGACTTCAACACTTCTTGCTCTTGCAGTTCCTGTTCATCCATTGGAAGTTCTTTAGTTAAAAAGCTTAGATCATTATATTCACTTAATTGTTGGATATCTTTTATTGCGTTTAATTGATTTAAATACTCCCTCGAGCAAGAAAAATAAATTTTCTTACTATGATCTTTAAAGGTTCTAGTTATAATGCTTGTGTTTTGTTTTTTTATTGGATCCCAAGAGCTATGAAAGGATAACCTATATTTAGATTGTCCGTGGTACTCCGTTAATTCCATTAAATGAGTAGCGGTATCCTGATCAATTTCCCAAAATAACTCCATTTCTTGTCCAAATGAAAATTTAATTTTTAAAAATGATTTTTCAGCCATTCTATGTACAGATAACAATTCAAGTAGTTTTATATGATGTAATGACATTAAATGGTTGTCCCCTTTCTCTTTTCATGAATAGGTCCACCCATCAATTTATTCCGATTGTGCAGATGTGGATGATTTTGGTGAAAAAGACATAGCCATTCTCTCTGTAAAATCATTAATCGTCCGCATTAAATCATCCTTTTCATCAAGAACTTTTTGATATTGTTCTGTGTACTCCTGATTTTCTATTTCTAAATTCCTAACCTTTTCTTCAAGGTCTTTTATTTTTAGTAAACTTTCATATTGACTGTTCTTCGACTCTTCATTGAGTTTAATATATTTATTAGTCTCTTTTTCTAGTTGATTGGAAATCTTTTCGTACTCATTTTTGGTAGTATATTGATAGTCTTTATAATCTTCAAGAAGCTGATCATAACTCATTTGTTTGTTCGTAATATTACTTTCTAACAAACTTATTTCTTGATTTTTATCCTCCAAAAGCAACTCTTTTTTGTTTAAGTCGTGCTTTAAACGACTAATCGTTTCATTCGCTGTATTTAACTGGCTCTCAAGGTCTTTATTATTATAAAGAACTAATTGCCGGTCATTTAACAAATTTTCTAAAGAAACGATTAAATCTAACGAAACTTTGTCTTGATTGTCCTTTGTGAATAATTGCTTATTACTAGGTGAATCAGAAGTCTTTGGGTTATCCTCAATACTCATCTGTTCTTCCATTATTTCCTGTGTTGCTGGCTCCTCTACATTACTTTGATGAATCTGATGTTGATTAGATAAAACATTTTTAAACCAACTCTTCGGTTTATTTTTGGCCTCTTTCTTCATCCTTTGATCCCCCAATCATATTCAAAAGTCTATTATCATTTTATTCTAAATCCCAATGATAAACGTTTTAGACTATTTATCACATAAAAAAAGATGGATACCTAAAAACAGATACCCATCTCAATATCAGTTTTTTCGGTAACCCGGCTACCATAGCACTATCACTTTAGCCCGTGGCTTTTCGACCTTATTTTTCAATACGTTTGCTATTTTCGTTAAACCACCAATATCCAATTCCGTTCGTACATTTCCTAACTTCTCACTATCAATATCATACACCAAAATAGTAGTATTTTCGACAACAATAGGTATTTGTATCTTTTTTATTCATTATCAATAAAGAAGTAATAGGACTATACACCTACGGATTCCCTATGCTATTTTCCTCTATTAATTTTTATAATAAACTCAAAGAAACACCTAAACATCACTTGGTCCAGGTGCTGGTAACTTCTTCGAACTTTATAGTTGCTTTATTAAAGCTTCTGCCTTCATTTCATTGGAATAGGAATACTCCAGGGTTATTCCCTCACACACCTTTATCGTTCCGCCGTTCATTTCCATGCTGCGGTCAACGAGATGCAGGTAATACATAAATTCATCATCCGCATCATAAAGGCTGTCGGCCCCTTCATGCATCAACAACTTCACTTGCAGCTTGTCCATTCCTTTAACCTCAAAACTGATTTCAATGGTGGAAGGCTCGTCAGCGTAATCGATCCATTTTTTTAAAAGCAATTGAAGTACTAAACGCAATTGTTTTTTATCAATAAAAACATCTTTGTCTTGTTCTGACTCCATCGTTATATCTATATAGGGTATGAACTCAGGTGACTGTGTTTCTAATTGTGTTTCAATATAGGAAACGAGATCACTCATCCTTTCCCAGTCTGGTTCCGGTGTCCGAACAAAATTAATGTTCAGAAAATCATTTACATAGGTTTTCCCCTTCAAAATTTCCTGTTGTGCAATTTCAAGAAGTTCTTCTAACTTAGCTGGGTCTTTGATTTCCGTGTCCGTTTTTATCATCTGCAAAATACCGTAAACAGGTGTCAGGGCATTTAGAATTTCATGGGCATATCTGAGGCTGATTTGTTGCACTAACCGCTCTGTTTCACGGTTCCATTTTACCCCTTTTGGCGAGGCATTTTTTCCATCTAATTTATCTGTTAACGTGTATGACCACCAGTTTTCAAAATCATCCTTCTTCTTTTGGCCAAGTGCAGTGGAGGCTTCTTCCCATCCTCTCCTCCCTTCGTTTGTTCGAGCCGAAAAAACAGGAGCTAGAGGCGTTTGCAGGATGCTGTCTCCCACTTGAAGCTGATACTCTATTAGAAGGTCAGGCTTGCACTTTTCACAAAGGTGTAGAATAGTTCCGTCATGACTGAGTTCCATCACTCCGGAGCATTGTTCATTTCCCTGATTATTGTTGTTCACTATAGTGAACAACTCTTCACTATTAATCACCATAAAAACATCGTCACCCCCTGACAACAAAATAACCCATAAAAAAGGAATCACCTGAAATAAGCGAATCCTTTCTTTTTAAATATAGGTAAAAATATGTAAAATACTCCATGGATTTCCGGGTAATTTATCCTTATTTTACCTTGTTTCCGTCCTTTTGTAACGTATTTTCTACAACTTTTTAGAATATTTCCCTTAAAAAGTTCAAAAATGAACAATTTATCAAAATACCATCTAGGACTTTCCTACATTATAACAGAATATACGTTCTCTCTTCAAATTAAACACAACAGATCTAGCAATTGTATAAATCAACTAATCTTTAAAAACTTCATTATATCTTTACATAAGTTACCAAGTGACAAACAAGCCTACCATTCTTCCCTTTTCCCTTCTACTCATCGTCTTTCAACCCTTTTCGAGTAATTTTGAGATTTACTGATAGATTTAAATGTTGTAAAATAGTAATGTTATATATTTCAATCAACTTATTTTTACAAATTCAACGAATCTTTTACATTATGAATATCGTCTCAACATATAGGATTCTTGAATAATATTTTATTAATTAAAAATAAGATTAAAGGAGTACCTACTTATGGGAAATTCTAGAAAAGAATATAAAAATCAACAAAAAAAAGGCAGCAAACTTCGAAGGGTGTTAAAGGGACTAATGATTTTTACTATTGTTACCCTTTTAATTGCCGGTAGTGCTGTAGGATATATGTATTACCAGTTAGCTGATGTTACAAGTGGAGCACAGCAAGTTTTAGAGCGAGGGGATCGCTCAGAAATCCGTACACAAGCAGTTAATCCTAGTAAAGATAATATCTCCATTCTCTTTTTAGGGCTAGATGATCGGAGCGGTCAACTTAGAGGAAGAACGGATGCTATGCTACTAGCAACCTTCAATGAGAAAGAAGGTTCCATTAAAATGCTGAACATCCCAAGGGACTCTAGAGTAGAAATCCCTGGGAGAGGCCTTGATAAAATAAATCATGCCCATGCATTTGGTGGAATTGACTTAACAATCGATACGGTTGAAAAGCTTTTAAACATTCCTGTGGATTACTTTGTGTCATTAAACTTTGATGCGTTCATGGAAATTGTAGATACTCTCGGCGGTGTAGAAGTTGAGGTACCATTTACTTTTTCTGAAATGGATAGCAATGACAGAAGAGGTGCCATTACTATTTATGAAGGTACACAAACATTAAATGGGGAAGAAGCACTTGCTTATGTAAGAATGAGAAAGCAAGACCCACGAGGAGATTTAGGTAGGGGAGAACGTCAAAAACAAGTGCTAGAGTCTATTATCCGACAAGGGGCTTCCTTTAGCTCCATAACTAATTTCAGCAGTTTAATGGATAGTTTAGAAAACCATTTAAAAACGAACCTCAGTTTTGGAAATATCCTAGCTTTACATGGATATGCACCGAATCTGGGTAATATTGAGTCACTATCCCTTGACGGTACCGACTCAAGGATAAACGGAATATATTATTATTCCTTAGATGAAGAATCCATTGCAGATATTTCCTTTCGATTAAGAGTTCACCTTGGTTTAGAACGTGCTGTTGTAGTAGCAGACGAAGAAGATGATTTAGAAACGGCAAATCAATAAGAAAAGAAGCTGTCCGAAGAAAATTGGACAGCTTCTTTATTTTTATCGATAATTATCATAATTTTTCAAGTTGGATATCCGGTCTATAAAGTTCAACATGGGGCGATATTCCCCACTAACTAACCCTACCATTTCCACAATAAATTCTACAACCAAAATAAGTAAAGCGGTAATGAGTAATGCTCCCCATAAGGTAGATTGCGTGAGGATCATTGCTGATAAGGCAAAAAAGGTACTAATACCATAAATGATTAACACCGTTGTTCGATGGGAATAACCTAATCTCAATAAACAATGGTGTAAATGAGATTTATCCGGTGATGCTAAAGGCTGCTTATTCACTATCCTTCGAATGATGGCGAAAAGAGTATCAGAAATTGGAACTCCCAAAATGATAACTGGAATGATTAAGGAAAATAAAGTAACGCTCTTAAAGCCTAACAGGGAGATGACCGCAATCATATATCCAAGGAACAAGGCTCCTGTGTCTCCCATAAATATCTTTGCTGGGTAAAAGTTGTGGACGAGAAACCCTAACGTACTAGCTAAAAGCAAGGATGCTAACGTGACAATAAATATATTCCCATCTAACATAGCAATGGTCGCAATAGTAACTAGTACAATCGAGGAGACACCAGCGGCTAAGCCATCTAATCCATCAATTAAGTTAATGGCATTGGTAACACCAACGATCCAAAGAAAGGTAAGTGGTATTCCGAAAACGCCTAATTCAAGCGTTCCATCAAAAGGAAGATTAATGAACTCCACATATACCCCGCCAAAAATGACCGTTGCCGCTGCAATCATTTGGCCTAATAACTTCCACCTTGCCTTTATTTCAAAAATATCGTCTATAACTCCCGTGATCATGATGATAGTCGCACCTGCTAAAATGACTCCTAAGTCTTCGTTAAAAGGGCGAATAATAAGGATACCAAGTACAAAACTGATATAGATGGCCAAGCCCCCTAAAAGGGGAATAACTTTCTTATGTACTTTTCGTTTATTTGGACTATCCATTGCTCCAACTTTTATTGCTAACGTTTTTATTTTCGGTGTTATTAACAAAGAAAATAAAAAACAAATGAAAATCGTAACGATAATCAAGTACTCCAACCCCTATCTTTATCCATACAACTAGCTTTTCTTGGATGAATGTTCCTCTATATTATTTGACGAAGCTTTAAGAATTATGTTTCAGGCAAAAATAAATTCACATAATTTTACAGTTTTATTATTGAAGTTTGTATTTTACCTTTGCTTGCACCAAGTGCTTTAGGACACTTATGCAAGTATAATCCGCTTTCTTAACTGCTTCCTCTGTGTATGATACTAATTTCGATTTTAATAAGGGTTTTCTGACCATATACTCATCAATTTCCTTCATCAAACTTTCCCATGACCAGGAATTGGAATCTACACGACCTATTACTTGTTGCCCACAAAGGGAAGAAAAGGACTCCACCTTAGGGTCATAGGATATAGATAAAAATGGAACTTTGTTTATTGCAGCGAATATTAAAGAATGTAACCGCATGCCAACAAGTAACTCTGAATGGGCAATAATATTTATTTTTTCTTGAATGGAAATTTCATGGGGAGCAATATAGGTATTGCCCTGGGCCTCTTTTGTCATCATTTGTTTCACTTCTTGTGAACAATGAAGATCATCTTCCCCGTGCATCGGTATTAAAACCACTGGAAAACCTTGTTCAGCATATAAGGATAATCCCTTCGCAATATGGGTTAAGTAATTTTTATGATCTAACCAATATCTAACGGTCGCTGTTAAATACGGTTTCTCATTAGGGATCGTCTTCATCCATCGACATGGTGTTTTATCCTCTACTCTCATCCCAACGACTGGGTCTGGGACAACAGCAATTTCTTTTTTTACCCCAAAGCTCTTAAGATAGTTCTTCGAATTCTCATCTCTAACCGTTAATAAGGAGGCTTTTCCTAGGGTCCAGGCAGTAATCTTTTGGTTCCATTTCCTTTGAATAGGACCAATGCCTTGTGCATAAACAAAGAACGGTTTCTTTAACAAATGGGCAAGCCACATGATACCACAGTAGTATAAAACGGTTGTGGATCCTGTTTTATCTTGTAAAAGGCCCCCACCTCCACTAATCACTCCGTCTGCTGTTTTAATCGCTTGAATGACCTCTTTTAATTTCCAACGGTTAACGGCCTTAACCTTATATAAAGCAGCTGTCTTCTTCGGTTGGTTGGATAAAACAGTAATAGAGATACTGGGAAAATCTTTTTTTAACCCTTGGATAATGGACAGTAAAATTGCCTCATCTCCAACATTGTCAAATCCGTAATAGCCTGATATTACAATTTCCATTCATAAAACCTCTCTCTAGGAATTGTTTTACTGATAATCAGCCAACTTACAATAAGAATGACCCCGATAACAACGCCCAATCCTAGTCCAATAACGGTTCGTTGTATGGAAACGAGGAGTGGCGTATGCAAATGGGTAAATGTTCCGATGATCGAGCTAAACGTAATAGCACCAAATAGGAAAAAGTATTTCCCCCATTCATACCCCTCTTTAACGAAATAAATACCGAGCAAAAACAAAGGAGTTCCGATGAAGAATTCCGTCGTCCTTGGCCTTACTCCAAAGAAATTCTCCAGCCATTGACGTGTCTCCAACTCGAAAGGAAGACTCATTCCCGAATTCCCCGTTCTGGTTATATAAAACCCAATGATCGCAGTGACAAAGAACAATACGATTAAATGCCAAACCATGACTTGTTTTTTCAATACGGCAAGCCCTATTGTATACACTCCTATGATGAATAATGGTGTCACAGCTAATAGCTTTACACCACGAAAGCCTTCTAAACCAACCATGTATTCCCAACCATATAAAAGACTCACAACAAACCAAGCTCCTATTAAAGCTATCCCTAACCCTTTCACAAATGAAATAATTACCCCTGTATTTGTCGACGGCTTTCCAACGGTAAAAACAGCATAAACAGGCGCTATAATTGCTAGGCCTAAAACAAATAATTTCATTAGGAAATCCAGTTCCATCAATAAAAACACGGTGGAAACTCCCCAGAGGGCGATAACGATCGGTAAGGTATATCTTTTGGACACTTCCTGAATGATGAGCCCTATAAACGAGGAGGCAGCTAGTAGTAGAAGTACTTCCATCCATACAGGTAACTGGAATTTTGGATAGGGAACAACAGACCCTTTGCTCATCATCGTTTTGCTGTCCAGCGTTTGCAAAAATTCTACCGTGCCATCTAATGCATGTAATGCTTCATTTGGAAGTTCATACCTTTCACCGCTATATTTATTTAAAAGGTTGATATACAGGATTTGAATATTTCTTTCCTTCATTGCCCTTAAACTTCGGTACACTTGGGAAAGGTCCCTTTCGTTACCTTTTTCCAACGTTAAGCTATGTAGACGAACAGGTACTTGTCCCGTTGATTGTACTAATTGGGAAAAACCCTTTTGCGGTGTATTTTCAATGAAAATAAGATTTGTATCCCAGTAATCCATTTTTTCTTTAATAAAATGTAAAGTTGGTTCCCCACTTTCCTGATTAGGGGAATAGCCAACTACTTCTCCACCGATGAATAACAGGTGATTAATATAATCTTTCAGTCTGTCCACATCTTGTAAAAGAGCTTGATACTGTTCTTCACTTGCAAGATTGTTTTCTAACCGCAAAATAATGGAAAAATCGTTATTTATTGCTCTTTCCATATTTTCTATATCAAAGGTTATGGGCAAGTCCATTATTTCATCATTAACATAAGGTAAAAATAAAAACTCATTGTTCTCCGTCGAAATCGACTCCACCTTCGCAAACCCGTCGTAGAGACGGTTAATAGAGCTGCTTAATAATTCCATATAAGGATGATGTTTATCTAAAACTTCCAGGAGGATACCATGCTCCTCAAGGAGTTCCTCTGACGAACCTTCTGTTGCTTGATGAAAGTAACTTCTTGATACTACCTCTATAATGGAACGCTCTATTAAATCATCCATCGTTAAAGGTTGAAAGCTAATGGATTCAACCCCCCCTGACCTGAATTGAGATAGTACATCATCAGCAGGTATACCAACCGCTTCCATCGCTCTAATATCATCATATGGAATGGAGACTTCATAGGTAGTATGATTACTTTCTATACTGACTCTTTCCCACAGAAAGGGAATAGACAATATCATAACGATAACGATAATGGACCATAGTACTCTTGTCATCATAGGAACTCCTTCATCCTCCATTACTGATATACTTTCCAATATAAGGAATTTGCTTTAATTCTCGACTGGTAATTCCCTTAAGGGCCAAAATCATTCCCCCATAAATAAGGGCGCCTAGGAGAATCATCCCCATTAAGTAAACAAATGTATTTCCTCTCGTCCACTCTGTTAAATCTAGCCAGTACAAAGGTAATGCAACAACAATACCCATCACGATCGCTGAAAGGCCATAAATAAAATGATGACGCTTCCACATCTTTAGCGTAATGGTGTTCTTTATTAATACCAAGTTAAAGATTGTCATCAGTGCATAAACGATAACCGTAGATATAGCTACTCCCATTAACCCAAAGTGTCGGATAAAAACGATATTTAGGATTACCTTTAAAGCTGCACACCCTAGAACGATTAAGGCCGCATGGAAAGACCGATTCATCCCTTGCAGTAATCCTGTTGTCATAATAGCAAAGGCCGTGAATAGGGCATTAAAATGTAAAATAGCAATAACGGCATTTTCACGAAAATCACCAAAAAAAGCATAGTTTATTGGTATGGTTAAAGCTAAAAGTCCGATACTTATTGGCCAAGAGGTTAAATGGGTATAGGATAACGCCTTTTCTGTTAATGATGAAGTATGCTCCTTTTCCCCCTTGACTAAAGCGGAAGTGATTAATGGAATTAAAGGAATGACCATGGATTGGGCGAATACAACCCCAATTTGTACTAGTGCAAGTCCTCTTCCATAATAACCATAGATATAGGGGATTGTTTCTTCATCAAATCCAATTGCCCTTAACTGCGTCGGTACAGTGAGGGAATCGATCAAATTAATCAGTGCTAACGTAATAATCCCTATACAGATTGGAATAGCAAGTACCAATATTTTTTTGGACCAAAGCTTAAAGGCTTGCCAATTATATTTTTGTGAAGGCTCCTCCTTTGGTTTTGGCCCTACACGTGTATAGTAGATCCGTAAATAAACGAAGGAAGCAAAAACTCCTATAATGGAACCCGCCATCACTCCAGCTGTAACAATGTGTGACGGCTGATTTTGCTGCACAAGAAAAAAAGCAAACAAAAGAATAAAAAATACCCTTACTATTTGCTCTATGACTTGTGATACCGCTGTTGCTTTCATAATGTCAAAGCCTTGAAAATAACCACGGTAAACCGCCATATAAGGGGCAATTAATAAGGAGAAGGATATAACAATAATGGACAATCGTATGTATTCCCCTCCTAATAAAACGACAAGGGAATCTAATGAGCTTAATAACCCAACAAAACTAATACAGCCGAATAATAGGGCTAATAGGGAGGCAGTAATAAAAATATGTCTAATATTCTCCTCTTCCCCGATAGCCCGTGATTCGGATATTAGCTTGGAAATGGCTAATGGGATACCTGCCACAGCTAATATTAAAACGGTCATATAAACTGGATAGACGAGGGTAAAAATCCCTAACACTTCATTTCCAGCAATGTTTTGCAAAGGGATGCGAAAGGCACTTCCAATTATCTTTGAAAGCATTGTAGCAATCGTTAAATAAAACGCACCTTGGACAAGGCTTTTAGTCATATAATCATGTCACCTCTGTTTATAGGAGTACAGCTTAAAAACAAATCGAGGTAATGCAAGCATTCTCCTCCACCTAGAAGGCTGTTTCATCAGTCGATATAACCATTCCAGATTTAATCTTTGCCAAATTTCAGGGGCTCGCTTCACTTCCCCTGCTAAAACATCAAAACTACCGCCAATACCAATAAAAACCCCTTTGTTAAACTGTTCAATATACTTTCCTATCCATTTTTCTTGACGGGGAAATCCTAAGGCAACAAAAACAAAGTCTGGCTTTTTACCTGCAATTTCCTTTGCAATGGAAGGGTCCTCCCAATCAAAATAGCCGTTATGTTTTCCCACGATTTTAATATTTGGATATTGCTCTTCTATATATGTCACCGTTTTGTTTAGGACAGCTTCCTTTGCACCAAGTAAGTAAATAGAATTACCCTTTTGGTCTGCCTTCCTTAAAAGGCTTATAAATAAATCAAAGCCAGTTACCCTCTCAGGGATACTGCGCCCCAATAGTTTAGCTCCCTTAACAACCCCAATACCATCCGCAGTAATGATGTCTGCCTTAGAAAGCTCTTGAAAGTAATCTCGATTTTCATAAGCATGTAAAATAATTTCCGGATTCGCTGTAACAACAAATTTCTTTTTGTCATTGTCCACAGCATCTATAAGGGTATTTATTGTTTGATCATGTGTCATAGCTGAAACTTCTACACCTAAAATATTTACTTTATCCATTATCATCAACTCTTTTTCTTTTTAATCATTTCAATTATCAAATCTTATTAAAAGCGTGTTCAAAAAGTGTGTTGCAATGGCTCCGTTCGCTGCGCGCTTACTAGGAGAAAAGCACTCCTAGTAAGCTTAAAAAACAGCAGCGACTATGCTCATTGCTTCGAGTCAGTTCAAAAAGCTCAAAAACCGAGCTTTTTGAACTGACTCTATTAGACAAAATCATACCAAAAATTATTATTTACGCAAAGAAAGTGAAAAGTTCGGGGACCGGGTCCCCGAACTTTATGTGAACTTTTTACATGATTAAATATAATATTGTATGGTTATTACGGTTGCTTTTTTAGTTGAATGAATTTCATACATTTATGTCCTTATATGCCAAGGCTTTTTAAGTATGAAAAAAGAGTACTTCCCCCAAATGTCTAATTTACTCTTCTTCTATTTTTGAAAAGAAAATTGGAAGACTAGTTAGAAGTTTACTTGTCTCATAAAGCTTTCATGTAACGCGTAACGAAACGCAAACGCCTCTTACCCGGCTCATAAAGAGCATTACTCCTTAGTGCATTCGTCGAGACAACTTGTAGTAAATTCTAAAAGTAATGCTCCTCTGCCCCACCCCGTTTGCTCCTGCGATCACTCACTCGCTGCACAAAAGAATTCTCGCGTCGCTAGAGTCGCCGCCTTTCGTTTCTCCAAGCCTTTCAAAAAATAGCATCAAAGAGACTATTGTATTAATTTCTAAAGTATTGATCGATGGCTTCCATTAGGGCTTCGACAATTTTATCTTGCTGATTTACCAGCTTATCCAAATCATTTGGATTAGTCATGAATCCTATCTCAGCCAGGATTGCTGGCATCCTGCTAAACCGGATGACTTCAAAGTTTCTTTCAACAACTCCACGATCCCTAAACCCTAATTGGCTAACTAACTGGCGCTGTACTGACTCTGCAAGTCTTCTACTGTCAGCTCCCGCGTTAGTACGGTCAAAAAACACCTCAACCCCGTTTGCACTTGGAAGCATGAAGCTGTTCATATGAATACTAATAAATATATCTGCATTGGAGTTATTGGCCATTCTGGTCCGGTCCGATAAAGCAACAAAGGAATCATTGGTGCGACTCATCACTACTCTAGCGCCAGCCCTTTCCAATTCAGTCTTCAACTTATTAGAAATCTCCAAAGCCAGCCTGCTCTCAAATACACCGTTAACAACGGCACCAGGATCTCTCCCCCCGTGACCTGGGTCTATGAAAATAGTTCTTCCATTTAAGTTCCTTGAGACATTGTTACTACTTGATCCAGTTATTACACGAATAAAATCACTATGGACAAAAGCTCTGCTATTATTCAATCGAATTTCATACCATTGGCCCGTTTGTCCGCGAAGTTCCACTCTTGTTCCACGATCTAAGCTCCCGACAATTCTTCCATTGGTACTTGCTTGGTCCCTTACATTTAACCGACTGGCTGTTACCTCTCCCGTTCCTAAAGTTGAATTTTGATTCGCATTAGAGCCCGATCCTGCCCCTGATCCCGAGTTATTTGAACTATTCCTTACTTGAACAAAATCCCCATGAATGAACCCCCAACTGTTATTCAGCCGAATTCGATACCACTGACCAACCTTTTCATGAAGGTCTATTTGGGTCCCACGATCCAAAGATCCAATGATTCTTCCATTGGTACTGGCTTGATCCCTTACATTTAATCGGGTAGCAGTCACTTCCCCACTACCGATAACTTGAGATGTGGAAGAGGATGATCCTGAGTTACTTTGGAGATTGGTTACCCGTAAAAAATCCCCATGAACGAATCCCCAGTTATTGTTTATCCTTATTCTGTACCATTGACCGGATTTTTCGTAAACTTCCACCCTAGATCCTTGTGTTAAGGAACCAATAACTCTACCGTTAGTGCTGGCCTGATCCCGTACATTCAACCGGGTAGCTGTTACCTCTCCATTACCTATAACAGTAGTTGCATTTGTCCCTGAATTAGAACTGGACCCAGCCCCACTAGAAGTATTGGAAACTTGGACAAAATCTCCATGAATAAAGCCCCAGCCATTATTTACTCTTACCCTGTACCACTGCCCAATCTTTTCATATAAATCTACGTTCGTACCACGAGTGTAGGAACCGATGACTCTACCATTTGTACTCGCCTGGTTTCTTATATTTAAACTGCTGGCCGTTACCTGCCCTGTTGCAATAATTTGATTACTAACAGAGGCAGTTCGTGTCACCCTTACGAAGTCACTATGTATAAATGCCCAGCGATTATTATGTCTAATTCTGTACCAACTACCTTGCCGTTCATGTATTTCAACAGTTGTTCCACGAGTTAAACTACCCACAATTCTCGAAGTAGTATTGGGCTGTTCCCTTATATTTAATGAACTGGCCGTTATTTCTCCCATATCATTGGCATTTGCATACGTAATAGAATGATCATTTAATTTAATAAACAAAGAAACCAGCAACAAAATAACAGTACTAACTGCTATGTACTTATTCATTAAAAAGGTCGCCCCCAATCTAATAAACTAACATTATCCAAAGCTAAGAAAATACTTCCAAATGGTATCTAATAGCGTTGCTAATCCCCATAAAAATATTCCAATACACGCTACACTAATAGGTGAACCCCATTTAATTTCTTTCATTCTATTTCTCCTTATTTCTACAGTTTGTTTTAAATTACCACATTTTTCTTTATAAATAAATATAACTTTTCTATTAATTTTGACTTAAAGAGCGTGTTTAAAACTCCCATGTCTTTACAGACACCACGCTAAATTAGGAAGTTGATTTATGCTTCAGGCACTCCCTTTCCGCAGGAAAGAGCGTTACTTCGTCGAATAAACATCAATTTGTCTCGACGCATAATGCTACAAAGCAATGCTGGTAGAGGAAGAGACAGTTCTCGTGCCTTTCGCTTCAATCAACTTCGTTTGCAAATAGACAATGTATTAAAACATAGTTTTCGTATAACAGAGCTATTTTTTGAATTAAAGCCATAGGAATGTGATAATAATATTTAGAAGACTAATTGATGGGGAGGTTTTATAATGTCTATTAATAAAGAAGAAGAGTTATCCAATTGGCAAAATGAATTGACAAAACAAAAAGAAGACATACTTAGAAGAAAAACGATTATTGAAAATAAATTGGAGAAATATAACTTAAGACTAGATATCTTAAAATCCGCTAAAATCGATAAAAATTCTGATTTATTTAACCAAGTCCAAAACCAAGTGGATCAATTCGAAAAGGAATTAAATGAGTTTAATGAACAAAATGCTCAAAAACTTATGGAGATGGAAACTATCATCCAAAGGATAGAAATTCAAATGACAAAATAAATGTTAATACTAAATAATGAAAAGAGAAGACTGCTAGAGAAACCTCTAGGCAGTCTTTTTTTAATTTATTTAACGATTAAATCTACTAACTCTCCAAATACTGCATCTGAAACAGCTAGCTCCCCACCAAGAACGGTTAATTTTTCAACACCGTTGTCAGCTACAAAGGATTTTAAGTTATCACGTACAGAATCTCCTACTAACAAAATACCAGTACCTTGCTTAGCAGCAAGTGTTGCACCTGCAAGAGCATCAACGTGATCATTTACAGTTGCTACATAGAAGTGTTTTGCCCCTTGATCAAACTCTTCTACTACCATCATTGCCGTATCAAAGCGTGTTTGACCCGCAAATCTCTCTCCACCTGGAAGAGCATTAAATACTTCATCCGACATGACTAAATGTCCGCCTAAAGCATATGTTTTTTCTACATTTAATGTCTCTAGAGCATCTGCTGTTGCTTTTGGAAGATCCTCTTTTTCTGTTAAAAGAATTGGCATACCTTTCGCAGCTGCATATGGCGCAATGGCTAATGCATCAGGGAAGTCTCTACCGTAGACGACTACAGCTTCTTCAGAGCCCTCAGGAGCTACTTCTTGAGCAATTAATGCAGAAGTTTCCCATCTTGTTTGCCCTTCGATACGTCTTACGGAAGGAACAAGAGACTCTAATTCTTGTTCAACTGCTTCTCCAACAGCAAGATGTCCACCAAGTATAATTACCTCTGTTGCACCTAATCGTGCAATTTCATCTGCGGTTGCTTTAGGTAAGGAACCATTTCTCGTTAATAACATTGGTGCATCATATTTTTTTGCTAATGGAGCACCGGATAAAGCATCTGTAAAGTCGTCTGCACGAGTTAAGATAACGACATCAGAAGACTCCCAACCCTCTTGACTAACTTCTACCGCTGTGTCAAAACGAGTATGTCCTTCAATTCGGCTTACAAACGCATCCACTTTTGTGATTGTAACAACTTCCTCTGTTACGTTACCTGCTACGTCTACTAGTTCAAATGTAAATGTGTTTACATCTTCTCCTAAGGATAAAGTTAATTCCAACTCATCAGAGAAGTCAGATACACCAAAAGGTGCTCTTAACGCATTGAAGTACTCTTCACTATCATTTACAAATAAACGTAATTGGTTAAAGTTGTCACTTACAGATATATCAACGGTAACTTCATTTGTATCTTCAGAAACAAATGCTGGAGCATTAACTTCTAATACAGGAGCAGTTGTATCAACGATTACTTGACGCTTAATAGATACATAGTTTCCACCTGCATCCGTCATTTCAAAGAAAATGTCTGGAGCTCCATCTTCTTCGAATGTTACCGTAGTATCAAATTCGAAATAATTTGCTTCTTCATTAAAGGTAACTTCCGTCACTTCACCATTTACCTTGAATTCTACTACTTCTGAACTATCAACGATGTATCCAGAAACCGGAATTTCAAAACTATCAAATGCAGTTAATGTAACTGGAGAATCAATATAAATGTATGGTACCGTATCATCGTTAATTGCAGGAACTGATTCTACCGTTGTGTTACCTGCACGGTCAACAGCAACAATTTCTACTGTTGCACCTGTTGCTACTCCAGATACATCAAATTCACCAGATTGTGCAAAACGGTCTTCAGAAACATCAACTGTTGATTGCTCTTCACCATCTACTAGGATTTCTACACTTTGTAAACCAGATGCTTCTTCAGAAACTTCCCATTCAATAACCGCAGCATCAAAATCATAGTCTACAGTTACCACAGGTGCTGCAGTGTCAACTAATACTGGGAATTGAACACTTTGCCATCTAGCATCTTCGAAATCTACCCTTGCTTTTACCTCATAGTAGTATAATCCATCTTCAACAACAGATCTGTTCACTGTTCCATCCCAATTTCTTGTACCATCGAAAGTATAACCAGGTGCTGCATGGTTCTTTCTTACATCACTTTCTAATCTAATTGTTCTTAATCTCTCACCATCTTCATCGAGAATATTATATTGCACTGCCTCAGCATTTCTTAAAAATGTTAATACTGGATTAACACCGTTTGATACTTCAGGAGAGAATGCAAATATATTGTTAACATCATCAAATCCTTCAAGCTCAGGAATCGGTGTTAAACGTGAACCAGTTTGACTAAATAGTCCAGTCCAAGTATGGAAGGCTCCTGCTTCATACCATTTTGCATCAATAATTGGAGCTTCATCCCACTCACCGTAGAACCCTACATATGGAATGGCTAATGGAGGTACTCCTTCATTTGTTAATGTAACGAAACCTTCAACGAAAGCACCATTCGGGAATAAGTCGGTAAGTTTTGTTCCACTATTCCACACAACAGCGTCTTCTAAGTCAAGGGTCACAGTAAATTCAACAGTACCACCAGCTGGGACAATAAGTTCATTGGATTCATTAACACCATCAAATCCAATTGGATATTCACCTTCAGAATCAAATACGCCTTGAGCTTCTACCCAGTTTCTTCCTGAAACAACTAAGTCTGTTTGAACATTACCATTCACTTCGTACGTTACATCTTCATCGCCAAAGTTCTCAGCTTGAAGTGTAAAAGATACTGTATCACCAATTTCTCTTAATGCAGCTTTGGCTTCACCAGTATTTATTTCCGTAACAACTACAGGTGTTGCCATTGCAGCATGCAGGTCCATTAAACCAGAACCTTGTCTACGTGGAGAATATGGATTATCCAATCCAAATGCCGGATCTCCGTTAATCCAACTATTATCTTTAATAGGTACAGATGTGTTTAATAAAATATTTTTCGCCTTTAAAGCTCGATCGTAACCTTCTAATTCAAAGTACTCATCTACTCTTTGTAAAACGAGGGCAGATCCACCAGCTACGTGTGGAGCAGCCATAGATGTTCCACTCTTTAATCCATATCCCCCACCTTGAAGGGTAGATAAAATATTTCCACCTGGTGCGGTTATTTCAGGTTTGAAATCTAAGTTTGGAGTTAATCCCCATGATGTAAAGGCTGACATACTACCTGCATCCGGGTTAGGGGCAACTACTGATTCCCCACCGAACTCAATAAATACTTCTGTTCCTTCCGATAGTAGGTCCACTAATTGATTACCATCTGTTTGAGATATAAATACTTGTGGAATTACAATGGATCCGTCTGTAGCCATTGCAACATAACCGGTTGTATTATTAGCTACAATCGCTCCAGCCCCACCTGCGTTTTGAATCGCCAAAGTTTTGTCAACAAATGGTAAACCACGTCGAAGCATTACTATTTTATCTTCAACATCTGTTTCAGCAAGTTTTGCATTTAATACATCAATAGATCCTTCATGATCTACATATATCAATTCTTTTGGAGCCTCTATATCTTTATGATAATCATTTGAGGCTAAGAATGCTGCGTTTCCTTCCTCTTCACCAGCTGTCCATGAGAAAGCTTCCATTTCCAAGAAAGAGTTTTCAAATGATGCCACACCAATGGAGTCATAAGAAATACTTGGAGCCCCTGTTAAACCAATATCAGGATTAGAAGCAAGTGGATCTCCCAAACCAAGTGCATTACTGAAATGAGCAGAGTTACCAGCAGAAATTGCTGCCACAATACCATTGTCTACTGCTCGGGCAATTGCTTGTTGTTCTGGATCTTCAGGTCGAACGAAACCTGCCACCGACCCAAGACTTAAGTTAATTACATCTGCCCCTAATAAAATTGCATCGTCAATTGCTTTTACATAAATATCACCATATGTTGAACCGAAACGTGGATCATCACCGAATACTCGTAAAGCTAGTAATTGTGCATTTGGAGCAACCCCTTTAATTTCTCCATTTGCAGCAACTGTACCAGCTACGTGCATCCCATGGCTGCTAACACTTGGACCTTGCTCAAGAATTTGAGTATTTTTATCCATATAGTTATAGCCGAAAGGAACTTTATCTGTGAAATAGATACCATCAAGGCCTGATGCCTTAACCATTTCTTCTGTTAAACTAATTTCTACACCTTCGTCTAAGGTCATGTCATTGTGCCAAGGGTCTATTCCACTATCGATAATTCCAACAATCATTCCCTCGCCATCATAGCCATAATCTTGCCATGTCTCCATCGCCCTAACTAATTCTAAGCTATGGTCCATATTTGGCTCTTGTTCTTCTGGCAAGGTATAAACATTAGAGATATGTACTTCAGATACGCCAGGAGCATTTTTAATTAATTCATACTCTCTGAATGTCACTTCTGTACTAAAACCATTAAGTGCTGTTGTAAAGCTGTATTCTACATCAAAATTGACTCCCATAGAAGTGATCGTAGACTTAACCGCTTCTTGGGAACTAACTATTTCTTCTTGTAATTGAGCTTGTACAGAGTCAGCTAGGTCTTTATAACGTACGCCCTGTTCCGTTGCGTAACTAATTGCGGGTTCTTTCTCAAGCTCAACTACAATTCTCACCATATCTTCTGGGCCATATTGCTCAGCAAGTACTGTTTCATCAACAGTATCCTCGATAGAAGGCGTCGGTTGCGTTTTTTCTGGTAATCCTTGCGCAGGTGCCGTTGCAGCAACAGGAGCTGCATACACTAGATTAGAAAAAGCTAATAAAAATACTAGAAAAATAGCTAAATTTTTTCTTAGTTTTCTTACTTTCATCATTTGTTTTCCCCTCTTTTCTTTCTAAATTTTTAAAAAACTCTAATAATAAAGATCCTCCTTTCTTTTTTCGATGAAATATAACAATAATTAGAATTATTGTACAATATAAAACTATCATTTACATTTTTCTCTGTCAATAATTGCTAGATAATGAAATTACCTGGATAAACGTATATTCATACACCAATTCAGTAATATATTGGAATTTTATCTGTGATATTTGTATAACGATGTAGACAAATGTATAAAATATTTTTTCTGTACTCGAAATATATTTTTTGTTTTAGATTATCCTATAAATAAAAAAGCCCCTAAAGCTAATAAAGCTTTAGGGTACTATTAAAAAATTTAATTATTATCTTTAATAAAACGAGACTTATACAGACTCAAAAAATTTAATATGGGTCTGTAATTTTTATTTATTAACCCCAAAACTTCAACTAACAATTCTAGGGCTATTAACATTATTAAAATAATGACGATAGCTCCCCAAACTGTTGCCATCGAAAATAGTATAGCTGCAATACTAAAAATAGCACTAAACAAATAAATAATTAATACTGTTTGTCTGTGCGAGAAGCCATAATCCAGTAACGAATGGTGCAGATGGGAACGATCGGGAACATAAAATGGAATTTTACTTATTCTACGTCTAATAATAGCAAAAATCGTATCGGCAATAGGAACACCTAAGATAAGGACAGGAATAATCAAGGCCACTAAGGTAATATTCTTAAAACCTAGTAAAGATAAAACAGCAATCATATAGCCTAAGAATAAGGCCCCTGTATCACCCATAAAGATCTTAGCTGGATGAAAGTTAAAGTAAAGAAACCCTAACGTGCTGGCTAATAATACTAAGGCAATAATAATTACGTAATAGTTACCCATGATAACGGCCATAGCCCCTAATGTTACTAAGGCAATCGCCGAAACTCCAGCAGCTAAGCCATCCAGTCCATCAATTAAATTAATGGCATTAGTGATAGCCACTATCCAAAAGAGTGTTATTGGAATACTTAACAATCCAAATTCCAACACACCACCAAATGGGAGATTAATAAATTCTATTTGTAAGCCACCGTATATAATTACAATTAATGCGGCAGTAATTTGACCTGCAAGCTTCATCTTGGCAGACAAATTGTAAATATCATCCAACACACCCACTAGTACAATGACAAATGAGCCTATTAAAATGGAATAATGAAACGGATCGGCAGGGCTAATCAACAAGGACCCTACGAGAAAACTCACGTAGATGGCCAAACCTCCCATTCTAGGCATTACTTTTGTATGCACTTTCCGATTATCAGGACAATCAGTAGCACCAATTTTAAAGGCTAATTTTATAATGAAAGGTGTAATCACAAAGGATAAGACCAAACATACCAATAGTGTGATATACAACATGTTGTTCACCTCACAATCCACAACTTGACCTATCAATTATACACAATCTTAATAAACTTTACCATAAGTCAATAAAAGTTCACATATATTTACAAAATATTAATTAAAAAAACAAGAATTCAGGGATGATTGTTTTAATCACACCCTGAACTCTTAGGAAACAGTGCAGTGCTAGACCTTACTAAAGTTAAGTAGGGATTCTTCACGGTATTTCTCTTTTTCCTTTTTAGACATCTTCTTGAATTTTTTCAAGAACTTTTCATATTCTGGGATAATTTCCTCGACAGTACCATAGGCCTTTACTTGACCAAACTCCAACCAAAGAACCTTCTCACAGAATTCCTTAATTTGTTCATTTGAGTGACTAACAAAGATCATTGTCTTTCCTTGCTCTTTAAATTCTTTCATTTTTTCTAAGCTTTTATGGGCAAATGCTTTATCTCCTACAGACAATGCTTCATCAATGATAAGAATATCAGGGTCAATTTTTGTGGAAATGGCAAATCCAAGACGGGATTTCATCCCACTGGAATAGGACTTTACAGGCTGATCAATAAACCGCTCTAATTCAGCAAATTCAATAATTTCCTGCTCCATTTCTTGAATCTCCTTCTTGGAGAAACCAAGCATTAAGCATTTCAACTCAATATTATCTCGCCCTGATAAATCTTTCTTTAATCCTGAATTAACAGCAATTAAGGAAGCAACACCTCTAACATCAACAGTACCACTGGTTTCGGGAACAATGCCAGCAATAATATTGGATAAAGTGGATTTACCGGATCCATTAACACCAACAAACCCAATAACTTCCCCTTTGTTTGCTTCAAAATTAATATTACGGAGGGCAAAGAAGTCCTCACCATAATTTTTAGGCAATATTATATCCAGGACTCGTTCTTTCGGCCTCGAGTATAACTTATATTTTTTGGAAACATTTTTTAGTACGATAGACTTCTCCATAGTTATCACTTCCGTTTTATAGAAAATCGATAAAATGCCTTCTAAACTTAATATGGATGCTGGCTCCAATGGTTAACAATAGTAAAGTAACCCCCCAAAAGTATAGGGTATATTGCCATTGTTCGATAAAATACCAGCCTAACCCCAGAAATGCGGATCGATAACCTTCAATTATATAATATAAAGGGTTAATTTTCATGATAATTTGAACCGATTCAGGTAAGGTTGAAATGGTCCATAGAATTGGGGATAAGTATAATACCATCCTCAAAGTGGCATTTAATAACATGTGCACATCACGGACAATCGTAGATAAGGTAGATGTTATTAAGGCCAACGCGAAAGTAAAAGCAAAGGTTGCAAAAATAAAGTAAACTAGCTGTAAATAATAGATGGACACGAAATAGCCTGAAATATTCAAAACTAGAAATGTAATAGCAAGCATAATGATGTGAATATAAAACTGAGAAAATATAACAATATTAGGTATGACACTCATTGGGAAATTCATTTTTGACAGCATACCCAATTTGGAATAAATGGATTTGGACCCTTGAATGGTTGATTGATAAAAGAAAAACCAAACAATTATACCTGGCAGCATCCATTGAAGAAATGGTACCAACATTCCATCTGCAACTTCAATTGGCTCCCGTTGCCTTATACCATATCCAAAAACAAACCAATAAATAACAACTTGAATTAATGGATGGATAACCTCCCAGGCCATCCCTAAATAGTTATTATTGTTTGAGCTTTTCATTTCATATATGGACAGTCTGCGAATTAAATAGAAATGTTTAATTTGCTCTCCAATTACAGTAAAAACTGATTTCATAGTGGTATCCTTTCTATTTATAAAACGTTCATCATCCTAAAACAATACCTATCAAATTATACTAATTAGCATTAAAAAAAACAATAAACAAATGTTAGAAATAAAGGGAAGTGACTTTTCCCCTCCCCTTTACCTTGAAATCTGAATCACAACTCTTCCACTGCCTTTAAAATCCGTTGGTTATTTTTTCTATCCTTATATTTCAGAAACTTCTTTGTTCGCTTTTCATAAATGGGATTCATTTGAAAATATAACGCTCCATAGCTGTTCAAAAGTTTCAAAAGTTCCTCTTCTTCGTTCACAATGGGCCCCGGTAGATCCTTATCTAAGTTTAGGTGCGATCCCCTTTCCCCCAGAAATTTCTCTTGATCAAATTGATAGTAGAGTACAGGTTTTCCTAGGAAACTGAAATCGAAGGCTACACTGGAATAGTCCGTAATCATTAGTGTACTCTCTTTTAATAAGCGCTGTACATCCACCTCGCCTTGATTAATGATCCGAACACCTTCCATTTTCTCTAAGTGTTTTGTGTATTTTTGCATATTTGGATGAAGGCAAAATACGATTTGCATCTTATACTTCTTTGCTATATGACGTAAGTCCACGTTTTTTAATAAGCTTTTATATGTTTTAAAATATTGGCTTTCTAAAAATTTCTCTTCTCTTGTGAGCCATTCTCGCCATGTAGGGATAATTAGTAATTGCTTCTTTTCCGGCACATTATGATGAAATAATTCATCAAACCTTGATAGTCCAGTTACTTTCACTTCTTCTGCAGTATAGCCAAAATCATGAACGATCATATCTTTTTCAAAATCAGAGCTTACAAGGAATAGATCCGTTTCAAAGCTAGTGGATTCTTTTCCGTAATAATGAGCACTGTTTCTTGTCCCCATCACCCCGTGCTGTAAAAAAACCTTTTTAGCCCTGATTCGATCTTTGAAAACTTTAGCTTTTAATGGATATATATAATCTGCATGATGGGAGGTAATGATTTTAGTTGCCATCAAGGTATACAAAATATGCTTTTTTGATTTATAAAATAATACATTACCATACTTTTCTACATTCCCTAACTCCGGCGAGTTTTTGTCAATAACATAATAAACCTCTCGCTCCGGGTAATTTTCGCGCATAAATTTAAAAAAGTGAAATCCAGTATCTTGAGCTTTATAAGGAAGCTCACCCACCAGCCATAGCTCCTTATGGAAGAATGGACGGACAAGCCAATTCCAACGTAATAATTTATTTAAGTACTTATACTCCCCTTTTCCAAATTTCGTCACAACAAAGGAAAGGTTATATCTCCCATGGGTAATATGGGGGACAACTGTGAACACATTTTCCCCATATTGATGAGTGCCTATGCCAGTTAAATAAGCTTGATCTTTATAATGAGGATCATTTAAACGTAAACTCACATGCTCATCATAATTTACAAGTTTCAGCTTGAGAAACACATCATATATGTCGTCAAATAAAGAAATGCTGTTATCTTCAAGCTCAATAACTCCTCTATATTCATAACCTTGGAGACCAAACCTTTCTGGTGTTTCCTCCGTACGCTCATAGGTCACTGGAAATTCAAGGCTTTGGTTAGAATCTCTTCCAATCATCATAAGGGTTGCCCCTTCTACCTCTGAGTTCCTTGTGAAAAGGGATCCAGTAATGGAAAAGACACCCTTATGAAAGCTAATTTCTTTGATCATTCCCTCGGGGTTAACACTATATTTTTTATTTATTGCTAAGGAAATATTATTATTTTTTGTTATATACAATAAGGAAGGAACATGGTTAATGTGTAGTTCTTGAATTCCTTTTAGGGATGTATGTTCAAATTCACCTAACCTTACTTTAAACTTCCTATCCCTTTTATTAGAAATGTCAGCTACGGACTCCCCATGAATTTCTACAATCTTTTCTAATAACTCCGTATTACCTTCTACACTTACATCTAAAAAAAAGTCAACATACCCTTTGGATATACGATGGAACCATTCATTATTCATAAGCTTTAATTTAAAATGAAATGTATTAGAAGGGGTCGGAGATTTGAGTTCTAGGGTATTCTTTGTGTTTCTCCATTTAACGATTAACTTGTTCACTTGAAGACCCTTATCTAAACATCCAGTTATGAAAAAACAATCTTTCTCCTGCTTTATGTGTAGTTTTTTCTTATAGTTATACTGCTGTTCATTCATATTGCCACAACAACCTTCCTAACTCCTCTGTACTAGGCAACTTGAGTAATTAGTCACTTTTTGTAGTATTTTAGTACATTACCCGACAATTATATATTAAAACAGAACACATACGATCTACAAATCATTTCATTTACAAATGTGGAAAAAATTCACCCCTTATTTAATGCCTTATCCTTCCTAATATAATTTAATAAATGAAGGTTTTCGGTTATAATAATAGTTTGACAACTAATAATCAGAGAGGCTTAATAAAATGAAAAAATTATTAACGAAAATAAAACAATCCTCCCTTATCAAAAGTGGTTATAAGATAACTTTTATCCTTTTAGGTATGTTGCCTAAAAAGAAGAATGTGATTGTGTTTGAAAGTTTTCTCGGCAAACAATACAGCTGTAATCCTCGAGCCATTTACGAATATATACAAAGGAATAAAAAAGAGATGGATTGCTATTGGAGCTATGATCCAAGATATGAAGAGCAATTTAAAGAATACAATCTTAAACAGATTAAGCGCTTTTCCATACAGTGGCTGTTTGTCTTGTCTAGGGCTCAGTATTGGGTATCAAACAGTAGACTCCCCTTATGGATTCCTAAACCAAAGAACACCGTGTATTTGCAAACGTGGCACGGAACTCCTTTAAAAAAGCTAGGAGTGGACATGGAAGAAGTCCATATGCCTGGAACAACAACAGAAAACTACAAAAGAAATTTCACCATGGAATCCTGCCGTTGGGACTATTTAATTTCCCCTAACGAGTATTCCACTGAGATATTCCAACGGGCGTTTCGCTTTCATAAGAACATGATTGAAAGCGGGTACCCTAGAAATGATTTTTTATACAATCATACACAAGAAGATGTAACAGGGATCCGTACAAAACTACGTATACCAGCGGACAAAAAAGTGATATTATATGCCCCAACATGGCGGGATAACGAATACCATTCCGTTGGTAAATATAAATTTTCCCTTCATTTAGATTTAAAGAAATTAAAAGAGGAGTTAGGGAATGAATATGTCATTCTGCTAAGACTCCACTATCTGATCGCTGAAAATATCGATCTAACTCCATTTGAAAACTTTGCTATGGATGTTTCCAACCATTCCGATATTAGGGAGCTTTATGTTATTTCCGATCTATTAATTACGGACTATTCTTCCGTTTACTTTGACTATGCAAACTTAAATCGTCCTATTTTATTTTTTGTATATGATATCGAACATTACCGTGATCGCCTACGAGGGTTTTACGTTAATTTTGAAGAGGAAGCTCCAGGACCTTTAGTGAAAGAAACTTCTGAGCTGATTGAGGAAATTAAGAAAATAAGTCAGTCTGATTCGTTTTCATTACCTGTGGATTTTACAGATAAATTTACCTATCTTGAAGATGGACAGGCCTCTAAGAGAGTGGTCGAAACCGTATTTAAATAACAAAACACTTCCTTTCTATATTGTGTGGAAAGGGAGTGTTTTGTTGATCTATGAATTATTTACAAACAGAGGCTGGGATAAAAGTATTTTTACTAATAAGAAGTCCGAACAAACTAGATGCAGGTGCAATCTACCCGCTTCGGAAATATACTTCGCTTTCCGCGGGCGGCTGGTGAGCCTCCTCGTGCTATCGCACTGTGGGGTCTCACCTCTGCCTCTGCTCCCGCAGGACACTGATTACACATCCTTGAGATTGCCCACGCACGAAGAAAATGTGCTAACATTTTCGAGGAGTCTACGTATATTTCCTACGCTAAGGTAGTGTATTGTTCGTATTTCGGATTAAACACTTTAGTTATGTCCCAGCCTCACACTTATTTCTATCTTTGTCTTACTTCATTGACCACTCTATCTGAGATAGCTAGATGACCACCTAACATGGTGATGTGGGTGAATTCATTCATTAAGTTCCTTGAAACATTAGGTAGACTGTTCGTATTAGTTAAAATAATGGAATCGCCGTGCTTAGCAGCTAAAACGGAACTTGTTAAACCATCTGCGAAATCATAGCCTGTAACTAAATAGCCATTCTTTCTAAATAAGTTAAGCTCTTCCACAATTTGTACCGCTGTATCAAAGCGAGTTTTTCCGTCAAAATGATGCTTGATAGACGGTAATTGATTTAATACAGAATCAGAAATAACTAAGTTTCCACCAAGGACAATGGTTTCTTTCGCTTTATTCAACACCCCTTTTGTTACATTAGGAATACTTGTTCTATTGGTTAATAGGATTGGAATGCCATTTCGGGCCGCATAAGGGGCAATAGCCATAGCATCTGCATAAGCATCCACATTAATTACGATCACCTGATCATGTTGGCTTCCTAATCGATCGGCAATAAGTTTGGCCGTATCAAATCTAGTATTGCCTGCAATTCTATCAATCTCTAACTCCAGCTTTTTCAAGTCATTTTCTACTTTTTGGCTAATGGCAAGTTCTCCGCCTAAAATAACAACTTTCTTCGCACCTAATCTTTTTATTTCTTCGATTGTTACATTATCTAATCTATTTGTTCTAGTTAATAGCATTGGTGCATCTAATTGATATGCTAGTGGAGCACCAGTTAGGGCATCTGGAAAATCATCACCTCGGGCAAGGACAACCGTATCAGAACTATTCCAGCCTTGTTGTGAAATTAATACAGCCGTTTCGTAACGGGTTTGCCCGTACATTCTTCCACTTGTTTTTACAGTTGGATCCTCCAGGTAGCTAGATGCTACATATCCAGTTTGTCCATTGCTTCGCCTTACTGGGTACCAGACAAACTGATTATTTCTATTATCTTGATATTTAAAATCTCCTGTTATAGTAATTACTTCTCCATAAGGAATCATAATACTATTTCCATTACTACCCTGAACACCTGCTCCTCCAGGAGTAGAGCGTAAAGTTAATGCTGTAGCCGTTGTTCTTACCTTATCGCCATTTTTAAATAAGTGTTTCGTCGGCGTTAATGGTGAAGCAAGTGTATATTGCATTTTATTCGTAAACCTCATTACATTAGGAGAGTTCTCCCTATAATGAACGTTCAATTGATTTTTTGGAAAGTCTTTCAAATCTGCTAATTGGCCAAAAAGTCTCATATGACTGTAGATGCGGTCTTGGAAAGGTCTATTACTGCTAATTAGGGGATCATTAACTCTTCCCATACCATTATAAGCCATTATAGCAAAATACCAATTATCAATAATTCTCCAGTTACCATCGTTGACTCTCGGTAAAATATTTCCAGTCCAACGCCATTTTTGGAGGAGGACTTGAATACCCATATCAATATTGTATTCAATATCATATTTCAAGCGCTCTTTAAACGCCTCACGATTTTCTAAGGTATCATCCGGTAAATCAGTTGCCCCTGGAGTTACTTGAAGGATACCTATCCCACGACCATCACATCCAATTACAGGCTCCCCTTGTTTTCGTGGGGGTTGATTTGTGCAATGGGTAGGATGATCTTGCAGCCAAAATTGCTGCCAGCCACTTTCTTGCCAAGCAATTGCTTTCAATACCTCAGGAGGAATATTGTTTTCCAAAGCCTTTTCCGTTAACAACTGATTAATTTCTGACGGACTTGGATTTTGAAAAGTTTTGCTCGCACTAAATAATTGGAATTGCGGCACTTGTTCTTCTGCGCTAACTTCTTCTAGGCCGACAACTTTCGGTTCCAACTCCACAATTTGTTGACCATTGATTTGCAACTGTTGCATTACTATTTCAGTCGGTGCTGTTTGAATATCTTCTTCCTTGAATTGAGGAATAGATACCTCAATAGTTGCCCCTTCTAATTTTACATTCCCATTTGGAAGATCCCCAGATTCATAGATTAAAATGGCCTCTTCATTTGAGGTATAAAATAGTTGAAATTGTAACACACTACCGCTTCCTAAATTGCGGTTTTCTATTAATAAATAATGTTCCCCGTCTAGCTCGAATTCCGTAATCCGGTCAATATATCCGAATTCAATACTACTCACTTCAGACCCGTTACTAAATACCTGGCCAATTTCATGTTTATTATCGATAGTAATTCCGAGACCAGCTGAAGTTTCGAATGTAGACTCTTGATTCGCATAAAACTGTTCTTCGTTAATAATAGTTATTTTCGATTGCTCTGATGCGGAAATAATACTTCCTTCATTTGTATAAACGATGGCAAATAGAAGGAGAAACACAAATCCAGCAGTTAATATACCTTTTACTCGCAACATACTGACCTCCATAAATCATGCTTATATCCTATTTTTTATACTAAAACCCTTTGAAACTATGTAATGACATAGATGCTAAACTTGTTTATTTTTTTGAAGACTTTTGGCACCTCACTTTCTTCTAAACTATCTACAAATTTACAGAAATACTTACTATACCTATTTTACTAGATTTTATTCGACTTATAAATACAACTTTAGTATCTAAATATCAGAAATAGTAAATAATTAGCACATTATGTAAATCCATGTAATACTCTCCCCTATATAGCCTAGTGGATAAGATTTTGTAATTGTTTTTGTATATAAAATTCAGGAAAAAAGAGTTGATTTCTAGGCTAGAACAAGAGGAATATTGGACAGAACTGTTTAGAAAAGCCCATAGGGCAGATCAGGAGTCTATTGATTATATTGTTTCTCAAATACCGAGGGAAATAGATATGATGGTTGGAGAGATGGTGTATGATCGATGGGATTGTGTTGGACGAGCTTAGGGGGTTAGTTGCGGAGGCTTATTTTAATCTTGACCTTAACCCATGATTTAAACATCTTTACATTAATAATAACAATTACTGATACTAGTGGGACTAGAGAATTATTAATAGAATTAAAGTTAAAAGGAAGCATGGGAAATTCCCATGCTTCTTTAGAATAGGTTGGTGAAAAATAGGCCAATAGATTTAAAGAAATTGACAATAGTTCCTATTATTCCTATACGCTGTTCCTTTTCCGTATGATCCGCTCCTTCTTTGTCTCCTGTTGCAAAAGCATTTACTGTGGACAAGGTCACGTTATAATTTTGAACAAAAAACTCCAGGAGCAGATCTGTTTGAGCTAGGTCTAGCATTTCATCCTTTGTGATGAAATTCCACATCTTTCCTAGAAACTCTTCATCTAATAATTTTATCATTTCTTCCAATTCATGATTATTTCCATCCAATATAGTACGGATAAAAATAAAAATATCCTGGTCCAATAAATTTAACTCATCTTTATATTGATGATAGAGGTCCATAATAGTTTTTGTATAGGCATCATCCATCATCGATATAGGATAGTGGGAGTCATTTGTTCTGTCATAACCTTCATCCCAATAGTTTCCATAAGGATGAAAACGTCCAGGGTCCTGATTTCTAGGAGTACGGACTTGAACTTCCTCTTCCATTTCTTCTTCAACTTCCTCTTGTACCTCCCTATGTACTTCTTGTACTTCCGTTACTGAACTGGAGTTCGTTTCATTGGATGAAGTTGTTTCCCTAGTTTCTGTTTCCCCGGTAGAATTTTGACCGGAAGATTGATTTGTATTTGTTCCATCTCGTTCATTGCTAGTATTACCTGATGTGGTTTCGTTGTTCGGGGATTCCTTCCCTTCATCAGAGTTATCTGGTTTGGTTGTTTCCTTATTATCTTTAGGATCCTCCTCCTCAGACTCCCTTGGTTCTTTAGTAGATTCCTCTTCCTTTTCTTTATCTTGGTCTTCTTTTTTCTCTTCCTTCTTTTCTTCTTTTTCTTCCTTTTCTTCTTCCTTCTCTTTCTTTTCCTCTTCCTCATTTGGACCTGCCTCTGCTGTTACTCCCACACTCCATTTGACAGGAGTTGCAATCAACACGTTACTTAATATAAGAAAAATCAACAATCTTTTAATCATCCTACCACCCTCTATGTTGTTATATCCGTCTATAGCTATATATCAAAACTACTATATTAAAGTTCTACTATGCTCTTCCAAATATATCATATTTTCTACCAATTGTTACTAAAAAAAATGTCGAATTATCGGATAACCTGTTGTAAAAACACAAATTACCTATTTACAAAACTACCATCATTTAGGATAATTGTATCGAATTTATAAATGATAGAGGGGTTATTATGGCACTTAAACTATTTCGGGCAAAAAAATACGATCATTGCACACATGTAGAATGTCCTAGCTGTGAGGAAAAAAGACCAGTTGAGGACTGGAACAACATCGCTTTAGAAACCTACGGTAGCAATAGTCCTGATATTCGGACAGCAGCAAATAAGAAGGTCCCCTTTCCTTATCAATGTCCTAATTGCTATATGGGTTACTCTGCTTACTTATTAAAGTTCGACTAATATCATCAAATGGTAGAAAAAGAGAGAAGGATGATGATTCATCCCTCTCTCTTTTTAATTCTTATGGATTAACGAAAAGCTTCATGATACTACTACTCCAACGTTCATGTCCCTCTTGCGTAGGCATTTGATGCTCCTGATTTACGTAAAGGAGTAAATCATCACTTTCAACATCTGGCCAATCACTCCAATGGTCAATGTAGTTGTAACCATTCTCCAAAGCATAATCTTTCAATTGCTCCACGTATAATGGATAAAAATGTGTGCCAAAAACGGGGTGAGGTGGTTGAACGTAAATAGTAAAATTTTCATCTGCCTCTTCATAGGCTTCCATGATCATGGATAATACAATATGGGTATCGTGCGTAGCCACTTCTCCTATATTGTTCCAAACAAAGGGTTCAATAATGACAATGTCCGGAGAAAGGGAAAGAACCTCCTCATATCTCCTATCTCCAAGTACTTGTAAACTTGTTAATCCACCCACAGATACGGTACTTACTTGAAACATCGATTTCTCATATGCTTCATTTAATTGTTGTTCCAATAAATCAGGCCAAGGAGTTATCCCTTCATTTTGGGAGTCCGTAATTAACCTAGAGCCAAAAGCTACAATATGTATTTCTTCATCATAGAAATAGCCTCGCTCAACTAATTGTTTTATGGAATCTGATAATCCACTAGTTAAACGATCAAACTCTGACTGAACTCGTTCTTCCTCCAATATCCTTACTTCTTCTGCTTTTTGTTCCTGTGCAAGAACAGCTGCGGCCAATTCCTTGTGGGCGGTTTCAGCAATAGTATCTAATTTCGTCCCATAGGAGTTTCTACCAATAATAACGAGAATAATAGATATAATAACAAAAAACATAAACAAGCCTTTTTTCATGAAAATATACTCTCCTAAGAAAAATTGTAATAAATGTCATTTTCTTTTTAATTATACATTTTTGTCGAAAAAGAGTCACTAACCTTATAGAATTTTATTGATAGTTTTTTGTAAAGGGGAGAGGTTCTCCTCATAGAGCACGGGATAACTTCTCTCCCCTACACTCAATGGATTGTGCTGAGTTTGTAACGAATATTGTATCAACAGGAGTCAAATTTCAAAAAATTGCCGAGTTCAAAGGAACACTGCATCTTGCTTTGAATGATGTACTCTATAAACAGAATTAAATCGTTTATGTTTGAAAGAGATTAATATATTTTTAAAAATAGGAAATCACTTTTCATATGGTAACAAAAGCAGATGAAAAGTATAAACCTGACCCTATTATAAATTGGTTTACTTCGAAAAAGCCTTTTTCTTGTCCTCACATCCGCTTCCTGAGGTCATAACTTTTGCAAAAGTCCTTTTCTTGTCCTCACATCTGCTTCTCAATTGCCACCAACATTTATATTCTCTGTTCCTGCGTCTCGGACAAATCTAGCCCACCGACTTCCATTTTTACCTTGAATATTTTTGAATAAAGAGTGAGCCATCGTTTTCCTCTTCTTTGGTTGGGATAGTAAATTTGGAAGTTCTGTAATAGGTACTTCCATACTATTTGAAAACAGTGGTCTTTTAGTTTACTATACTAGACACCCAAACCAATCCCTTACCACCTACCACGTGGTTCCGACACGATGCAATGTTCTTAGAAATCCTCTCTATAGCTATGTTGTTTGGCCTTAGCAAAGATGGAATTAGTCACGGCCCCAGCCGAATGGTCAATACTTTACGATTTTGTTCAAACGATACATGCTTTTAAAGCATTTTATTTTAATGTTAATGATATTTTAAACAAACCTTGAGTTGATGTCGGACCGTCTGACATTCGGTCTATATTATAATGGAAGGAACGTATCTTCTTTCGAATAGCAAGCATGCCCTTAGATGAGATACCTTAACTTTTTTCTAATAACCCCTTATCCACCCACGTCATGATCCCAGCCTCTTCTCGCCCACTCTTCTTACCTACTCTCCTCCCCAACAACACACATTCCTTTCCTCCTCGTATAACCGTCTTCCCCCTTGACTGCACTTGCGTAATCTTATGATAGAAATCCCGTTTCACCCACTCAGGGATCCTCGGTCCACCGGGATAATACACCGTTGCGGAGGCAGCTATCTCGACTACATCCCCCACCTTTAACACGGGAAGCGACGACGGAGACCCCACTTCCACCGCACCACTCGTTTGTGTATTTGCACTTGCACTCGTTTTCGCATTCCTATTTGCATTCGTTATCCCTAACTCCCTTCTCACCGCTCCCCTAAAGGTATCCATACTCTCTCCATGCTTCACAAACCAATGCATGACATCGGCGTGGTTACTTGCAATCCCCCGCCTATGACCCTCGGAGTGACAAATGATCTCCCGTTCCGTTAACCGATACTTTCTACAAAGCATCACACAAAGGGCCACCGCATTATCCCAAGCCTTCCTAAAGTACTTTTCCTGAGCCCTAGCATCATACCCTACCATCCTCGCACCACCCGCATAGGTAAATCCAGCCGGTTCACAAATTTCAATCCCAATATGAGTATTATTCGCAGCGCCCCCAGCATGCCACCCCCGATGGTTCCACGGAAGATACTGCCACGCTTCCCGATCATCCAGAAAGGCATGAACACACATCTGTCGATTGATCTCTCCCCTTTGAAAAGATTTGTTCCATCGACTGAACCAAGCCGCCGCCATCACACCTGGCGTAGCCGTTGAATGAATCATAATTCCCTTTGGTACAATGGTCCTCCCCGCAGTAAAACAATCATTCCTTGTCATATACCTCACATTTACCTTCATTTCATCCATCCCCCTCTAATCCTCAAATTTCGAAAATACTTGGGCGGTGCCAGGCACTTCAACACTGCCCCTCCACCGCTCTACATGTGGATTAATCCCATCCCCATATTTCTCAAAAATGTGTTCCACGTTCCTACTATCCCGGTCCATATCCACCCCTTTCTCGTAAACTAACCACTCGATTACTAGAATCAAACTGTCGTAGTTCCGAATCATCGCCTCCTGATATAACTCCCTAATCGTCAACCTCCATCCCCCACTCCCCCCAAAAAAATTTTGTCAAAACCCGGTTGATGCTATGCACCCGGGACTATCCCGGCACCTCCCCCTCTTCTTTTCCAGCAAACAAGTTGTACTCCTTCAAAAACAACAGCTCCACCGTACCAACGGGGCCTTCCCGCTGCTTCGCTACAATGATCTCGATCTCATCCCGATTTTCCGTATCCCGGTCGTAATAGTCCTCCCGGTACAGAAAAGCCACCACATCTGCATCCTGTTCCAAGCTTCCCGATTCCCGGAGGTCCGCCAAGGTTGGTCGCTTATCCCGCCGCGATTCCACACTCCTTGATAATTGGGACAGTGCAATAACCGGCACCTCCAAATCCCGAGCCATGGTCTTCAACGCCCGTGAGATTTCTGCCACCTCCTCCTGTCGACTTCCCCGCTTGGAAATGGGCCTTAGAAGCTGCAAATAATCGATGATGATGAAATGATCCATGTCTGGGTACTCCTCCATTAACCGCTTCGTATTGGCATAGATCTCCGGGACCCTCACATTCGAGCGGTCACAAATAAACAGGTTCTTCTTCGACAGCTTGTCCATGGCCCCGGAGTAGCGTTCCCAATCGGACGCATCAAACCGCCGCACGGGATCCCGAAGCTTTTGTGAATGGATCCTCCCCTCTGCTGCCACCATCCTTTGCAAAAACTGATCCTTTGTCATCTCCAAAGAATATAAGTGTCCAAACACTTCCTTTCCTTCCCCCGCTGTAAATTCACCGGAACCTTCCCCCTGCCTGTCCTCTCCCACTGCCGTATGTCCTGCCGCAATATTTAACGCAAAGGCGGTCTTCCCTACAGAAGGTCTTGCGGCAATAATGATAAATTGCCCCTTCCCATGGCCGTTTGTCAGTAGGTCATAATCTTTGTACCCTGTCATTAACCCCTTTGCCACTTTACCGGAAACGGCTTTATCATACATGTTCATAATCGTTTCCTTCAGGTTGAAGTTATCCCGCTTCGTGGAAAGCCTGTCCAATGCTTTCATTTCCGTAAGAAACGAGGTCACCTGCTCCTCCCCTACCACCTCTCCCGTGTCCTCCAAAAACTTCTTCGTCTTCTCCCGCACCTGGTGATTTTTCCAATACCGCAATACTAACTCCTCATGGAATTTAAACGACCTGACAGATGGCACCGCCTCCATCATTTCTCCTAGGTTCACCTGTGCCAAGTAGTTGGCGCCGAGCTTCTCGAACAAGGTGGCCCGGTTAATCTCTTCCTCTCGCTCATGAATCTCCACCATGGCACGGAATAACTCCCGATGGAGAATGGACAGATGCTCCGGCTGCACCACTAACTCCTTCATAATGCTGTTATCTAGTAAAATACAACCAAGTAGCAGTTTCTCCGCCTCCACATTCCCTTGCAGCGCCATCTAACATTCCTCCTTTTGTTGCAACTTTTGTTGCACGGGAACGGTCCCTATGCTTTCTTTTTCCCAGTCGGCTAGTTGTTTTAGGATGTTTTTGTTGTGTTCGGGACGAGGTTTTTCGAATAGGTCATGGACAGTGGGCGGGTATTTATGGTGCATGACGTGAAGGTCTAATCGACGGATGACCTCCTTATAGTCCTGTGTTTTCATGACCCGGTACCAAGCTTCTACCGTTGCTCCCTCTAACTTCAACTTCCCTGGAAAAAATCGATCGATTTCCATTAGCAGCAGGGCTGTCTCTTTCTTATCCATGACCCTATTCCAACCCCTTTACATAGCTATCAAAGTCATTAGCTGCATTTGTAATACTTTGTTCATTAAGATAAGCTTCAAATTTAGTACCGAATAACGTCTCTGGACGGAGGAACTTACTCATTTTTTTATCTAGTAACCAATCTGAGCATTTGTTATCGATGACTTGTTGGAAATCTTCTAAATGATATCCTTCTCTTATTCTCGCTCTTACGAGCTCTTGTGTTTTTCTAGAATTCACTTGGAAGTTCTTCAATGCCTTTTCATTCAAATAAGCGACGATCTCAGCGACAGTATCTTTTGTTGTAATCTCTGTAGTAATTTCTGTAGTAATCTCTGGTATTGTATTTTCATTTTGAAAAATCATAGCGAAGTTTTCTCCACTTCCTTTTTTCCTTTTTGACCCTTCCATTTGTAATTTTTCCTCAGTTGGGTGCATGAAGTCTTGAAGGTTAATCTTGTAATCTTGTAAGACGTACCCCATCTCTAATAGATCACTTTGTAGTTTTATTAGATTCACTCGGTACTGCTTCGTATGATCCCAACCAATAGTAGGATTCTTCCTCTCATCTAGCCACCCATTGTCTACCAGCTTACTTAAATAGTCTCGCATGGTCTTCGGCGTAACTTTCATCATCGTTTCACTGGATAACTCCTCTGCCGTTTTATAGATCCATCCCTTCGAAGGTTCTAAATTAGGATCATTCCTCCTTAAACCCTCCTCCTCAATAAATTGGTCAAAATGCTTCACATACTGAGACCAATAAATCATTTGATTGAGGACGATGGCCAACTTATAATCCCCGGTCAACGCTATTAATTCCTCTTTGATGACAGATCGCTTTAGTTTCTCCATTACCCAACCACCTCGTTTGTAATTTTCTATCCTTCGCTTACTATGTAGACTTGAAACGCCAAAAAGGAGGAGAAAACTTTTAAAAAATCAAAAAAAGTTTCCCCTTATGTCACAAAATGTTCACAAACAACGAAAAAATTTTCATTTTTTTAAAATAGTCTCCTCCTTTTTGCCTTCTCAAGTCTACATAGTAGGTGAAAGGGGGTGACAAGCATGGGTGATATCGTATTTAGTCGACTATCTTTACATTTTGTTACGGGCTATAACGATGAGGGAGAACCAATCTTTAAGGCAAAGCATTATCGCAATATCGTCCCTCAAGCAGAAAGCACGCAGCTATTCCAAGCTGCGATGGCACTAGCTTCTCTTCAAAAGAATGAATTAGAGAAGGTAGAACGAAGCAACACGTACGAATTAATTCAGTAGGACTTTACGAGGACTGTCACAGGAGGAGGTGAAAACCGATGACTAAACGATTAGAACTTATTTTTACCAATGAGAATGGGAAAGCAGCGATTGTTTCTATCGACGATCCAATAGAGCCAGTAAACCCACAAGCGGTGGCTCAAGCGATGGATACGATCATTGCTAGTAATGTATTTGCAACCTTCGACGGAGGGCTAGTTGGAAAACGAGGGGCCCGCGTAGTAGAACGCAGAGTAGATCAAGTGGACATTTTACTATAAAAGTCTGTTCAAAAGGGGAGCTTTTTCCCCTTTTGAACACGCTCTAAATAGAAAAACGGAGGGGATTACCTCTCCGTTTTTCGTACTACTATTGATAGTGGAAAGGGGTGAGAAGAAATGGAAATATGGATGAGTCTTGTTGGTGAATACGGGTTTCCCATTGCCGTTACATTCTACTTACTTTACCGCATTGAGAAGAAGCTAGATCAGCTAAATCATTCGGTCTTGTATTTAGGAAAGCTTGTTGAAGGAACTGCTATTGGCCAATCAGGTCCCGCCAAAGTACCTCCTCAAGACTGGAGTGTCATGGCGAAAGAGAATCATCAGTAGAAATTGGAGAAGTAGAAGGTCCATCAAGACAAGGGGGGTCTTTTTATGCTATGTATACGAATGGGGTAGTCCATCACCGTTGATAAACTACCCTATTTTAGTTTTTTATTGAAATTTGAAGTTAATTTTTGCTTCAGATACTCTAATTTGTATTACGTAGTGGACCGTTTACTGCGCAACAAAGCTCGTCATTTTTATAGGACTTTGTGAAGTAATCTTACTTAAATAGGGAGTATTTTTTAATTAAGAGGTGAAAATATTTCTCTTATTAATTTGTATATTTTCTTTTGCAAGTGAAAAAAATATTACTTGTAATTACAATTGTACATACAAGTGAGGATGATGCACAGTGAATTTACATCTTAAACAACAAACTGTTTTAATTGTTAGAGCGTTGTATTTTTGTATGGAAAAAAATTGGACGGATTTAGAAAAGAAATACAAAATATCACCTGCACAACAGCATATTCTATTTTTACTCTCAACTAATAAGAATGCACTTACTCCTACACAAATCAGTGAATTAGGTTGCTGGCATATTTCTACTGTTACAAGATTGCTAAAACCGCTTCAAGAAAAAGACTTTATAAATATAACAACCAATAAAAAACAAGCTAGGTATAAAATTGTAACTATTTCAGACAAAGGGGAACAAATGTTAAATAAACTAATGAATACATTTAGAGACATGGAAAAATTTCCTTTTGATATGAAGTATTTGTCTGAGGAGGAGATGAAAAAATTTTTAGAAATTGGTCAACGCATTTTAGATATTCATAAAGGCGAGGGCTTTGTGAACTGGGTGATGAATGCACAAGTCAAGGACTACGATTATACTTATTAATTTTAATGGCGATGTTTGGATTACAATTATAATTCAGAGAATGAGCGAATTTAGGAGGTTTAAAAAATGCCTAATCCATTTGAAGCATTTTGGAATACATTAAAAACAATGACTGATAATGACCCAAAATTACCTTTACATGTTGGTGAAGTAATGGCTTTTTGGACTTATTTAACAGCAATAAAAGAAATGCTAAGGTATGAGGAAGTTGGTTTAAATTCAACAACAGATGATGAAGTCCATGAAATGCTCAATGATGCCTATAAATTATGCGATTCGCAATCTGATCGGTTAGAGACTTTTCTGATTAAAGAGGGTATTCCTCTTCCAGAGTTATCTTCTCCAAAACCTAATTCTTCTCCTAAGGATATTCCACCAGGTGTAAAAATTACAGATAATGAATTAGCGAATGGAGTATCAATAAAAATAGCCGTTGCAATAGTTGAATGTGCAACAGGACAAGCCCAGTCCACTCGAAGTGATGTTGGAATGATATGGGCTGAATTTCAATCTGAGATGTTAACTTTTAGTGCTACTTTAAAAAGTTTAATGAGAAAAAGAGGTTGGTTGAAAATCCCACCCTATTATTATCCATCAGGAGAAAAAAAATCGTAAAAATTGGGAGACGAAAAACAACAGAGGCAAATGTTGCGCAGTACAACGATATTACGCATTGCAACGACATCTATTTGTACTAACTTTGTGAAAAGGTGTACTTCAAGTAAAGGAATGTTAGTGGAACAAGAGATTTCTACATTGTTGTGGTAAATGAGGTCATTTATAGTACAAAAAAGGATAGGTAGAGCAGTTGTGATTACTGCTATACTATCCTTTTTCTTTTGTACATAATAATGTGTAACATTATATACAGTAATTTAGTTTTAAAGCGGTTTAAATATTTTCTTGACTTTTAATGAAAGATTATCAGTTTTTTTATGTTTAGGCCCTTCAGTTAGTAAAACATCTCTTAACCACTCTTATAAAAAATGTTATTTGTTTGTGCCCTCTATTCCTACACTCTACTAATTCGATTTTTAGCCATATAGTCTTCTATTTCCTGATAGTAATAAACATATTTATAAAAATGACTAAAAAAAACTTCACTAGCATATTCACTTTCCTGTTTAGATTCTTCGATGTAGTAAAAAGCTTAATGTACTACATGATTTAACTAAATTAGATTTATACTTTATATCTAGATATTTTGTCCAGTCACAAATGTAAATAAAGCATATTATATGTATCGAATACAATAAAAGGAGGTAAATAAACAATGAGTGATTGTTACAAGCCGGTTCACCCTACCCCACCACCTACAAGACCTGTGGCAGGTTTTGCGTTTATTCTTGTAGTATTTATTCTTTTAGTTATTATTGGAGCAGCTATAGTAGCTTGGTAGAAGTTCTTTAGTAAACCCTAAGAAATATAACCATACCAATCATTAAAAAGCTCATAAATTAAGAGTAGAAGGAAGGAGGGATTCTAGGTGCATTTACCACATGATTATGCCTATGCTGCTCCGATCTATACTCACCCACGACCAAGATTCGCAGATGGTTTTGCATTAGTGTTAGTGTTATTTATTTTGCTAGTAATTATTGGAGCTGTAGCACTTGTTTGGTAATGAATGTGAGACGGCCCGCATTAACGGGCCAGCTTTTTTGAGAATTTACATTCCTATCGACATTACAAAGGTCCTTTTCTTTTTATGAGAAAAGTTATTTGTGCAAGCGAACCCTTGCTATTCGACAAAGAGTGGCGATAGGCAGTACAAACCAACTTTATTTATAAGAACAACAATCCTAAAGAAATAACCAGTCTTCCACTGCCAAACATAAAGAGATAGAGAAGGTAGCTGAAGAAGAATTGGGAGTAAATATAATTATGCCTGAACACGAGAAATAAGTAATAGGCACCTCAGATGTTTGCCCTTTCCATATTTACAAAAAATACGGAAAGAAGGTAATTACTCTTGATAAGAAGAAACATATCGTAAAAATTCTTCTCTTTCCGCTTCACTGATCAATAATTTATCATTTTAATTGTTTTTCAGGATCCTTTTCAACTCCTGCTTATCTTGAGGAAGAATAATTAACAAAACAACAATGTCATTTGCTACGCAGTACAACCATACTATTCAATAGAAAAATTAATATTCCACAATCGGGTGCTATGAGGAAAACCATAAGCCTAATACCTCGTAAAAAATAAAGAGGATTAGGCTTTTTCACTTCATCATCCTTGACGTTTTTCTATTGGTAAACGCGTTGACAGTAAGTGGTAAATTTTATGGTAACGGTTGGTAAAAAACACGGCAGAGATGATACACTCTTGTGGCTGTAATCAAGCTTATATCATTCCTACTCCCTAACAATATAACTTAATTTTGTCCGGAGCTTTTGTAATGCGCTCTGGCGCCAAGTTTTAATAGTAGTTACACTCCGCCCATAGCGCACTGCAATTTCTTGAAGTTTGTAACCATCGATTAACCCCTCCATGACCCACATCTTTTCTTGTGAAGTTAACTTGGAATGTTCCAGCCAATCTTCCATAAGAAAACGGTCTTCAGCCGTCAAATCTGGGTGCTCTGCTAGTTTAACCGGCTCCGTAAATACATGACGAGTTCCCCAACGGTCTTGCCGCTTAATCACATCCTTCATTCTTCCTCTCACATAACCAGCAACATAGGAAGAAAACTCACCCACAGAAGCATCATAGTTTATCCAAGCTTCATAAATGGCAATACGACCAATTTGCTCAAACTCTTCCCTTTCCCTACCTAAATGCCATTTCTTAATTAAAGAATAAACCATCGGCATAAACTGCTCACAACAAGATTCAAACTCTAGTTCTCTATCCATTTGATTATCCAAGGGAACCTCTCCCACTTGGAAGCGCGCTTCCGCTTATTCCGCGGTAAGGACAGTTTATAACCTAAGAAAAATAATTACCAAAAGGGAAAAATGCCATTTCCCTAAGAGAAACGTAACGTTTCCCCTAGAGAAACATCACGTTTCCTTACTAGAAACATCACATTTCCTATTAATTGATAAAAAGATTCGACAAATGCCACCCCTTTCAATGGAAAAAACAACGTTACGCTAGCTCCCTATTGTGGAAGGGGGATACCCAGTCTTGATTAATCAATCCCCTCAGCATTGATCAATATAAATACCCGCAATGAGGCTGCGGGTATAAAACTCTAAGGCTATCGACAATTTCTAGCAAAACTCACGCAGGGACAGACACGTTCACCAAATTGTCACAATTATTGACATTTTTACCCATTTTCCTTTCTTTAGTCTTTTTAATTTTTTTTGTAAAATTTTATAATAATAGGTAAGAAGGAGGAGGTCCATTGAAGAGGAAAGAGGTTATTAGTAGGAGTTTAGGTAGGGTTATTCAAAAAAGAAGGAAGAATAAAGATTTTAAACAATGGAAATTAGCGGAGGAAGCAGATATCGATATTGGTTATTTGAGCCAAGTGGAGAGGGGTAAGAAAAATCCTACCTATGATATGCTGTATAGAATTTCAATTGCACTTGGTACACTCCCTTCGTCTATTAGTAAAGAAGTGGAGGATGAAGTAATAGAGTTTTTTAGTAAAGCTGCAAATAAAAATAAGTTTTAGGAATACGACATCTTGGTTCAACTCTTAAATTACTTCTTTACTATTACATCATGGCTTCATCCACATAAACATGTAAACCCTTTCACAATTTGATCAGAATGGCACTACAACAAAACGAGGTGGTTTTCTTGATTGCATTTATGTTTACATAAGCTGCATCATTTTGGAGTTTCTCAGATTACATAAGTTTTTTAAAATTAAACAAGTGTTTTAACTGCAACCATACCAATGGATTCTAAAGGAGATGATCTAATGTCTATTAAAATATTAAATGATTACCAGATTAACCAGAATACAATGGCAATCCTCCCTGTTACCCATATTGACTATTACACAATTATCTTTGAAACAAACGCCTTATTTTATGTTAAGAAAACAACAAGGGAACTGATGAGGTCTGCGTGTGTACGTGGTGGGGCTAGTTTCGAGGGGCGTCAAATCGCTGTTACTTCAAAAACTGGGATTAATCGAAAAATGCCTATTCCGATTAACCCTGATCTTGGCATCTATGCCTTCCCTACACTTTCGGCTAAGAGCTTTCATTGCTGCTGGCTATTTCCGGCACATATACAAAGCATTGAGGCTAACCCTGACAAGGAGAAACAATCTATCGTCACCTTAAAAAACAAACATAAGATTGTTTTGGATACAGACAAAACCATTTTAAGACAGCAAATGTACCGCACCTCCTACTGTATTCTTGTGTTTTCACAGGAATGGATGGACAGCAGTAATAACAATGACGATGACAATGTAATCTAATCATACTTAAGCAATACCGAAATATAATTTTGATTATTTTTCCACCATTTGTAATAATATTTATTATCGTCGCTAGGTATTTTCCTTCATTTGATAATGGTCATCTCTTACGGGAGATGGCCAACCGCCCATCCGCTTTATGTGGGACAAGGGGACAGTGAGAGACCACTGAAAAAGTCGTCTTTTTTAGCTGATTTTCATCGTTGTTTTAATTTGGCCACCAAATTTGATCCACATTGAGAAATTGAAAAGCAAAATGGAAGGATTTCCAGCCTTTTTAGAGGATAGTATGGTTGCTATCCTCTTTAAGTTTACGGCTAAAGCTGTTAATTTTGCTTGAATGGCCATGCTTTTTAGACCGTACCTCTTGGCACGATCTAACCCGTGATATTGTTTCATCTCACCGTTCTTCCCTTCTTGGGAAGCTCGCTTCTTATAATTCTTCTTGAACTCTTCTGTCTTTTGCTGTTGGCTATATTCATAGAATTCAGGGGTATTAACTCCAACTTCTAAGATTTTCCCTACAGCTTTCCCAGTGATGCAGCTGTCCCTTAAGGGACAGTCTCTACACATTTCTTTCTCAAAATAATAACGATAGGATTCTCTATTTTTAGTCTTTTTATGATACTTCCTTACCGTGTTATTCCCTTGGGCGCAAAACCACTCATCTGAATCCTTATTATAACTAAATTTTTCTTCATCAATTTTATAAGCCATTTCGCTGACAGGTATGTATACTTTCGCTTCGCATGCATTAATAGAATCTAGTATATTTTTTCTAAAGTAGGCTTTATCACCGTATAATTCATCTATTGTGAGGCCACTTTTCTTCGTTAATTCTAATAGCTCTTCAAACTTCTTTCCGTCAACATAGGCTCCATCACCGACATTTACAGCTGTAATAATGAGGTCTGTTGTCATCATATATTCTGTTTTATAGCCAAAGAAGTCCTTGGTTTTTGATTTGTGTCCAACTCGAGCCTCACGGTCGACAATAGAGCGAACACCCTTTGATTCCAAGAACTTTGGATCCTTCAGTATTTCCCTTGCAAGCACAATCGTTCCTTTTGTTTTAGGGTTCTTCTCTATTTCAACGGTTTCTTCTACCTTATCCAGAGTTTCTTCTAAATAAGTTTTCATTGTTTCTTTGGCTTCTCGATGGTTTTCAATCTCTTTATAGTTGGGAATAGTTACATCGACGTTATCAGGAACTTCTCCAATTTCCTCTTTTAAATGGCAAAAAAGCTTTTTAGCTAAGCGTTTCATCACACGTTCTGGAGTCGCACGAAATGTGTTTGCTTGTGTATGAGTCGTATCAACACTTATTCCAGTTGTGTCTTTAATAATGCCGTGATCCACACATTGCTTTACAACTTCAATTAATACCTCATCTAGCGTAAAATCTAGTAATCTATGTCGTCTAAATTTGGATAATAAACTGGGATGTGGAAGTGTGTCTTCTGGATTGATACCCAGAAAATACATGTAGGCAAGATTTAATGAAGCTTCTTCCATGACTCGTTCATCCGATAAGTTATACAGATGTTGAAGAAGCAAGAGTTTAATCATTAACTCAGGCTCCTTAGCTGGAAGGCCATAATATCTGCAGTAACTACTTTCAAGAAATTCATTAATGAAGCCAAAATCTACAAAATTATTAATCAGTCTTAATGTATGATTTTCTGGAATTTTATTGTATAATTCGGTATAGAAGCTTAATTGCTTATGCTGATTCAGCATAAAAAAATCCTCCCTTTTTGGTTTTTGGTTTCTCGACAATTCCATTATACCAAAAAATGGAGGATTTTTTCATTTATATCATTTTACATATTTTAGGAGTTGTTTTTCAGTGGTCTCGGACAGGTACCTTGTCCCTTTCCTTTTTGGATGACATAGTGGGACAGGGGGACGCTTTCCGCTCCTCCAAGCTTATCTCAAAAAGCAACAAAGTTTAAATTAAAAACCCCACCGAGGAGCTGTATTAAAATAATACTTACTCGGTGGGTTGCTCGTTCATGTTTATGGCATTATAAATATGTAGGTATGGCATCTACACATAAAAATTAATCCCCTGCATCTCGACAAAACCCGGGCGGTGACAGGCACGAAGAACCTTATCATCTTCAATGAATAGTAGTAAACCTTCTCCAAATAGGAGTGATATCCATGAGTTTCCGGAAAGAGGAAGCGAGGGGACGGTTCTCATGCACCCATTTTATTCACTCAAAAAAGGAAGCACGTAAACCATCCCCAAGTATCACAACAAAATGTAGGTGGTGCCAAGCACCCAAGCTAGGCTTTAAATATAAGATTAGGAGAGACGCCGAGGATTCTTGCGGCTTGTCGTTGGGAGACTCCGTTTATTTTCTTTACCTCCCTTAAGATTTCGGTCCTTTTGGTTCCTTGCAGGATTTTTACTTGTGCGATTTCTATATCCCCTAATATCTTCTTAATCTTTACCCTTGCCTCGTCATCGGATAATCGCTTTATTTTGGTAGAATCCTCTAAACATTTATCATCGTTCTTCTTTTCATTAAATTCTTTAAATCTATCCCTCGCAACTCTCAAATCGTCTGAAAATAGTTTCAATATGTAGGTATGATCTAACAGATCCGAAGGATAGTATGTTCCCCCATAATATCCTGAACAACTGCTCCATTTCCAATCGTTCACTTTCTTTACTAAACCGGCTTTTAGTGGATTTTGGTGAATATATCTTGCAACGGTTAATAGATACTTTTCTGTTTCTACCTTTTCACTTCTGAACCTATCTTGAAAGAGGTGGCCGGTGGTCAAGTATTTCCAGTTGTAATAGAAGACAAAACTAACGCCAAGCCGTTTCATCGTTACGTCAATACCTTCGTTCCCCTCTTTTAAAAGAAGATGGACATGATTACTCATTAAGCACCATCCGTAGATTTTCAATCCTGACACTTTCTTGTATTTCAAAAGGGTTTCTAGAAACCTTCTACTATCTTCTTCGTCATGAAAGATTTCCTGTCGATTTGCTCCCCTTATGATAACATGATAGATTCCACTCCTGCTCTTCTCCCTTGCTTTTCTCGGCATCAAATATCACCAGTCCTACTATATTAGTGTTTTTGGTATTCATCACTAGATTCTCCAGCACTTGTTTGAGCAAACATGGATGGCATAGTAGCAGGCTCCATTTTTCTCAAAGACAAAGCTTCTAACAATGCATCATCGGATATCCTCTCTTCTCCCCTCATATCAGCAATGGTCCTTGCTAGACGAATAAGCTTAATTTGTACTCGATTACTGTATCCCCGTTTAATAGATAGACTTTGAAGCTCATGCTGCTGGTTACTTGTTAACGGTTGCTGTTTGATCAGCTGTTCGAATGGAACACTGGCATTACAAATTTCCTTTCCATACCTCTCATATTGTCTTTCTCGTGCACGCTGTACCCTTGCCCTCACATCCTCGGAAGTTTCTATTCCTTGAAAGTCATGTCCCTTTAGATTCACAGGTTTTAAGGATAACAAGATATCGATACGATCTAAGATGGGTCCGGAGACTCGGTTTTTGTACGCTTTTATTTGTTTCTCTGAACAAGTACAATAGTTTCGGTTAGACCCTAGATACCCGCATGGACAAGGGTTCATTGCTGCGATAAAAATAAATTTTGCTGGATAGGTAACGGTGGAGTGGACTCTGCTGATGGTTACTTTCTCATTTTCTAGAGGCTGTCTTAGCATATCAAGGGTCTTCTTGGAGAATTCCCCTAACTCATCCATGAACAGTACCTCACGGTGTGCTAAAGAAACTTCCCCTGGCTTGGGGTTCGTTCCTCCTCCGATAATGGAAACAGCAGATGCAGAATGATGTGGGTGGCGGTAGGGAGGCAATGTTAGGGAGTTATACGGTGCACCAGCTAATTGGTATAGGCTGATCTTTTCTAGCTGGGCTTCTTTTGATAATGGCGGCAAAATGGATGGAAACGTTTCGGCAAGGAGGCTTTTTCCACATCCAGGAGGACCGTCCATAAGAACGTAATGTTCCCCTGACGCAGCGATTTCAAGGCCTCGCTTGGCAAACCCATGTCCGATAATCTGATTAAAGTCCCGTTCTACCAATAGCTGCTCATTAAAAGAACTAGATTTCAGTTGATTAAATGGCAGTGGTTGACGTCCCCCTAAAAGATCTAACACATCTTGAAGAGTCTCAACATAGAGCAGCTCCAATTCTTCTATGTCCACTCTAGGGATCGTAGGATCAAAGGGAAGATACAATTGCTTTACACCAAGTCGTTTCGCAGCTAAGATAGCAGCAATCATCCCCTCCACCGGTAGTACAGAACCGTCTAACGACAAAGCACCAATGAATCCAGTATCATTTGGAATTCTCTCCTTTTTTAGAAACCCTCCACTTTTTAAGACCCCAATGGCAATGGCAAGGTCAAACAGTGGACCATTCTTTTTCACTTCTACTGGTGAGAGATTAATAACAACTTTCCTATCTACTATTGGAAAACCCATGCTATGAAGCGTGGCCGAAACCCGCTCCTTTGATTCTTTCACCGATGCATCAGGTAGCCCAACAATAATAAAGGAATCAACTCCGTCTTTCACCTGAGCCTCCACCTGCACACGATAACCTTCTAGCCCCTTCAGGCCAATACTAGTCACTTTCGCCGACATCTTCATACCTCCATCGCTTTCTATTTAATTTTCTATGTTAAAAAACAAATTAATTCTATCTAAGGAGTTTCACTATATTTTAGTGGCATTTACTAACTTGGGGATTAAGGAAAAAAGATACATTACTGAAGATATAACAGGTAGTAAGGGCTTAACAGTGGACTTTCACGAAGAGTTCCAATTGCTAATGGAACTTAACCTTATTATAATCGATGAAGTTGAATCTTGTCGATTTTATTCATTACATACCCTGGAAGCATGGGGGACGGATCATGCACTGCCATAAAGGAAGCTCAAGATCTGTCCCTCTGCTTCCTTCTTGAGACGAAACTTCCTTCAAAATACATTAAACTCTAATTGAAAGCAGAAGCATAAGACCCGTCGTGCTTCTAAGCAAAAAGTATACAAACTTAATAAGCTAATAGTGTTCAAAATTAATGAGCAAAAACTGTTCATACAAAACTGCTTGGAAGTGCAGGAAACAATCCCCATGCTTGTGAGAGAAGAACAGATCACAAATTTTATCGATATAACTTCATAAGAATTAAAGAAGCACAGGGGACGAACCTTGTCCTATCCATTGGGTGCAAAAGGCCTGTCCCCTCTACTTCTGAACATGGATGTGAAATCGTTATAAATCGAGGTCGAAAAATAATTAGTATATCTAACACCAGTTTTACGCAACGTACTTTGTCACTATAATTTAATAAAGGAGCATAAGAACCGTCCCCACGCTTCCTCCTTTCTATTTGCATTATACTTTTGGGCAGCACTTCCAGCTACACCAACAACTGCAGCAATTTCTTTCCAATTTTCTTTAACAAATTTTCCAGCAGCTGGTCCGTGTATTCGCACTAAATCTATTACTGGTTTAATTGCCAACTTTTACCCCTCCACACTACAGATTTATACTTATAATTTTATCTCATTTTGGTAATATTTCACTAACTTTTATAATTAAGAATAAGAGACAACAGAGCTCATACCCAGATAGCTACTTACTAATTTGTGTCTAGCTTTTTGGTGTAGTTCATTATCCCCCTGTCCAGTCGCAAAATTCTCTGGGACAAGGGACCTTTAATCCAGTTCAATAAATCACCGTATTAAAGTGAAAAGTCCTAAAAATAGACTCGCTGAGTTAAAAATCTCTGCGAGTATTTTAGTGTAAAACGAAAAGCCGACCTCGGTTTAGGAAGGGCAAGAACCGTCCCCTCGCTTACAGAAGTCTTCTACTTCCATTAAAGTTGTACTGGTTGATTTCGTTTCGCAGATTCATAGAAAGATAATACTAGGTTTAGAACATTTTTACCGTCCTCACCAGTAACCGCAGGTTCTCGATTATCATTAATAGCATTTACCATGTCCTCTATAATCCACTGATGACCTGGTGTTCCCCAAGGATCTGCCTTAACACTTTCTTTTATATCTTGTATTTGGTTTTCAGTCATATCTTCAAGTTCTAAATGTTCAAAGAATAGCGCATTAGTACCACCAATTTTTATAGTTCCTTTTTCCCCAAATATAGTGATTGACTCTTCAAAATTTTTAGGATAAACCGTGGTAGAAGCCTCAACTGTTCCTAAAGCTCCAGACTGAAATTGAATGGTACCTATAGAAACATCTTCCGCTTCTATATTACGGAACCTCGTAGCTTCCATACTAAAAACTTGTTTTGGCTGCCCCATGAACCATAGTAGTAAGTCAAGATTATGAATAGCTTGGTTCATTAAAACTCCACCATCATATTGTTTAGTTCCTCTCCAAGAGGCTTGATCATAATATTCTTGATTTCTATTCCAATTCACGATACAACTTACATGACTAATCCTTCCTAATAACCCTTGATCCATTATTTTTCTTAATTCTTGCACTACAGGTCTAAAACGATTAGGATGAACAACAGATAATTTTACTTCATTAACTTTACAAGCTTCTATTATACTTGTTGTATCCTCTAACGTCATAGCAATAGGTTTCTCTATAACAATATGTTTCTTAGCATTAGCTACTTGTACTGCGATAGATGCATGGAATCCACTTGGAGTACAAATGCAAACCACATCGATATCCTCTTTCTCAAGCATTTCCTCTAAATCGTTATAGTCATTTGCACCATATTCTTCTTTATAAAGCTGCATTGTATCCGTAACTTTATCACATACAGCTACAAGCCTTGCTGATTCAGTTTGACTAATAGCTGCAGCATGTTTTTTGGCTATAAATCCACATCCAACGATTGCAAAGTTCATAATGAAACCTCATCTTTCTTTGTATTAGAAATTAGTTATTAAAAAATCCAATAATCACATCGCATACTTTCTCAATTTCTTCTTCTTTTAGATAAGGATGCATCGGTAATGATAGTACTGTATCACAAAGTTTATTTGTCACCTCAAAATCCTTTTCCTCAAATTCTAAATCTGAAAATGCTTGTTGGCAATGCATTGGCTTTATATAATAAATCATACTTGGTATTTCATTTTCTTTTAGCTTAGCTTGCAATGAATCTCGTTGCTCTTTTGAATCAAGTTTTATTGTATATTGAGCAAAGCTCGAATAATAACCATCAGGAATAAAAGGTGTTTTAACTATATTACTTAACCTTTGATTGTAAAGCTCATAAGCTTTATTTACCCCGTCAAGTTCATATTCTCTAAAAGCTTTTAATTTAACTTGCAATACAGCAGCTTGAATTGTATCTAGCCTTGAATTAACGCCAATTCTAACATTGTCATACTTATTAATGCCTTTCCCGTGAACTTTATATGAATTTAACAATTCAGCTGTACGATCATCATTTGTAAAAATAGCACCACCGTCACCATAGCACCCTAGTGGCTTAGCTGGGAAAAAGGAAGTCGTAGCAGCATCTCCAAAACTACAGGCCATTTTACCATTAATACTTCCACCAAAGCCTTGTGCTCCATCTTCAAGTACTAACAAGTTATATTGTTTAGCAATCTTTTCAATTTCTTCGTAATTTGCAGGAAGTCCAAACAAATCAACAGGAATTACTACTTTCGGCATCAAATTCCCCTCAAGTTTTACTTTTTCAATAGATTGCTTCAATTTATTAGGGTCAATATTGAATGTTGTCTCATCGACATCTACAAAAACAGGTGTAGCACCGTTAAATGATACTACTTCTCCCGTAGAGAAGAACGTAAAATCAGGTACGAATACAGCATCACCTTCTTTAACATCCCAAGCCATTAAAACAAGTGATAACGCATCTGTTCCATTTGCACATGAAATACAATGTTTTACACCGACATACTCAGCTAATTGTTGTTCCAATTCTTTAACTTGTTTGCCACCAATGAAGTGAGCGCTGTCTAAAACTTCCTGTATCGCAGAATCAATTAAGAATTTATGCTGTTCATACTGCGTCTTTAAGTCTCTAAACTGCATTTCCATCTCTCCTGAAAGTTATTTTTCTTTTAATTGTCCATCACTTAACATATAGGACCGTCCACATTCCTTACAATCATAGTTTTCTTTGAGTGGTATGCCACATTCACATACCCATCCAATCTGTTTAGCCGGAACCCCTGCCATCAATGCGTAGTCTGGAACATCTTTTGTTATCACCGCTCCAGACGCAATCATAGCCCAACTGCCAATTGTATTACCGCAGACAATAGTTGCATTAGCCCCAATTGATGCTCCATATTTTACAAGGGTTTTTTTGTAACCTTCACTACCTTTGGGATATTTACTTCTTGGTGTTAAATCATTTGTAAAAACCATAGAAGGTCCGCAGAAAACATAATCTTCTAATTCCACACCCTCATATACTGAAACGTTATTTTGAATCTTTACGCCATTGCCAATTATAACGTTGTTAGATACATTAACATTCTGTCCAAGTGAACAATTTCCCCCTATTTGAACACCTTTTTGAATATGGCTAAAGTGCCAAATCTTTGTTCCTTCTCCTATTTTTACATCATTATCTATATAACTACTTTCATGTACAAAATAATGCATCTTAAATTCTCCTTATTAACTAAATTAAGGAAGAAGTCGTATTGAGACTCCTTCCTATAGTAATTCAATAATTACTATATCGGTTACATCTTTCATTGCATTTTTTGTATCAAATATAGCCTTTTCATGTAGCTCAACAAAAACCATAGTCAGAGTTTGAATGATAACTATTACGTAGGTCTATGGTTTGAATTAATTCGGTAGTTAAGTTTAGTTCACTACTTTTCCAAATTCATGGTATTCTAAAACACTGACTCTCTATTAGATTTAGTTTTAATATTAATCTTTATGGAAACATCTTTCATTTTCGCGTCACATTTTTATCTCTGAAAAAAATTATCAATGATTTTTGATATCTTAAAAGCAGCCTGTCCATTTCCATAAAATTTTTCTGACTTGTTAGGTTTATTTGTGGCATGTATAACATGATGAAGCTCTTCTAAAATCGGGTTTACTAATCGATTCCACCCAGAGTTTACTGTTTCAACCCATTCAGTTTGATCCCTTAGAGTAAAACATGGTACATTAGCAAAAAAAGCTTCTTTCTGAACCCCGCCTGAGTCAGTAATAATTCCAGTTGCATCTTTTTCTAATAAAATCATTTCTAGGTAGGAAACAGGCTCAATTACTTTGATATTTGGTGATTGCATGACAGAGTCATAAAGCCCAAATTCCTTTAGTTTCTTTTCTGTGCGAGGGTGCAAAGGAAGAATTACTTGTTCTCTCAACTTCTTCAGCGATGAAAAGATCGCTTCTAATCGCTCTTTCATATCCGTATTTTCCGCTCTATGGAAGGTTGCTAGGTAATAAGGTTTACCATTTGTAATATTCTTAACAGAAGTTTGTCTATTAGCTAGTTCCAAATTATATAAGAAGGCATCATACATCACATCTCCAACTTGATGTAACCCTTCTACTATACCTTCTTTTTCTAAATTTTTAATAGCTGTGTCTGTAGGTGCTAATAGTAAATTTGAGATATGATCTGTTAACACTCGATTTACTTCTTCTGGCATTTTTTTGTTATAGCTGCGTAATCCGGCTTCTATATGAAACAAGGGAATATGCAACTTACTTGCAGCAAGAGCACCAGCTATAGTAGAATTTGTATCCCCATATACCAGAACAGCATCTGGTTTTTCTTTTAACAATACCTCTTCTATCCTCGATAACATCTCACCGGTTTGTTTACCATGAGTACCTGAACCTACACCTAAATTATAGTCAGGTTTTGGAATTTTTAATTCCTCAAAAAAGATCCCTGCCATTTTATAATCATAATGCTGACCAGTATCAACTAGAACTTCTTGAAACGATTTTCTTAATTCTCTAGAAACAGGGGCAACCTTAATAAACTGTGGACGAGCCCCTACGATAGTAACAATTTTCTTCATAGATCCTCCTTTTAGTTTCTACATAATTATCAACTACAGATTGATTATGTTTTATTTTTAATTCAGAAAATAATGGTGTTTTTATACCATTTCATACCCTTTTCAAATTATATTACACTAAGTTATTCTTCTTAATTTTATAAGTCTGATTTATTAAACTTTTTTTCTATTATATCTAAATATATACTTTGATAACTTTTTGACATGTTCTCTGCGTTTAATTTGTTATCTATAATGCTAACAGCTTGAGCTGATAAAAATTCACTATCTTGTTCTATTAAAAGGTTTAATTTTTTCGTTAGATCGTCAATATCTTCAGTTTTAAAACAATATCCAGCATTATTATTGATATTTAAAATTTCATTATGGGAAGGTATATCAGACAAACATACTGGTAAGCTTGACGCCAAAGCTTCTAATACAGAATTTGGTAACCCTTCTGCAAGTGATGAGGAAATAAAATAATCAGCTCCATTCAGATATTCCTTAACGTTATTTACATGTCCTAAAAAAAGGACTTCTGAATTAGCTATAGCTATTTCCTTACATTCTTCAATTAACGGTCCACTACCTAGCATTAATAATATCCCATCATCTTTAGCCTTACTTTTAAGGTATCCCTTAATTAAAGTTTTGGGATCCTTTCGCATATTCAAATGTCCAACTGAAATAAATATTTTTTTATCAAGTGGCAGTTTTAACTTTTTTTTGATTAAATTTTTATCATCATTCTTTACTACCTTAAATAACTCTTTATCAACCCCATTTTGAACTACTAGCGTATTTAACCCATGTTTTACCATTTCATCTTTAATTGTTTGTGAACAAGCAATAGCTCTATCAATCTTCTTTAGTGCTCTAACTTGTTTACGCGCCATTAAATTACCCATATATTTTCCATATGTCATAACAAAATCATAAAAAGGGTAGTTATGCATTGTAGTACAACGGTTAAATTTCTTTAAATATTTTGATGATAATATATCTGCTCTATAACCATGTGTGTGAATTATATCAGGTTTATATTTCTTAACATATTCAACAAGGTGTTTAGATCCTAAAATAGCTCCTTTGATCCTTGACATATTTAGTGATACAACTTCAATTCCAAGGCTGGAAAAATCCCCAATTGCTGAATTGCTTTTTTCTGGTGAAAGAGTCAATATTTTCACATTAAACATTGTTCTATCAATGTACTTGATAGTATTATATAAAATGTTTATAGGACCGGATCGTTCTAATGTCGACACTATATACAATACCGTGTATGGACTAGCCAAAAATAACACCTCTTTAATATTTAAAGTATAAAAGAAAAAGGAAGGTGATTTCCTCCTTCCTTTACATCAATTTATAAATTGTTACAGTTATATTTTTTACCTTTCAGCACCTAACCTAATAAACTACAACAACAAAAAGAGTTAATTAAGAGCAGAATATTTTATACTAACTTAATTCTCTCATTAAAATTGCTTTTACCTTCTATTATTTTAACAGTGGAGTCACCGATATTATGCCAGTTTGCATATTCCTCAACATACCTTCGTCCATTTTCTCCATAAACTTCCCACTTAGATTTATCATTTAACAAAGTATTTAATGAACTTTTCAATGAATCGACATCATCCATTTCATAGTTAAGACCACCTTCTATATTTTCGACTATATCGAGTCCTGGTAAATTAGTTGCTATCACAGGTAACCCAGCAGCCCAATATTCATATAGTTTTATTGGAGATAATCCTTCCCCTTTAATACTTTTTGATACAATCCCAATATCAAACCCAGTCATAATTTTAGGAATCTCATCTGAAGGTACTTGTCCCAAAAATTGAATGTTACTAGCATCTAAACTTTCAGCCAACCTTTTTAGTTTTTCTAATTCATCACCAGATCCAACGATTGTTAAATCCACCTTATCTCTATAGTTTTGATCTCCTATAGCTTTAATTACTGTCTCTAGCCCTTGCCACCAAACTATATTTCCAACAAAGCCCAATGTAATTTTTTCTGATTTTCTTTTATTAGGTTTAGTTTCAAATCTTTCAGGCCATACACCGTTATTAAAAACGTATATATTTTCTTTTTGTATATTATAATTATTTTTATAATAACTAGCAATTTCCTTAGTAACGGTGAATACACCACTACTTTTCAAGAAAAATGGACGTTCGATTATTTTTTGTACAAATCGAATTAATAAATATTTAAATTTGTTTATTCTCATTTCCTTTTCGGCAATACCATTGATTTCCAAATACCTTGTCTGTGCAGTAAAAGATTTTAAGAAATACAAAGGTAATTGAGAGGCCCGATATCTCATATAAATGGCATCAATATTTTCCTCATTTAATAATTTTTTGATTGTCTTTAGCATAGCAACCACTCTTGGTATCGATCTTCCTGAACCATACGTAATAACTTGATCCACTAATATGGATGCATTTCTGTCTATAGATGGACATATTAAAGTAACTTTATGTCCTTTATTTTTAAATCCCCTACATATTGCATTAATATGTTCTTTAACAGCTCCACCAGATGTAATTTCATCATCTGTTAGATATAGAATATTCATACGATTTCCTCCTATAACTCTTGCAAACTATACTCGATATAACTTGGCCAATTAAAATACATATTGCAACTAACATTAAACTTACTACTATTTCGGGGTTATAAAATAACCTAGTAGCACTTGCATGTGTAATTACAGCTATTTGAATTATTAAAAAACCTAAAATTCCAATTTTAATAGGCGTGGGCTTTATTAATAACACTAAAAATATAATATGCCATATAAATCCAAAGAAAATTGGAGCTAAAATAACACCAGAAAATCCAAAATTTGCCCAAGCTTCTGAAATATAGTAAGAATTAGCTACACCCGCAATTCCGCTCTGAACCCCCCAGGGGTTTACATACTCCATTAATAAACGGGCTGGTATTTCTGTACTTTCAGTCCACAAAAAGCCAAAGTTTGATTTACCTAATTGATATGGTATATTCTCTGGGAATACATAAAAGTGAAGAAATAACGGCTGTACTTGCCCAAGGAGAACCCTAAAAACCAACGATTCTGGATTGTTAATATCAAAAATATATTGTAACTCTACACCCATAATATAGATATACATAAGGATTAATGAAACGAAAATCATTATGATTGCTCCAACATTTCGTTTAATAAATTTAAAGTTATAGCCACGAACATATCCGTATATCACCAGTAAAGATAAAAAATAAAGAATAACTGGGGCCTTAGCCAAATTATAAGATAACATGAGAATGGATAACAATAAGCTAAAATAGAATGCAAATCTTAATGGATTAGTTTTATACACTAAATAAACTGCATAAATAATACAAGACGATAATGGAACAAAAGTTAAACCTAATATATTTCTTATATAACTAATTCCACCAAATCCTCGTGAAGCCATTATTCTTGCTTGCGCCATTTCTAAAGGCGAACTTAGGATCTTTGTTAACGGTATTACTGGAAGGTTGATATAAACATATATAACGACTAAAGTCGAAATAAGTAGCAGACTAAAACAAGTACTAGTCATTGAAATTCGTTTTGTATAGCTTCCAGTATCTAAGTTAACATTATTATACATTTTTTTAAATTTACTTCTTGTTATTATTACAGCTAACAGTACACCAAGCGAAAAAGCAATCAATGAATAAGAGACAAGATACACTGTAAGCATTATCGCTTCCGGTGTTAACATTCCAAAGTAATTTATTTGTATATTACTTAATACGACGAAAAAAATGCCCGCTATTGTAAATAGCATCACATAATAACATAAAAAGCTATAGGGATTACCCTGAGTTAAACTTATTGGACCAACTGCTTTTTTCAATATGAAAAATGAAATCAAACAAGCGATCATTAAAATAATAAGAGCATGCATTTATTATTACTCCTTAGCACCACTTTATAATAATTAAGCTATTCCTTTTAGTAAGATATACAATCAATCTATTTTTCTTTTTGTTTTGATTTAATATTTGAAATATACTTTTCTGATAGAAATGAATTTATATTTTCTGCTCCCCTTATAATACCTGTAAAATACTCATAAAAGGTAAGCATACTATACCAATCTAATGGGTGTTTATAGTAATCAGCTACTTTCCTAGACTTACTAAGTAGCATATAACTATTCTTGCTTTTTTTTATTAATTGCTTAAGCTTAAAGCCCCTTGAAACATCCCTTCCTAAAAAATCACTGTTGGGGCTACTAACCAATGGCATACTTAAACTTAGCTTTTCATTAAAATAATCTTTAAATAGATTTTTGTTTACTCTATATTTCTGAGGCACCGACATCCAAAAATCAACCATCTCTTTTTCCCACAATGGTATTCGCCATTCGTAACCGAAATGCTCATATGCTCTAACAGAATTACAAATAAATTTCGCATGCCTCTCACGGACTTCCCATTGATAAAATAAGTTTTCGAATGTATTATTATCATTGTTTTTAAAAAGTGAATTAAATATTTTATTATTTAACTGATGTTTAAAGTCAGTTCTCTTTCCATTCCAGTCCCAAAGTGAATAGTGTTTATTAAGTAAATTATTAGCTACATGTTTAATATCATTGCATGTTGGATCATAGCCAGAAAAGGATAAAAAAGCTGTATGTCCTGGAATAAAAATAGAATCCTCTGGAATCAATCTTTTGGAAGTTAATTCTTTTACTGCTAAGTGATCCTGAACATGAGGTAATGAAGAAAGCCCACTAGCAAAATTAAAATATTCTTCTCTTTCCTTACTAATTGACCATTCCCTCCACTTACTCTTTGAGTAAGGGATGAAAATCCATTTAAAATTTAAAGCATCAGCTACTTCTTTAGAGACAGTAGACTCCCAACTACCATGTTTTCCATACGTAAAACACACAACATTATTATAACCTAAGCGCTTTAACATAATAGCAATAATTCGAGAATCATAGCCACCACTTAGTGGTAGCACTACAGTACGTTTATTTAAATTATTAATAAGTCTTTTAAAGACATTAATATGAATTTGATCTAAATCATTTATTAAGTTATGTTTATCAGAGTTAACTTTTTCTCGTTTTTTAAAGTAATAATTATTGATATTTAAAGTTTTATCGGTACGATTATAAACAAGATACTCTCCTGCTTGAAGTTGCTTAATTTTAGAATAAAGTGTGTTTTCTCCTGTTACATAACCAGTCATCAAAAATTCAGATTCAGAGAGCTTATTTATTTTTTTTTCTTGAATCTGCTGACGAATCCAATTCGCATCATCGCTTAAATATAGATTTCCGTTTTCAACACTATAAAATATCGGATAAGACCTTAAATGATCAACAGCTGCAAACACAAGAGTATCCGTCTCACAAACTAGAGAAAAAAAAGTATTTTGTTTTTGAAGTAACTTTTTAACTGCATTCTCATTTAACACTTGCAGATTAACTAGCTGATCAAGTTCAACATCCTCATTAACGATCCCCTTAATAAATAGAGAACCTTTTTTTCTCCATTTAGCCCCAATTTTATTTTTTAATGATATATTCAATATACTTGCCCCTTTAAAATAAGCATAAGCGTTTAAAATTTAAATTTTTTATAGCCTTTTCTATACAATCGATTTGTATATATGGTACCAATTATAGGTAAACTAGAAATTAATATATCTAAATCTCTAATCTTAATTTTCAATTTAATTAATTGCTTTGTAAACAAAATATACCTAATAATACGAACAATAAAGTTAAAATTTGATAATAAAGAACTTCTCCTCACTGGTTTATTAAATATTTGTTTACATTCACTAATCCACTTTCTTTTAGCTTCACACTCTGGTATTACAACATCTGTCAATAGGCTTAATTGTAAAGAGTTAAAAACTTTTATTTCTTTTTTTTCTCTGTCTACAACTATTTCCAATTTTTTAATTAAATCATTGGCAATTATAGTGATAAAACCTTTGTTAGTGTTAATATTGTTTCTTTGATAAGGCGTGTCCATGTAAAAGTTTCCAGGACTATAGATAATAAGTTTGCCATTTTTTATTTCAAGCGGTTGTACAGAGTGGGAATGATGCGCAAATACAATATCTGCACCTAAATTAGAAAGTCGTGTTAAAAAACCTCTTCTTCTTGGCCAAGGAATAGTAAAGAATTCCTCTCCTCCATGGTAATTAAATATGACTTTAAATCCTTTCTCTTTATAATCTTTAATTTTATTATTTAAAGTCTTTAAAGACGGTAACTCAACAGGCCCAAAGCCTTGCTCGCCATACATAGGTCCTTCATAATGTGCATATGAAAAAATTACTATATTGTTATATTCTAAAATACTTGGAGAGCATATTTGGTTCTGCTTATCATCCGCTCCTACGAAACGTATCCCATTTTCTTTCAATATGTTTTTTGTATCATTTAAACCTTGTACACCATGGTCCATAATATGGTTATTCCCTAAAATTGCTACACTTACGTTCAGCTCCTTTAAATAATGAATATTATCCGGACTTGAGGAAATCGCGCTGCCACTCGTTTTCATAGGAGGAGCATCGGTGATAGGTCCTTCTAAATTTAAAATGACTAGATCAGCATCCTGACATTCACTTATTACTTTATCATCAATTTTAATTTGTTTTTCATTAAGTAAAGTGTCACCAATTAAAACGATTTTCACACTTCTCTCCCCTTACAAAACAATTATCAACCATAAAAAGAATATAAATATAATTAAGTTAACGAATGTGGCAATAAAAGCTTCTTTTTTTCCAGCTTCGATATAGATGTACATTCCTGCTGTAACTAAGTTAAAAAGCCCGCTTACTATGGAAAACAAAGCTATTGCTAAAATAGGACTGCTATAAACGCCACCTATCATTAGTGCAGAGACCCTTAAAATTAGTAAAATAACTTGGAACCCGAAAAATAATTTTTGCTTATTGTAAGCATAACTTATCGTACTTAATGGTGATGCTACAAATTGAAATAATGTCCAAAACGCAATCCACCTTGCATATTCACCTGCCACTACCCATTCTGAACCAAATATTAATCCAAAAGCCCAAGGCGCAAAAAATATAATTATACCATTGATCAAAATTGATAAAGGACTCAATACAGTCCATAATTTATATGAGCTTTTGTTATTACGTTGATTTGATTTGTCGGAAGCTATTTTTTGTAAAAAAACTTGCGTAATCGAATTACTAATTAAACCCATTGGTAAGCTTACTAACCTATAGGCTAACATATAGAATCCTGCAATCGCCGCTGAAAAATAATAGGTAATAATAACAACAGGAATATGCATAGAGAGTGTATTAATAAATGAGTTCCCTGAAGAATATAAAGGAAAATCTTTATACTTAACAGCTAATTTTTTAAGTTCTACTATCTCTATAGATTTCAAATCCCAGTTATTATAATATCTTATTAAATAATAGACTAATAACATTACGGCAAATAATTGACCAATAAGCTGGCCAATTATTAAGCCATATGTTCCAAACAAAAGGAAGAATCCAATTAAAATTTGTACAGCTACAGTAACAAGTGAACGACCTGACTGCGAAACTGCTAAAGGCTTAAATGATTTTGTTCTTGTAAAACAATAATTTAAAATTTGATACATTCCTGTTAAAAATACATAAATAGGAATTAAATACAAATATTCTTTATTAAGCCAACTAAAATTTGAAGCCAGATATTCTCCAAATAACAAAATTATCAGAAGTAAACTTATTGTAATTGCTGTTGCAATAAAAACAGAAACAATAACTATACCTTTTGCCTCTCTTGAACTTTTGGGTAACACTATAGCTAATTCATAACGAAGGCTAACAATTATGGTTATTATTGCACATATAGCTATAAAATTTCCGTACAAACCAAAATCCTCAGGTGAATATATCCTTGTTAATATTGGGGTTGAAAGCAACAATATTGCTTGTGCAAGGACTGTACCTGTTAATAAAGTAATAACGTTTCTTAGAAAACCCCTTCGTAAATATTCTTTTATTTTTTTCGAAATAAATCCCAACTATATCCCCCACAAATTTTATAATTTGTAATATCCACCTTTACATTGTTGGATCGATACATTTCGTGTATCAAAAATAACCTTTGCATTATTAGCTATCATTTTATAATTAAAACAACTATGGTCAGTTGCGATCAACACCAAGTCTGCATTCTCGACCAGATCTTCTCTTAAATCTATTACCGCCTCTTTAACATCGTTGTTTAACTTGAATTCTCTTACATATGGATCAACAACAGTCCAATCTGCACCTGCTTCATTAAACTGTTGAAGAATTTTTAGTACAGGTGACTCTCGGTAATCATCTATATCTTTTTTATAAGCAACACCTAACACCAAAATCTTAGAACCATTTAATGCTTTACCTTCTTTATTTAAAATTTGCATACAACGGTTTACTACAAAATCTGGCATACTATTATTTATTTCGCCAGCAGTTTCAATTAGTCGGGTATGATAATTATACTCCCTTGCTTTCCATGTTAAATAGAATGGATCAATAGGGATACAGTGTCCACCTAGGCCTGGTCCTGGATAAAAAGGCATAAAACCATATGGTTTAGTGGCTGCGGCATCAATTACCTCCCAAACATCAATCCCCATTTTATTACATAAGATGGCCATTTCATTTGCTAATGCTATATTAATATTTCTAAATGTATTTTCTAGGATTTTTTCCATTTCAGCAACAGCTGGACTGGAGACTTCATGAACTTCTCCTTCTAGCACATTACGATACATTGATGCTGCAACAGCGGTGCAAGATCGTGTCATACCACCAACAACCTTTGGTGTGTTTTTGGTATTAAAGGTTTTATTTCCTGGATCAACCCTTTCAGGTGAGTATGCTATGAAGAAATCTACACCACACACTAAACCTGTTTCCTCTAAGATAGGTTTTAATACTTCCTCCGTCGTACCTGGATAAGTTGTACTCTCGAGTACAACTAACATCCCTTTATGAAGATATTTTGCTATCTCTTTAGCTGAACTCTCTACATATGACGTATCTGGCTGTTGATAAATATCTAGTGGAGTCGGTACACAAATTGCTACAGCATCCACTTGTTTAATTAACGAATAGTCTGTTGTTGCATTTAAAGTACCATTATTAGTTATAGAAATTAGGTCTTCGTCAACGACATCTCCTATATAATTAATACCTTGGTTCACCATATCCGCTCTTTTTTGCTGTACATCAAAACCAATTACTTCATATCCAGCTTTGGCTTTCTCAACTGCTAGTGGCAAACCAACGTATCCAAGCCCTACAACGCCAATTGTTGCTTCTTTTGTTTCTAGTTTTCTTATTAATTGATGTGCTAATGGATTGAGTTTAACATCATCTTTAATTAATACCATGTTATTACCCCCTATATTATTTTATCGTAAGCATTCGTTTCAATTTGATAGAATGTCCTCTTTCCGCTGACTCGTACATTGTTGTTACAAATTGTAGTACCTTTACTTAAAAAAGGCCTTCCTTCATGCAAAAATAACTTTCATTATCTTCAGTCCTAGCTAATCTATCATCAAAACATGTATTGTAAATTGAAACTTTTTATATGCCACTATTTAAATATGAGTAGTTACCTTTTTTCTTAGAACTTTTAAATATAGTATTTTTCTAAGTCTATTAGGTATTAAAACCCTCATTATTAATCTGACTAAATTGTTATAAGTGTATTCTAAAATGTTAATCAGCCCATTTTTTAACATAAAATCAAATAGTTTCTTTTGAGTTATAAAGTAGTTCCAACCGCCCCTGCGAAGATATGTTTCATCTGTTATCCTCATCATTACCAATGGCTCATTTATATTTTGTAACACAAAGCCTTGTTGAACCATTCTCAACCATAAATAATAATCTTCATTCAAATCCAAATGTTTATAACTCCCTACTGATAATACATCACTTTTTTTAAACATTACACTAGGATGGTTTATTGGGTTTCTAAACTTAATATTATTAAGTATCTCTCTGTAAGTTGTTTTTACTTCTTTATACGCTATAATATTATCAGTTTCACCAATAAATTCTGCAACTGCTGTACCAACAACACTTAAACTATCATTTTTTGAAAAGACCTCCAATTGTTTTTCACATCTATTATTTACTGAAATATCATCAGTATCCATTCGAGCAATGAGTTCATTTCTACACTTGCTTAAACCAATATTCAATGCTTTTCCCAAACCTACATTTTCAGTCAAAGAAATAACCTTTAATAAGTCATTACTTAAAAACTCTTCGATTACAGTATCTAATTCTTTTGTTAATGGTCCATCTTTCACTAACACTATTTCATCTGGTGGTATGGTTTGGTTCGACATACTGATTATACTATCTTTGAGATATTCTGGTTTTTCCTTATGATATACCGACATTAATACTGAGTATTTTAAATTATTCATATCAATCTCCTATTTTTTTTCATAAATCAAATTCCCAAAAACCTTATTGAATAAATTTATTCTTTTTCCAAAGACCTTTATTAACCAACCCAATGTTTTAGACATATAAATATTTTTTCCATTGTCTTCTGCAATCTTCTTAACAAGGTAACTAGTGGTCACATACTCTTCATCTTGCGGAAAGTACACTCCTTCTGCTTTTAAATCTACATATTCTTTTATATATGCACACAATTCCCCAACACTCAACATACTTCTTTGATTTTCAATCAAGGGAAACACTGGTGTTTTTATAGCTATACTTTGTAACCTTGTGTAATTCCCAGGACAATTTGGACCATAAATCATAGGAGGTCTTAAGATTACAATTTTAAAAAATTCACTAGATAAATTTTGTAATTCACATTCAGCTTGAAGTTTACTTTTTCCATAAAATGTTTTAGGATTTGGTTTAGTATCTTTTGCAATGAGTACTTTTTGACCAATCTTACCTTCCTCACCATAAACAGCCATTGTGCTCATAAAAATAAACTGTTGAACTCCTGCTTTTTTTGCCTTTTTTGCAACTTCTATTGGTAGATCTCTATTTACTTTAAAATACAAGCCTTCCATATCAGGTTTTTCTTTCTTGTGAACCAAAGCAGCCAAATGAATCACAACATCATACCTCGAAAAGTCTGTTTTTTTCCACGACTCATCTCTTAAGCTAATAGAATCTATTGAATATCTTTCAGGATACTGCCCAAATAACTTCTCTAAGCTCTTTCCTACGTAACTGTTTTTGCCCGTAATTAACATCTTTCTCATTTATTCAATCTTCTCCTTAGTACTAGCAGTTTCTTTCTTTGTTGTTGTCCCAGTCCCACCTTCAACAACACCATCACTCTTAACTACACTAATAATTGTTCCAAAAAAACATTTTACATCCATACCAAAGCCTATTTTTTCTACATAATCCCCATCTAACTTGGCCTTCACTTCAATAGGAAGTTCATCCCTACCATTAATCTGTGCCCACCCTGTTAATCCTGGCGGCACATCATTTGCGCCGTACTTATCACGTTCAGCAATAAGATCGTACTGATTCCATAACGCAGGCCTAGGACCAATAATACTCATCTGTCCAACAAAAATGTTCCAAATCTGAGGTAGTTCGTCTAATGATGTTTTTCTTAAAAACTTACCCATCTTTGTAATATATTGATCCGGATTACCTAATAGGTGTGTTGGTGTATCCTTCGGGGTATCGATCCTCATTGTACGAAATTTCAAGATATTAAAATGTGTTTTGTTAATCCCTACACGCTTTTGTTTAAACAGTACTGGTCCTTTGGAATCTAATTTAATCCCTAAAATAAGAATTAAAAAAATAGGGGATAATACAATCAACCCTACTAACGAAAGAGAAATATCTATTAATCTTTTTAACTTCATATACATATCCGTTGCACTCCTTGAAAGTTTTTTAGTTTGTTAGGACTTAATTGGAAAACTCTTTCCAACCAACTACTAACCTACTAAACCTCATCTATAATCAATATCCACCTCGTAGTATCTATTCAATCAACAACATTCAATCGTAGTAATTTTTTATTTTGTTAACTAAATGAACCGTGTTTCTTCCTATTAAATTACCATTCAATCAAATCTTAAAAACTATTAAAAACACTCAGAAACCTTATGCACCAAGGATTCCAGCACCTTATCTGATTACAATAGTCAGTTCCCCATACCCATTCAATCAGTAGAACTCTTCACACAGAAAGGCTCGAAGAGTCCACGCCTTCTAATCTTTAGAAAAATGGAACTCCTCCACCACTATCAGCATCTTCTTCAACATTGTCATCATCAACTCTAGGATGAATACTACATTGCACTTGTCCATCAATATAACTAACCTCACCATGAAGAGGACAAAAATCTCCATCCCAGTAATCTTCTATATAGGTTATAAAAAGTGGTTCACTATGGCTTTGAGTATAAAGCTCTAAATATTGCTCGTACATTCTTCCAAATTGGAAACTATTAGCATTACATACATCCACTCTTGATTTTTCAATCAATGTTAAACCTTCCTTAGATACAATTAGCTTTTTAAATTTATATTTAGCTTCCATCACTAGTTCCTCAATTCCGTAGATAATTAATAACTCAAGTCTAGTTGCAATAACTAATGATGTAAGTTTTAAAACATAAATATATAAATAAGTACCCAGGTACAACAAATAAAAGTATGCAGTATCGAAATCAAAACATGACCTCTCCCTAAAAACAAGGAGTAGTTAGTGACTGGTTGGTTAGAATACAAGGAAGATACCGAAGGTACAAATCCATAACATGAAATCAAATGCCCGCCACAATTGTATCTAACCAACCAGAAATAATCATTAGCCTATTTTAACTACTAACCACCTTCAACAATCTCTCTACTCTAAAGTGCGCAATATCCAATACTTCAGCACGTAATTGCTCTACACTTGCACCCTCAAACGCATTGATAAGATCAAAAATAACATCCACGTTAACAGGTGGTGTCTTCCCCCTATAAATCTGCGGATAAATCTGTTCTTCATGCACTTCATCTTTCCCCAGCAACTCTTCAAATAATTTCTCCCCTGGTCGCATTCCAGAGAACTTGATTTCAATTTCTTCTTCCGTAAATCCGGAAAGTCGAATCAAGTTTTTCGCCAAGTCTACTATCTTAACGGGCTCCCCCATATCAAGGACAAAGATTTCTCCACCTTTGGCAAGAGCTCCTGCTTGTAATACAAGTCTAGATGCTTCCGGTATGGTCATGAAATACCTTTCCATTTCCGAATGAGTTACTGTTACCGGGCCTCCAGCAGCAATTTGCTTTTTAAATAATGGAATAACACTTCCTCGACTACCAAGAACATTTCCAAAACGAACGGCTACAAACTTAGTTTTGCTTATCATATCCATGTGCTGGATAATCATCTCTGCAATTCGTTTTGTTGCTCCCATAACACTCGTTGGGTTTACTGCCTTATCTGTAGAAATCATTACAAAAACTTTTACTCCAGCTTGGTCTGCTGCTTCTGCCACATTCTTTGTACCAATGACATTGTTCTTTACCGATTCATGTGGGTTTCGTTCCATTAATGGAACATGTTTATGGGCAGCTGCATGATAGACAACATCTGGCTTGTACGCTTCCATTACGGACTTCATTCTCTCTAAATCCTGTACATCGGCAATTTCCGGTTCCACTTCGATGTGAGGAAATTTCGTTCTTAACTCATATTCAATCGAATAGATACTATTTTCACCGTGCCCTAAAAGGATTAACTTTTTCGGGTGAAAGCTACTAACTTGACGGCAAACCTCTGAACCGATGGAACCACCAGCACCAGTAACTAATACAGTTTTGCCAGTTAACTTTTCTGAGATGGAATGTGTATCTAACTCAACTGGATCTCTCCCAAGAAGGTCCTCTACCTGTACATCACGCATTTCATTAACGGAAACCTTTCCAGACATAATATCTTCTACAGAAGGCATGATTTGTGTTTTAACCTTTGTTTTGGAAGACTCCTTAAATATATGGTTCAACTCTGTCTTCGTAAGGGATGGAATGGCAACAATGATGTGTTCAATGTCTTTTTCTTTTACGACAGATGCAATATCCTCTGTCCCACCTACTACAGGGCACCCCATTATTTCCAATTGTTGTTTCGTAAAGTCATCATCAATAAAGGCTACAGGGTGAAGTTCTGATGTGGAGCTGTTTAATAATTGTCTGGCAACCATGGATCCACCTGAACCTGCACCAATAATTAACGTGCGTTTTTTCGATTTATCCACCTTAAAAACAGTGTCTCGATACAATCGCCATGCAAAACGGGATGCCCCAATCAATAGGATATGCAGCATCCACGTAATGATTAATGTCCGCGTATAAATTCCCTGGAAAGCAATTAACTGTACGAGACCAGTTGTAACGATAGATAACGTGATAGCTTGAAAGATTGCCGATAATTCTTGGATACTAGCATACTGCCACACTCGTTTATACAGCTTAAAGAAATGAGCAAAAATATGATGACTGATAAATAAGCTTACGGAGCTTACAATGATAACAAGTGGGACGATTAAGTCCGTAGAAGCTAATAGCCAATACCCTATAAAAATAGAAAATATGACAATAAATGAATCAGCAGACATTAATAACCCTAAACGCATCCGGTAACTCAAGGCTTGTCCTCCTTTCAAAGTACAACTAGCTTCCCTTGTATAGGAAAGCTAGTATAGAGTTTGATGAATTTTATTTTACTTTTACTTCTTCTAGAAGTCCTTCTAAATAGTGAATTAAATCAGATTGTAGTTCTTCATTCTTTAAGGCAAATTCAATGGTTGTTTTTACAAACCCCATTTTTTCTCCCACATCGTAACGCGTTCCTTCAAAGTCGTAAGCAAATACCCGTTGGATTTCATTGAGCTTTTGGATAGCGTCTGTTAACTGTACTTCTCCCCCAGCACCTTTTTCTTGCTTATCTAAGTACATGAAGATTTCTGGAGTAAGAATATATCTACCCATAATCGCTAGATTAGAAGGTGCTGTTCCTTGTTGCGGCTTCTCCACAAATTGATTTACGCTATATCTTCTTCCATTCTTTTCGATTGGATCTACAATACCGTATCGATGGGTTTCTTCCTCTGGCACTGTTTGTACCCCAATCACAGAAGAGTATGTTTCCTCAAATTGATCGATTAATTGCTTAAGGCATGGCTTGTCCCCTTCTACAATGTCATCCCCAAGTAATACGGCAAATGGCTCATCCCCAATGAACTTACGGGCACACCATACAGCATGTCCAAGTCCCTTCGGTTCCTTTTGTCGAATATAATGAATATCTACCATTTTAGAAGAATACTGAACCTTCTCTAGTAAATCTGTTTTTCCCTTTTGGAATAAGTTCTGTTCTAATTCAAAGGCATGGTCAAAGTGATCTTCAATCGCCCTCTTCCCTTTACCAGTTACAATAATAATGTCTTCAATACCAGACTGAACCGCTTCCTCCACGATATATTGGATTGTCGGCTTATCTACGATTGGCAGCATTTCCTTCGGCATCGCCTTCGTCGCTGGTAAGAAGCGCGTCCCCAGACCAGCAGCAGGAATGATAGCCTTTTTTACCTTTTTCATTCGATCTCCCCCATAAATTTATTATCCTTAACGTAAAATACTATAAAAGCTTAAGCAAAAGGAGCAAGCTCTAAAGATGCTTTTCCTTTTGAGTTTGCTAAGCAATGTGCAAAGCTGCCGCAGTTTTTTAAGCCTTTTATGCGGTTTTTCATAAAAGGCGAGCGGCAAGCGTACCATTGCCAACATTGATCCATCCACTTGCCTAAACTTTTATGTGTCGATGTCATGAAAGTCCTGATATTAATAGGTATATTGAACCTCTTTATCTAAATGCCATATGATACTATTCGACACTTTTCTTCATTTTTATTATTTTAGGCTATACAAAAGTTAACTATATTTTATATAATTTTAAAATGTAATAGCTTTCATACTAGTCATTTCAGCAATTTAGTGCTAAAATAAATCTAAACTATATTTTGTCGAATGAAGTCGACAAAATATGTAGTAGGCATTTAACCTATCCTCACACTGCACCAATGGCAATAGATGCCTAAGGAACAAAGTTCCCACAGCGCAGCCGAGTATCTCCATCGATAAAGGCTAGGAGACATCACCTATGGTTTATGTCATTATTTAAAGTTCGCTTTAAATAATGACATAAACCAAGCTTTGGACGATGCCAAAGCTCTTGTTATTGACTTGTGCAACAATCTAAAATAGTCCAAATATCTTTTTTCGCCGTTGTATCTTCTCTGGTATTTCAGTCATAACATGTCCGTTTTCAATAACTAATTGGGCGTTCTCTTTATAAAAATAAACCATCCCTTCACCATATTCCTGTTGAATCGTGTCATAAGCTTCGGTCATGTGATAGTTACGGCTTGTTATGTTATGTGCATCTGATGCAATAAAGTGTGTTAAGTTAGCTCCCATCATTTCTTCTGTGAAGGATTTAATCTTCTTTCCGAACTTCCCCACCACACTGCCGGCAGTAACTTGCGTAAGTGCCCCATTTTTAACAAATTCGTATAGACGTTCCGGTTCCTCCATTAATTGTTGATTACGTTCAGGATGGACAATGACCGGAATGAGTCCACTCAATTGAATCTCGTAAAACATTTGCTTTGCAAATCGAGGAACATAACCAGAAGGAAATTCCACAAAAATATAGTTACTATTAGCTAAAGTCAATATTTCTCCTTTATAGTAATCCTCCATAAGTTCCCCATAAAGTCGGCATTCCTGTCCAGGTAAAACCTCTAGGTCAATATGATATTTCTCTAATAATCTATTTAATCCAATCACTTCATTCATAATATCAAGTTTAGTATTCTCATAGTTTCCATTTTGGTGATGCGGAGTTGCAACAATCGTTGTGATCCCCTCTTCCACAGCCTTCTCAGCCATAGCAAGAGCATCCTCCAGCGATTGTGCCCCATCATCTAACTTCGGCAAAATATGACAATGAAGATCAATCATTAAGAATGCCCCTTCCCTCATCTAGTATAAAAGCACTACACACAATGCATACTATTATACCATACCCTCAACTATTTCGGGAGTCCAATTAACTATATTTTACAAAAATCTATATTTCTATTTTTCGCCGTAGTAATAATAATAGCTTGTTTCTTCTAACTTCTTATCATTTAAAACAGCCCCAATAATATTTGCATTCACTTTCTTTAACGACTCGACTGCTCTTTTCGCTATATCTTCCTCTGTTTTACCACTTCGGACTACCAAAATCACTCCGTCACAGTGCTTCGATAATATTTGTGGGTCGGTGACAAGAGCTACTGGAGGAGCATCAAATAGTATATAATCGTAAATTTTTTCCATTTCTTTAATGAATTCCCCCATTGCTCTCGACCCTAATAATTCACTTGGGTTGGGTGGAACGGGACCGGACGTTAGGACTTCCAAAAATGGTACGGATGTTTCGTAAACAGCATCCTCAAAGGATTGTTGCTTTGTTATAACATTCGTTAAACCACTTGTATTCGGTAATTGAAACGTGAAATGTACGGTAGGCTTTCGCATATCACCATCTATTATTAAAACCCGTTTTTGCTGCTGGGCAAGAACAATCCCAAGATTCGCTAATGTTGTAGATTTACCTTCCCCCGGTGCGGAGGAAGTCACCATAATTGTTCGAAGGGTCTTATCTACCGATGCAAATTGAATGTTTGTTCGTAACGTACGAAACTGCTCAGAGATCGGTGACTTCGGATCAAAATAGGTAATTAAACTTCTTTGTTTATCTGATAGTTGTGATTTTCGTTTGTTACGCCTCAATATTCTCACGTCCTGTTCTATTCCGTCTAGTAAATGTAAGCTTCTTCACTTCTACATTCTTATCACTGATGGAAGATATTGTGCCTAGTACTGGAATCCCCAACGTCTTCTCCAACTGTTCCTCCGTCTTGAGGGTTCTGTCTAAGAATTCAAGTAAGAAGGCTAATCCCACTCCCGCCATTAAGCCCACAACTAGGGCAATTGCCATGTTTAATGTTGGGTTAGGGCTTACTGGAGATGGATTATCGGATAACTCCGCCGCAGAAAGAATGGATACATTGTCCACATTCATAATCTCAACAATATCCCGTTGAAATACAGTAGCGACTGTGTTGGCAATTTGTACCGCCATAGCTGGATCACTGTCTTCTACTTGAATATAAACGACCTGGGAGTTATTTTGACTACCTACACGGATTTGATTTCGTATTGCTCCTACAGAACGAGTTAATTGTAACTCCTCTTTTACTGGTTCTAGTATTCTTGGGGATGTAATGATAACGTTATATGTGTTAATTAACTCAATGTTCGTTCGAAGGTCACCCTGCGTTAAAGCTTGCCCCTCTTCCTTCGATTGGTTAACGAGTATTTGTGTGGATGCTTGGTACATAGGTGTTAGCAAGTAATAAGATATAAGCCCCGCTATCGCAACAGCAGCTACCGAAATGATAATGATTAAACTTAATCTTTTTTTCAAAGTATCAAAGATTTCCCTTAAGCTAATTGTCTCTTCCATCATATCCTCCTGTTAAACGTTCATGTCATTTTACCTTATATATCCTAGACCATTTTGCAGAAAAAGTAAATATAATGACGAAAATTGGAATATATACTATTAGAATAGTTTAATTTGGTAAAAGCATTTTTCATTCAGTCAGTTTTAACAAAATGAAAAATGTTGTTTTTTGCAAACTTTGTTATTTTTTTTATACGCTTGGAGAAGTGGAAGGCGGCGACTCCAGCGTTGCCCGCGGGGAACCAGGACGGTGACATTACGCCTGCAGCGTATCCAAGCTAACTATATTCTTTTATAAACTACGATCTAAATGCGAACAAAAAAATTATCTATCACTTATCGTTAATAGATTAAATAAATAAAAAGTAATCATATACTACTTTCACCATCAAGTTGTTTTTTGCGTTTTTGTATATGCTTATTAAGCTCTTTTTCTATTTGAAGTAACTTATCTAATGAAGTTACATCCTGATTGATATACCGTATCGACTTTTTAATAGATTTCGGCAGTTTATCAAATAATTTCATTTTATTAGGCTCCTAATAACTTTACCGTCGTTTTGACCTCAATCTTCCTTTATGTCAAATTGCCGGGACAGTTTTTCTTGAATATAAGAAAGGATTTTCTCCGTATCTACTTCCGGTTCCTTTTCGCTATAGTCTTTAATTTCTATCATTATTTTTTTAAAATCTTCAATCCCCAATTCCCTCTCCCCCACCAACTCAAATTTATATAACAACCACTAAAAGTCATTTTGTTATTTATACACGCTAATAATCATAAGATATTTTATAGAATAAGTAAATATTTGACGGAAATTTATATATTTTGGAAATGAATGTTCTTTAATTAAAAGGCTATTTTTCCTTTTCAATAATTTGTAAATACTGCTATAGTTTTGCCACATTCTTCAAATTAAGTAGAAATTTGTTGAAATATTAGATTGCTTGTATACTGGAAAGAAACTATACTCATAGAGTCTGTTGAAAAAGCTGTAAAAGCTTTGTTTCTGAGCTTTTTCAACAGACTTTAAGCAATTGGCGTAGTCGCTGCTTTTCTTTTAGGCTTACTAGAAGTGGTTTCACCTAGTAAGCGCGCAGCTGCAACACACTTTTGAACGCGCTCTAACACCAACTATATTTCATTTATTTTAAAAGGGGCAATTAGAAAATGACAAAGAAAAAAGTATTCATTACCATTGGCCTTTCCTTCTTCACTGTAATGCTGGCGATTGGGGCTTATGGCTTCTATATATATAAGAACGTGGAAGATACCGTTCGTACCATGCACGTAACCATCGAGAGGGAAAAGTCAGAGAAACGGGAAATTGTCGTGGATATATCCCAAAAAGATCCCCTATCCTTTCTATTGATGGGAGTAGATACGGACGGAACAGAGAGGGGAAGAACGGACACGTTAATGGTGATTACCGTTAATCCTAATGAAGAATCCATGAAAATGGTAAGTATCCCTCGAGATACGTATACGGAAATTGTGGGAAGAGGCACCCACGATAAAATCAACCATGCTTATGCCTTTGGTGGACCAGACATGGCCATTCGAACTGTCGAAAATTATTTAAATATACCTATTGATTATTTTGCCACTGTTAATATGGCAGGATTTAAAGATATTGTTGATGCCCTTGGTGGAGTAACCGTAAATAACGATTTTGCCTTTAGACAAAGTGGTCATCGCTTTGAAGAAGGGGAAATCTTCCTAAATGGAGACCAAGCACTTGCCTATGCTCGTATGCGTAAAAGCGATTCGAGAGGCGACCTGGGACGTAATGACAGGCAACGTCAAATCGTATCAGCTATTATTGAGGAAGGTGCACAAGTTTCTAGTGTCACAAGGACAGGAGAAATATTATCTTCATTGGAAAATAACATTACAACTAATCTAGAGTTCAGTGACATCATGCAAATAACCCAAAACTACCACACTGCTCGAAAAAACGCTACCACGCTTGAATTCTCTGGAAGAGGTGGAGGTAGGCAAAACGGTATTTGGTACTTATTTGTACCAGAAGAGGAAAGACTAGACGTTTCTAACCAATTACGTGCTCACCTTGGCTTAGACGCGGACAGTACCTCCGTGGCAAAAGCCGATGACAATGATGATGAATAAGGATATAGATAAGTAGATACGCTTATAAATATAGGAAAAAGCAGCAGACACCTTTTGTCTGCTGCTTTTTCTATCTTCTTTTACTCCTTGGATTTCCCTATTATGACTTCCTCCGCACAATTTTTGGCTGCATGACCATCATCCCATTCACAAAATTCATCATGGAAATGATTTAATCTTTCGAAATAAGGTCCGTATTCTTTATCTATATCCTTAAGTGTCTGGATGACCTCATCATTCGTCTTTAGTATTGGCCCTGGCCATTCTGTTTCATGATTTAAATAGAATCCTCTTAAAGTATCTTTGTACTTGTCTAAATCGTAGGCATAAAATAAGATCGGACGTTTTAAATTTGCATAATCAAAGAAGACCGATGAATAGTCTGTGATTAGAATATCAGAGATTAAATATAACTCGGCTATATCATCGTAATTGGAGCCGTTGTATACAAAATCCTCTACCCCTTCTACATCTAGCTTATCAGCGATTAAATAATGGGTGCGAAGAATAAAATAGTAATCATCTCCAAGCTCTTTATTTATTCGCTTTAAATCGAGCTTCAATTGGAATTTATATTGGCCCTTTCCATAAAACTCATCATCTCTCCACGTTGGGGCGTAGAGTACCACTTTTTTCCCTTTAGGAATTCCAAGCTTTTCTTTTATTTTCTCCCCGTAAACCTCTTTGTCGGGGGAATTTAAAATATCGTTTCTTGGATAACCGTATTCTAATAGTTCATTATGAAATAAAAATGCCCTTCTAAATATTTCCGAAGAATAGTTATTCGGTGAGACTAAATAGTCCCACTGACTTGCTTCATTGGTGAAATTCGCTTTGTATTTTTCCGTTGTTGTGCCAGGCATATGCACTTCTTCAATATCCATTCCAAGCTTCTTTAAGGGAGTCCCATGCCACGTTTGCAGATAAGTTTGTTCCTCTCTTTTCTCAAACCACACTGGCTGCCTCGCATTACATACAAGAAATTCAGCCCTAGCTAAATAATAGATATGTTTCAAACTCAACCGTTTTACTTGATCTTTGATTTCAGTAAGATCCGTTCTACTGTTTTCAAAGACCCAAACATTTTTATATTTGCTTCCATAGTTAGTATTTATATAACGATAAATGTATTTTGGGCTGTCAGAAAAACTCTTTCCTGAGAAACTTTCATATAGAATGAGGTTTTTCTTGATAGGGAGTTTTGTTAAAAGTTTTTGATAAATAAATACCTTCCGTTGTGCTGGCTTCTTTTGTTTAAACTCCTTCACGTTATTCACAAGGATCCTAAATTTAGCTAAATTTCTTGCTTTTGTCACTTTACCAGAAGCAAGGGCCCTTATTTCCATTGCTGCATATCTTTTCTTATTGGAAAGGGAGTCCTCACTTAATTGATGTAAAGCATCGCTCCAGCGCTCAAGAATATATTTTTTATCCTTATCATTAGAATAGATTTCACGCACGTACGTGTAATAATAGGCCTTGATCAGCCTGTTATCTAATATGGTTAGGAATTTATCTTGTTCCAACCCATTTCTCGCTTGCTTATTTGCCAATGGATAGTAATAGATAATTTCCTGCTGCAACTCTTGTTGAAGGGATGGGTTTTCATCAAACTCATTTCTAACTGTTTTTAAATAGAAGGCATCCTGGTCATATAGAATCTTATCCGCTTTATCAAAAGCAGCAAAATTAAAAGGCATATCCGAAAATAATTTTAAGCTGCTGTCAAACCGAATATCGTTTTCCATAAGGAGCTCTCTTCGAAACAACATATTTAAAGAAGATGACCGTAAATGCTTTGTCTTTGCTTCTGAAGCGTTCACATGCCGGTCCTTCAATAACCTCGTAAACATCGCATTATAGCTATCCGGTATGGTGAGCTTTTTGTTTTGTCTTTTCAACTGACCAATAACAATATCCACCTCTTCTATCGATGCTGTTTCCCCTAAGCAAAATAAGGTATGTTCCGTAATGATATCGTCACTATCTAAGAAATAAACATAATCCTTTGTGGCATGGTTTATCCCAGTGTTCCTTGCCCCAGCAACCCCTGGTTCTAACTCATTTTCCATTACCTTTATAGACAATTCATCTGTATGGTTTATCGGGAGAGTGAAGTTTCCGTCCGTTATAATAATCCATTCGAAATTGGTTAACATCTGATTTCGCAATATAGTATATAAATCAGTAATAAATGCTCTGTCATTTTCTTTGACCGGTGTAACTATACTTACACTTTTCAACAAAAACCCTCCTTATCCTACATTCCCATGTATTTTATCATAAGAATATGTCAATATAAAGTTTCTCCCAACGGCACAAGGGAATGGGTTGATTTCTATTAAAATATTACTCTAATCTTCTACTATTCTATAGAATCCTAGACTGCGTTTTTATATAATGAATCTATTGAATTTATTTTGTCATGGATTGTCCATATGAGGAGAGATAAAATGCACCCTAGATTTATTGGTTTTATGATTTTTATTACTGTTTTCCTTTCACTTCCACCCTTTTCCTTTGCGGAAAAGAGTAGCCCTTTAAAGGAAGTAATCGTTATTTATGAAAATGAGCTTGGTAAAGAATTCATTCATCTTCACGCTGAGGAAATTCTTCACCGTTTCCAAGCGATTTCTGCTGCTTCTATAACCATTGAAGAGGATAAATTAGATTATTTAGTAAATAACGAAAATATCGTAGCAGTAGAAGATAACAGTCCCGTCCAGCTTTCCAATGTTACCTATCACTTTTCACCATCCGTCAATATTGGTTTTACTAATACGGGGAGTTTACCAGAACCGATAGAAACACAATGGAATTTGGAAGTAGTAAATCCCACTGCTGCGTGGGAAGAAGGTTACATAGGTAAGGACATAAAAGTTGCTATTATCGATACGGGAATTAGTGCCCATCCACATTTGACTGTAGCAGGGGGCGTATCCACCCTTTCCTACACAGATTCTTGGAAGGATGATAATGGTCATGGAACGCATGTTGCCGGTACCGTCGGTGCAAATGAGATTTTCGGTGTTGCACCTGGGACAAGCTTGTATGCCGTCAAAGCCCTTGATCAGGATGGAACCGGGACACTTTCTAGTATTTTGACAGCGATTGATTGGTCTATTGCTAATAACATGAACATCATCAACCTTAGTTTTGGCACAGAGACAGAATCGTATGTCCTAAAGGAAATACTGGATCATGCTTATGAACTTGGAATTTTAATTGTTGCAGCAGCTGGAAACAGCGGGAAAGAAGATGGTTCCGGAAATAACGTTTATTATCCCGCAAAGTTTGACAGTGTCATTGCCGTCTCTGCAATAGACCAAGAGTTAAAGCGTGCTTCCTTTTCGTCCACTGGTGATGAAGTGGAGTTTACAGCTCCAGGAGTCGATATTCTAAGTACCTATTTAAATGGAGAACTGGCAATGGCAAGTGGAACGTCCTTTGCAGCGCCTCATGTAACGGGATTTTTAGCCTTATTAAAGGAAAAGTATCCAACGAAAACCAACGGACAGCTCCGTGAGGTTTTACAGAAATATGTCATGGATTTAGGTACACCTGGAAGGGATCGTTTATACGGGTATGGCTTAGTGACCTACACTGGGAAAGAGGTACCACAGCTCTCTCGAATTGGTGGCGTTAACTTATATGAAACTTCCGCCTTGATTAGTCAAGAAGGTTGGGATCAATCAGAGGTTGTTATCCTCGCTCGTGGGGATCGCTTTTCAGATGCTTTGGCAGGAGTTCCTTTAGCTAAAAAGTATGATGCTCCCCTCATCCTAACTCGAAATAATCGACTAGATCCTTTTACGAAAAAAGAGTTAGAGCGACTTGGAGCGAATAAAGTCATCATTCTAGGTGGGCACTTAGCTGTTGATCCTACGGTGGAAAAAAGCATTAAAGAACAATTAAATATAGAAGTACGTAGGGTTGCTGGAGCGAATTTACATGTAACGGCGGAACTTATTTCTCAAGAAGTAGCACCAAAAGGGTCTGATGTTGCCATTATCGTTAGTGATTCAAGATTTCAAGATGCCCTTTCCGTTGCTTCCTTTGCTGGAGTAGAACAGATCCCTATCTTATTAGCCAATACTTCCTCCTTGCCCATAGCCACAGAGAGAGCATTAAAGGAGTTAGGTGTGAAAGAGACACTCGTCATTGGTGGGGAACTGGCCATTTCTCATGAAGTATTTGAAAAGCTCCCTAACCCTAAGAGGATTGCAGGATTAACTCGATACGATACCAATATTGAAGTTCTGAATTATTTTAACCCTAATTTCAATAAAGCATTTATTGCAACCTCTCACCGTTTTCAAGATGGTTTATCTGGAGCAGCGCTAGCAGCTAAGGATAACAGCGGTGTCATATTAGTTGGGGACAACGTAAGGGACGTCACAAGAGCGCACTTATTGTCCACCCGTTACCATCATTTGAGAGTCCTTGGGGGCGAACTGGCCATCAGCCCATCGGTTTATGAGGAAATAGAAAAGATAGTGGAGTAATTCATTTTGGGATACTTGCATTGGAAAATTTTATTAAAAACTGAAACTATACTGAAATTGTATCGTCATATTAATTGTAGGTAACAATCTTTACAATTTGATTAATTTTCCCATTTTGTATAAAACTGCCCACTTGAATTTACTTGGGAATACGAATACAATGTTAAGTGAATGTAAATTTATTGTTAACTACCATTCACTCTAATATAATATAAAAATTATTGCAGTATCTTGGAGGGAGAAACAATGAAAAAAGTAATCACTTACGGAACTTTTGATTTACTCCACAATGGCCATATAAATATCCTAAAACGCGCGAAAGACTTAGGAGATCATTTAACGGTTGCCATTTCAACAGACGAATTTAACGCTATTAAAAATAAAAAAGCCTATCACAGCTATGAAAATAGAAAATTTATTTTAGAAGCCATTCGTTATGTAGATAAAGTTATTCCTGAAAATACTTGGGAACAAAAAATCCAGGACGTTATTGATAACGAAATTGACATTTTCGTTATGGGTGACGACTGGGAAGGAAAATTTGATTTTCTTAAGGAATATTGTGAAGTAGTCTATTTACCACGTACAGTTGGTATTTCTACTACTAAAATTAAAAAGGATTTATTAAAAGTAAAAAATGGTTAGGGAACTAGCTATATCTAGCTACCTATTTATTTTCAGGATAATCTTTACGATCTTTAACCTTTTACCTGCCAAAGAAAAAACAGTCTTTGTAACCTCTTTTGGGGACAATGCTTTGTATGTTTTAGAGGAAATAAAGTCACAAACCGATCAACAAATCATTGTTCTTAAAGGGGCAAATTGTAAAATTAATTTTGATGACCATAAAGAGGTCACCATAAAGTCCTTTGAATCTATGAATGTATCGCAGTTTATACAATCTATTTATCATTTAGCCACATCCAAAGTAGTTTTCGTTGATAATTACTTTGGATTTTTATCTGTAACGGACTTTAAACCGGATGTGAAATGTATTCAACTGTGGCATGCAGCTGGTGCCATTAAACAATTCGGATTAAAGGATCCTTCTATTGCGCAACGTTCAGATCGTGCCAAAAAGCGGTTTAAAAAAGTGTACAGCAGGTTCACCTCTGTCGTTATTGGTTCAGAAAAGATGACCCCTATTTTCCGTGAAAGCTTTGGATTAAAGGAAGAAAATATGCTTCCCACTGGAATTCCAAGAACGGATTTCTTTTATGATCACTCTGAAAAGGACAAGGTTAAGGGTGTATTAGAGTCAAAGTATCCATCTATAAAGGATAAAAAGGTACTACTCTACGCTCCTACTTATCGCGATAACGAATTGGAATCGCCAACTTTGGCTTTAGATCTTGTACAGATGTATAAAGCTTTTAGTGATGAATACGTCCTGCTTTTAAGACTTCATCCTGCTGTTAAAACAACTATCGATCATTCCGTAGAAAACTTTGTCTATGATGTCTCCGACTATGAAAATATCAATCATTTATTATTAGTAACGGATATTTTAATTTCTGACTATTCCTCTATCCCATTTGAATTTTCGCTACTCCATAAGCCAATGATATTCTTTGCTTATGATCTTGAAAACTATGAAAAGTTACGTGGATTTTGGGAAGATTACGGAAATAATATGCCAGGACCCATTGCAAAAGACACCAATGATATCATTGCGTTCATTCAGCACAACCAGTTTGATTTGGAGAAGATAAAACGTTTCTCTGATCAGTGGAATCACTATTCGAACGGCCATTCAAGTGCAAATTTAGTGGCAAAAATATATGACTTGGAAAAATCAAAACAACAAGAAAAAGTTTCACAAACGATATAAATATAAACCCTTGTGCCATTTTGGTGTCAAGGGTTTATTTTTTTTTGTAATTTATTATTACAAATCTAGTAAACATCTTTAAAAAACAAATAGAAATAGTATAATAGCCTTATAACCCATATTTTTGCAAAAAAGGAGGTATTCCGACACTATATGCCAAATACAAAAGTATATTTTTTCCCTTTTTTCATTTTCACTTTAATGCTGAGCCTTACATACTTTGCACCTAATAGTTACGCAAATTCTAATATACCATCCATTTCAAGGATTGACGGAGCAAATTTATATGAAACTTCTGCATTAATTTCGTCCACTGGTTGGAATCGATCGGAAACGGTCATTATAGCAAGGGGAGATAGATTTTCCGATGCTCTTGCGGGGGTTCCACTATCGTCAAAATATGATGCCCCGTTACTATTGTCTAGAAGCAACCGGTTAGACCCCTTCACTAGGCAGGAAATTCAGCGTTTACGTGCAAAAAATGTTATTATTTTGGGCGGACATTTAGCCATTGAAGATCGAGTTGAAAAGGAAATAAAACAACTTGGAGTAAACGTTGAGAGAATTGCAGGGGCAAATATGTTTGAAACTGCACAACTAATTTCCGAGAGGATCGCTCCAAATGGATCAGAGAAGGCCATTATTGTGACATCCGACCGTTTTGAGGATGCCTTATCTATCGCCTCCTATGCAGGATCTGAAGGAATTCCCATTTTACTAACTCGCAGAGACTCTTTACCTGCTCAAACCGTAAACGCCTTGAGTGACTTACAGGTGGATAAAACGTATGTCATTGGTGGAGAACTCGTTATTAGTGAAAAGGTGTATAAAAAGATCCCTACAAAGACAGAAAGAATTCATGGAGCAACGTTATTCCATACCAACATTGAAATAATCAACCGATTTAACCTTAGAACAGATAAAACATTTGTTACTACTTCCAACCGATTTCCGGACGGTCTATCAGGAGGAGCCCTTGCCGTTAAACAAGGAGCAACCGTCGTTTTTGTAGGAAATAACATCCGGTCTGTCACAAGTAATCATTTAAAAAACGCAAACTATAAGGATGTATTTATATTAGGTGGAGAATTAGCTATAAATGCTAATGTTTTTCGGTCTCTTCATTCCGTATTAGGTGTTCCACAAGGCCCCTTAGCTGGAAGAACAATCATGTTAGACCCTGGCCATGGTGGCAGTGACCCAGGTGCTATAGCAAATGGAATGGTTGAGAAGGATCTCGTTCTTGACATTTCTAAGCGTGCTCAGAAATTATTAGAAGATGCCGGTGCAAAAGTAATCATGACAAGAGAAACGGATGTTTTCGTATCGTTACCAAATCGAGCACAAATGGCTAACAATTCTGATGCCGAAATTTTTATCAGCGTCCATGCTAATTCATTTAATGGAACTGCTCGTGGAACAGAAACCTTTTGGCATGGTAGACACGAAAGGACTAGAAGTATTCGATTAGCTAACGCCCTGCAAACTAGTGTAGTGAAAAACATAGGTACAAACTATCGTAGGGTTGTAGAAGGTAATTACCATGTCATTAGGGAAACAAAAATTCCAAGTGCTTTATTAGAGGTCGGATTTATGGATCACGCTGGGGATGCAGCAAAGCTTCGCCAAAGCAAATACAGACAACTTGCCGCAGTAGGAATTTTAGAGGGTGTTATCCAGTACTTTAAGTAAAGTGGCTTTTAAAGAGAAAGAGTGTAGGACTTGATCTTGATCCTACACTCTTTTTTGTGTAATCCCTTCCTTTTCTAATGAATGATCTGATCCACTTTTATTATTTTGTTTAAAGATATATAATATCAACATCACAATTATATTCGTAGATTTGAGGTATTTATATGACAAAGAAAATGAAAGTTATGACCGTATTCGGAACCAGGCCTGAAGCCATTAAAATGTCTCCGTTAATATTAGAGATGAAAAAATACAATGATTATATGGAGACCATTGTTACAGTAACAGGACAGCACCGGGAAATGCTCGATCAAGTATTACAAATCTTTGATATAAAGCCAGACTACGATTTAAATATAATGAAAGAACGGCAAACATTAGTGGAAATAACCGCTCGTGTACTGGAACGTCTAGATAAAATTATAAAGGAAGTTAGTCCGGATATCATCTTGGTCCACGGGGATACAACCACAACCTTCGTTGCTGGTTTAGCTGCCTTCTATAATCAAATACCTGTAGGTCATGTGGAAGCAGGGCTCCGTACTTGGAATAAATACTCCCCGTTTCCTGAAGAGATGAACAGACAGCTTACTGGGGTCCTAACCGACTTGCATTTTTCTCCTACGCAAAAAGCTGCTAACAATTTACTACAAGAAGGAAAAAAGGAAGACTCTATTTTTGTAACTGGGAACACGGCAATAGACGCTCTAAAAACTACTGTCAAAGATCACTATGAGCATCCCCTACTAAAAAATTTAAACAATAAACGTTTTCTTTTAGTAACAGCCCACCGACGGGAAAATCTCGGTGCTCCAATGAGAAATATGTTCCGTGCAATAAAAAGAATCCTTTCCAAATACAATGATTTGCACGTTATTTACCCTGTTCACTTAAACCCTGTAGTGAGGGAAATTGTCGAAGAGGAACTAGGAAATGACCCTAGAATTCATTTAATCGAGCCCTTAGGTGTCGTTGATTTTCATAATTTTGCTGCGAGGGCCCATTTAATCTTAACCGATTCTGGGGGGGTACAGGAGGAAGCTCCATCTCTCGGGGTTCCCGTCTTGGTCCTTAGGGACACTACGGAACGACCAGAAGGGATAGAAGCGGGAACCCTTAAATTAGCTGGAACCGATGAAGATTCCATCTATCAGCTAGGGGATGAATTACTTTCTAATGAGGAAATTTATAAAAAAATGGCACAGGCATCCAATCCTTATGGAGATGGAGAAGCATCCCGACGCATCGTTGAAGCAATCTTATATCACTTTAACATCCTGTCTGAGAGACCAAGGGAGTTTTTCGTTTAAAAAATAGTCCGGGGAAAAACTGTTGCTCGAGTTTCAAGAGTGACTGGCCTTTGTTACGCGAAGTCCACTCCCTCTCTCTTTCTTGCGTTTCAATACCAAAAAGAAGGTGTGCTAATAGAAAAAACTCCTATTAGCACACCTTCCTATTAACTTAATCCAAGGTCTTTGATGGATATCTCGTCTTTTCCTCCTCTGTCCATTAACTCATGAACTGCACGATTAACCTCTTTTCCTTGGAACAATACTTCATAAATGGCTTTCGTAATCGGCATTTCCACACCTAATGATTGGGCTAAATGAAAAGCTGCTTCAGTTGTCCTTATCCCTTCCACAACCATTCCCAGTTCTTTTTCTACTTCATCAATGGCATATCCTTTACCTATTAGATCTCCAGCACGCCAATTTCGACTATGGACACTTGTACACGTAACAATTAAGTCCCCTACTCCAGTCAAACCAGCAAACGTAAGAGGATTAGCTCCCATTTTACACCCTAATCGTGTAATTTCCGTTAAACCTCTTGTAATTAGCGCGGCTTTTGCATTATCACCATAACCAAGTCCATGACAAACTCCAGCCCCAAGAGCAATAATGTTTTTAATGGCACCACCAAGTTCCACCCCTACAATATCCGGATTAGTATAAACTCTAAAATAAGCGTTCATAAATAAGCTTTGTACTAATTCTGCCGCTTGTAGATTAGACGATGCTGATGTAATGGTTGTAGGTTGACGTAAGCTGACTTCTTCAGCATGACTTGGTCCAGATAAGACAACCACATCTTTGACTAACTTCTCTGGGATTTCCTCCAGTATCATTTCTGATATTCGTTTATAAGACCCTGGCTCAATCCCTTTACTAGCGTGAATGATGGTTAATGGCACATTTGTATTAGTACTGATTTGTTTACAAACCTCTCGAATGGCCTTTGTAGGGACTACCAATAAAACTATTTCTGTTCCTTCTAAGGCTTGTCCCATATCTCCGGTACATTGGATTGATTTTGGAATTTCAATTCCCGGAAGATACTTTTCGTTTGTTCTATTATTATTAATTTCATTTATTTGTTCATGATTATGACTATATAACATCACTTCATGGCCATTATCTGCCAAAACAATGGATAAAGCCGTTCCCCAACTTCCTGCACCTATTACCGTTATATGATTACTCATACGCCCCTCCATTTGTATATTAATGTAATAAATTTTATTCCATTTACCTATATCTTATCAATTTATATACTCAAGATACACTACACCTACAATATATTTTACAAATAATATTTATGCCCTTATATACCAAGTCTTTTTAAGTATGAAAAAGGAGTACCACCCCAAAATGTCTAATTTACTCTTCTTCTATTTTGAAATAAAAATGGAAGACTAGTTAGAAGTTTACTTGTCTCATAAACAAATTCATGGAACATGTATCGTAAACAAAGCATTAGTTACCTGTTTTTTAAAGCTTTCATGAAACGCGTTACGTAATGGAAGCCTGGCTTACCTGTCTCATTAAGCTTTCATGAAACGCGTAGCGTAATGGTAGCGTGGCTTACCTGTCTCATAAAGCTTTCATGAAACGCGTAGCGTAATGGTAGCGTGGCTTACCTGTCTCATAAAGCTTTCATGAAACACGTAACGTAATGGAAACGCCACTTACCTGTCTCATAAAGCTTTCATGAAACGCGTAACGTAATGGAAGCCTGGCTTACCTGTCTCATAAAGCTTTCATGAAACGCGTAACTTAATGGTAGCGTGGCTTACCTGTCTCATAAAGCATTTATGAAACGCGTAACATAATGGTAGCGTGGCTTACCTGTCTCATAAAGCTTTCATGAAACGCGTAACATAATGGGAACGCCACTTACCTGTCTCATAAAGCTTTCATGAAACACGTAACGTAATGGAAGCCTGGCTTACCTGTCTCATAAAGCTTTCATGAAACGCGTAACGTAATGGAAGCCTGGCTTACCTGTCTCATAAAGCTTTCATGAAACACGTAACGTAATGGATGCCTGGCTTACCTGTCTCATCAAGCTTTCATGAAACGCGTAGCGTAATGGTAGCGTGGCTTACCTGTCTCATAAAGCTTTCATGAAACACGTAACATAATGGAAGCGTGGCTTACCTGTCTCATCAAGCTTTCATGAAACACGTAACGTAATGGAAGCTTGGCTTACCTGTCTCATAAAGCGTTCATGAAACGCGTAACATAATGGAAACGCCACTTACCTGTCTCATCAAGCTTTCATGAAACGCGTAACGTAATGGAAACGTCACTTACCTGTCTCATTAAGCTTTCATGAAACACGTAACGTAATGGATGCCTGGCTTACCTGTCTCATCAAGCTTTCATGAAACGCGTAACATAATGGAACCACCACTTACCTGTCTCATTAAGCTTTCATGAAACGCGTAACATAATGGAACCACCACTTACCTGTCTCATTAAGCTTTCATGAAACGCGTAACATAATGGAAACGCCACTTATCTGTCTCATTAAGCTTTCATGAAACGCGTAACAAAATGGAAACGCCACTTACCTGTCTCATCAAGCTTTCATGAAACGCGTAACGTAATGGTAGCGTCACTTACCTGTCTCATCAAGCTTTCATGAAACGCGTAACGTAATGGAAGCGTGGCTTACCTGTCTCATCAAGCTTTCATGAAACGCGTAACGTAATGGAAGCCTGGCTTACCTGTCTCATTAAGCTTTCATGAAACGCGTAACATAATGGGAACGCCACTTACCTGTCTCATTAAGCTTTCATGAAACGCGTAACATAATGGAAACGCCACTTACCTGTCTCATCAAGCTTTCATGAAACGCGTAACGTAATGGGAACGCCACTTACCTGTCTCATCAAGCTTTCATGAAACGCGTAACGTAATGGAAGCCTGGCTTACCTGTCTCATTAAGCATTATAAAACGGGTAAATTTAATTAATTTTTAAAAAGGATATAAATATTATTCTAAATTTGTTCTCATTATATGAAACTGAATTATGAAATTGATTCAAATACATACTTACTATATATCACTATCCTTCATTCGCCCAATCACTGTTTTTCAAGCTCCGATTTCCCTTTCTCCAGTTCCGTTTTTTTATCAATACCAACGGATACTTCCCCCTTATACGAACGACCTATATTGTGGTTTTTACGTATTTTCTCACAATTAACTCATAAAATCCAAATTGAGCTATTTTTTCTTTAGAGACAAAAATAGCAATAACTCCCCCAAACAAACAACCAAATATTGCCCAACTTCAGAAAACATCCCCTCAAAAATGATGAGATGTCCGAAAGAATATATGTCTATGTTCTAACGCCATCGAAACAATAGTTCAAAGTTTAACAATCAGGAGGTTTCCAATGGAGTTTGATTATGTATATATGCTTATCTTTGCCTCCCTTATCCTAATTCTCGGAATATTGGAAAAGGTCAGGTTAAGGGGCAACATGAAGAAAATACCTTTGCGAATCCATGTAAATGGAATTCGAGGAAAGTCCACTGTTACCCGTTTAATTACGGGCATTCTTAAAGAGGCTGGAAAAAAGGTAGTGGGTAAAACTACCGGAACATCTGCACGAATGATTTACTGGGATACCCCAGAGGAGAAACCCATTGAACGAGGTCTTCAAGGCCCAAATATAAGTGAACAAAAAAGAGTAATGAATGAGGTTGTCCAGCGTGGTGCCGACAGTTTAGTAACGGAGTGCATGGCGGTTAATCCGGAATATCAACAAGTATTTGAAGATGAATTTGTCCAGGCAAATATAACAGTCATCACAAACGTCATAGAGGACCATTTAGATTTAATGGGTCCTTCCTTAGACGATATTGCAGAAGCCTTAAGTGGGACTATCCCTTATAACGGTCATCTTATTATCTCAGACAGTCCATATAACGAGTCTTTCATGTCTATTGCGGAAAAACGAAATACAAAGGTGATCATTGCCGATGAAGCTCAGATTGATGAGGAGTATTTAAAGAAATTTCCTTACATGATTTTTCCGCAAAATGCTGCCTTAGCATTAGCAGTTGCTCATGTATTGGAAATTGACGAAGAAACTGCCTTACAAGGAATGTTGAATGCTCAGCCAGACCCAGGAGCGATGAGGGTACATCAATTTGGACCTTATCATTCTCCCACCTATTTTTTCAATGGGTTTGCTGCCAATGACCCTACCTCAACACTGAACATTTGGAAGCGAATCAATACCTTAGATTATCCAACGGATCATGCAACGGTCATTATGAATTGCAGAAATGATCGAGTAGACAGAACGATCCAATTTGCTAAAGACGTTCTTCCCTATATGAATGTAAAAAACCTTGTTGTCATGGGGAAAAGTGTAACCCCTATTACAAAGGCCTATGATGCAGGGAAGCTGAACATGGAAAACTTTTTTAATATGGAAGACCAATCCATTGACGATATCATAGACCTCCTTCTAACAATTGCTGAAGGATCCGTTATCTATGGGATTGGTAATATCCACGGCGGCGGAGAAGAACTAGCAGCAGCCATCGAAAAACAAAAATGGCAACTAGATAATGAAAAGAATTCTTCCCCGGAAGTAGAAGCAGGAAAATTATTAGAACAAACGTAAAAATATTAAACTGTTTTTTTTACAAGAGCGTACTCAAAAAGTGTAAAGAAAAAGGAGCGAAAGACTTTGTTTGGTACTGACTTATATATTGCAATTATTATCGGAATACTCCTTAGCCTTGTTTATGCAGAGAAAACGGGGATTTTACCCTCAGGTTTAATTGTTCCAGGGTACATTGCCCTTGTGTTTGATCAGCCTATGTATTTAATCACCGTGGCTTTAATTAGTATCGCCGCGTTTCTTATTGTAACCCATGGTATTAGTAAGCTGACGGTCCTTTATGGACGTAGAAAATTTGCTGCCATGCTAACGGTAGGGATTTTGCTGAAGATGGGGTTAGATTATTTTTATCCCATTGTCCCCTTTGAGATTTATGAATTAAGGGGGATTGGTGTCATTGTCCCTGGTTTAATCGCCAATAGTATCCAAAAACAAGGGGTTGTCCCTACCTTAAGCTCAACCCTTCTCTTATCCTTTATTACGTTTATTTTCATCACGATCTATCACATGTTTTAGGGGAGTTAGACAACTATGGAATCTTATAACTTTAAAGAAAAAATGCAGCAGATGATTAAAAGGCATAAGAAAAAGGCAACTTTCCATTCCATCATTGCTTTTATCGTCCTAAGCATCCCTTGGTTTTCCTATCATTGGTTTGTGGTACCGCCCATTCCAGAGGTAAGTCGTGGAGATGACGTTTCCTTACGTATATCAATGGTAGGTGACATTATGATGGGGCGGCATGTAGAGGATGCTGCTGTGCGGAGGGGAGAAGATACCTCCAGAGTGTTTCGGTATGTGGAGCCATACTTCCACTCCGCTGACTATGTAACTGGTAATTTCGAAAGTCCTATCATTGATAGGGATTTAGTAGATGATGATAAATTGGAGGCTGCTGAACTCGATAAGCATATACATTTATATGCTCCAACGGGTTCAGCGGAAGCCATACAGGATGCAGGATTTACTACGATAAATCTTGCCAACAATCATCTGATGGACTACGGAGAGCTTGGTCTTGAGCAAACACTAGCGCATTTTGCCAATGTTGACGTTGATGTTGTCGGTGTTGGGGAAAGCTTAGAAGATATTTCTGACCTTGTTGTTCATACAGTAAATGATGGTTTTACCATTGCTACGATTGGATTAACGGATGTGCATGTTTATGGATTTTCTGCCGAGTTATATGGAACTGGCGGGGTTTTCACCTTAAGCCCCCATCAATATGTTCCCGTTATTCGAGAGGCCAAAGAGAATGCAGATCTCGTTATTGTTCATGTCCATTGGGGTGAAGAATATAGTCCCCGGTACAATGCACGGCAAGCTGATCATGCTCAATTACTGGCCGATGCTGGTGCTGATATTATCGTAGGGCACCATGCCCATGTCTTAAATCCAGTGGAAATTATTGATGAAACAATAGTTTTATATGGACTAGGAAACTTTGTTTTTGACCAAGGCTGGTCTAGGACAAAGGAAAGTACTATCGCTGAACTAAATGTATATGAGGATGGTAGAAAGGAACTTTCCTTTATCCCTATCCAAATTATCGATTCACAGCCCCGAGAAACACGAGGTCTATTAAGGGGATACCAAAATTTTAGAATCTTCCACACCCTTCGAAAAAACTTAGACTCCGAGCTATGGCGCGTGGAAAATAACCGTTTAATTATTGATTTAGATGCAACGAATGCTCTCAAAGGAGTAGATTGGAAATGACTTATAAGGGTTATGTCAAAATGACAAATAAATTAGGCTTCTTTATTTTTCTAGGAATGATGGGCTGGTATATCTTCTCATTAGACATTTTTTCTGCACACAATGATCCTTACGGGGATAGGGATACTCGCCGCGACTATATTGAAAATGTCTATAGTTATGGAGTAAGTGCCGTTCATCCCCTAGCAGTGGAAGCGGGAATGCAAGTGTTAGAGAATGGTGGAAATGCTGTAGATGCTGCTATTGCCATTTCCTTTGTACTTGGAGTAGTAGAACCCTACGGTTCCGGACTCGGCGGTGGTGGAACGATGTTAATTTATGATCCAGATAAAGGGGTAACGGCTTTTGATTACCGAGATGCTGCCCCTTTCAATGAACAATGGACCTTACATGATGCTGCCATTCCTGGAATGGTTAGCGGCATGGAGACCATCCACCAAAACTTTGGTACCATGGAATTCGCTGATTTAATGGAACCTGCTATTAGATATAGTGAGGATGGATTTGTCGTTTCCCCGTTATTAAGTAAACAAATTGCGCAAGGGCAGCGTTATGTAAAATTAGGGGAAGAGGAACGGGAAGTTTTCTATCCAGACGGTAAAGCAATTGAAGCTGGTGAAATCCTTGTGCAAACGGAGCTAGCTGAGACATTAAGACGGATTCAATCAGAAGGGGCAAAGGGGTTTTACGAAGGAGAGACAGCTAAAGCAATGATAGAAAAGTTTCATTTTACAGAGGAAGACTTCCAACGTTATGAGGTTCATGAACGGGAGCCTGCCACTGGTACCTATGGGGATTATACTGTCTATTCTGGTCCAGCTCCTACCTCCGGCGTAACATTAATTCAAATTTTACAAATGACAGAATACCTTGATGTAGAAAAATTAATGGAAGAAAAAAATGAGGCTTTATATATCCACTTAATTAGTGAGGTGGTCAAAGAAGCCTATAGGGACAGATTATTTACACTAGGTGACCCAGAATTTGAAGAGGTCGATCATGAGCAATTAACTAGCACGGAACGAACAGAAAAACTGTTAAATAATATTTCCTCTGAAGTCTTTGAAAATATGGAAATCACCGCCTATTCCGAATCGGACCTTTTTGACTCTCGGGGAGAAATAAATGATTCAAGGAATACGTCCCACTTTGTGGTTATTGACAGCAATGGAAGAATGGTTTCTGCCACCCACTCGCTTGGAGAATTTTTCGGTTCAGGAGAGTATGTTAATGGATTCTTCATGAATAACCAACGGGCTAACTTCAGCGAGACGGAGGGTTCTATTAATGAGTCATTAGGAGGGAAACGTCCCCGTTCCTTTATTGCCCCTACGATTTTTGAAAAAGACGGGCAAGCCGTTCTAGGGATTGGATCTCCTGGAGGAAGAAGAATCCCTGCCCTATTAGCGCAAACGATCCTACAAGTGATGCATGGTAAGGACGATGTAACTGGTGAGGCGTTAACATTAAATGAAGCTATTCAACAGTATCGTTTTTACACGGAGGATAACATTGTATACCTTGAAAGGGATTTAGACAAAGAAGTAAAAGAACAGCTTCGGGAAATGGGATATTCCACCATCGTCCACCAATCCCCTCTATTTTATGGAGGAATTCAAGCCCTTTGGCTTAGTGAAAACCAAGAAGGTGAAATGGTTTTATACGGTGGTGCGGACGACCGAAGACAAGGCTACTGGGATATAGAGGTTAAGGATAAAGTAGAATAGTTGAGTTTCATAGGCCTTCTCGCATTTAAGCGAGGAGGCTTTTCAAATGTGGTATTTCCTTGCGGTTTCCAGCAGTTGATAATCCCCGGTGCTTCCTCCATAAATTAAAGCTCTTCCTTTAATCTTTCTATCTCTTCCATCGGCAGACCTGTAATATCAACAATTTCCTCCATCGGCATATTCTTTAACAACATTCTCTTGGCAACTTTCATAACTCCTTTTTCTATTCCTTTTTCTATTCCTTTTTCTATTCCTTTTTCTATTCCTTTTTCTATCCCTTTTTCTATTCCTTTTCTCTCATACGAAGTCATGATTTCCATGATTTTCTCACCTTCCTTTGAGCTCATGCTTCTCACCTCTTCAAGAAATAATTGTTCTTCCTTTTCATTCAATTTTAGATAAGTATCAAAAAATCCAGCAATTAAAGATTCCCTTGCTTTATCTAACTCCAAACGCAGTAACATGCGAAAAAATTCTTTTTTTACTTCTATTTTTTCACTACTATTATACCCCATTTTACTTAGAAGTGCCGCTGCAACAGGGTTGTCCGAGCGAATATAGTTTCGCCAATTTTCCTTATTAAGTTCAACTGTTAAATAGCGAAAATCCAATGGTGTAAAAAACGGAAAGTCTATGAAAACAAAGATGCTTTTTTAATATCTTCCTATTTTCTAAACTAGGTACAAGAACCTTTTCAGATCAACCCCTGCCAACAAAAAAGAAGCAGTGACTCAAGTTTAACAAGCCACTACTTCTTTCAGTTCAAGTACCAAATGTTGTTTCTACCCTCTCGGAACAAAAAGGAAAACATTTGACAATCCCCGGTGCTTCCTCCATAAATTAAAGCTCTTCCTTTAATCTTTCTATCTCTTCCATCGGCAGACCTGTAATATCAACAATTTCCTCCATCGGCATATTCTTTAACAACATTCTCTTGGCAACTTTCATAACTCCTTTTTCTATTCCTTTTTCTATTCCTTTTTCTATCCCTTTTTCTATCCCTTTTTCTATCCCTTTTTCTATTCCTTTTCTCTCATACGAAGTCATGATTTCCATGATTTTCTCACCTTCCTTTGAACTCATGCTTCTCACCTCTTCAAGAAATAATTTTTCTTCCTTTTCATTCAATTTTAGATAAGTATCAAAAAATCCAGCAATTAAAGATTCTCTTGCTTTATCTAGTTCCAAACGTAGTAACATGCGAAAAAATGCTTTTTTTACTTCTATTTTTTCACTACTATTATACCCCATTTTACTTAGAAGTGCCGCTGCAACAGGGTTGTCCGAGCGAATATAGTTTCGCCAATTTTCCTTATTAAGTTCAACTGTTAAATAGCGAAAATCCAATGGTGTAAAAAACGGAAAGTCTATGAAACCAAACGTGCTTTTTTAATATCTTCCTATTTTCTAAACTAGGTACAAGAACCTTTTCAGATCAACCCCTGACAACAAAAAAGAAGCAGTGACTCAAATTTAACAAGCCACTACTTCTTTCAGTTCAAGTACCAAATGTTGTTCCTACCCTCTCGGAACAAAAAGGAAAACATTTGACAATCCCCGGTGCTTCCTCCATAAATTAAAGCTCTTCCTTTAATCTTTCTATCTCTTCCATCGGCAGACCTGTAATATCAACAATTTCCTCCATCGGCATATTCTTTAACAACATTCTCTTGGCAACTTTCATAACTCCTTTTTCTATCCCTTTTCTCTCATACGAAGTCATGATTTCCATGATTTTCTCACCTTCCTTTGAGCTCATGCTTCTCACCTCTTCAAGAAATAATTTTTCTTCCTTTTCATTCAATTTTAGATAAGTATCAAAAAATCCAGCAATTAAAGATTCCCTTGCTTTATCTAACTCCAAACGCAGTAACATGCGAAAAAATGCTTTTTTTACTTCTATTTTTTCACTACTATTATACCCCATTTTACTTAGAAGTGCCGCTGCAACAGGGTTGTCCGAGCGAATCTAGTTTCGCCAATTTTCCTTATTAAGTTCAACTGTTAAATAGCGAAAATCCAATGGTGTAAAAAAAGGAAAGTCTATTTGAAAGGTTGTTGGTTCATCTCTTTTTTCATCGTAGCTGAAGATTGCAATAGGCAAGATTTTGCGGCGATATTTCTGATAAAGGCGGGAAAAGTAAATAAACATTCGTTCATTAAACGTATCTTGATAATAAGATTGAGGTTCCACATGAACAATGATAAGACTTGGTTCACCTTTCCATTTCATTTCAACAACTAAATCCAGGCGAAACTTGTCCCCTTCTGTTACATCCGTGAATAATTCTTCTGAAAGAAAACGGACTTGGTCAAATTCTAAGTACTCGTAAACCTTTGGAAAAAACAACTGGATGAATTCCTTGAAAAACGTCTCGATAAGTTCTTTAAACAATCGGTCATGATCCAATCGCTCAGACATACCCTCAACCCCTTATAAGAACATTTGTTCACCACCAATATACACCGAACAAACGTCCCCGTCAACAAAAATCAATACATTAAAAGGACTTAAAACATCCTCTCTATTTTTAGGACATCTTGATAAAATCCCTCATAAAGGCAATTACTCAAGAGGAATAAATCTTTGAATTTCTCGACAAAATTCCGCAAAAATCGAGCGGGGACAGGCCCCCTCTTGTTCAATCAAATGGTGATTAAATTAATAATTTATACTAGATAATCAATTTGAAAGGGGGAGACGATTTGACAATCAACAAAATAATGGAAACTGGGTTAAAACAATTGGGGAAGCCATATGTCTTTAATGCTCCCGCTGGTTCGGACAATCATTTTGATTGCAGTTCGTTTATCCAATATATTTTCAAACAAAATGGCATTCATCTTCCCCGGAATTCCAGACAACAATTTCAAGTTGGAAAAGCAGTTTCTTATCCTAATATTAAAAAAAGGGATTTACTGTTTTTTACAACCACGAAAAGAAAACAACGGAAAGGTATAGAAAAAATTGGTCATGTGGCTTTGTATATAGGAAACAAAAAAATTCTTCACACTTTTCGCAAAGGTAAAAAAGTGAAGATTTCAAACTTGTATCCCTATTGGAAAACCGTATTTCTTGGGGCAAAAAGGGTGATTGATGAGTAGTTTTTCTGTGGGAATCATTTTATTTGCATTCGTTAACTTCACCTCTTCCCCCTCCCCTCTTTCACCAGTCCGAGTGGCAATGAGCAGAGCCGTTCCATGCCCTTAAATTTTCATACATTTCCTGAACGTACGCAGGAAAAGCTACATCATAAGGATGTGGCTTTTTTGTTTTTAGGAGGGAAATCCAATGTCGAAAGAGATCTTTAGCCGCTATGAATTAAAATACTTAATTCCCTTCTCCACGTATGAAAGGATTACGGAGGAATTATTAAAACGGATGTGTTATGACAGTTACGGAGATACGGAAGGGAAATATACGATTATTAGTCTATATTTTGATTCTGAGGATAAAAGAATTTATTTTGAAACGAGGAATAAAGCTCCTTTCAGGCAAAAGCTTAGGTTACGAATTTATAACTCTGCAACACTGGAGGATTTCGCCTTCTTCGAAGTGAAGAAAAAGTATAAAAAGAGAGTTAGTAAACGGAGGACTAGTATCCGGTTAGGGGATGCCTATGACTATATAAATGGATCCGTCTCTGATTTTTCCAAGCTTGGTATTTCTAATCTACAAATTTTTAGAGAGTTAGATGCTTTTAAACAAATCTATCGGTTACAGCCTGAAAATATCGTAAGCTATGATCGCCAAGCCTTTGTAGGAGTTGATGATCCTGATTTGCGGGTGACCTTCGATTATAACCTAAGGTGTCGGAAAGAGGATCTGAGAATTGAAAATGGACCCCAAGGAAGCTTTTTTGTGAATCCCAAGCTTGTGGTCATGGAAGTGAAGGTAGATCATAGCGTCCCCTTTTGGCTGTCCCGACTCCTTAGTGAATCTCACTGTCCCCAAAAGAGCGTTTCAAAATTTTGTACAAGTACTGAATTATTAACAAATATTGGGGAAGCTAATATGAAAGAGGCTTAGCAAATCTTCAGCCGTTGCTTTTCCCGCTGGAGTCGCCGCCTTTCGCTTCTCCAAGCTTTATGAAAACTGCCTTTACTATATTTCTACTTGACGACACTTCTTAAAGGAGTTATGGAGATGGATCAGTTTTTTCATATTATCCGAAACAATGATCTCACAACGTCAGTGACCATTATTGATGGTTTCTTTGCTATTTTCCTAAGCTTTATTCTCGTCCTTATCATTACGCAATTATATAAATATACCTACAAAGGAACGAGATATTCCCAATCCTTTGTACACACGATTATCATTATGGGAATCGTAGTTTCCATCATTATGATTGTTATAGGTAATAATATTGCCGTTGCATTCGGCTTAGTAGGTTCCTTTTCCATCATTCGATTTAGAAGTGCCATGAGTGACCCGAAGGATATCGCCTTTATCTTCTTCGGAATGGCAGCTGGGATTGCTTGCGGTCTCGGATTTTACTTATTGGCCATTACCTTTACCATTTCCTTATCGGCACTCATTTACCTTCTGTATGTGGTCGATTACGGTGCAAAAAAAATGGAAACTCGCACCTTAAAAATAACCGTCCCTGAGAATTTACAGTATGATGGCCTTTTTGACGAGGTTTTTCAAAAATTCATTGAGACGTATTCCCTCGCAAGAGTTCAAACGACGAACCTTGGAACGATGATTCAATTGGAATACACCATTGTTACGAAGGCCAATGTGAAAGATAAGGAACTAATAGATGCTATTAGGGAAAAGAACGCCAATCTAAATGTATCCCTTAATTACACCAATTACTCGAATTATTAATGCAACCCACGAGTAAACGTTGGAGGATCATACAAATGATAAAGTATCAGATATTGTTTCTCACTCTCGTATTACTATTTTCTGTTGGCAGCTGGAATCCTTTGAGTTCCTTTACTGGAGAAAAAAATTTAGTTGCAGCACAAACCTTGTTCATTGATGGTTTATTTAGGAAAGAAATTACCATTCCTGATCCTATGTTAGAGGAAGCTATTCGGGAAGAGTTGGACCTCCCTGAAGGTATGCTGGAGGCCGCTACAGTAAAAAAGGTGGAATCCTTATCTCTTCGAAACAGGAATATACAGGATTTAAGGGGCCTCGAGCATTTCACCTCCTTACTTTCCTTAAACTTAAGGGGCAATTACATTGAGGATATAACCCCTTTAATGAAACTAAAAAAGCTAGAAGAACTTAACTTACGGGAGAATAAAGTGATCGATATTTCCCCCCTTAAGAAATTGTCTAATCTGAAAGAGTTGAACTTAAGCTATAATAGGGTCTCTAATATTAAACCTCTTGCCGGTTTAAAAAATTTGAATAAAAAGCTTTTCTTAAATGGCAATCCTATTGTGGCTTATTCTCCTGTCTTTGAAGCCTATCGTTCTATTAAAAAAACTGACTTTCAATTACCTGTGGTTTTTTCAAAGAGTGGGGGCTTTTACGAAAGGGAAGTGCAGCTTGAACTCATATCCCCCTATCCAGAAGCAGTCATCTACTATACTTTGGATGGGTCGGAGCCAGACCCTAAAGGGAACCCTGAACGTACGTTGACATACGAGGAACCTATTTTCATTTCCGATAGAAGCCGTGAACCAAATAACCTCTCGAATATCAGAACAGCTACAGATGAAAATTCCACCTATTGGCGGAAGCCAACGGATCACGTTTTCAAAGGAACGGTCGTTAAGGCTAAAGCAATCACACAAGATGGACTGGCTACAGAAACAGCTACACACACCTATTTTGTTCATGAAAATATGCGGCGTAAATATAGTCTGCCTATCCTGTCCATTAGCACCGATTCCAATAATTTTTTCGATGAAGAAACAGGCCTTTTCGTAAATAAAAATTGGCACAATCGTGGAAAGGACTGGGAACGGGAAGCAAATATGGAGTTTTATGAGACAGATGGCACTTTAGGTTTTTCACAAAGAATTGGGGTACGGGTTCATGGGGCTTATAGTAGCAATCTCTCCCAGAAACCCCTCCGCTTATATGCACGATCGGAATACGGAACAAACCTCATTTATTACGATCTGTTTGGGGATGAGAGCAATCTTATCCATAAAAGGCTATTGTTACGTAACTCCGGAAATGATTTTCACTATACGATGTTTCGAGACGCGTTGCATCAACGTCTAGTGAAACACATGAATATGGATACCCAAGGCTCTAGGCCAGTCATTGTTTTCATTAACGGAGAATATTGGGGTATCCAGAATATTCGCGAGCGCTATGATAAGTGGTATTTGGCTAACCAATATGATGTAGATGAGGACGACGTAACGATTATTGAAAATGACGGGGAGTTTGATGATGGCTCAAGGGACGGCGTAGAACATTACAAAGCCATGATTTCTTTTGTGGAAAACAATGATTTAAGTGTGGATAAAAATTACGACTACGTCCAAACGCTAATGGATGTTGATAACTTTGTGGATTATTATGTCGCCCAAATGTATTTGGCAAACACCGATTGGCTAAAAAATAACGTAAGGCTATGGCGTTATAATAAAGGGGAAGATCCCCAACCGAGGAATAACTCTAAAGGAGATTCAAAGGTGACCGATGTTCGAGACGGCCGATGGCGCTGGATGCTGTTTGACACGGATTATGGTTTTGGTATTCCACATGGTTTAGGCGTGATAGGTGGAAGTAATGTGAATACAAATTCTCTAGAACTAGCTACTGGAGATAAATGGTTCCATGTCCTCTTCCCCGCTTTCATAAAGAACGAAGACTTTAAAGTAAAATTTATCAATCGCTTTTCCGATATGCTCAATACTGCCTTTTTACCCGAGAGAGTTTTGGGTCAAATGGAAGATTTTTATGAGCTGTATAAGGTTGAAATGAGGGAGCATATCGATCGCTGGAGTATCCCTGAATCTTATGAACAATGGGAAAAGGAAGTGGATGTGTTAAGGCGTTTTGCTGAGGAGCGTCCAGGCTACCAATGGGAACATTTACGCGATTTCTTCCAACTTGGGGATAAATATACTATTTCTGTGGAAAATCATGATCCTGCAGCAGGAACGGTTGTGGTTAATTCCATTTTGGTGGATGAAAGTACCCCTGGTGTGACTGATGCCTCCAATTGGTCAGGATATTATTTCGGCGGCCTGCCAGTAACCATTACTGCCGTTCCTAACGATGGCTATACGTTTGTAGGCTGGGAAGATAACGATAATAATATTCAGGATGAATCGTTTGAAGTGGTTTTAACGGAGGACATCACATTGAAACCCGTTTTCGCCAAGGAAGGTTAGGCGAACCATTTCGTTACGCGTTTCATGAACGCTTTATGAGACAGGTATGTAGTCTTTCCACTTCATTACGCGTTTCATGAATGCTTGATGAGACAGGTATGTGGCCTTTCCGTTTCGTTACGCGTTTCATGAACGCTTGATGAGACAGGTATGTAGTGTTTCCGTTTCGTTACGCGTTTCATGAATGCTTGATGAGACAGGTATGTAGTGTTTCCGTTTCGTTACGCGTTTCATAAATGCTTGATGGGACAGGTATGTGGCCTTTCCGTTTCGTTACGCGTTTCATGAACGCTTGATGAGACAGGTATGTGGCCTTTCCGTTTCGTTACGCGTTTCATGAATGAATAGGTTACACTAAATTGGACAGATTCGTTAAGGTCATATAAACTTGACTCAATACAAAGTCGAAGGAGAATCAATTATGGCCAAAAGGGAAAGAAGATTATATTCAAAAGAGTTTAAAGAACAGATTGTCCAGTTGTCTCTTTCAGGTAAACCTAGAAGTGAAATTATCAAAGAATACGAGCTGACGCCTTCTGTCTTTGATAAATGGGTACGCCAACATAAATCAACTGGATCCTTTGAAGAGAAAGACAATCGAACTCCAGAACAGGAGGAGTTAATTAGACTACGAAAAGAAAATCAACGACTGGCGATGGAAAATGATATTTTAAAGCAAGCCGCGCTGATCATGGGACGAAAGTAGATGTGATCCGTAATAACCTTCACAAATACTCGGTATCAGCAATGTGCGAAGTCCTACAACTACCAAGAAGTACGTATTATTATGAAGCAAAGATCCGAGATAATCAGGATGAAGAACTATCCAATTTAATTGTTGAAATCTTTAAAAACAGCCGCAATATTTACGGACAAAGAAAAATTAAGAAAGAACTTCAAAAGCAAGGTTGGCAAGTTTCACGTCGTCGTATTGGAAGAATCATGACAGAACAAGGACTTGTCTCCAAATATACAATCGCTCAATTTAAGCCAAGGAAAACAA
>NZ_JAUSUG010000005.1 GCF_030813435.1 Evansella vedderi | reverse complement strand
TACGGGACCGGGTTCGTGAACAAATTGTGAATTTATCAGTTAAAGCACTTATAAATATTGGAAAATACATTTATTTCTTATGTTCACTATAATATAATAAAGTTAGCTTATATTAGGAGTGGATCGTGATGGAACAACAAACCCTTAAAATTACTGGTGTATTATCAGACCCTACGCGCTTTTCCATTTATCAATATGTGGCACGTCAACATGGAGACGTTACAGTACAGGAAATTGCAGATACGTTTAAGATTCATGCTAATGTAGCACGACTTCATTTAACAAAGCTTGAGGATGTTAATATGCTTGTTTCGGATACGAAGAAAACTGGTAAGGGTGGTAGACCGAGTCGATTTTATTATTTATCCGATGAGGTAGTAAGCCTCCAATTTCCTTATCGTGATTACCAACGTCTATCTGAAATCGCTATACAGACATTGGCATCCTTAGGAGAAATTGGAGAAGCTGCCCTTGAAGAGACTGGAAGAAAATTCGGCTATGAATCAGCCAAAGCATTTGTAGGCTCATTAGATAGAAACATTAATGGTTTGAGCTCTAAAGAAAAGGTGAAATTCATAGAAAAAATTGCCCTTAATCAAGGACTAAATCCGGAAATCCATTATGATGATGAAAAAAACGAAGTAGTGTTTAGAATTTATAATTGCACGTACAAGGAGCTAGCGAAGAATTCTACAGCTATTTGTAAAATGCATCATGCCCTTATAAACGGAATTTTTAGATACTTTTTTGAAAATATGGAATTAAAAGAGGAATCAACTATGTTTCAAAAGCAAGAACTGGCTTGCACCTATACAACTGTCTCCCTACCCCAAGCTTAATATTGGGTTGTTTTTTCTTAAGTTTAATTTTTTTTTTTAGATTGGAGAAGCCGAAAGCGCCTGCCTGTAGCGTATCCGAGCAATATTATTTCTCCTAAACCTAAATTTTTTTAGCAAAACTGCCTGAGTAGTCTATATTTGAGACGAATAAACATAAGTAAATTATACATTTATATTTTACAAACAACTGTATTAGTTTTATAATAAAGTGAGCTTATTGTTCACATAATATTTAAAACGTACAGTTACATAAAGGAGGGAAACGTCTTGGATCGCATGTTCCGTGTTTTAAGCTTCTGGACTGGAATTTTTGCCGTATTATTTATGGCCGGTAACATGCCTGAAATGGCGATATTGTTCTTCGGACAAACAGGTGCATTTTTAGCACTAAGCTATTTAAAGCTATCTGAAAGAGCATACATCTATATTTTCGGAGCATACTTAACTCTTTTCTTTGTTGGATTTACTTACTATTCCACATTTATATTAGTACCTGGAATTGGTGGACATTAATTCTTTCTAAAAGAAATCATAAGAGGCTATCCCAACAGGATGGCCTCTTATATTTTGGCTGTATTTCGTAAACTTTGTTTCTAAGTTTATTTGTTGTTTCTATTTATATTTTTCTGTTTGATAGGGGTCTTCAGTGAAAATACCGTATTCATCCGTCTTATCCAATTCTTTTCCTTGAATGTTTACATGGAAGGTAGAACTTATTCCACCTGGGTGTACCAAAGATTGTATTGCCCGATTTTGTTTGAAGTTCTCAGAGAATGGATTTAAATCAGTCACTTTTTTAAGAAAAGTGAATAGACCGGCCTTTAATAAAAATATGTCTTGCCTATCATGAAAAATTTCAGACAAATTCATTTCTTTTCCGATCATTCTAAACGCATCCCATTGCACATGTGCTGTTATATCCATTTCTCCAGGATATTTTAAAGGGCTTCGTATCATTTCATGCTTATAATATCCTCGGAGTGACCCTTCTCGTCGCACTTCCTCAACTAACTCTTCATTGGAGTAGCCATAGTCAACAGTGACAATTAAACCCTTTTGCAGCCATTCTCCCATATACCTTAGCCATTCTCTCATAGGTAAACAAATCTCTAAACGATGACCTTCAGGAAGTTTGGGCCCGTAATTATTCAGCCAGTTTTCCAATTCACTATTTTCATTTTGAACAACTTCTTCAATAAATTCATCCTTCCCCCATTTTACCTTTACTTCCATCAATGCGTCATTTTTCTTTTCCACAACATGAACAGGAAAAGCGTCTATTAGTTCATTCGAAAATATTATACCTTCAAAAACAGGATAAACATCCCTTGCTTCATCCAAGCTTGAAAAAATACTTACCTTTCCTTCAAAAGGAGCGATAACCTCTTTTATTCTTTTACGATGAAAAGCACTAGTTTCAATTATGATGTAATTTAAATGGCTATAAAGCTCTTCGTCCGTATTTTTTATGTATTCCACAACATTCCTAGCAAACCGGCCATCTCCTGCCCCTTGCTCACAAATTAACGGCGTAAGCTCTTCTTTTACTAACGTATCTGTAAAAAATCTTGCAAAGGTTTGTTGAAATACCGGGTGAACATGGTTACTAGTGTAAAAGTCCCCCTCTTTTCCTAATTTAATACTCTCTCTTGAGTAATAGCCAAATTCATCGTCGTATAAAGCATATTCCATAAAATCCGAATAGCTCCATGGCGCTGCTGAACGCCTCTCTAACTTTTTCCTAAGCTTAATCGCATCCATATATAACTCTCCCATTATACTTTTCTCTTTACTCCCTAATATTTACTCTTTTTATTTAATCCTGTTGTCACCTAAAAAACAGTTTAACACTGTTGACATAGTGTTAATGTCCCTTTATAATAAACTTGTCAGTAGAACAATGATCTTCGGGAGTTCCCCCTCCCCCCTCAAAGTTCATTGATACTTGATTAACTCCCCAAACGACCTTCTATGTCCCCATAGGAGGTCAATTTTTTATACATCGAAGTCATCCTCTTCATCCATGTACATCAATTGAGAATTCTCATTCGTAAATTCTTTATCCTCTTTAGACAGTTTATACCATAAATAAAGCATCCCACATGAGCTAATAAAGCTAATCGATAGAAGAATTAATACAACAGTTTCTACACTCATAAAACGAACCCTCCAATATTTTACCATTAACATTGCCAAAATAAGGAGGATTCATTCTTCAGTTTCTTACGCTTTTCTATTTACCAGCCAAAACCATTTATAAAGGGGTTAGTCTCTTTCTCTTCCCCAATAGTTGTAAGTGGACCGTGGCCATTTGCTACTATAGTTTCATCTGGAAGGGACAGCATTTTATTATGGATGGAATTAATTAATGTATCCTCATCCCCTCCAGGTAAATCGGTCCTGCCTACTCCACCTCTAAATAAAACATCACCAGAAAATACTATAGATTCTTCCGGAAGATAAAAAGAAACACTCCCCGGTGAATGACCAGGGGTTTCAAAGATTTGAAATTCTATTCCCCCAATTTCTAATGGCCCCTCTGCAGATATAAGGTGATCAGCTTTCTTTGTACTTATTGGCTCTATCCCTTGAAAAAGACCGGACCCATTTAGTTGTGGATCGGTTAGCCAATGTGCTTCTTTCTTATGTAGATAGACAGGTGCATTAAATGTGGTCCTAACAGTATCCACGGCACCAATATGGTCAAAATGGGCATGAGTTAAAAGAATAGCCAAGATCGTTATATCCTTCTCTTTAAGCCAACTTAATAATTGTTTATCATTTCCACCCGGATCTATAATCACACCTGAACCATTATCGTTATATAAAATATATCCATTCGTTTGTAATGGACCTAAAGGAAGTTGTTTCCATTTCATTTTATCCCCTCCTATTATTTGTGTTTCTATATTCTACTACGAATTCATTACTGCAAGCAAAAATAATAAAGCTTTCTCTCGACAAACATATAAAAAAACAGTAAAATATAAACTGTAATTTCTACACATAATAATTGTAGCTTCTTTAAATTGATGTTGATTATTAAATGTAACTAACAAGTAAATGAAACATAGTACATAGGTTGAAGGAGGATAAAAAATGGAATTAGGTATTATTACCCTATTAATTAGCATTTTAGCAACAATTGGTCTTTTCCGCGAATTGAAACGCAAAAACTTTTTTGCAGTTGGTTATGCTACAATTACGGTCTTAGTTTTTGGGTGGTTTTCAATTATGACCCTTTATTCCATCATCTTTACTAGCAGTGGAGGCACTGTAGGTTAATAAATGCAAAAAGGAACGGGATGAGAAATCCCGTTCCTTTTTATTATTCTTAAACTAGTTAATTTTCTTCCTCTTCCTCTTTTTTCTTGTCATCTGCTGCCAGTTTAATATTTACAGTATTTAATTTCCCTGACATTGATGTGGTCCGATCCCTGCGGTCATCAATTCGAATATTCGTAGCAACTCGTTTATGGCCTAACTTAAATGGAACTTCATGAATCTCCTTAATTACCTCTAATAAAACAGGTAGTTCCCCCTCAATAAGGGTACTCATTGGTGTAAGTTCAAAGAATATATCCTTATCTGATTCTTTTAGAATTCTGTGTATTTCTACAACAACATCCGAAACACTTGTTGTTTCTGTTCCGATAGGTATTATTGTAACGTCTGCGATAGCCAATAATTTTCTCTCCTTTCTTTTTTGAATCGTACGTACTCTATATGGAAATTCCTTTAAGGCCAATTGTCGATAAGATCGAATGGCTGTATTTAAGTTAATACTGTCTGGTTCGGATGTAGTTATATATTTCTGCAGCCAATAGCTTACTAACAAAATCCATCGATGTAAAAAAGTTTCTTTTGTCCGATTTAACCAATAAGCAGCAAAAGGTAATACCCCTAACGAAATGTAAGCTGAATATTCAACAGCTTCTAACCACGACAACTCTGTTAACAAATTGCCACATAAAGTAAGCAGAAATACTAATAGAAAATATAAAAACACACTATTTGTGGAACAATTCCGGTTGGTAATTTTAGCATTCTTGATTGCCTTTCGATTTACTACAGAGATGATTCCTTTATAGCTAAATACTTTATGCTCTGCACCATGATACTTCTTAAGCTCACCCGGAAACCAGAAGTGGGTCCCAAACAGAAAAAATAAAAGCGTAAATCTCGGTAACCCAGTTATTGAAATTCCTTCTATAACCCATGATAGAAATGGAGGTAGAATAATCATAGCAAGCAAAATGAACAATAATCCATGGAACCACATGGGCATAGAAAAAAAAACGAGTTTGCTAAGTTCTAAAAATGTACCTACCTTTAAGGGCTTGGTCCAATTTATTTGCTTTCCCTTATCATTGTAAGAACAAGCAACATTTTTCTTCCCAATAAAAATAATTCCCCTTTGAAAAGACATCCCTCTAACCAGCATACACACCACTCTTTATCGGAAATTTGTTGACCTGCTGGCAACCCAATATTCCTTGAATCCGCTATTGTTTAATATTTCATTTATCCCTTTTCCATTTTCCAATTCCATTCCCCACACTTCCCATGTATGGTAATATTTCACCTCTATATACGCCACATTCTCTTCTATCTCTTGAAAGTACAGAACTGCATTGCCCCGAGGTCCGTAAATTTGATTATCTTCTACCTTATTTGGAAAGCGAAAAGCTATACCTTCGTCTGTACGGTAAAAATTATTCTCCTCATAGATAACTTCATTAGACTGTTCTAATTGAAGTAATCCATCCACGTGAAAAAAAGGGATCACTTCCATAGAGTCATTTAAAAAAATAAATTCTATAATATCATCCCCTGCTATACCATCACTTGGAAAGTCTGACCAAACCCAGTTGGTTTGTAAAGAAGGGATGTTTTCATCCTCTTGAATTAACTCTATTTCCATTTGAAGATGATTCACTAATTCTTCATTTGTTACAGATGATGATTGATTTATAATATAAAATCCAAATAGGAATAGACCAATCATAACTGATAAAGGTAATAAAATTACAATTCGATTTTGTTTCATACTATACTCCTCTTCTAACCTAATACAATTTAATGGGAATTCTACTCTTATAATGACACAAAAATCAAGTGATTTCACGCAAGGAGTAAAATTATTTATGAAGAAAAAAGATTGAGGCTTAGATAACACCTCAACCCCCAAATACTTATTTTGTTCTTTCCTTTGCTAACCATGCTGCTCCATAAACACCTGCATCATTACCTAAAGTTGCAAGACGTATTGTAGTTTCTTGTGCAATTTTTGGAATTGCATATTCTTTAAAAAATCCAATTATCTTATTAACTAAAACATCGCCAGCTTTGGAAACACCTCCGCCAATAACAATTGTTTTTGGATTAATTGCATTAGCTAAATTTGCAAGAGCAAAGCCCAAATGTTTAAATGATTCGTTAACTACTTCCTCTGCAAGAGGATCATTTTCTTTGAAAGCATCAAAAACATCTTTTGATGAGAGAGATCCATTTTTTTCATAGATGCTTTGTAAAATACCAGTTGGATTTTTTTTAATAGCTTCTAACCCTAGACGAGAAATCCCTGTTGCAGATGCCACTGTTTCTAAACACCCTTTTTTACCGCAATTACATGGGGCTCCACCTTCAATAACAGATGTAATATGACCAATTTCCCCAGCCATACCGCTTTCTCCATGAATAACTTCTCCTCCAGCAATTATTCCACCACCAACCCCCGTTCCTAACGTAACACATAGGAGGTTTACGGATCCTTCTCCTGCTCCTTTCCACATCTCACCAATTGCAGCAATATTAGCATCATTATCAACAAATGTCGGTAATTGAAGCTCCTTTTCCATCTCTTCCTTCAATGGAAAGTCTTTCCACCCCAAGTTGACCGCTTCAAATATTAACCCTCGTTCCACATCAATAAAACCTGGTGCTCCTATTCCGACACCTCGAATATCCGCCTTTTCGATCCCTAGCTCTTCTAATTTTTCAAGAAGGCTCCTAGCAATATCAGTAACAATATATTTACCACTTTCAGTTACATTTGTTGGTATCTCCCACTTTGTTTTAATATTACCCAATTCGTTAATAATGGATAATTTAACAGTTGTACCGCCAATATCGATTCCAGCTAACCACTTTCCCATATGTATCAACCTCATTCTTTTCTAAAACTATACTCCATATTGTACCATGTCTAACGATAAAAATATTATTAATTTATTTCATTTCTCCCATAAGCGTTTTTCTTTTAAAAGAAGTAATTTCCCATCACGGAATAATGTATCTTCAATCATTCCCATTTTATGAAGTTCCTTTAATTCGTCCTCCATTAGCTCAATATCTCCTAATCGGTCCCCAGTATAGATAATTGTCCCATATCTCTTTAATAATTGCTGTAACTCAAAGAAAGTCATTATTATCACCCATTTTTTCATCATTAATCCTAACTTCATTTCTATAATAATTTAAAAATGGCAAGAAAGACAAATAAAGCTAACGGTAAATATAAAAAAACGGAACTTCCACGATACAACACTTTCAGTTTCCCCATTAAAATTGTACCACCAAAGACAGCCCCTAAAAAAATTGGTAATAATAGTAACAACAGCCATGCAGATAGTCCAATCGAAGCAAATTCCAAACCAATTAAGAAAAAGAACAAGGCAATTAATGCCCAATGAATCCAACCTCGATAAGGAAAATACCCGTATGAAGGATGAAATTGTCTAAAAAAGTAAATTACTAACCCGATACAAAAAAGTATAATAATAAACTTTGTAATGAATACTGGAAGCCAACTAAAAAATGCAGCACCAAAAAGCACTCCAATCCAAAAGGTCCCAAAACAAAAGGCAGCAATAATAAATAGAAATATAGGTAGGGAGTACCAGACTTTTACTGCAATTAAAGTACCAATGGCTAACCCGGCTACCGTAAGAAACAGAACAAATAATAGAAACGAAATCATGTACTAAACCTCCCTTTCACTACATTTTATGAAGGAAATGGACGATTAGGACAAGAAAATCGGTTGGAGACAAGAATTTTCATTGTTATACTATTATAAAAAAGAAACGAGGGATATAATGTCACAGCCAAAAATAGAAGAGATATTACAGAGGGGAATATATGGAACTCCAGAAACATTACCAGAAGAACGGAAATTATTTTTAGGCACTATTTCTGAAAGAGTATATTTAGCATTAACTAACAAACAAGTAAGAAAGAAAGGGATTTACTCAGAAGCCCAAGAGATAATGAAAAAACATAAAGGAATACGATTATATATTAACGGAGATTTAAATTATCCCGCTTATTCTAATTATGTCCATGCAGCAAATCAACATTCCATTCCCTTTACTATTGTTAACGACGGTCGTGATACCCCACTAGGAATTGTTATAGCAGTGGAAACAGGTATATCAAACGTTGAAGATATTTTTATTAAAGATAAAGAATTTCACCAGGATATTTCAGAGTAATAAAACGAGGGTGACTCAAAAGGTTAAAAACATTCCCTTTTAAGTCACCTTCTTCTATTTATCCGGATCAACGGGATGTATGGCTCTTGGTCGTCTATGTTTGAGAGGCATCGGTGCTCGAAACAATACATCTCGCATGCTTTTAAAGTTAAAGGGCAGAAATGGCCAAAAATATGGGGTATCATACGCTTTCATCATGGATAGTAATACAATCAGACATAGGGATATGATCATAAAACCTGGTACATGGAATATAGAAACAGCAATTAATAGTACTACTCTAATTATTCGATTTGCTAAACTCATTTCATAGCTAGGGGTTGCAAAGGACCCTATTGCTGAAACTGCTAAATACAACACAACCTCATGGGAAAATAACCCTACCTCTATTGCCACTTCCCCAATTAAAATAGCAGCTACTAATCCTAATGCTGTTGCAAGTGCAGACGGTGTATGAATGGCAGCCATTCGTAGCATTTCTATTCCCGCTTCCGCTATTATAAATTGTGCAATTAATGGCACTTGCCCCATTTCATTTGGACCAAGGTAGGATAACCCATATGGGAGCATATCTTCATTCATGGCGAATAAATACCAAAGTGGTAACAAAAATATAGAAGCCCACACAGCTGCAAAGCGAACAAGCCTTAATGCGGTCCCTACAACAGGTTTCTGCCGATACTCTTCTGCATGCTGTAGATGACTCCAAAAAGTTGTAGGTGTAATTATAACACTTGGGGAACCATCCACAGCAACCAAAACATGTCCTTCATACAAATGCTGTGCTGCCACATCTGGACGCTCTGTATATCGAACAAGGGGGTAGGGATTACTATGTTGACCGAATAGAAACTCCTCTATTGTCTTATCCCCCATAGGAAGTCCATCCGTTTTAATTTTTTGTAGACTTGTTTTAATATGTTCTACAAGGCTAGGGTCTGCAATATCTGCTATATAAGAGATACATACATCTGTATAGGACCTCTGTCCAAGCCTTAAATATTCATTCCTCAATGAGCGGTCCCTAACTCTCCTTCTAATGAGACCTGCATTAAAAACAATCGTTTCTACGAATCCGTCCTTGGAGCCTCGAATAACCTTTTCTGTATCCGGTTCTTCTGGTCCTCTTACCGGATATTCCCGCGTATCTAAAAGAATAATCTCTTCATATCCATCAACAACTAGGATTGTTTGTCCTGCAAGAATTTGAATAATGACTTCTTCTAAATCTTTATTTGTTTCCACTTCAATATATGGAATTATTGACTTGGTAAGGTGTTCTACAAGATTAATTTGATCACTGTCAACTTTTTCCCTAATTAACTCCCTTTGAATTTGCGTAATTGCTTGATCCTTTGCAAAAGCATCTATTGCAAATAACGCCATTTTTACCCCTAAATACTCCAAGTCAATATGTATTAAATCAAAATTCTTATCTATAGCTAACTGATCCTTAAGGTAGGATACATTTGTATTAATATCTTTAGATGCTGGTCGCTTTATTGTTTTACTCATAGCCATCCCCCTTATCATATCTCATTGTTTGCTTTAAGAAGAAAAACCATTCATAAAAAACATTTTGAGAGATAGAAAAGGCATACCTTTGTCTAGTAGCACATATAAACTAATAGACAAGCATTCTGTAAGGGATCAAAGATGGAGTGGTGAAAATGATGTTCAAAAATAAATGGATGATTATCGTTTGTAGTGCTTTATTAACAGCATTTATGCTGTTTTCTTATACACCCTTAGGGAGTTGGTTTACAAATCCAGAGATGAGAGAAGCCATTATTTTTTTCCCTGAGGATGATCAAGTATCTTTTGTAGAACAAGGTACTGAAATTCAGTTGTTAGAATTAAAGGACGCAAATGAGTATTACCTAGAATGGCAGTATTACTCTTTAACTGATACTCCAGTATATTTAAGGCAGGATGTCTCCTTATTATTTGAAAATGGGATGCTGGTAGATAAAAAGTGGACTACTTCTAATACAAAGGATAAAATTAAGGGAAAATCCATTTTTAAAGGAGAGGACAGCGGCAGACATGAAGCTATTTCCTTTCATTATGCTGAAATTCATTATCCTGAGGATATAATCAAAAGTAAAAGAGCGATGAGCTCTGATATACTATATATCATCGATTCTCCCTTATCACCGATTATGACATTTAAGGAACCAAATACAACGATGGAACAACGTAGCAAAGAGTTATTGGATTCTATCATAGATCAACAGCTCTCCTATGTTTGGGATGGTCTTATTGAAGAATTTCAAATTAATCAGGGGGAATATTTGCAAATTCCTTTTAATGAGATAACAAAATATGAAACAGAACCATTATACACCTTCACTATGGAAGAAACTTCAAATATTATTGGAAAGTTATGGGAATCCCTATATAGACATTATATATTAGGAATCAATACCTTTAACGACAAAGAATATGATCCTATCGGAAATACGCTACCCCTTATCCTCCTTCACGAAGGTGGGGACCACATTATTATTCTTTATGAAACAGGTGAGCAAACAAAACAACAAATTTTACAACATATTGATGTCAATAAATAACTAAAAACACTAGAGGGTGACTCAAAAGGTGTTGTTTTAACCTTTTGAGTCACCCTCGAACTACTTATAAAAGACTCGTAATTATCACGGAGAATTGATCCATACATTTCTTTATTGATTTTTCAAATACCGTAACTGCTGTTCTAATTGTTTGTACTCTGTCACATCTGGCTCTATTGCTAATGCTTCCTGTAATTGATCGTACGCTTCCTCATATCTTCTTTGTTCCATGTACACCAGCGACAAATTATAGTGGGCTTCATGGAACTCGGGGTTTCGTTCAATTGTGTATAGTAGATGTTCTTCAGCTTCATCTAAATTATCCATGGTTGCCTGAATATAGGCTAGAAGGAAGTAAGTTTCCGTTAATATCGGTTCAGCAAGATCAAGATTGCCATCAATAATCCGTCCAAAATAAAGTTTAGCATTTTCCAACTCATTATTTTGCAAATACTCTTGGCCAATTTGTAAGTATACGATATAGGATTGTGTCGTTTCCTCCTGAGAATAACCATAATGAAGGAGACCTACTATACCTGCTATCGTCAGTATCAAAGCTAGAAACCGTTTTTTTACTTTTTTTGTATTTGGCAACCCTACAATCGCCGACGCAGCAAATCCGCCAATTAAACCACCAATATGCGCCCCATTATCCACCATCGGAACCATGAAACCAAAACCTAGGTTAATCATTAATATAACGATAACATTCATTCCCATGGTCCTAAAAAACAGCCTGTGGTGAATAACTCCGAAATACAGAAGTGCACCAAAGCACCCAAAGATTGCTCCACTCGCCCCTGCTGAAACATGTTCATTAAAAGAAAAACTTGCAACTGACCCAACTAAACCAGCCAAAAAGTATATAAAGAAAAACCTAGAAGTTCCATAAATTCTTTCCACTGCGCTTCCTAAATAAAACAAAGCTAAAGAATTCATTAATAAATGAAAAATCCCAATGTGCAAGAACATGGCACTAAAAAAACGCCACCATTCTCCTTCAAGAATCAATGGATTAAATTTTGCACCAAAGGAAATTAATGTTAATGTATCCGTAGTGGATCCGAAACGTTCAACTATTGCAAAAATTATTAATATAATGCCTAACAATAAAAAAGTCAAAATTGGTTTTCCATAAAAAAATACTTGCTTCTCTTTTTCTACACGACTCTCTGAAGCCTTTTGGACTGAGTAACGGAGCGAATTAATCACAGCCTCTGGATCTGTCATTTGATCATAGCTTAAAAATTGGGGCATCTCCTTTAGCTTCCACTCCGTAGCCAATGGAAAGAATTTCTCTTGTAACTTCCCGATAGGGATTAGGATTGTTCGTTGCTGATTCTTCCCCCCTGCTGTGAATGGCAAAGCTTGGTCTATTAGTTCTTCATAGCTGTCTACTGGTTCATAAAGGGATAGAGTTAGATTTATAACGTTTGCAGAGCGGAGATTAAGTTGTTTCCTAACTTGTTTCCCCCTTTCAAATGCACTTTCAATGTCGCTCCGCATCTGATTACTCCAGTCAAAATCCTTTTGTGCAATCCGAATAATCTGAAATGGTTCTTGTCTATCATCTTCTAGCCAAATTTCCTCACCAGATTGACTAATATGAACAACCCGCATTCCTTCACGATTAACCAGGTGATATACAACCTCCCAGAAACGTAATTCTAGTACTAGTCTATTCATGGAGTATAGCCACCCCCAAGTTGATCAATTAAAAAATCTTTCACTTCTTCTAACGTATGTAACTCTACTGTTGGTTCATGCTTTGACTTTCGATTTTCACCTCGGGTATTTAAAAAAATGGCCTCCCATCCAGCATCTATCGCCCCAGCAACATCGTGCAGCCATGAGTCACCAATAAACAATAATTCTTTTGGGGGTAATTGAATACGTTGTTCCATTAGGCGAAAGATTTCACGTTGAGGTTTAACTACCCCTACTTCCTCAGAGACAATGATATTCCCAGTGGGAATCCAATTGCTTGCACCTAACTTCTCCACTTTTCCAAACTGAGTATCTATCATACCGTTAGTAATAATTCCTAATTTTACTTGTCTATTCGTTAAGAAATTCATTAAATCCTTTAATCCAGAATAAGGTTTACTATGGTCATCCACTACCTCATAGTAATGGGCATGAAACTTGTCTGCTATATGATTACTAAAAGGGAGACCGAGCTCTTTCATTGTTTCATTAAACCGTTTCCTTCGATATTCGGTACCATTTAGTTTTTTCTGTTCATATAAATTCCAATATCGATCACTATTCCACTTGAAAAGTTTAAAGAATTGATCAAAAGTAATCGTTTTTTCTATTCCTTTTACACTTAAAATATATGTATGAAAGCTATCCTCAATCGCACTTTTAAATGCTTCCTCATGGCTAAATAACGTATTATCTAAATCAAAGCATATTCCTTTCCATCTCACTCCTTAAATCACCCCAATCTACATTATAACAAGTATAGGAACATTTACGAAGCATCAGCACTTTTCAGAAAGCAAAAACAGGGTGTCTTAGAAGGTTAAAAACATCCTTCTGAGACACCCTCCTCTTATCGAAGCATTTGATGCATCATTTTTTCTCGTACTGCAGGAATTCTCATTACCAAAGCTACAGAAAGTCGACGGAGCCATTTGTTGGACAGAAATGCATTAAAGAGGCGAAATTTATTGTTGAACAAGCTCGTCACCCCAAAAACAATACCTAAAATAAATAGTAATCTTTGCATATTCCTTCCTCCTTCCACCCTTAGCTTTAGTAAAAAAACATTATCTTATCCAAAATAAGAATAAGAAAAAATGTGCTTCAGATTGTGTTTTCAACTTGCTTATTATTGTTCTAATTTAAATATTGGATCCATTGCTTTCTTTAATACATCAGCAGAATGAGCCAACTGTTTTTTCTCTTCCTCATTTAAATCAATTTCAATAACTTCCTGAATTCCGTCTTTATTTACTATGGCAGGGACACCTATATATAGATCATCTAGACTAAATTCACCTTGTAACAAAGTTGATACAGTTAATATGGATCGCTCATTTCGGAGAATCGCTTTCGTTAGTCGCTGCAACCCCATTGCAATAGCATAATGAGTTGCCCCCTTACGCTCAATAATATGGTAAGCAGCATCACGTACATTCGTAAAGATGTTATCTAGATCTTCTTTAGTGGTTTCAGGTTTATGGTTTTGTATGTAACGATCAATCAGCTCTGAACCAATTCTTGTTTGACTCCAAACTGGCAACTCTGTATCACCATGTTCACCAATGATATAAGCATGAATATTTCTAACATCAATATTGAAAAAGTCACTTAATAAAAAGCGAAATCTTGCAGTATCTAAAATTGTCCCCGAACCAATTACCCTTTCCATTGGAAGTCCTGAAAATTTCCAAGTAGCATAGGAAAGAATATCAACAGGGTTGGTAGCAACAATAAAAATTCCGTTAAAACCACTATTCATTACATCTTCCACAATTCCTTTAAAGATCTTAACATTTTTTTCAATGAGGTTCAGTCGAGTTTCCCCCGGTTTTTGATTTGCCCCGGCAGTGATAATTACAATATCTGCTTCTTCGCAATCACTATAAGCGCCAGCCCAAATTTTCATTGGAGAACCAAAAGGTAATCCGTGATTTAAATCCATTGCATCCCCTTCGGCTTTTGCTTTATTTAAATCAAGCAATACTAATTCATCAACTACATTCTGATTGATTAACGAAAAAGCATAGCTAGACCCAACGAAACCCGTGCCTATCACTACAACACGCGTTGTCTTATTATCATAAAACATAGAGATTCCACCTTTCAATAAAACAAACGAAATAACCAAACAAATCCAATAGCACTTAGTGTACAACTATGATTAACAATATCATTATTTACAAAGGAATAACCTTTAATTAGGATTGGCCTTTCTCTGCAATGAATTCTCTTTTCCGTTTCTTTTCCACATTTCTTACAATAATAAGATGCTTGAATCCAAGCACCAAGAATCGTATCAACCCAGTTTCCTAAAAATCCCACTAATATTAGAACGAGAATAATGGAGATAGATAGATTGGGTACTTCCAATGTAAATTGTAGTAACCAAGCTATAGATACAATAAACATGCTCCCTGCAAAAGCCCCTATTGTCCCAATATAAGTAATCCCACCAGACTGTCCAGGAAACAATTCTCTTAATGAAAACACATGAATCGGTTTCCTTTTACTCATCCTGCCAATTTCTGAAGCCCACGTATCGCTCGTTGCTGCTGCTAAGGTAGCAATATAGCACCAATACCACAGTTCTTGCCCTGAGACACCATATAAAAAGGCTGAGGCTGCAGCCCAGCCCCCATTAGCCAATACTTGTGAAGCTTCTCGTTTACTTCCCTTTTCCACTAGAGAATTTTCCTCCTGGGAATAATGCGCCTTAGTTAAACGGCCTATCAACGTTGATGACAGAAAAAAAGCTGCTAATAACAATAACCCGAATAGAGAAAGTCCATAAAGTACTATAGTAGCTACTAGTACCGCAGTTATAGCTCCTCCTAATGTTAAAGCGCCAACTTTGTAAGAAAAAAACGCTAATAGCAAAATACCTAAAATTAAGACAATGATCATTATCCTATAGACCCATTTTCAGTAATAATTATTTTAACAGGGATATCATGCTTTTCTTTTGGAACAGCATCCACTAACTGAAACTCAAAACATAAAGAACAGGTTTTTAATTCTCTTCCTTGTAAAAAACGATCATAGTAACCTCCCCCATAACCTATCCTGTAGCCGCCTCGGTCAAAAACAATCCCTGGAACGATCAATAAATCAATATCATCTGGCTTTACAGCAACGGTTCTCTCAGGAATAGGCTCTTTTAAATGGAAATAGCTAACCTCTAAGTCTTCAAATGAGGATATTTTATAAAAAGTCAACTCTTTCTCCTTTGGAATACACTTTGGTACAGCAATATCCTTCCCTTCCTTCCAAGCCTGTTTAATTATGGTGTATGTATCTATTTCATTTCCTGTTGATATGGTAGTACCAATCAGTTTTCCCATTTTCCATTCTTCCTTTTCAAATAACTGTTTATGAATCTCTCTTGTCTTACTATTCCTCTGCTCTAAACTAATTGTTGCCATCCTCTCTTTTACCTTGTCGCGTAAATCTTGCTTGTTCATTTTCGTTCCCCCTAACTATTAATAGTTACCAATGGTTTCACTAATTATTTAAGGTACAATAATATAGTTCTATAAAATAAAAGAGCGACGTGAAAAATAAATTTTCCATGCCGCTCTATAGTGTATTATTTTGTTTCACGGTGTAAAGTTACACGCTTTAATCTTGGACTGTATTTTTTTAGTTCAATACGGTCTGGGTTTGTACGTTTATTTTTAGTGGTAATGTAGTTACGATCACCAGTTTCTGTGCAAGCTAACGTTACTTGTACTCTCATATTATTTCCCTCCACATCTCTTCCTAATATTCATACCTTAAAATAATAGCAAAAATTACAGAGATATTCAAGAGAAATAAAATTCCAACGTTTAAAGATCTTTTTCTCGCTTACACAACAATTCTTGATATTGCAAATGAAGGTCTTCTAATTCCTGTAATTTTTGACTCTGAAATTCCCATTCATAAAGGTAAGCAGTACTCTTTTTTTTGATAAGGAACTTAAGTTCCATTCCCCAACCTTTACTTTCCTTTGTTAAAGGTTGATATTTTAGGGGAGAGCCAATTGCCCAGTCCTCCATATTAATTTGCATCGTACTGTATTTTTCTATATTCCCTTGGTCGCTAATCCCCCCAATTAGCCTATAACCACATCCATCATGAACAATAAGGGCTTCTCTAGTTGGGGAATAATATACTAATGGAGCCTCATTAGCTTTTGCCAGAGTATATCGAATAAGTACTGTAACATATATGGAGTCATTTGTATTGTTTTGTAATACTAATTTATTTAGTTCCTTACCTTGCGTTTTCATGGGAAGATGTATCCACTTCCAACTAATATTCTGTTCTTCCCCTTCTTGAAAATGATTAAAGTCCATTGGATCTAATACAGCCGCTATTTTATTATTCGTTTTCAGAGCATACTCTTTTTTATAATCGACGGATAAGTATGGTACTACTGACATGATATACCTCCCTTTAGATTTATTAACAAACTCTCAAAAAAGCTTGTCTTTCTTTTATGTAAAAACACCGAAAATGGAATGGAATGTTTGTATGTATTACCATCTTATCGAGTATCTATCATTACAACAAGAAGGTATTTTTGTCATTATATGTCACACTCATTCCAACGGGCGAGTTTATACAAAAAAAAAATCATAAAAATTTCATTTTTTTCTTTTGAAAATAAAATCACATGTTTTTTCTACAAAATCCAAGGTAATTCTTGTAAATTATTATGGGTAAACCGCGTGATGTCGCCGTTTTTTGACAAGGACCCGACTTTGGTCATATAGGAAGGTTAATATTTTTATGTTATAAATAATGAAGTAATATTATTGAGGAATATAAACGGAGGAATTACAATGGAATGGACAATATTTGGATTATTTAGTTTGTCAATAATACTATTCGTATTTTCTATGTTTCAACGGGATCGTACAAAAGACGTAGAAAAACAGTTGGAGAATCTGTCAATTCAACTTATGCAGGAAATGTATCAATTACAGAATAAAGTAAAATTGTTAGAGGAAGAACATATGATTACTAGCAACCACAAACTTAAGGATTATAGTAATATTTCGGAGGGCCCTTTGACTAGAGATGACGTACTATCAATGTATGAAGACGGATACTCCGTATCTGATATAGCAGCTATAACAAAAAGACAAGAAATAGAAGTGGAAGAGTTACTCGCAAAGTAAAAAATGAAAGGCAGGAAATTACGGTGTCAGTAAAACATATTTTACGGGGTTCAGCCATGGGAGTCTTCGTTACAACTTCAATCTTTGCAAGTGTATACTATTTCCATGGATCTGCAGCATCCTCCTATGTTGATGAAGCAATTACAGCAGAGGAAGCACTTCAAATATTAGAAAATGAGAACTATACTGTTCTTACGAATCAGGAACATAATAATTTAATGGATGAAATTACACATTTAGAGGAAGAAATAAATGTACTGATGGAACTAGAGGAAGAAGTCGAGAATGGACAAACAAGCCCAGAGGAAGAGATAGAGTCTCCCGAGGCTGAAGAAGAATCAACTGAAACAGTTTATGAGGCTGTTCTTATAATAGAATCAGGCATGACGACTAGAAATATTGCCGATCAACTTGAATATTTAAATATTATCTCTGACAGCAGAGCATTTGAGAGATATGTACAGGAATCAGGTTTAGAACGTGCCCTTAGAATGGGAGAATTTAATCTAACAAGTGACATGACTATACAAGAAGTAGCTCAAACCTTATCTTCTCCTTAATTAAAAAACTTCAAGCTGATAATAGCTTGAAGTTTTTTCTTTTATTCGTTTTCTTCTAATTCTTAACTGTCTTCTCCTAATTCCTCATATATTTCCTCCCAATTCATGGGACCATTTCTTCTTTCTTTCAGATCAAAATAAGCATCTAAAACATCAGCCGATATTCTGTTTGCAACACCACTTTGAGTTGTTCTAAGTCCTGGGACGACTACTGCTATTGCCACTTCAGGATTATCAAATGGAGCATACGCAACAAACGTTTGATTGTTTGCACGCTGACCATCGACAGTAACCTGTGCTGTCCCCGTCTTTCCTGCAACGTCATAGGGTTTATTTCGAAAGAATTCACGGGCGGTTCCCCTGTTACCTTGAGTCACTAAACGAAAACCTCTTTGTACCTCTTCCAGGTGTTCATCACTTACATCTAATTTATTTAAAACCCTCGGTTTCATTTGCTGTGAAATTGGTCCTAGTTCCTCTCGCTCTCTACCAGGTTCACGAATTTCCTTAACTACCCGTGGTGCAATTCGATAACCTCCATTAGCAATAGTGGATACGTATTGAGCTAATTGCATTGGAGTGTACGTATCTAACTGACCGAAGGAAAGAAATAATAACCGTCCTGGCTCTTCTCGACTGCTCCCACCAGGAATTCCTGCCGTTTCGTTAGGTAAATCAATTTCAGTTTTGACCCCTAATCCGAATTGATGATAGTAGGAGCGGAGTATTTCATACCCTCGATTTAAATTTCCCCATCCTGTTCCCGAAACACCTGGTATATAACCAATTAATCTCATCGCTACTTCGACCATATAAATATTGGAGGAACGTTCAAGTGCTGTTAAATGATTTACATACCCTAATGTCGTCCAAGAACTTATGGATGGAGCAGAAGGTAGATTTAAAGTTCTATCTAACACGGACTGATACGGAGCAATTACTCCTGTATCAAAGCCAGCAAGAACAGTTGCCCCTTTCATAGCTGACCCCATTTCATATGCCCTAGTAAACGTCCCAATATCCGTGTTAATACCACTCCCATAACCTGACATTGCTAAAATATCACCTGTATGGGGTTCCATTACAACTACATAGGCATCAGGAGTTCCAACAAAGCTATTTTCAAACTCCCTTACTCGATCCTCTAAAATTTGGTCTACACGCTGCTGTAGCTCCATATCAATCGTTAGGATAAGATCATTTCCACGACTCCCTTGATGTTCTTTTGGATTTTGGAGGAAATTACCGTTTTGATCCAAAAAATTCTCCAGTCGCCCTTTTCTCCCCCTTAAAACCGATTCATACTGAGCTTCTAAGTAACTACGACCAACCTCTTCATTCCGTTCATAACCATTAGCTAAATAGAAATCAATATCATCACGGGGAATAGAGCCGACACTTCCGAAAACCCCCCTCAAGGTGTCGCCATATAGATATTTCCGTTCAGAATCTGATATGATATCTACACCTGGAAGGTCTTCCAAATTTTCCATTATACGTGCCGCTTCTTCGTAAGTAATATCAACCATCACTTTATGTGGTAAATTATTAAAGCCTGCATTAAACTCACGCCATAAGGCAAATACATCCATATCTTCCTCTGTCAACCAATCTAATTCACTTTCCGTAATTCGATTAAGTCGTTCTACATGTGCTTCCCTATCCGTTAGCTCTAATTCTCTTGCATCTTCTAGTGACAATTTTTCCTCGTATTCCTCAGGAAATAAAAGGCTCCAATACTCTCTTTTATCACGGTCATTAATTCTATTTGGTACTAGCGTAATATATTCATTTAGCTTCCGGGCTGTTTCCAGCATTTCACTTTGAGGGGTTCTGCGGTTTGTGTAAGTTACTGTAAATAGCCTTTTATTGTCCACCAAAACATTGCCAAATCTATCATAAATGAGGCCCCTTGGCGCCTCAACTGGTACACTCACATTGATGGTTCGTTCTAGCAGCTCTTGGTATTCTTCCCCTTGGACAATTTGTACAACACCTAACCTTAAAATAAGTGCGGAAAACAATATAAACACAAGGAAGAACAATATATTAAGACGTACAGGTAGATGGTTTCGTTTAATTTTTTTTTCAGTCATATTTTCATAATTCCTTTCAACTATTCTCTTATACATTTTATTATTAATAAACAAATTGGTTATTGCAACTTAGAACCTCTACCATTAGTGGAAAATATGATAATGGCGTTTGCTCCACCCTTTCCCACGCCCGCCACAGGACACCCTTCCTAATAGTAAGCGTTTATAATATTAGGAAGGTCAAGCAAATACTTCGAGGGTGACGCAAAAGGTATAAATACCTTTTGCGTCACCCTCTATAATATGTCGCCCGCAGATGCGGTTATCTTCCAGATATCACGAACCCGCCCTTAAGCAGGTGGGTGCCCGCAAAAGCATTTCTAACTTCCAAAATAGTAAATAAATACTATTATAAGGCTTGTTGTACGTGCTATAATATTGAGCTCCCATAGTGAATTGGTGTTCGGTTCGAATTATACTCGAAGTTCACCAACACCGCAGGCATTTTTATTTTATTTGATTACATTATATCATAATTAAACATTTTTTCAACATTACAGGACAACCTGTTCCTATTGTTTCTATTCACTTATGTTTTATTATCCTTCAAAAAAGGAAGATCTATTTTTCGAACACACCAATAGATAAGCGTATGACCTAACCCTAGGATGATCAAAGCCAAAGGGATCCCTTTTTCCTCGTTAAATATTGTTATAAAAAGCATTAAAGTAAGAATAGAAGTTATCCTTCCGCTGTTTGTAAACAACTCACGGATAACGATATATTCTACACGCATTTCTGCTGCTTTCCAGGCACTGCCGATCACATCATAGGTGAGAGAAATATATGGTACAAGAAGTAATGGATAAGCAATAGAAATTGTAATGCCATAAATAATTAGCCTTGTAAAGTTTAAATCAAAGATAATAATAAAAATCGCTCCATATAGAATTAATCCACCTGTCAGGATCGATTTTTTTCGGTATTGAGGCTTGATAAATCTTCCGACAATGTAATAGCTAACAAAAGATACTGCAGAAGCAACCAAACCATATGTTCCTAACGCTAATTCACTTTCTGTTGAAAGATAAACCCAAACAACAATTACAAAAACAAAGCTCCCTTCACGAAGGCCTTGAAAAAAATGAGCCCTCGTAATCCTTTTCCACTGCGGATTATCCTTTCTTATTTTAAAAACATCCTTTAGATGATACTGCCCCTTCGCCGAACGTCTCTTTAAGAAAAAGCTTAGGATAACCGCTGTAATGAATAACCCCAATGAAATGGCAAAAATCAACCGATATCCTGTAAGCTTTTCCATATGGGTAATAAGAAAACCAGCACTTATTGGTCCAATCATCCCAGCAAATGAGGTCAATATCCCAAGAAATCCATTGAAAAAATCACGGGTTTCTGGTTCTGTAATTTCAAAGGTCAACACATTAAAGGAAAGCCAATAGAAACCGTAGCCAATCCCAAGCAGACCTCCCAATAATATAAGATATTTACCTGCATTTTCACCTAAAAAGAGTACCGTAAAGAAAAAGATTGATAAGAATGTGACGCCTAAACGAAGGACGACAACCCGATCAATCTTTTTTGCCCATCTCCCTGCAAGTATAAAAGTAAGGGGCTGCATGACAACCACTGATAAATTATAGAGGGCTAAGTGCATGAACTCTCCTGACTGCTTCCATAAATAAACATTAACAAATGTGTTAGACAAGGCAATACTGAGTGCAAATAATCCACCTATAACTAAAAGAAGATTTAAATCTTTATTTGCCTCAACATCACCGACCATACTTTGAACCCATTTCCTCATAGCCGACGCTCCTTTTGCCGTGACAGTTTATATTGTGTCTCGAAACAAAAAGGATATTCGACAAATCCAAGTTAACCAAAAAGAAAAAACCGATTGCCTTAAGACAACCGGTTTTTTGGCTTACATTATTTTGCCGCTGCGAAACGTTTAGCAACTTCATCCCAGTTAATGACGTTGAAGAAAGCATCAACATAGTCGGGACGTAAGTTTTGGTATTTTAAGTAGTAAGCATGCTCCCAAACATCTACACCAAGGATAGCTGTTTTTCCTTCCATAATTGGAGTGTCTTGGTTAGGAGTGCTTGTAACTGCTAACTTTCCTCCATCAACTACAAGCCAAGACCAACCTGATCCAAAACGAGTAAGTGCAGCATTTTTGAATTCTTCTTTGAATTTATCGAAGGTTCCAAAAGCTTCATTTATAGCATCCGCTAACTCTCCAGTTGGAGCACCCCCACCATTTGGAGACATAATTTCCCAGAATAATGTGTGGTTATAGTGCCCACCACCATTATTCCTAACAGCTCCACGAATGTTCTCTGGAAGAGCGTCAAGATTGCTAATTAATTCTTCTAGGCTCTTTCCTTCAAATTCAGTTCCTGCCACAGCGTCGTTAAGCTTTGTAACGTAAGTGTTGTGGTGTTTTCCGTGGTGAATTTGCATTGTCTTTTCATCAATGTGTGGTTCTAATGCGTTATGGGCATACGGTAATTCTGGTAGTGTAAATGCCATATAAATCTCCTCCTTGAATTTAATATGTAGAAATTAGATTTATGATCATTGAGTGTTTAGGTAACTCAATTATCAACTTTAATAGCAGGAAAAAACAACTTTTCCACTATGGGGAAGCCAAGTAGCCCCTCAAAAATCACATTACCAGATATAACCTCAGCTTTCAAATAATAAAGCTTATAATTAGTAGAAAAATTAAATAGTTTTTTAATCCATTACATAGCCCCATCTCATCTATCTATTTTATCTTATATCCCTCTATTTCATGCTAATTATTTTTTTAGTGGAGTAAATGACATTCTTGGATTTAGAATTTGATTAGGACTTTTTAACATAAAGGTATTTGAGGCAGAATTAAAATCTATTATTAAATTTTCATCGTAAGCCCATTCATATTGTTTTTCATAAGCTACCTTATATGTACATGGGCTTGTCTCTACCAACTCTAACTTTTCGTCAATAGCTTCAATTTCTAGTAGTTTACTGACACCACTAACAACACATCCGCAACCTTCAGTATCATATTTAATAAATAGGATATTATCTTCTATTTTTGAGCTTCTTGTATTCAATACATGTTGAGCACTTTCAGTAAGTCTTATATTCATTTAATCACTCCAATTAAGTCCGTCGAATTATTTAAAGTTCTAAAAATATTATAAAAAAAAATCCTAAATAAGAAAAGAAAAACGATATAAAAAAGCTTACTTCAAAAGAAGTAAGCTTTTAATTTCCATATGTATGGCGGAGGAAGAGGGATTCGAACCCCCGCGGGCTTTGACACCCCTGTCGGTTTTCAAGACCGATCCCTTCAGCCGGACTTGGGTATTCCTCCGTGAATGTTGGTGGACCCTGTAGGACTCGAACCTACGACCAACCGGTTATGAGCCGGTTGCTCTAACCAACTGAGCTAAGGGTCCATAGTATTTATTATATACATCTTTTACTGTATTCTAATTATGTTACAACCTGTTGTCCCTTCCTCTCCTAGCTTCGCTTCGATGCGATATCCGTCGGGACAATTCGTAGTATACTCGGTGAAGAGTCGCTCATTGCTCTAACCAACTGAGCTAAGGGTCCATAGTATTATTTGGTAGCGGCGGAGGGGATCGAACCCCCGACCTCACGGGTATGAACCGTACGCTCTAGCCAGCTGAGCTACACCGCCAAATTATTTACCAAAGACAATGAATATCTTAGCACGTACTTCTAAGACAAGTCAATACAATTTTGTAAAAAGGCTGAGTTCTAAAAAAATGTTGTTTTTCGTTAAATATAATGCGGCTTGGATAAGCTACAGGCGGACCAAGTGCACCCATAACACTCCTGCGGAAGAACGTGCAAGCCAAGACCACACAGGGCAAAGCCCGTGGGGGCTTGACAGGTCGTCCGCGGAAAGGGAGTGGACCGTAGCGAATGACAACGCAGATTCGAATTTACAGAATAGACCTCCATGCATGTAAAAATTTGCACCATGGAGTATGAAAAGTGCCGGCAATGGCTCCGCTCGCCACGCGGTTACTCGTCGCAAAAAAGATAGCTATGAGAAAACCGCTCATAGCTACCTTTTTAAAGATTGCGGCGGCTTCGCTCATTGCTTCGGTGGCACAAAAGATAAAGTGCGATCTTTTGTGCCACCTATTTTCAGGGTAGACCTCAATAAAATAGAGCGAGCTCTTATAAAGAAGCTCACTCTATTTTTAATCTAAGATGTAATTTTACTCTTCTCCGATTACTGCTTCTGCAATATTTAATGCATGGTCACCAATACGTTCTAAGTTGCTGATCATGTCCACAAATATAATCCCTGCAGATGCTTCACATTTCCCTTCGTTCAAACGAATGATATGTTTTTTTCGAAGTTGTCTTTCCATTTTATCAATTTTCTCTTCTTTTAAAATTACAGCCCTTGCTTCAGCAATATCATTTTTCTCTAATGCAGAGATTGCTTGTTTAAATGTTTCTATTGTTAAACGGAACATTTCATTTAAATCTTCCATAGCAAGGCCAGAGACTTTCACTTTATTTGTTACTTGATACTCAGCTAATTCAATAACGTTTTCCATATGATCACCTACCCGTTCAATATCCCTAACGGTGTCCATTAGCATGGAGTGGGTTGCTGAATCTTGTGCCGATAAGGAATTAGCAGATATTTTGACAAGATAATCTGTTATTTTTCTATCTAAGTTGTTAACTGCATCTTCAAACTGATAGGTTAATTCAGCATGACGTTTTTGCTTCGTTACAACAAATTGTGAGGCTTCTACTAAGCCCTGTGCGGCAAGTTCTGCCATACGAAGGGTTTCTTTCTTAGCTTGGCCTAATGCAATAGAAGAAGACTGTTGAACTAGTACAGGGTCTAAATGTTGAGCTTTGTATTCAATTACCGTTTCCTTCCCTGGTATTACTTTTGTTACAATAATCGCTAATAAACCCACGAAAGGTAATTGAATCATTACGTTCGAGACGTTAAATATACCGTGGGCAACAGCGATGGTCATTTCAGGATTTAAATGCCATGTATCTTGGATAAATGCGATAAATGCAATATAAGGTTTTATTATAATTAAAACTAATATGGTACCGATTAAGTTAAATAATACATGAGTTAGTGCAGCCCGTTTTGCAGCAATAGATGCTCCTAAAGCAGCTAAAACAGCTGTTATGGTTGTACCAATATTGTCACCAAATAAAACTGGTAATGCCGCGTCTAAAGTCATTGCCCCTTGAGCAAAAAGCTGTTGTAATAAACCAATGGATGCAGATGAGCTTTGAACTGCAACAGTAAAAATAGTTCCAATTAGTACACCAAGTAAAGGATTCTCACTCATAGATACTGTTAACTCAGCAAAAACTTCCAAATCGCGAAGAGGTCTTAATCCATTCCCCATTAAATTTAATCCGTAAAATAATGCACCAAAACCAAAGAATACTTGTCCAATATTATTTGCTTTCTTATTTTTAATAAAGAAAATCAAGAACGTTCCAACAGCAATAATTGGTAAAGCATAGTCAGATATCTTTAGACCAATGATAAAGGCAGTTATTGTGGTACCTATATTGGCACCCATAATAACACCAATAGATTGACGCAGTGTCATAAAACCTGCATTTACAAGTCCAATAGCTAGTACTGTTGTTCCAGTACTTGTTTGAAGTAAAACTGTAACAATAATCCCAGCGAGAACCCCCATTACCGGGTTGCTTGTAAATTTATCTAAAACATCCCTCAGTCTGTCCCCAGCAGTTTTTTGTAATCCATCCCCCATGTATTTAATACCAAATAGGAAAATAGCCAATCCCCCAAAAAACATAAACAGAAGATCCCTTAAATCAATATCCAAAAATCTCATCCCCTTAATTCAACATATCTCTTTCATTTTTACCACTGAAACTCATACTAAGCTGTTAATGTAAATTGAATATTAATGAATTGTAAAGATTTTATTAAGTTTTTATTTTCCATTCATAATCCTACACTTTTTTCTTAGAAAAGCCAATGCTTGTCTCAACCTTTTTCATTGGTTAAAATAAAAAAGATAGTTACCTTTTTCAGTTTGCACTAGTTCAGTTAATTTAAATGGAAAATAGAAAAAAAGGAGAGTAAATATATATGAATATATTTCAACAATTTTATAAAAGCTTGTACTCCCCAGAGACAATAGCAAAATTCAGATTTCAAAAGATTGGAAAGACCATATTATACATATTTTTCTTCATGTTAATTGCAACGATTCCACCATCGTGGTTATTCGGTTCAAGTATACAGTCATTCTTTACTCAAACAGAAACACACCTTCAAGAAACATTCCCGGATTTTTCCATAGAAAATGGAGTCTTACTTTCTGATCTAGAGGAACCCTTAATTTTAGAAGAAAATGGAGAGTTTATTATTTTTGACTCTACAGGGGAATTGACACCTTCGGATGTAGCGGATTATGACCCTGCCTTTGCTTTATTAGAAAGGGAAGCACTTATCGTTGCAGATGGTGTTTATCAATCTTTTAATTACCAAGATATAGCACTAAACATTACGAGAGACAGTGCTATTGACCTTGTTGAAAGTGTTGGTGGTATACTTCCACTTTTAATTGGCCTTTTGATTGTTTTTATGTATTTATTTGCTACAGGTATGAAATTTATTGGTATATTTACATTGTCCTTCGTAGCCCTATTAATGAGAAGAAGAAGAGGTGTGAAAGTAACCTACGCTCAATGCTGGACATTAGCTGCGTATACTGCTACTTTACCGACTATACTACTTGCGTTATTTGATACATTAGCTCTTAACGTACCATACTCCTTTACTATCTATTGGATTATTGCCTTTATTATGTTATATCTTGTCTTTAACAAAATTCCTCAACCTAAAATGCGCGAGGAACAATCGGAGGATAAATAAGGACTTTTATTGCAAAAGTACCTTTTTACTGTTCAGATAGAAATATTATGCTATATTTATAAATATAAGATGTAAATAAATTAAAATGTTTTCGTAAACTTTGTTTTTTAGTAAGCTAGGAGGACCAAAGGAGACGTCTATAGCGTATTCAAGCGGCTTTTATTCTTCTAATAACATTAAACTTTTAGAAAATAGCCATAGGATAATAGTAATTGACGGTCATTTTTATTAACCTTTTACCGAATTATTATAAATAAAAGTCATTCTACTATTTCTTATTAAATATTAAATGTATGAAGCAAAAGGGGATATGATCCATGATTGGCGAGCGAGTGAAAAGGTATCGCAAAGAGGCTGGTATGACATTAACTGAACTTGCTGAAAGAGCTGGCGTTGCAAAATCATATTTAAGTGCTTTAGAAAGAAATATTCAAACGAATCCTTCCGTTCAATTCTTAGAAAAAGTTGCTGCTGTATTAAATATATCCATTGATCATTTAATAAAGGATAATGTAGAAAGCGTATCAGCAGAAGATGGTAAAAATATCGATAATGAATGGGTAAAGCTTGTACGAGAGGCAATGAATTCAGGAGTATCAAAAGAAGAATTCCGTGATTTTCTTGAGTATAATAAATGGAAAATGAACCAAAAATAAAGCTCCCTAGTTGGAAGCTTTTTTTTTTTGGAAAATTTTTTAGCTAGATTACTCTTCTATTATCCCTTCCCCTTGGGAAGGGAATCCCGATATAGTGACCGACACCACGAGGCTTCCATGTTCTCTTAAAAGTATAGTATACTCCGTTTTGTTCGTTATTAAAAACACCACATTCCCTTGTTTTTTTCTTTATAACGAAGTGACCGCTCATATATCCTCTATTAACACCCTGTTTCTTAATATTTCGATCTTCCTAAAATTTAAATTGTGCGATATAATGAACTTATGTGTTTTAACAGGAGGGGAAGGAGGTATGATATGATCGGTGATATTATTAAAAAACGAAGAAAGGAACGGGGAATTTCACTATCTGAATTATCTAGGATGACCGGGGTTTCAAAATCTTATCTCAGCTATATTGAACGGGGGATGAAAAAGAATCCCTCTATCGACGTAATTAAACGGATTTTTCAATCTCTTAACTTACCTATTACTACAATCTCCTCTCTTGAGGAACCAACCTCCTCTGTAAATGCATTCCGTAATTAGAGGAACAAAAGTGCAATGCGCCTGCCTATCGAAGCGGCAACGCGCGCGTTGCCTATTCGAACGGAAAATGCTCTGACCGGTAAAAGCGCTTTTTGCTTTTTATTCGGGCTGAAATTTTCTCGAGCCGATGGCGCATGAAGCTAGACGATTATTCAGCTACTGTTATCCACATTCAGAAAAAATATAATTTCCTAAAACAATTAAAAAGAAAACACTTTTAACAAATGTTCGATGTTAAAAGTGTTTTTTTATTACCCAATTTCAGATACCGTTGTGTCTTTTCTTAGAAAATTCCGTATATCTCTCGGCTCCACTCCTATGCTTAGAGCTTCTTTAATTAACTCTACCCACTCTTCGTCTAATAATACAGGCTTACTCTCCTCCATTGCTTCCTTGGAACCCCCTCATTCAACCTACTAGGCAACCCGGCTATCCTAGATACTTCATACCATATATGTATTAACCTTTAGACCCGTGGTTTTGCGTCTCTATTTTTCAATAGTTTTGCCATTAGCTAGAAGAAGACCATGTTTTATTGTTGTAATGATTATAGACTGATTTTTCCGAAGAGTTTGGGGAATATTGTCAGCCTCCCAAAAATAAGCATAAATACCTATTCATTCCATCAAAATCGACATTATTTTGACATTAAAGAAGTGTTTTCCTAGTTATATTCTATATTTAAACTAAAAAAATGTGACTTTGGTTTTCGACCTTCCCCTTCAATTGACATTTTTCTTCCTAATTTTTGTGATTTGTAGAATTTTTTATGTTTAGTTTTATTTATATCAATAACAGATAAAAAAATAGTTCTAAAGAGTTCCCCCCTCTTTAGAACTACATTTATTACCTTTTTTCAATCAGGTACCACTACGATTCGAGTCCCGTCAACAGATATCACTTTTACCTTTTCTCCGGACTCTACCCATAAGTTATCCGTTGTAGCACTATAAAGCTTTCCATCTATTTCTACAGTACCAGTTGGTCTAAAAGGTGTTTTCGTTATCCCTTCTTTTCCTAACAGCTCTTTATAACTTTCATTCATGGAATTATAACCTAAATCACTGGATAATTTATCCTTTAAAGTCATTTTCGACCACATGTTACGAGATGGAAACACCTTAGTAAATAAGTAAGAAGCAGGTGCCGCAAGAATAAGTGCCATCGCTACCAGAATACCGTACACTATTCCAGGTGCAGGTAGTGCTAAACCTAAAACCATTAAAAGCAAACCCATTAACGCAATGGTACCATCTGTAGTTACTTTTCCGTCAAAAATAATTAATGCTAATCCAATGATATAAAGTAACACAACCCAGAGACTAGCAGATACATCTAGATGATACGAAAAGTATAGCGCCATGAGAACTACTCCTATGATCCCAAATAATCCTTTAGCCCGTACCATCACTTCTCCGAAAATAAATAAAGTTGCTATGAAAACAACTATAAAGCCAATTGTGGCATTATCTAATATTTCCATTTTGTTTTCCCCCTTTCACAAAGGTAAATTAACTAATTTCCTTTTAAACCATTTTAACAAATTTTTATTGCTTATAAATATGTACGTGTATAATTAATAAAAGTTTCATTTTATATTATTAGTTTTTCCAATCAAAATAAAGAAGGACTCTCCCAAGGTTTTTAATGAAAACACCTGCTTTCCCCGTTACAAATGTTACGAGGGTGACTTAAAAGCATACCTTTTAAGTCACCCTCCTTAAGGTTAATTTCTCCAAATAATCATGGATGCGTTAAACCAATCCTTTAATGCATCTAATAAGGTATTAAAGAAGTCTAATACTGCGCGAATAAAGCCTTGCCCTTCATCACTGCTTAAAAAATCACTTAAATTATCACGAATTTTATTGATTTGATTTTGAACTTGATCCCAATCAATATTCAAATTCTTCATACGATTAAATAAGGAAACTAAACCTTCTAACTCAGTATCAGTCAGGTTAATCCCTAATTCACCAGCAAGTCTCTGAATTAGTGCACGAAGATCCTCTTCTGTTTCCACATTCTCATTTGCAATAGCTTCTTTTATTCGAGCCATAAGCTCCGTTGCTTGCTCCACTCCATATTTTTCACCAAGGTTCGCTGTTTTTACAAGCTCTTCGTTTGCAACCTGTTTTTGCTCTTCCGGAATAACTTCATCCGTGGTTATCTCATATGCTTTGATCAGACCAGTAAGTGCACCTGTTCCCGACACATTAAAAGGGGCAGTAATATAGACATCAGCATCCCTAACTCCCGCTGTGATAAGGGCATTAGCATACATCCCTTCGGAAACCCAATCAATTCTATTCGTTTCGACATTTAGACCTTCTCCTTCAGGCAAAATCGTAATCTTTGAAGAAGAAATAGCTCGTGTACCAATCACACTAGCTGAAATATAATCACCTAAATAATGGTGTTCCTCCTGATTAGTTACGGTAACAATTCTTACTGTATCTTCTGTGACCCCCATTTCATTTAACACTGTTTGTCTCTGTTCTTCAGAAAGGTCTTCTCCTAATGTAACAATTACTTCACCTGCAATGGCATCGGCAAAGCTCATAGACACCATTAGGAACCAAGCAGTAAAACTTAGTATAGCAATTTTTATTACTTTATTATTCATTGTACAAGCTCCTCTCTTCGTTATACCTACTTAAAACTTGTCTTATTTTTATTCTCAGGTTTATTTGGGGTATTTTAAACAAACCTAATAGTAGAAAACAATATTTTTCACAAAAATGGAAGGGTCCAAAGTTCTAACTTTCTCTATTTAAGTAGGAGAAGTAGAAAGGCTATCACCGTCACCTAAAGCCAGCCAACCGACATATAACCATATAACCGCTCCAATTAGGAGAAGAAAAGAATACATAAACATCCACCATTCATTATACATCCATTGGCTATATATTAGTGGGCCAAGAGCAACTCCCATAAAACGGACCATCCCATAAAGAGAAACAACGCTTCCCCTATCCTCCTTTGAGACGTTAGAAGTAACAAAAAGGTTACAGCATGGAAGTAAAAAACCAGCACCTGCCGAAAAAAACGTCATCATTATAACTAGCATCACAAATGAATGTTGGAGCATCCCACCAATTAAAACAACCAACATTAGGCCTAAACCACTACTAACCATTATCTTTACCCTACCCACATCGTCACCAATATAGCGCCCAGAAAAATAGGAGCAAATAGTCATAACCCCTAATGGTACAGCAAATAAAATCCCCTTCGTCATTCCATTTACTAAATAAACCATTTCTGCCTCATAAGAAAGGTAAACAAGTAAGCCAAACAAAATAAATAAAATTACTCCCCCGGTGAAAAAGACGGGGAGAAGCCATTTATGTTCTTTTGTTAAAACTGCTTTCACATTGTTTCTATACTGTTTTATACTCATCGGATAGGTTGGCTTGTCAGTGTTTACATACGTTAAAATACCAAGAAAAGTTACAGTAACTAACAGCAAATAAAACCAAAAGGCACTGTGCCATACAATCATAACGGCTATAATTCCAAAAAAAGGACTGAGCATTTTACCTAACCCGTTGAATACCTCTATTGTACCCAATGCTTTACTTCTTTTGCCCGCGGTAAATAGATCTCCAACCAATGTCATTGCTAACGGTGCTGTACCTCCCGCACCTAATCCTTGAATGACTCTTCCAATAATTAATAATGCATAGGACGCTTCAGTAGAACCAATAAAAGGAGAAACAGCAGACAGAATACTCCCTGTACCTACAAGAAATAAGGAAATTAGAATAATCTTTTTACGTCCAAACTTATTTGCAAAAAAGCCCGTAAAAGGTATTATTAAAGCTGCCGGAATAGAAAACACCGTCAAAAGCAGCCCTGTTTGAGCTGAATTTATTCCTAATTCCATTTCTATAGTAGGTAATATTGGGATGAACATAGAATTACCTATTACCATAACAAAAGGTAAAAAGCCTAAAATAATCATTAAAATATTGTCTTTATTTAACAAAAATTTCAACTCACTTTCAACAAAAAGGGTTCATATTTTAAATTGGACAAGCATATCGTTTAAAAAAAGATGGTAAGGAGTCGATTGTATGCGTCCCATTATTGTTCTAGCTATTATTATGTTGTTCTCTACCAGTGCTTATTATGACCTAAGGGTGGGAACGATACCCCATTCCTCACCATTTGTAGCCCAGGAGGAAGAGCACCCTCCAATCCCTGACGAAATTGATAAGATAGAGGAAGATGATGATCAAATAGAATCTCCTGGAAATATAAGTCTCCCTTATGAAGAAGTTATCGTGGAAGCAGGACAAACGGTTTATGGAATCGTTAAGTCCTTGCATGGAGAAAATGAAATGACGTATCCCCCTCATAAAGTAGTAGAAGATTTTGAAGCATTAAATCCTAATGTTACAGCACATCAAATAATTATTGGCCACTCTTACAGATTTCCAATTTATCGTTCAACTAGCCAATAATAATATCTTTCTTCTTGCCCAACTGTAAACTCGTTGGTACAATAAACGAGGACTATCTTTTTTTTTACAATGATTTTACACATAAAGGGGCGATATAGTGTGACCCAAATAATTCACCGAAAAAATACACGGCCGATTAAAGTTGGTCCAATAACGATTGGTGGCAGTGACGAAGTAATCATTCAAAGTATGACTATGTCAAAAACACACGATGTGGAAGCTACCGTTGCGGAAATTAAACGTTTAGAGGAAGCTGGCTGCCAAGTTGTACGAGTAGCATGTCCTGATATGAGAGCTGCTGAAGCAATCTCTGAAATAAAAAAACAAATCAATATTCCATTAGTTGTAGATATTCACTTCGATTATAAACTAGCTCTGAAAGCCATAGAAGGCGGAGCAGATAAAATTAGAATTAATCCTGGGAATATTGGTCGGCGTGAGAAGGTGGAAGCTGTAGTTAATGCTGCAAAAGCAAAAGGCATTCCAATTCGAATTGGTGTTAACGCAGGCTCATTAGAAAAACGTATCTTAGATAAATATGGTTACCCTACAGCAGATGGAATGGTAGAAAGTGCCTTACATCATATTAAGATTCTTGAAGATTTAGACTTTCATGATATTATCGTTTCTATGAAGGCATCAGATGTTCGGTTGGCAATAGAAGCTTATGAAAAAGCAGCGCAAGCTTTTGATTACCCACTCCATTTAGGAATAACAGAGTCTGGTACATTGTTTTCAGGGACGATTAAAAGTGCAGCTGGTTTAGGTGTTCTTTTACACAAAGGCATTGGCAGTACAGTCCGGATCTCTTTAAGTGCAGATCCAGTGGAAGAGGTCAAAGTGGCCAAAGAATTGTTAAAGTCTTTTGGGTTAGCTGCCAATGCTCCAACCCTGATATCTTGTCCTACTTGCGGACGTATTGAAATTGATTTGATAAGTATAGCGAATGAAGTGGAAGAATATATTCAAACAATCAATGCTCCAATTAAAATTTCAGTACTAGGCTGTGCAGTAAATGGACCTGGTGAAGCAAAGGAAGCAGATATTGGAATTGCTGGTGCTCGGGGAGAAGGGTTGCTGTTCCGTAAAGGGAAAACAATTCGAAAAGTTCCAGAAGCGGATATGGTTGAGGAATTAAAGAAGGAAATAGATAAGCTTGCGAAAGAGCATGAAGAAAAGCAACAACAAGCTCAACTTAACCAATAATTTTTCAAAAAATTAAATATGACTCCGTAAATTGCTGAGGGTAACTCAAAAGGATATTGTAACCTTTTAAGTTACCCTTTTTCTTTGCAATTACGAAGTCAAATATCACCATACATTATGGTACTTTTTCCTTATAATTACACGCAAAGGCTAATTGTTAGGTGACAAACGGTGCAAAAAAGACGCTCATAATAATGGAAAATGCACTTATGGCAATAGCTGTATAGCCTAAGCCTCTTTGTTCCCTATTAACAGCCATAAAGCCGAGAATTAATCCTGCTGCACCGAATAGGATTGGTAAAAACAACAAAGATACGATAGAAAGAGCCACAGCAAAAGTTGCTAATCCCCTTCCTTCTCCTGCTGTTGTTTCTTCCCTTTCCTCATCCACATCTACGTCTACAGTTCTGTTTTCCCTAAATATCCCCTGATTTGGAGCATATTCAGCAGCAGTTTCTTCTCGATATTCCACTTCCTTGCCTTCTTCTGTTTCAAACTTCTTTACTTCTTCATGTTCATCCTTTACTACACGAAAATCCCTTGGATAGTTACGGTTATCTTCAGGCATTCGTTTTTCCCTCCTTTGCCAATGCGTGTACAATTAGTATGCCAATATGGTACTGTATTATCGATGACAATGATTTCATGTAGTAGTATGCTTTATAGAAAGGGTGATTCGATGAAAAAACAAAGGTTTGGAATTGATATTGACGGAACAATAACAGACCCTGCCACTTTTATTCCTTATATAAATAAACATTTTAATAAAAGTTTAACGATTGATGATATTACGGAATATGACTTGTCTAGTGTCTTAGGAATATCTGCCGAAAATTTTTGGAAATGGATGAAAGTACATGAACCAACTATTTATAAAAAAGCTGTTTTAGCTACTGGAGCAAGACAGGTATTAAAGGAATGGAAGGAATTACATGAATTATTTTATATTAGTGCACGTGCAAAGGTACACCATGATATAACCTTAGAGTGGTTTCATCAACTTGCAATCCCTTATGATCACTTAGAATTGTTAGGGAAACATGATAAATTAGCTGCGGTTAAGAAGCATAAGCTGGACATCTTCTTTGAAGATAAACATGATAATGCATGTGATATTGCTGAGGAGTGTGCTATACCAGTGATTTTAATGAATACACCTTATAATCAAGGTCTAGTACCAAAAGGGGTAATTCGTGTCAATAACTGGACCGAAGCCAAGGAAATAATAAACCAATTTTATAATTAAGAAAATCATTCCCAACTCCCATCAGGTGAGTTGGTTTTTTTTAGGTGAACCAACTCATCCATATGCCTTTTTAAATCAGAATTGAATAAAACAAATAAATAACTATTAAGTTTGTCCACTCATTGCCCCTTCTTTTTCATATGTTGTTATTAGTTCATATGGAAAGGAGTGATACTGTTGACAAGACCTCGCAGAGTACGTCCGACTCCAACAAACGTTATTTCTGATAACAATGTTAACAGAAATAGGTTGGACAATGAGAATTTCATTAAAGACAAAAACTTCAACTATAATATTGCTGAAGTAGTTGATAGTGGAAATTCTTTTGTAGATGTATATGTTGATGCAGAAGCAATAGCAAGAGCAAGACAAGTACAAAACCAACGTCAGAGACAGAGACAACATCAAACGGACGAGGACCTATAACGAGCGTAAGAGAAGAGGGTTTTTGATAAGGGATCTCCCCTTTCAAAGACCCTCTAACACCTTTTAAAGTAATTCAATATGAAATAAGGAGGCTAATAAATTTGAAATATCGATTAATTCCGAGAACTAGAACTAGACCTGTCAATTCTTCTAATTCAAAGGAAAAAATAGAAATAAGTAATAATCCAACTTCAACAGTTACTTATAGTGGAAATTCTGATGTAGATGTAAATGTAGTGGTCGATACTACACCATTAGCTTATGTTTTAGCAACCTATCTTTATGTTGATGGTAGATTAACTCAAAATAAATATAATGAATTAATAAGTGAACTAGGTAGACATTTTGGTACATTTGATGGAAACTCAACAAAAAAAGGTGTCAAGAACAACAAATGGAAAAATAAAAAATAAGCTCACAAAATTAGTGAGCTTATTCTTTATTTTTTATTTATATTGTTTATTATCTTCATCACATTTATCACAATACCCATATACCTCAAATTTATGCCCTACTATTTTAAACCCTTCCTTCGATACTGGAAACAAGTCCATTGGACATTCGTGAATATGTTTAGATTTTCCGCAGTTTAAACATATTAAATGATGATGGTGATGCTCAGTCGAACATGTAAATCTAAACTTTTTCTCGCCATCAAGCTCAGTTGTTTCTAATATACCCAATTCAGTAAAAACAGACAAATTACGATAGATCGTATCAAAGCTTAATCCAGAATACTTGCTTTGCATATGTTCCAAAACATCCTTTGCAGCTAAATAACGCTTTTCATTCGAAAAAAGTGTCAGCATATCTTGACGTTTATTCGTATGCTTGTATCCATTTTCCTTCAAAATCTCCATTGCTTGATGTAAATTCATCCTTTGTCACCCACCTGAAAGTTTATGCTCAACATATTCCTTAGAACGTTTAATTATTGTAGTTAATAGTAACAAACCTATACCTGTTACTACAATCATTCCCCCTGTTGCAATATCAAAGAAGTAAGAAAAAAGGATTCCACCTATCATGGAGACTTCTCCAAAAACGATCCCCCAGAAAATGACTTGGCGAAAGCTTTTAGCAATTTGTATACTCGCAGCAATCGGAAGAGTTACCATTGCTCCAACCAGCAAAATTCCAACTACTTTCATGGACATAGATATAACGAGTGCTATTAATATAGAAAAGAAGAAGTTAAATCGTCTAATAGAAATGCCCGAAACCTTTGCAAATTCTTGATCAAAGGAAATGGAAAGAAGTTCTTTATAAAAGGCAACAATCATAAGAAAGGCCAATAGACCTGTTATGATTATAAATAGTAAATCATTAAGGGAAACAGTAACAATACTTCCAAATAAATAGCTATACCACTCTGAATAACTGGTATTGACTAAACTAATTAAAATAGCACTTAAACCGATGCCTGCGGAAAGGATTACTGGAATAGCAAGTTCCTGAAAATTCTTATATATTTGTCTTAATTTTTCTACCAATAATGAACCAATCAATGAAAAAAATAATCCTGTATATAAGGGATTTAAAAAGGATAGAAAAACAAATCCTTGGCTTAAAAAAATACCCGCTGTAATCCCAGTTAACGTTATATGGGACAAAGCTTCTGATATAATTGTTATTCGCCGTACTAATAAAAAGGCACCAAGTAAAGGACAGATAAACCCAATGATTAGTCCTGCTGCAATTCCACGTTCTAAAAATGTCAGCTGCTGCAATATTTCCATAAACTCACCTAATTCATGCTCTTCTATATTTTGAAAAAAGAATCGCAAATAATAATATTAAAATATTGATAATTACAATTGTCCCGCCAGGTGCTGTATCTAAATGAAAAGCACTTATTAAACCAAAAATAACAGAAATTTCACCAAAAATAACAGCATAAATAAACATTTGCTTAAACCCCTTTGCAAGCCTTAATGCGGCTGCTACCGGAAGTGTCATTAAGGAAGAAACTAAAAGTATACCCACTACACGCATAGATACAGCAATAACTAAGGCTACAATTATCATAAAAAGAAAATGAAGAGGTTTTCTCGGAATACCTGAAACTACTGCTTGTTCTTCATCAAAACTTAAGTAAAACCATTCTTTATAAAATAAGATAAATAATAATAAAACAACAATTGTAATAATGCTAACTATTTGAAAATCCGATTGCCGAATGGCAACTACACTGCCGAATAAATATTGAAATAAATCATTATTAAAACCATTAGCAAGGGAGATAAAAACAACGCCGATCCCAATACCAGCTGATAAAATAATTGGAATGGCTAACTCTTTATAATATTGATAAACATTTCTTAATCGATCAATAAACAATGCACCACTTACGGAAAAGGCCATACCCATATAAATTGGATTAAGTCCAGCAAAAAATGGATAATATCTTCCTAACAATAAACTAAATGCTACCCCAGATAAAGTAATATGAGATAGTGCATCCGATATCAAGGAAAGTCGTCTTACCACGAGGAACACTCCGATAAATGGAGCAAGAAATCCTATCATTAATCCTGTATATAAGGAATAAGTCAAAAAATCATATTGAAAAAAGACGCTAATCATCGAAGGTCGCTCCCATCATGATCGTGAAAATGATCGTGATGATCATGGTCATGGTTATGAGTAATTACCCTAACATCGTGACCGTACATGGTAGACATCATTTCGTCTTGCTTTTCCTCAAACTCATGAGTATCCCCATGGAAATGAAGACATTTATTTAAACAAGCAACATCTGTAATGTATTCTGTTACTGCACCAACATCGTGTGTGACTAAAATAAGGGTGATTTTTTTTTCTGTATTCAATTTTCTTAACATGTTATAAAAATTCTGTACAGATTTAGCATCAACACCAACAGTAGGCTCATCTAATATTAAAAGTCGAGGTTCACTCACCAGTGCTCTAGCAATAAATACTCGCTGCTGCTGTCCCCCAGATAGCTCACCGATATTTTGATTCATATATTCTTCCATACCTACCTGTTTAATAGCTTCTTTAACTTTTTCCTTATGTCTTTTTGTTAAAAAACGGAACAACCCTATTTTCCCATAAAGACCCATGGAAACTACTTCAAATACTGTTGCAGGAAACCCGCTGTTAAAACTGTTTGCTTTCTGTGAAACAAAGCCTATTTGATTCCACTCATGAAATTTTTTAATGGACTGGCCAAATAACTTGATACTCCCTTTTTGTAGAGTTAATAATCCTAAAATACATTTTATGAGAGTAGATTTCCCTGAACCATTAGGGCCTACTAAGGCAAGAAATGAGCCTTCTGAAATTTTTAAATGAATATCCTGTAGTACATCCCTTTGGCCATAGGAAAAAAACACATGATCTATTTCAATAGCATAAGGAGTCTTCTTTTCACCCATTAACAAACCACCTTAATTAATACATTTTATATAACACTCTATATATCTATCTTTAATACCTTACTTTGGTAAAGAAAGGAACTGTATCATCTATTAAGAATCATTACGATTTACTCATCGAGTATACATTACCATAATTTTTTTGTAAACGTAAGGGATTTTCCATAAAAATGATAAATAATACGTCTAGGGAATACATTACTAACTCATTTCATTAAGTTTCAATTACTCTCTAGATAAGGAGACTCAAAGGCGTATTTCTGTTCTACTGTTTTTTAGCTAACGAACTTAATAAGTTAATGGAACAGCCCTTTACAAAACATTAACTTCAACTTTTAAGGTGGAGTACAAAAGTACTTTATATAGGTGCCAAAATAAATTCAGAATCACAAAGTCAGCATACCTTTTATCTTTTAACTAATCAATCGATAGATGGACTCCCCCATCGGGATAGGTTAGCTGTTTCTTGTATGGCATCCTTTGGAATATAAAGGCTGGGACAAAAATCCGAACAAAAAAGTTAGAGTCCCAACAAAAAAACGGAGACTACCATTACATTGATATAAAAAAGCATGACCCCCTCATAGATAGCCAACTCACCTTATATAAACAAGCACAGGCTTACAATAAGGATTTATAGGATTTAATCATATCTTTAAAAACAGCGTCCAGGAAAACAAATAGGGTACCCTAAGCTATTCACCCTTATGGACACTTCCTTTTTCAAATTGACATACTAAAAAAGGTATTCTCAAGGTAAATTTACACTTGCAGAATACCTCGTTCTATTATTTAATTTTTGTGAAGTGGCAGTTGAATACGTACAGTAGTTCCCATTCCTTCTTCACTTGTAATATAGAACCCACCATTGTGTTCCTCAATAATTCGTTTACATAGGGGGATACCAATTCCAGTTCCTTTCTCCTTTGTTGTGAAAAAAGGCTGTTCAATTTTTTCCATTGCCTCACGACTAATTCCAGGACCTTTATCCGTTAGTTCAATACAATAAAACCCTTTATATATTTCTGTATTTACGACGAAAACACGGTTTAGTTTCTGTTCTTCATAAGCTTCAATGGAATTTCTCAGAACATTTAAGAGTACTTGCTTAATCATTTGCTCATTCGCATAAATAGAACTATTGGAATCAATAATATTAAAGGTTAGTTCAATATCATGTAGAATACATTCAGAATGGAATATCATTAGTATAGAGTCCATTAATTCCTCTGGTTGAATATAATGCTTGTCGATTTTCTTTCTTGAAACAGATAAGAAATCTTCAATAATTTTATTCATTCGTTCTATTTCAGATAGGATGGTTTCATAATATTTATTTAGATTATCAGATAGCCTCGAAAGTTGGAGGAAACCTTTAATAACAGATAAGGGATTCCTCAACTCATGAGCAACTCCCGCTGCTATTTGAGAGACAGCCTGCATTTGATGTTGATAAGTAAGAAGTTGTTCAAACTTCCTTTGGTAGCTTTCATCTTTAATCACTACTAGAAATGTCTCTTCATCATAAATGAGTCCCTGGAGGATAAAACGCATTTCCTCTGACTTATACATTTCTTTCTTCGACTCACCTGTTTCTTTCATAGAATGATATATTTCTGTAATTTTATAAAAAAAATCATTGCTCGTTTTGTTAAAGGAGATTTGTTTATCTTTCTCAATATCTGGTACGTCCATTTGTTTAAGAAGGCGTTCCATATGGCAGTTCCAATTAGAAATATCTCCATCTTGAGTTAAGGAAAGAACAGGTACAGGAAACTGATGAACAATCGAGGAATCATGTTGGTACCTCTCCCTATCGACCTTTGGTTTCCCTATCATTACAACATGTTGATCTTCAACAGTAGCAGTAATAAGCACCTCTATTTTATGTAAATTGATATGGAACGTAAATTGCTCTTTAACTAAGGAGGAAGAGTTCAGTACTTTTTCAAAAAACAAACGGAATTTCTTGTGCTCGTCCTTTTTAAGACAATAAAAAAAATTATATTGTAATGTTTCTTGAATTTCTTTGTCGGAAACATAAGTCTTTGTAAGTGTATGATCTGTTTCAAACACAAATATCCAAGAGTCAGACAGTGCAGCGACTGTTTGAAGAATATTATAATCATTCCTTATTGCTTCTTCCTTCATTTTCAGATCCCCTTACAAAAACAAAATTCTAAACTTCCTTATAAATTAGTATACATTAAAATGGAACATTTTGCTGATTAAACCATAATCATAAATTGTATTCTTTTTTAACTTTTAAGGAATGAAAGGAGGTAATTTTATTGAATCCCTTGATTCGACAAATGGTGAATCAAAAGATCAGGAATTTAACAGTCAAGGAAATAATTCGAATAGGTAGGGAAAATAACTTAAGTATAACAGTAAAACAAGCAAAGGAAATTCTCCAAATTCTTCAGGCTAAACCATTTGACATAGGTAATAAAAAATTAGTATTATCCATTAACAACCAACTAAAAAAACTAGACCCAAGTCTATATAAAAAGGCACGAAAATTGTTGCAGCCATACGAAACATATTTAGATTATTCTCTTGATTAAAATTTGAACAAAAGCCTGGTACGAGTAATTTTACTCATACCAGGCACTATAAACATATTAAACACTTGCAGTACTAATTAATTTCTCTTTTAACCCCTCGTCAAACTTTCTGCCCTTGATCATATCAATTTCTAATTTGTACGGTGCAAATTTATTTTTCTTATCTGCTCCAACATAGGGTGTCTCTAGAATTTTTGGGACCTCAGTGAAAACCTCATGATACAGAATACGTTCCAATGCTTCGAAGCCGATATGACCAAATCCAATATTTTCATGCCGGTCTTTTCGAGACCCACGCTCATTTTTACTATCGTTAACATGAAGGACCTTCAACCTTTCTAAACCAACAATTTGATCAAATTCTTCTAATACCTTGTCCAAATTATTTACAATATCATACCCAGCATCATGTACGTGACATGTGTCAAAGCAAACGGATAAACGATCATTATGAGTGACACCGTCAATTATTTTCGCTAATTCATCAAAAGATCGGCCACATTCAGACCCTTTGCCAGCCATAGTTTCCAAAGCTATTTGTACCTTTTGATCCTTTTCTAAAACTTCATTTAAACCCTCAATTATTTTCTTAATCCCTTCTTCAACCCCTGCCCCTATATGCGCTCCAGGATGAAGGACGATTTGTTTTGCACCTATTGCAGCAGTTCTCTCGATCTCACTACGTAAAAAATTTACACCTAATTCGAATGTTTCCTTCTTTTGTGAGTTACCTATGTTAATGATATATGGTGCGTGCACAACAATATTATCAATTCCATTGGCTTTCATATGTTCTAATCCAGATTCAATATTTAAATCCTCAATAGCTTTTCTTCTTGTATTCTGGGGCGCACCCGTATAAATCATAAATGTTGTTGCACCATAGGATGTAGCTTCCTCACTTGCTGCTAACAACATTTTCTTCCCACTCATGGAAACGTGTGATCCTAATAACATAAAAAATCCTCTCCCATTCCTCTTTCATTACTCCATTTATTTTCTTTTTTTGTTTTCAATTCGTCTTTGACGTTGCTCTTCTTTCGCTTTTTTATAGCGAGCTTTTTTCTTATAGCCTGGTTTAACCTTCTTTGGCTTTGCCTTCGCTTTTCCAACGCTTCCACCAGTTTTAGGAGCAGAAACAGCCTTCTCTGTTCTAGTTGATACCATCCTTGGACGATTTCGTTTCTCTATATCCTTCCATTCCCCATTCTTCAATTCTCGATATACAAAAGAAATCCCTTGTTTTTCCAGCTTTTGAATACTGTCTTGATCGTTCCTCCCATAGAAGGTTATTGCTATGCCGTCCCACCCGGCGCGAGCCGTTCTGCCGACACGATGAATATAGTATTCTAGTTCAGTTGGAAGTTCATAATTGATGATATGGCTAATCCCCACTACATCAATCCCTCGAGCCACTAAATCCGTAGCTACTAAAAATTGAACTTCTGCGTCCTGTAATCGTTTCATCACTTTTTTTCGCTGACGTGGACTGACACCACCATGGAGGATATCAGCGTCAATTCCCGTATCCTGCAATGCGGCATATACTTCGTCTGCTGTTTCTTTTTTATTTGTAAATATAACAGCTAAAAAAGGATTCAACGCATTTACTACATTTATAAGAAGTTCTTTACGCTCCCTATCTCTATCTGGAACTAACCAATGTTGAATTTTTTTTGGAGAAGCTGTTTTTGGCTGCACTTCAACCTGCCGTGGATTTTTAAGATACTTTTTTAAAAAAGGTTTTAGCTTCTCTGGGATGGTTGCTGAGAATACCATCATTTGCAGCTCCTGACCCATTCTGCTTGCTGTTCTATCCACATCTTCAATAAAGCCCATATCCAACATTTGATCTGCTTCATCCACAACAAACATCTCAACATGGTGTACATCAAGGGCTTGTTTATCAACCATATCTGCTATTCTTCCCGGTGTTCCAACAACAACATGGGGACTATGCTTTAATTTATTCATCATTCGCAATCTGTCTGTCCCACCTACAACAAGCTGGGAATCAATAGTCTCATCTGAAAAATCAGTAAGCTTTTTTAATTCTTCATATAACTGACCTGCTAACTCTCTAGTTGGGGCAGTAATGACTGCTTGCGTTTCTTTTTTTGTTATATCAATTCTATGAAGAATAGGCAACAAAAAAGCGTACGTTTTCCCTGTCCCTGTTTGTGATTGCCCAATAACATCCATTCCATTCTTTATTGCTGGGATTAAACGCTCTTGTATTTCAGTGGGTAATGTTATATTTTTTGAAGCTAAAGCTTCTATTAAAAAAGGCTTTAATTCAAATCGTTCAAAGTTATGTTTCATATCTTAACCTTCCTTCTTCAGTCTCATTTCCGAGCTTTTGTCACACTAGTTACTTATTCTATCATGAATAACCGCGTTCATGCCACTTGCTAAATTTGTGTACATTATTTCCATTATTCATTCTTAGATTTCCGCCTATACCATATTCTTTCCCATTGCATATACCTAACATGAGAAAGAATACGTTTTTTTGAAAGGATGTTCCACATGTTTGGACCTAGACCTTATCCTTCAGGACCACCTTCACACAGCGGTGGTATGTTTGCAAGAGGGGCTTTCTCCCAACCACAAACTCAACAAATGATGTCACGGTCCCTAGGTTCCGCCCCTATGCAGCAAGCTGCGCGGGGAGGCGGCGGACTTCTTTCACGTTTATTTGGAGGCGGTGGTGCGGCGGCAGGAAACCCTGGACCTGCTATGGGTAATATGGTAGGTAATACAGGTGCCCTTGGAAGTGCTGGTTCGGCATTAGGTAATGCTGCTGGTGCTGCTGGTGCTGCAGCTACTGCGGGAAGTGGTGGTGGATTAGCTACCTTATTAGGATTCGTAGAAAATGCACAAAAGGCCATCGAATTTGCTCAACAAGTTGGTCCCATGGTACAACAATACGGTCCTATGTTAAAGTCATTACCAGAGCTTCTCTCCGCATTACAATCAAGTGACGATGACGATAGCGATGAAGAATCAGATGAGTCAATTATTGATGAACAAGAAGTTGACCAGGAGGGAGATTCTGATTCAGAAGAAGAAGAAGAAGAAGAAGAAGAAGTTGACGGACTAAAAGAAAAGGATAAAGAGGAAGAACACGAAAAAGAAGAAGTAGAGGCAGAACAGAAAAAAAAGAAAAGTCAAAAGAAACAAAATCAAACTACAACAAAAAAACAAAATCTCTCAAAGGATACATCTCAAAAAAAGAAATCATCGAAAAAAAAGAAGCCCTCAAAAACCACGGTAAAGAAAAAAAAGGACGTCACTGGTAAAATTCCATGTCCTAAACTATATATATAATCAGTCCTCTCCCTGACTGGTTCTTTTTACACATTTTCTCATTGACTAATTATAATTTCCGTAGTAAAATTTTAAATTTAATTCCATTTATGTTACAATAGATTTACTATTGTATTGGAGGAATGCTCATGTTTAAAGTCGGTGATCATGTTGTTTACCCATACCACGGTGCTGGTACAATTAATGACATTGAGGAAAAGGATATTCTAGGTGAAAAGTTAAATTACTATGTGGTTTTCTTTCCTTTAAACCACGTTACACTTATGTTACCTGAAAATCGAATCAAGAGTTCTGGTTTACGAAAGATCATTCAACCTAAACAATTAGAAGAGGTAGCAACTGCGCTTAAGCCGACAGAAGGTGCCTCCAAAAAAGAAGCAGCACGTCCTTACTCCAAAGAAAACGAAACATTACTAAAATCAGGATCCATTATAGATGCAGCCATGGTAATTGCAAATTTAACTTCGAAAGAAGGAGAACGCACGAACGGTTTACATATGGAGGACCGTAAAAATCTAGATCGTGCAAAGCAATTTATTGTTAGCGAATTAATGTTAGTAAAAAATATTTCTGAGGAAGAAGCATTACAATTTATTAATGATCATTCTAAAGGGGCATAACCTCTTTTATAGCCGTCCTGTTGCTATTGCAGCCGGGCGGACTTTGTTTTTATATCCCATTCCTTTAAATACATTCGTTTGTCAATATACCTGAAATGGCCTTATAATAATTAATGAATAATGAACATTATATCCACTATCTTAGTGTTAAATATATGATTGGAGGTTCCCCAATGGAAGTCATTAAAATTTCTCCCCGTGGCTATTGCTATGGTGTAGTAGATGCCATGGTTTTAGCCAGACAAGCGGCAGAAAATCTAGATTTGCCTAGACCTATTTATATCTTAGGAATGATTGTTCATAATAAACATGTTACGGATGCCTTTACGGAAGAAGGTATCATCACACTAGACGGACCGAATCGTTTGGAAATTTTAAAGCAAGTAGATAAAGGGACAGTAATTTTTACTGCACACGGTGTCTCTCCTGAGGTTAGAAAGATGGCAAGGGAAAAAGGGTTAACAACTGTGGATGCAACCTGCCCTGATGTAACGAGAACTCATGATTTAATTCGTGAAAAAAAAGAGGAAGGTTATGAAATAATATATATAGGTAAAAAAGGCCACCCTGAGCCTGAAGGTGCCATTGGTGTAGCACCCGATATTGTTCACCTCGTTCAATCATCAGAGGATGTTAATAATTTAAAAATTAAGTCGGATAAAATATTAATTACGAATCAAACAACTATGAGTCAGTGGGATGTATCCCATCTTATCAATGATTCTTTAAAGAAATTCCCACATGCAGAGGTCCATAATGAAATATGCCTTGCAACCCAAGTGCGTCAGGAGGCAGTGGCAGAGCAAGCAAAAGAAGCAGATTTACTGCTGGTGGTGGGAGATCCTAAAAGTAATAACTCCAACCGTTTAGCTCAAGTATCTAAAGAAATAGCCGGTACTCCTGCCCATCGAATTGCAAACTTAAATGAACTGAATTTGGAATGGTTAAAAGGGGTTAAAAAGGTAGCCGTTACTTCCGGCGCAAGTACCCCCACACCGATCACTAAAGAACTTATTCAATTTCTTGAAAAATACGATGAAGATGATCCCCACACTTGGGATACAACAAGTACAGTCAAGCTAACTAAAATTTTACCAAAGGTAAAAAAGAAAGCAACTTAAAATCATAAAAAGAGAGGCTGGGACATAACTAAAGTGTTTAGATGAAAATACGAACAATGTATTATCGTAGCGAAGTATATTTCCGAAGCGATTTATATGCTTCGTTCGGAATTCTCATTGACAAAACGCTTTTGTCCCAACCTCTTTGTTTTTTACATAAACTGAAAAGGATCCGTATGAACTTTTGATGATATGACCTCTGTAGCATAACCCTTTTCTTCTACAAAAGACTTAATGATCTTCTTAACACCGTCTTTCATAATTTTTTCTACATTATGACCAGGGTCAACCATAGCAAGACCCTCCATCATAGCATCATGTGCTACATGGTAATAAAGATCTCCAGTAACATAGACATCTGCCCCTTTAAATAATGCAGCGGAGGTATATTTATTTCCATCTCCACCAAGGACAGCTACTTTTTTTACCTTTCTATTCAGGTCACCCACTACACGTACCCCATTCACTTTAAATGTCCTCTTCACAAGCTCTGCAAAGTCCCCTAGAGACATTTCCTTAGGGAGGTAACCTATTCTACCTAATCCATAATTCTGACCGCTTACAGCCATATTAAAAACGTCATATGCTGCTTCTTCATACGGATGTGCCTTAAGCATAGCCCTTATAACTTTTTTTTCTAGACTTTCAGGAAAAACACTTTCAATCTTCACTTCAGATACAAACTCCATCTTTCCTTGTTGACCAATATGGGGATTTGTTCCTTCACCAGGCTTAAAAGTCCCTGTTCCTTTCGTATTAAAGGTACAGTGACTATAGTTGCCAATATGCCCTGCCCCTGCAGTCCCAAGCGCTTCCCGAACTTCATCAGCATATTTCTCAGGAACAAACACGACTAGCTTTTTTAAGGGGTCTTCTGTTGTTTTCACAAGGACTTCCAGGCTTTCAAGTCCAAGTGCATCTGCCATAAGGTCATTAACCCCTCCCGGTGCTACATCTAAATTCGTATGTGCCGCATAAACAGCGATATCATGTTTAATGAGTTTTTCAATTGTACGTCCATAAGAAGTATCCAAATTGAGTGATTTAATTGGTCTAAAAATAATTGGATGATGAGCAATAATTAGATCTACACCCTCTTCTATGGCTTCATCTACAACTGTCTCTAGAACATCTAAAGCAACCATTACTTTTTTAACCGGTTTGTTTAAAGTACCTATTTGAAGCCCAATTTTATCCCCTTCCATAGCAAAGGACTTCGGTGAAACAGCTTCAAAAGCTTGGATTATTGTTTGGCCATTTGCTAATTTCACTTTAATACCTCCTTTAACCAATCCATCTTACGTTTTACACTTTCTCTTTTATCCATTAGCTCCTCTGTTGGAGCTGCCTCATTTAATTTTTCATAAATAATTTCTAATTGCTCTAGTTCCTTGGACCACTTTTCCATAAATTCAGGACTCTTCTTCTTCAGAAGAAAGGGGCCTAGCCAAAGCTCCTTTTCTAAGTCATCACTATAAGCTACCAATGGCTTCCCTTTCTCTGCCATGAGTATTTCATATATGTGACCATCTTCTTTAAGAATAGACTCATCTTTTAATTCCCATTGATTATTTAACAGAAACCTTCTAACATGATCGGCTGCAATATTAGGCTGTAATATTAATCTGGAGACGTTAGACAATTCCCCTTTCCCCTCCTCAAGTATTTGTGATATGAGTGGTCCTCCCATGCCACAAATGGTTACAGTATCTACCTCTTCCCCCTCTATTACCTCCAATCCATTCCCTAGTTTCGCATGGATTTTCGCTTCCAAATTATTCTTCTTTATTTGTTTTATAGCTGTGGTGAGGGGGCCTTTATTTACTTCACCTGCTATAGCTCTCCTAGCGATTCCCCTTGAAACCAAATGAACTGGGAGATAAGCATGGTCTGACCCAATATCCGCAACAGATGAACCTGCTCTCACGTAGGATGCTACTTTTTCTAAGCGTTTAGATAATTGAATTTCATTCATTTTCTTCACCTATAAATTCCCTTTAAAATTATGTATATAATACCTTCTCATTTTTATTTTTACCAAAGATATTGAAAAAAAGAAGGATTTACGTAATATCCTTCTTTTTTTAACAATTACTCAGATTCAGTTAATAAAAATTCAGCAACAGCTTCTGCATCGTCCCCTAAATTTGCAAAAGGAGGCATTGCTCCAGGTCCTTCATGAATAATTTGGACAATTTCTTCCTTTGTAAATCTACCCTCAAGGGCATTTACAGCTGGGTTACTACCCACACCTTCTAAGTCCTGACCGTGACAGGCAGCACAGCTTTGTAAATAAATATGTTCTCCTAGCTCATAAGCAGTTTCAAATTCCTGTTCATCAGCATCCCCATCTTCTCCTGCTATATCTTGTCCTTGATTTAGACCAACAAAAGATAAAATGACGATCAAAAGAATTCCTAGAACAGCAGTTACTGCAAAAGGAAATAACGGTTTTCCTTTCATGTTATGTACCTCCTTTAATTGTTATTCTCTATTATTACCAAAGCTCGCATAAGCAAAGCTATTCTATATTGTACTTTAAAATATAAGAATAGAAAAGTAAAATCAGTAAAGCATTTTATAAAAAGTCATTTTTAATTCTCTTTACATAGATGGCGAAATATTTCTGTCATTTTTTTAGGGTCATTTGTGATAATGGAATCTATATTAAGTCGGTGACATTTCATGGCATCCTTTATGCGATGAACATTATAAGCTCGAACTGGTAACCCCTTACTCATCCAGGTACGGTAGAACCGCATAGCTTGATAGCTATTTCTAATATGGATTGCATCTGCTTTTATTTTTGATGCGTATTTTATTGCACCGAATATAGGAGTTTTCGTAATGAATGCTGTTGATAAACTCGAATTCAATTCTTTTAAATAAGTAATATAGGAATGATTAAAACTACTTATAACCACCGATTCAATCATTTTATAATCTTCTACCATTTCTAAAAAAGTATGAAGAAATTGATTGTTCCTTCCCTTCTGGTGTTTAAGCTCAATATGTAGAGTAATATTCTTTCCCTTCGACCATAAAATCACTTCTTCAAAAGAAGGGATTTTTTCCCCTTGAAACGATTTATTAAACCAGCTCCCTGCATCAAATTTTCTAATTTCCCTGAAGGTAAAGGTTCTAACAAACCCCTTTCCATTTGTTGTTCTATCTATTTTCTCATCATGGATAACGATAGGAATTCCATCCTTTGTTATTTGTAAGTCAAATTCAATTCCATCAATGGGGTATTGGCATGCTGATTGAAATGCTGCCATCGTATTTTCTGGTGTGTAACGTTTATTCCCACGATGGGCAATTATTTTCATTAGGAATTACACCCCTTATTCAGATTATAACCATTCATTAGATAATACAGCCATTATGTAGATTGCAATTCCTATAATCCCGGTAATTATTAAGTAGTACCCCCCACCGTACACCTACGTATATCCATATAAAACATAGCTAGAAAATGGATAAACCGAAAACCCATGACTCCCCTAAAAAGTGTTTATTGTCAGCACCAACAAGAACGAAATAAAAGCAGAAATCATAACATAAACGTGGGCAATAAATTTCCCTTTCTTTCGTAAACAAGACACGGTACACAGCAATATGGCCAATAACTAATTAATAAAGCAATTTGCATTGTAGGTGATAACTGAGTAAAATAAATAATAACAAATGATAACGTTACCAATGCAATCGTTACAAAAGCAAAGAATTTGATTTCTACTATACTTTAGGGGACTTCAAAGTACCTTTGATTACCTCCCTCGAATAAAGTCGAAGTAAGAAATTGCAGTAAATTTCAGGGATTAGACGATCATTCGAGTAATCGCAGACGCAGTACGTGGGCTGCCTTTAAGCGTAATTGGTCCGCTTATAGCTTATCCAAGTCACATTATTTATATATAGCGAAATTCAAGTTTTGCCAATAGGCAGTTTTAAATTAAAGGAACCTGACAATAAACCATTGCCAGGCTCAAGTAAATCATTTATCTTTCAGAAGCATTATGACTATTCTAAGAAATCCTTTAGACGTTTACTACGACTTGGATGTCTTAGTTTACGCAATGCTTTAGCTTCAATTTGACGAATTCTTTCACGGGTAACACCAAAGACTTTACCTACTTCTTCGAGGGTGCGTGTTCTTCCATCATCAAGACCAAAACGTAGTCGGAGAACATTCTCTTCTCGATCGGTTAACGTATCAAGAACATCTTCAAGCTGCTCCTTTAGTAACTCGTAGGCCGCTGCGTCTGAAGGAGCTAAAGCTTCTTGGTCTTCGATGAAATCTCCCAAGTGAGAATCGTCTTCTTCACCAATTGGAGTTTCAAGAGAAACTGGTTCTTGAGCAATTTTTAAAATCTCACGCACCTTCTCTGGAGTTAAATCCATTTCCTTTGACACTTCTTCCGGTGAAGGTTCACGACCAAGGTCTTGAAGGAGCTGTCTTTGTACACGTATTAGCTTATTAATGGTTTCAACCATATGAACTGGGATACGAATGGTTCTTGCTTGGTCTGCAATAGCTCTTGTAATAGCTTGGCGAATCCACCACGTAGCGTACGTACTGAATTTATAACCTTTATTATAGTCGAATTTCTCAACTGCTTTTATTAGTCCCATGTTACCTTCTTGAATAAGGTCAAGAAATAACATTCCTCTACCAACATATCTCTTAGCAATACTTACAACTAGACGGAGGTTGGCTTCTGCAAGTCTCCGTTTTGCTTCTTCATCCCCATCCTCAATCTTCTTAGCTAATTCGATTTCTTCTGAGGCTGACAATAAGGGTACACGCCCTATCTCCTTTAAATACATACGAACAGGGTCATTTATTTTAATTCCAGGTGGTACTGATAAATCATTAAGATCAAATTCCTCTTCCTCTTTCTCTACTTGTTGAAGACTAGGAACTGCTTCTGTTTCATTTAAAATTTCTACCCCCTGCTCTCCCAAATATTCAAAGAACTCATCCATTTGGTCTGAATCCTGGTCAAATATGGCAAGGCGTTCTGTAATTTCTGCGTAACTTAACTCCCCCCGTTTTTTCCCCAGTTCTACTAATTGTTCCTTGACTTGATCGATGGACAAATCTCCTTCCGCCATTGGACGTAATGGTTTCTCAGCCATGCGATCCCTCCTTCCTATAATTCAAGACAACTTCAGCATCGTCCGGATTATGCCTTTTTTAATTCCTGCTCCATTTTGATGATCTCCATCCCTATGGCAGCTGCTTGTTTGTACTCTTTAGCTTCCTCTAGTTGTACCCTTTTCAGCTTCAACTGTTCAATCTCTAACTTTTTAGGATATTGTTGAATTTTTCTAATATAGTCGTTCAACTCTTGCTCAGACATATCTTCATTAATGGTCATCATCGCAAGCTCTGTTGTGATTCGTTTCAGTGTTTCGTCCTCCAAACGCTCGATAAATGCGGAGGGATTTGGCATGTTGCCTTCACTATAATAGCTGTAAAGATGTGCTGCTATTGCTTGGTATTCATCTATATTAAATGTCCCACCCACTAGTTCCTGTACCTGGGTAGCAACATTTTCTTTTTGAAGCATATGTGCTAATAATATTCTTTCTGCATTTTCATAGGCAGAAAGTAATTTTTTCTGGGCTTTTATAAACTTAGATGATTCACTTGGTGCTTTGTTTTCCCGTTTTTCCTTGCTTTTTCGCCCTTTAAAAATTTGTATTTGCTCCTGCTTCAATGCTTCTAACGAAATGGAAAACTCATCTGCTAACTGCCGTAAATAATGATCCCTTTCCACCGCTCTCGTTAATTTGCTAATTTCAGTTAATATTTGTTGAATATAATCCAGTTTTTGACCTTCATCTTGGAGATTTCTTCCCCGTCGGTAATATTGAAATTTAAATGCCATTAACGTCAAGCTTTGACCAATGATGTCTTGATTAAAACGTTCTGGTCCATTTTTTTGTATATAGTCATCAGGATCAAACCCATCTGGAAGTTTTCCAATTCGAACCTTCATTCCCGCGGCCTCTAACATAGCTGCATTTTTTAATGTGGCATTCTGGCCAGCATTATCAGAATCGTAGCAAAGTATTATATTATCACTAGTTCTTCGCAGTAATTTGGTTTGCGTTTCTGTTAAAGCGGTACCTAAGGTTGCAACTCCATTCTCTATACCTGCTCTCCATGCTGAAATAACATCAACGTAACCTTCGAACAATACAACTTCATTTTTCTTTCTTATGTTTTGGCGGGCCTTATGATAATAATAGAGTGTTTCACTCTTGTTAAACACAGTAGACTCGGGGCTATTTAAATATTTCGGATTTCCCTCGTTGAGGACCCGGCCCCCAAATGCAATAATATCGCCGCTTTTATTCCAAATTGGAAACATGATGCGGTCTCGAAAGCGGTCAAATGGTTTTTGATCAAATTCTCTTATGGAAAGTAATCCGCAAGCAACCATTTCTTCTATTGGAAACTTCCTTTTTTCCAAGAAATTCGTTAAAAAATCCCAAGAATTAGGAGCATAACCAATTTGAAACCTATCTATTACTTCCTTTGTAAACCCCCGTTTCCTTAAGTACTCCCTTGCTCCTTTCCCTTCTTCGGAAACAGTTAAAATATGGTGAAAAAGCTTAGCTGCTATTTCATGACCTCCATACCAATACTTTAGAGTATCGTTTTTTTCTTCCGTGGCCTCTGTAATTTGTTCCAACTCAGGAAGGTCGATATTAAGCTTTGATGCTATTTTTCCGACTGATTCAATAAAGGAAATTCCTTCTGAATCCATTAAGAAAGAAAAAACATTCCCACCGGCACCGCACCCAAAACAATGGAAAAGTTGTTTATCCGGTGATACAGAAAAGGATGGAGTTTTCTCCCCATGAAAGGGACAAAGTCCAATAAAATTTCTTCCTTGCTTTTTCAATGAAACATATTCACTAATGACATCTACGATGTCTATTGATTTTCTAATTTCCTCGATTTTTTCTTCTGGAATACGTCGACTCATATTCCTCACCACCAATCCTTCTAAATAAAAGGGATGGCTTATATAGTTTCGCCCTCTCCGTCAAAATTCCTGCCTATTTGACAAAATTTTTTCTAATTGTTTTTTAAAATCAAGGCGATTTTGATCTGTCAGTTTTTTTGGACCTTTTGTTTTAGCGCCAGCACGCCGCTGTTTTGCAGATCTATACCTTGAATCCAATAAGTAGTCAATTTCGTCATTTGTTACTAACTTTCCCCGCGAGGTAAGAACTTGAACCTCCTTTGCCAGTAATAAACTCGAAAGACCAAGGTCGTCTGTAATAGCTACATCGTCTCTCTTAATCATATTGGCAATTTTTAAGTCTGCAGCTTCTCGGTCTTGATCAACGAATACAGATTGGACATTAGGAGGAAACTCCTTTTTGCGAATATGTGCATAAGAAGTTACAAAAATAACTTCTATGTTTTTCTCCTTCGCAATGGTAACAATTTCATTTACAACCGGACACGAATCTCCATCGACAAAGATTTTACCATTAACCTCTTTCATACTTCTGTATTCTACATCCTTTTTGAGAATCCTTCTTTTTACAACGTTATCTCCCAAACAAATTCCCATTTACTATCTTTACCAAAAAAATAATAAAAAGTCTTGACTTTTACAATTTATTTGTTCTTTTATTGTTTATGCCCATTTTTCATAAAAAATAATATGAAATCACAATATTTCATTATAAAGGAAAATTTTCCGTATTGCTATAATTTTAATATAGGTTATTCAAAAAAGTTTTTTAAATAACTGATTTTTGTTACTATTTTGTTAAAAAAGGGTGCCTCAAAAGGTTAAAACCGTACCTTTTGAAACACCCTTTAGCTTATCTTTCTTTGTTTTTTTGGAACATATGGTATATCATATTTGCTGTCTCTTCAACTGCTTTGTGAGATACATCAATCACTTCACAACCGATTTTCTCCATAATTTTATTAGAATAGTTTAGTTCTTCCTGTATTCGTTTTACATTTGCGTAATTGGCTTCTTCTTTTAACCCCAAAGCCTTTAAACGTTCTGTACGAATACTGTTAAGTTTTTCTGGACTAATAGTTAAGCCGATCACTTTACGGCTGGGAATTTCGAACAACTCTTTTGGCGGGTCTACTTCCGGAACCAAAGGAATATTGGCCACTTTTAATCGTTTATGTGCTAAATATTGAGACAGAGGGGTTTTAGATGTTCTTGAAACACCTATTAGTACCACATCGGCTCTAAGTACCCCACGCGGGTCCCTGCCGTCATCATATTTGACTGCAAATTCTATGGCTTCTACTTTACGGAAATAATCTTCATCTAATGTATGCATTAAGCCAGGCTCGTTTCGTGGTGTTTTATTAAATCGGGATTGTAGCATTTTCATCATCGGACTTAAAATATCGTACAACGGTATATCTTCTTTAACAGCTTCCTCTTCTAAGTATTTTCGGATAGCCGGTACAACTAAGGTGAAAGCAATTATTCCATTCGTCTCTTTCGCCTGTGCTATCACCTCATCAATAGTCATTTTATCTTCCACGTAGGGAACCCGTTGTATTTCTATTGCTGAACCATTAAATTGACTAGCTGCTGCTTTTACTACTAATTCGGCAGTTTCTCCTACTGAATCGGATACAACATATACTATCGGTTGTTTATCCATAGAGCAGTTGTCACCTCCTCTAAGCTCAATGCATTTCATTCGCAATATGCACAAATGCTTTTGTAATATTCGTTTTAGTAATTCTTCCGATTACCTCATACTTTTCATTACTTTCATCAGCAATCTTCAATACAACCGGTAATGCATCGATCTGTTTGTTAATTAGTGTATTGGCCACATCAATTAATAAATCATCTGGTTTACATGTTGTAATGTTGGGCATTCTTGTCATGATAATATTTACTGGAATTGTTTCTAAATCTTGTTTCCCCATACTTGCCCTTAACAGGTCTTTCCTTGATAAAACTCCTATAAGATGGGAATCTTTATCCACAACAAAAAGAGTACCTACGTCTTCCAAAAACATTGTTACTATAGCGTCATATACGGATGCTGACTCATTTACCACTACTGGAATAGATTGAAAATCCTTGACAAACAATTTCTTTAAACGCTCTGTAAATAATTGAGAACCAGTTTTACCTGTATAGAAATACCCTACCCTTGGTCTAGCATCCAAAAAGCCAGCCATAGTTAAAATGGCTAAATCCGGACGCAAGGTGGCCCTAGTTAAAGATAGCTTATCGGCAATCTGTTCTCCGGTAATTGGCCCACTATCTTTAACGATTTGCAAAATAAGCTCTTGTCGTTGATTTAATTCGATCGTCCTCACCGCCCTCTGCTCACAGGCAAACATTTCCTTTATCTTTCATTATAACTGAAAAATAGTTTAGATTAAGTATCTATTTTGAATTATGGTTGTTTTCTCCAAACAATTCAAGTTTACGAAAACAGCCTTAATTATTCTTCAGAATGAAACACAATTGATTGAAAGTCAGCAAATGTTGTAATAATTTTCGAGGTCTCTTGCATTTGCTTAAGGCGATTATTTCTTAATGTAGTATCCTCTGCCATAACCATTGTATTGTCAAAGTAATCATGTATTTTTGGTACTAACCCTTTAAGCTCTTCATAGGCAAAAGATATTTTCCCTGTTTTCAAATAGTCACGAACCTTAGCTTGGACTTCCTGTACAGAATTGTACAGCTCCTTCTCCGCCTCACCCTCTAATAAATTTGAGTCAAAGTCTACTCTAACATCAGTAGCTTTTTTGGAAATATTAGTAACACGGCTAAATGCTTCCACCACTTGTTTAAATTCTGGATTAACCAATTGATCTTGAAGAAAATGAGCTTTGTTCACCAATGTTTTAATTTGCCCAAGGTCCGTTTTCAAAACTGCATCTACAACATCATAGCGTACTCCTTGCTCTTGAAGCAGGTTCTTCACTCGCAGTTTAAGGAACTCCACTAAATCTTCCTTTACCGATTCCTTATCTCGTTTTAATAATCCCCGCTTTTCGGCAACATCAATTCCTTCTGTAAGGACCTGAATAAGGTCTAAGTCCCAGCCATGTGTTAAAAAGATTTGTACAATCCCTGCTGTTTGTCTTCTTAACCCATGTGGGTCCTGCGAACCGGTTGGTATTAATCCAATTCCAAAACTTGTAACGACAGTGTCTAATTTATCTGATACACTAACAATCGCTCCAATATCTGTTGCAGGAGGCTCATCACCTGCTTGTTTTGGAAGATAATGCTCGTAAATTCCTTTTGCCACTTCCTCATCTTCTCCAGATTTCAGTGCATATTCTTCTCCCATTCTTCCTTCTAACTCTGGAAATTCTCCTACCATATGTGTAACAAGGTCTGCTTTACTTAATAAAGCAGCTCGCTCCACTTTTGCTAGACGTTCCCCTGTCATATCTAAATCTTTTCCGAGGGTTAGGGCTAACTCCTTAATTCGTCGCACTTTATCACCAATTGAACCTAATTCCACATGGTAGACTATAGATTCAAGCCTTTTTAACCCCTCTTCTAACGGCTTCTTTAAATCCTCTTGATAGAAAAATTCCGCATCAGCCAGTCTAGCCCTTAATACTTTTTCATTTCCCTTTCGAACATTATCTAAATGTCGGTGATCACCGTTTCTCACGGTCACAAAATAAGGCAATAACTTCCCATCTCCATCCTTAACTGGGAAATATCGTTGATGCTCCCGCATGGAGGTTATTAAAACTTCTTCTGGAATATTTAAATACCTCTCATCAAAGCTTCCATAAAGCACGGTTGGATATTCCACAAGATTATTTACTTCTTCTAATAAGTCTTCATCAATAGGAATATTCCAGCCCTCAACAGCGGATAATTCGGTGATTTGCTGACGAATAGCCAGTTTACGTTCAACTGGATCCACAATAACATGCTCACCCATTAGTACATTGATATAATCATCTGCCTTCATCAATGTGGCAAAACCACCCAAGAAACGATGACCTAATGTTGTATTATTTGTATGGACATCTGCAATACCAAATGGAATTACTTTACTATCAAAAAGGGCCACTAACCACTTTATAGGGCGAACATATTTCAAGTTATGTGATCCCCACTTCATATTTTTAGGAAATTGCATACTAAGAATAACGTCTTTCAATCCTTTTAAAAGAACATCGGTTGATTGCCCTTCCGTAAACTTTTTAGCAAAGACGTACTCTTCCCCTTTTAATTCCTTGAAATACAATTCTTCTACTGATACTCCTTGCCCTCTGGAAAAACCTTGGGCAGCCTTTGTCCAATTTCCTTCTGAATCAATGGCGATTTTTTTTGAAGGTCCCTTAGCTTCCTCTTCCATATCTGCTTGTTTATCATCCAGTCCCTCAATGACAATAGCTAAACGCCTTGGGGTTGAATATTTTTTTATGTTATCAAAGGATAGACGATGATTTTTTAGCCAATCCTCTACATTATCAGCTAATTGATCCATGGAGTTGGTAACAAATCTAGCAGGCATTTCTTCTAGTCCTATTTCCAATAAAAATGTTCCCTTACTCATGAGTATCATTCCCTTCCTTTTTTAACATAGGAAAACCTAAACTCTCCCTAATTTCGTAATAATGCTTCGCACACTCCCTTGCTAATTGGCGAACCCTCCCAATATAACCAGTTCTTTCTGTTACGGAAATTGCCCCCTGTGCGTCTAGTAGATTAAATACGTGAGAGCACTTTAAAACGTAATCGTAAGCTGGAATTACTAAGTTTGCTTCCAATGTTCGTTTAGCCTCCCGTTCATAAGTAGAAAAAAGGTTAAACAGCATATTACTATCTGCGATTTCAAAAGAGTACTTGGACTGCTCATATTCATTTTGTAGAAATACATCGCCATATGTAAAACCGTTAACCCATTCTAAATCAAATACATTTTCTTTATTCTGAATATAAGAGGCTAATCGCTCTATACCGTAAGTAATTTCTACTGCAACTGGACTGGCATCTAATCCCCCTACTTGTTGAAAATAAGTAAATTGAGTTATTTCCATTCCATCCAGCCATACCTCCCAACCTAAGCCCCAGGCAGCCAAAGTTGGAGCTTCCCAGTTGTCTTCAACAAAGCGGATATCATGCTCTTCAGGGTTAATACCTAACTCACGCAAACTATTCAAATACAGCTCTTGAATATTGTCTGGTGAGGGTTTCATAATCACTTGAAACTGATGATGTTGATATAAACGGTTTGGGTTCTCACCGTAACGACCATCTGCGGGACGCCTTGACGGTTCAACATAGGCCACATTCCATGGCTCAGGTCCAATGCTCCGTAAAAAAGTCATAGGATTCATTGTTCCTGCTCCTTTTTCCACATCATAAGCCTGTAAAATTAAACAATTTTGTTTTGACCAAAATTTTTGTAACGTCAAGATCATATCTTGAACATTCATGACTTTCCCTCCATCTTTATCGGTTTTTTAAGAAAAATAAAAGTGACGTTTTTTGTAGGCTGTTTTCTTAAACTTTATTGCTTTTTTATAAACAACTCTTTTTTTAGAAAACATTTTTTTATAAACAAAAAAACTCTCGCACTATGTCTTATTGACATAGGGACGAGAGTTACCCGCGGTTCCACCCTATTTGCTTCAAGCTAGAAATTAAAGAACTTGAAGCCTCTTTCCATAGTGTGCTCCAGAACGCCTTCCTTACTGTCTGTATCCCTAGCTTCCACCATCCTAGGTTCGCTTTATAACATTATACAGAGGGAGTAAGTACTCCTTTCTATCCTTGCACCGATATATAATTTATTCAAATCTTACTGAAAAAAAAACTTCCTGTCAACTTATTCTCGATACAATTTGTCAATTTGATCTAAAAACCGTTTTGATTTTAGACGAACTCCTACAAATTCATCATAGTAATGGGCAAGTATTTCTTTTAATTGATCCTTCGTTTCTTGTTTAACATTTATAGTGCCGATTCTTTTTAAATCTAAGTGTTGAAACAATCGCAGTAATTTAATTACTGCTCGATGTATGGAAATAGAGTAGGGATCTTCAAACTTACATCTAGAACAGAGTACACCAGAATGCCTCATGGAAAAAACAAAATGACTTTCAGGATTACCGCACAAAGAGCATCGATCCAATGCAGGGGTAACACCTGCCACTTCCAACATTTTAGTCTCAAAAATCCTTGTAATAATGTCAGGGTCAATCCCTTCATTTAAATGAACTATTGTCTGATAAACAAGTTCAAATAAAAAAGGGTTCCGGGTATTGTCTTCTGTTAATTTATCTACTAATTCTACAATGTATGCCCCATATGCTGTTAGCTTTAAGTCACTTCTAATTTCGCGAAAGGAATCCACTACATCAGCAGAATTGAGAGTTCCAACCCCTGTCGAGCGTTGATATACAAAAATACCGTACATAAAAAGTTGGGCACTGGATGCAAAACGACTTTTCGGTCGCTTTGCCCCCCGTGCCATTACTGCTACTTTACCATTTTCCCTTGTAAAGATCGTAATTATTTTGTTTGTTTCTCCGTAATCATTCGTTCGAATGACTAATCCTTCAACTTTGTGAAGCAAATTATTCACCACCAAATTTGGCGGATAGAGGTTAATGTGTTGGAGGATTAAACTCTTCTGACTCTAACTCCTCTTCCTTCTCGTCTGCAAAAGAGCCATCTCGTTCAAATTCCTTGTACAATAAATATGAATCGATGTTGCCTGTCATTGAGAAGACCTTCCAAGTTAAGTCCATCATGAGTATTTCCACCTTTCAGCAAAGAGTAATAAATTACCTCCATACATATTATTATCTTGACCTCTATTACCCGTTTCATGATATGGAAATATTGACAATTAACTTCCTTCCACCTTTGTAAGGCTATAATAGACCTTTTGACAATATTTTTCAATAGGTCCCCTTGTACTTATCTAAATATTTAAAATTTTTAACACTACTGTAACATACATCAGGCGTTCAACAGAAGAAAAGGAGGCGACTCCATTATTATTTGCAGTATTAGCAAAAGACCTTAATACTCCTCCGTTGTGTAACCGAAGTCCTTTAAATACTTACCTTTATTACGCCAATCCTTCTCCACTCTAACCCAAAGCTCTAAAAATACTTTAGAGCCTAATAGGGCCTCAATATCTTCACGGGCCTTTTGTCCAATTTCTTTTAGCATTTTTCCTTGTTTTCCAATAATAATCCCTTTTTGTGAGCTTCTTTCTACAACGATTACCGCACCAACATGAATAGCACGATTATTTTCCCTGCGATTAATTTGTTCAATTTCTACAGCAATGGAATGGGGAACTTCTTCGTGTGTAAGGTGTAGAACTTTTTCACGGATCATTTCAGACATTAAAAAGCGCTCCGGATGATCCGTCACTTGATCCTCTGGATAGTATTGTGGTCCCTCCTCAAGATAATGAAATACTTGATCCAAAAGTGTATTAGTGTTGTTACCGTATAACGCTGACACTGGAATTACTTCTGTAAAATCAAATTCCTTGCGGTACTCATCAATGAGGAGAAACAAGTCGTCAGGATGAACTTCATCAATTTTATTTACTACTAAAAACACCGGCGTGTTTACATTTTTTAGCCTGTCCATTATAAATAAATCCCCGCGCCCTTTTCCTTCCTTTGCATCCACTAAAAAAAGAACGACATCTACCTCTCCTAACGTCGTTTGCGCAATTTTCATCATAAAATCCCCAAGGCGATGTTTCGGTTTATGTATTCCCGGAGTATCAATAAAGACGATTTGTCCCCGCTCTTCAGTATAAACTCCTTGAATTCTATTACGTGTTGTTTGTGCTTTATCACTCATGATAGCAACCTTTTGACCAAGAACCTCGTTCAACAATGTGGACTTCCCCACGTTTGGACGTCCAATTAAAGCAACAAATCCTGATTTTTTCATGCTGCACTCACCCTTCTAAATCTTTTGGAGAAAAGGCACCTGGTAAAAGGTCCTCTACTGTCCATTCCGCAACATCACCTTGTAAATTAGTGAGATAAACGGAAGTATCTTTTTGTAATAATTCTGAAATGACTTGTCTGCAGGCACCACAAGGTGAAACAGGCCCCTCCGTATCAGCAACAACTGCCAAAGCTTTAAAAGATCGAACTCCTTCTGACACTGCTTTAAAGATTGCCGTTCTTTCAGCACAATTACACATACTATAGGCTGCATTTTCAATATTGCATCCGTGATATATGGTACCATCTTCAGATAATAATGCAGCACCTACCTTGAATTTAGAATAAGGTACATATGCTTTCTCCCTAGCTTTTTTCGCTTCTATAATTAACTGTTCCTTATCAACCATATATATCACCTTAACTTTTTTAGTTTTATTAAAAGGCTCTTTTCATATAAACGTTGTATTTCCACAACTCGAAGTAGTGAAAGGCGGCGACTCCAGTGGGAAAAACAATAGCTGAAGACCCCACAGAGGCCGGTTTTGCGAACGAGGAGTCTGAAGCATTGCCCGCGAGGGATCCCAGGACGCGGGCTGTCTTTAGGCGTAATTGGTCCGCCTGTATCGGATTCGAGCAGTATTTTTATTCTATTTTATTTAAAAGCTACAATCTTTTAAAAAACGGCTATAAAAAAAGTGCAAGTATCTTCGGGATAAAAATCATTGCACCTACAATCACAGCTGTTAAAGAAAATACAAACACTGCCCCAGCCGCAGCGTCTTTAATTATTTTTGCCCTTACATCATAAGTTTCAACAATTAGATCAACACAATGCTCCACTGCAGTGTTTATTAGCTCCAATGCCAATACTCCACCAATAACAATAATGAGAAGTGCTTGTTCATACAGTGGAACATTTAATAATTGTGCCAGAATAAGTACCAATACAATCAACATGGAATGAATTCTAAAATTTTGTTCATGCTTCCAAGTGTGTATAATACCGGTTGACGCATAAACAAAACTCTTCTTTAACCGGCTCCACGATATAAATGGTCGATTATTTCTTGAGACCATGTTTATTTAATATACCCTCTTGCTTACTAAACATTATTTTTTCATTTTCTACGGAATCATGGTCATACCCTAATAAATGCAGGAAGCCATGGACCGCAAGAAAACAAAGTTCCCGTTTTAAATCATGCCCATATTCCTCTGCTTGGATAATAGCCCGTGGAACCGAAACAATTATATCACCAAGGAGTTCAGGAACATCTTCGTCGGTCAAGAGGGTATCCTCCCCATCATTCAACGCAAAGGACAATACATCTGTAGGTTGATCCTTCCCCCTATATTCACGATTCAATTCTTGAATTCGCTCATCGTTAACAAAGGTAATGGCAACTTCTACATTTTCTTCTATATTTTCATACTCAATTGCTGTTTCAATTACATCACCAACAAGGTTTAACAAGTCATCTGGTAATTCACCCGTTTCATCTATTAGCCCCACTTGTTTATATTCCATAAACTTAATCACCCTCTTTCTCGTTTCCTCCGTTCTTATCTTGCTCGTCTTTACGTCTTTCTATTTCTTTATTATTATCTTTTTCTTTCGCTTTTTCTGCAACTTCTTCAGGGTATTCGATTCTAGTATGGAAAGTGCCTTGTAGTGTTTCACAAATAGATTTCGCCACTATACTTAATTCCTTTAATGTAATGTCGCATTCATCAAACTGACCATCTTCTAATCTGTCATTAATAATCTTTTTAACTAAAGTTTCTATTTTGGCAGGAGTTGGTTTATTCATGGAACGTACTGCTGCTTCTACACAATCTGCAATTCCTACTATAGCCGCTTCCTTTGTTTGTGCTTTTGGTCCTGGGTACCTGAATTCTTCCTCAGGAATAGATTTATCCGATTCCTGATTTGCTTTATGATAAAAATATTTTAATAGTGTAGTTCCATGATGCTGTTCAGCAATTCCAATAATTTCTTTCGGTAATCTGTATTCTCTCAATAAGTCCGCACCGTCATAAGGGTGGGCGATAATGATCGTTTTACTTAATTGTGGAGAAATCTTATCATGCGGGTTATCGATTTTCATTTGATTTTCAATAAAAAAGTGCGGTCGTTTCGTCTTCCCCAAATCATGATAATAGGCGCCAACCCTTGCTAATAGTCCGTTAGCACCCACTGACTCACAGGCTCCTTCAGCAAGATTAGCAACGAAAACACTGTGGTGATAAGTTCCTGGTGCTTCCAATAATATTTTTCTCAATAAAGGGTGGTTTGGACTAGAAAGTTCTATCAGCTTTGTAGCAGACAATACTCCAAAGCCCGCTTCCAAAAATGGCAACAAACCAAGGGTTAAAACTGCTGCAACAAAACCAGACAATGCGGCAAAACCTAAATTCAATCCAATCTCCATCCACCCGTATTGCCCGCTTTTTAGCAATAAGAATGATGCAATAACCAGTACATTTAATCCACCTACAAACAAACCAGCTTGGAGAATCCTTATAACTCTATTAGATTTACTTAAGAAAAAGACACCAGCTACTGAACTAAAGAAAACATAAATTCCATGTGTATAATCAACAATTCCAGTAGATTGCTCATTAAAAATTACACTGGCTACTATAGCAAAAACCATACTAGTAAACAAAGCAACTCTAGAATGAAGGAGTATAGTAATCAGCATCGTACCCATGGCGACTGGTACCATGTATGTTATACCAGTAACCTCTATCATATAAGTTAAACTAACTAACTTCATAATAAGCAAAGTTAAGGAGTAGATAATTGTAAACATTAGAAGATGAGTATTATTCTTCTGAAGAGATGTCTTTGCATCTCCTAAATAATAAGCAAGCATTCCTATTAATAAAATAACAAGAATACCTAATCCTATATATGGAAAGGCATTGGAATGATCATCTAACAAACCTACTAGTGCCAGTTGACTATAGATTTCAGAAGTAATTATTTGGCCTTCCTCAACAAGCAACTGACCTTCACGAACGATTATTGGGTCAACTGCTTCCATTGCTTCTCCTCGAGCCTGTTCAGTAGCTGCTTCGTCAAATAGATAATTTGCAGTAATCCCAAATCTAGCTAACTCAATCATAGAACGATATAATCCAGGATCAACAGTTGAATTGATCACTTTTCGTTCAGCACTGTTTCTGGCTTCTTCCACTTCGTCTTGGTGAATATCTTCACTCATAACATCGTTAATAGCGCTTGTGGTCGTTTCCTTTGCCAATACAAGATCATCTTCTGAGGACTCTAACAAAGTTTGTAGCGTGTCATTGGATATCTCATCCGTTATTTGTTCAGATATAATTTCCTTTACCATTTCCACTTGTTGTTGGATGGTAATCTCTTCCGGAATTTCTATAGGCTCTTCTTCTGCTTGGTCATTCTCCTTCCCCTCTTCATTTTCTAGGGCTGCTTCCATTTGTTTAATTTCTTCCCTGCGTTCTTGAGCTTCTTTTCGAACGTGAATAATGGTATCAAATATATAATTGATACGTTCAACCTGGTTCTGTGCATAATGGTTTTTTGTAGAGTAAATGGACTCCACAGATTCGTATGCCTGCTGTCTTAAACGTTCCGTTTCATTTTTATTCTCAATTGTTATGGGCGAGCGAATATCCTGATCGGATACTGTTCCCTGACTAACTTCTAATGTTTCAGGAATAATATTTGTCACCATTAAGGAATAAGTAATAATCCCTATTAAGATAAATAGGGCAAAACGGATATACTTATGATCTTTTATGCTCTGCCACCATTTTTGGTGGTCAATAGACGTTCGTTTCCCCATGTCCTTCACCTCATAAAGGGTCTTAATGAGCCTTTCATATTTTATTTATCTTTTTTAGGCTCCACACGATCATAGGCATCGATTATTCGCTTTACCAGTGTGTGTCTTACTACATCTGCTGATTCCAAATGGATAAAAGAAATTCCCTCAACATTACTTAGTATTTTTAAGGCTTCCTTTAACCCTGACATTTTCCCTCTTGGTAAATCAATTTGGGTAACATCACCTGTTACAACCATCTTTGATCCAAAGCCAAGTCTTGTTAAAAACATTTTTATTTGTTCCGGGGTTGTATTTTGCGCTTCATCTAAAATGACAAAGGAATCATCTAAGGTTCGTCCACGCATATAAGCTAATGGAGCAACTTCAATAGTTCCCCTTTCCATTAAACGCTCTGTTTGTTCAAAACCAAGGACGTCATGAAGAGCATCGTATAATGGTCTTAAATATGGATCAACCTTTTCTTTTAAATCTCCTGGTAAAAAACCTAAGCTTTCCCCTGCTTCTACTGCAGGCCTTGTTAAAATGATTCGCTTAATATGTCCTTCCTTTAAAGCATGTACAGCCATAACAACCGCTAAATATGTTTTACCCGTACCAGCAGGCCCAATACCAAAGACAATATCGTGTTTTCTAATAGCTGAAACATAATGTCTCTGCCCCAGTGTCTTAGCTAAAATAGGTTTTCCTTTTGCGCTTAGGGTAATTCTATCCTCAAACAGTTCAGGAAGTTGATGCAGCATATCCCGCTTTGCCAATTGAGCAGCATAAACTACATCCCTTTCTTGAATAGTAGTCCCTTTACGAATAAGTTGAAGAAGCATGATAAGGATTTCCTCAATTTTTTGGAAATCGTTATCCGTGCCAACTATAGTTACCTCTTCTCCCCTAGTTAAAATTTGTGTTTCAAAAGCTTCCTCTAGCCGCTTTAAATGGCGGTCATTTGGGCCAAAAAGGGCTTGTACTTCATTTGCATTCTGAATTGGAAGTTGTATCGTCTGTTTCATATCTGCCAATCGTCTCAGTCTCCTTGAATAATTGGTTGTTTCATTGCAATATCATCTACAATTCGATAGTGAATGATTACTTTAACTTTACCATCCTCTACTTCTTGGTGCAAAACTTTTTCGCCAATTATTTCTGCGTCTTCACTAAATTGAGATAGTAATTCTTCTTTTCCCTCATCCACAGCAAGAGTAACTGCTTGTTCTACCGCATGTTCCACTTCAACTTCGGTAGCTTCTAATACTTCCTTATAGCCGTATTGAAAAGGCAGCTCCATATTAAAAATATTCCAAGAACTTTCATACTCCTCCTCTATAGCATGTGCATATTCAGGAGGATTCCACCCCCAAATTGGGATACCTACATTTCCAATATATAATTTATGTGTTCTGTATTTGTCACCGGTGACAGCATAAAGTGTTCTTGATAACGGTATTTCCACTTTCCCTTGAAACCAAATTTCACCAAAAATTGTCCCTCTAGCCGGAACTCTCCTTTCTTCTCCTTCTTCTCCAATTAAACCTGAAACAAGGAGATCTCCCTTTTCAACCACTTGATTGATTTCCACCATAGGTAGTCCCTCTTCAACAAATAAGTCGTATATAACAGCATCTCTTGAAGCTACAAGGTGCCCAGGCGCTTCCCTAGGTTCCCGTTCTGCTATTTCCTTTTCAACCACTTGAAAATGATAGGTTGTACCTTTTCTTGTCACACCTATCCATGTAGCGTCACTTATTTCTTCTGTTATTATAGTTTGTATTTCCTCAGGAGGGGGCAGGGTAAATTGAAATGCACCTGTTTTTACTCCTAACTCCATAACTGCCTGTCTAAGTTCGTGTTCCACTTTAGGTGATGCTCCTTCAATCTGAACTCCCCATACCATATTTGATAATATAAAAATGGAGACAACAAAAGCAAATGCCCCAAACAACAGACCGTTTCTTCGCCATAATTTTTGCATAAAAAACGGCATTCCCCTTCGGTCTATAAAGGAAATTTTACAATCTGAAGCACGTGCTAATTTACGTAAATGGGAAACCTCGTCCAATAATACGGAACAAATAAGTACTTCTTTTCCTGGATGATGAATGTCCCAAATGTACATTTTATTATCTATACATCGATTAATAAACAATTCTGGATATGGTCCCGTAATTTTAATACGAACATATCCCGATACTTTATGCACCCACTGATTTTTCATTAATCATCACCTACCTGAGCTCCCCTCTTTTAGAAAACGAATATCTTCAATAACACCTTCAAGTAACATCTCTTCCGGTAAGATATTTTTTATAACAAAATCATTACCAATTACCAGCAGTTCACCTTCTGTCAAACGGAGACGCAATTCTGTTTTTGTAAAACGGATTACACCTTTATGATTTTCAATGTATATATGAAAGTTGCCAATTAAGGTAACTCTCGGTAAGTCCATCATGACATCTGCCGGGAGATCCATTTGTTCTGTCATCCATCTTCTCAGTTGTTTTTTTATTTTTTTCATGATGAACCTCCTTTCACATCATATGTATGATACATCTCCAATCCCTATCACTTAAAAGTAACGATTTTTATAAGAAAAGCGGAAGCGTCCACTTTATATAGGTATATTTTTTTCTCCATAAAAAAAATCACTTAAGGTAATATACCTTAAGTGATTTTATCTTTTATCATCTAAGCTTTCTTGCTTTTGGTTTTCCTAATATTTCAGACCAAATAATACCTTTAATAGCTTCTTCTCGTGAGATTTTTTTAAAGTTTAAATGGACTTTAGAATTAGAAATATCATTCGAGTAAATAGGTGAGTCTTGCTGTTTATCAGCCATTTCCATAGCTAATTTTTTTCGTCGTTGTACTTGTTCATATCTCTCTTGAAGTTCTCTGTTCGCTTTATCCTGTTCTTTAGCTACACTCTCAGGAATAGAATATGTCTCCTCGACTGTCTCTCTCGACGCTGTTCTTGTTTCTTCCAAAGGACTAGGCTTTGCAGGTTGTTGCTCCTGTTGGAAAATTTCACGCCAATCTACCTCGTCCTGTCCCTGTGTATTTCGTCCGCTTGCAGGTCTTCTAGAGCGCTTTTGTTCTTCTTGGTTGTTCCCTCCAGCATTACGAAATAAACTTAACAGCGCAGCGATGACAAAAAAGAGAAGGAGCGGGTTGCCTAATAATGCTTCAATTAACCCCATACTTATTCGGCTCCTTTCTTAAATGACAAGGGGAGAATTCCCCTTGTTAACTTCTTAAATATTATTACTTACGACGATTTTCGTCGTCTTTTCCGTCGTCGGTAGCTTTTCCAATGGATTCACGCATGTCAGTGTCTGCCATTACGTTTTTCATATTCATGTAATCCATAACACCCATGTTCCCAGAGCGGAAAGCTTCTGCCATCGCTAAAGGTACTTCTGCTTCTGCTTCTACTACCTTCGCACGCATTTCTTCTACTTTTGCTTTCATCTCTTGCTCACGAGCAACGGCCATAGCACGGCGCTCTTCCGCTTTGGCTTGGGCAATTTTCTTATCTGCTTCTGCTTGGTCCGTTTGTAATCCGGCACCAATGTTTTTCCCAATATCAATGTCAGCAATATCAATGGATAGGATTTCAAAAGCAGTCCCTGAATCTAAACCTTTTTTCAATACAGTTTGTGAGATCATGTCTGGATTTTCTAAAACTTCTTTATGTGTTTTAGCAGAACCGATAGTAGATACGATACCTTCACCTACACGGGCAATTACTGTATCTTCTCCAGCACCCCCAACGAGTCTATCAATGTTTGCACGAACTGTGATTCGTGCTTTCGCTTTTACTTCAATTCCATCCATGGCAACACCGGCAATAAACGGTGTTTCAATTACTTTCGGATTAACACTCATTTGTACTGCTTCTAATACGTCACGACCGGCTAGATCGATTGCTGCCGCACGTTCAAAAGTTAATTCAATATTTGCACGTTGTGCAGCAATAAGCGCATTAACAACTCGGTCTACGTTACCACCTGCAAGATAATGACCCTCTAGTTTATTTATGCTAAGTTCTAATCCGGCTTTAACTGCTTTAATTAATGGATTGATAACACGATGTGGTATAACTCGACGTAGTCTCATCCCTACTAGTGTAAAGATACCTACTTTTACTCCAGCTGCCCATGCGGAAATCCAAAGCATTACTGGAACAAATGTAAATAGTATAGCAAAAGCTACCACAACTAAACCTAAAACAATAATGAGCATAATTTCTGTTGGCATAATGTTTCCTCCTTCAACTTTTCCATCTTTTAGTTTTCATTTACTTCTCGAACGACAATTCTTGAACCTGCGGTTGCAACGATTTTCACTTTCCTACCCTGTCCAATATAGCCTCCTTCAGAAACAACGTCAAGTCGTTCATTACCAAAAATGGCGGTTCCCGATGGTCTAAGGACTGTAAGGGCTTCCCCTTCTTTCCCAACCATATCTTGACGTGTTACATTGGATACATAACCTTCCTCTGTCTTTATGGAATCGGTTAAAATTACTTTTTTTAATGGACCACGATAACCAACATACTTAAAGAAAAGGACAGACATTATTATGGTTAAAACAGCTGCAATTAATAAAGAAATTAAAATATTAGCAGTGGAATAGGAAGCCAAAACCATACTCCCAATTATCGCTCCAATACCTATAATACCAAATATCCCGAATCCAGGCACTAATATTTCAATAAGTAGCAGAATAACTCCTACACCAAATAAAATAAATGTTTCCATTCCAGCAAAGCCTGCAACCATATGTCCAAAAAAATAGAGAAATAGTGCTGTGGCCCCCATTATTCCTGGAATACCAAAACCTGGTGAATAAAGTTCTAAAACAAGCCCCATACTCCCAATTGATAGTAAGATTGGGATAACAACAGGATGCGTAACAAATCGTGCTATTTGTTCTGCAAAACTAACTTCCATTTCCCGTTCTTCAGCATTTTCTAAGCCAAGAAATTCCAATAGCTCTGAGCGATCCCTAGCTATTGCCTCAGCATATCCTACTTCATAAGCTTCACTTGCTGTTAAAGTAAGAAGATAGCCTTCTTGTGCACGGTATTCTGGTAAGTCGATTTCCGGGTCTGCCATCGCTAATGCATAAATAGGATCTCTTCCATTTAACTCCGCTGCCTCTTTCATTGTAGCTAACCAAGCAGAGTGAGCTTTATCATCAGCAGCCGTACCGGAACCATCGATAACCTGCGCTGCCCCCATTGCAGATCCTGGAACCATGACAATTTGATCTGCATTAAGAGAAATAAAAGCTCCAGCAGACATAGCTTCTCCCACAACATAAGCTGTCGTTGGAATAGGGATTCCTTTTATAAGATTAGCAATTTGACCTGCTGCATCCACAAATCCACCTGGGGTATCTACCTCGAAAACAATTTGATCGGCCCCTTCCTCTAATGCTGTATCAACAGAACGTTGTAAAAAGGCAAGTAAACCTCGTTCTACAGCTTGTTCTACAGGGATATAATAGACAAGCTTACCGTCTCCCCCTTCATCCGCAGCAGTAGGTATTAATGTAAGCGATAAGCCGAAGAGGATCATTAATGTAAATGCGATAATTCTCATACGCTTCATGTTAGTAGTTTCCTCCTTTCTTTTAAGGCTAACTAAATTACCATAGTTAAGATACGTATAAACTAAAGTAAAGTTTCAAATAAAGTGTTTCTAATTTTATTATAATCATAAATTTATCCAAAGAAAACTTTAACAATTAAAAAACGCCTTGCATCGTACAAGGCGTTTTACTTAAGCTAACGTATTTTGAACAAGTTGTTTAACTTTTCCACCATCTGCTCGGCCTTTTACTTTAGGCATGATGGCTCCCATCACTTTCCCCATATCTGCTCTTGATTTTGCACCAACTTCTAAAATGGTTTCATTAACTACTTGCTGTAATTCTTCCACAGATAGTTGTGATGGCATATATACTTGTAGGAATTCAATCTCTGACTTCGTTTTTTCAACCAGGTCTTCACGATTGGCTTGTTCAAATTCGTGGAGGGATTCTTTACGTTGCTTCATTTCACGATTTAGAACAGTTAGAACATCATCTTCTGAAAGATCATTCCCCAGTTTAATTGCTTCATTTTGTAAAGAAGACTTTACTGAGCGAATGACATTGAGACGTTCCTTTTCCTTTTTCTTCATCGCATCCTTCATATCTTGATTTAACTGATCAAGAATCTTCAAGGAAATACACCCTCTCCTTAGAACTTACGCTTACGAGCTGCTTCAGACTTCTTCTTACGCTTAATGCTCGGTTTCTCATAATGCTTGCGTTTTCGTACTTCTGCCAACGTGCCCTCTTTAGACATGGTTCTCTTGAAGCGACGAAGAGCAGCATCTATGGATTCATTTTTACGTACACGTGTTTCTGCCATTCTATATCCCTCCCTCCAAACAACCAATCGAAGACACACAAAATTGCATGTCTTTGTTGATTATATACGAATAGGCAATTTGGGTCAACTTTTTATTAAAAAGCTCAGTTAAATTTTGATTTCGATGTTGATTTTTGCTTCAGGCGCTCGCTTCAATCAACATTGTTTAAAAATCAAAAATTCCCTTTAAAAAAGCCAATTAAAAAAGTGGAAATAATTCTTCACACTCACCTGACTTTTTATAAGGTATGAAGAAGATATTCCGTTTAAAATACACGAAAGTGGAATTGCTTGTCATCCTTGTCCCTTATCCCCCATACATATATTTAGAGGGGAGTTGAAGACATGAATCAAATACTTTCACTTTTTGCCATTTATATTGCCCTTTTTTTATTTGGAATGACAGTTATGCGTCAAGGGCTGTTACATTTACAAGGGGATAGGATGAAGGATTGGTTACATAAGGCAGTGGACCACCCATTAAAAAGCTTGTCCATAGGGATAGTAGTTACGGCTTTATTACAAAGCAGTTCTGCAGTAATGGTAATGACTGTAGGATTGGTTGCAACTGGTTATCTTAGTTTTCGACACTCCATTGGTATCATTTTAGGAGTAAACATTGGTACCATTGCTACTTTAGAAATCCTAGCATTTGATTTAACATGGCTTATATTTCCTTTACTAATAATTGGGGTTCCTTTACTTATGACAAAAAGTCATCTGCTGTTTAGTATTGGCTGTTTCTTATTTGGTTTCAGCAGTATTATTATTGCCATGCATGGTTTTGAAACATTGACGTACCCATTATCCTCCCTCACATTAGTATATGATTGGATTCTTTCGACAAATGAACATAATATCGTAGCCCTTACAGCAGGCATAATTATTAGTGCCTTAATTCAATCTAGCTCGGCAGTTACAGCCATTGCCATGAGCTTCATGAATGAAAACTTACTCATCTTACCTGCAGGAATCTCTATCATGCTAGGAGCTAATCTAGGAACATGTGTAACAGCGTGGTTAGCAAGTATTGGTGGGAGTAAAGAATCAAAATTAACTGCCTATGCGCATATTTGGGTTAATGTTTTTGGGATTCTACTCTTTATCCCATTTGTACAGCTTTTTTCTTATTATATCGAGACCCTATCGTCTATCCCTTCTCAACAGTTGGCACATGCAGCCCTTATTTTTAATGTGGTGTGTTCTTTATTATTTTTGCCAATTATTCAATACTTTGCGAAATTTATTCAGTGGGTTCATAAGACTCCTATTGAATAAGAAAAACACATTAAATTTTTATACGTAAAGAGGGTGATTAAATGGTTAATTTTAACCTTTTGATCACCCTCTTCATAGCTGTTAATACCCAGCTTGTCCCTGTTTTCCTTGAACAATGGCAATTCCTGCACTTGCACCAATACGAGTGGCACCTGCTTCAATTAGTGCTGCTGCTGTCTCACGATCTCTTACACCACCCGATGCTTTAACACCAATGTTAGGACCAACCGTCTCTCTCATGAGCCGAATATCTTCTACTGTTGCTCCTCCACCAGAAAATCCTGTAGAAGTTTTTACGAAATCGGTTCCTGCTTGTACAGCTAAGTCACATGCTCGTACTTTTTCTTCTTCAGTAAGTAAGGATGTCTCAATAATTACCTTTACTAAAGCTTTTCCTTTAGCGGCTTCCACAACAGCTTTTATATCGTTAAATACCAGCTCATCGTTATTATCCTTCAATGCACCAATATTAATAACCATATCTACTTCTGTGGCACCATTTTCAATGGCATTTGCTGTTTCATAGGCCTTCACTTCTGGCGTCGTTGCACCAAGGGGAAAACCAATTACTGTGCATACTTTAACTTCAGGTGTATCTTTTAATACATCATAGGCTGTTCTTACCCATGTAGGATTAATACAAACAGATGCAAACCCAAATTCCTTTGCTTCCTTTGCTAATTTAGTAACTTGCTCCTTTGTTGACTCAGGTTTTAATAGAGTGTGGTCAATCATTTTCGCCAGCTCTTTTTCCATTCAACCCATCCTCTCAATAAATCTTTAGATGTACGTACCTCTTTTCAAAGCATACCACGTTTTATTTACCTTTACGAGTGAACATTTCATATTATCCCCAATAATCATTCATGAACCCGGTCAGTTACAAATTTGTGAACATTCTCTAAGACACTATAAAGAAGAGGGTGCCACTTAATGGTAGCACCCTCTTTATTGAACTTATTTCTAAATCTTTTAGATTAATTATTTACGACCTTTTTTGGTTGTTCATAATCATCACGGATGACACGTACAAAACTTCCAACGTTATATGGGTATCCTGCTTTTTCTATCTTCACTTTCACGATTTCTCCAATAAGACTCTCATCTACAGGAACCTTAACTTTCATATAATTATCAGCATATCCAACAAAAAATCCTGATTCTGGATTTTCCTTATCCAATTCTTCAGGGATTACTTCCAATACCTCTCCTTCGTAATTAGAAGCATATTCTTTTGCAAGCTGGTTAGATAATTCAATCAACTTATGAACGCGTTTGTTTTTCACCTCATCATCCACTTGATTCTCCATTCGTGCAGCTGGAGTTCCAGTACGCTTTGAATATGGGAAAACATGTAGTTCAGAGAAACCTATTTTATTTATGAATTCATAGGTTTCTTGGAATTCTTCATCTGTTTCTCCAGGGAAACCGACAATTACATCAGAAGTAACAGCAAGACCTGGTAAAGCTTTTTTCAACTTCTCGACTCTCTCCATATAAAATTCAGTCGTATATTTTCTACGCATACGCTTCAACACACTATCAGACCCTGATTGTAGTGGTACATGTAAATGGTTCACTACTTTGTTTGAGCGGTCAATAACATCAATAACCTCATCGGTAATTTGACTTGCCTCAATAGATGATATTCGGATTCTCTTTAAGCCTTCAACTTTTTCTAAATCTAAAAGTAGTTTAGCTAAACTATAATCCTTCATATCTTCCCCGTAGCCACCTGTATGAATTCCTGTTAGAACGATCTCTTTATAGCCTGAAGCTACTAATTGATTTGCTTGTCTAATAACATCCTCCGGTTTCCTAGAACGCATTAAGCCTCTTGCCCATGGTATAATGCAGAATGTACAGAAGTTATTACAGCCTTCTTGAATTTTTAATGAAGCACGAGTACGGTCTGTAAATGCAGGAACATCCAACTCTTCGTAAACACGAGCCTTCATAATATTGCCTACTCCATTAATAGGCTCACGTTCCTTTTGATACTGTTCAATATATCCAAGAAGCTTATGACGATCTTGTGTACCAACAACAATATCTACTCCTGGTATAGCCATAACCTCTGCTGGAGATGTTTGGGCATAGCATCCAGTAACACAAACAACAGCATCTGGATTTTTTCTAATTGCCCGCCGAATAACCTGACGACTTTTTTTATCCCCTGTATTCGTTACAGTACAAGTATTTATAACATACACATCAGATGTATGCTCAAACTCTGTTTTCTCATAACCCGCAGACTGAAACAGCTGCCAAATTGCTTCTGTTTCATAATGATTCACTTTACAACCTAATGTATGAAAGGCCACTGTTGGCATGGATATCACCTCAACAATTCAAAATGATAGGATATGGCAGATAAGCCATATAAAGGAGCTGTTTCACTCCGTAAAATTCTTGGACCTAGTCCACAAGGGACTGCTCCATTTTCTTTCATTAGATCAATTTCACGATCAGAAAAACCACCTTCAGGTCCAAATAAAAATAAAAGAGATTCTCCTTCATTCATTTTATTTAATTCCGAAACTAGATGGCTTTTCTCATCGTTTTTAGCTGCTTCTTCATATGCAACTAAAACGGTATCAAACTGGTTGAACTTTTCCAAAAGTAATGGAAATTTTACAACGTCCCAGACATTTGGGCATACTTGCCTATGGGATTGTTCTGCTGCTTCTTGTGCGATTTTCGACCATCGCTCCACTTTTTTACCTGCCTTTTTCGCATCCCATTTTACGACAGAACGCTCTGCTTCAAATGGGATAAAGGCATTTGCTCCTAATTCGGTTCCCTTTTGGATAACTAACTCTAGCTTATCACCCTTTGGTAAACCATGGGCTATAGTGACTTTAATAGGGAGCTCTACAACACTTTTTTCTTCTGAGAGAATCGTAGCTTGAATCTGTTCATCTGAAACATCAGAAAGCTCACATATATAGCAAGTCCCTTCTTCTGAACAGCAAATTATCCTATCTCCTTCATTCATGCGCATAACACGTCTAATGTGCTTTATGACATCACCGGTTATCATAACATATTCTTCATGGAATTGTGATTTATTTAAAAAATAGCGTTGCAAGCTAATCACCCTACTCTGGTTTTTTTTCCAATAATCGCTAACCAATCTTCCATTTCTACGATTTCGAGAATTTCAAACCCACTACGATTCATCGCTTCTTTCACATCTGCTTTTTTTCCTTTGATAATTCCTGATGTTATAATTTTGCCACCAGGATTTAGTGATTGATAAGCATCGTCTGTCATTTTTACAATGACATCTGCAAGAATATTAGCCACAATGACATTAGGTGTTGTTGCAACACCTTCTAAAAGATTACCTTGTTTCACCGAAACAACATTTTGGACTTTATTAAGCTTTACATTTAGTCTAGCTGATTGAACTGCTACGTCATCTAAATCTATGGCATCAACTTTGGAGGCCCCCAATTTTGCTGCTGCAATGCTAAGAACACCAGAGCCCGTTCCTACATCAATAACTGTATCACCTTTAGATAAATGGCGCTCTAATGCTTGAATACATAATACAGTAGTTGGATGTGTACCAGTACCAAAGGCCATGCCAGGATCAAGCTCAATGACTAATTCTTTGTCATGTATGCGCTGATACTCTTCCCATGTTGGTGTAATAGTTATTTGCTCTGAAACCTTGACAGGCTTATAGTACTTTTTCCAAGCTGAGGCCCACTCTTCCTCATTTACTTCACTAACAGAAACTGTATTGTGCCCTATATCTATATCAAATTGAAGGAGTTGGTTAATAGCCTCTTTGATTGCATCTACCGTATCACCTAAAAAACTGTTTACAGGCAAATAGGCTTTTACAAGAACACCCTCTTGTGGATAATCATCCGGAGAAAGTTGATAAATTTCACCATACTTCGTCTCCCAAACCCTCTCTAAATCCTGTGGGTCTTCAATGACTACACCGCTTGCACCTGCTTCGTGAAGAATATTACTTACAGGTTCTACCGCATCTTGGGTTGTATGGATACAAATTTCAGACCACTTCAACGGAACCAACTCCTTTAATATTGATATAAAATATTACTTAAATGCTTTCATTAATCACCGAAGTTTTTAAAAGCGCGTTTCACCTTGGCAAAGAAATTCTCACTCTGTTCATCCGGCACTTCATTACCGCTTATTTCCGCAAATTCCCGGAGTAACTCCTTCTGCTTTTCGGATAATTTCTTTGGTGTAATAACTCTAACTTGGATATGCTGGTCACCTTGCCCCATTCCACGTACATTTGGGACACCTTTTCCACGGAGTCTAAAATGTGTACCAGTTTGTGTTCCTGCAGGAATCTTTAATTTTACCTTCCCGTTTAAGGTTGGTACTTCAATCTCATCTCCTAGGGAGGCTTGAACAAAGGTCAATGGCATTTCACAATAAATATCGTCCCCATCCCGTTTGAAAAACTCATGGGATTTTACGTTAAAGACAACATACAAGTCTCCCGGAGGGCCACCATTCACACCAGGTTCACCTTGCCCGGATACTCTAATCTGTTGACCTGTATCCACTCCAGCAGGGATTTTAATATGAATTTTCTTACGTTTTTTAACTTTCCCTTCCCCACCACAAGTACGGCATTTATTTTTTATGAACTTACCGGTCCCGTTACAATGGTTACACACTCTTCTATTTACTACACGGCCAAATGGTGTGTTTTGTTCAATGTTTAATTGACCAGAACCACCGCAATGGGAACAGTTTTCTGGTTTTGTTCCTGGTTTTGCACCAGATCCATGACATGTTTCACACGTCTCTTCTCGAGGAATTTCTATATCTGTTTCTTTTCCAAAGACAGCCTCTTTAAACTCTAAAGTCATGGTATATTGAAGATCAGCACCTTGCCGAGGGGCATTTGGATCTCTTCTGCCGCCACCGCCACCAAAGAACATATCAAATATATCACTAAAGCCGCCGAAGTCACCCCCAGCACTTCCGCCAAATCCACCAAAACCTTGATTTGGATCTGTATGACCAAATTGATCATAGTGAGCACGTTTTTGACTGTCGCTTAGAGTATCATAGGCCTCTTTTACTTCTTTAAATTTCGCTTCAGCATCCGCTGCTTTATTTACATCTGGATGATACTGGCGTGCTAGCTTACGGTAAGCTTTCTTTATTTCTGCTTCCGATGCATTTTTATCGACACCGAGCACATCATAAAAATCTCTCTTGCTCATTGTATCCACTCCCGATTTTAATCCATAACGACTATGTTAACACTCTCTAGCAAAACAGGCAAGATAGACACCCCATCTTGCATTATTTAACAAACAAAGAAGTTATCTATCATTACAGTAGGCTGTTTTCGAATAACATAGTTGTTTTTGAAAGCCTGTAGCGTATCCAAGCCAAATATATTCGTCTATAAAAACCTTATTAGAAAACAGCCTTACTGTAAAAAAGTCAAAGCCAAGGGCGACCTGACTTTGACTTTTAAACAAACACCATTCGAAGCGTTGTGTATTACTTTTTCTCTTCTTCATTCACTTCTTCGTATTCTGCATCCACAACATCGTCGTTGTTACCTGCAGTTCCAGCATCTCCTTCACCTTGGCCTTGAGCCTGTGCCTGTTGAGCTGCTTGCTCATATAGCTTTGTGGAAAGCTGTTGAACCACTTCTTGAAGCTCATCTTTAGCAGTACGAATTGCTTCGATATCTGTACCTTCTAAGGCAGATTTCACTTTATCTTTAGCTATTTCTGCTTTCTCTTTATCAGCAGCATCCACATTATCAGCAAGATCCTTTAGCGTTTTCTCAGTAGTAAACACTAATTGATCTGCTTCATTACGAAGGTCTACTTCTTCACGACGCTTTTTGTCCGCTTCCGCATTTGCCTCCGCGTCCTTAACCATCTTTTCAATTTCCTCTTCAGATAAACCTGATGAAGAAGTGATTGTGATAGATTGCTCTTTATTAGTTCCTAAATCCTTCGCACGTACGTTAACAATACCATTAGCATCAATATCAAAAGATACCTCAATTTGCGGTACCCCACGCGGTGCAGGAGGAATATCGGATAATTGGAAACGACCTAATGTCTTGTTGTCTGCAGCCATTTCACGCTCCCCTTGAAGAACATGAATATCAACAGATGGCTGGTTATCAGCAGCTGTTGAGAAAATTTGAGACTTACTTGTTGGAATTGTTGTATTTCTGTCAATAAGCTTCGTCATAACTCCACCCATTGTTTCAATACCTAAAGATAATGGAGTTACGTCGAGTAATACAACATCCTTAACATCTCCTGTTAGAACCCCTGCTTGAATCGCTGCACCAAGGGCAACTACTTCATCAGGGTTAACTCCTTTATGAGGATCCTTACCAGTTAACTGCTTGATAGCCTTTTGAACAGCAGGGATACGCGTAGATCCACCAACAAGCACTACCTTGTCAATTTCATTTGCAGATAACCCAGCATCAGACATAGCACGGCGAGTTGGTCCCATTGTTCTTTCCACTAGGTCAGAAGATAATTCTTCGAATTTAGCACGAGATAAGTTAAGCTCCAAGTGCTTTGGCCCTGATGCATCCGCTGTAATAAACGGCAGTGAGATTTGAGTTTGAGAAACCCCTGATAAATCCTTCTTCGCCTTTTCAGCAGCATCCTTCAAACGTTGTAATGCCATTTTATCTTGAGAAAGATCAATACCATTATCTTTTTTGAACTCTGCCACTAAATAATCAATGATAACTTGGTCAAAGTCATCCCCACCTAATTTATTGTCACCAGAAGTAGCTTTAACTTCAAAGAAGCCGTCTCCTAACTCTAAGATAGAAACGTCGAACGTTCCACCACCAAGGTCATAAACTAAAATCGTTTGATCCTCTTCCTTTTCTAAACCATAAGCAAGTGCTGCAGCGGTTGGCTCATTTACAATTCTTTCAACTTCTAGACCCGCAATTTTCCCAGCATCCTTTGTTGCTTGGCGTTGAGAGTCGTTGAAATAAGCTGGGACAGTTATTACCGCTTTAGTCACCTTTTCCCCTAAATAGGCTTCCGCATCTTCCTTTAGCTTTTGAAGAATAATAGCTGAAACTTCTTGTGGAGTGTAGTTTTTCCCTTCTACGTCTACCTTGTAATCAGTACCCATGTGTCTTTTAATAGATACAATTGTATTAGGGTTCGTAATCATTTGACGCTTTGCTACTTCCCCTACTTGACGTTCTCCATCCTTAAAAGAAACTACTGATGGTGTCGTTCTCGCTCCCTCAGCATTGGTAATAACAGTGGCTTCTCCACCTTCCATTACCGCTACACAAGAGTTCGTTGTTCCTAAGTCTATACCAATAACTTTACTCATTTTTAAATTACCTCCTGTTCTTTTTAAACAATATGTAGTACTACGAGTTTACTTTTACCATTGCAGGTCTTATTACGCGATCCTTTAGTTTATAACCTTTTTGAAGCTCTTCTACAACAACATTCTTTTCATATTCATCTGTTTCCACTTGCATGACAGCCTGATGTACATGTGGATCAAAAACCTGTCCAACAGTTTCAATAACTTCAATACCTTCTCTATTTAAAGCATCCTTAATCTGGCGATAGACCATTTCCATCCCCTTTAACAGGTTTTTCGTTTCCTCAGCTTCAGGTGTAATCATAAGGGCCCGCTCGAAATTATCTAAAGCAGGTAACAATTCCTCTGCAAGTTGTTGTGATCTATATTTAGCATCCGCTTCCTTCTCTAACCTTGTACGTCTGCGGAAGTTATCGTAGTCAGCTTGCACTCGAAGAAGACGATTTGTCGTTTCTTCCAGCTTCTGTTCTAATTCATTTACAGGGTCTGACTCTTCTTTAGTTTCATGAGCTTCCTCCACTGGGCCATTCTCTACTAATTCATCTGCAGCTTCTGTTTCTGAAGCTTCAGGTTCTACCGTTTGTTCCATTTTTTCTACCACTTCTTCTTGAGCTGTGCTATTTTTCTTATCCACCATTTTCACCTCCTCAAGTTAATAAAAAATTATGATGGATTTATTTCAAGGAAAAGCTCCTCCATTCATTAGGAAAAAATGAAAGAAAGAGTTTTCCGTTTACAAATATGGAGAATAAAACTTGTAAGTCTTTTTGTCAAATAATAACCATTAAAAGTAGTTATTTTTGATATCGATTAGTTAACAGTTTCGACAAATCCTTAGAAAGGTAATCCATAATTCCAATTACACGGGGATATTCCATCCTCGTTGGACCAAGAATACCGAATGTTCCCATGTGTTTTCCATCTACAGAATAGGTAGCTGTAATCAATGTACAATCATCAAATGGTTCAAAACGGTTTTCTTGCCCAATTTTAATAGTCATGCCTTTCCCTTCAGAACGAATTAGTTTAGAAATTAAGGCATCCTCCTCAAAAATGTTAAATAAACGTTTTACTCTCTCCACATCATTGAATTCCGGTTGTGCCAAAATATTTGTTTTACCGCTAAAAAACACCTTTTCGTTTTGTTGAGATAGAAAGGTTTGATTCAGTAAAGTCATGACTGAGTCATATTGATCAATGTATTTTTCCAAAACCCTACCAATCTCTGATGTGAGCTTATTCCGCAAATGAACGAGGGGGACACCCTTTAACTTATCATTTAAGATGTTGACTACTTTTTCTAATTCGTTTACATCCAAACCATTTGGGAGCGATACAGTTTGATTTTCCACATGTCCCGTATCTGTGACAATGATGGCCACCGCTGAGTTTTGGGATATTGGTACTATTTGTATTTGCTTTAATGTGGATTCAAATACTTCAGGCCCTAACACGATAGATGTATAGCTTGTTAAATTGGATAGGATCTTAGCTGATTGCTGAATAACTTCTTCAATTTCACTAAATCGTTCGCGAAAAACAGACTTTATATCACTTATTTCCCGAGAGGTTAACTCCTTTGGTGACAATAAGTGATCCACATAATATCTGTATCCCTTTTGTGATGGAATTCTTCCAGCCGAACTATGTGGTTTCTCTAAGAAACCAAGCTCTTCTAAGTCTGACATTTCATTTCTAATAGTAGCAGGGCTGTAATCAATATCCTCCCGCTTTGAAACACTTCTGGAGCCTACAGGTTCAGCATGGGTAATATAATCATCAATAATAGCCTTTAATATGAGCAATTGACGTTCTGTCAGCATATGCATCCCCCTCCTGTTAGCACTCTTCATCAACGAGTGCTAAATCTATAATATAAGTTACCAAAGAAGGAATCCTCTTGTCAATGAACATAGTTAAAGAGGACATAATTTTGTATAAATTACTCCCCTAGTAAAAATTGCTCAAACACTTCGTTACCTAATAATAGTCCCTTTTCCGTTAACCGAAGGAAGTCCCCATCCTGGAGTAGAAGTCCTTTATTAACAAGTGGAGAAATGACTCCAGAAAAAGCTTCATCCATTTCAATATTAAACTTTTCCCTGAATTTATTCATACTTACTCCTGAAAGCTTTCTTAAACCCATAAACATTTCTTCTTCCATTTTTTCTTTTAACGTTACTCTGTGTTCTTCTCTAAAAGGAAATCCTGTTTTTTTCATAGCCTCCATGTATTTAGGTAACGGTCCGTGATTTATTCTTCTTGTACCATTAACATAACTGTGTGCACCTGCACCAATACCATAATAATATTCATTATCCCAATAAGTTACATTATGCTTACTTTCATAACCATCTTTAGCAAAATTACTGATTTCGTATTGGTGAAAGTTCCCTTTAGCCATATGAATCCGTAATTCTTCGTACATGTCTCCTTCTAAATCTTCTCCCGGCAATGGTAGTTTACCCTTTTTAAAGAGCTGATAGAATACGGTTTTCTCTTCCACTTTTAGGGAATATGCGCTGACATGTTCAATGGATAATGTATTAACTTTTTCCAACGTAGTGTTTAATTGTTCCATTGTTTGGTTTGGTAAACCAAACATTAAATCTAATGATAAATTAGTAAATCCAACTTCCCTTGCCAAAAGAATGGTTTTATCAATATCTTCTGGATGATGATCCCTGCCAATTTGTTTCAATAAGGTAGGGTCAAAGGTTTGCGCTCCTATACTAAGACGATTAACGCCTAATTCTTTCATCATCTTTAATTTTTCCAAGTCCGCGCTACCAGGATTCACTTCCACCGTCCACTCTAGCTCTGGTTGAAGAGGGAAATAGAGCTTAATAGTGTTTAGGAGCTTATACAACTGGTCAGTAGACAAGGAAGTTGGGGTTCCTCCTCCCACATATATAGTTGAAATCCTATCTGTAGGAAAAGCTTTCAGCGTATTAACAATTTCATCTTCACATAAGGATAAATACTCATCAACCGGTTGGTTAGCTAGAAAAAATTTATTGAAATCACAATAATGACAAATTTGCTCACAAAAGGGAACATGGACATAAACGGCATGCGTCATTTTACTCACCGACCTTCTTTTCATTGAAAGTTAAAGACCGCAGGAAATCCCCACGGTCTTAAACCTTAGTTACTTTTTCGTATCGTCCATACTTAATACAGACATAAACGCTTCTTGTGGAACCTCTACACTTCCAACACTCTTCATACGCTTCTTACCTTCTTTTTGCTTTTCAAGAAGCTTACGTTTACGGGAAATATCCCCCCCGTAACATTTAGCTAAGACATTTTTACGCATCGCCTTAATGGTGGATCGAGCAATGATTTTTTGACCTAAGGTTGCTTGAACTGGTACTTCAAACTGCTGCCTTGGGATTAATTCCTTAAGCTTCTCAACAATAACCTTTCCACGTTGGTAAGCACTATCACGATGAACAATAATAGATAAAGCATCTATCTTTTCAGCGTTTAATAAAATATCCATTTTCACTAACCTGCTTTCCTTATAACCAATCATTTCATAATCAAAGGAAGCATAACCTTTTGTACTGGACTTCAGTACATCAAAGAAATCAAATACAATTTCAGAAAGTGGTATTTCGTAAACGATATTTACACGGTTTTCATCCATATATTTCATATCCACATAGTCACCGCGCTTCTTCTGGCACAACTCCATCACGGCACCCACGTAATCGTTTGGAACCATAACCTGCGCCTTTACATACGGCTCTTCCACGTGGTCAATTTTTTGCTGTTCCGGCATATTCGCTGGATTATCAATGGTCAATTGACTGCCATCAGTCAAATAAACATGATAAATTACACTCGGTGCGGTAGTGATTAAATCAATATTAAATTCCCGTTCAATCCGCTCTTGGATAATTTCCATATGCAATAAGCCTAGGAATCCACAGCGGAAACCAAATCCTAGTGCCTGGGATGTTTCTGGCTCAAATTGCAAAGCAGCATCGTTTAATTCTAATTTTTCTAAGGCATCTCGTAAATCGTTATAATCATTTGTATCAACTGGATACAGACCACAGAACACCATTGGATTTAACTTACGATACCCTGGGAGTGGTTCTGCTGTTGGTCGATCGGCACTTGTTACAGTATCCCCCACCCGTGTATCACTTACATTCTTAATGGACGCAATCATAAATCCTACATCACCAACCGTTAGTTCCTCCATAGCTGTAGGTTTAGGGGTAAATACTCCAACTTCTTGGACTTCGAATTCTTTTTTGGTAGCCATCATTCGAACCTTATCACCAGGTTTTACCGTCCCTTCTACGACCCGCATATACACGATTACGCCACGATAAGGGTCATATAATGAATCAAAAATCATCGCCTTTAAGGGTGCAGAAGGATCTCCGGAAGGGGCAGGAATTTTATCCACTACCGCTTCTAGAATTTCATCAATTCCAATACCGCTCTTTGCAGAAGCGAGAAGGCAGTCTTCTTTATCTAATCCGATAACATCTTCCACTTCCTGTTTTACACGTTCTGGTTCTGCACTAGGGAGATCGATTTTATTAATAACAGGAATTATCTCTAAATCATTATCTAAGGCCAAATAAACATTAGCTAATGTCTGAGCTTCAATCCCTTGAGCAGCATCTACAATTAACAATGCACCTTCACATGCTGCTAAGCTTCGAGAAACCTCATACGTAAAATCCACATGTCCTGGAGTATCTATCAGGTGGAAAATATATTCTTCACCATCGTTTGCTTTATAGCTTAATTGAACAGCATTTAATTTTATGGTAATCCCACGTTCCCGTTCTAGATCCATCGCATCAAGCATCTGATCTTTCATTTCTCGCTGCGTTAATGCACTGGTTTTCTCAAGGATTCGGTCCGCTAATGTTGACTTTCCATGGTCTATATGGGCAATTATAGAGAAATTACGTATTTTCTCTCGTCGTTTAATTCGATCCTCATGCTTCATCCTAATATCACTCCTACTAATTCTATAAAGACACCTGACTTAGATATAGTATGCTTGATCTTCCGAAGGAGATCTCTAAGTCAAAGTATGTAAACTAAAAATACGGAAAATGTTCCTTTTGCAAAAAGGGAGGAGAACTAGCGTTTTTCATCATAAGATCCTCGAGTAACAATACCACTCGAGAATACACTAAGAAATATTATAGCAATAATAAGGGTAAATCTTCAAATATTCTTTTTTATGGCACAGTTAAACGATGTTAATTTCGAAACAGATTGAAATAGTGTTGAATGAAGCGGAAGGTGCGAGACTCCTGCGGGAAAAGCAAGAGGCCACTGAAAAAGGACGTTTTTTCCCTTTTTCAGTGGTCTCGAAGCAATCAGCGAAGCCGTTGCAAGTTTTTAAAGCCTGCTATGAGTGGTTTTTTCATAGCAGGCCCGCAACGCGCGGAGCGATTGCTATTTTCTCAGCGAAAAATATATGGGCCTCGAAAAGCAATGGCTGAAGACACCGCAGGGACGAGCGTTTCTTCACGAGTACGCTTCGAGTTGTCTCGACGGATGGAACTACGAAGAGATACTAGCAGAGGAAGAGACATGGCCCGAGGAGGCTGAAGCATTGCCCGTGGAAAGCGAGTATCCTGAAGGGAAAATTAACATCAAAGTTTAACAGTGTTTTTTTTAGTATTATATCCACAAAATAAACAAAGAAGGTGACTCAATAGGTATTTTTTAACCCTTTAAGTCACCCTACTTCACTATTTATGAAGACACCCTCTTAAACTGTTTATATATTTAATGACTCATTAGAGAGAAAAAGGATCGAAATGCACCTTCAAATGCATCAGCAGTTCTAAGACCCATTTGTGAAAAAAAGTTATGTCTACCAGCCGAATTAGCATAAAGGGTTTTATCCATTAAATCCCGTTGCAAATCCACATCCTTCACTAAATCCTTACGAATCTCCTCATCATCGTGATCATAAATGACAAGTCCATCCCCGTCTTCCATTTTAATTTTATAATCTTCCACTTCCTTAAAAACAATACCAGGTGTTGTTCTCACTGGAACAGACTCTTCCTCTTTTGGCTCTTTCTCTTTTTTTGCTAGAATATTATCCGGATCTACTTGGACATGGTTAGAATAAACAATACCTAAAATAAACCCAAACATCAGTATTGCTGCAAATAGAAGCCCTCTTCCAAAAATATGTGCCATTTACTCCTCATCTCCTCCCGGCATGTTTTCACCTCTAGTTTCCCAATAAAACTCACTAAATATTTTTGCAAACACTTCTACTGTGCGGTAAACCTCTTCCAAAGAATTGTCCACACCGCCAAATTCAATGAGGATGGAATTAGGTGATACGTCTTGATTGTAGACTCCGTTTACACCTGTCCCCGTTTTTGTTGGATCAAATACCCCTCTGCTTAAACCAGGATATTTTTCTTCCACTCGTCTATGAAGCTCAGTCATTAAATCCTCATTCTTCTCATGATTTGGATTGTTTTTTCCAATCACAAATAACAATTTTGCATATTCCACTCCATTTATTTCTACCGTTGTTACAGGTCTACGTTGTGCATCACGATGAAGGTCAAAGTAAAATTCAAATTCACCATGCTCCTCTATATTCCCTTTAAGCACCTCTCTGGCCATTCTGTACGAATCCCTATATAGCCATCCCCTATCATTTAATTTGGCACCAATATCACTTTTATCAACGACAGACCCGATTCCATATTTAGCCAACTCCATCCCTAGTCGTTCTCCAGCGAGAGTAATGTTAACCTCTCCATGATTTGCTAAATTGGCATTTGAAGTATCTTCAATATTTAACTCTGGGAAGAACGATTCACGGTTATGTGCATGCATAATATGAACGACATTTTCTAGTAATTCTTGCTCATCCATTTCTTGACGCATACGTTCTATTTCTTCTAACCTTTCATTTGCCGCCTCACGTTCAGCCAATAATACTTCCATTGGGGGAGCAGACTCTATAGGCATCTGTGTATAATCTACCCCTTCACCAGCCACAATAATTCTTCCATCAAATAACGCAAATCCAGGAAGTTCCCTTCCCAATAAGCTTCGATGATCCTCCGGATTAATACTTGTAGCCAATTCAAAAACGGCACTAGATACTGATGGAGGAGAGTAATCCTCAGGGAGAGCCTGAGTAAAATAGCTATTCTCTGTTCCCATCATGGAAACAAACATTTCATGAGATATATTCCTACCAGCTTCATTAATAGAAGCAGAAGTAATGATACTTGGTCCCAAGGCTGTTAATAATGGGATGAAGAAAAATAATAATAATACTCCCATCACAACTGAGAAAATCCCTTTACTTAAACTGAAGCTTGTCCTATTCCATTGAGAGTGTATTTTTTTCCTACGAACAGGGCGTTTCCTCATAGAACTTGTCCATCCTTTCAAATGTCACAAACTTTTAATTAGAGCTTGTCTACTATAAAAAGTATGTAGGGGACGGTTAAGATAGAACCGTTTTTTAGTTTGGCTGTTTTCTAAAGGCTCTTTTCGCATAAAGTGCATTGTTGCTTTTCCCACTGGAGTCACCGCCTTCCGCTTCTCCAAGCTTAAAAAAAGCAACAAAGTTTACGAAAACAGCCTTGAGTTTATAATTGAGGGCACGAAAAACACCTAAGTTAGCTGCGTAACTTAGGTGTATTCTTTCTGAGAACATATCAAGTTGGGGTGGGAAATAGGTTCATTCGACCCTACTTCACATCAAGTTTGACTAATGTGTATATGCCCCCACATTTTCTTGGTCAATGTTTCCATGAAGAGCTGCGTTTAGTCCTTGGGCAAGTACATTCCCCATATCCTCTATAAAATCATCCACTTCTTTTGGAGTGACCATTAAATTGTAACCTAATGGGGCAAGAACTTCGGAAATAAGCTGGCGCTTTTCATTTTCATCCAGGCCGCCTACAATTCCCAGATATTGCTGCCTTTCTTGTTCACCAGGCATATCTTCATCCGTCAATTTTCTTTTTTCCCCAAAAGTCATTCCTGCAGGTGCCAAAGCACGTTTCGGAGAGTTTTGTTCCCTTAGCTCTCTCCCAAAGTGCTTTAGAACAAAATCAATGGTATCACTTGTAATGGAAACAGCATCCACTACTGTAGGGATACCCACAGCAATTACTGGAATACCTAATACTTCTTTAGATAACTCCTTACGTTTATTTCCTACTCCAGATCCCGGATGAATCCCTGTATCTGATATTTGAATAGTCGTATTCACCCGCTCAATAGACCTTGATGCTAAAGCGTCGATTGCTATGATAAAATCAGGTTTAACCTTTTCCACTACCCCTTGAATGATATCACTCGTTTCAATCCCCGTGATCCCCATTACACCAGGTGAAATGGCACTTACTGGTCGGAATCCCTCTTCCACATTTTCAGGCTGAAGATCGAATAAGTGACTGGTCACTAATAAGTTTTCAACTACTAGGGGGCCGAGTGCATCGGGTGTTACATTCCAGTTACCTAAACCTACTACTAAACAACGGGCGTCATCTTTAATTCCCAATCCTTTAAGGAATTGTTGAAATTCTGTCGCGAAAATTTCCTCTACTCTGTCTTGAAGCTCCGTATCCTTCTGTCTAATACCTTGGGCTTCAAAAGTCAAATATTGACCAGCTTTTTTTCCTATCCGCTCCGTAGCTTCTTTAGAAATTTCTACTTTCGTAACTTTAATTCCATCTATTTCCTGTTCTTTCACAACTACCCCATCAATGGTAGATTTTTCTTTCTGTTCTTCTTGCTGCTTCTGGTTTTCTCGTTCTATCAGCATTTCATGTGCTTCTAGAGCTAAATCTGTTCTAACCTGGTATTTCGATACATCTAATTCTTGACTCATCTTCCCAATCACCTCTATTTTGTTAATATAAAAAGCTTCCCAATACATTAATAACTTATTTAAGTACAACAATTACTATTGCAATTTAAAAACGCTTTTGGTACAATCCTTAGTGTTGCACGGAATACAAAACGTTATTACGGTTGCATCAAGGAGGTGAAACGGATGGCAAACATTAAATCTGCTATCAAACGTGTTCAAACGAGCGAGAAGCGTCGCGCCCAAAATGCTGCATTCAAGTCTGACCTTCGTACAGCAATTAAATCTTTCAATGTAAAAGCTGAGAGCAATGATGTAGAAGGTGCTAAACAAGCATTCTTGGTGGCAACCAAAAAAATTGATAAAGCAGCTAACAAAGGATTAATCCATAAAAATGCGGCAAATCGTCAAAAGTCAAGTTTACAAAAGCGTTTGAACGAAGTATCTGCGTAAACTGTAGTAAGGCATTCCATTGTTGAATGCCTTTTTACATTTCCTAATACATAGTAGTTTGCACAACATTTACTTAAATCATGAGAGGGTGTCTAAAAAGGCATGTATTTTAACCTTTTTAGACACCCTCTACTACTAAGCCAACTTTTTTAAGTGTTTCTTACGGGGGCACGTTTAGAGAAAAATAATTCCACGGCTAGTACCTTATCTATTTTCCCGGTCTTAATTTCATAGTCCATATTCGCTAAATCATTTAATACACCTAGGAGCTCTTCATCCTTAAATTGTCTTGCTTGATTTCCGGCCAGTTTGACAACATAAGGGTGCAGCTTTAACTGTGAAGCCATTTGCTTTTGAGAGTAACCCTGCTGCGAGAGTTGCTTTACCTGATATAAAATACGGAATTGTCTAACCATTAATGCGATAATTTTTATGGGTTCTTCCTTTTGCTTTAGAAGATCCAAATAAATTTTCCACGATTTATCAATTTCCCTTTTAACTACGCCTTCTACTAAGGCAAAAATGTTTTGTTCAAGTGAGCGGGGGACTAATTCCTCCACCAATTCCTTTGTAATCGTACCACCTTCACCAATATGAATAGATATTTTTTTTATTTCTGAGGCCATGAGCATTAATTGTGCACCTGTAAGCGTAATTAAGTGTTCAATAGCATCTTCATTAAAATGAACATTGTTTTCCTTTCCTCGATCCATTACCCACAGCTTTAAATCCCTCTCTTCTAAAGGAGATCCATCCAGAAATTGGCCATTTTTTTTAGCAAGTTTAACAATTTTCTTTCTTTCATCCAACTTATCATATGGAGCTAGAATAACAAACACCGTTTCTGGTGCAGGTTCCTGTAAATAAGCCTCCAACTTCTTTAGGTCATGCTCCATTTTTCCAGTATCCTTTGAAGCGCTGAAGAAAAAAGCGTCCTTCACAATTACCACACGTTTCCCTCCCATAAAGGGAAACGTATATGCTTCTTCTACGGCAAGTTCAATGGGATATTCTTTCATATCAAATTTAGATAAGTTAAATTCCCGTTCCTCTTCTGTAAGCACTTGCTTTATTAAAAGATGAAGTGTATCCTCAATGATATAATGTTCTGTTCCAGATAATAAGTAAATTGGAGCAACATTACCCTTTTTTATACTTTTCAGGACATCTATGTAAGCCATGGTTTTATTCTCCCTTCATACTCTTCTTCTGTAGTTTATCATAAGAAAGGGAGAATGGAAAAAGGAGAGAAAACAGTAATTGTTTCCTCCCCATTTATGATAAACGCCACGTAAAGTACCTAGGATTCTTCACAATGGCGATATCCGTAAAATCACTTATATGAGACGTTACTAATTGCTGTGTATTCGTTATCATATCCTATGCTTAATTCCCCTATAAGTGACAACTCTTTACAGTAAAGGCAATGAATAAACAAGACGTAATTACGCATTTTACAGTGGATTTTTTTTTAACTTTGACGTATACTAAATGGGTGACAGGAGGGAATATTTATGTTAAATCAATTTGAAAAGGAAGTACAATCAAAACGTAACGATTTTTTAGATAGCGCTGTTGGATTTGTTGTGTCTTTCGGATTCTTTATGACTATTTTTATCATCGCTCAAGCAATTCACTTTTTTGGCACAATGTAATGGAATACATATAGGATTCAATGCCGCCTAAATACTGCCCACGTCCTGTGGGCAACGGTGTCATGTTGTCATCCTGACTCCAACGACCAGCAAATGCTTTTGACCTAAAAAAAGTGCTTTTTACTTTTTATTCGGGCAAAACACTCTTTACCTATGCCGAGTAACTGCAGGCACATTTGACCTCGAGCGAGTAGGCGCTGAAGCTCGAAGATTATTTAAGCACAGTTATCAACATTCAGAAAAAATATAGTTTATTAAACAATAAAAAAACATTTTTTCAAGGCTCCCTTGAAAAAATGTTTTTTTAAGCTTTTTTCCGCCATTCCACCTTTCCTATTCAGTTACCGTAACCTCTAGATTAAGATTTCCTTTTTTAATCTTTATAGTAACGGCTCCATGCTTATCTGTTCTGAAGGTTAGGATTCCATGATCTGAGAGACGGTCTGTAACCTCCTGATGGGGATGGCCATACCGATTATTTCTTCCAGCTGATATTAAAGCTACCCTTGGGGAAACTTTTTGTATAAACCTTTCCGATGTTGATGTGCGACTTCCATGATGACCAACTTTTAATATATCAGCCGAAATATTTTCTATTCCTTGGATAATTTTATGTTCACCTGCCTCTTCAACATCACCTGTAAATAAGAAGGTAACCCCTTCTATTTCAGCTATAAATGTAATTGAGCGATCGTTTTCCCCCCGTTCATTTCCTTCAGGATGAATGATATAAAATCCCTGAGCTGTTACCCTCCAATAATCGCCCTTCTTTGCCCAATGGACGGGAACTTGCTCTTCGTATATACATTGCAGTACTTTTTTAGCTGAATTAGGGATATCTAAAGATAAAGGATATAGAACTTGTTTAACTGGAAAAGCTGTTAAAAGATAACAAACTTCCCCAATATGATCCCAGTGTCCATGGGTTAATATTAATTTGTCAATTTTTTTAATGCCGTTCCCCTTTAAAAAGGGTTCAATAACCCTTTTACCTGGGCCATTACTATTTTCTGTTATGTCACCTCCCCCTCCCCAGAGCCCCCACAATACAACACCACCTGTATCTACTAAATAAACACCTTCCCTCCTTGGTAATTCAATAACAATAGCATCTCCCTGACCAACATCTAGCATAGTTACTGTTGCATAGGTACGAAAATAAGGGGAAAACAATTGAATAGCTAAAATACAAATTAAAAGGACACAAGTTAGGAAGATGTATTTTTTATTTTTTTCTTCAAGGGCTGTAAATAGCATTACAACGCTTAATATAAGCCCTAATACAATAATATCTCCTGGTTTCCCAAATACGATCATGTCCCATTTCCAACTTGAAAAAATATCAATAAAGTAATGAACGGTTTGAAGACTTTTAGAAGCTAAGAAATAACTAACCATAGCTAAAGGTGGGAAAACAATTTGGAATATAACCGTAATAAATGACAATGGGAGGATCCATAACGAGATAAAAGGGATAAACAGTAAGTTAACTGGGAGAGTTAACAAAGATATTTCATAAAAATGATACAAGGTTAAAGGCATAGAAATAAGTTGAGCAACGAAGGTCACCTTTAATACTAAAATTATCCTATTCTGCTCCTTTAAGAGCTTGCTAGATAATAGGAGGGAAAAGCTTGTTAAGAAAGATAATTGAAACCCTAGGTGGAATAGAAAGTATGGATTGTAAATAAGAAGTGATAGACAAATAATGGCTAACAAGTCTACTGCTTTCATCCGCCATTTTAATAAACTTATAAATAATAGAAAAAAACACATCAAGGAAGCCCTTACAACGGAAGGGGCTCCTCCAGCTAAGACAATATAAAAAGGTAAGACTGACATAAGAATAATACTGGCCCGTTCCCTTGTCATACCAAAACGAATAAGGATAAAATACATTGCAAAGGTTACCATCCCTACATGAAGGCCCGAAACAGCGAGTAAATGAAGAGTACCTAATTGTCGATATGTATTTATCCTTTTTTCGGAAATGAAAGAACGATCTCCGTATACTAAAGCAGTCATTATTGCTGATGCTTCTGGAATATTTTTTGACATCAATGCTTCGATACCCTTATTCCTAAGTTCATAAATCCCCTTTAATTTGTTATTAGAATTCTCACATGTAATATGATCCTTGTGTAGCCTAACTAACCATTGAATTCCATTTTTGTATAGGTAATCTGCATAATCGAAGCCAAAGGGGTTTCTATTAGGGGATGGCCTTTGTAATTCTCCTTCAAAAAGACAGCGATCCTTGAAAGCTGGGGCAGGAACATCATAAGAGGTGAAGACTTGAAGCCTTTCTTTGTTATCTAATTTGAACTCATATGACCATTGCATATTGGACGTTAGAGTTGGTTCGCTTATAACACTCCCTATAAAAGTAGTTTCCTTACCAGTTAATGATGACTGATCGTTTTGGAAGAAAATCGTGCCGTACCCATAAAAAAACAAAAAGAAAATAATATAACTTCCAATTTTTAAAGCATCTTTCTTTACCTTAAATGAAAGAATAATAGGAATTAATCCTAGCAAAGCAAAAACAATCCCCCATAAGTTAATACCTGAAAAGGAAAATAATAAGGCACTGACAGCAGAAAACACAAATGAATAGGTTCGTTGGAACAAAATATCAGCCCCTTCACACTTTTTATTAAGTTTTGCTGTTTTCGCAAACTTCGTTACTTTTTTAAAGGCTGTTTTCGTAAACTTTGTTGCTTTTTTTAAAAGCTTGGAGAAGCGAAAGGCGGCGACTCCAGTGGGAAAAGCAACTGCTGAAGACCACGAAGGGTAGTTTTCCCGAAGGGGGCTGAAGCGTTGCCCGCGGGAGCCAGGATGGCGACATTATGCCGTTGCCCACAAGCGGGACCTGAGACGCTTCCCCGAGTAGTTTGCGTCGAGTAATCGCAGACGCAGGACGTGGGCTGCCCTTAGGCATAATTGATCCGCCTGTAGCGTATCCAAGCAAAATATATACTTAAAACAACAATCTATGCAAAAAGAGCTTAAGTTTAAAGTCGTACGGAAAAATACAAAGGAAGGTAATAAATAGAGGCACAGGAGGTTTACTAATAGGAAATTAGAACCCTCCCGTGAAGTAAAAATTTAAAGAGATTAAAAACCATCTAACTATCTTAGACTAGAAGGGGTAACTTGTGATTTTCTAATTATGAAGAAGTATAAAGACGATTTGCTTTTTCCTTTAACTCAGCTAACTCATCTTCCTTTAATCCCAGTCGTTCTAATTGTGTAAGAAGATCAGCAGTAAACCTTAGCTTTTCATCATTATTTCTATCCAAAATCATTTCTTCTAGCTCCACTTGTTCAACTGCTACACCAGATTGTTCAAAAAGCTCAATGGCGTATGGATGATTTTTATAATCAGCAGCAAAGTAAACCTTCCTGATCCCTGCTTGGATTAGAGACTTACAGCAGTTTAGACAAGGAAAATGAGTGACATAAATCTCCGCCCCTTCTGTAGGAACTCCAAATTTTGCACATTGAAGAAGGGCATTAACTTCGGCGTGTATCGTTCTTACACAATGATTATCAATAACATAACATCCTTCATCAATGCAATGTACTCCTCCCGAAATTGCTCCGTTATATCCACCTGCAATAATCCGCTTCTCTCTTACAATAGTCGCTCCAACCATTAGTCGACTGCATGTACTTCGAAGAGCCAACAAATGACTTTGAGCCATAAAGTATTGGTGCCATGAGATTCTTTCCATTTAGTCAACAACTCCCCTCTCCAGACCAAAATTCGACATATTTAAATCTAGTTTAGACAACTTGCCTTAATATCGTCAACATTTTCTGCAGAAAGTTTCAAAGTAACCTGAAAATGATAGGTGAAATTTAATGAACTTTAATTAAATCCTTTATATTTTCTAATGTTTTTTCACCAATTCCTGGAACATTCACTAATTCTTCCACATTCCGAAATGGCCCATTCTCTTCACGGTATCGAATAATAGCTTCTGCTTTTGCTGGACCTATCCCAGGTAGCTTTGTAAGCTCCATAGGAGTCGCTTGGTTGATTCGGATCCTATCATCTTGAGAATTACTTGATTGGGAATAATTTATCATTCCTCCTCCCTCAAACTCCTCCTTTGAAGGAACATAGATAACCATTTCGTCATAGCATTTTTCTGCTAAATTAATGACCCTTTCCTCAGCTAGTTCTGTAAAGCCACCAGCCTTATCAATGGCTTGAAATACTCTTCCTCCTTCTTCTATTTCGTAAATACCCGGATATATAACCTCTCCTTTAATATCCACAAATATTTTCTCCATTGATGATGCTTGCAGTGAATCACTCTTTTCTTCTTTAACTTCTTCCCAAGGCAATATCCATTCCTCTTCCTCACTTTCTCTTCCTTCTCCTAAAATAAAAAAAATTAAAAGGCCACCTACAAAGAAACTAAGTATTACTGCGAAAATTACCTGCCACTTGATTGAATTACTTAAAAAACCCATACCTTTCACCTCATCTAATTCATATTCAGTTTTTTTTTTCATACAATGTTTAGGAGTAAATGTATTTAAAGGAGGGGGAACGGTTGAAGAGAATTGGCTTCATCGGAACAGGAAACATGGGTACGATCTTAATTGAATCCTTTTTAAATGCCCATGCAATCGCCCCAAGTGACGTGACGATCACGAACCGGACCATTAGTAAGGCTTATAATTTAGCCACTGTACATGAGGGACTAAACGTAGTAGAGGATGCTCGTTCTGTTATAGAGCAAAGTGACTGGATCTTTTTATGTGTTAAACCATTGCAAATGATTCCACTATTAGAAAGGAATCGAGATGCATTAACTAAAAAGCATACATTAATTTCTATTACCAGTCCTTTACTTGTAGAAGAATTAGAATCCTTTACAGATGCAAATGTCATTAGATTTATTCCAAGCATTGTGAACCGTGCATTAGATGGTCCTTCTTTAGTAACATTTGGTGATACTGTATCTGGAAGTTTAAAGGAGGAATTCTTACATTTTGCATCAACTATTTCCCGTCCGGAAATAATCAGTGATCGTATTACACGTGTTGCATCAGATCTGGGGTGCTGCGGACCTGCATTTATTAGCTTTTTAGTAGAACAAATGATTAAAGGAGCAGTAGCAGAAACGGAAATCACAGAACAAGAAGCAACTAATATTATGGAGTCTATGCTTATTGGTTATGGTGAATTATTAAGGCAAAAACACTTTACTCTTCAAACCTTGCAGGAGAAAGTCACCGTTCCAGGAGGCGTAACTGGTGTAGGGCTGAATGTATTACGAGAAGAGGTTGGAGACCAATTTAACAAACTATTTCAGAGTACTCACGAAAAATTTGACGAGGATCGCATGTTAATTCAAAAACAATTACCACAGAAAGAAAAGAGCAAGGAATGACTTCCCTTGCTCTTTTTTATTCGCTAAAAATGTTAAAATTCCTGCTTATTTTTTATTGCTTTAAAAAAATATCTTTCATCAGTTTTCCTAGGGGCTTCTTTTCCAAAATCACTGTATACTTCAATGAAATTAAATCCAGCATCCTTTAACCAAGTCATATAAGTTTCAACGGGGAATGTTCGCTGGGAATGTTCTTCGTCCATACGATTATATACCCCTTCTTGCTCCTTTATAAAAAAAGTTAATGTATGATCTACACTATATTTTTTTTCCCCAGGGGAACTAAACCATAAATAAGAAATCTCTTCTCCATTTTCACCATATAATTGATCATTAAAAATAGTCTCCATCTTATAAATGCTATGAACATCAAATAAGAAAACCCCACCAGGCTGCAAGGTTTTTGCAACCTCAGAGAAAGTTCGCTGTACATCCTGTTCCTCTAAGAGATAGTTCACACCATCACAGAAAATTGTTACAGCATCCATATCAGAAAAACCAGAGAGATTACGCATATCCCCATTAAATAACCGAACTGGTATCTGCTTTTCTCTAATCTTTTTCTCAGCAACAGCAAGCATGTCCTGTGATATGTCGACACCAGTGACATTGAAGCCTGCTTCGTAAAATTTTATGGCTAATGTTCCTGTTCCACATGCAAGGTCAAGAACTTTTGCCCCTGTAGAAACAAATTTTCTTGTAAAGTTTAACCATTCTTCATAAGGAACATCCTCCATAAGTAAATCGTATATAGAGGCAAAATGTTGCTCTGTCATTAAAAATTCTCCTCACATAAAAACAAATAGCTATTATTACGTATTTAACACTTGTTCAACCGATATTATCCTTGCATCGCCCCATAGCTTTTCCAAATTATAATAAAGGCGCTCGTCTTTATGGAAGACATGGACAATTACATCGTTTAAATCAATAAGAACCCAACGGCATTCATCTAACCCCTCTAATCTTTTTAGCTCAATCCCTTCTTCTTGAGCGCGATCCTTTATTTCTCGAGCTATGGCCTCCACTTGTTTCTCAGAATTACCATGACAAATAACAAAATAATCGGCAATAAGTGAAATCCCTTCCATATCTAATACATTTAAATCCAATGCTTTTTTATCATCTGCTGCTTTTACAGCCAAATCTAACAAATTATTTTTTTTCATGAAAGCTTCATGACCTCCCTTTAAATACTATGGCATAATCATTATATGCCTCAAACGTTTCTGGATAAACAGGTTGTTGTTTTAAAACAAGAAAATTTATTGTGTTTCTTAGTGCTAGAAAACAAGCTTTATCTAAATTAGTTTCAGCTGCTAAGCGTACTTCATCTATCCCGGCAAAGCTTCTTCCAGGTTCAATATAATCAGCTAAAAATACAACCTTTTCTAAGTTACTCATATTTGCTCTTCCTGTTGTATGATAACGAATCGCATCTAAGACCCCTAAATCATCAACATTTAATTCCTTTGCCACGTAAAATGCACCTACAAAAGCATGAAGAATTTCATCACCAAAATTAAGAAGGTTCCCCGGAAGATTTTCTTCTTTTATTGTTTTACGCATTTCTTCTACAGGACGATATTTCGCATAATCATGAAGAATTGCAGCAAGTCTTGCTTTTTCGACATTTACATTAAATCTTTGAGCCAAACGTTCTGTCTCTTCTGTGACACGGATTGTGTGCTCGTACCTTCTTTTCTTTAGGCTTTTTTTCACTGCAGCAAAGGCTTGTTCTTCATTCATAGAGCTGCCTCTCCTTTATTATGGAAAAAACATCATTGGTTAATAAAAACCTATTACATTTCTTATGATATATTGTTTCCCGTATGACACTTGAAGAAACATCTATTGTCGGCCCTTCAATAATAGTAATTCCCTTAGACAGCTTTTTTTCATAATAATATCCTGGCCTGCGAATTACTATAAAAGTGATCAATTTCTTAAGATCTTGACCTTTATGCCATGAATCTAATGTTTCTAGGCTGTCTTCACCAATTATAAAGAAGAATTCCTCATTTGGATATTTTCCTCTAAGCTCCATAACTGTATCATAAGTATAAGATGGGCCTTCCCTTTTCAATTCGATATCACATAAAGCAAAGGACGGGTGGAGGTTAACCATTGATTGAATCATATCTACACGGTCCCTCTCTGTCGTATCACTTTCCTTTTCTTTATGGGGGGGAATTCGATTGGGCATCCACCAAACCTCATCAAGATCCATCTTAATCCTGGCTTCTTCCGCCATAAATAAATGTCCTATATGTGGTGGGTCAAACGTACCTCCCAGTATTCCTATACGTCCCATACGACCACCTCTTAAGAAGGTAATTCCAGCTTCTTATTATTCTTCGATTCCTTATAAAAAACCATTGTATTTCCTATTAATTGAACTAACTCTGCATCTGCTCCAGTAGATATTTCTTTGGCCACTTCGTGCTTGTCCTCCTCACAGTTTTGCAGAATATTCACTTTGATTAGCTCCCTCGCTTCTAAGGCATCTACCACTTGGGTAATAAGGTTTTCGTTTACACCGCCCTTTCCAACCTGAAAAATTGGCTTTAGATGGTGTGCTTTACTTTTTAAGAATCTCTTCTGTTTACTTGTTAGCATTATTTTCCTCCTCGAAGATGTTTGGTTACCGCTTCTCTCATCACATTAATAGGTGCCTCATGACCTGTCCACCGCTCAAAAGCTAATGCCCCTTGATAAATAAACATGTCTAATCCATTTAATGTTTTGGCTCCAGCTTTCTCTCCCTCTAACAGTAACTTTGTCTGAAAAGGAGTGTAAATTAGATCGCTAAAGTATATATCTTTCTTTTTATTAAGCTTTTTTAGTGATATGGGTAATTCATTCTCATTAATCATCCCAATTGATGTAGTATTAATAATAATATCAAAATCATTGATTTGTTCCTCTGCCTCTTCTAAGGAAATGGATAAAGAGGGGACGTATTTCCCACAGTTTTTAGCCAAATCTTCTGCTTTTTCTATAGTACGATTACATATAGCCATTGCCTTTACCCCATGTTTAGCTAAGGTTAGGGCAACAGCTTTTGAAGCCCCTCCTGCACCAATGATCAGAACATGCATCCCTTTCAGATCATTCGTTAAGCATTGCAATAATGATTTTAAATAACCTTCCCCATCGGTGTTATATCCCATTAAGCGACCATTATCGTTTACTATTGTATTAACAGCGCCTATTTCTTTTGCTAGATCATCAATTTCATCTAAAAACGGAATAACCTCCACTTTATGTGGGATTGTTACATTTATTCCCCGTAATCCTAGTGCCCTAATACCATGAATAGCCTTATCCAGATCCTCCGGTTTCACCTCAAAAGCAAGATAAGCCATATTTAGCTCTAGTGCATTGTAAGCAGCCTCATGCATTAATGGTGATAGGGTGTGTTTGATGGGGTGACCTATTACTCCCATTATTTGTTTCATTGACATTTTTTCCCCTCTTCCCGTTGATATTAAAAAATAGATGAGCGTAAGCTGACGTGTACTCCTTTTGGTGCGTGAGTTCGTACGGTAGCACCTTCCCCGTGAATGGTAATCCATCCTAATCCGGATATTACTACATCTTGCTTTTCCTTCTTCAATTTCCATTCCTTTTTTATAAGCTCTGGAAAGGAATCGACATTTTTGCCAGTTGGTGGTGTTAGCAACTCTCCTAAATGGTTTTGATATAAATCATCTGCTTTCTCTAATTTTGTTCGATGAATGTTTAAATCGTTAGAAAAGTAACAGACAAAGGACTGATCCTCCCCTTCTACAAAGTCGATTCTCGCCAAACCTCCCATAAATAATGTTTGACCAGAGCGTAATTGAAAAACGGTAGGCTTTATTTCTTTTCTTGGTGAGATAACCTTTAATTCATTTTTATCTAATAAATGGGCCATTTGATGATGATTAATTATTCCTGGTGTATCAAAAAGTGATGAACCATCATCTAATGGAACATCAATCATATCTAATGTTGTTCCTGGGATATTGGAGGTTGTTATCATAAAATCGTCATCCGCTCCAAATTCCTTCAATAAACGATTAATAAACGTTGATTTTCCCACATTTGTGGAACCAACAACATAAACATCTCCCTTATTTCGATATTGTTCAATAAGGTTTGCAGTTTCCAATACCCCTTCCCCTGTTCCGGCGCTCATTAAATGAACATCCGTCGCTTTTAACCCATAATCCTTGCTTGTTGATTTCATCCAATCGATAAGCTTCGTTCTTTTTACGGATTTAGGTAAAAGGTCAACCTTATTACCAACAAGCAATATAGGATTTTTACCAACAAAACGATGTAATCCAGGAAGCCAGCTTCCTTCAAAATCAAAAATATCTACAATTTTAACTATAAGAGCATTCTTTTCTCCTAGGGTATTTAAAATCTTTAAGAAATCATCGTCTGTTAACGAGACATCCTGAACTTCATTATAGTGCTTTAAGCGAAAGCACCTTTGACAAATGACTATCTCCCTTTCTAAGGCAGATTTTGGTGTATAACCTAGCTTATTTGGTTCTTCCGTTTGGATCTTTATCCCACAGCCGGAACAACTGATGGACTGTTCTTTAGAATCTCCCATTATAATGTAACTTCCTTTCCATTAATTTGCATTAGCATTTTCTTATGTAATTTTATATATCCCTATCACTATTAAGTAAGATATTCCTCTATCATACATATATTTTATCCAAAATATCAAACGTAGCAAGTTTAACTGGTGTTTATGAGGTTAAAATAAAAGTATGACAAATATTTTTCGACAAATTACCACAAAGTCAAACAATTGTGGATAACATTATACACATATCCACCTATAAATAACGTAGTTTCCTTACATTTATATACAATATATCCACAACTTATCCACTAATTAATGTGGATAAAAGGGCCATTGAGAACCTTTTTATTACATGATATTATCAACACACATAATAAGAAAAGCACAATCGACTCGACTATGAGCGACCAGCAAATGCTTATTATTAAATTGTTATGAAACACCATATGAGCGATCATAATTTATATAATTGTTGACAGGAAGTAAAATGGACAAGTTAATGTAATTCATCCATTTACAGAACCTTCTAATCGGAAAATATAATAGGGGAGGTGAAGCTGCCATGGGGCGGCAAGGGGCTATGAGATATTTGTCGGATGCCTTATTATTGGAAACATATGAAAAAGCACAAGAATTGAAACTAAGTGAGGAATTTATTTCTTTAATACAACAAGAGATTGAACGTCGAGCCATAAAGGACAAGCGTTCCATGACATCATAGCTCCCTTTAACGTATAGTTAAAGGAAACTATGACCCTTCATTTAAATTTTCTTCATGGTGTCTATTAGTATGGATATATTCTCGAGGACGAAAACGTGCTTCATTCCTTTGATTTTCATCGAAAATAAATCCACTAATATTTTCATTCTCATATTGTCTTTCAACAATATGATTCGTTGAATCAATATGGAAAGGTATTGCAATGAATAATAGAATGAAGAAAATTATACCTGGAATTGTAAATAGTTTTTTATTTTCCAACCGTATCACCGCCTTTAGTATAAGGATGATACGGTTTTCTTTTTTTTATACCCGCTCTCCAATAATCTCCCGTAAAAAAAAATGTAATAAATTCACTTTATAGGTAAAAATATTATTATCATGTTTGTCTAGAGCATGTAAAAAAAAATTTTTTTTGATGAAAAAAGTTCACTTTCTTCTTATTTAATAAATTTGATGCAAAACGCTTAAGCTAAATGGCTGAAAGGTGCAACGAAAAATAATTTATATTATAATTTTATTTGGTCATAAATTTGAGGAGAGAAATGGATGATGCTGAAAACTAATTAACATTACATATATAAAAGGAGGTAAATCACTTGTCAACGCTTCACTTTTTAGTATTAGCGCCCTTTATAATGGCAGTTTTTATTCCGTTTTTCTATAAGTGGTTCCGCCAAATACATACTGGGTGGTTCGTACTTGCATTACCTGTTATTTTGTTTATCTACCTTATCCAATACCTCCCAATGAATGAAACACCAGAGCCCCTGGTCGTTCCTTGGGTTCCATCTGTTGGGATTAATTTCTCTATTTATCTAGATGGTTTAAGTTTATTATTTGCTTTACTCATCACTGGTATTGGTGCATTAGTGGTTCTTTATTCTATTTACTATATAGCTAATAAGAAGGATGAACCACTGAATAACTTCTACGTGTATTTACTCATGTTTATGGGGGCAATGTTAGGTGTTGTTTTATCAGATAACCTGATCGTCATTTATGTATTTTGGGAATTAACAAGCTTGGCGTCATCATTACTCATTGCTTATTGGTTCCATAAGGACAAATCCAAATATGGAGCTCAGAAGTCCATGCTGATTACCGTTAGCGGCGGGTTTGCTATGTTAGCAGGTTTCTGCCTCTTATATATCATGACTGGTACATTCAGTATCCAAGGTATTATTGAATTCTTTGCTTCAAATGCTGTCTTCAATGAAGCATTATTTATTCCTGCTATGTTGTTAATCTTGCTTGGGGCTTTTACAAAATCAGCCCAATTTCCATTCCATATTTGGTTACCAGATGCAATGGAAGCACCTACACCAGTAAGTGCATACCTTCACTCAGCAACGATGGTAAAGGCTGGTATTTACTTAGTTGCACGATTTACACCAGTTTTCGGTGGAATTCCAGAGTGGTTTTGGATCATTACAAGCTTTGGGTTATTAACTTTGATATGGGGATCCATTTCAGCCATACGTCAAACGGACTTAAAGGCAATTCTAGCCTTTTCAACAATAAGTCAATTAGGTCTAATTATGGCACTTTTAGGGATTGGTTCAGCTTCCTTTATAGACCATATAGCTGAAGTAGCCATTATAGCAGCAGTATTCCATTTAATTAACCATGCAACCTTTAAAGGAAGTCTCTTTATGGTCGTTGGTATTGTTGACCATGAAACAGGAACAAGGGATATAAGAAAACTAGGTGGTTTAATGGCTATCATGCCTGTCACCTTTACTATTTCCATTATTGGAATAGCCTCTATGGCCGGCTTACCACCTTTTAATGGATTCCTAAGTAAGGAAATGTTCTTTACTGGGGTATTAAATGCTACGGCCTTGGACATCTTTAATGTTCAAGCTTTAGGTTTCATCTTCCCTATTGTAGCTTGGATTGCGAGTGTGTTTACTTTTGTTTACTGTATGATTATGTTCTTTAAAACCTTTACAGGAAAGTATCAGCCGGAAAAGCTAGAGAAAAAAGCACATGAAGCACCAATCGGTTTGCTTCTGTCGCCTATTATTCTAGCGTCCTTAGTTGTTATATTTGGTTTATTTCCAAATTTACTTTCCAATTCTATTATTGTACCTGCCATCCAATCGATATTACCTTATGGACCTGAAACATACGTTAACATCTACCACTGGCACGGTCTTAATACAGAATTGTTAATGACAGTCGGAGTAGTCTTGTTCGGTTCTCTTGTCTTCCTAAACCTTAAGCACTGGCAAGAAGCTACTTTCTTCCTTCGGGAACGTGACCCATTAAATAGGTTGTATGATGGTGGACTAGAAGGACTTGTAACAGTATCAAAAGGAGTAACGAATGTACAATTAACCGGATTATTACGAGATTATTTTGCTTATACAATAGTCTTTATGATCCTTCTGTTAGGCTGGACATTCTTCCGTTTTGACGCATTAGCTTTCGATTTTATTAATGTATCGGAGATTTCTCCTTATTTATGGATTATAACTGGAGTACTGATTGTAACTACAATAAGTATTCCATTCATTCAGCACAGAATTACTGCAGTAATCGCTGTTGGTGTAGTAGGGTTTTTATTAGCGCTTCTGTTCGTTGTTTTCAGAGCACCAGATTTGGCTCTTACGCAGTTACTTGTTGAAACAGTAATGGTAATTTTATTCTTACTTGTTTTTTATCACTTACCAGAGCTTCGCAAAGAAAAGTTTAAACCAGTTTTTAAAATGACAAATTTAGTAATTTCTATTGGTATGGGGCTTATGGTTACGCTTATCGCTTTCAGTGCACATGCAATGAGACATGACGTTAACTTTGATGTGATTTCCCAATTCTTTGTGGAACATTCCAAGCCACTGGCAGGCGGTTACAATATGGTTAACGTAATCCTAGTAGATTTCCGTGCTTTAGATACTTTATTAGAAGTATTGGTTTTAGGAATTGCAGCCCTAGGTATTGTTGCCTTAGTTAAATTAAAGGTTAAGGAGGGATCGGACGTATGAAAACGAATTACTTAATGCTTCACACTATTACACGTATCGTTTCCTTTATCATCCTTTCCTTTTCGATCTTTTTATTCTTTGCTGGTCACAATAATCCTGGAGGAGGTTTTATCGGGGGCTTAATGACAGCAGCAGCCCTCCTCCTTCTATATGTAAGCTTTGATATTAAAAAAATTAAGAAAGTTATCCCCTTCGATTACTCGACAATTATAGCTTGGGGTTTACTTATTGCCATCGGTACAGGGCTCTATAGTATGTTGTTTGGTTATCCATATTTAACTCAATTTTTTGAGTACTACACCGTACCAATATTCGGTGAAATTGGATTAAAAACAGCATTACCATTTGATTTAGGAATCTATTTAGTAGTTGTGGCCGTAGCCTTGTTATCCATCTTAACGATTGCGGAGGATGATACGTAATGGAGATATTAATGATTCTTACGGTTGGGGTAATAGTCTCCGTAAGTACGTATTTAATTTTAACCAAAAGCTTACTCCGAGTAGTATTAGGCCTTGTTATGCTAGCTCATGGTGCCCATCTACTTTTCTTAACAATGGCTGGACTTAAAGAAGGTGCTCCACCGCTTTTAGGTGAGTATGCCTCTTCTTATGCAGACCCTCTGCCACAGGCACTTATTTTAACAGCTATTGTAATTGGGTTTGGGGTAACAGCTTTTCTACTTGTACTTTCTTATCAAACGTATAAAGCACATAAAACAGACGATCTTGATGAATTAAGGGGTAGTGCCGATGAATGATATAATATTGCTACCTGTCTTGATACCATTTATTGTAGGTGTCATTCTTATCTTATTTAAGAAAAATATACAACTACAACGATTTGTAAGTGGATTAACGTCGCTTAGCCTAGTATTTGTATCAATTTACATGGTTTACTTAATCTATCAAGACGGGATAATGACAGTTGAATTAGGTAATTGGCAAGCGCCGTTTGGGATTATACTTGTGGGAGATTTATTTGCTTCTATAATGGTTACATTAGCAAGTATCGTGGCGGTTGCATGTTTATTCTTTGCTTTTCAAACACTTCATCCTGATAGAGAGAAATATTACTTTTATCCGTTTTATTTTTTCTTACTCACTGGTGTAAACGGGTCTTTCTTAACAGGTGACATGTTTAACCTGTTTGTATTCTTTGAAGTAATGCTTCTTTCCTCCTTCGTATTAATTGTTATGGGGAGAACAAAGTATCAACTTCGAGAATCGTTTAAATATGTTGTAATTAGTATTTTTGGATCTATGTTCTTTGTTATTGCAATAGCATTACTCTATTCTGTTACGGGAACTTTAAACTTTGCTCACTTAGCTGAAAGAATTGGTGAAGTGGAACAAACAGGGGTATTAACGGTTATTGCAATTCTATTCTTAATCGTATTTGGTATAAAAGGTGCATTGGTCCCTCTTCACTTTTGGTTACCAAATTCCTATTTCGGCCCTCCTACAGCTGTAGCTGCACTACTTGGTGGTTTACTTACCAAAGTAGGAGTATATTCCATTATGCGTACATACACGTTAATTTTTACGCATAATCAAGACTTCACTTTAAATATCATTCTTATCTTAGCTGGATTAACGATGTTTATAGGAGTTATTGGGGCCGTTTCTAAATTTGACTTTAAGAAAATCTTAGCTATTCATATTATCAGCCAGGTTGGATACATGATAATGGGATTAGGGATCTTTACCCAGATGGCAATCGCAGGTGCCATTTATATCATTGCTCATAATATGATAGTTAAAACTGCATTATTTTTATACTGCGGTGCTACAGAAAAAGTAACAGGTACAACAGATTTAAAGAAAATGAGCGGTTTATTAAAGACGCACCCACAATTAGGTTGGCTGTTCTTTATAGCGGCAATATCATTAGCAGGTATACCACCATTAAGTGGATTCTTTGCTAAATTCGCTCTTGTTTTAGGTGGTCTAGATGCGGGGAATTACTTTATCGTATTTGTAAGCTTAGTAGTGGGCCTATTAACCCTTTTCTCAATGGTTAAAATCTTTATGTATGTATTCTGGGGCTCTCCGTCTCTTACGCCAGAACAAGCGAAAGAACGAAAAGTTGGCAAGCTGTTATTGCCTGGAATCCCTCTAATTATCATCAGCTTTTTAATGGGGATTCTAGCAGAACCACTTTTCATTTTATTGTTTGAAGCTGCAGATCAAATGTTAGATCCATCAATCTATATTAATTCTGTACTGAAGGAGTAGGTACTATGGCATTTCAGATCCTCCTTAACATTGGTATTGCCTTTCTATGGATTTTATTGCGTAATGACTTTACAGTGATCGATTTCCTTGTGGGATATTTTATCGGGTTCATAATGCTATTCGTTTTACGTGGACTTCTAAACTTTGAATTTTACGGGAGAAGGGTCTATGCATTTTTTAAACTTATAGTGCTGTTCATTTACAAATTAATCCTTGCCAATATCGATGTCATAAAAATTGTATTAAGTCCAAAAATGGATATTCGACCGGGAATCATTGCTGTACCAACAGACTTGGACACGGAATGGGAAATCACCCTTCTGGCCACGATGATTTCCTTAACACCTGGAACACTTTCTATGAATTTCTCTGAAAATGGAAAAACAATTTACGTCCATTTTATTCATATTGAGGATAAAGATGAAGCTATAAAAGAAATCCACGATTCTTTTGAAAAGGCTATTCTGGAGGTGACAAAATAATGTTAGAAACAGTGAGTACAATTGTTTTAATATTAATGTCACTTTCTATTCTCGTTTGTTTTATCCGTGTATTAATAGGTCCTACAATGTCTGATCGAGTTGTAGCACTTGATACTATCGGAATCAATTTAATTGGCTTTGCTGGTGTTATCATGATAGTGCAACAAACGTTAGCATATGCAGAAGTTGCTTTAGTCATTGCAATCCTTGCATTCATAGGCTCTGTTGCACTTGCAAAGTTTATTGAAGGGGGTGTGGTCCTTGACCGAGATCGTGATTAGTATCTTAATCCTTATTGGTGGAGGATTAAGTTTATTAGGTGCCATCGGTATTATTCGTTTCCCTGACGTGTATGGAAGGTTACACGCAGCAACCAAAAGTGCCACACTTGGGGTTATCAGTATAATTCTTGGTGTCTTTATATTCTTTTATTTCATTGAGGGTATCTTTGCTGGAAAGCTTTTATTAACCATTCTCTTTGTCTTTTTAACAGCTCCTGTTGCAGGATTTATGATATCAAAATCTGCTTATAATGTGGGAGTTAAGTTATGGGATAAGAGCTTACAGGATGACCTTGGTGAACATATTAAACAACTGGATAGAAAAGAGAAACAAAAATCATGAGAAAAAGAGGGTGACTAAAAAGGTTGGTTTTTAACCTTTTTAGTCACCCTCTAAGTATTTGCCATGCGTGAAGCAAATACCATTATCTCATTAATACAGCCTAATTAAGTATTTACAGGTTGTTTCTTACCTTCTTTGTCTAATACGTTCTTCTTCTGTTCTTCACTGAACTTTATAGCCTCTGCTAGCAAATCGACAATATGAACCCCTCGCATCGTATTACTGTATCCTTCCCTGTCAATTCCTAGCTTCATTTGTAAGAGACAGCCTGGGTTAGCCGTTACAATAGTAGTTGCTTTAGTATCAAGAACTTTTACCATTTTGTGGTCTAGTATTTGCATAGACATTTCCTGTTCTATTATATTGTAAGTTCCTGCTGAACCGCAGCATCTGTCTGCTTCTACCATCTCCTTATAGGCTACTCCTTTGATGGATTGCAAAAGCTTACGTGGTGCAGCTGCTGTCTTCATCACATTTCTTAAGTGACAAGAATCTTGATACGTTATAATTTGTGGAGGTAACTCCATCTCTGGTAATCCAACAGCATATAGTATTTCAGATATGTCCTTTACCTTTCTTACAAATGCTTTTGCACGGGGCAACCAATCTAATTCATCCTTTAACAAATGATCATATTCCGCTAATAAAGCACCGCACCCACCTGCATTAGATATAATATAATCAACATTTTCCTTTTCAAAGGCTTCAATATTCTTTTTAGCTAATTCCTTCGCTTTATCCTTTTCTCCACTATGGGCTAGGATGGCACCACAGCAGGTTTGATCCTCCGGTATTACAACCTCACACTTTGCCTTCTTTAATAAAAATAGTGTGGAATCATTTGTATCCAAAAATAATGTATCCATCATACAATTGGAAAAGAACGCTACCCTCTTCTTTACTTCTCCCTCTGGTTGAACATATGTCGGTCGATTCTTCATTTGTTTTGGTGAAGGAAGGTCAGGTAGTACCCTCTCCATGGCACTCATCTGCTTCCCAACAAGCCTAGTTAATTTAGTAGCCCTTGCAAACTTTTGAATCCCGCTTTTTTGGTAAAACCACATTAAACCAGTAAAAGTGATCATATTGCTCTTCTTTGGAAAAAGATGATCAAAAAGAAACCCTCTAAGAAATTTTACGGAAGAAGACTGCTTCTTATTCTTTTGAAGAATATCTACTGCATCCTCTAGGAGGTGTCCGTATTTAACTCCTGGTGGGCAGGCTGGTTCACATGCGCGGCAGCCTAAGCAGAGGCTTAGTTGTTTTTCAAAATCCTCATCAGGAGTCATTTTACCATCTACCACTGCCTTCATCATGGCAATTCTTCCCCTCGGTGAAGCTGCCTCATTTCCTCCTGTCTCACGATAGGTTGGACAAGATGGAAGGCAAAATCCACAACGCATACAGTTCATTAATTCATCATAATCCATTTTCTCTTGGAAATCTTTTACGATTTGATTCGTACGATTTATCTTCGAATTGCTCATTTTTGAACCACCACCCGTTTACGACTCTCCTTAGCAAACATTTTTCCAGGGTTCATAATATTATTAGGATCAAAGGATTGTTTAATAGCTAACATGGCATTTACCCCTGTCTCTCCAATCTTCCAGGCAAGATAAGGTGATTTCATTACTCCGACACCATGTTCCCCAGTTATGGTACCTCCCAGTTCAATCGCTTTTTCAAACACCTCTTCAAAAGCTTTTTCCACACGTTCCATTTCTTCCTTATCCCGTGCGTCTGTCATACATGTTGGATGAAGGTTACCATCCCCTGCATGCCCAAAAGTACAGATTCGAACGTTATTCCGTTCGGCTATTTCTTCAATGGCACGAACCATTTCTGCTATTTTGGAACGAGGTACTGTTGCGTCCTCTAATATAGTTGTAGGTTTTAATCTCGCAAGTGCAGATAAAGCAGCTCGTCTGGCCGTTGTCAATGCTTCTCCCTCTTCCGGTGTTTCTGCAATTTTTACTGATATGGCACCTCCTTCTTCACAAATCTCTGCAATTTTATTACTATCCCGCTCAACCACTTCTAAAGGGCCATCCTGTTCAATTAAAAGAATTGCCCCCACTTCTGTTGGAAGCCCAATTTTTGCAAAGTCTTCCACCACTTGAATGGTAGGTTGATCTAGAAATTCTAGTGTAGTTGGGATAATTTTGTTAGCAATGATAGCCGAAACTGTCTTCCCAGCTGCTTCCAAGCTATTATACATAGCAAGCATCGTTTTCTTCGACTCTGGTTTAGGAATTAGCTTTAAGGTTGCCTCTGTAATAATACCTAGCGTTCCCTCCGAGCCAACCATTAGGCGAGTTAAATCGTATCCGGCCACATCCTTAGCGAGCTTACCTCCAGTTCGGACAATATCTCCATTTGGCATAACGAATTCTAAACCTATTACATAGTCCCTTGTTACTCCATATTTTAAACCTCGTAACCCTCCTGAGCACTCATTGATATTTCCACCGATGGTAGAAATTTTCATAGAAGAGGGGTCCGGAGGGTAAAACAAGCCTTTTGCCTCCACCGCCTCAATCATATTTAATGTAATGATTCCAGGTTGTACAGTAACAGTAAGGTTCTCTTCATCTAATTCTAAAATTTGGTTCATGTGAGTAAAAATCATTACAATACCGCCTTCTAACGGTGTTGTACCTGCACATAGATTAGTTGCATTTCCCCTTGGTACAATAGGAATCTTGTATTCATTGCAAACTTTGACAATCTCTGAAACATCTTTTGTATTTCTTGGTTTAATAACAGCATCAGGTAACGCTTGATAATTTGGTGTTGCATCATAGGAATAGGCGATTAAATCCTGCTGTGAATCCCGCAGATTATCATCCCCGACAATGGATACAAGCATATCCCTAACTTCCTGCTTTAACATGAAAATTCCCCCTCATTTAAGTGAAAATATTACTTCCCCATTAAAAATATTATAAAAAAATAAAGCGTTCCCATCTATGTTTTATAATACAATTCTCACAGATGAAAGCACTTTATTTTTGTGTATTTATACAAGTTCATTTAAAAAAGATAAGGCTAAATAAAAGGAAACGAGATTTTCCGTTTCTTTTAAAGGCATTCCTGTTAGCTCATTAATTCGTTTCAAGCGATAGTGAAGTGTATTAATATGAATATGGAGATATTTTGCTGTTTCCTTGATGGAACAGTTGTGTTGAATATAAGCTTTCAAGGTCTCTAATAATTCATTATCGTTAGCTATTTCACCTAAAACCTTTCTTACAACTATTCTCCTAGTTTCTTCCGTTATTTCCGTTAATGCGATATCTAATGTTAATTCATTATAAAAGGTAATAGTACTTTTTTTCTTGGAAACTAATAATGCTTTTCTTGCTGCATGATAAGAACGATGTAATTTATCTGGTTCCTTTTCCGTCGTCCCTATACCTACAAAAACATCAATACCTTGTTCTCGTTTTATCCGTTGCTTACATTGATATAATGCATGTTCCAATTGACTCTTATCTTCCTCATGAAAATGCTTTAGTAATACAAACCTTCCATTTCCCCACCTTACTACTAAGTCTTGGGGATTATCTCGGAAGGATAGTCTGATTTGTTCTATAACCTCTTTTTCTATTAACCGATCATCCCCAGCATCCAATTCCTCTGCCCTGACCTCATACATTGCACAAACTCTCGGGAGAAACATAGATATCCCAAGAATTTCTCCCCGTTCTAGAAAGTCTTGATCGATTTGTGTTAAATGAACCCATTCATATACAAAGGTCTCTAAACCACGATATTTTGAAGCTAATCTTTCACTTGTGTAGGCCGCTTGAATAATTAATTCTGTCATTCGTTGAATTAATTCTCCAAAATGATTAACTTTCTCAGGCTTACCGGTTATTCCAATTACACCAATAGCTCGGTGGTCAAAAATTATCGGTAAATTTAAACCTGCCTTTACCCCTTTTAACCGCCCCACATCCTGGTCAGATATAATTAATTTTTCTTTTTTTCGAACAGCTTTATAAGCTCCTTCATGAAAGTTGCCTACTCGTTTTTCATCACTCGCTGCCATAATAATTCCACTGTCATCTACAACTATTATCTCTTCATTTACAATATGGGTTACCTCTTTAACAATTCGAGTGGCTAAAGTAGATAGGAGCTTCATCCAGATCCCCCCCTCCCCTAGTGTTGTAATTTTAAAGGGTTACATTACATCAAAGCACCGATAGCTTGTCCCTGTTTTATTGGAATGCCTTCTCCCTTTACATCAACTGTTTGCACTATCATATCTTTTTCAAATAACAAAATTACAGTGGATCCGAACGTAAAATAAGCCATTTCTTCTCCTTTTATTACCCTTCGTTCAACCTGTGTTGGGTGAATGCTATTTACATTTAATGCACCGACTTTTACAACTGCCATCCGTTTCCCCATGTTTTCTATTTCCGTAATTAAACGATAGTTATTAGCCAACGGTTGCTGTCCAAGGAGCAGCCCCCATTGATTAACTGGCTCAGAATATTTTCCTAAGGCCCATCTCTTCGTTACTTCCCCATCTATTGGGCTATGAATACGGTGATAATCCTTTGGACTCAAATAAAAAAGTATAAATGTCCCTCCAATATACCGTTCCACTGTTTTTTCTAGTCCCAGCATATTTCGTAAGGAATAATCTTGCTCTTTTATATGAAATGTAGCCCTTTCATTGATAGCTCCAACTTGGGAAATAAGACCATCCACAGGACTTGCGATTGTATCTTTCCCTTCCGCAATGGGTCTAGTCCCTTCCTTTAAATTGCGAATAAAGAAATCATTTAACGTTTTGTAATCAGAAATGCTTCCTTCTAACTCTGAATCATCTATACCAAAGGCTTTTGCAAAGGATTGATTTAATTTACCACTTAGCCGAGAAGTAGCAAAGGATTTGAGGAGTGATGTATAGATAGGATTTCGTGTTAATTCCACCATGGACCGGTATAATTGTTTCTGCATAAAGTTCTTCCTCCAAATAATAAATTTTTTAGTAGTTTACATCAGTAATTATGATATAATTAATTTTCAATAAAATGTATTGGCAAATCATAAATAAAGGAGGGATGATGATTGCTCCTATTTCAACACATTGTTGATAATACCGTAAAGAAATTTCGTAGCCAAACAGCTAACCTCTTAACAATTATTAACCTTGGTTTAGGTGGATTCGCCATGATCTACGCAATTCAAGGACAGTTTGGCTATAGTGTAGCATTTATTTGCTTTGCTGCTATTTTTGATCGTTTTGATGGTAAGGTTGCCCGGAGAATGAACATTTCCTCAGAGCTTGGAAAACAATTGGACTCATTATGTGACATTATTTCCTTTGGTGTTGCCCCGGCTATACTGATATACCAATCAATCTTACACGAATTTGGTTTCTCCGGAATGATGTTTACTATTATATTTATTGCATGTGGTGCTATTCGTTTAGCAAGGTTCAACGTGACAGAACAGGAAGGTTTTTTTGTTGGATTACCTATTACTGCTGCCGGTTGTATACTAACGATAAGTTATCTCTTAAATGAAGTGATAGCGCTTCCTGTCTTTATGTTTCTTATTTTAACACTATCTTTACTAATGATAAGCAATTTTCGAATAAAAAAGGTATAATAATTATAAGTCTCCCATAATGGGAGATTTTTTTTAGGGTTGTTCTTTTTTTAGCTTATATGTTTGCTTGGATACGCTACAGGCGGATCAATTATGCCTAAGGGCAGCCCACGTCCTGCTTCTGCGATTACTCGTAACGCTCGTCCCTGCGGTATCTTCAGCTGTTGCTTTTCCCGCTGGAGTCGCCGCCTTTCGCTTCTCCAAGATTTTAAAAAAATCAACAAAGTTTGCGAAAACATAACCATTACCTCATATTGGGGGGATTGATCATGAAAGTAATTCTATCTCATACAAATTTAGACTTTGGCGGTTTAGCTTCGATGATCGGCGCAAATAAATTGTTCCCACAATCTATCATGATTTTACCAGAAAAAGTTGACCCAAGTGTTGACTCTTTCTTAACTATTTATAAGGATAACTTTCCATTTAAAGGGAGCAATACTTTTGAATGGAGTAATGTTACCGATCTGATTTTAGTAAATACAAATAACTTTTCTGGAGTTGATGTAAATCTTCGTGTTTCTCGAACTCCAAATATTGTGGTGTACGACCATCATCCAAAAACAGATAAAAGCCTTCTCTTTTCCAGTGGTGAGATAGGGAATGTAGGAGCAACAATTACTATTATAGCAGAGCAGCTTCAAGCTTCGTCTATAGAAATTACCCCATTTGAAGCCACGGTATTTGCCATTGGGTTATACAGTGATACAGGATCTTTTACATCTGAACAAACTACAAGGAGGGACTTACTTGCTGGAGCCTGGTTTTTGGAAAATGGAGCAAACATAACCTTGATTCAACAGTTTATTGATATTCCCCTTTCAGCAAAGGACATAATGTCCAGTCCTGTACGTGTGGTGACACCGGAAATGTCCATTAAAGATGTTTCTAAAATGTTCAATCGATATGGTCATACTGGATTCCCTATTGTAGAGAAGGAGAATGTTGTTGGGTCTATTTCAAGAAAAGATATAGATAAAGCACTTCATCACGGATTAGGTTATATTCCCGTAAAGAGTTTCATGAGTCACTATCCTATTACAATTAACAAATACACAAACTTAGGGCAAATACAAGAGTATATGATTGATAAGAACATAGGAAGACTACCGGTAGTTGAAGAAGGAGTGCTAGTTGGAATTGTTTCCCGTACGGATGTAATAGAAGCCATTCACAGTGTCAAAGGAAAACAATTCCAAATAGGAGATCTAAAATCAAAAAGGCTTCAAAATTATAATTTAAACAGGGAACTGGAAGAACAGCTTTCAGACAAAGTCTACAGCCTGCTTATGCTCATTAGGAAGGAATCCAGTAATCTTGGTATAAAAGCTTATTTAGTAGGGGGGATGGTTCGAGATTTATTCCTCAAAAGAAGTAATCAAGATATGGATGTTGTAGTGGAAGGTGATGGATTAAAGTTAGCCAAACATTTACAGGAAAAATACGGTGGTCAGCTTCGTTATCATGAGAAATTTGGAACGGCTGCCTGGAGGCATCCATCAAATATAAAAGTAGACTTAATAAGTGCACGAACAGAGTTTTATAATTATCCTGGGGCACTTCCAGAGGTAGAGAAGTCCACTATAAAAGAAGATTTATTCCGAAGGGACTTCACTTTTAATGCAATGGCTATTTCTCTCGATAAGGAACAATTTGGAACCTTATTAGATTTCTTTCATGGATATGAAGATCTATTAGAAGGTAAATTAAAAATTCTACATAACTTAAGTTTTGTAGAGGATCCAACACGAATATTAAGGGCAATTCGATTTGAAAGTCGTTTAGGTTTTGCCATGGACAGTCAAACAGAGGGATTGGCAAAACAATCGGCTAATAACCTCCTTACTGTTTCCAAGTCAAGGATTGCCAATGAATTAAAACGACTTTTTATTGAAGAAGACCCAGTATATGGTGTAAAACGAATGGCTGAATTAGGGGTGCTTCCTTTCCTCCTAAATACTCTAGAATCAAGGAATATAATAAACATACGAATAAAAAGGCTAAGTCGCTATATCATTACATTAAAAAAAGAAGGAATTACTTTGGATTCTGTTTGGATTTCCTTTTTACTTCTTCTAACACCATTAAAGAGGGAGAAAGATAAACTTTGGTTATACTCTCTGAATAAAGGGGATCAAATGCTGTTAGAGGATCTTTACGAACTAGTAAAGGACAATCCACTAGAAAAAAAGTACCCTGATTTATTGGGAGATTGGCATCAACATTTTTCAGGTATAAGCATAGAAACAATGCTTGTGTTTATAACCTTATTGCCTGAAGAAACTTCATTAAAGGGACTGAAATATATCCTTTCAAGGGAGAAAATGCAAAAAAAAGTTACTGGGGCTGATTTAAAACAATTTGGGTTACAGCCAAGCCCTAAATTTAAAGAGCTCTTGTTGAATGCAGAAGCTCTACAATTAAATAACCCCGAACTAAGCAAGGAAAAAATCCTGGAGAAAATAATACAGTAATGAAAGCATGTCCTATAAGAAAGTTTTTCAAACGAAGTTGATTGAAGCGTAAGGCACGAGAACTGTCTCTTCCTCTGCTAGCATTGCTCTGTAGCATTATGCGTCGAGACAAATCGGTGATTATTCAAAGAAGAAACGCTCTTTCCTGCGGGAAAAGCAACGGCTACAATTGGAGTGCCTGAAGCGTAAATCAACTTCCATATTTAGTACAGCCAAAAATAGTTTTCATTAAATCGTGGTGTTTGTAAAGACATGGGAGTTTGAGACACGCTCTTCTATTATGAAAACACATTTACAATAGCTATAGTCCTATGTTTTCTTAAATCAATACACTGTCCATCGTCCAACATAACTAAAGGACGATAAATTTCATCAATATGTAGGTGTACTATTTGTCCCCTTCTACCATCACTTAATACTACTTTATTTCCCATATAACCATTCATGATATGATTCACAAACGGTAAGACAATCTCTCCGTTTAAACGTCCATTATAAACGTCTTTTACTAACTCATTCAGTGCTTCAAGAGGGGCATATTTATTTCTATATACCCTGTCCGAAGATACGGCATCATACGTATCAGCAACAGCAATTATTTGAGCCAAGAAGGGGATTTCCTTTCCCCTTAAATTGTGAGGATAACCAGATCCATCCAATCGCTCATGATGATATAAGGCCCCTATTTTCAATGCCTGCTCTGTTCCTTCAATACTTTCAAGAATTTCTTTTCCATAGATGGTATGTTTTTTTATTTCCCCGTACTCTTGATCCGTGAGTGGACCCTTTTTATTTAAAATTTGGTGAGAAACTTTCATTTTTCCTATATCATGAAGGAATCCGACTTTCCCTAGAATCATTGTAATTTCGTTAGGATACTTTAAAATTTTACCTATCGTAGCCGCTAGTAAACCTACGTTTATACTATGTCTATATGTATACTCGTCATATCCTCGAATATGGTGCAGTTCCAATAAAATATTACTGCCTTTAATAACTGTCTCAAGCAATGGAGTAAAGGGCTTCATAAATGTTTGTAAACTAGGGATCTCACGAGAAATAGCCTGTTGAAACAAGCTTTTTATTTCCATAACATTTTCATAATATAAATTAGAAACCTCTTCGTTATTTTTAAAAACATTCTTAATTTGAATGTTTAGGGGCGGAGCTTCCATGTCTTGTAAAACAACATATTCAATCTTATGAATCTTTAAAATTTGTAAATGCCAAGGGGACAAAACCATACCTCTTCGCAGTAAAAAATGTCCCAAATCAGAAATAACATCATCGGCCAACACTCTGCCTATTATTTTATGATCTTGATTCATTTGTACCACAACCATCTTCCCGCCCCTTTTTTCGACCATTTCCTTTATATTACAATATATTCATACAATATTCACAATTTTACTTTTTATTTTACTAAATTTTAGAATATAGTCCTATTTTTACGTTCACTTTTGCAAATAATAAACTCATTATGGTAAGTTTAGAAAGAGTCCATTAAATATAGGAAGGATGATCAACATGAGTGTTCATATTGGAGCAAAGCAGGGAGAAATTGCTGAATCTATTTTATTACCTGGGGATCCTTTGCGTGCCAAATATATAGCCGAGAATTTCTTGGAGGATATTAGCTGTTATAATGAAGTAAGGGGGATGTTGGGATTTACAGGTACATATAAGGGTAAGAAAATATCTGTCCAAGGAACAGGTATGGGCGTCCCATCTATCTCTATTTATGTTCATGAATTAATTAATAGCTATAATGTTAAAAACTTAATTCGTGTAGGAACATGTGGAGCTTTACAAAAGGATGTAAAGGTTCGTGATGTTATTTTAGCTATGAGTGCTTCAACTGATTCAGGAGTGAATCGTCTACATTTTCGCGGACTTGACTTTGCCCCAACAGCTAGTTTCGACCTACTAAATAGAGCCTATCAAGGGGCTTTAAAAGAAAATTTAAATGTTAAAGTGGGAAGTGTTTACACTAGCGATGTGTTTTATAATGATAATAAGGAGATAGTTAGGCTTCTTGCAGATCATCAAGTTCTTGCAGTGGAAATGGAAACATCGGCATTATATACAATTGCCGCTCGCTTTGGTGTAAATGCCTTATCTGTCCTAACAGTAAGTGATCATTTACTTACGGGGGAAGAGACATCCTCTCAAGAAAGACAAGAAACATTTAACGAAATGGTCCATGTGGCGTTATCTGCTGCTATCGAGGAATAATCAAGGAATGTAAAAAGGGTGTGTTTTTAAGGGTCAAACAAGAACCTTTGGACACACCCTGTTATATTCTAATCTGACTTATATGCATTTTTCTGATGACGGTAAAACTCATGGAACAGCTTCATCAATGCCCTTTTTTCAATCCTAGAAACGTAGCTGCGGGAAATTCCAAGCTCTTTAGCAATCTCCCTTTGTGTTTTTTCCTTTTTCATATCTAAACCGAATCTACCAACTACAACCTCTTTTTCCCGTTCATCTAAAACATGAATGTATTCATAAATTTGTTTCTTCTCCATATTTAACTGAATTGTTTCCACTACATCGTCCGTTTCCGCTTGTAGAACATCGATTAAACTAATTTCATTTCCTTCTTTGTCTTGACCAATAGGATCATGCAAGGAAACATCTTTGCGAACCTTTTTTAATGCACGAAGATGCATTAGAATTTCATTTTCAATGCATCGTGCCGCATAGGTTGCTAATTTGGTACCTTTTCCTGGGGAATAGCTCTCAATCGCTTTAATTAAACCGATAGTTCCAATGGAAATTAAATCTTCATTCTCCTCGCGTGTGTTTTCAAACTTCTTGACGATATGTGCCACTAAGCGTAAATTATGTTCAATGAGGAGGTTTCTTGCTTCTTCATCTCCTTCATTCATCCGCTTAATGTATTCCTTTTCTTCCTTTGCATTTAACGGCTGTGGAAATGCATTGTTCTTGACAAAGGAAACAAAGACAAACAATTCTTTCACAAAGTGTGTAATTGCTGCAATTAGACTGGACATGCACTGCACCTCCGTTTTTGGGCATTGTACCTCATTTATATGCACACCGGTGGTTGTCTGTGTCTGTCTTTTTTAATTGATGTAAAATATTTATTTTATGGTTTAATTGTAAAAATAGAAGGGAATATTTAGAAAATAATGAAAAAAGAAGGCAGCTGCTTAGCTTAGATAAAATCTCCCTATACTTAGCTCCCTTCTTCTTCTCGTTTTCATTATTTAGTTTTCATTAATCCTTCACTTACTTCCATCAACTTTTCTAGCTTCTTCATGTCTCCACGCAATTCTTCAATGATGTCCACTAACTTTTTTTGTTCCTCCAATTGATTACTTTCATAATCAAAATGCTGTTCCCGCAATTTATAAAGAAGGTCAGAATGCGTTTTACTGTATTCCAATTGAATATTACTTTTCTCTTGAATATCCTTATTCGTTTCACCAAGTTTGGTAGCAATTCGTCCAATTTCCTTCTTGTGGTTCTGTTGAAGAGTATCCAACCGGTCATACAGCCCTTCTAATAAAACAGTTAAAATTTCATGGTCATTCGTTGAATTAATTTGGTTTTTGTCTTGTAACTCCTTTAATTGTTGAAGGTTAGTTCTTAAATCTCCCAGTTGTCTGCCCATCTTCTCCTGTTGTTTTCGCTGTAAATTTTTTAAATAATTTTTCATATCTTCCATTTCCAGCTTTTGATTTTCATTTAATTCTGACATTTGACCTAAGACCTTTTCCATTTCCTCAGCATGATCGTATTTAATATTATCAATTATTTGAAAGAGATCTTCTGTTTTCTCTCCAACCTTGTTAGTTGATTCATTTAAGCTTGTTATCTTATCTACTAACTTATGATTTGCCTTCTGTAACTTGTTAATGGAATCCATAACTTTGTTATCGTAATAAAACTGTTGGTTATCATTCTTTATATTTTTTCTCCGTTGAAATAACCCAGGTACCGCTTTAAAAAAAATATTTTTCATTGTAAATACCCCATTACGTTTATATGTTACTTAGTTATTCGCCTTATTACTATATGAGCACATTGTGGACTTTGACATTGTTCATTTAAAATTCTAGAATGTGAAAAAGCCCATATTTACCTATGGGCTTTTTCAAGGAAATTCGGTTTTAATGATTTGTTAACGATCTATCAGCAAACAATCCTGTCCGCTCCTTAAGCTTTGTATATAGTTCACTTAAAGTACCTTGGTCATCAATAGTATATTGAGGTTCACCACGATCAATCACAAACCCTTCCACTAAGAAGGTTTTCATGCCAACTTCACTAGCCACCATGTCCTCTTGCTTATCATTTCCAACCATGATACATTCTTCCGGCTTTACTTCTAGCCGTTGATAAATATCTTTATAATATTGAGAATGAGGCTTTGTGAACATGCTTTCCTCATATACCGTTACCAATTCAAAGGGGATATCATCAATTCCAGCCCATTTTAATCGGTGATATATCGCCGCCTTCGGAAAGACTGGATTAGTAGCTACAGCTATTTTATAACCTTGGTGGAGTGCTTCTTCTGCTATCTGTCTAGCAACAGGTGTAGGTTCACACAGGTGTGAAAAAGTAGGAAAAATATTTTCATAAAATTCATCTAGAGTAGCCCAAATATCTTCTTTTTTTACAGGAATAATGCTCAAGAATGTTTCTTCAAAAACCTGTTCATTTGTCTTTTCAGGATCTAAATTACGCATCATCCCTTCTGTTCCAGTCCAAAGAGCTTTAATAAAATCATTTGGATCCATAATATGGGCAACTCTTGGTGCTAACTGGCTTATATATACCTTAACAAAAGACTCTGTGTCCATTGGTAGTAATGTTCCATCTAAATCAAATAAGATTGCTTTTGCCATTATATAGCTACCTCTCATTCTCTCTTATTTCAACAAACCGAATTATACCATATCCACACTTTTCATGATAATATTTGGAACACAATTCAAAAATGGTATAATAAAACCCTTAAAATAAGATAAAACTTTGTTGCTTTTTTTTGAACAGCTTGAAGTAGCGGAAGGCGACGTCTCCAGCGTTGCCCGCGGAAACAGAACGGTGACGTTGCACCGTTGCCCACAAGCGGGACCTGAGAAGCTTCCTCAAGTAGGTTGCGTCGAGTAATCCCAGACTCAGGACGTGGACTGCCTTTAGGCGTAATTGATCCGCTTGTAGCGTATCCAAGCCATATTATATTCTCATTAAAAACAATAATCTTTTTATAAAATAGCCTAAAATAAAAAAGCGGTGATTAATGTGTTAAAGGATACTGGAGAGCGAGTCATTCCAAACAATATGGATCCAATGAATGGATTGTTATTAGAGCATTTAGCTCGATATCAATTCGCCATACATTATGTAAAAGGCCGAGTGCTAGACATTGCCTGTGGAACAGGCTATGGTAGTAAAATGCTCGTCAAGGCAAAAAAGACGGTAATAAGTGAATTTTTAGGAGTAGACCTTTGTCAAGAAGCGGTTAATTATGCCAAAGCCAACTACTATCACCCTTTGTTAACCTATGTTCAGGGTGATGTATTAGATCCACATATAGTGAAAAAGCACGGAACATTCGATACTATAATTAGCTTTGAAACTATTGAGCATGTGGAAGATGACCTATTTTTTATGGATCAACTGTACAGCTTATTAAAACCGGGGGGAACTTTAATATTATCTACCCCATTTGGCCAAGGAAGAGGGAAGCCTACAAGTCAGCCTTTCCATTATCATCAATTAACAATCAACGAATTTAAATCATTATTCACCAGTTTCAAAGGGGTAGACTTCTATTTCCAACGGGGAGTCCTATTAGAACCTCCTAGAGAAAATGAATATTATCCAGTTGGTGTCGCAGTGGCAAAAAAACACCACTAAAAAAGCCCTCCAGTAAAGCTGGAGAGCGCTTTTTTATTTAACAATGACTTTCATTTCCCATAATCGTTAACCCTTTACCTTCAGGTGTTTCTTTTAGTTCCAAAGTGAGCTCTTTTGTTTGAGAATAAATCATTTCATCAAAGGCTACGTTTATTCCGTTGATTTCTTCCATTATATCCGTTTCTGCCGTCTCATCCAGAGACAGGCCCAATTGGGGTCCACCTCAACCCATCCCTGCGAAAAAAACTCGAACCTGTTCAACACCATGTTCTGCCATGACCTCTTGTAAAAATTCTTTGGCTTTGTTTGTTATATTCATTTCTTCACCTCATTGCTATTTAAAAAGCTATCACCTTTGTTAATAGTAGCAACATTTCGAAAGAAAAACAATGAATAAGAATGTATAAAACAAAGTGGCAATCGTACATATCCACTAGTTTATTATTGAAAAAATACAAATGGGATGTCCTCTGGGGAGGAGCATCCCATTTTCCTTATTCTTATATTTATTTCTCGAAGAGTCCTGAGCTCACTAATTCACTAAGGAATTCATCCCCAGACTCTCCTTCCACACTCACTTCGACTTCTTCTCCAGGCTGTAACGCAAGGGCTAACACACCTAGCAGACTTTTCGCATCAACGACCCAGTGATCCTTCTTAATTAAAATAGTAGAAGCATGATCACCCGCTAAATTCACAAGTTTACTAGCTGATTCAGCAAAAATTGGTTTTTGAACGGTTAACTTCATTGGAAAACACTCCCTCTTTTATTTATTAGTTACATTATATTGCTCTGTTAATGGAAATACAATTAATTATTATAAGCAAGTGATAATTACTTAACAAAAAATTCTGTTATGATAAAGAAGTAAAAGGTAAAACAGCAAGGAGTGAATACTTTGGAAAATCTAAACCAGGGGTGGTTACATCACTTTCGTTCTCGTAAAGGACAAATTATGGACTTCAACAAATATCACCGTTTTGCCCTATTTGTTCCACTTATGAAAATAAACGGTGAATATCATATGATCTTTGAGGTAAGGGCAGAAAATATTCGTCAACCTGGGGAGATTTGTTTTCCAGGGGGTAAAGTTGATTCAACAGATCCCTCCCATGAAGCGGCAGCTATACGGGAACTTTCAGAGGAATTAGGAGTAACTCCTTCAAAAGTAGAAATAATCGGGGAATTGGACTATATGATCACTCCATATAAGTTGATCCTCTATCCTTTTTTAGGAATTATTGAGGAGGATGCAAACATTAGCAAAAATGATGGAGAGGTAAGGGAAGTCCTTTATGTTCCCCTTTCTGAGTTACTAATAATGGAACCTATGGAACACCATATATATTTAAAGGTGGAACCAGAAAAGGAATTTCCATACCATTTGATCCCTAACGGGGAGGACTACAATTGGCGGACCGGTAGCGTAAAAGAACTTTTTTATGAATATAACAATTATGTTATATGGGGGATAACAGCTAGGATTCTTGCCCATGTAATCGAGGAAATGAAACAATTTATTGAGAATTAAAGAGGGTTTCTCAAAAGGTATGGTTTTAACCTTTTGAGAAACCCTCGCTGTATTTGCGACGAGTGAAGCAAATGCCATCACTGCCTATTCCAAACTATTGTGAGTTATTCTTCTTCATTAATTTTTCTTTGAGTTTCCATTGCTATACGGTGTAATCCAAAAGCACCGATTAATAGGATGAACACTAGCCCTACTAACATTCCTTGTTGTTGTACAGTAACACCTTCGTTTGGTAAAACAAGGCCCACACATAAAAACCCGCTAAGGGCTAATAGTATAAATGCAAATCGTTTCAAGTCCGTTACTTTATGTTTTAAATCCGTCAATTGTTTTTCAGACATATCTATTCACCTTTTCTAATAGGAGAGTAAAATATTTTATAACAGTTATCAGCTTTATATATTTATCTCTTTAACTCATATATGAAACTATGAATAGTATAACATGTCTCTGGTTTGACGGACGTAGTAATGATTTCCATAAAAATTACAATTCCTTATTTAAAACTCCCCTTTGCTTGTTATGCTTTCACTTGAATACCCAAAAAAAAGGATACTCAAAAGGTTTTTTTTAACCTTTTAAGTCTCCCTTATTTACTTATGGAACTGCCTCTTCTAATTTTTCTTTCTTAACTCCTCGAGCATCAATAAAACCATTTTTGCCGAATTAACGGAAGCTGTTTCTAAGAATTGGTCATAAGAAACCTTTGCATCTTGACCTGCAATATCCGATAAGGATCGAATGATAACGAATGGGCATTGAAATTGATGACATGTTTGTGCAATTGCCCCCGCTTCCATTTCAGAACAATAAGGATCGTTAAACCTCTGACGAATCTCTTCTACACGTGCATGATCACTCATAAAGGAATCACCAGAAAGGACCAACCCTTTCACGGAGTTTATTCCAATTTCCTTGGCACACTCCTCAGCAATAGATATCAACTCTTCATTAGGACTATAGAAAGCTGGCATACGGGGAACCTGGCCAAATTCATAGCCGAATACTGTTGCATCTACATCGTTATAACGAACTTCCGTTGAAATAACAATGTCACCCACTGCTAGCTCATGATGAAAGCCCCCAGCTGAGCCTGTATTGATAATATAATCTGGATTATAAAGTTGATTCATTAAGGTTGTGCTAATGGTAGCATTGACCTTACCTATACCGGACTTTGACAACACTACTTCTACTCCTTGAAGCTTTCCTAAAAAAAATTCACAGCCTGCAGTTACATGATTTTCCGAAATAGTCATTTTAGAACGTAATAGCTCCACTTCTTCATCCATAGCGCCGATAATACCTATACGCATCATTTATAACCTACTTTCGTTTAACATTATGGTAATTACGGAAGTGCATTGTTATGTAAAAATACCTTTATTTATCATAGCGGAACAATTGTCTAAGGGCAAGTCCACTTTTGTGTTCTCTTGTATTTTTCACCAGCTTTCCATTATGCTAGTAATAGTAGTAATAGTAATAAATAAGATAAGACGAGGTGACCGTATGATGATTCAAACAAGCTTCCTAAAGGATAAGATCGAGTTTTTTGAGGCCAATGATCTCCATACATTAGAAAAGGAAATTGCAAAAAAAGTAGAGGACAATCAAGCTATTATGCTATCTGTTCATCATGTTTCTCACGATGTATGTATGGACCCTAAATCCGGGAGAAAAACTTATACTGCGGTTGTTCACTTTAAAGCTAATCTATAAAGAAATGAGACTGGAATAATTTCCAGCCTCATTTCTTTTTATTAATTGTTATTCAGTCTTGGATTTTCTTCCAATTGGTTAACTGAAACAGGCATCCACCCTTCATTGGTTACCCATTCAATGCGCACTTCATATGGTGTTTTACGATTAGCATAATCACTAACAATACCGACAGCACTCTCGTGGTCGCCGCCATTTCCTATATGCCAAGTGATCATATCATCCCCTAAACCCGTAGCATACTTGAGAGCACGGGTCATTTCTTCCCAGTTCACATGATCTTTCTCGTATACTGCAACAAACGGCTCTTCTTGGACGGTACCAATCGGTGCCCACTGGCCTTCACCAACAACAGTAGATGGGGTCGTTTCTTCACTTTCATTTCCATTAGCCTCTTCTGATGAGGAAGTATTATCTGTTTCCGTTTCGTTACTTCCTTCCGAATCCTCTTCTGTGGAATCATCTGTGGATTCCTCCGTTCCAACAGTTTCCTCTAATCCTTCCTCATCTTCAACTGATACATCCTCTTCAAGGGCATTTTGTTCTTCTTCTAACTCATCACCTGCTGCTGGTTCTGAACTACCTCCTCCAAAAATGAGTGTTGAAGCAAAGAAAACAATCCCAATAATCGAAATAATAATTGCTCCATTTAACCATGTATTTAGTTTTTGCTTTTTTCTCATTTCAGATCGACGGGGGCCATAGTTTCCGTACTGATTCATAGAATAATGTTCCTCCTTTAATACTCCCTTGTCCTATATTATAATGCATCTACTGGATTTATTCGAGATTAATAGTCAAAATATGGCCGTTTAAAAGGAAAGTTCAATGGCACCGCCTGACACTCTTGGGTTTTCTAGCATTATTTTAATATCCTCTTTGTTGAAATCTTTTATAAATTGATTAGTCTCCTGTTCAGTGAGCCGATAACTTAACCGAAATGTATGACTGTAATAACGCGATGTACCGTCTCCCCATATCTCATCAAAATAGCGAAGAAAATACATTTGTACTAGATCTCTAGTTTCCTCCGAAGGAAGCTTTATATCCCCTACAGATAATCGTGTCGTTTCTACTATATCATCACAGCTGCTTATCATCGTTGACTTAGAGGTAATGGTAAATTGCAGCTTTCCATTTTTGATGAATAGGACATAGTCACAAATACCTTCTACTTCCTTCGTGTAGTGAGTAGATAAGACGATAGAGCGGTATTCCTTCTCCATATATTGCTGTACTAAATCGAGGAACTGCTGCCTCGCTATACTGTCTAAACCATCTGTAGGTTCATCCATTTAAGTATTTTGAAAGTCAATATAGATTTGGGAAGGGAACCTGTGGTTAGCTGGCACGCGGTCATTTTTCCTGCTTTAGGCTCCTCCATCTCTTTAAAACCAAAAAAACCTTAAGGGCAGAGCCCTTAAGGGAAAATAATTACCTTCATTTAACTTCAATGATCTCTACTTTCATGTCGCCGCCTGGAGTAGAAACAGTTACTGTATCGCCAACTGCTTTCCCCATTAAGCTTTGTGCCATTGGTGAATCGTTAGAAATCTTCCCTTCAATTGGGTCTGCTTCTGCACGTCCAACAATAGTGTAAACTTCTTCTTCTCCGTCTGGAAGTTCCTTAAAGGTAACAGTCTTTCCAAGGGAAACCACAGATGTGTTAGAAGTATCCTCTTCGATAATTACCGCATTGCGGATCATCTTTTCTAGTGTTCCAATTCTTCCTTCTACGAAGGCTTGTTCCTCTTTAGCTGAATCGTATTCGGAGTTCTCAGAAAGATCTCCAAAGCTGCGAGCAACTTTTATACGTTCAACGACTTCTTTTCGTCGTTCTGTTTTTAAGTATTCAAGTTCTTTTTCTAATTTCTCCTTGCCCTCTACTGTCATGTAATGTTTTTCTTCTGCCATTTTGTTCACTCCTTCAGTCTAGTAAAAAAATTCCAGTTCGTGAGCGCTTTCAAGTTTTTTCTATTGGCACCCTAAGTATATTAAATAATTATATAAAACGGTATATTGAAGCCTATGAAACCATAAAGAAAAAATGAATAGTACCTCATCTTCATAAACGTTTCAGCGCCCAATTACCTCTTTAACAGAAACCTAAAAAAGATATTGGGGCGCTGATCCATTAACTTTATTCAAAAGATAACCGTTTTATTATTGCTTACCTTATGCTATTACAAAATTGATTTTTCTTCAAGAATAGTTTTTATTTTTGTTACCATTAAATCGATAGCAACTTGATTATGTCCACCCTCAGGTACAATAATATCGGCATATCTCTTCGTCGGTTCTATAAACTGGAGATGCATCGGGCGAACAACGGATGTATACTGATCGATTACGGAATCGATTGTTCTTCCTCTTTCCTTTATGTCCCTCATAAGGCGACGAATGATTCGCAAATCGGCATCAGTATCTACATATAATTTAATATCCATTATATCTCTTAATTTCTCATCTTCCAATATTAAAATTCCTTCAAGAATAATAACATCTCTCGGTTCTATTAAAATAACTTCATCTGAACGGGTATGATTTGCGTAATCATAAACAGGTTTGTGTATTGCTTCACGATTTCGAAGCTTCGTCAAATGCTTTATAAGAAGCTCATTATCAAAGGCAAGGGGATGGTCGTAATTTGTTTTTAACCTTTCCTCCATCGGTAAATGACTTTGGCCTTTATAATAAGCGTCTTGCTCAATCATAACAACACTTCGATCTTGAAATTTGCAATAGATTTTATTAGCGACCGTGGTTTTTCCAGATCCTGATCCACCGGCTACACCGATTATTACCGGCTTTTTATTCATTATCTTGCTTCCTTTCGCATCATATTATTACGATAAACTGGCTTCTCAGCTTTAAATTTCACAATTTGTAAAGGATGACGGGCTGCGTCAAGCTCATTATCATCCTCATCCCACAAGTTACCGACCTTTTGAGTAAAGTTCTCGATCTCAGGTCCAAAGAATTCCACTTCGTCACCAGGACGGAAATAGTTTCTCTGTTGAAGGGTTATGATACCAGTTTTATCATCATAGTCCAATACTAATCCTGCAAAATCATGTGTTGTTTTTTGACTATGATTTTTAAAGAGCTGCTCGTCCACACCAGGAATATTTTCAAAGAAAGCAGGTGCTGTTGGTCTGTTTGCACATTTCGCAAGCTCTTCTAACCATTTCGGATCAATTTCAAAATTGTCAGGATCCGCACAGTAAGCATCAATCACCTTACGATACACACTAACAACAGTTGCTACATAGTGAATAGACTTCATTCTTCCTTCTATTTTTAAACTGTCAATGCCAGCTTCAATGAGCTTAGGGATGGATTCAATTAAGTTTAAATCCTTTGGTGACATGGCAAAGGGTACATCTTCTTCAGTAAATAGTGCCGTTTCTTGCGATTCCCCTTCTTCGTATAAGAAGTAATCCCAGCGGCAAGATTGGCAGCAACCGCCACGATTGGAATCTCGAGCAGTCATATGATTACTTAAGGTACACCTTCCAGAGTAGGAAATACACATAGCACCGTGAATAAACGTCTCTATTTCAATATCCACATTTCTTTTCATTTCTAGCATTTCTTCTAGTCCAACCTCTCGTGCTAGGACAACACGTTCTAGGCCTTCTTCCTTCCAAAACTTCACCGCTTGCCAGTTAGCAAGGGATTGTTGAGTAGATAAATGAACCTCTAATTTAGGGGCTACCCGTTTGCATGTTTCAATAATTAAAGGGTCTGCAACAATGATTCCTGCCACACTTACCCGTTCTAAATCTTGAAGATATTCATCAAGCCCATCCATATTTTCATTATGGGCAAATATATTTGTTGTCACATAAATCCTAGCACCATATTTATTTGCAAATTGAACTCCTTCTGCCATTTCTTCAATGGAAAAATTGTCTGCGTTAGACCTTAAACCAAACTCTTGTCCACCAATAAAAACAGCGTCGGCACCATAATGAACAGCAATTTTTAATTTCTCTAAATTACCTGCAGGAGCTAAAAGCTCAGGTTTTTTCGTGATTATCCGTTTACCTTCTGCAGTTTTTACTGTTATTTGTTCCATATTATTTCCCCCCTTAATAAACCGTTTCTTTAAAGAAGAAGCCAGTATCAATATCTCTGTTACGAGGCTGGATAGCTCTCACTTCTTCTACAAAATCGTCTTTTTTATCTGTGTATGCTTCTGGATCTTCCAAATACAAATCAATAGCCTCACGATATAACTTAGTGATTTTCGTAATGTAGTCACTGCTTTTTAATATTCCATCAATTTTAAACGAATCAATACCTGCATCAAGCATTTCTTCCAGCTCATCAATAATACAAATATCTTTTGGGCTCATAATATGGGTCCCGTTTTTATCTTCCCAGATAGGATACTTTGCATCCCTTTCTGGATCATGCAAGATTAGGGTACGATCTTTACTGCGCCCTTCTACCTTTAAATCCTTCCCTTGAAACTCCATATAGTTCCCAATTAATGTTCGTTTTGACTGAAACATACAAGTCATGCCATGGACTTGTACTTCAATTTCCACTTCTGCATTTTCCTTTATTTCAACAATGGCATCCATATTTAATTCCCGGGCTAGAACAGCACGTTTTGCCCCTTTTCTTCCCCAGTAGTTTGCTGTGTACCAGTTTGTTGCCGTTGTTTCCGTGTTCCAATGAAGCTTCATGTTTGGAGCGAATTCACGGGCTACCATTAATACAGCGGGATCTCCAAAAACAACAGCATCTACTCCAATATCATCTAAATATTTCAGATAATCGGGTAGGTCTGAGAGTCTGTCGTTATGAAAAATTCCGTTTACAGCTACGTAAACTTTTACTCCTTTCCCATGAGCTTTATAAACTGTTTCTTTAATATGATCCCTTGAAAATTCACCAGCTAAGCGTAGGCCAAAGGTTTCTTCCCCTACAATAACCGCAGTTGCTCCTGCATCTATTACATCATCAATGTGCGCTACTGATGTAGGCGTTACTAATAATTCTGGTTTAGCCATAGTTTCACCACCAATTTCCTTCCATTAATTAATAGAACGGTGTTAGCTCGAACACCCCTCCCAAGTTAATACAATTATATTTACAGAGTCTGTTCAATAACTCCCATGTCTTATTAGACATCACGATAAATGAAAACTTTTTTTGCTGTGCTAAATTTGGAAGTTGATTACGCTTCAATCTACTTCGTTTCAAAATAAACAACGTATAAAAACATATTTTTCATATAAAAAGGTCAGTTTTTGAGCTTTTTGAACAGATTTTTATATGAAATTGTGTATATGTCAGAAAGTATACGTTTTAAGCGAATATCCTCATTACTTCCACATCCAACTAATAAATAAACTTTTCTTTAAAAAGAAACTAAGCTTTCTTAATACTGACCATAACCCCATCACCTACAGGGTAGATCATGGAGGAAAAGCGTTTGTCAGCCATCCTTTCTTCATTATAGCTGCGTAGTTTTTTAACCATACCTTCTAGCCTTTTAGATGGTATATCACTTTCCCCTGAAACCAGCCCTTTAAATAGAACATTGTCGGAAATAATGACACCACCAATGGACACTAATGGCTCATAAAGGTGAAAGAAACGCTCATACTGTCCTTTAGCAGCATCTATAAATAAAACATCATAGGGACCGTATTGCGAAACTTCAGGTTCAACTTCTAAGGCATCCCCTTTTATGATCTTTATACGATCGTTCATACCTTTTTTGTTTATATTACTTTCCGCTATTTTAATCCTTTCCTCGTCCCTCTCTACAGTAACAATTTGAGCTAGAGTCACCTCTGCCATTCTAATTGCGGAATAACCAATAGCTGTACCTATTTCTAATATAGATTTAGGGCGATGGAGCTGGAGAACTTGGAGCAGGAGCTGCATCCCTGTCTGCTCCATTATTGGAACATTATTTTCTTCAGCATATTTCTCTATTGCCTGAATATCTTCATTTCTCTCCAACAGCAGAGAGGATAAATAATCTTCTTGAATCCCTCGTTTAACCAAAAAAAGCGCCTCCTTTGGCTGCTCTTTTCCCTGTTTCCACAGGGTTTCTACTTTAACCCGATATATTTTACCATACAAAAGAAGAGAATGCGAATACCACATTCTCTCCTACTTACAAATGGAATAATTTACTATCTATACTGTTGTACAGCTCTATTATGCTCAGGAAATGATTCTGAGAAATATACATTACCATTTGGAGCATGGAAGAAGTACAAGTAATCGTGATCCTCTGGATACAAGGCAGCACGTATGGAAGCAGCACCAGGGTTATTGATTGGTCCTACTGGTAAACCAGTAATTCGATATGTGTTATATGGTGATTCGATGTCCAAATGTTCATAAAGAGTCCTTTCAAAATGCTCTCCATGGGCATAGGCAACTGTCGGATCCATTTCAAGTCTCATACTAATATTAAGACGGTTACGGATAACACCAGAGATTCTTGCCCTTTCCTCATCATTTCTAGCTTCCCCTTCAATAATCGAAGCAATAGTTAATATTTCATGATAACTATAGTTGGAGCCGCTTGCACCACTTTCAGATAGAACTTCTGTTGTACGATTTAACATAGTCTCTATTAGCTGCTCTACTTCTAATTCTTCATCCACAAAATCATACCTTGCGGGGAATAAATAACCCTCTAGTGGCCAACGAATTCGCTCATCCAATATAACGTCATCTAAAATGGAATAACGATCTATAAGGGATTCAAGATACTCCCTATCTTCTAATTTTTCCATCAGTTCTTCTTCCGTTAGATTTGTCTCATCTGCTACTCGAGCCACAACATTATCCAGCCAACGTCCCTCAGGAATCGTAAAAGTAAGCTCATATTCTTGATAAATGGTTCCCTGTTTCAGCTCTTCAATGATTTCATCCATATCCATGGATCGAGTCAACTGGTAATCGCCTGCTTGAAAACCGCTCTCATTTCTAAACCTAACGTAAAACCGGAACATATCCCCGTTGCTTACTAGATTATGTTCTTCTAGAATATTTCCTATTCCAGTAACAGTAGAGCCAATTGGGATAGTTACCTCGACTATTTCGTCATCATTTTCATCAACAGGACCAATGGCACCGACGATATGCTGATATACCCCATATCCTACACCTGCAACAGCCAATATTATTACAATAAGCGATACAAGCACAATCCTACGTACTATACTTGCCTCTCTTTGTCTCTCTTGAAGTTTTTCTATATGTTTCTGTTTTAATTTATCTTTTTCATCAGACAATGCTACTCCCCCTTTCACCCCATCTATTATACTACATTTCCATCATTTTTCGATGGTTTATGTCGAAACATTGTTTAACAACACTGAAAATGCACCATTCTCCCCTATAAAAAATGGTAACAGTTGTATTTCCATCAAATCTTGCTATAATAGTCTTATAATCAATTTTTCTTGATATAAAAATTGAATTGAGGTGTTAATTATGGACCCATTATCCATACCATTAATTCCAACAGACTCCAATAAGCCTTCCCCTGAATTTTTCCAACAATTTGAAAAAAAATTTAAGGCACTCGCAGATGAAAAAAGACTTGAAATTCTTTATGAAATTACGCGCCAAGGATCTGTTTGTGTATGTGATTTAAGTGAAACGATTGAAATGAAACAATCTAAATTATCCTATCACTTAAAAATCCTCCTTGATGCAGAGTTAATTACAAAAGAAACGAAAGGAACATGGAATTATTATCAACTTAATTATACAGAGTTAAATACATTACTTTCAGAGAAACTTTGCTGCGTCTTTCGCGCGGATGATGAATAAAAAAGATGAGAGCTAAGCTCTCACCTTTTTTATTGCTTCTTCGTATAGGTTGCTCCTGCGATTACTCGCCGCAAGAAAAGAATGTTGCTTTTCCCGCTGGAGTCGCCGCCTTTCGCTTCTCCAAGCCTTTTTTATTCATCCATTTCTTGTTCTGAAAAGGTATTTAGGAGCTCCTCAACCATTTCCCATTCCTCATCTGTATCAATTGGAATTAGTTTATAGTCTTCCTCATCCTGTTCCTCATATCTTACTGGATAAACCTCCATTTCTTCCTCATCCGATTCGTTAGAACCTTCTGGGGTTAAAACCATGTATGATTTACCGGTTGAATCCACATCAAAAGTGAATAATACTTCGAAGAGATGTTTCTCTCCCTCTTCATCTTCGATTACAATTTTTGCCTCTTCCTCTTCTGGAATATTTATCTGGTGATTGGCCATATCCACCTTCTCCTTTCATAACAACAACATGACTAGTTTTTACTGGTTTCTATCTAAGTATCCTTGTAAGATCATTACCGCAGCCATCTTATCTATTACCTTTTTTCTTTTCTTTCGGCTCACATCCGCTGTTACCAGCATTCGTTCTGCAGCAACAGTAGATAAACGTTCGTCCCATAACTCAACCTTCAAATTGGTTCTAGCCTTTAGCTTATCAGCAAAGGCTTGACACAATTCACCGCTAGGGCCAATGGTACCATTCATATTTTTAGGAAGACCTACAACAATTGTGCCCACCTCGTGTTCCTTGATTAACGTATCTAACCTTTCGAAATCCTTTTCTTCATCATTTTCCACACGCTTAATTGTTTCGACACCCTGCGCAGTCCATCCAAAAGCATCACTCACAGCTACACCGATCGTTCTTGTGCCTACATCTAATCCTAGAACTTTCATGGCTACTCCTTATCGTGTTGGGATAAATAGGACCTTACTAACTCCTCAATAATTTCGTCTCGCTCAATTTTTCGAATTAATGCTCTTGCATCGTTATGACGAGGAATATAGGCCGGATCTCCAGACAATAAATAACCAACGATTTGGTTAATGGGATTATAGCCCTTTTCCTCTAACGAAGAGTACACAGCCAGAAGAACATCCTTCACATCTTCATCCATCGATTCATCATTAAAATTAAACTTCATCGTGTTATCCATCGAACTCATTTTTACACACCTCGCTCCTTTTTTGAAAAGAAAGGCTTAAGGGAATCAAATTTTGGTCACGTACATTTACCCTTGTCTTTTATTTTACACCAATTGATTCCAATTAGTAATTTCTTTTTACTAAATCAGGAACAATTTTCAAAGCTTCTGCTAACTTGTTTGGATCTTTTCCACCTGCTTGTGCCATATCTGGGCGGCCTCCCCCTCCGCCTCCACAGCGTGTAGCAACTTCTTTTACAATATTACCAGCATGATAGCCTTCCTTTACAAGATCCTTCGATACACTAGCAACAATATTAACTTTATCATTGTTAACAGCGGCAAGGACAAGAATACCTGATTCCACCTTTTCTTTTAATGAATCTGCCATTTGTCTTAAACGATTCATATCTGGGACGTTTACTTTTTTCACTAAAAGGGAAATACCATTAACTACTTCTAAATCATCCAAAATATTTCCTGCCTCTAACTGGCTTAATTTTGCAGCAAAGGATTCATTTTCCCGTTCCTTTTCCTTTAATTGATGTTGAAGCTGCTCGATACGGAATGGTACTTCTGTCAGCTTCGTTTTTAACAGTTCAGCTGCTTCTTTCAATACATCCACTTGGCTGTTCATGTGTTCGTAGGCATTTTTTCCCGTAACCGCTTCTATTCTGCGTACTCCAGCACCAATACCACCTTCAGAAACAATTTTAAACAAACCAATTTCAGCAGAGTTATTAACATGGCATCCTCCACAAAGTTCAAGACTATAGTCTCCTACCTGAACAACACGGACTGTGTCACCATATTTCTCACCAAACAAAGCCATTGCTCCCATTTCCTTAGCTTCCTGTAAGCTTCGGTACATCGTTTGAACTTGAATACCTTCCCATACCTTTTCATTTACGATTTCCTCAATCTTCTCTAACTCTTTCGTATTTATTTGGCCGAAATGTGAGAAGTCAAACCGCAGGCGGTCAGCTGCAACAAGGGATCCTGCTTGATTCACATGCTCCCCTAGAACATCCTTCAATGCTTGGTGTAATAGATGGGTTGCTGTATGGTTCTTAATAACACCTTTTCGATTATGTCTATCGACCTTAGCAGCAAAGGTCATGTTCGTTGTTAATGTCCCTTTAACCACTTCCACTGTATGGAGATTTTGGCCGTTAGGTGCTTTTTTCACATCCTTAACTTCCAATACAGTGTCATCATTCTCAAACGTTCCTAAGTCAGCAATTTGCCCACCGCTTTCCGCGTAAAACGGTGTACGATCTGTAATAATTTGCACCGTTTCACCAACTCGTGCTTCTTCTGCCAATTCCTTTTCCTTTACAATTGTTTGAATTACAGCAGGAATTTCTAATAGATCATAACCTACAAATTCACTTTCCACTTTAATGTTGCCGAGAATCTCATCCTGTGTTTGCATAGAGCCCAATTCTTGACGAGCGGCTCTTGCACGGTCCCTTTGCTTTTTCATTTCATCTTCAAAACCTGGTATATCAACCTCAAAGCCTGCTTCCTTAACGTATTCTTCCGTTAAGTCTACCGGAAACCCATATGTGTCGTATAGTCGGAAAACATCCGTCCCCTCAATAATACTTTTGTCCTCTTCCTTTGCCTTTTCCATGATTTTGTTTAATATAGTCAGCCCCTCATTCAACGTTTCATGGAAGCGTTCTTCCTCATTCTTAATAACCTTTTGAATGAACTCTGTCTTTTCTTTCACTTCTGGGTAGAAATCTTTCATAATTTCACCCACTACCGGTACAAGCTCATACATAAATGGACGTTCAATATTAATTTGCTTTGCAAACCTAACTGCACGGCGAAGGAGCCTTCTTAATACATAACCACGTCCTTCATTAGAAGGGAGTGCTCCATCGGAAACAGCAAAGGTTACTGTACGAATGTGATCGGCAATAACCTTAAAGGCAGTGTCCAATTCATCCGATTTTCCGTAATCTACCCCTGAGATTTGTTCTGTAGCCTGAATAATGGGAATAAACAAGTCTGTATCAAAGTTTGTCTTCACATCCTGAATTACGGATACCATTCGCTCTAATCCCATACCCGTATCAATGTTTTTCTTAGGAAGGGGTGTATAACTTCCATCTGGATTATGATTATATTGGGAAAAAACTAAGTTCCATATCTCCAAATAACGTTCGTTTTCTCCCCCAGGAAATAATTCTGGATCATTAGGGTCGTTTCCATAAGCCTCGCCACGATCATAGAAGATCTCTGTATTTGGTCCACAAGGTCCTTCCCCAATATCCCAGAAGTTATCTTTCAAGCGAATAATACGTTCTTCAGGGAGACCAATTTCTTTATTCCAAAATTCAAAAGCTTCCTCATCATCAGGGTAAATGGTAACAGAAAGCTTCTCTTCTTCAAAACCAATCCATTCATCACTCGTTAAAAACTCCCAAGCCCAATGAATAGCTTCCTTCTTAAAATAATCTCCAATAGAAAAATTACCTAGCATCTCAAAGAAAGTATGGTGTCTTGCTGTTTTTCCTACATTTTCAATATCATTTGTACGAATTGATTTTTGGGCATTTGTTATTCTTGGATTTTTAGGGATAACACGCCCATCAAAGTATTTTTTTAATGTAGCAACACCACTATTAATCCATAAAAGGGATGGATCTTCGTGTGGAACAAGGGATGCACTTGGCTCCACATCATGTCCTTTTTCTTTGAAAAAATCTAAAAACATTTGCCGAACTTCGGCAGAACTTAATTGTTTCATTTCTTTTCCTCCAATCACACTAATTTTAATTTTTTATTGGCTATTTCCTTTTTGGAAAGTAGAATATCGCTCGACTCCATTACAGGAGGGCCAATTATTTTTGAAATAAAAAAAACTCCCTCCCTGAAACAGGGACGAGAGTTTACTCACGCGGTACCACCCTGGTTATAAAATATTGGATCCCTATTTAAATCCTCCATTTTATCACCTTTCAACGAATAACGGTCGTTTAACCGGCAAGGTTTCACTTGCTCTCAGGAGTAGCTAATTACTAACCTTCATCTAGAATTTCTTACAGCCCAAGGAAATTCCTCTCTGACAAGCAGCATCGTGCTTTAGATGGTCTTTAGTAATCCGTTCCGTCATCAATTTATTTTTTGTAAATTATACCTGCATTATAGAAATAGGAGTCGCATTTGTCAACTATAATCGACAAATAGATGTTAATTACGTATAAATACCTTTCCTTTCTCGAACTAAACGCCGAACGTGAAGAAAAATGACTCGAAGGATGGTTAGTATTGGTACAGAAATAATTAACCCAATTACACCTGCCATTTCTCCTCCCACAATTAAGGCGAAGATAATCAAAACAGGATGCATATGCAACGTTTTTCCAACAATGATTGGAGCTAATAAGTTTCCTTCAATAATTTGTACTATGAAGTTTACAATTAACCCTAGAATCACTAAATGTAACGATTCTGTTAATGCAATAAATATAACTGGTATTACCCCAATAATTGGACCGAAATAAGGAATAATATTTGTAAGTCCAATAAAAACTGCCAATAACAGGGCATAAGGCATATTTATAATCAAAAAACCAATATACGCCAATAAGCCCACAACGGCACATACTAACAACTGACCTCTAATATAATTTCCAAGAGAATGATCTACTTCCTTTATTAAATTCAAGCCCTCTGAACGAAACCTCTCAGGCGTTAAATACCAACAAACTTTTTTCACAAGATTTATGTCCTTTAATAAATAAAAAACAATAAAGGGGATAACGATCAAAAGAAGCATCCAATCTACTAACTCCCTTAAAAAGACACCTACTTGTAATATGGATTCAGCAATAAAAGCTTCCACACTTTCTAACCAACCATCGGCCCGTTCTTGGAACGTCGATGGTAAAACCTCTGTTTGCTCATGTACTGTATTAGCAAAATTTCTGTATGTCTCTGCCATTTTAGGAAGCTGCTCTAATAAATCCTGACCTTCCTGTATAATATAAGGTGTTCCTTTAAATATAATCCATACAAACATAACAATAAAAGCAGAATAAATTAACAAGATGGATAATGGTCTTGGAACATTATTTTTTTCAAGCCGTTCCACGATCGGGTGTAATAAATATGCAATAATTCCTGCTAATATAAAGGGTAAGGCAATTCTTCCTGCCAATTTGAACAAAGGTGAAATGTATGTAAGCAACTGAACAAACATAAACAGAACAAGACCAACCAGTAAAACAAATCCGAGCCTCATGATCCAGTATAGCAAACGATTCTCCATGATGCTCCTCCTCAAAAATAATGAAGTGTACCAAAGGCTAAAATAATACCTTTTGGTACACTATTATTTCAAAATAAGGTTTTCTCATACATTTTATATAGGATTAACCGTTCTCCATGTGTGAACTAACGCTGAAATTGTTGAAAAGCTTTCCTAATTTGCTTTTTTGTTCTCTTATCCATGTTTCTATAAGCATATGCTCCGGCACCAATAGCGGCTAATGATACTAACATTCTCACCTATTGTCACCACCCTTATTGATTTATTCCATGATTTTTCGTTCTTCCTCTTCAAATAAATCGTCAAGGGAGCTTAAAGATCCGTCAGGTTCCACTTGGTGTAGACAAAACCGATCATCTTTAATGGATAACTCTATAAAGCAATTCCAGCAGTAATACTGGTTTGTTCCAATTTTTCCAATATCTTTACCTTTACAATTAGGACAACGCATAGGGACAACCTCCAGATCTTATGATTCCTTTAGAACCATGAAGGATTCTTCCCTTTGAATTAAGGGTAATTTAGGCTTTAAAAGCCTTATTCCCTTAGTAAAATCAGAAAATAATCCTTCCGTAAGTTCATACCCTACAATCATGCCCGAATCTGGAAGAAAATATACATCTTCAATGATCCCAACCATTGTCCCGTCCTGTTCTAATATTGGTTTACCTATTAAATGGCCGTTCCCGTCTATAAGACGTTTATTTTTTTTCTTCGGCATGAGAGTTAAAGTTGTCCCCTTGTCAACATATAACCCATCCCCGTCCTCATGCGTTATTTCCTCTAATGAAAGGTAATGTTTTTTTGACCACCATTTTCGAGTTTGAACCCAATATCCCTTTACTTTTGTTACTTCATCAGAAAGAACTAAGTCAGACACTGTACCAATAATACGTTTAGTTTCCCTTTCTAATATAGGTGCTCCCTTGACCTTTTGGAACGTCCGCAAAGGATTTCCCTCCTTTCGAACATTCTTAGTGTTTGGAGACTGTGGGTTAATAATGCTGGTATGTTTTAGCCATAATAAAATTATGTTAAAACGCAACAGTTCATTATCTATATTTTACTTGAACTTCTATTTGCCTTAGTGAAATTTTTTAACTTTTTCGTTAACATCGTATTCCTTTTTACATCGGAATCATTTCCCACTGCATACGCTAAAGCATCCCACTCACCACATAATAGCAAGAAATTCTTTGCCCTTGTTACTCCGGTATAAATTAGTTTTTTTCGAAGCATTCGATAATAGCCTTTAACAACTGGCATAATCACAATAGGAAATTCGCTTCCTTGAGACTTATGAATGGAACAGCAGTATGCATGGGTGATTTGGGATAGATCAGGTTTCGTATAGGTTACTTCAATTCCATCAAAGGAAATGACAATTTTAACTTCACGATCGGTATTTTCCTTTTCTGTAAATATAGCAACAATTTCACCACGGTCTCCATTAAACACATTTTCTTCTGGATTATTTACGAGTTGCAATACCATATCTCCTGTTCGATAGACAATATTTCCGTACGTAACTTCCCGGCCTTTTTCAGTAGGGGGATTAAATAGCTTTTGCAGCATATCATTTAAATTCTCTACACCTGCCACACCACGGTACATAGGGGCGAGAACCTGGATTTCTCTCGCAGAATAGCCTTTACTAATAGCTCCTTCACAAATTCTTTTAACTGCTTCGGGTACATTTTGCTGAGAACAAGGAAAGAACCTTAAATCTTTGCTTGTGGAATCAATACGCTCCGGTAATTTTCCTTCTTTAATTCCATGGGAAAAATCAATTATTTTGGAGCCTTCCGATTGTCTGTATATATCCGTGAGTTTCACTGCAGGAATGATTTTTGAAGCTAATAAATCTGCTAACACTTGGCCAGGACCTACAGACGGAAGCTGGTCTTCATCCCCCACAAATACAACCTGCATATCTTTCGGGATTGCTTTCAATAATTGATTTGCTAGCCAAGTATCAACCATAGACATTTCATCTAATATAATCAGCTTGCCTTCCAATTGTTCTGGATGTTCGTCATCAATTTCAGCTTCATTACCTTTAAATCCTAATAACCGATGTATAGTAGAAGCAGGTAACCCCGTCGATTCACTCATTCTTTTAGCAGCTCGGCCAGTAGGTGCCGCCATTAAAATAGGAAAGTCCCCTTTTTTCTTATAATCTTCTGGGTTCACGGAAATTCCCTTTAATATACCAAACACTTCTACTAAGCCTTTTATAACCGTTGTTTTACCAGTACCTGGACCACCCGTTAAAATCATTATTGGAGAAGACAAGGCTTCTTTTATCGCCTCCTGCTGGGAGGGAGCATAGCTTATTCCTAACGATTCTTCCACTTGTCCTAAAGCCTTATAGAACTCAGAATCTGGATATTCCTCCATATCATTGTCACTGTCTAATAACCGATGCAGATTCGAGACGATACCTTGCTCGGCAAAATAAAGGGAGGGCAAATACATCCGATCCTCTTCCACAATGATTTTGCCCTCTTCTCCTAACGCAATGACCTGATCAGCAATCTTCAGGGAAGAAATTTCCTCTCCCCCCTCCTTTTCTAATAGGACTTTACTGTTTGTGACGATCGTTTCGTTTCGTACAAAAACATGTCCTTCATTCATGGAATTTTCGTTTAATGTATAAAGGACAGCAGCTTTGATACGGTCAGGGTGGCTTCCTGTGATCCCTTGTTTCCTACCGATCATGTCCGCTCTCCCAAAACCAATTCCCTCAACATCTTCGATCATTTGATAGGGATTTGTTTCAATAATTACCAATGCTTCGGTCTTATAAACTTGATACACCTTCACGGCTAACTGCAAACCAAAACCAAATTCGTATAGTCGCATTAGCACCTGCTCGATTCCTTGATCTTCGAGTAGAGTTTGATAAATTTCTTCTGCTTTTTTTGGATTTAGACCTGGGATTTTTTCAAGTGATGCACGATCCTCAACAATTCTTGAAATAGCTTCTTTTCCTAAAACATCTACAATTTTCTCTGCAGTTTTTTTACCAATTCCAGGAAAACGTTCACTAGAAAGGTAAAGAATAATGCCTTGTTCCGTTTCCGGCATAATTTTTTGAAATTGTTCTACTTTGTATTGACGGCCGAATCTTGGATGCTCCGTTAAATGACCATGAAATAAATAGTTTACATCCATTTCTAGGCGGGGCATCACACCAACTACAGTAGTTTCCTTTTCCACTAAAGGATTAGATGCCTCTTTGACCTTGATTTTTGCAACGGTATATAGGGATTCTTCACTGTGATAAACAGTATAAAGAAGCTCACCCTTTATATAATCCTTTTCTTCCTGACCAGTTTCCAATTCTAGCATATGGAATCCTACTTTCTACTCTCCTTGAAGCAGCTTTTCCACCTGTTTTTTCCCATTGGCACTAAGCGTATGATCTGGTTGTATCTCTAAAGCCTTATTAAACATTGTTAATGCTGTTTCAAGTTCATTTTTGTATGTAAAAGCAACCCCTAAATTAAAATAACTATCGGCATGTGTCTCATCCAATTGGATAACCTCTTCAAAGACATTTATTGCTTCATCAATTTGTTCCAATTGAGCTAGTACTAAACCATACTGAAATTTAGCGTCAATATCCGTTACATTCAATTCTGTAGCACGTTGAAGGCTAGGCAATGATCTAGGTAGGTCTCCTTGTTGATAGAAACTCATTCCTAGCATATAATAGACGTCACCTTCGTGAAGTCCTTTTGCCAATGCCTCTTGGTATACATCGATCGCTTCTAAAAACTTGTCTTCATTATACAATACATTCCCTTTTCCGTAATAGGCAGCAGCCAAATCTGCATCCAATTCAATGGCTTTATTAAAAAAAATCAGTGCTTTTTCCTTTTCTTGGACGGCAGAAAGTAAATTTCCGAAATTTGTATAAGCTACTGCATCCTTTGGGTTCTCTTCAATGGCTTCGTTTAATAATTTAGCTGCTTCTTCAATATTTCCATCCTTCATTTTCTCAACTGCAAGTTTGTTTTTATCCATTTTCTACTCTTAACCTCACTCTTTTTTATGGTGTATTAATGTTTTGCTGTTTTTTTAAAAGTTACTCCTATGATTATTGTTTTTCTGAAATTTAATATGGCTTGGATACGCTACAGGCAGACCAATTACGCCTAAAGGGCGCCCACGTCCTGCGTCTGCGATTACTCGACGCAAACTACTCGTGGAAGCGTCTCAGGTCCCGCTTGTGGGCAACGGCTTCGCTGATTGCTTCTAGTCCACTGAAAAATACCCTCGGTGTCTTCTGCAGTTGCTTTTCCCGCTGGAGTCGCCGCCTTCCGCTTCTCCAAGCTTTTCAAAAAAAAGCAATAAAAGATATAAATACGGTTTATTAAAAACATAGGGAAAAGGACTGACTCTGTATCAGTCCTTTATTACTTCTTTAATGACTCCCCCACCTAAGCATATATCCCCATCATAAAAAACAGACGATTGTCCCGGGGTGATGGCCCGTTGTGGTTCATCAAAATCTACTCTTACTTCACTCTCATTAATAATCGTTACCGTAACCCCTTGGTCTTCCTGACGGTGCCGGAATTTCGCTACACAATGAAAAGTACCTTTTTCAACTATATTTTTATTGATCCAATTCACATTTTCTGCAATTAAGCCTTTGGAATAAAGCTCGGGGTGGTGATAGCCTTGTCCTACGATTAATACATTTTTTTGTAAATCCTTCCCTACAACAAACCATGGTTCACCTGCACCACCAATACCAAGTCCTTGCCGCTGTCCTAAAGTGTAGTACATAAGGCCATCATGCCTTCCCTTGACTTCACCTTCTAGTGTTTGCATTTCCCCTGGAGTTGCTGGTAAATACTGACTTAAGAACTCTTTAAAGTTTCTTTCCCCAATGAAGCAAATGCCAGTACTGTCCTTTTTCGAGGCCGTTGCCAAACCAGCTTCTTTAGCAATCTCCCGTACCCGAGGCTTTTCGATTTCCCCAATTGGGAATAGAACATGTTCAAGCTGTTCTTCACTTAATGCATTTAAAAAATAAGTTTGGTCTTTATTATCGTCCACACCACGTAACAGTTGAACACCCTTTTCGCTATGCCTTACTCTTGCATAGTGACCAGTGGCAACATAATCTGCCCCAAGGGACATGGCGTGGTCTAAGAATGCTTTAAATTTAATTTCCTTATTACACATTACATCAGGATTTGGAGTACGACCTGCTTTATACTCATCAAGGAAATAAGTAAATACTTTATCCCAATATTCCTTTTCAAAGTTCACTGCATAGTAAGGAATATCTAGTTGATTGCAAACACGAATCACATCGTTATAATCCTCTGTTGCTGTACACATGCCTGTGTCATCTGTATCATCCCAATTTTTCATAAAAATGCCGATAACCTGGTAGCCTTGCTCCTTTAGTAAATAAGCAGCAACGGAGGAATCTACACCTCCAGACATACCAACAACAACACGGATATCCCCTTTATCTCTATCTTTTAGATTATTCATCGTCCTTTATCCTCCTTTCTCCAAGAGCTATTTTTCTAAGCGTTGGACAACTTTAACGGTCCGTTCTGCCGCGTTTTTCACCTGCTCCTCTGTTAATCCGTAACCAAAGCTAAAGCGAATAGCTGAATGACTCCTTCTTTTATCTTCAAACATTGCTGTAAGAACGTGGGAAGGGTCTATAGAACCTGCCGTACAAGCTGAACCACTAGAAACGGCAACCCCTTCTAAGTCGAGATTCATGAGAAGTGATTCAACACTTAACCCTGGAAAGCTCACATTTAAAATATGGGGTAAATAATAATGGTCATGACCATTTACAAGAAAGGAAATCTCCTCCCGTTTAAATGTGTCTAATATAATCTGACGATATGTTTCGTATGCTTGTTTTCTCTCTTCCATTTCCTTTATAGAAAGCTCTACAGCTTTTTGCAGTCCAACAATTCCCGCCACATTTTCGGTACCTGCTCTTCGTTTTCTTTCCTGTTCACCACCATGAAGTAAAGGAGCTAGGGCTAGTCCTTTTTTAGCATATAAAAAACCAATGCCCTTTGGCCCATTTAGTTTATGAGCGGAAACTGCTAGGAAGTCAACATTCAGCTCATTTACATTTATGGTTTCTAAGCCAAAAGCTTGGACAGCATCAGTATGAAATACTGCCTGGTGATTTCTAAGTAGTTGCCCTATTTCTTTTATTGGCTGAACAGTACCAACTTCATTATTTCCGAACATACATGAAACAAGAATCGTATCTTCACGAAGGGCTTGTTCTAGTGTATCTGTTGAAATACGACCGAACTCATCCACATCTAGATAATTAACAGTGAAACCTAGCTTTTCCAAGTATTCAAAGGCATGTAAAACCCCATGATGCTCTATCTTCGTGGTGATCAAATGCTCTCCCTCACTGCGATGTGCTAAGGCATAGCCGATAATTGCTAAATTATCTGCCTCCGTTCCACCACTTGTGAAAACAATCTCATCAAAGGAAGCATCAATTGCCTTTGCAATTGATTCCCTCGATTCATCTAAGCCTCTTCTTGCTTCACGTCCAAAATGATGAATACTAGACGGGTTTCCAAAAATATTATCGTAATACGGCTTCATTGCTGCAAACACGTCAGGATGCATCGGTGATGTTGCAGCATGATCTAAATAAATACGTTCCATTGTTAACACCTTCTATATTTAATCGATTTAAGCGTCTTTTATTAAGTATAACCCTGTAGATAAGAATACATATTTTTTTTCAAAAAGAAAAGTGAGGAGCCTTTGGCCCTCACTTAATAGGTTTAGTCAAAAAGGTGGAAATGTAACCTGTTCTCAGGATGGATGACTCGCTCGTCGCTCGCCTGTTTGAGGAAAGTACTCAAACAGGCTCTTAAATGAGGGCGACAGCTTCGTCATCCTTAAGGTAAAGAAAAAAGGAAGATCTTCTTTTTTCTTTACCTTAAATATAAAACATATAATACTCTTGGTCGCCTTTGTCTTCGTAATTTGCTAAGTCTTCTAGTGTGGTACTATCTAAAACTTCCTTGACTGCGTCACGGATTTTTATCCATAAATCCCTTTTTGCCGGTTCTTCGTCATCCATTACTTCTACAGGACTTATTGGACCTTCTAATACACGAATAATATCACCTGCTGTAATATTAGCAGGGGGCTTAGAAAGCATGTAACCTCCATAAGCACCCCTTACACTTTTTACCAACGTTGCATTTCTTAGGGGAGCGATTAATTGCTCCAAATAATGCTCTGACAAGTCATAGTCCTTTGCAATTGATTTTAGGGAAGTGGGTCCTTCCCCATATTTTTTTGCCAATGCCATCATAATCGTTAATCCGTATCTGCCTTTAGTGGATATTTTCAACTTTAACCCCTCTTTCCATTCGCCGATCCATCCATGTTTGACACCATATTAATGAAATTCCAGTAACGTGACCAATTGTTAGACTAAAGAGTATTGTACCTATAAAAACTGGGCCACCTAAGAGCCACCCAAAAGCAAGAACGGCTACCTCCATACTAATTCTAACTTGTGGAACAGTTAACCTCGTTTTGGAAGAAACAGCAAGCATTAAACTATCCCTCGGTCCTGCACCGCATTTCGGTGAAATATAAACGCCTATTCCAAATCCCATAATTAAAATTCCAACTACTAACATGATGCCTTGCAAAAATAGTGACGTTGGTGTATTTAATAAAAATAAAAAAATGTCCACAAAAACTCCTACAAAAACCATATTTAGAAATGCACCTAATTTAGGAAATTCTTTCGTCAAAAATGAAGCTGCGATTAAAAGTAAAAACCCCATAATGATTGTCCATGTCCCAATTGTTAAACCAAAGTTTAGGGTTAGACCAATATGGAGTACATCCCATGGTGCACTTCCTAAATCTGCTCGAATGATTAAGGCGATGCCAAAACTCATGATAATTAATCCAATGAGAAAGACACCCCAACGAAACATTGATGTGTGATTCTGAATGAATCCTATACAGTTATCTTTCACTTCCCCATCTTCTTTCTCTCTAAATAATTAACCACAAACTAAAACAATAAAAGAACCTATTAAATTATGACAATAGTTAGTTCCCTCATCCCGTTATTATTATAGCATAGAAATAGCCTTTTCGTGGTAAGCGTGTTACTATACTTTGTGATTAAGAATTAATTTTAGCAGAAAAATTCCTATATAATACTTCATCAAAGGCTCTTTTCCAAAGATTATTGATTTATATATCGAGAAGTGAAAGGCGGCGACTCCAGCGACGAGCGTTTAGAGCCTGTAACGGATTCGAAAGATAAGTTTATTCAATAGCAACTACTTTTATAAAGCAGCTTTTTAAAAAGTTATCTCCACGTTTGAAAGGAGTTTTCTAGAATGGATTTGTTTGAATTTAACAACAAAGAACATGATACACCGAAAGGTCCCTTAGCAGCAAGAATGCGCCCTCGTACTATTGACGAAGTTATTGGACAAAAAGAAATCGTCGGTAAAGGAACCCTATTGAGAAGAGCCATAGAAGCAGACAGGTTAACACCAATGATATTTTATGGTCCCCCTGGTACCGGAAAAACAACATTAGCCAAAGTAATAGCCAATACAACCTCTGCCCACTTTGAACAATTAAACGCAGTTATTGCTGGTATAAAGGAAGTAAGAGAAATCGTACAAAGGGCCAAAGACCGCTTAAAATACGACCAAGAAAAAACAGTTCTTTTTATAGACGAGATACACCGATTTAATAAAGGTCAGCAGGATGCACTACTTCCTTTTGTCGAGGATGGGACTGTCATACTGATTGGCGCTACAACGGAAAACCCCATGTTCGAAGTAAACCCGGCACTTCTTTCCCGTTCCAGACTGTTTCGTCTACAGTCATTAAATAATGAGGAAATTGAACAGGTAATTCAAGTAGCAATTACCGATAAAGAACGAGGATTTGGAAACTATCCAATCCACCTGGAAAGGGATGCACTAGATCATTTAGTAAATGTTTCGAATGGTGATGCTAGAACTGCATTAAACGCGTTAGAGTTAGCGATTTTGACTACAGACCCAAATGAAGATGGGACTATTTTTATTAACCTAGAAATAGCTGAGGCCTCCATCCAAAAACGAGTACTCCAGTATGATAAATCTGGAGACCAGCATTATGATACTATTTCAGCTTTTATTAAAAGTATGCGTGGGTCTGATCCTGATGCAACCCTTTATTGGCTTGCGAAGATGATTTACGCCGGGGAAGACCCTAGATTTATTGCACGAAGAATTTACGTTCATGCAGCAGAGGATGTGGGACTTGCTGATCCTAATGCCCTTTTAATAGCACAAGCAGCAGCTTATGCTGTAGAGTTCATTGGTATGCCTGAAGCAAGGATTCCCCTTGCTGAAGCTGCCCTCTATGTAGCTACTGCACCTAAGAGTAATGCTGTGATTAACGGTATAGATGCAGCTTTAAATAGAGTAGAAAAGGAGAAAACAGGGGATGTCCCAGTCCATTTAAGGGATGCCCATTATAAAGGAGCTGCTACGCTAGGCCATGGAAAAGGATATAAATATCCCCATGATTATGATCACCATTATGTGCCACAGCAATATTTACCAGATCAATTAAAAGATAATAAATTCTACGCCCCTTCCCAGAATGGTTATGAAAAAACAGTTCAAAAAAGACTGGATTATTTTAAGGAAAGAAATAAACGTGGAATTTAGCAGGCTCACTCTCATTATATTTCACTATGATGTATTAGATTGGTATTAATCATGTCTCTCGAATCCGCTACAGGCGGACCAATTACACCTAAAGGCAGCCCACGTCCTGTGGGCAACGGCGTAATGTCGCCATCCTGGCTTGGCTGATTCCTTTTCCCGCTGGAGTCGCCGCCTTTCACTCCTTCGAGAGTGCGAACGGCAACACGGATTTCGTATTTTCAGGGTAGACCTCCATGGAAAATGAAAGTTTTAGTCTGCATTGGAATGAGCGAAGGTCCACGACACTCCTGCGGAAGAACGAGCAAGCCAAGACCACACAGTGGGGGCTTGACAGGTCGTCCGCGGAAAGGGAGTGGACCGTAGCGAATGACACCCAGCTTCATATTTTCTAATTTATAGCATCCTTTAAAAATCTATTCATAATTGATAGTTACCTCGTTCAAAATCTAACATCTTTTGTCCAATCCTATCAAATTTTTAATAATTTGGTATATTTTTTTCCGTTCGTGCCCATTATAGTAACAAACAACATTTGGAAAAAGTTTTGGATAGAAAGGATTGGACAAATATGAAAGTAAGACAAGATGCATGGTCAGAAGAAGATGATCTTCTACTGGCAGAAACAGTACTTAGACACATTCGCGAAGGTAGTACTCAATTAAGAGCATTTGATGAAGTAGGTGACGCTTTAAACCGAACCTCTGCAGCATGCGGATTCCGTTGGAATGCAGTTGTACGAGATAAATACGATGATGCAATCAAACTAGCAAAAAAACATCGTAAAGACAGAAAGCGTCAATTAGCACGGGAGGCTAAGCCTGTTACATTTACAGCACCTTCTACTCAACCTACTTATGAAAAACCTGTGACATTTAACGAAGAAAGACCTATGGTTACGGGAAGACATGAGGGTGAGCTTACTCTTCAAGATGTTATTCAATTTTTACAAACTATGAATAGCAAAGGACGTCAAGAAAGCTTACTAAAACAAGAAAATGAAGCTTTACAATTGGAAAACAATAATCTTAAAAACCGCGTTAAAGAACTGGAGCAAGAGCTTAATAAATTGAAAGACGAACATCAAGTAATTGAGGAAGACTATCAATCCATCATTCAAATTATGAATCGTGCTAGAAGAATGGCATTGCTGGAAGAAGAATCTGATGACCGTCATGCACCAACATTTAGAATGGACAAAAACGGCAACCTAGAAAAAATTGCAAAATAAGAGGGAGACTAAAAAGGTATATTTTTAACCTTTTTAGTCTCCCTTAAATATTTTGCTAAGAGCGAAGCTAATGCCATCACTATTTAACTACCAATAATTCTCCCTTATTCATCCTCTATAACAATATAGATGGCTTGCACCGGACCATGAACCCCAACTACCAGGCGGAGTTCAATATCTGCTGAATTACTTGGACCAGAAATAAAATTAATACAAGAAGGCATTCTACCAAGATCACTTGCCATCTTATGAATCTTCTCTGTTGCCTGTGTCATCCTTGGCACAAGTGTGCTTTTTGGGATAATAGCCAAATAAGTTCTGGGTAATAAACTGACAGACCGTCCTTTATCTGCATTACTGAAAAGTACGACCGTTCCTGACTCAGCTAATGAAATATCCGCAAAGGTTATTCCAATGTTGGCTTTTTCTGCCACCTTTACATTTTCCTCTCCAAGTTGAGGATTCCAGCAATGAACATCAATATTATGGTGAGCCCTTGCTTCATACAAAGCGTCCGTTAAGCCGTAATAACGAAACCTGTCATCATTCCAGTAAACAATAGATTTTCCACCTAAATCGCTTATTGCTTCATGAAAGGTTTCTTTAAGGCTCTCTTTTTTTGTTACTTTTACACTTGTATGAATGTTTTTGCAGTGGTTTATAAATTGCTCCATCAATTCATCCTGTGAGAAGTCTTTAAATACTTCATATTGGGGCAATTTAGCCCATTCTGGCAGCTTTACTCCTGAATTTCTACGCTCTCTTCCAAGACGTTTTGCTATTTTATTTAGGAATTTATCTTTGTTCTGCACAGTTCCCTTTGTCATGATTTATCCCCTTTCTTATCACGACCTTCGAACCATTTTCTAAAGCTTTCACCTGTTGGTTCTGGTAGATCCCGAATTTGGGTCCACAGCTTTACTGGTCCTGGTCCCTTTCCTTCTCCACCTTTTGCGATTGGTCCTATTACGGATGGGGCTGCCTTGGAACCGATTCGATAAACCCCTGGGTTACTCATGGCAAATGCATAGCCTTTCATTGCTAACTTCTCTGCAAAACTTGTTTTCCCAGCTTCTTCAACGATATCTTTTCGATGTTCTATTAACAACTCATGTAATGGTATTTTTACGGGACAAGCTTCGGTACATGCTGCACATAAAGTTGAGGCATACGGCAGTTCCTTATAGTCATCATAGCCCTCTAATAAAGGAGTTAGAACGGCTCCTATTGGGCCTGGATAAATAGATCCATAGGAATGCCCTCCCACATGCCGGTATACGGGACATACGTTAATACAAGCAGCACAACGAATACATTGAAGGGTCGACTGAAATTTTGTTCCTAATATTTTAGACCGACCATTATCGATGATTACCACATGAAACTCTTCTGGACCATCCACGTCTCCTTCTTCCTTTGCAGCCGTTAGGCCTGTTATATAGCTCGTTAACTTTTGCCCTACGGCACTTCGACAAAGCATACTCACCAAGATATCTAGCTCTTTCCATGTAGGAACAATACGTTCCATCCCCATTACAGTAATTTGGGTTTTTGGAAGCGTAGTAGACATTCTTGCATTCCCCTCATTTGTAACTAACGTAATAGACCCCGATTCCGCAACTGCAAAGTTACAGCCTGTTATTCCTACCTCAGCTGCCAAAAAGTCTTTTCTGAGCTGTTCACGGGCAAATAACGCTAATTCTGTTGGATCGGAGGATTTATCATATTGTCGTTTTACCTTAAAGGTATCTCTGATTTGCTCTTTATTCTTATGAAGAGCTGGTACAACAATGTGAGAAGGTGGATCATGATCGTCCAATTGTAAGATCCACTCCCCTAAATCAGACTCTACGACGTTACATCCAATCTCCTCAAGTGCCCCATTCATTCCAATCTCTTCTGTTACCATAGATTTTGACTTAATAATATTCTTAGCCTTCTTATCTTTCACAACAGAAGTAATGTACTCATTTGCCTCTTCTGCTGTTTCTGCGAAAAAGACATGGCCTCCTTGATTGGAAACGTTTTCTACAAATTGCTCTAAATAGTAGTCCAGATTTTCTAGAGTATGTTGTCTGATTTCTTCCGCCAGATCTCGCCAATCCTCCCAATTACCGAGTTCTTCTGTTGTTTGTGTTTTCCTTCCTTCTAACCTTCCTTGTGCCTCCACAACAGCTTTTCGCATAAATGAATCATTTATTCCTTTTTCTACTCGGTCAAAAAACTTTTCATTACTGGTCTTGATCCCCATTGTTTCACCCCGCTTCTCCTCTACTATTTAAGATTTCCGCGATATGCATCACTTTAACAGACTTCCCTTGCCGATCAATTCTTCCCCCAATATTCATTAAACATCCAAGGTCTGCTCCAATTAATACTTCCGCTTCCGTTTCCTCAATGTGATGTACCTTTTCGTTAACCATCTGCTCGGAAATAGGAACCATTTTAACAGAGAAAGTACCTCCAAAGCCGCAGCACTGCTGTTTAAAGGGTAGCTCTGTAAATTTTAAACCTTTTACATTTTCCAAAAGCTTCATTGGCGCTTCCTTCACCCCTAGCAATCTAGTCATATGACAGGAAGTATGATAGGTTACATTTCCATTGAATTCAGCCCCAACATCTTCTATCTTTAAAACATCAACAATAAATTGGGTTAATTCATAGGATTTTTTCGCAAGTTCCTTTGCTTTAACTTGCCATTCTAGGTCGTCTTCAAATAGTTTTTCATACTCATGAAGCATGGAAGTACAGGAACCTGATGGAGAAACTACATATTCTGCCGATTCAAAAGTTTTAATCATATGCTTTGCCACTTCCCGTGATTCCTTGTGAAAACCGCTGTTAAATGCGGGTTGGCCACAACACGTCTGTTTTTTAGGAAAATCCACTTCACATCCTAGTCGTTCAAGAATTTCTACCGTACTTCTCCCTACAGATGCAGGATAGACCACATCTGCAAGACACGTTAGGAATAAAGATACCTTCACTAAAAGTCCACCTCCAACATTTTAAAGGTAAGGTCATCTGATGACTTACGCTAAATAGAATGTATAAAATAAAAAAGTCTCCTATTATTATCTCATAATCTACATAAAAGAAAAGGAGGAATTCCAAATTTACAGACTTATTTGGGAATTGCCTCACCGTATCAGCCTTATAAAGTTATGCCAACTATCTATACCCTATTTTCTTTAAAAGACCATGAACAAAAGCGCAATGCGCCTACAGTTATCCACATTCAAATAAAATACATTCCTAAGTCATTAAAAAAGCACCTAGACTATGCTAGGTACTTTTTGATAATAAATTGATATGTATGGGGTCCCATGTGTGCCGTTTGGTCTTCCTTGTTTGAACCTGCGTTAACAGGTGGGTGCCCTGTTCATCGACTTTATGCTTCCGTTATCCGTGATAACGGCATGCAACCTTCGTTGAAACGGGGGCTCCCTTTTTTAAAGTGTTGGCTCAAAACGTAGAGTATTGACGTACACCACAGGACTCCAATGTTTGAAAAAATGTTACTTAAGTTATTTTTATCATATAAAATTCGATGACAAAAAACAATAACAAATGTGGGAAAAAAGAGTGACAATTTCTTTACAAACCTATTTTTTACCTACATGTATTTTTTAAAGCCACTTTTTTTGTTAAAAGGTGTCTACCCTGAAAATAGGTGGCACAAAAGATCGCACTTTATCTTTTGTGTCACCGACGACCTATCAAGCCCCCACGGGCTTTGCCCTGTGTGGTCTTGGCTTGCTCGTTCTTCCGCAGGAGTGTCGTGGACCTTCGCTCATTCCAATGCAGACTAAAATTTTCATGCCCCATGGTGCTTATATTAATTTTGTACCTTTTCTTCCTTTTTCTTCGGTACAACAGAGAGATTAAGCTCATTTAATTGGGCCTCGCTCACATTGCTTGGAGCATTGGTTAACAAACAGCTAGCGCTAGCGGTTTTTGGAAAGGCAATTGTTTCCCTTAAATTGCTTCTTCCAGCCAAAATCATCACAAGTCGGTCTAACCCTAATGCAATTCCCCCGTGTGGTGGAGTACCGTATTCGAAGGCATCTAACAAGAAGCCAAATTGACTTTGTGCTTCTTCTTGAGTAAATCCTAATGCAGTAAACATTTTTTCTTGTAGCTCTCTCTCAAATATACGTTGAGATCCCCCTCCAAGTTCATATCCATTTAATACGAGGTCATATGCTTCCGCACGAACATTTTCGGGTGACACATCTAACTTTTCTTCATCCTCTTTCAATGGACGTGTAAACGGATGGTGCTCAGCCACATAACGGTCCTCATCCTCGTCATAAGAAAGAAGCGGGAACTCCGTTACCCATAAGAAATTAAATTCATTGTGATTTACTAACTCTAAGTCCTTTGCAAACTTAATTCGTAATGCACCTAATGCATCCCAGGCTACCTTCTTTTTATCCGCTACGAAGAATAGAACATCCCCGTTCTCAGCTCCAAATCCATCACATAAAGTCTTTGCTTCCGTTTCATTAAAGAATTTAGCAATTGGTCCTTTTAATGTGTTGTTCTCTTCTACCTTTAACCAAGCTAACCCCTTAGCTCCGTAAACTTCGACAAATGAGCCTAAACTATCCAGATCTTTACGGGAGTATTTCTCTGCAATCCCCTTAACACATATCCCTTTTACAACTCCACCATTCTTCACCGTATTAGCAAAAACCTTGAAGTCGCTGTCTTCCACTGCTTTAGAAATATCAACTAATTCCATGCCATAGCGAGTATCTGGTTTATCAGAACCAAAACGGTTCATGGCATCCTCGTAAGATAAACGAGGGAAAGGTCTAGGTACATCAATTCCCTTTAATTCCTTAAGAAGCTTCACCATCATTTCTTCCATCATGGAAAGAAGCTCTTCCTTTCCTAAAAAAGAGGCCTCAATATCCACTTGAGTAAATTCCGGTTGACGGTCGGCACGCAAATCTTCGTCACGGAAACAACGGGCCACTTGGTAGTAACGTTCAAACCCTGAAACCATCAATAACTGCTTAAATAATTGTGGTGATTGTGGTAAGGCATAGAATTCACCATGATGAACCCGGGATGGTACAAGATAATCCCTTGCCCCTTCTGGTGTGCTTTTTGTCAGCATTGGAGTTTCTATTTCCATGAAATGATTTTCGTCTAAGAAATCACGAATTAACTTCGTTGTTTTATGGCGTAATTGCATTGTTTGAAACATTTTCGGTCGACGTAAATCTAAGTAACGATACTTTAAGCGAACATCTTCAGAAACCTCTACATCATCTTCTATCATGAAAGGAAGTCCTTTGGATGCATTTAGAATGACAATTTCATCAACGATAACCTCTATTTTTCCAGTAGAAATCTTATCATTGATATTCTCTTCATCCCTTGCAACAACTGTTCCGCAAACATCTACTACATATTCATTACGCACTTTCTCTGCAATAGATAATGCTTCAGCATTCTTTTCCCCGTTAAAAACCACTTGTACCTGTCCGGAACGGTCGCGAAGGTCGATAAAAATAACCTGTCCTAAATCCCGTCGTTTCTTTACCCAGCCTTGTAAGCATACCTTTTCTCCAATTAAATGCTCGGATAATTCTCCGCATATATGTGTTCGTTGATTCACTAGTATACCCCTTTCTATATCTCCTCTAGTTTTGATTGAATGTAGTTTGTTATATTATCTAAAGTAACTGACTCTTGATGACCTGTTGCCAATGTTTTTATGACGACTTCATTATTAGCAATCTCATCTTCCCCTAAAATGATGGCAAAGGCTGCACCAAGCCGGTCTGCCGCTTTTATTTGCCCCTTCATCTTTTTATTTAAATAATCCGTATCCACAGTCAAACCGTTGGACCGCAAATCATGTAGCAGTTTCGGGGCCAATTGTTTCGGTTCATCCCCCATGACAATTAAATAGGCATCTAAACCTTCTTGTACCGGCAAAGAAATTCCCTGTGTTTCCAAAGCCATGAGTAACCGTTCAATGCTAAGGGCAAATCCAATTCCAGGAGTCGTTGGACCACCGATCTCTTCTACCAAACCATTATATCTTCCCCCGCCACAAAGGGTCGTAATAGCCCCAAAGCCTTCCCCATCTATCATCACTTCAAAGGCAGTATTATTATAATAATCCAGCCCCCTCACAAGGGTAGCATCTACTTCAAAAGATATTCCCATTTGTGTTAAAAACTCCTGGACCTTTTTAAAGTAATCTTTTGATTCTTCATTTAGATAATCGAGAATAGATGGGGCAGTTTCCATTAATTCATGGTTCTTATCCTGTTTACAATCCAAAATTCGTAATGGATTTTTGTCTAAGCGTTTTTGACAGTCACTGCAAAACTCTGAAATTCTTGGCTGAAAGTGCTTGATTAGAGCTTGCCGGTGACTGTTTCTGCTTTCCTTGTCACCTAAGCTATTAATAACTAGCTTTAAATTCTTCAAGCCTAATTCCTTATAAAAGTCCATTACAAGCCCGATAACTTCTGCATCAATGGCAGGGTTGTCGCTTCCCATAGCCTCTACTCCAAATTGAACGAACTGGCGCATTCTACCCGATTGAGGCCTCTCATACCGAAACATTGGACCAATATAATAGAGTTTAACAGGCTGATCGGGAAGACCATACATTTTGTTCTCTACAAAGGAACGTACAGTAGACGCCGTCCCTTCTGGTCGTAATGTTAAGCTTCTTCCACCCCGATCTTCAAATGTGTACATTTCTTTTTGGACAATATCCGTCGTATCACCTACTCCACGGGCAAACAGCTCCGTTTGCTCAAAGATTGGAGTACGTATCTCCTTATAATTGTATCGCCTGCACAAATCCTGGGCCTTCTGCTCTATGTATTGCCACTTTGCAGACTGTTCTGGCAAGATATCCTGCGTCCCTCTCGGAATTTTAAAGCTCATAACCATTTCCTCCTCATTATCCAACACTATTATGTAAAAAAGTTGGTTACATTCATTCGTTGTTTTTTAATATGTAATAAATCTTGTAATTGAATATCAAGAGTTATACTTTTATAAAACACAAAAAACTCCCGCCCCTGAACACTGTCAGGGACGAGAGTTTGAATCCCGTGGTACCACCCTAGTTGAAGCTCTCTTTAAAGAGGAGCTTCCTCTTTATCAGTTAACGCCTGATTATACGATCTCTCCTAATAAAGACTAACTCTTTCAGAGAGATACCTAAGGAGTGTTCATTCATGAAGGTCCATGTAAAAGTGCTTTCAGCCAAAGGCACTTTCTCTCTGATCATGGGGAAGCTTCACTACTATTCTCCCTCATTGGTTTGTGTCGTGAAATGAAGTTTTTTTTATCATACGCATTGTCAAGAATCCTGTCAACCTTTTTGGAGAAGAATTTCATTTAGTTACGCTCGATACGTTTTTTTAAAGACTTAACTTCCCTTAAAGATAAACCAAATTCTGTTGCAATTTCATAGCTATCTGCATTTTCTTCGATTTCTGTAAATCGATGGAGGTTGACCCCCAATAACCTAGAATTAGGGCTAGTAAATCGTGCTTGTTGATGACTGGAACGCATAGATGATTCCCTCCACTTTTTCTATCAGTTTGACCGAAAAAGATGGAGGTTACTCCTATTTGTACGAAAAAATTATTTTTTATTTTCATTACTTTCTACAATGAGTGTCACGGGGCCGTGGTTTGTGAAGGATACATCCATCATTTCACCAAAAACTCCTGTCTCCACCGTTAAGTTTTGCTTGCGCAATTCCTCATTAAACATGTTATAGAGCTTTTCCGCTTGCTCCGGCTTAGCTGCGTTCATGAAATTAGGACGCCTTCCTTTACGACAGTCCCCGTATAAGGTAAATTGTGAAATGGATAAAATTTGCCCTTCCGCATCTTTTACGGAAAGATTCAACTTATCATTATCATCTTCAAAAATACGGAGATTAGCAACTTTTTCTGCAATAAATTTAACATCCTTTTCTGTATCATCATGAGTGAGACCAACTAATAGAACAAGACCGTGATCTATTTCTCCAACTGTTTCTCCAGAAACTGTTACTTTTGCTCCTAACGAGCGTTGAACAACAACACGCATATAATCCCTCTTTCAAGCTTTAATGCATAATCCGACGTACAGAGTATATATCGGAGATTTGTTTAATACGTTCCACCACTCTTTGCAAATGGGCGACATTTTGAATAGATATTGTCATATGGATAGTTGCCATTTTATTTTTATCGGAGCGGCCGGACACTGCATTTATATTTGTTTTCGTTTCCGCTACCGCTTGCAAAACTTCGTTCAATAACCCTCGACGGTCAAAGCCGGAGATTTCAATATCCACATTGTAGTTCTTCGAATGTTGGATATCCCCTTCCCATTCCACAGGCAGCAGGCGAGTTTGTGCCTCTTCTGTATTAATATTTGGGCAATCACTGCGGTGAATAGACACTCCACGTCCCTTTGTAATATAACCCACAATGTCGTCTCCAGGTACAGGATTGCAGCAACGTGATAGACGAATGAGTAGGTTATCAATCCCCTTTACCCTTACTCCTACGCTAGTTTTCTTCGTAGTATCAAAGGTCTTTAGCTCCTGAACCGCTTCTTTTAAGGGTAAGTTCTCTTGTATTTCATCTTGTTGCTTTCTAATAGTATCGGTTAGTCGTGTTACGATCTGAGCAGCAGTAATCCCACCGTAACCAACGGCAGCATACATATCCTCTTCACCAGTAAAGTTGAATTTATTGGCCACTCTTTCGATATTTTCCGCCTTCATTACCTCTTTTAAGGAATAGCCCTTTTTCTCTATTTCCTTTTCAATCATTTCACGGCCTTTTTCTACATTTTCCTCCCGTCGCTCCTTCTTGAACCATTGACGAATTTTATTTTTTGCATGAGAGCTTTGGGTAATTTTTAACCAATCTTGACTAGGTCCGTAAGAATGTTTAGACGTAAGGACTTCTACAATATCTCCTGTTTGCAGCCTATGGTCTAAAGGCACCATTTTACCGTTTACTTTTGCTCCAATACATCTGCTTCCTACCTCTGTATGGATACGGAAAGCAAAATCAAGCGGTACAGAACCCTTTGGTAGTTCGATTACGTCACCTTTTGGTGTAAACACAAAGACCATATCGGAGAATAGGTCAATCTTTAGTGATTCCATAAATTCTTGCGCATCGTTTGTATCATTCTGCCACTCAAGAATTTCCCTAAACCAAGACATTTTCGTCTCCAAAGACTCGGCGTTTTTCACCGTCCTGCCTTCTTTATAAGCCCAGTGGGCAGCTACCCCGAATTCTGCTACCTTATGCATATCCTCCGAGCGGATTTGCACTTCTAATGGGTCACCCTTTGGACCAATAACGGTAGTATGCAAGGATTGATACATGTTGGCTTTCGGCATGGCAATATAATCCTTAAATCTACCAGGCATGGGCTTCCAATGGGTGTGAATGATTCCTAGTACGGCGTAACAGTCTTTAATACTTTCTACAATGATTCGTACTGCTAATAGATCGTATATTTCATTAAACTGTTTATTTTGCAAGGCCATTTTACGATAAATACTGTAAATATGTTTCGCTCGGCCATGAATCTCTGCTTTTACATTTACCGACTCTAAGCGTTCGCGAATTTTTTGCTGTACTTCTTCAATATACTCTTCACGTTCTGCACGTTTCTTTTTCATTAAATTTACAATTCTATAATACTGCTGCGGATTTAAGTAGCGTAGCGCTGTATCTTCTAGCTCCCATTTAATTTTTGAGATACCTAGACGGTGAGCTAGCGGTGCAAAGATTTCTAATGTTTCGTTTGCGATTCTACGTTGTTTTTCAGGTGGAAGATGCTTAAGGGTCCTCATGTTATGCAGACGGTCTGCTAGTTTGATTAAAATAACCCTAATGTCCTTTGCCATAGCCACAAACATTTTCCTGTGATTCTCAGCTTGTTGCTCTTCCTTTGATTTATATTTAATTTTCCCTAGCTTTGTAACTCCGTCAACGAGCATGGCTACTTCATTTCCAAATTCCTCTTCGATTTCAGATAAAGAAACGTTTGTGTCTTCCACGACATCATGAAGAAACGCAGCTGCTACCGTATTTGGATCCATTCCTAAGTCAACAAGAATTCCTGCCACTTGAACTGGATGCCAAATATACGGCTCCCCCGACTTTCGAAATTGCTCCCGGTGGGCATGCTCCGCTACTTCATATGCTTTCTTTAAGAAAGCCACATCTTTTTCAGATAGATATTCACTTGCCTTTTCTAATACTTGTTCACTAGTCATGGAATCACCTTAATATCCCGTCTAATTTCTTTCTTACTATAGTATAATTTATCTTCATTGAAAATGATGAAAATTTTGTCGAATATCTTTATAAAAAAAGGGTCTCTTCCGTAGAAAAGACTTTCATTTAATAATAACATATTTTTCAGAAAAGCATAATGAAATTAGTATATTACAGAAATTCTTTGTTAGCAAATGTTATGAAGAAATTAATGAAGGATAAATATAGATGTTTTTTCCTATTCTAGGAATGTCTATTATTTGCGTGGAGTTTACTCTAAGTGTTCTTACTTGTGGACACTAAAATCCCCAGGAGAGACTCTCTACCTGGGGTATCATATTAATACGTCATTAAAGAGAACACATCGTACTGCTTCAATTTATCACGGCCATCAAGGTAGCTTAGCTCGATCATAAATACAATTCCTGCCACAACTCCGCCTAATTTTTCTACCATTTGGATTGTTGCTTCAATGGTACCGCCAGTAGCTAATAAATCGTCTGTTATTAACACCTTTTGCCCTGGTTTAATAGAATCCTTGTGGAGATTTAAGGAATCCTTGCCATATTCTAAACCATAATCAATTTCAATCACCTCTCTAGGTAATTTCCCCGCTTTTCTAACTGGTACGAAACCAACACCTAATGCATAGGCAATCGGGCATCCAACTACAAAGCCTCGGGCTTCAGGTCCTACTACAACATCGATCTCTTTTTCCTTTGCAAAATCCGCCATTTCATCAATAGCCTTCTTATAAACTTCACCATTCTCCATTAAGGTTGTAATGTCTTTAAACTTAATTCCTTCTTTTGGGAAGTCGGGTACTACGGTAATATACTGTTTGTAATCCATGTTAATCCTCCTAGTTTTGCCTTTTATTCGTTTACTCATAAACCTAAAGAAATATGTATGATGTGGATGACTCATCTCCTATGTCTTTACAGACCCACGATATATGAAAACTATTTTTTTCTGTGCTAAATTTGGAAATTGATTTACGTTTCAGGCACTCGCTTCAATCAACCCGATTGAAAATAAGCAATGTATTAAAGCCATAGTTTTCGTATAATAAGGTAAACTTTTGAGTCACCCTCTATTCATGTTTAATGCTCAACTAGTGCTTTTTCTTTCATCATCTTGGAAAACCATTCTTTGACGTCCTCATAGGAAGAATAAATTAATTCATTTTCCAATTCAGACTGTTCAATCCGTTGTCGGTAGGTTAATGAGTCGGTCAAATCCTTCTTTGCCGGATTTTCTACCAAGGTTACAATTCCATTGTCTATTTTAACAAAACCTAAATCAAAAAACACCTGACTAATAAAATGCACGGCATCAACTGTCCACCCTTTATGCTTCGCTAAATCAATAGCATGGCGGTTCATATCAAATGTCTTCCTTTTGTAGATAAAAGCATAGAACCACTTAAAATGTTCTCTTGTGGGAAGCATCTCGAAAAAATGATCTTTTTCGTGTAGAAAAGATATATAAATTCGACTTGGTTTCCTTTCTACGTCTAATATTTGTATAATCTGTTCCTTATTTTCAGGTAAATCTAGGAAAAGAAGATTCTTATTATGCAAATCTATGGTAGAACTATTTAAATTTCTATACTGGATAACCGTCCACCCCTCTGGAACGGAGATAGTAAAGTTCTTTGTTTCTTCCCGAAAAATAATAACCGTCATCTCTAGATGTTGATAAGCTAATAATTTTTTAATAGGATCAGTCTCTCCCCTTAAGTCGAACAATTGCCACTCCTCTACTTTCAAATCTTCAATAATGATTTGTGGTTTACAATGGCCGTTCCACTCATTAATAGATAATTGACCTACAATGGAGGCAGAGGCTAAAGGAGATAGTTCATTGTGTAATGTCCCCATTCGGAATCCAATACCATCTAGAATGTCATCACCCTTTTTAAGTCCTAGTTTTAAATGATCTTCCTTTGCTCCAATTTTTTTAATAAGTGAGAACTCCACCTGCTCTAATAAAACTTTTGGCGCTGGATTTCCAACACCAAATGGTGCCATCGCTTGCAATTCTCCAATGGATTCAATGGAAATTTCACTGAATTCAACCGGTAAGTCTACAGATAGAGATCGCTGCCAATCCTCCTCTGACAACGTTTCATCTGCGATTTCTCCTAACTTTTTTTGCAATAAATCTATATGTTCTATCTTCATTGTTAAACCTGCTGCCATAGGATGCCCCCCAAAGTGGGGTAACCATTCACGGCACTTGGAGAGAGACTGGAACATATCAAAGCCTTCTATACTTCTGGCGGATCCTTTCGCTAGACCTGTATCGGAGTTTATGCTTAAGACAATGGTTGGTCGATAATATTTTTCTACCAATCTACTCGCCACTATGCCAATTACTCCAGCATTCCAATCCTCTTTTCCAACTATAAGAACAGGAGGTAATTCATCGAAGCTATCAACTTGTTCTTCCGCTTCCTTTGTCATATCATTGACGATCTGCTGACGCTCTTTGTTTAAATCATCAATGATAAGTGCGAGTTCATAGGCTTCCATTTCATCTTCACTGATGATGAGTTGGATAGCAGGATCTGCTGAATCTAAGCGCCCTGCAGCATTTAAACGGGGACCAATCATAAAGCCAATTTGTTCTTCTGACATTTCCTGTCCTTGAATGCCACACTGTTCAAATAGAGCCTTTATACCAGGACGCTGATACTCCATTAAGGTCTGAATTCCCGCTTTAGCTAAGAATCTATTTTCTCCCTTTAAAGGAACAAGGTCAGCTATAGTTCCCATGGCAACAAGGTCTACATATTCCTGTGGATAGCGGTCTAATAGGGCATGGGCAACCTTAAAAGCCACGCCTACACCTGCTAAATTAGGATTAGGATAATAACAATCCTCTTGTTTAGGATTAATTACTGCATACGCATCTGGTATTTGCGGCGGGGGTTCGTGATGATCAGTTATAATCAGATCCACTTCCAGTTCTTTCGCAACCTCTGCTTCATGTACTGCCGAAATCCCCGTATCCACTGTAATAATTAAGGAGACATTTTCCTCTTTCGCATGGCGAAATGCTTGTTCATTTGGGCCATATCCCTCTGTAAATCGATTTGGAACATAATATCCAACGTTTGCACCTAACTCCCTTAAAGTTAAATACAAAAGGGATGTACTGGTGACACCGTCCGCATCATAATCCCCGAATACTAAAATATTTTCTCCAGATTCAATACCAGCCTTTATGCGAGATATGGCCTTTTCCATATCCTTTAGTAAAAATGGGTCGTGTACAGACGATTCATCTGTATGTAAAAAATCTCGCGCGTCGTCTACATTTGTAAACCCCCGTTGTATGAGAAATCTACTAGCGATCTTTGATATATTTAACTGCTCCGAAAGTTCATTTACTTTGTCTTCATCTGCCTTATTAATCTTCCAGCGCGCTTTTGACTGTAACATAAAAAACCACCCCTGACCAAATCATTATACATAAGGTCAGAAGGGGTGGCAATGTTTGTCCTATCCTAAATTAATTATAATCCTGCTTCTTAAGATCTTTTTTACTATTATTTCCGAGCTGTTTGTCCTCATTTCCCGGAGTTTCCTTAGTATTTTTGTTATCATTGATACTTGATGTCTCCAACTTTTTCCTTACTTGTTTTAATTCTTGCTGAAGTTGGTATATTTTATACATCCCAACACTCCCCACAATGACACCGCCCATTAAAACGGATCCAAGGATAATGAGTACTAACGGCCATTCGTTTTGTCCAAATATATAATTAACCTCTACTGGTTCCACGTTAATAACTGCAAAGACAGCAATAATAATAGCAATGATGATCCCAATGATTAGGTTCCATTGACCTTTCAACTTCCTTCACTCTCCTCTTCTCCAAATGGATTAATATGTACTCTTACGTCCTGTACATATTGATCCTCCATCAGTTTTTCTTTAACTTTTTTTCCAATTGCATGTCCTTCCTTAACCGTAATAGTTGGATCAACGGCAACTTTAATATCAATAATAACATAATGCCCATGTTCTCTTGCTAAGAGCTCATCCACCTTCAGTACACCCTTTACATTTGCCGCAGTATTATACATCTCTTTAGTATCCTCTTCATGGAGGACATGATCCAATGTATTATGTATCGATTCGCTTCCTAACTTCCATGCCATTTTAATAATCAAAATAGCTACAAAGATTCCTGCAACAGGGTCAGCGTATACGAGCCAGGAAATACCTAACCAGCCCCCAGTGATAGAAGCACCGATCCCAAGAAGGGCTGCAACAGAGGAAAAAACATCTGAACGGTGATGCCATGCATCTGTTACTAAAGCATCACTTTTATATTTTTTACCCAAATATATTTTATAACGAAACATTAATTCTTTTATAATGATTGAAAAAATAACAGCATAAATAGCTGCAACACCCGGTACTGCAATTGGTTCAAAAAATGCTTTAAATGCATTTATGGCAATCTCTAATCCTACAATAAACAGCAATACCGCAACAATAATTGCTGTTACTGTCTCTGCTTTACCGTGCCCATATGGATGATCCCTGTCAGGGGGAAGCTGAGCCGCCCTTACTCCAATAAGAACGGCAACGGAACCTACCACATCTGAAGCGGAGTGAACGGCATCTGCAACTAATGCTCGGCTGTTTGCCATCATCCCCACAATCGCTTTAATAACAGCCAGAACAATATTTCCAATTATCCCAATCCATGCTCCTAACTTGACCTTCTTATAACGTTCGTCTGGATGTATATTTTCCATTCCCTTTATCACCTGCTTGACTTTATCTATATATGGGGGTACTTTAACATTATTTGTTTAGTATGACCTGTTTTATAAGTGAAAGCCCATATTCCATAAAAAAAGAACAAAAGCGCAATGTGCCTGCCTATCGAAGCGGCAACGCGCGCGTTGCCTATTCGAACGGAAAATGCACTGACCGATAAAAAGTGCTTTTTGCTTTTTATTCGGGCAGAAATTTTCTCGAGCCGATGGCGCATGAAGCTAGACGATTATTCAGCTACTGTTATCCACATTCAGAAAAAATATAATTGCCTAAACAATCACAAAAGATGGCGCTACTTAGCATGTAGACGCCATCTGGTGTTAATTCATTATGCTTCGTTTGGTACTGGTCGGTTTTTTCTTTTTTCCAACTGCTTTGATTTTAACACTAACCAAAGCTGAGCTGCGATAAATAAAGAAGAATAGGTTCCAGCCACAAGCCCAATCACAAGTGCCAACGAGAATGCACGAAGTGCTTCTCCTCCAAATATAAATAGGGCACCTGCTGCAAACACAACCGTTAAAACGGTATTAATGGAACGGGCTAATGTTTGCACTAAACTTTTGTTCACTACCCTAGCCACATCATCAAATCCCTTGATTCTTTTCTCATATTTTATATTTTCCCTTATACGGTCAAAGGTAACAATTGTATCGTTAATGGAATAACCTACAATGGTCAAAACTGCTGCAATGAATGGGATGTTGACCTCTACCTGTAAAATACTAAACACAACTAATATAAACAGTGCATCGTGGAAAAGGGCAACGATAGCAGAGATACCATAAAGAAATTCGAATCGAATGGTTACATAAATAATAATCCCTATAGATGCTATTAATACGGAGATTATTGCATTTCTTGCCAATTCTTCACCCACAATAGGAGTTACAGTACTTACAGTTGGCGTATTCCCATATACTTCTTCAAAATGCCGTTGTATCTCCAGCGTCTCCTCTTGGTTTAATGCACCTATAAAAGCAGCACGCCCTATTTCATTTTGATCCCCTGCCAACGTAATATCATCTGGTACTAAACCAATTGATTCAAACTCAGATCGAATCTCTTCCGCAGTGGCTGATTCCTCTGTTAAAACATCGATTGTCGTACCACTTCGGAAGTCTATTCCCAAATTTAAACCGATAGTTGCTAAAAGAATGATACCTAGGAGAAGGAGGCCTCCAGAAAAAATAAAAAATTTGTTTCTATGTTTTACAAAGTCTAACTTCGTTGTTTCATGATCAAAGTTCACCAATTTCACTCTCCTTCACGCCAAACATCCTAGGTTTACCATTCAGCACTCGGCTGTTTACCCAAAGTCCAAGTAATAACCTAGTACCGAATACGGCCGTTAAGAAGCTAGTTAGAATACTGACTATTAACATAACCGCAAACCCTTGAACAGCACTTGTACCAAAATAAAACAATACTGCTGCTGCTAAAATGGTAGTGATATTCGCATCTAGTATAGTGGATAAGGAGCGACGTCCCCCCGCTCTGAAAGCACTCATAGTAGACTTACCAGATCGGAGCTCGTCCTTAATCCGCTCGTACGTAATAATATTGGCGTCTACGGCCATCCCTACGCCAAGAATTAAGGCAGCAATTCCAGGGAGTGTTAACACAGCATTCATCCAATTGAAAATAACTAATACGATATAGATATAAGCTGTGAGGGTAATGACAGCAATCATTCCCATAAATCGATAATAGAAAAGCATATAGGCGAAAATTAACGCAATTCCTATAAAACCAGCAAAAATAGCTTGCTCCATCGCTCTCTCCCCTAAGGAAGCACCGACAGAATTAGAGTAAATTTCTTCAAGCTCTACTGGTAATGCACCAGCATTTAGTATCCCAGCTAACTGTTGAGCCGATTCAATCGTAAAATTACCTGTAATCATAATATCTCTATATGGTAGAACTTCATGTACAGTTGGAGCAGATACAATTTTTGAATCTTCCTTTATGATCTCATCGTAAAAATTGTCTCCTTCTTCCCAATCAAGCCAAATCGCTAATCTATTATCTGGTCTATCCTTAATTTCACGTGTTACATCACCAAATAAATTAGCATCTCGTACAGTAACCGTAACTATTGGTTGATTTGTTTCTGAAAAGCTCTGTCTAGCTCCACCTTCTACTAAATCAGAACCATCAAGCATAACATTATCATCTGTGTCACGAAAGGATAACCTAGCTTGTGTTGATAATAGTTCCCTTGCCGTTTGCTGGTCACTCACCCCCGCAAGTTGAACTCGAATTCGGTCTTCCCCTTCAATGCGTACATTAGGTTCAGATACCCCTAAAACGTTAATTCTGGCATTTAACGAAGCAACCGTATCCGTTAATAGATCGCGAGTAATTTCTTGTTCCCCGTCTATAGGATGTACTTCATAAAGTACTTCAAAGCCTCCTTGTAGATCAAGACCAAGGCTGATATCTTCTGCATGGTCAAGAACGTTTGAAGCAATTAAAGCTCCTAAAGCTGCAACGATCACAAAGAAACTGAAAATCAGTCCTTTTCTGACCCCTCTCTTTTTTTTCATGGACCAGTGAGCCTCCTTCATATGTTCAAATGAAGTAAAGGGTGACTTTTATTGTAGCAACCCCTTCATTCGTGAAAGGTTGTCCCTATTTGAAACAACCCCTTTAATACTATGTAAAGACTGTTTTCTTAAAAATTGTCGATATATTAAAATTATATCTCGACTCCGTTACAGGCGGACACTTTCCGCGGGCAACGCGATATAAATTCCAACAATTTGTACGAAAAGAGCCTATATAAAAATGTGTAGCAATATCATTATAGCGATTTTGAAAATTCACTGTCAATGTTACGTTACTGGCTTTACCGGTTTCGTCGCACTCTCTTGACTTAAATCTTGACTTAAATCAAGAGGCTCTTCCTTATCAAACCAATTAGGACCCTTATATGCTTCCACTGTAAGCCAATTCATATAATCATTCGCTTTAAGGCGGAATAACTCACCTACAATCCAATGTGTAAGTACAGGGTCAGGGATGTCCATACGTGAACGTTTAGCCAAGAAACAGGCCCATACATCATCCTCCGTTACCCGATCATAACCAAGCATTTGCCATTCCTCTGCCTTGCTTTTCAACACCGGCTCTAGCTGTGCCTTCCAATTGTCCCATTGTTCCATCTCTATCACTCCTTAAACATTCCTTTAAGATTGTAGAAGTACCATTACCCTCTTCTCCCTAACAAAAAGGCAGTTACTGCTCCTCCAAAAAATGTGATTAAACTTGGAATTACTACTAGCCAAGAGCTAAAGCCAGGGTAAATGATTACAGTTGAACCTAATACAAGCCCGATTATTACGGCATAGGTCATGTAATGGTAGTTTCTTAACAAATATTTGATTACCTTACTGCTAATGGCAAAGCCTAAAATTACTCCTGCACCAATTACTGCGATAATTGGTAGATTAAGTGTAATTAAAGCAGTAATGGCTGTTTCATATACACCAAGAATTAAAAAGACAAGGGATCCACTAATCCCTGGAAGAAGCATGGACATACTTGCAAGCCAGCCAGAAAGAAAGAGACCCAGTGTATTTCCCATTGTTAAACTCTCGATTACACCATCCGTTCGTTCAGGTAAGAAATCTAGTAACCCTACAAATACAGCAGCTAGTAACAATGCCATATAATGGCCAGTTCCAAAGGTGTGTTTAACATTTGCCTGACGCAACAATAGTGGCAGTACTCCTATAATCAAACCTAAGAAAAAAAAGTGAGTTGGCTCTCGAAAATTATCTAATAAAAATTTAATAAGATGAAGAAATGCTCCAATAGCTATTACCATTCCTAACCCTAGGGGGATTAGAAACAGGAGATGCTTTCTCCACTCTTTACTAAATAAACCATTGATTGCTGTTATTAGTTGATCGTATATCCCTAAAATTACTGCAATTGTACCGCTGCTTACCCCTGGTATCAATTCTGTAATTCCCATCATAGCACCACGATAAAGGTTTCTCCATTCCACGATTTTCAATCTCCTAACTTATTTTTGTTATGTAAATTCTCTCCCTCCTGCCAGAAGGATAAATGTCTTTTTTAGTAAACATGTCATGCTTGACCACCTCTTCAGCATATACATATTTAACGAATAAATCCATGATTTTTTTATAGAAGGTAGGGCGGTTTTATGACAAAGCAATCCTTTATAAAGGGAGCACTTATTCTAATACTAGCTGGGCTAATCACCCGAATCCTCGGGTTTGTAAATCGAATTGTTGTTGCACGGATCATGGGAGCAGAAGGGGTCGGCTTATATATGATGGCCGTTCCAACACTACTTCTAATTATTACACTAACACAGCTTGGCTTACCAGTGGCTATCTCAAAACTTGTGGCGGAAGCTGATGCTGATAACGATAAAGCTCGGATAAAACGTATTTTAGTAGTTTCCCTTTCGGTAACCGGAGTGTTGAGTATTTTCTTTACAGCCTTAATGATCCTTGGTGCTCCTCTTATATCTAAAACATTCTTAACGGATTCAAGGGCATTTTACCCATTAATCGCCATTTCACCTATTGTTCCTATTGTAGCATTATCTGCCGTTTTAAGGGGATATTTTCAAGGATTACAAAATATGAAACCTTCTGCCATCTCCCAGGTAATTGAACAAGTTGTAAGAATAACACTGGTTGCTGCTTTTACAACTGCTTTTTTACCGTATGGATTAGAGTATGCTGCAGCAGGTGCCATGATTTCTGTTGTATTAGGAGAACTGGCATCATTAATTTACATGATCACCATGTTTAAACAGAAAAAGCGCTTTAAAGTACGTCGTCAATTTTTTGAATATGTAAAAGGTGGAAAGAAAACATTAAATGATCTACTTTCCATCGCCTTACCAACAACTGGAAGTCGATTAATAGGGTCTGTAGCGTTTTTCTTTGAGCCTATTGTTGTTGCACAAAGCTTGGCTATTGCTGGGGTAGCTACTGCGGTAGCGACAGCCCAATATGGAGAACTATCAGGGTATGTCATTCCGTTACTTTTACTTCCTACCTTTATTACCCAATCTCTTTCAGTATCCCTTGTTCCCGCTATAAGTGAGGCAGCTTATCAAAGAAACTACAGAATTATTAACCATCGATTATCTCAAGCTTTAAGATTAGCTTTAGTAGCAGGTGGTGGTTCCGTATTTATTTTGTATGTCTTTGCTGAACCAATTATGGAGCTCGTATATGATGCACCTACTGTTGCGACTTATTTAAAAATAATGGCACCATTTAGTTTATTTCTATATTTCCAATCTCCGTTACAGGCTACGTTACAAGCTCTTGGACTAGCGAAAGCAGCCATGATCAATAGCTTTATCGGTGCTTTCGTTAAAATAGCTGCTATTTTTGTACTAGCATCAAGACCAGAGCTCGGCATTATGGGTGCAGCATTAGCCATTACTATTGGATTTCTATTAGTAACATTCCTACATTTTGCTACTGTTGTAAAAGCTATCAGCTTTACCCTTAATATTAGAGAATATCTAAAGGTATTAGTAGCAATTCTTGTATCTGGCTTTATGGCCCATTGGCTTTATGCACATGTATTTGATACCTTTATCCTGCTCTTTAAAACTGTTGGCAGCATTGGTATAGCTGCTGTTGTTTACGTGCTCCTAATATCATTATTAGGATTGATAAAAAAGGATGAAGTAGCAAAGATTCCGATCATTGGAGGCTGGTTTAAATAAGAGGGTTTCTCAAAAGGTATGTTTTAACCTTTTGAGGAACCCTCTTCTAAAATGGATCTTTCATATAGATTGCTCCTGCGACACGTTATTTTTGTTACTCATCTATTAAATCTACATATAGGCGATCATTTCTGTCTAATGAACAAAAAGATATTTTTGTGATATCTCTGTAGCCTAATTTTCGTAATTCCTGTCTTAACCAAAACTCTGTTTTTCCTAGTTGAGTCAAATGGTCCTGTTTAATTTTCCCATCTAATATAAGTGGAAGAGGAAGGTAATGGGGATGTCTTTTTGCATCTGGTCCTGTTTCCTTTTCAATAACGGAAAGGTCTCCAGACGGCTCCAGAATGGCAAATTCCACATCAGATAAGTATTTAATATTCTTTTGCCTTAATTGCATCATAAGATCATCGAAATTGTATCGTTGCTTTCGCATTTCCTTCTCGTCAATCTTCCCTCTACGAATCAGAATGCTCGGAGAACCATCAATAAACTTTCGGAGTTTCTCATTTTTTAAAGACACAAAGGCAAGGGTTATCTGAATACACATTAATACAAGCATAGGAATAATTTGTTTTGCAATAGGAGCATTTTCGTTTTCAATGGATATCACCGCTAATTCAGCAAGCATAATCGAAATAACAAAATCTACAACGGATAACTCTCCAATTTCTCGTTTTCCCATGATCCTGAAGACTAGAAGGATTACGATATATATTACTACAGTTCTCGTTATTATTGTTCCTACTTCCACAGGTGAACGCCCCTTCTCCAACTAGTACACCTTAATATTTTTTACCGTTTAAGTTCAATCCATGAATGAGAAGGAATGGAAACTTAGGAACATGGTTGGGAAAAAAATAAACCCCAATGGACCTTTTTCCACAGGAGTTTAAGTGTATTCAACAAATTAACTAAATCAGCCTTCTTAAAAAAAGATAAGGTATCTAAAGTATAAATATATACTGGATATAACAAAGGAAACGATCGCTGTGGGCGCTCCAATTTTAAGAAAATCCATATAAGTAAAAGGTTGTTTTTCCTTAATCGCTAATCCTGCCACAATAACATTAGAACTTGCTCCAATTAAAGTGGCATTGCCCCCTAAACAAGCACCCAATGCTAGCGCCCACCATAATGGATCTAAATTAGTCATTCCATAATCCTGAAATTCTAGAATAACAGGGATCATTGCAGCAACAAACGGAATATTATCAACGAATCCAGATAGTATACCTGATGCCCATAAAATTAGCATTGCCGTTTTTGGTAAATCACCTTCCGTATAATAAATGATCGATTTTGCTATTTCATCAATAATCCCTACTTCCTTTAATCCGCCAACAAGCATAAATAATCCTACGAAGAAGAAAATAGTTACCCACTCAACCGTTTGAAAAACCTCTTCTGTACGCTTGTCGTCATAGGTCAAAAGCATTAGTAAAAGAGCGCCAGCCATTGCCACACTTGTCAATTCCACGTTTAATAATGGCTGTATAGTAAAGCCAACCGTAGTAAGTGTTAAAACAGTAACGGATTTAAATAATAATGACTTATGCTGTAAATAGCTTTTGGGATGGATCGTCATTAGTTTTTTCCGGTTATCAACACTCACTAACAATTGATTACGATAAAGAAAACAAATTCCAATCATAATGATTACAAATATTACAATGACAATTGGTGCTAAATTTATTAAAAATGCATTAAAAGTTAAATGCTCCACTGCCTGCCCTATCATAAGATTAGGTGGATCACCAATTAGGGTGGCTGTGCCACCAATATTGGAAGCGAGAATGGCAGCCATTAAATAAGGAATCGCAGATATTTGCAGCATCTTCGTCAATGTAAAAACGATAGGCACGATTAGAAGTACTGTAGTAACGTTATTAAGAAAAGCTGAGCCAATAGCTGTCAGTGTAGAAATCATAATTAAAAGGGGAATCGGTCTCCCTTTTATTCTTTGCGCTAAAAAGACAGCTATAAACTCAAAAAAACCACTTTGACTTGTAATAGATACAAGAATCATCATAGACAGTAAAAGGACAATTGTATGCCAATCTATATGCTCTAAAAAAGCAGCATTTAAATCTAGAACTCCTGCAAATAACATAAAAACCCCACCGAGACAAGCAACAAGAGCTCGATTTATTTTCTCACTAATAATAAAAATATAGCTAATCGTAAAGATAGCTAAAGCAAAAACCCAATCCATAACCGTCCCTCCCCATTCATTCGATACATTGTATGAACGAAACCGGACAAACATGTATTGGTTGTACAAAAAGATAGGACGACCTTCATGAAATTTTTTAAAGACGAGAACAGCCTTTGGGAATTTTCAAAAAAGCTCGTCTAAAAGTTAGGACACTGAATATGTATGAAATAAGAGATATTAGGGAGGGATGGAATGATGAATCAGAGGCTGTTTAGTAGTGCCTTGTACGGTATACTTACGATACTCGTTCTTGTTATTGTTGCCAGTCTTATTAGCTCCACAATCCTGAAATTTACATCTTTACAAGAGGGGAGCTTTACGTGGGCTCTGCTTGGCTTCTCTTTCTTAGCAGTTCTTTGCGGTGGTTTTATAGCAGGGGGAAGATCTGGGCAGAAAGGTTGGCTTGCAGGAGCATTAACAGCTGTTTTGTATACCTTTGTTATTTTCCTTGTACAATTTTTAGGATTCAATGAAGGGTTTGATTTACAGCAATGGTTAGTACATAGCGGTTACGTTTTAGCAGCTATGTTAGGTGGTATTTTTGGAGTAAATGTAAGAGGAGAGTCTTATTAATTTACTGTTTTCTAAAAGATTGTTGTTTTAGGAGTACATTTTTGGCTTGGATACGCTACAGGCGTAATGTCACCGTCCTGGTTTCGCGAGCAACGCTGGAGTCACCGCCTTTCGCTTCTCCAAGCCTTTAAAGTTAAACAACAAAGTTTACGAAATCAGCCTATTTACTAAAAAAACCGACTTCCTGATTTTAAGGAAATCGGTTTTTTTATTAATCTGGGTTCACTACATCTCGTACTGCTTGACGATCGAACGTCAATTTTTGGCTGCCATTTACATCAATAACAACTCGATCTTCATCAAGGGCATCGATTTTTCCGTGTATACCGCCTATTGTTACAACTTTATCTCCCTTTTGAAGAGATGCATGCATTTGTTGGATCTTCTTTTGACGTTTTTGCTGAGGACGAATCAAAAGGAAATAAAAGATCGCAAACATAAGTATTAAAGGTAATAATGCACCAGCTAAACCTTCCATATACTTCACCCCTTTCAGTGACAAACTCCCGATGCTTTTGCTTTAGAGGCCATTCCAAAATTTTGGGGAAATTTTTCCTTTTTCTTTTGAAATTACTTTACACTTTTTTGGGCAAAAGCTCACTTAAATAAAAGATACTGTTTTAAGTAAGGTTGTCCCTACTATACTATTTTAGACAATAATTACTAGTAAAATCAATACATAACATGATGAAAATTGATTTTGTCATTAGAAGTTCTTAGCATTTGGTTTATTAAACCCGTATTCTTCGAAAAATTCTTCTCGATAGTCCAACAGTCGATCTTCTCGAATGGCTTGTCTAACATTTTCCATTAATTTTAGGAGGAAGTAAAGGTTATGGTATGTAGTCAATCTAAAGCCAAGCGTTTCATTGCATTTTATTAAATGTCTAATATAGGCTCTAGTATAATTTTCACACACATGACAATCACATTTTTCATCAAGCGGTCTATAATCCCGTGCAAATTTAGCATTTCTAATTACTAATCTACCTGCACTCGTCATAAGTGTACCATTACGTGCAATCCTAGTTGGAAGAACACAATCAAACATATCGATACCACGAATAGCACCATCTACTAAAGAATCCGGGGAGCCAACCCCCATTAAATACCTGGGTTTATTAGCTGGTAGTAACGGTGTAGTGAACTCCAGTACTTCATTCATAATATCCTTGGGCTCACCTACAGATAATCCTCCAATAGCATAGCCTGGAAAGTCAAGGGAGACTAGGTCCTTTGCACTCTGCTTTCGTAACTCCTCATATTCTCCTCCTTGAACAATTCCAAACAATCCTTGGTCGTTTGAACGTGCGTGTGCCTTTAGACATCGTTCCGCCCACCTACTGGTCCGTTCTACAGAAGCCTTCATATAATCGTACTCTGCAGGATATGGAGGACATTCATCGAATGCCATCATGATGTCAGGGCCTAAGTCATTTTGAATTTCCATTGCTTTTTCAGGAGATAAGAACATTCTTTCTCCATTTAAGTGATTTTTAAACTCTACACCTTCTTCTGTAATCTTTCGCATATCACTAAGGCTAAATACTTGAAAGCCCCCAGAATCGGTAAGTATTGGTCGATCCCAATTCATAAATTTGTGAAGCCCACCTGCTCCCTTTACAATGTCATGACCTGGTCTCAGCCATAAATGATAGGTGTTACTTAAAATAATTTTTGCCCCCATATCTTTCAAGTCCTCAGGACTCATTGTTTTAACAGTCGCTAAAGTCCCTACTGGCATAAACATTGGCGTTTCAAAGGATCCATGGGGTGTATGTACGATTCCCAAACGGGCACCCGACTGTTTACAAGTTTTGATATGTTCGTACGTAACTGCTGGCATATATTCCACTTCCTAATCTTTTTCAAGCAAAGATCACCTTTGCTTTTTATCTTTGGCTCTTTTCGCATAGATTGTTGTTTATAAACATATTTTCCGCTTGGATTACGCTACAGGCGGACCAATTACGCCTAAGGGCAGCCCACGTCCTGTGGGCAACGGCGTAATGTCGCCGTCCTGGCTCCCGCGGGCAATGACTCAGCCTCCTCGGTAAAAAACACCCTGCGGGGTCTTCGTCGATTGCTTTTCCCGCTGGAGTCGCCGCCTTTCGCTACTCCAAGCTTTTTCATTAAAAAGCAACAAAGTTTACAAAAAGAGCCTTATCTTTTGAACATTTACACCTAAATTTAAGGTAACTCGAATAGCTAAATTAAAAGCATGGCGTCTCCAAAGCTAAAGAAGCGATACCTTTCTTTCACTGCTGTTTCATAAGCATTCAAAACATTTTCTTTACCTGCAAACGCGCTTACAAGCATTACTAATGTTGATTTCGGTAAATGAAAATTAGTAACTAAGGAATCTATGGCCTTATATTGAAAACCTGGATAAATAAAAATATCTGTCCAGCCTGAACTTGCTTCTATTTTTCCATATTTATGAGCAATCGTTTCTAACGTTCTTACGGAAGTAGTTCCTACCCCAATTATTTTATTTCCATTTTCTTTCGCTTCATTAATTACTTTTGCAGCTTCTTCCGTCAATTGATAAAACTCTGCATGCATCGTATGCTCCTCTACTTTATCCACGGAAACCGGACGAAAAGTACCTAGTCCTACATGAAGTGTAATATAGACAATATGTACACCCGATTCTTTGATTTGCTGTAAAAGTTCTTCTGTGAAATGAAGACCTGCTGTTGGAGCAGCTGCAGACCCGATGTTTTTTGCATATACTGTTTGGTAACGATCCTTTTCCTCTAATTGCTCCTGAATATAGGGGGGCAACGGCATTTGCCCTAATTCATCTAAAATTTCATGAAAAATACCGGAAAATGAGAATTGAATCCTTCTTCTCCCCTCCGTTAATTCTTCTATACAAGTTCCCTTTAGCTTTCCATCACCAAAAATAATTTCGGAACCCACTTTTATTCTTTTTGCAGGTTTAACTAGAGCTTCCCAAGTATGGTTCGTCTCTTCCCGTAAGAGCAATAACTCAATTTTTGCCCCTGTATCTTCTTTTGTACCATATAGCCTTGCAGGAATTACCTTCGTATCATTTAAAACGAGCACATCCCCTTCATTTAAATACTGTATTAAATCTGGAAACTGACGGTGCTCAATTTTTCCTGTTACTTTATTCATAACAAGAAGACGTGATGCGGTACGGTCTTTTAAGGGAGTTTGGGCAATTAACTCATCCGGAAGCTCAAAATCAAATTCATTTACATCCATTTAACTTCACCTTTCTTGTCTACACTAAAATGTCTTACCGTAATCTGCCGATAATAAAAAATAATAAAGATAAAACTATACTAACTATAATTGACGTAACGATGGGAAAATAAAAGGTTGTATTACCTCTTTTAATTAGTATATCCCCAGGTAATTTTCCTAAAGAAATATATTTTCCACCAATTTGCCAAATTAACCCGGCAATAATCATGACTATTCCTAAGGTTATTAATATCTTTGGAATTTGACTCATGAACGGGGCACCTCCAATTGAAAGTGATGGTATGCTTGAGGGGTAACAATTCTTCCCCTTGGTGTCCGTTGTAGGAATCCTATTTGTAATAAATACGGCTCATACACATCCTCAATCGTATGGGATTCTTCTCCAATGGTAGCAGCGATCGTATCTAAACCAACGGGACCACCACGGAACTTCTCAATGACATTTAATATCAATTTATGGTCAATTTCATCTAATCCAAGTTGATCCACTTGAAGGAGCTCTAAGGCTTCTTTTGTAATTGCGATTCGTATATCACCATCTCCCCTTACTTGAGCAAAATCCCTTACCCTCCGTAGTAGACGATTGGCGATACGTGGTGTACCCCTTGATCTTGTCGCAATTTCTTCCGCTGCCTTTTTGTCAATTTCAACTTCCATTACCTGAGCCGTTCGTTCCACTATTTCTGCTAGTTCATCGAAGGTGTAATACTCTAACCGGCTAACAACACCAAAACGATCTCTGAGGGGTGCTGAAAGCATTCCAGCCCTGGTAGTCGCCCCAACCAGTGTAAATGGTGGTAAATCTAATCGTACTGAGCGGGCAGATGGCCCCTTTCCAATGACTATATCTAAACTAAAATCTTCCATTGCAGGATAAAGAACCTCTTCTACTGCTCTATTTAAACGGTGAATTTCATCTATAAAAAGGACATCACCAGGCTCTAAGGCAGTTAAAATAGCTGCTAAATCTCCTGGTCTTTCTATTGCAGGGCCTGAGGTTGTTCTTAAGTTTACGTTCATTTCATTAGCAATAATCATGGATAATGTAGTTTTTCCCAAACCAGGTGGTCCATATAATAAAACATGATCTAAAGATTCTTCTCGTATCTTAGCTGCTTCGATAAAGACTGTTAAATTATCCTTTACCTTTTTCTGTCCTATATATTGAGATAAGGTTTGAGGACGTAAGCTTCGTTCTTCCCACTCTTCGTGCCCCTGTGCCTCACTACTAATAACCCTGTCCTCCACTTTAAGTTCCCCCTCTCACTTCACTATTTAGCGTAACATTAACTGGAGAGCCTTCTTTATGTAAACATCTGTTGAAAGCTCTTCCTTATTCAATTCAGGTAATATTTTATTAATTTCCCTATCTACATAACCTAATGCTTTCAGTGCTTCAACTGCTTCATTTAATTCTTTATTATTGGAACAGTCATCAGCGGTTACCCTGTCTGCCTCTATATCATCATCCCAATTATGTGAAGGAAGTAATTCCATAAGCTTTCCTTTTAAATCAAGTATAATTTGTCTTGCCGTTTTTTTCCCTACGCCAGGAAATTTCACAAGGAATTTTTCATCCTCATTTTCGATGGCTGATACAACTAATTTCGGCTCACCTGAAGCTAAAATAGCTAATGCACCTTTTGGACCAATACCAGATACCTGTAATAACTTTTCGAATAACCGTCTTTCCTCACGACTTATAAAACCATACAGACGAATAGCATCTTCACGTACATGCTGATATGTATATACAGTAGCTTTTTCATTTTTCCATTGCTGAAATTGATAAGGATTTGGGCAAAACACTAAATAACCTACATTATTTACATCAATTGTTATATTGTCCGATTCAATATGGACAATTTTCCCCGTTAAACACTCAATCACAAAACCATTTCCTCTCTAATATTTATTAACTTCTATGAGAACACACATTTCTATTTTACCATACCAAAATGATGAAATGCGTTAATGACAAACACATTTCAACAGCAACAGAAAAATAACAAAAAAGAAGCTGCCTAGTGGCAGCCACCTTAAGGATTATAATTCATTTATTGCATATTCCTCGAACATTTTCAATACCTGTAAATAATTATCTTTAGTGGTTACTGGTATTCCCTCCATTAAAGATCGGTGAATATGACTTTTTAAACGACTGGTATTTACTTGAAAAAACGATTGAATTACTTCATTTTCCTGTGGTTTTCCATAATATATATTTAAAGTTCCATCATCAGAAATTCCAAAGTATCCATTCATTTTTAATAATGGTGAAATATCATTCATATTCCTTTTAAAAATAACCTGATCATTGGATTGATCTACTAGTTGCCACTCTTCATAAAAGGCCCAAAAATCTTCCATTGACCAAATAGTTTCTTGTACAGTTTCCTCACTAATTTCTCCATCTAAATAATGTCTTTGCAGAATAACTTCCACTGTTTTTACATCGCTAGCCTGTGCTATTTGAAATTCCTCTGCAGAAGTGTTTCCATATCCAAATGTAAAAATTAAAAGAATTATACTTGTAATGATAAAAACAGTGGTCTCTTTACGTAAGACCTTAGATGGTGCATATGAGAGACACATGCATGTCGCCTCCTTAAAAATACAGTATGTAACCTATTCGTAGGATTTCCAATATAGGGTAGAAATATACAAAGGAAGAGGGTGTTTCAATAGGTATGTTTTTAACCTTTTGAAACACCCTCGAGTATTAGCCGTCACAATTTTTTATATAACCCACTACGAGTAACTTATGAGACAGCGACTTTCACTTATTAGCGACTTCGTTCAAACGGTCTTTGAACGGCATTGCCTAGGTCATCAAGCATATCATTGAAAGTTGCTCCAATTTCCTCAAATGCATCGCCAGCACGTAGTCGATCATCCATATCTCTTAACCCTCTATACTGGTTCCGATCTGTCACGACATGGACATTCCGGTCTCCAGCAAGATTTCCTACACGATTACGAACGTCATCGTCAATTCCATCCGTGTCATCAGCATCTACACCGATTAGTACATCATTTCCATGTACAATTACACGGGAATCACGAATGTTGTCTCCACCAATACGATCATTTATTTGTGTAGCAAGTCGTCCATCTTCACTGTCAAAGTAAGCACCAGTATTGTTTTGAGCGTTTATACCAGTTCGACCAGTTCCACGGTTTAGACCTTGAGTTCCATTATTTCTTCCAGTACCGCCATTTAAATTACCATAGTCTCTACCTGTGCCGTGATTGAAACCTTCTGTTCCTCGGTTAAAACCACGATGTTGACGACCTACTTGACCACGATTGTCGAAACCGTTAAGAAGTCCGTTTTCATCAACCATTCCAGGTCTGTCATTTCCAGTTATTCCTCTGCCAAATCCTCGATAGTCTCTATTTCCTCTTACGTTAAATCCCCCAGCATTGTTTTGTCCACGTAAACCTTGTCTTGGAGTTGTATTTCCAGTTTGATAATCAAAAGCACTTCCAAAGTTTCTCTCTTCTGTCACATATCCTGCACCATGACCCACATTGTTATTACGCGTTGATGGACCTACTTGATAGTTACCTTGTCCTGCTCTGGCACCAAATCCATTTCCTTGTCCCGCGCCAAAACCTATCGTACCTTGACCATTTCCAAATCCTGTTGATCCTCTACCCTCTCTATATCCTCTAGTTCCTTGAAAATCACGGGTATGAGGATACACACCTTCTGGATACCTTCCATTATCAAAACCAAATCCAGTTGCAGTACCAGCACCTTGACCTTGATTAGTTGTATATCCAGTTGTTGTATTATTCATGCCAGTATCGTTAACATCGCCACAACCTGCTAAACCTGCAAAAATCATACTTGCTGCCGTTAAACTTAAAGCAATTTTTTTCATTCATTTACTCCTCCTTTCACCACTTAGGTTGTCTAGGAGAAGCAAGTTTGATTCTAACATTTATAGGTAATTTTTTTTAGTACAATCTTAGTTCCATCCATATAATAAGATTGGAAAAAAACAAAAAAAGAGGCTGGGACAAAAGTATTTTTACTAATAAGAAATCCGAACAAACTAGATGTAGGTGCAATGTACCCGCTTTGTACTTCCCTAAGGTAGTGTATTGTTCGTATTTCCGATTAAACACTTTAGTTATGTCCCAGCCTCAAAAATTTCACATTGTATTTTAACTAATTATTTTGTTCCTCATCTTCCTCTATCTCATCTCTCCAAAGGGGTTGCTGCGGATAGTACCCGTATGCATATCCAGGCTGAACATATGGGTTATACCCATATCCAGGATGGATTGGCTGATAAGGTGCAGGAACTTGTTGGAATTGATACTGAGTCACATCTCCAAATTGCGGAGTATCTGGTGTTGGTTGATTAGGTGTATGACCCTGTTGAACTCCTGGTGTAACAGGCTGTACTGGATAACCTATGTTCCCCTGTAAAGGTACATGCCCTGGTGCAGGATACCCAACTGGACCACACCCATATGGATAAGGATACCCAGTATAAGGTGTCGGTGGTGGACAATATCCTTTATGATAAACAGGAGTTACAGGATGGCAGTCAGCTGGTAATGGTTTTTTTGCAGTAGGTACAGGTTTTACTTTTGGCGCCTTTTCAACCGGTTTTTTAATAGAAGGTACTGGTACTGGTACTGGTACTGGCTTTTTTTCTACTGGTTTTTTTTCTATTGGTTTTTTTTCTATTGGTTTCTCTACAACTGGTACTTCTTTGGGTTTTGGCATTTTAGGCGGTACTGGTACCTTTGGCTGCTGCGGCTGTTCCTTATAAATATTAAAGTTCATATGAGTATTTTGTTGATACAAGTGCGGCTGTACCTTTGGTGGTGCAGGCATTTTAATTGGTTTTTCTTTTTCTTCCTTTAAGGATGGTGGTGGTGTTTGTTCTTTGATCGGTGCCTCTTTAGGAGTAGGAATGACAGACTCCTTCTTTGCTTGAACACTGCCAGTTGGAATTTTCACCTTCATTCCTGGCATAATTAAATCAGGATTACTTAAATGATTGTTAGCACTCTTTAGTTCTTCAAAATTAACCCCATACTTTTGAGCAATTTTCCAAAGAGTTTCACCTTTTTGTACAATATGAATTCTCACTTTTTTAGATCCCTCCCATACAATGTCACTACATCCTATGCTGCTTTGGGCGAATCGTCACTCTTTTTTTATTTTTCACATTCCATGTTTATGCATCTCCACTAATGCCTATGCCAAAAGGGTGTGCCACAGGTCATTCAAGACCTAGCACACCCTTTTGGCTGTTTTTAAATTAAATAATGTTTTTTGGATAACTCGAAGGAGTGGAAGGCGGCGTCTCCAGCGACGAGCGTTACTTCAGAGAGGCATCACGCGTGATGCCTCTTGAATACGCTTCGAGTTGTCTCGGAGCGTCATCGTTTACGATGACTCTTGGATACTGCTCCAGAGCGATACTCGTAGAGGAAGAGACAGGTTAACAGCTGAAGACACCGCAGGGGGTTTTTGAGGCCACTGAAAAAGGATGTTTTTCCCTTTTTCAGTAGCCTTGGTTTTTTCCCAAGGAGGCTGAAGTGTTCCCCGCGGGAGTCAGGATGGCGACATTACGCCGTTGCCCACAAGCGGGACCTGAGACGCTTCCTCGAATAGTTTGCGTCGAGTAATCGCAGTAGGACGTGGGCTGCCCTTAGGCGTAATTGGTCCGCCTGTAACGAATTCGAGTGAATAAATTTCTTTAAATACCCAATTACTTGTTATTTTACTGAGCCGTTCATGGTTAATGCTTCCCATTGGAAGCAAGGGTAGCTTCCTAATATTTCAACTCCGCAACCTAAGGCTTTCAGCTCATCGCGGACTCCTGGAATTAATATGTCGTCCATTTTCATATCAACGTCAATAATAAAGAAATAATTTCCTAAACCTGTTTTCATTGGACGGGATTCGATTTTACTCAAATTTATCTTTCTCCATGCAAATGCTGATAAAACTTGATGTAATGCACCAGAGTAATCTGAAGGTAACGTGATCATCAGTGTTGTTTTATAATTAGATTCCGTATTTGATCTCATAAAAGAACCAGTGTTAAAATTTCCACTTTTTAGAACGATAAACCTAGTGCGGTTGTTTTCGTAATCATTTATATTTGATTTTGCTATAGTTAGACCATATTCTTTTGCTGAAATGTCATTAGCAATAGCTGCAGAAATACCTTTATCCATTTCGCTCACAAGCTTGGCAGCCTCTGCTGTAGAGCTCGTCAACGAAACTTTTGCATCAGGAAGATATTTACGAAGAAATTGGTGACACTGTGCTATAGCTTGAGGATGGGAGTAAACCGTAGTTACTTTCTCCCAATTTTCAGAGTGTTGATTCTGAACTAATAAGTTTTGGGAAATAGGAGCAGTAACTTCTGCCACCATTTCCAACCTTTGGTGATGAATTAAATAATCTAATGTTATATTGACTGAGCCTTCAATGGCATTTTCTAATGGAACAACAGCACATTCTACTTCATTTTCCTTGACTGCATCTATACAGTCTGGAATAGAACGATAAGGTTTATGTGTTTCATTTGGTAAAATTGCCCTTGCGGCGGCTTCAGTGAAGGAACCCTTTGGTCCTAAAAATGCTACAGTACCCATGATTTTTCCCCTTCCTCATGTTCCCGAACCAATTAATTCTACTTTTACTACAGAATCTAATTGTTCAATTTTTTTTAATAAAATAGTTACATCTGCATTCATTGCAGCAGTTTCTATGGATAATGTAATGGTGGCACGTCCTTGTAAAGGAATTGTTTGATTAATGGTTAATACATTTGCTCCCGTTTGAGCAATAAGTGATAGAAGTTTAGACAGTGCTCCAGAACGATCTTCTAAGTGGATGGATAAGGTGATTATTTTTTCTTTTACCATTGTATGAAATGGGAAAATACCATCCTTATATTTATAAAATGCACTTCTACTTAAATTGACCTTCTGAACTGCCTCATTGATTTTTTCGCATTTACCACTGTCTAACAAATGCTTCACCTCCACTGTCTTCAACATCGCTTCAGGAAGCATATCCTCACGAACAAGGTAAAACTGATCTGTTCGTTTGCTCACTATCAACACCACCTACGAATAATACTATTTATTCATTATAAAGACCAACTAATTTCTTGACAACACATTTACTGTATTTATATAAAGTAAAAAAGTAATTCCAAAGGAGGAATTACTTTTTTACCTAGTTTTTTTCAGCAGGTGCCTTCCGTTTCTCCAATATTAAAAAAAGCAACACAAATACAGCCTTTGCTGAAAACTTTACTTATTCCACAAACTCAAATTCATGATTTAAAATTCGAACCGTATCACCGTCTTCTGCTCCACGTTCCCTCAGAGCTTCATCAATGCCCATATGACGCATCCTTCTAGCAAATCGTCGTACGGCATCCTCACGGTCGAAGTTAGTCATTTTAAAGAGTTCTTCAATCTCATGCCCTTCAATAACAAAGGCACCATCATCATCACGAGTTATATGGAAAGGTTCTTCTTGTTTTTGGAATTTATAAACAACACGTTGCTCTATTTGGTCTTCTTCATATAATGGAAACTCAGGAGTTGTTTCTATCTTATCAGCCACAGCCCTCAGTAAACTGTTCAACCCCTTTTTCGTTACAGCAGAAATAGGGAAAATCTGTACACCATTACCAACCTTTTCTTGGAATTGGGCTAAATTCTCTTCGGAGGTCGGTAAGTCCATTTTATTTGCAACGATTATTTGTGGACGTTCCGTCAAACGTAAGTTATATTGCTCCAGTTCTTCATTAATGGTTATATAATCTTCGTAAGGGTCTCTTCCTTCTAAACCACTCATATCAATAACATGGACAATAACCCTTGTTCGTTCAATATGTCTTAAAAACTGATGTCCTAACCCTACACCGGAGTGGGCACCTTCAATTAAACCTGGTAAATCAGCCATTACAAAGCTTCGATTATCATCTGTTTCCACAACACCTAAATTAGGCGTCAATGTTGTAAAATGGTATTCCGCTATTTTAGGTCTTGCTGCAGATACAACAGAAAGGAGTGTAGATTTACCTACACTAGGAAAGCCAACAAGTCCCACATCAGCTAGAACCTTTAATTCTAAAACTAAGTTCCTCTCCTGTCCCGGTTGACCATTTTCAGCAATTTCAGGGGCTGGGTTAGCAGGGGTAGCAAAACGGCTATTTCCTCTACCTCCTCGTCCGCCGTGGGCAATTACTGCTCGCTGACCATGTTCTGTTAAATCAGCAATGATTTTGCCAGTATCCTCGTCTATAACAGTTGTTCCAGGAGGGACCTTAACAATCATGTCATCACGGCTTTTTCCGTGCTGATTTTTTGGCCTGCCGTTTTCTCCGCGTTCCGCCTTAAAATGTTTTTGATATCGGAAGTCCATAAGAGTTCTTAAACCCTCTTCCACTTGAAAAACCACATCAGCTCCCTTTCCACCGTCACCGCCTGCCGGCCCCCCATCTGGAACGTACTTTTCACGTCTATAAGCAACCATACCATTTCCGCCGTCTCCGGCTTTCACATATATTTTAACCTTATCTACAAACATGCTGTTTCACCTCATTCATTACTTTCCAAAGAACATTAAAAATGAATGTTTAAAAACAATCCATTTTCATCCCATTCTATTTTTCTTATTACATTTGCATATTGCTTCTGAAAATTCTCTAAGTCAGAATGCCAGTTATCATTAAGTAAAAGCTGCCCGTGATAGTCCAATTCCAGTTCTGCACCATCTACATCCTTCAAGATAACAATTAACTGGTTATCATAACCATACTTTGCATGGGAATCAAATAACAGGAATATATGATTTAATATACCCATAACTCTACTCTCTATAGGCCCCCAATTTTTATCCTCTGTTAAAATTTCATAAAAGAGAACATATGGATGTTCCTCCCAATTAAAAGTAAGCAACCTCTCAGCTAACTTTTGACTATTTAAGTTAGACAAATCGCTTTCATTTTTCGATTGTTGGATAACTTCTTGTATTAACCCCTCTACCTTTTCAATCCTTCCTATATCTAAATTCCCCTTAATTAATTGCAGTTTATTCAACCAATCATGACGGTAGTGCCGTAATACATCTACGACTTCCCATTTCCTCATATTAACACTCCTATGAAATATCCACTTAATTATAGATGGTAAGATTTTCTCCTATTATACTACATGTATCGAGGTTTTCTTTAAATATTTTCCTTACTTTCCTAAAATATATGGAAAAACTAATTGAAACGAGGTCCATTTCCCTTCTGATCTACAATATATTTTTCCGTGATGCTTTTCAACAATTTGCTTTGTAATGGCAAGTCCAATACCTTTACCTAACTCCTTCGTACTTACAAATGGATCAAATAAGCTGTTTTTAATAACTTCAGGTATGGGGGGGCCATTATTTGTAACAGATAAGACTACCTCATCTTTCTTAGTGTTGAGGGTTATTTTTATTTTCCGTTCCTTTTCTTTCATTAATAAAGCATCCACAGCATTTTGTAATAACTTAAAAACGGCTAATTTCAGATGATCTTCTATCCCATTCACCATCGAATGTTTAGGTAATTTTATATCTAATTGGATTCTGTGCTCATTAATAATAGGTTGAAAGGTTCTTAAAACGTGTAACACGATTTGATTTAATGAAATAGACTTTAAATTATAGTCTTGATGGTTCTTTCTGTCAGATAAAAATAAAATTTGATTTACCTGTACCTCTAGTTCCTTAATTTCACGATTAATATAATCAAAATATTTTCTTTCATCAGTATCTGCTGGTTTGTCAATACGACTTTCCAATAACTGAATAAAACCTTTTATCGAGGTTAATGGGTTTCGAATTTCATGTGCGAAGCTATTGGAGAGCTTAGATAAAATTTGCATTCTTTCCTTTTCCAATCGATAAACCTCTGCATTCTTAACCTTTAATCTATCTTCGTTTACCTTATTGAGCTGGAGAGTTATTTCCCTTTGTATATCCAAAAAAAACTTATTCAGTTCTGCAATTCCCTTCGACTTAACAATCTCCTCACCTGGAATAGAAATAATCCATTTTTCGATAATCAGTCGTGCCGATTCCATAAAAGATAGAAAGTTCTCCAGCGTAATTTTTTCGCCTTTCCTGAATTTTTCGATTTTTACACCTATATTAACCACTTGTTCACTAGAATTCCCTGCAACCTTTTGTAAAAAAAGCTCATATAAATTAGAAACTCCATTACTAAATATAGCAAAATCCACCATGTTATTTGAGATTTCCTTGTCATATGCTTCTATTATTTCTTTGATGATGAGCGGCTTCTTATCAAACAAATAATTAGACAGATCATATTTTTGGTGTGTCATCATCTATCACCCCATTATTTTGTCCCAAAATAAGTATAAGACAACTTTAACGATAAGAGAGAAAGAACTTTACGACAAAGGCTCCTTTTATTTTATAAATACGAACAAATTATCGGTAATTTCTACCCTTTACGACACAGCGCTACATTTTTAATTTGGTAACTCCATTATTATGGTGAGATGAATTCTTTATAATATTTTTTAAAAGGTTCTGTTAAACTTTGATATTGATTTTCGCTTCTGCTACTCGCTTTCCGCGGGCGGTTCGGGAGCAGTGACAAAAAATCAACATTATCCTTTAATAGAGCCTTTAAAAAAATATGTTTAAAAACTGGGGCAAAAAGGGTAATTGGAAAATATAACTCCCCCACTTTCTCATATAATTTCCTTCATCAGGAAAACCGCACGCCATATATAAGGCCGTGCGGTATTTTTTATATATGCAATTGTTTTTTCCCTCTGTCTCTACTAATCTCCTGCTTCCATGGAATAACTTGTTAATTGATCTACAATGTTAAAAGCAGTTTTCTTTCCTTGATCAATGCAGTCAGGAAGACCGATACCCTCAAAAGAGGCTCCAGTTATAAATAAACCTGGAAGTTCTCTATGCAATCCTTCATTCAATTCTTTTATACGTTCAACGTGGCCTACTTCGTATTGAGGCATTGTCTCTTTCCAGCGGGTAATCCTAAAGTGCTCCGGCTCCCCTTCAATTTCCATTATCTGATTTAAGTCTTTCATTACTAGACTGAGAATTTCTTCATCCGACTTATGGACAATATCATCTTCACCAAAACGTCCAACATACCCCCTAAGGGATACATACCCCTCTGGAGTTGAGTGCATCCATTTTTTGTGGGTCCATGTACAGGCTGTTATAGAGTAATCAGAGGTCTTTTTGGACACTACAAATCCAGTTCCATCTATATCCTTTTTAACAGCTGACTTCGGAAATGCTAATACAATTGTAGCTACAGATGTAGCTGGAATTTCCTTTAAATATTGTACAGCCGAATAGTCTCTAAGAAGATCATACGAAATCTTATGCGGGGTAGTAAGTATTAAATAATCCACAATATCCGTACGTCCATCTTCAAATCGTAACATATATTGCTTATCATGTTTTTGAATTTTTAAAAGTCTAGCATTCTTCTTTACTATACTTTCACCAAGACTATTCTCTACTGCATCGACTAATGATTGAAGACCCCTTTTAAGGGAAAGGAACATTCCTTTCGGTTTTCCTTTACCTGGACCGCGAGATGGTGCTACGGATTGTTGTTTCGCAATGGAGGATTTCATTCCTACAATCATGCTGCGGTATTTCTTCTCCATTTGTTCAAAATGGGGAAAAGTGGCTCTTAAGCTAATCCGATCAAGATCACCAGCGTAAATCCCAGATAGTAACGGATCAATGAGCCGGTCTACAACTTCATTTCCTAAACGTTTACGAAAGAAATGTCCAAGGGAAATATCCTTCCCGTTCTTTATTGCTCTTGGTAAGAAAAGATCTCCTGCTGCCCTCGCTTTACCACTTAAAGAAAATAGCTTCGTACCCAAGAATGGGCCCCATTGTGTTGGAATTCCCATAATGGCTCCACCTGGCATAGGATATAAGGAGCCTTCATGGAGGATGTAGGATTTACCGGAGCTATTATAAACAAGGTCCTCCCCTAACCCCACATCCTTGATAAGTTGAGTCATACTATTTTTTCTTGCTAAATAGGAATCTGGCCCCAATTCAGAAACAAACCCGTTAGAATAATCCGTTTGGATGTTTCCACCTAGCCTTGAGGAGGATTCATATAGCATAATCTCAGCTTTTAATTTCTTTTCCTTCACTTCTTTTTGTAAATAAAAGGCTGCACTCAATCCTGTAATTCCACCACCAACGATAGCTATTCTCTTCTTACTCATTTTTTCCTCACCCTTTTAAGTGTTTTTCTACCACTGTCGCTAATGTATCAATAAATTCCTTTTTAGCATTAGGCATCTCCGGGCGATAGTATTTTGCTCCCAATTCATCTGTCACTACTTTACACTCATAATCATTGTCATAAAGTACTTCCAAATGGTCAGCAACAAACCCTACAGGACAATACACAAACGCTTTATACTTTTCTTTCTCGTATAGTTCTCGAGTTAGATCTTGTACATCTGGTCCGAGCCACGGTTCAGGTGTATTACCTTCACTTTGCCAGCCTATAGCATAGTTTTGTACACCAGCTTTTTCCACTATTAAATCAGCAGTTTCCCTAAGCTGATCAGGGTAAGGGTCGCCACTTTGGAGAATTCGTTCTGGTAAACTATGGGCTGAGAAAATAACCACGTGATTTGCCCTTTCCTCTTCCGTCATTTGTTCCCTCGTTTTTACAATCTGATCTGCCCAATATTCAATAAACTTTGGTTCATCGTACCAGCTGTCAATACTCGTTATTTTTGGCCCTTGAATAGATTCTGACTCTTCGTGTGCACGTCCGTTATAAGACTTTACACTGAAGGTAGAATAATGAGGAGCTAATACAATACTCACTGCCTCTTCAATTCCATCTTCCTTCATCTGTTGTATTGCATCCTCAATGAATGGGTCAATATGTTTTAAACCTTGATAAGAGCGAAACTGTCGATCAGTAAATCGCCTGTTTAATTCTTCTTCCAGTTTTTTCGTTTGATCTTCCGTAATTTTTGCTAACGGAGAAATACCGCCAATAGCTTCATATCTTTCAGTTAGATCATCTAGCTGCTCCTTAGAAGGCTTGCGTCCTCTCCGAATATGAGTATAATAAGGTTCCACTTCTTCTATTTTTCTTGGAGTTCCATATGCCATTACTAATAATCCTACAGTTTTACTCATTTTCCTTTACACACCTCATTATTTTTATTGGTTCTTAGCAGCTAACTTTTCAGCTGAATATTCGTGCACGAAGCTTGTTAAACGCTTTAAAGTTGCTGGTTGTATTTCCGGGAAGACACCATGACCTAGGTTAAAGATGAAACCTGGTTGTTCCAAGCCTTGATCAATAATGGCTTTTGCCTTTTCCTCAATAACATTCCAAGGGGCAATCAATAGACTAGGATCTAGATTTCCTTGAACCGCTTTTGTTATGCCGTTCTTTCTCGCTTCTCCAATTGGATATCTCCAGTCAAGCCCTACAACATCTAAAGGTAAGTCATGCCAATCTTGGGTTAAATGCCTTGCTCCTACTCCAAACATAATGAGAGGTACTCCTTCTCCTCTTAATTCAGAGAAAATTCTTTGCATAACTGGCTTTACAAACTTTCGATAATCCTCTTGATTGAGCGTTCCTACCCAAGAATCAAATATTTGAATGGCTTGTGCCCCGGCTTTAATTTGTGACTTTACATAGGTAATTGTCATGTCCGCAAGTTTATCCATTAATAGGAACCAAGCTTCATTTTGTGAATACATGAACGCTTTCGTTTTATTATAGTTTTTGGAAGGTCCACCTTCAATCATGTAGCTCGCAAGGGTAAAGGGGGCACCTCCGAAGCTAATTAAAGGAACTGTTAACTGAGTTCTTAAAATCTTAATTGTTTCCAGAACAAAGTCTACGTCCTTTTCTGGTTCTATTGTTCCTAATTTCATTACATCTTCAAGGGTGCTTATTGGATTATGTATTACAGGTCCAATCCCCTTTTTTATTTCCACATCTACTCCTATTGCAGGAAGAGGGGTCATAATATCCTTATATAAAATAGCTGCATCATTATTGTACTGGTCTACCGGGAGTTTAGTTACATACGCACAAGTCTCTGGACGGTGAGTAATCTCCTCTAGTGAATATTTCTTTTTTAATTCACGATATTCTGGTTGTGACCGTCCCGCTTGACGCATATACCATACAGGTACATGTTCGATTGCTTCCTTTCTACATGATCTCAAAAACATATCGTTAAACATATTGACTTCACCCATTATCTAACACCTCTTCATATCAAAGTTATATTTAAAAAAAATTTAAAAAAAGGCTGTTTTCCTAAAAGATTATTGCTTTTTGACAGCCACACAATGTCCCTGTCTCTTCCTCTACCAGCTTTGCTCTGTAGATACTTGTGTCGAGACAACTCGTAGCCAACTCTAGAAAGCTATGCTCCTGCGCCACTCCGTTTGCTCGTCGCTGGAGTCGCCACCTTTTACTCCTTCGAGTTATCAAATAAAAACAATCTATCCGAAAAGAGCCTATAAAAATAAATATATAATTTTAACTAAATCGTTTTTACTATACTAATACTATGTAATTTTGTACACCTCTGTAGTGAAAATGTCATAAAATAGATGAAAAATGGTGACCCCACGACATGATAGGATCACCTAAACTTCCATTAGAAATATTTAGGATGCATTATCATCTTGAGAAAACAAACGGAATCTCGCTTCTACAACATTAGAAGGAAGGCCTTCCCTTTCAATTTGTGGACTATATGGAACAACTACATAAGCATTCTGAGAAAATATATTTTTCCCTGTGATTCTGTATTCATGTTCTCCAACTACTTCTCCTACCTTTTGAATACCATCTTCTTTCTTTTCATATATAACATAGTGAAGTCGATCATCAGCACTACCTGACCATTGTAAATGGACGGTGGCCCCCCTTAATCCAAGGGAAACATCTGCAGTTAAATCTTTTATTCCTACAAATCGAATTGGCTCTTCTAGATCCGTTACACCATCGGGAACCTCAAAAGCAATATTCTGATCCATTTCTGTTTTCCCTACTGTCAAAATGTCCTTAAATAATTTTGTCGGTAAACTGCTGCTGGCCGTTAAATAGTTATCTTCATCTGTTCGATCATACCCCATCCAAATAGCTCCTGATAGTTCCGGTGTATACCCAGCAAACCAAATATCTCTGTTTGCTCCAGTTATACCTTCGAAGGAGGTTGTACCGGTTTTTCCCGCTAGGGGACCATCATATATTCCAGATGCACCTGTACCTTCTTTTACAACCGCTTCTAGCATTCGAGTCATATACCAGGCGGTTTGAGGGGACAGCACCTGTTCTTCTATTCCCTTTCTTTCTGCAACAAGATTACCATTTCGATCATATATTTCTTTAATAAAATATGGCTCACGGTAAATACCACCGTTTGCAAATGTGCCATATGCTGCTGCCATCTGCAAAGGAGAAACTCCATCATGTAAACCCCCAAGGGCCAAAGCTAATCCAGGTTCATTTATTTCGATATTTTGTGCCTTTAGACTGTCTACAACTAGATCAATTCCCAGTTCATTAAGAAGCCATACCGCTGGGGCATTAGCAGAGTCCTTTAAGGCATCATACATCGTAATTTCACCACTATATTGATGGTTATAGTTTCGAGGAGAATAACCATTATAGTCTATGAGCTCATCCGTTAATAGAGAGTATGGATGATAGTTACCCGATTCTAATGCAGGGGCAAAGACTGCCATTGGTTTTAAAATAGAGCCAGGTTGACGTTTAGCTATAGCTCGATTAAAACCCTGCTGTACGTAATAACGTCCACCTTGAACAGCAACTACTCCTCCAGTTTGATGGTCAAGGAGTACAATACTCCCTTCTACATGATTCTCCCCCAAAGGAGCGGGAAAATTATTACTATCCTGAAAGGCATCGTAGGTTTTTTCTTGAAGATGAGGATCCATTTCCACAACAATTCGATAGCCTCCCTTTAATATTTCATCCTTAGAAATATTATAAACCCTCTCCCCTTCATCTAAGACTAAATCTACATAAGAAAGATATGCAGGGTTTTCCGTTACTTGAGCAAAAGTAGTGGGGATCGTTCTTCCTTGTAATCTTACTGCTTCTTCTGCAGATAAATAGCCCCTTCTCTCCATTAACCCCAGCACTAGATTTCTTCTTTCCTTACTTTCCTCTGGGTTTCTCATTGGTGAATAGTAATTTGGTGCCTTCGGCAATGCTGCTATTAAAGCACCCTCTTCCGTTGACAATTCACTTACAGGCTTATCAAAATATAATTGACTGGCAGCTTGTATACCATGTGCCCCATGGCCAAAATAAATCCTATTTAAGTACATTTCAAGGATGTCTTCCTTGGAATACCTATACTCTAAGTTAATAGCAATGAGCACTTCCTTTGTTTTTCTAAGCCATGTTTTATCATGGGTCAAGAAAACATTTTTTGCTAGCTGTTGGGTAATGGTACTTCCTCCCTCCACCTTTGAGCCAGCTAAAATATCCCTATACAGTGCTCGTCCAATAGCCCGAAAGTCTATTCCTTGGTGGGAAAAAAATCGATGATCTTCCACTGCCAAGAAGGCGTGTTGTACATGTTCGGGAATTTCATCAAGACTAACAATATCGCGATTCTCGAAATATAGTCTTGTTATTAAATCCCCATCGCCCGTTTCAACGGTTGATGCAGCATTCATAACAAGCTCTTTATTATCAATAGCATAATTTCCAAACAATATAATTCCTAAATAAACAATAAAGCCAAAAACAAAAATAGCTGCTATGAAGGCACTTCCAAATAATATTCGTTTTTTCGACATAGGTGTCACCCCCCTATACAATTATCTTACTTGAAATGAAATTATTTGGCGAATAGGAAGTGGATGGTTTATGATGGTAAAAGTGTTCATGTATATTATTTACGAAAAAAGTAGAAAAATGTTTCATATTTTGCAAAAAGCAGAGATGACTACAATAATTTTACTCTTTATAAGAAAATTATGTTTTAATACATTGCTTATTTTCAAACGAAGTTGATTGAAGCGTAAGGCACGAGAACTGTCTCTTCCTCTGCCAGCATTGTTCTGTAGCATTCTGCGTCGAGACAAATCGATGATTATTCGACGAAGAAAAGCTCTTTCCTGCGGGAAAAGCAACGGCTGACGCGTTACCCGCGGAGCCAGGATGGCGACATTACGCCGTTGCCCACAAGCGGGACCTGAGACGCTTCCTCGAGTAGTTTGCGTCGAGTAATCGCAGACGCAGGACGTGGGCTGCTCTTAGGCGTAATTGAAGTGCCTGAAGCGTAAATCAACTTCCAAATATAGAGCACCCAAAAATAGTTTTCATCTATCGTGATGTCTGTAAAGACATGGGTGTTAAAAAAACAATAAGATACTATTTCAGTCGGGTCATAGTTGTCCTTTTTTTACATATTTATCTTAAGTAAGTTTAAAATGTGTGACATCTATATGACGAAATTCAAAGAGTGTATTTTAAGAAAAAGAAATCAGTTATAATCAAATCAGAGAAAAGCCAAGCGTTTTTTTGAAAGAATGTTCAACATTTTGTTTGAGACACATTGGAGGTACGTGTTATGGAACTTATGAGTATTTTTTATATTAATGAATTTACCTTTATTTCAATATGGATCGCTTTGTTTGCTGGGATTGTATCTTTCTTGTCCCCATGTGTGTTCCCGTTAGTTCCAGCCTATATTGCCCAACTTACAGGAAGTAATATCACCGATAATAAAGTAACGGCTGATAAAAAATTAATTATATCTAGAAGCATTGGATTTATCATTGGATTTACGTCTATATTTTTAATTTTAGGGGCCTCCTCGTCCTTTATTGGAAGTATTTTCTTTCATAATCGAGATCTATTAGAAAAGCTAGGTGGTATTATTATCGTGTTGTTTGGTCTTCAATTGATGGGAGTGTTTAATCTTACTTTCTTATTAAGTGAGAAGAGATTAATGAAGCCTAATAAAACAACTAGCTTTGGCCGGTCCGTTTTGTTCGGCCTCGTTTTCGCAGCAGGGTGGTCTCCTTGTATCGGCCTTGTGTTAGGATCGATTCTAACTCTTGCTGCACAAAGTACGGATACATTTGGGGCCATGACCCTATTACTTTTCTATTCTTTAGGTTTAGGTATTCCTTTCCTATTAGTAGCGATTCTTTATTCTAAATCACTTGATAAAGTAAGAAACTTAAATAAATTCTTGCCAATTATTCAAAAATCAAGTGGTGTCATTATGATTATTTTAGGAGTCATGCTCTTTACTGGAATTTTCTCAAGAATGGCCGCCTACCTATCCCAATTTATTCCTTTTAATATCTAGTTTCAAATTCAATAAGCATAGAAAATAGGGTGAACTGATTGTTTTCAGCTCACCCTTTCCTTTCTTCTCTCACCATTGATGGAATTACTCTGCAGATTTTATTCTCAGGCCCATCCTAACAGTTGCTGACAGTATAAATAACTCTTCCACTTCTACACTGTAATCATTTCCACTTATGCTTATTTGTGCATTCTCCATTGTTCTAATAAGAATGTCATAGGACTCCACAATGGTTTCTACATTTCTTCCCCTAACGGACTCTAATTCATCTTCTAATCTATTTTTTAATTCGTGTAATGTTAGTTCACTAATATTAACATCTGCTTCATTTGTAAAGGTAATTTCAATTTCCTGAATGGTTATACTCTCTTGCAAGTCTCTATTTTTTTCACTATTTTCCTTTTCTAATGACTCAATCCTTCTTTCCTGTCTTTCAATGGTTGAATTTAACTCCCTATTATCCATGATTATTTTTTCGTAAACATGGCCAAAGTGAAAAAGGAAGAAAATCCAACCAAATATTAAGCCTAAAATAAACCCTGCAAATAATCGTTGCCAACTCTTGTCATTATACAGTGGTGGTATTCTCATTTCCTTCCCCTCATATAACAGTTATCTAAAATATAAATCATAAACTAAACTCCCTTATCTTCGCTACTTTTTACCATCATATGGACAAGAGTCAGGAGTTATGAAAGAAATCCCATTATACAAAAGTACTAGTTTAATAAATAGAAAGGTAGGTCGTATGCATAGATATTACTTATATACTACTATCAATTTATTCCAGTAAGGAAAATTACGGTAAAATAAATCTAATTAACTATTTTAAATTACCTATTTCCCGTATCTTATTTTATCAATTAAGTAAATTGTAACTATTATCCACTTTAATAGGCTATAAGACGTATACATAAAAGCGAGTTTATAATGGAAAGGGGATGTTTGAATGTATGGTACTGCGTTTATAAATACAGCACTGACAGTTTCCATGGTTAGCCTTATATCCTTTGCTAGTGTATTATTTCTCAATAACTTGATCGTTTATGACTTCCTATTACCTTTTACAAACATAGAGCAACTAATTAAAGATCTAACCACTAAAGGGAGACTTTAGGTCTAAATCTCAAAAATTGAGATAAAATCGTACAATTTCAAAGCATCTATATACAAGAAACCTCTCCTTGATTAATAGGCAGCAGGATAAAAGACAATTAAAATAGAATAGGTAGTATATGGCCAATTAAAGGAGATGAGATTTATTTATGCTTCAGTTAGATGTGCTGCTTGAGCAGTCATATAGTGAAATGGTTGAAATCCGTCGTTATTTACACCAGCATCCAGAATTATCTTTCCAAGAGGTGGAGACACCAAAATATATAGCAAACTATCACCGAGAATTAGGACACGAAGTTCGTGAAGGAGTTGGTGAAAGGGGAGTTGTGGCTACCTTAAAAGGGGCTAAGCCTGGTCCAAAAGTTGCTCTTAGGGCCGATTTTGATGCCTTGCCAATTCAGGATGAAAAAGATATTCCATATAGGTCAACCGTTCCTGGTGTCATGCATGCCTGTGGTCATGATGGCCACACTGCAGAATTATTAGTTTTAGCCAAAGCTCTTAACACTATAAAAGACGAGCTGGCAGGAACTATCGTATTCATTCATCAGCATGCAGAAGAATATGCCCCTGGTGGTGCCATTGCAATGATAGAAGATGGCTGTCTTGAAGGGGTGGATGTTATTTTCGGTACTCATTTGTGGGCTACTGAGGCAACAGGAAAGATACAATATAATACTGGTCCATTAATGGCTGCCGCAGATCGCTTTGAAATAACTGTACACGGTAAAGGTGGGCATGGTGCTCAACCCCATTATACGAAGGACTCCATTCTAATTGGTTCTCAAATTGTTCAATCGTTACAGCATGTTGTCAGCCGCAGGGTGGATCCACAGGAATCGGCAGTTTTAAGTATCGGTCACTTCGAAGCCAAAAATGCCTTTAACGTTATTGCTGATTCTGCAAAAATGATTGGTACTGTTCGAACTTTTAGTGAAGAGGTACAAAATAATATTATTGAAGATATGGAGGAAATTATAAAAGGGGTTGCCTCCAGCTATGGTGCTAAAGCAGATTTTTCGTATTATAAAGGTTATCCTGCATTAATTAACCATCAACAAGAAGGGGAATTGATTAAGAAAGTTGCCCTAGACACACCAGGGATTACAGAAGTAGAATTTGCTAAACCCCAAATGGGTGGAGAGGACTTTGCCTATTATTTAAATCATGTTAAAGGGGCTTTCTTCTTTACAGGGGCAAAGCGTGCAGATATCACTGACCCGTATCCCCATCATCACCCAAAATTTGATTTTGATGAGAAAGCAATGCTGTTAGCAGCAAAGATGCTAGGAAGATTGACTTTGGAGTATGTAGGGGAGAGGAGTTAGGGCAATGGCTTCAGACACCGCGGGCCTGCTTTGAGAAAACCACTCAAAGCAGGCTTTAAAAGATTGCGGTGCTTTCGCTCATTGCACCAAAGGGGTGACTAAACAGGGAAATACATCCTGTTTAGTCACCCCTTCTGCTTTATTATTCTATGGCGGTAGCTGTTTTTGGTGTGGTTGGCTAAAATATCTAAGTAATGATAATTAGCTACTGCTCCAACGATAGCCCCGAATCCTGGAATTAATTGCAGCGTTTTTGGTAAATCGATAAAGTCTCTATATTCTAGTTGAAACGTCTTCCAATCTATCGCCTCTAAGTAGCTTTCCTTTGTAGCTGGTAATTCACCTCTCTTACTTTCCCAATTAATTACTTTGTAAAAGGCTTCAATTTTCTTTGTTTCTTTTGAAAAAGCAAGTTGGAATATCGATAATAAAAATAACCTTTCCCGATAATCTGACACATCAAAGCCATAAATTTTAGCAGCATCAAACAAAAATTTCATTTTGATACTTAATAGTAAAGGTAAATCTGCTAGCCCTAAAACAATTCCCCCTGCACCAGTACCCGCTCCCTCTACGGCAGCTGTCCGTTTATACATTTCGATCCGTTTATGTAGAACTTCCTCTTGTTCCTCAATCGTGCATCCTGTTAATAATGGTTGGTCAGATAAATAGTCACTTCCAGCTATCGTTGCACGTACCATTTGTTTAATACTTTCGGAAACGGTTCGGTGAATTCGATCAGGTATTTTATTATTAATCTTGTTTTGCCATCCTTTCGTTAGTTTACTTGTCATGGAAGGGGGACGGAGAACTATTCTTTCCCACCGTTCAAGCTCCCGTTCTATTTTTTCATCATAACCCATAAACCCTGCCCCCTTAATGTTCATTAAGCTGGGCGATATACTTTGGCCAGCCTGATAAACCCATGATAGAAGTATACAAGTGACACAATAAACAAAGCGATAACCATATCCATTAAATTATAAAAGATTAGAGCTCCGGTACCAAAAATAACAGCTTGAATAGCCCCTAAGACTAAAAGCCAAAATTGATGACTCTGAAACTTTGACTGTGCAGACAAAGGGTATAATTCCACCATTTTATTCGTAGCGTAATGATGCTTTAACGTTTCAATTTGCTGTGCTGTCATATAGGCAAATAAACCAATAACTAACCAGCGTCCCCAGTCAAGCTGGACAACACTGATAAAGAGTAATCCTAGTAGTGTTAGTCGAGCATAAATCCCAAAATAATCATTGGAACGTACAAATGCACGACTGAATAGATAATGATACACATGCTGCTTTTTAAAAGATACCAGCTTAAACAATGGTGATAGCCATCTTCTGAAACGCACCTTTGATTTCAATTGGGGAACATCTGTAAAAGAGTTAGCGATTCGGTAAAAGGTCATAACCGTTTGATCTTCAATTTCCACTAACCGTTCCCATTTTACACTATGTGTCTTGGACAGCTGATAGAAGTAACCATAGTAAAATACTGCCAATATCCCTGCAAGAAGCACAACAAACCACATTGGCTGAAGGGAAAATAATGCATAAACAGTCACACCATTAATTCCTAACCGAATGAAAGTATGAACGTGGTATTTACCCTTTTCTTGTACACGCTGTTCTTGAAACCCTGAAGCTAGGTTCCACAATTTTAACCCGCTTAAAAGCAGCAGAATAGATAACAATAAACTTCCGGATGGATGTATCCGATCAAAAAATAACGGGGCTAACAGCAAAAAAACTAATGCGAAATAAAAGGTTTCCATTAGCCAACTGTAATGAAGGGCAGAACGAAAATAGCTAGACATCTTTTCCTCCCTTGGTGTTAAGAAAAAAAGATCTCCTTGCTTTACAAACGTACGAACCCTGCCCCTTGTCATGAGCCACATAAAGACCAAGGTAAAGAATAATACAGCAGGGAAGGTTTCAGGAAGCCATTGTAGAAACTGTCCGTAATAATAACTTCCAAAAACAAATAAAAGATATATAGTAAATAGAAAGCCACTATTCCCAATTAGCTTTAAATATTTAGTGGCCATTGTCCAATAATCAATTCTACGTCTTGACCAAAGCTGCTTTTCACTAATCATGATCATCTTCCTTTGTCATTTCCACATAAATTTCGTCTAAATCTGCTCGAGGCATATTTGCTTGCTCTTGCAGGTCCTTTAAAGTACCTTGTAATAATATTTTTCCCTCATGTAATAGGACAAAGCGATCACAATACTTCTCCGCAGTAGCTAATATATGGGTCGACATTAAAATACCGCACCCCTCCCTTTTTAACTCCACCATACGGTCCAAGAAGGATTTAATTCCAATAGGGTCTAATCCTACGAATGGTTCGTCTGCAACATAAAGGGAAGGTTGAATGAGAAATGCACACATAATCATCACCTTTTGCCTCATCCCTTTTGAGAAATGACTCGGAAACCATTTCACCATTTTTTCCATTCGAAACTCCTTCAACAAACCTTTTGCCCTCATTTCAAATGTTTCTTCGTCAAGCCCATAAGCCATAGCTGTAAGCTCTAAATGCTCCCACAAGGTCATTTCCTCATATAATAAAGGCATCTCTGGAATATAGGCAAGCTCCTGCCGATATTGATCTTTAGCTTCTACCCATGTTTTTCCTTCCAGCCTTACCTCGCCACTATGTGGCTCCATCAAACCTAAAATATGCTTAATTGTCGTACTTTTTCCAGCTCCGTTCAACCCGATCAATCCAACTATTTCATGAGTGTTAACTGAAAATGAAACATCGTGCAAAACTGGCCTGCTTCGTTGGTAGCCGCCGGTTAAATTATTAATAGTTAGTAACTTGTCCATCATCGATATCTCCTTTAGACAATATATCTATTCTTTCTTTTATACTTATAATCTTCCATCTTTTACTATAACGAAATACAAACGTATTGGAAAGTTACGATTGGATGGTTTTTCTATGTTTCTGTGAATTCATTAATACTAAGCCAATGAACATAATAACGAACATCATAACGACCCATGCCACAAAATAAGGTGATATGTAAGTACGTACTGCTGCTGCTATAAAAGGGGAAGAAATGGTTCCTACGGAAAATACAGCTGAGAGAAAAGCAAAAGCTTTCCCCCTATTCCCTTCTTCAATAGCTTCCGTAACAAGAGTCATCATGGCAGGCATAATCACACCTGATGCCGCTCCAAACAAAATTAAGCTGCCTTTCGTAGGAATACTCCCTGAAAACATAATCCATACTAACGCACCTGCCATCATGAAAAGTCCTACAACAGCACGAAATTTTGCTGGTAATTTATGAAGAAACACTAGTGACAAAACAATTAAAGTGCCTATTCCCATAAAAGCTGCCATTAATCCAACAGTCCCTTTTGTAACTCCTTGTTCAACAGATAGGAAAGGTAATTCGTACATTAAGGTCCCCTGTGCAAACATAATAGCAAATCCAGTTAAAAAAACAGGAAGCAATGGTGGATATAGGAACATAGCTAATATTCCTGTTTCCTTTTTTACGGGACGGACTTTTGAAGGTTGGTTTAGGAAAAATAAAGATAAAATAAAAGCAACCGCAGTAGTAAAACTTATGGCGTAATAAGCTCCATCCGCACCAAACCTCTCTCCTAAAAAACCGCCAATGAGTGGTGCCACCGTCATAGCAAGTGTAACAATTAACGTGTTCATGGCCATATTTTTGCTTTGTTTTTGACTACTTTTAGCAAATGAAGCAAGCATGGTCATGCAAGCTGGTGTTAAAAAAGCTAATATAAACCCATTTACCACCCTTAGAAAAAATAAATGGGAAGACTTTTCTATGAAAGTATGAGAAAAAAGGGAAATGGATAACAGGAACAAAGGAATAACAATAAACCATTTTGCCCCAAAACGATCGATATAAGACCCAGCTACAATGTTTCCTGTTAAATTAACAAATGATGTAGTACTAAGCATAACTCCAATAAGAAAGCTTCCTGCCCCTAATGAAACCGCCAGAGGGGTAAATACAGGAAATTGCATGTGCATACTGATAAATATTAAAAATAAAATTACGAATAAAATTGTTTTATCTTTCATGTTACTCAACATAACCAACTCCTTACATCTCTATTTTTATGTGCACAAGCTTAGGAGTAGACATGCCTTTTTTCTTTGGCGGATAAATGTGGTAACATAGGAAAAAATAGAATATGAGGTGATCTTGCAATGACGAAAGTAAATGACTGTATTTTTTGTAAAATCGCTAATGGAGATATCCCTTCTGCTAAAGTTTACGAAGACGATAAAGTTCTCGCATTTTTAGACTTAAGCCAAGTGACAAAAGGACATACACTTGTCATCCCAAAGAAACATGAGGAAAACATTTATGAACTTTCAGAGGAAAGTGTCCATGCGGTCTTTTCGGCTGTCCCAAAAATATCCAGGGCATTAAAAGCTGCTTATGAACCAAAAGGTTTAAATATGTTGAATAATAACGGTAAAGACGCAGGTCAATCCGTTTTCCATTACCATGTACACCTTTTACCAAGGTATGGAAAAGGAGACGGGTTTGGGGCTGTATGGCATGACCACAGCAGTGAATATTCGGGAGAGGACCTTCAAGAAATAGCACGGGAAATCTCATCAAAGGTTTATTAATAGTTACGTGTGTAGGGTGACTAAAAAGGTATGATTTTTACCTTTTTAGTTACCCTTGTTCATTACTAGTTATTAGAGCATCCTCGCTACTTTCTTTAAGTTTTTTTCAAAACCCCATTTACTTTACTCCTTTAAAGACTTAAACTTAACTATAAAAAGAATTTTCCTTGTATGATGAAAATTAGAAAGAAACGGGGGAGAAACATGCCAATTTATAATTTTAATGCGGGCCCCAGTGCCTTGCCGTATCCGGTAATCGAAGAGGCAAAAAAGTCTATGTTCGATTATCAAAATTCAGAATTATCTGTTCTGGAAATGAGTCACCGTGGTCCTATATATGAAGAAATCCATTACGGGGCTTTAAACAAAGTACGCTCCTTACTAAAGGTACCAGATGAGTTTGAAATATTATTTTTGCAAGGTGGAGCAAGTTTGCAATTTGCAATGCTTCCAATGAATTTTTTAACCAATGAGAAAAAAGCTGCTTATATCCTTTCTGGATCCTGGTCAGAAAAAGCCTTTCAAGAAGCATCGAGAATAGGAGAGACTTATGAACTAGCATCTACTAAAGCAGATAACTACCGTGCCATTCCATTTGTACCATTGGATCAATGCTCTCAGGATACGAGCTACATTCATTTAACTTCAAATAATACGATCTTTGGAACACAATGGATTTCTTATCCGAATAATAAGTTTGCTCCAATATGTGTAGATGCTTCGAGCGATATTTTTAGTAAAACTTTAGACTGGGGAAATATTGATTTACTATATGCAGGAGCTCAAAAAAACGCTGGACCGTCCGGAGTTACCATTGTTATTTTACGTAAATCATTTATGGAGCAAGCAAATAAAGATATTCCAAAAATCCTTTCCTATGAAACACATGTTAAAACGGACTCCCTTTACCATACCCCGCCTACCGGTTCCATCTATTTATTAGGGCTTGTGATGAATTGGATAGAGGAACAAGGGGGAGTAGCAGCGATGGAAAAGTTTGCTGCTGAAAAGGCGTCTTTACTATATAGTGCCATCGATAATAGTGATGGTTTTTACAAAGGACACGCTTTAAAAGACAGCCGTTCTACAATGAATGTGACGTTTAATCTTCCTTCTAAGGAATTGGAACAAAAATTTGTAAAAATTGCAGAAGAAAAGGGATTCATAGGATTAAAAGGACACCGATCAGTGGGAGGACTTAGAGCATCCATATATAATGCGGTACCAAAGGAGCACGTGGAGACATTAGTTGATTTTATGGAAAGTTTCTTAAAAGAACATAAATAGTTATATTCTGCCTCTTAAAAATATTCGAAAATTCTTCTTGGACAATAATAAAACTATATATTAATATTTCTTATAAGGGTATTTTCACATTTAAGAGGGGGGAAATTTATGGCTAAATCATCAACTTATTTATGTGGTGTTCTTATAGGAGGAACTATTGCTGGAACAGCGGTGCTATTATCAAGTCCAAATTCTAGTCAGCGATTTCGTGAAGAAATTTCTTTATGCAAGGATGTGATGATTGATAATTTTCAAGGCCTAAAAAGAGATCTCCAAGAACTTGTTTATATAGGAGAAGAACTGAAGGAAAAGGCTTTAAGCTTTATTAATGACAAACTTCCTGACCTTGTTTCACGCATAAAACAGTTTAGTGAAGAGATACAACCACACCTATATGAGATGAAGGGGTACCTTCTTTATTTACAACAGATTGTGATAGACTTAAAAAATCGCATTCAAAACTGGGACAAGTAATGTATTACGTATCCGATTGGTTCATTTAACAATCGGATTAACAAGAATAATTTTCAGAAAATACTGAAAGGGTATTGAGATAAAATATAATATTATGTTATGATGTTATTATCATTTTCCTAGTAAAATAATGAAAATTTAGAAAACAATTTTCAACCGAGGATTTTAGAACGGAGGGGACGGACGTTATGGAACATCCAACACAATCCATAAAGCAATCCATTATGTTTAGCCATAAAATTGCACAGCTAAGCAAGGCTTTATGGAAATCCATAGAAAAAGATTGGCAGACCTGGATTAAGCCTTATGATCTTAACATTAATGAGCACCATATTTTATGGATCGCTTATCACCTTGAAGGAGCTTCCATTTCTGATATTGCTAAATTTGGAGTCATGCACGTATCAACAGCATTTAACTTTTCTAAAAAATTAGAAGAACGTGGGTTATTAACCTTTTCTAAACGTCAAACAGATAAAAGAAATACTTATGTATTTCTTACAAAGGAAGGGGAAGAACTCTTCATCGAGACATTGGAAAGCTATAATCCACAAAGTTATGGAGTGTACAGCGCTACACTTCCAATTAAAGAATTGTATGGTAAATTCCCTGAATTTTCAGAAGTGATGAGCATTGTGAAGCATATTTACGGACCAGATTTTATGTCTATTTTTGAAAAAAGTTTATCAAAAATAGAATCTGAATTTGATGAAGCTGATGGTAGATTAATATCAAAAGCTCAGGAAACGAAGGAAGTACAATCTTCCTAAATTCTTAACAAATTCCAAAAAAGGTATTAAAAGCAATGCATGCTTTTAATACCTTTTTTTATTGCTCTATCCTGAAAATACGAATCAGGTGTTATTCGCTACGGTCCACTCCCTTTCCGCGGACGACCTGTCAAGCCCCCACGGCCTTTGCCCTGTGTGGTCTTGGCTTGCTCGTTCTTCCGCAGGAGTGTCGTGGACCTTCGCTCATTCCAATGCAGATTAAAATTTTCATTCTCCATGGTGCAAAATTACTATTGTATGAAGGTCTAGCTTCTAGATTTAGTTATCCTAAAAAGTCAAGCGAAAATTTCCAATTTTTTTTATGAAAATAGCTTGATTTATTCTTCATAAAGGCGTAAATTACTAAAGTATATTGAAGGAGGGCAACTAGATGAACTGCTGGAAATCCATTTCAATCGAAAAAGAATTTGGTAGAGAACGTCTTCTATTTATGTCATTAATAATGATGCTTAGTTATTTCATCATTCATTTTGTTTTTTTTCGTACATTTATATCAAATGTACCTTTTGTTGATTTTGGTTTGCCGTTATTATTTTTCATTTTATCAATCATACCTGTTCATATTCTCCTCCATTGCCTTCCCATCTGGGCTTTTGGAAAAAAGGCAACAATCAGTATCCGTGAACAGTGGCCCTATTGTAACTTTTCTACAAAACAAGCCATTTCTAAACAGTTACTTATTGTATCCATTGCCTTTCCTTTAGTAGTAATTACTCTTGTTACAATTATTATTTCTGTTATGATGCCCCAATGGATGCATGTAATGGCAATTGTAGCAGCCATAAATATGGGATTAAGCGTTTATGATCTCCTATATTTAAAACAGTTAATACATGCTCCTAAAAGCTGTGTTATTGAAGAATATGAAAATGGATATAATATTCTCTACAAAGGTGTCAGACCATAGCTGACACCTTTTAAAATGTTATAATAAATTGTAAATCATCTTCTTCTAAGTTAAAGGATTTAATGTAAATTTGAATATCCTCGGATATTCCACCTAGGTCTAAATAAAATTTTTGCTCATCAGGGTATATATATATCCAAGGTGGTAATTCTACTGTTGTTTGAATTAATTGAAATATCCGCTGAGATGGTAATGAAAAATCACTAATTTGAAAGGATCTCTCATATAGCTCTAAGTTTCCTCCCTCCGATACGTACGGTTCCAAGGTCATTTCTAAAGGGATCGTTAATCCAAATATAGGTAACACCGTTTTAAAATGAACATAACTATCAAGATATAATTGGAATGGTACATCGTTTCCAGTTTGTTCTTTTTGCATTTCCCTTTCGAGCCAAAGGTTTAGATCCCCCTTTGTAGTAGTCACATTAAATTTTGGTCCTGTTAGATTCACCCTTTCTGGTGGGGATTCAAACAATTCCCCCGTATTAGAGAGGTTGTATAAGAAAATATACCCAGCAGAAATAAGTAATAATAAAATACTAAATAAAGTAATAAAAGCAATTTTCCATATGTTCCATACTTTCATATGCTATCTCACGTCCCTATTATTTATTTTTCTTACAAAGACCCCTGTTCATTTTGGTCATATTTTGTTAAAGTTATAAAGAGTCTACCTATAAGTGGAGGTTTCTTAATGTATATTCCTTTTTTTATCTTCGCAATCTTTTATCTGTTCATGATTAATTCTATGACGAACTCACTATGTTTACAAAAGGAAATACCCGAGGAAAGACAATCCAAGGTTTTTAGAACTATAAATGTATTGATTACAATACTCCTTACGTCTTCCTATTTTCGTATATTCCTAACTTAACTGTAAATACTAATGATAACAAGCAGAGAATGATATTCTTTGCTTGTTTTTTTCTCGTCCTTCCTTTGGTTCAGTATGTGCAATCGCAGCGTAGTGTGCTATAGTAAAAATAAGCTTGTCTACATACAAATTAGGAGTGAGTAAAAGTTGAAAAGGATTTTAACGTTACTATCTATTCCCCTACTTATTATAGTTACAGCATGTGGAGAGACGAACAATGCACAATCTGGTGACATTGTAGTTGAAACAAGTGTTGGTAATATAACAGAGGAAGAGTTTGTTCAACAACTAAAGGACTTGTATGGAGAAACGGTATTAAATGAATTAGTACAGAAAAAAGTTCTCTTGAGTAAGGGTGAAGAGTTAGGTATTGGTGAAGAGGAAATACAAAGTGAGATTGATACATTAAAGGAAAGTCTTGAGATCGAGGATGATCAGCAATTTCAGCAATTTTTACAAATGCAAGGAATTCAAAGTGAAGCAGATCTCCGGGAGCGTTTTTTAAGCCACCTTGTCCTTCAAAATCTCGTTGGCCATGTTGGAGAATTTACGGAAGATGAACTTCGTGAAGAATATGAACTTGGATTGGAAGTAGAAGCAAGACATATTCTTGTAAATGATATAGAAACTGCAGAAGAGCTTCTTGAAAGAGCCCGTGGTGGAGAAGACTTTGGAGAGCTTGCTAAGGAATACTCCCAGGACCCAGGTTCTAAAGATGACGGAGGTAACCTAGGTTTCTTTCAACGGGGAATTATGACCCCGCCCTTTGAAGAGGCAGCCTTTTATACAGAAGTAGGATCTATCAGTGAGCCTGTACCTACCAACTTTGGCTACCATATCATTGAAGTAACAGACCGTAAAGAATTCGAAGACAGCTTTGAAGAGGTAATGGAAAAGCTGCGTGATACTTTAAATAATCGTAAGCTTTATCATATGAGTCAAATGCAAGAAGAATTATTCGAGAACGTAGAAGTAAATGTATTAGATGAACAATTTAAACTTCCTAAATTCACAAACTAATACCCTGTAAAAAGAGGAGTTAAATAAAGGTTCACGGAACCTTCACACCCCTCTTTTTTTTGTATTTACGTAACAATTTTATCCCTACCTACATAACATAATAATGTCATATGAAATACTGTTTTATTATAATGAATACCTTTTCCATTCTTCGTCTAACCCTTCATCTTTCATTATCTGTGAAGGGTCATTATGACTAGCTTTTATTTTCTTTCTGTCCCTTTGATACATGGATAAGATTTTATTACCTTCTTCTTCAATGACTTTTTGCTCAATTCGTTTATCTTCTATCCAAGAATAAACAAACATAATCCCACTAAATAAAATACCTAAATACGTAATATATACCCACCATGGGGCAGACACGATCCCTGGCCCTGCCGATGTTAAGGATAACAGCCTTACTACAAAAATAAGAAATAACACACCTAACATGGAAAAAATAATGATTATTGGTTTCATGGAAATCTCCTTTCTATCAACTAACTCTACTATCTATCTATACGTATTCTATTAGGCAATATGATAGAAAGTTTTAAAATATTTATTATTGGGAATAGTTTTCTAACTTTCAATATTCAGCGAGGTGATATACAGATGAATAGTAAACGATTGTCTGACATGTCCTATGGTGAATTTCAAGAAAGATTAGTACAATTAACCATGAAAGAAATAGACGATAAAGCTATATCTCCTCTTGTATACTTTCCACTGGTCTTAGATAGAGTGGACTCATTTTTACTTGCACACTGGTCATTAATATGGATGAAATGTTCGCAAATGAATTGGGAACAATGGCTTCAGTCAAACTGTTTTTCTCTTTTCAAAGAAGAGGTTATTAAAGACATAGAGGTTGAAATTTTACAGATAGAGGATAGTAAATCTAACGTTTCTTAAATATAGGAGACTAAAAAAGACAAGGGAGGAAAGTTCAAATTCCTCCCTTGTCTTTTTATTTGGGCTGTATATTAAAGATTGTTACTTAAGGATTCGCTTTTATTCTAATATTCTATTGGTGGGGCGTGAAAGGTTGGTTTATAAAAGGACCTGTTATCCATTGGGAAGATTCTTTCACTAAATTCCCCTGGCATTACCCTTTCTAATGCTCTGTCCATCATGTTCATTTTTGCGTCAATGTTATCAATCATATGCAGTATTTCTGCTTCTTTAATAAGGGGGGCTTTCGGACTTCCCCACTCCCCTTTACCATGATGACTAAGGACTAAATGCTGCAGGACTAACACTTCTTCCCCTTCAATTTCCAGTTCTTTCGCAGCTTCTTCAATTTCATTAACCATTAAGGTAATATGGCCTAACAGCTTACCTTCCGTTGTATATTCTGATACAAGAGGACCCGAAAGTTCACGCACTTTTCCTAGATCATGTAATATTACTCCAGCATACAATAGATCCTGGTCTAAGGAAGGATATAAATTTACCATTGCTTTCGCTAAATCAAGCATAGAAACAACATGGTAAGCTAACCCAGCAACATACTCGTGATGGTTTTTTGTTGCAGCTGGTGATTGTAAAAACTTATCTTGATGTTTTTTAAACAAATGTCTAGTAATTCTTTGAAGCTTTGGGTTACTCATTTCAAATATATATTGGGTAACCCTCTCTAGCATTTCTTCAGGAGATAAGGGGGCAGAGGGAAGAAAATCCCCATGCCTCACTTGATCCATACCACTTGTTGGACGAATGGCTTTAATTTTTAACTGTCTCATCCCCCTAAAATCTTGTATTTCTCCTTGAACATGGACAATCACAGAACTGACAAAGGTAGCTTCATCTTCAGGAGAAACACTCCATAGCTTAGCATCTATTTCACCTGTTTTATCAGACATTTGTAGTGTCAAAAATGGTTTACCATTGCTAGCAGTACCTTTTTTCACATTTTTTATTAGTAAATACAATTCGATACTATCACCAATTTGATGATGATGAATTCCCTTCTTCATAAAAATTTCCCCTCCCTCAACAGTAGTCTCTTATTCTAGTATACCACGAACAACCAGCTACTTTCCTATGGTATAAAAGGGGATGTCACAGCAATAAAAAAGTCTAGAAGTTTCCTTCAGCCCCTATTTTCGGAATTACCATCGTGAAACGTACTCCTTCTGCTTCATTAAAAACCAAAGGAAAACCTCCATGAAGCTCACAAATTCTCTTTACAATAGCTAGTCCCAAACCAAACTGACCCTTATTCCCCTTTCGAAACGGGGTAAAAATGTGTTCCATTTCATTTTCTGGGATATTCTCCCCATTATTAATTACGCTAACGGAAATATTATCCTCTTCCTCCTCAGCACTGATCTCTATGAGACCCTCTGTATACCTGAGAGCATTTTCAACTAAATTTTCAAGTAAGACTCCTAGTAATTCCTTATCTCCATGTATTGGCACATTATCACCTTTAACAACAATAGATACATCATCACGGTGCAATCGAAATCGTTCTTCTATTCCATAGGCTACCGAACCGAATGGAAAGGTTTCTTTTTCCATAGGTGATTCCTTTAATGAATCGAGCTTTGTATAGTAAAGCATATCCTTTACCCTTTTTTCCATTCGATTTGATTCTTGAATGATAACATCCATTGTGTTTTCAATGTTTTCTTTCGGTAAAATTCCATCTTTTACAGCTTGAGCATAACTTTTAACTACCATAATTGGTGTTTTCAGTTCATGGGAAGCATGTTGGATAAACGTCTTCTGCGCTCTATCGTAGCGCATTAAATTCTGTCTCATACGTTCGAATTGGTCAGAAAGTTTTTCAAAGTCATTATCTCCTTCCCAATGGAAAGGTTCTTTCCAATTTCTTTTGGAAATTTGTTCGAAATGGTTACCTAGGCTTATTAATGGCTGTTTTAAATAATGCTTTAGCCAAAAAGCCGGAATGAGACTAAGGAAGCCAGCAAGGACCATAATATAGGAAAGACGCCCCCAGAGACGATTAACCATTTGGTCTCTATATGTATCCCACATCCATGAAATGTGATAGGCTTCTCCACCTGTAGTGTATACCTTATAAACGACGTAAAATAAAGTTGCTTCGTTAAAATTAAGTTCATATCTGCCCCGCCGTGTCATCTGATTGTGAGCCTTTTCACCCATTTCCCTTAACACTTCATTCGGTACAGGATCTCCTTCTAGTCTTCCAAATTGGTTCATTAAAAAGAGATGACCAACGGATCGCTCTGCATCTCTTCTTTCAATAAAGTCAATCTCTGACTGAGGAGGAAGGAGGTTTTCGCTAGTTGGATTTACATACCTCTCCTGTTCCTGCTCGATGATACGATAGGTCTCTTCTGTCAAAGTACTTTTTAATGAAATAGGATAGATAATACCTATCAGGAGCCCAACCATTAGAATGATAGCTATAAAAGAAAACCAAATTCTTTGTGTTAAATTTAACTTTATCATGAAGATAGGACCCTATAACCATATCCATAGAGAGTTTCCACGTGAATACGGGGAAGCTTTTTACGAACCCGTCTAACTACATCATCCACCGCACGCTCCGAGCCGTAATAATCGTTACCCCAAACATGTTCAATAATCTCTTCCCTAGATAATGCTTTCCCAACGTTTGTCGTGAGCAAGATAATTAAATCTAATTCTTTCGTAGTCAGTTCTATATTCTCGCTCCCATCTAAAATAGTTCTTCCATGGGGATCGATTATATAGCCATTAAGCTCAATTTTTTCTACTTCTTGTTCATCCTGTGGATACACACGCTTTAACAGCTTCTTTGCACGAATAACCAGTTCTTCAGGTAAAAACGGTTTTGCTAGATAATCATCACTCCCTAGCTCTAGTCCTAATACCCGATCTAAATCCTTATCCCTTGCTGAGATAAAGATGACAGGTGTATCCTCTTTTGTTTTAATGGCTTTTAACAGCTGATAACCATCCATCCCTGGAAGCATTATGTCAAGTATCCAAAGGTGTGGTGTAGACTCAATGGCATCATATGCTTCTTTACCATCTGTAAAATGAGTTACTTTCCACCCCTCTTTTTCCATATAGGCTTTAATTACCTCACCCAAGTTTTGTTCATCTTCCACTAAATTAATTTGAAATTGATTCATCTTCTATCATCCTTTTTACTATACATTTTTCCTATTGAGCCTATTTTAATATAAAAGTTACTTAAAAGGAATGAATGTTATATGTCAGTTCAAGAACAATACCATGAAAAAATGTGAAAGAGGGTGTCACTGTGACACCCTCCTTATTTTTGGTCCTTTGACTCTTCTTTCGGAACTAAATCATATATTGCACCTGATTCCACAGCATCTACAAATCGAAGCAGCCATCGATAATATTGATGAGCATACTCGAGACGTGCCCTATCATTATCAATTCTCATCTTTAATTGTTCGTCTGCAGTGTTTTCGTAAATCCTCTTAAGCTCGACCATTGCCTCTTCCGCTTCTTCTATATTGGTTTCGGTTGCTGCTTTCCATTGACGGGAAAACAAAGCTGTAAAAGATTTATACCAATCCTTTTCTGTTTCATATAAATCTTTTCTTACTCCCCTTCGAAAAACAGGTTCTACCATTTTCATGTCCGATAATGTTCGAACCCCAGTACTCATACTTGTTTTACTCATGGCAAGTTCTTTGCACATATCGTCCAACGTCATCGGTTCATCGGAAAAATATAAAGCCCCATATAACCTTCCTATTGATGGTGTAATTCCATATAGCGTCATGTTTTTCGCAATACTATGAATGAAATGATCTTTAATTTTCTCATAATTCATCCAGTTTTGATCATTTTGCAATGAAAAAACCTCCAAGCCTTCTTTACCTCCATACATTTTACCAAAAGATCATCTAGGTTAAAAGGGATTTCACAGACGCGGTAAGACCCCACTTTCAGGCAAAGTTAATAAATTTCCATTCATTTCTTTCCTAATGTGATTATGACAAGTAAAAAACAAAACTTGACGATATTGAGAAATATCCTCCACCAATTTTAACACTTGCTTTCTGCGTGACCGATCAATATTGACTAAGGCTTCATCCATAACCAACGGAAATGCTTCCTTTTTCGGAAACTTTTTTGCTAATGCAAAACGAAAAGCTAGATACAGCAATTCACAAGTACCTCGGCTCAATTGTGCCGGATCAAACCTCACACCATCATGTCTCTCCAAAATAAAACGTTCTTCCCCCAATGGTGCAAATAGCTTTCGATATTCTCCATTTGTCATGGAGGAAAACAATACTTCTGCCTCTTTTATGACGGCAGGCTGTTTTTCCTGTTCATACATCCGTTTAACCTCTTGGATAATATGTTTACTAATAGAAAGGACTGCCCATTTTTTCCCTAATGAATTCAATTCCTCTTTCATTTGGGTAAACTCTTGCAGGACCTCTTCATACGTTCCGTCTTCCACTAAAACGGATAACTCCTTTTTTATAGCAGCTAAATCCTTATATGTTTCTTCATTAGCCGTATCTAGCTCTATTAACTGCCCTTTCAAATTACTCAATTCATAAATAGGCTTTAATTCTCCGTCTAATAGAAGGGGAACCGTTTGACTTAATTCTTCTTCATTCCTGATTATAAGCTTCATTTGGAGCCATAGTTGCTTATATTCCCCTTGAAGCCTTTGGTAACGTTCGTTTGCAGCACCTTTCTTTCTATAATCCTCTAAACTGGATACTGCTGCTTTTCGTAATAACTCTTCCATTTCACCCATTATATCTTCTATTTCTACCTGAAATTTTGAAATAGTTTCCTTACAGTTAGAAATCTGTTCTTGAACAGAGCTTCTCCTTCTCTCTGTTCTTTCTACCTCGTTAAGGAATTGTATTAGTAATTCTATTGATCTCTGCAATGTTTGATCCTCTAATATAGTTGGTTTAAGCTCCCTAATTAACTCCTTTACCTTATTGGAAAATTCATGTTGAATTCGCTCCATTCGATCCATTTTAGCTTGGATCTGTTCCCTTTGTTCGTGTATTTTATTCCATTCCTCTAATGTATCAAGCAACCCCTCATAATAAAGGTAGTCTTCATCTTGAGGAAGAGAAAACTGTGTACACCATTCACTTAATTCGATGCTTATTTCTCCTCTATTTTTTCTAATAATTTCAAGATCTTCCTCTAGATTTCCCTTTTTAATATAAAGCTCCCCCAATTGATACTTAAGCTGCTGTTGATTTAATTGTTTTTCCCTTTGGTAAAATAAAATTTTATTTAACTGTTCCCCTTCTTCCATATTATTGGAGGAGATAATATCTTCTATTTTTTTTATTTTTTCCTTAAGTATGCTTGCATCCCTTTTCATTTCCTTATCCCATTTTTTCGAAGCAAGACGTTTTTGAATTCCCATACCACATGAAAGAATAGAGAGTAAGACAATGGATAAAGCTAGAATGATTTCAGGCAATACAAATATGGCGAGGCCAGTGAAAACGATAGTTAGGATAAAAAATATATACTCCGTTTGTTTATCTCTCTGTCTCATAATCCGATGCTGTTTTTGCATATATTGGAGCTGTTCCACTAATGTGGCCTTTTCATCAAGCAATTGTTGTTTTCCCTTTACCTTCGAAAGTTTTTCTTCTAATTGTAAAATCTCTTCGTCTGCTAGAAGATCAAGATTATTTTCTTTTATTTGGCCCATAAGTTCGTTTATATTTTTATTTACTCTTTCTAAATCCCGTTGAACAGCCCTTTCCTCTTGATTTTCCACTAAATCCCTTTCTTTTATATGATAAAGTTTATTTTTCATAAACGGTTGAAAAGGGATTTCCATAAAAGATACGATGGATGAACCGTTCCAATCCCTCTCCATACTCTCCATACGTTTAGTCAGGTGATCTTTTTCCACTCGAAAATCGTTTAATTCTTTTTGTCTATGAGAGTAAAGCTCATATTCACTTATATACTCTTTAGCTCTATGGATTATATCTGGAGAATGTTCCGTTAATGCTTCATACTTTTCCCTTAACAGCTTTTCCTTTACTTTCCCATCCCTTAAATTTGATTTTTTCTCTAACAGTCGCTCCTCGAACCGATCCATTCTTTCTAATCCGTTTTCCGGAAAATCTTGTATCTCCTTCTCCTCTAGAAGTTGAAGTCTTTTCTCCTCCCATGCCTTTGCCAATGGCACAATCATTTCGTACTTTTCCATTTTTTTTATTCTTTCCTGTAAAACAGCTTGCTGGTTTTTATTATCTTTTATATTTTCTTCCTTCTGTTTAATAAGGCTAGTTAATTCCTCGTATCGGTCAATCCGTTCTTCCCATTGGTGAATATCCCTTTCCTTCCCTTCCATTTCTTTCAATAGAAGATTCATTTCCGTTTTCTTACCCCTTGGCTTATAAAGCTTCTCCATATCCACATTTATTTTCTTTTCAATGGCGGATATGGATTGTCCACCACCAAGACCGGTATCATACAAAAATTGGTTTAATTCCTCTGGAGTCATTTTATCGATTCCATTTAAGCCATCTAGGTCGAAATGAAAGATTCCCTGAAAAGTAGTTTGATCTATATCATCAAGAACCTTAGCCAGTTCTTCCTCCCCGCCAGAAGTTCCATCATGAAAATAAACAGTAACCTCCCCACTGACCTTTCTTCCCTTTACCCTTTCCACAACCACTTCTCCAAATTGCTCAGAAAGGAGTTTAATCGTTCCTCCATAGGAATCCGTGTCTACTGGGATATATTGATTGTCTGATTTTTTCGGGAATCCAAAAAGAATTGCCTTTATAAAAGACATGAAGGTGGATTTACCAGATTCATTCTCACCAAAAAACAATTGAACTCCATCCTCCGACAACTCCCAGCTTTGATCCTTCCATTTTCCATAGCCATAAATATGAACATTTACTATTTTCATTGTCTTTCCAGCTCCCTTAAAAGTGGAGTTAAAAGCCTCATTTCAGCCTCATCAACTATTTCTTTTACATCCTTTTCCGTTAAAGGGGTAAGGTATTTTCTTAGGGAAGCATGTCCATATACTTGCTCTAATACATTTACCTCAGGATGTTTCTCTTTAAAGTCATCCACTATTCTAACAACATCCCCTAACAGATGATCTTGCTTCCTTAACTGATTTCTATCAATAACGGGAATTGTTTGTACATGAATACGATCAACCCAACCTGCCGTCTCAAGAACTTCCTCTCTGAGGATCGTGAGAAGTTCGTCTTGTTTCGAATCCTCCAGTAAAATATCATGCAAAGGGCCACTTCCATGAATCGTAAGGTCAAGAAGGAATAGTTTGTTTTCTTCTTTTAGGGACAATTCTTCTTCTAACTGTTCCAAAAGCTCATCATACGTTTCCAATCCTTCAATGGAGACGGTAATCTTCTCCCATTGAACAGGATTGGTTGGAAGAAAGGTCATAGTTGTTTCTACTTTTGTCATTTCAACTAAATAAGCCCCTTTTTCCCCTGTTTCATTTCGATGAGCCCCTTGAATATTTCCAGGATACACAACGGGAGGATTAGGAGATAATGTTTGCCGCTTATGAATGTGTCCTAATGCCCAATAATGAAAATCCTTTTCCTGCACTTCCTTTAGAGTAAAGGGGGCATACGGTTCGTGCTCTTTATTACCAGCTTCCTGACCATGAAGCATAGCTATATGATAGGAATCAGGGTCATTTTTCCTTTCATACTTTGGAATAGGATTTTCATAATAAGCTTTTTGAGGATAACTAAATCCATATATATATACCTTGTCTTTCCCTTTTGTAGTGATGGGGACCCCTTCTACGTCCTGGGAAAAAATATGAACATTGGCTGGTATATTTTGTCTAACTACATTTGAATTTAGTGGGTCATGATTTCCGTGAATAATAAATAATGGAATTCCTTTCACTTCCAGCCTTTTTGCTTGTTTTCTTACAAACCATTGTCCCCTTAAAGACCTTTCTTCGTGATCGTACACATCTCCACTTATTAATACAAAGTCCACGTTCCATTCCAGCGCTTGATCTACAATTCTTTCAAAAGAAGTGTAGGTTGCTTGTTGAATGGTCTCCTTCATATGTTCAGGCAAGTCACCACGGGTTCGAATCGCCCGACCTAGGTGAAGATCTGCAGCATGTATAAAACGGATCATTCCCATCACCCTTCCATTTTTTTCTTCTATTACATGAAGTATAACATATAACAGAATAAACGTTCCCCATCAAAAAAGTATTTTTTCAAGTTTTTCCTAGAAAGTTTTATCTAGATAGGAACGGGGAATAGTTACGTAAAGTTTAAAAAAGGAGGAAAAATTTTTTAGGGGGAAACATGCATGGGAAAATATTTCGTTACGGCTTTTAATGCGGATGGTTCCGTATTACTCAATGAATCCTTTCATGCTAAAGATGACCAAGATGCAAAACATAAGGGACTCAAACGCCTAAAAGAAGAAAAGATCGAAATTAATACAAGTCGAATCGTTCGATCCTCAGCAGGACTAATTTACTTCAAACCATAAGAAAGAGGGAGAATCAAAGGGTATTTTTTACCTTTTGATTCTCCCTCGAAGTATTTGCGTAGCCGTCGTAATCTTTCGAAAGCCCACACGAGTGGTTTTCTCGAGTGGGCGAGCGACGAGCGAAGCAAATACCATTACTTATTTATAGAATAAAAAGTACCAGAAACTTTCGCTAACATTTTCCCCTTATTATCCTCTAACACACACTCCGCAAACTGCACACTTCTCCCTTTCTTTAAGAAGGATGCCTTCGCATGAACTTGTCCCTCTCTTGCCGTATTTAAAAATTGTGTTTTTAACTCCAAAGATACACATGGGCTATCTGCAAAAGCAGCACACAAATGTCCCATCGCAGTGTCTGCGATATAAGTTATTAATCCCCCGTGAATGAAGCCAATGGGATTAAACATAATTTCAGAAACGGGTACAGTTATGGAAACCGTCTCTTTCTGTTCATCATATTGAATGTCAAAATCTAAAAGGGAATATAAAAATAATTGACCAGTCCCATCATTATGAACTTTTATGGCCTCTTCAAACTTATCCCGTAATTTTTGCTCATCCACTTTCATCCTACCTCTCTTATACCTTTACTTTATACTTCCGTCCTTTTTCTGGAAAATAGTTCTGTTAATTGTTCTATTTTTTTATGGGTATATTCTTCATATTTACTTATATACGTTTGCGGATCCTTTGGATTAGCATATCGATCAATTTTACCAGTAATAGGATCCACCCACTTGCTGGAAGCACCGCAGCCTAAGCCAATAATCGTTTGGGCCTCCTCCATAATCATGATATTGTATAAGCTTTCCTGTTCCGGTTTAGCATAGCCCACATTCTCCAGGTTTCCTAAAATATTTTTTTGACGATAGAGGTAATATGGTACATAGCCTTCCTTCTTCATCCAGTGACTTGCCATCTCCATCATTTCATGAATTTCATCCCGCCCTGCTACCTTATATTTTTCCTTATATCTCGTCATTTGGGATGCCCGCTTATAAGATAACGTATGAACGGTTAAGGATGCAGGTTGAAGCTCTTTCGTAACCTCCAAGGTATGGGAGAATTCTTCTTTTCCTTCACCTGGAAGTCCAATAATTAAGTCCATATTAATATTTGTCAGTCCCATTTTAAATGCTAAATGATATTTCGTAATCGTTTCTTCTACCGAATGGCGTCTGCCAATAGCTTTTAGTGTATCATCCGTGAACGATTGAGGATTGACACTAATGCGGTCCACATTCCACTTGTTTAATACATCTATTTTTGCAGGTTCAATTGTATCAGGACGCCCAGCTTCCACCGTTAGCTCTCTCACATTTTCCACTGCTGGAAAAACCTTATACATTTTTGCATAAAGGGCATCCATCTGTTCTGCAGTAATACTAGTGGGAGTACCTCCACCATAATAAATAGTAGTAATTCTTATGTTGTTATCCTTCAGCCATTGACCTGTTTTTTCCATCTCGTAATGAAGCCCCATCAAGAACTCTTCCACAGAGCCGTTCCTTCCGTTAATCGGGTAAGCTGGGAAGGTGCAATAGGCACACATTGTCGGACAAAAGGGAATGCCAATATAAATACTAACCTCTTCACCAATTCGGTCAAGATCAGGAACAACCGTAAGCTGGCGTTCCACAATTTGTTGTAGTAATTGAATTTTTTCCGGCTGGAGTAAGTATTTTTCTTGAAGGATTTCTGCGATTTCTTCCTTTGATTTACCTTCCCGACGCATCATATGATAAAGCTTCGTAGGGCGTATTCCCGTGAGAACCCCCCATGGTTGCTCCATTCCTGTATATTCTTCTAATAATTTAAGGAGGACAAAGCTTACCCCTTGTTTCTCCACTTTCTTTCGTGGTTGTTCGTTTATATTAAAAATGACATCCTGTGCGTTTACCTTCGTTTTATTTTCAAAAAGCTCCCCTGTTATTCGCATCTGATTTGTGTCTTCTAAATCATTAGTATGGAAGGAGATGGCCAATCCCTCTTCCTTTGCAGGTTTACTTGGAAAACGGACTGTAGATTCTTCAAAGAAGAGCTGAACGATTCGTTCACAGGATCGTTGAAATGACTCTTGTACTCCTAAAAGTTCAATAACCTTCATCTTCGTCGTTCCTTTCTATCTGTCACATTGCTTAATACAGTGTATCTATGTATTGTGCCCCGAGTCAACAGGAAGGTTACATATAAGCTAGATATAGCATGAACCGGGTTTACCCACAGAACAAAAGCGCAAGCGCCTTGTCTACGAGCGACCAGCAAATGCATCTGCCCGATAAAAAGTGCTTTTTACTTTTAAGCGGGCAGATCATTTGACCTCGAGCGAGTAGGCGCTGAAGCTAGACGTGATTAATAATAAATAAACTTTTCCACGAGTGAAAAATATAATTTCCTATACCATAAAAAAGAAGGTATCCTTAGCTCTCGCTTAGAATACCTTCTTCTTGCCATCTTCCGCCTCTCCAAGCTTTTCAAAAAAAGCATAAAAAATTACGAAAATAACCTGTTCTTATTTATAGACAGCTGGGTGAAGCTGCTTTCGGAATACTTCTCTTACAGCATAGCCAACTCCATTTTGATTATTAGACCTAGTTACCCAGTCAGCAGCCTCTTTAACGTGCTTCGGTGAAGTGCCCATTGCAATACCAAGTCCTGATTGTGTAAGCATCTCTATATCGTTATCAAAGGAGCCGACGGCAACCATTTCTTGAAGCTTAATCCCTAATTTTTTCCCGAGCACTTGCATCCCTCTCGCTTTGGAAGCAGATGCATCCACAATGTCTAGGCTTCCTTCTGCAGAGGAGGTCAAATTTACATGCCTTACTGACTCATTTATTTCTTCTATTGCATCCCTTCGCTCTTTTTCATTCCAGAAATGAGCTCTAATTTTTGGAACGGTTAAAGGTTGATCGATTAGGTGATGACTAACTGAGTCAACAAAATTAACAGGATAAAACAAAGGCTCACGAACACCTATGTTCATTTTAGCAATCAAATAATTCCGTTGTCTTACTTTATTAGCAATAGAATATTTTTCGTGTAAGAGCCTCACATGGCAATGATAATTTTCCAGAATATCTACAATTTGATATGCTCTGTCAGAATCTAACCTTCTTTCGTATATTGGCTCCTCTAATTCAGAGGCGATATAAGCACCATCATGTGTAACTAAATAAGCATCATCTAATTTCAATGCGTTAGCTATCTTTTTGGCAGATGGAAATGCTCTACCCGTAGCTAAAGTGACATACACCCCTTTATCCTTTGCATATTCAATTGCTTCCTTTGTTTCCTTTGCCAGTCGATGATTTGACTTTAATAGGGTCCCATCGATGTCTAACGCTAATAAGCGATACGTCATTGCTGCCATCCCCCTTCAATTGTCCTTACTATCATTGGTATTGGTAATACATATATGTCCTTTTTTTCATGAATAGAACTTAACAGTAGAAGAAAAGGGGCCTAATGGTCTAATTTGTCCACAAAAAAACGAATGTGCTGATTTCCACATTCGTTTTCTGACCAGTTTTATTTTAAATTGAGACTTTAAAAAAAGGCTCATCAAAAATAATTCAGTTCTTTTAAGTTATTTTTAGCTTTGTTGAGCTTCTGCTCCGTATAGCTCTTCTAATGGAGCTGTTATCGCTTGATTTAACTCAGTAATTAATTGGCTCATGCGTTGTTCCGCTTCCATTAGCTTTGAAATAGTTTCATGCTGCTGTACTAATTCAAATTGCTTCTGTGCTTGTTGAATTTCCTCTTCTGTAATTTGCTCACCTTGCATTTGCTTCTGTTGCAGCTCAAGTTGAACATTGCGGAAGTTATCTAGCATACGCTTAGCAACCTCGTCTTTGTTTACCTCTTCATGAAGGTTCTTTAGTGTAGTGAATTCTTCGCTGTTTCTTAAGACACCCGCTAATTCTTGTGCCTTATCATAAGGATTAGTCATTAAATATTTCCTCCTTGTTTTTTGTACGAACATTTATGAAATATACGCACGTTTACTCTATCCTTTCTACCATAACATGAAATAAAAATGAATTCACCCTAGGGACAAAGATTCAAAATATTATTTTAACTAGAGGCTGCCATGAAAATTCGAATCTAAGTGTCATTCACTATGGTGCAAATTTCTACTTGCTTGGAAGTCTACCCTGTAAATACAAATACTGTGTTGGTATTCGCTGCAGCCCACTCCCTTTCCGCGGGCGAACCGCAAGCCTCCTCGGGCTTACGCCCTGTGGGGTCTTGCCTGGCTCGCTGTTCCCGCAGGAGTCTCGTGGGCTTTCGCTCACACCAACTGCAATAATAACTTGTATTTTCTTACCCATGGTGCAAAATTTCACTTGTATGGAGATCTACCTTGAAAATATAGTTCCCGTGTTGCAGTTTGCACTCTCGAAGGAGTGAAAGGCGGCGACTCCAGCGACGAGCGAGGCTTCATGAAATAGCTACGAGTTGTCTCGACGGATATGCTACGAAGCAAAGCTTGCAGAGGAAGAGACACAGTTTTTCCCGAGGAGGCTGAGGCATTGCCCGCGGGAGCCAGGATGGCGACATTACGCCTGTAACGGATTCGAGAGACAATGTACAATTTTCATTCTCCATAGTGCAAATTTTAGAAGCAATCTAAATAAAGATAAAAATAATGATCCCTTGTAGTAAACCAATTAATCCTCCTATCATTGCTCCTAGTAAAGCGATCATTTTCAGTTCTCGTCCTGCGATAGACAGAAGCATGGCCTCTAGTCTTTGCAAGGGGAAACTATTAATTTGCTTACGAACAATGTCTTGAATTCCTAAGTGCTTCATGGCCGTTTTCAAATGTTTCTGTACAAGTTGGGTGACAGATTCGGTAATAATTGGCAGGAAGCTATTGACAATTATTTCCTCATAGCGAATCGCCCACTTATTTAACGGTTGTTCCCACTCACCGATAATTGGTGTTTCGTCTACAACTACCTTTACAAATCCATTGATTTTTTCCCCTACTACCGTCCTAGAAATGAAATTACTTGGGGTTTTCTCTAAAATAGCGTTCCACTCTTTTTGAAGCAAGTTATTAATCATTTCCTCCGTTCTCACATCTTGAAGCAATTTCGTCAACTCATTAGAAATGATCGAGGTAGGAGAAACCCGTTGGATCATTCGACCTAGAAGTCCACCCATGTTACCCTTTGAAGCGAAAAACTGAGTTACCATACGATCCATTTGCTCTTCCCCTTCTGGAGATTCAAGGTACTCTACACCCTTATTTAGGATCTTTTTTGATACAACAGGAATTTTCCCCTCTATTTTTTCCTTCCATTCCTGAGGAAGTAATTCTACTATCCGGTCATTCTCCTTGTCCTTCACAAGCGACCAGATTTTATTCCGTAAATCTGCTTCTAGTTTTTCCCTAGCATCCATAGTGGACCATTGGCCACCAACGTGTTCCCTTAACCAATCATCGACAGTCAATTCCTGATTTAGGAAGGAATGAAGCATTCCTTTTGCTCGATTACTTAATTCTTCAATAAAGGGTTGGTGAAAAATTTTTTGAGCAATTCCTTCAGGTGTCACTAAATGCTCTTCTACCATTTTTCCTAACTGTGCAGCAATCTGTTCCCGTCTTTTTGGGATAAGTCCAGGAGTGAATGGCAGTTTATAAGGACCTACATATATTACTCCATGAGGTCGGAACAGCATTCGAATAGCAATTATGTTCGTTCCTCCTCCTACAAACGACCCAATAACGATAAGAATAGCTATCCACAAAAATTGAAATTCCATTATTTTAATCACCTTTCTATTGTAAATGCACACCTTCCGCTCCTGACTCATAAGATACGGTATCGACAAATACCTAGTCTGGCAAATTTTATCATTAGCATTTTGATTTTATCAAAGGTTACAACTAGTTCCAATCTTTTAAGTTCTGTTACTAAATGAGGGCTGATTATGATAAATTTTACATTCTATATTTCACATATTCGTCTTAATGAAAAATTAAAAACGAATCAATTAATAATTCCCAATAAAATCGCGTCCATTTGGAAACTTCCTGCAAGAAAGTACGGTAAACTGAATTACCATTTTTTATCAAAGGAAGTAGAAATAGTAGTGGAACCACACTTGTCGGAATTTGAAATAGAGATGAACCCTCACTTATTATCACAGTTATATTTACCAGAAGAGGGAAAAATACAGTGCCAATACAGCAGCAAAGAAAACTCCTTTTATTTTGGACCTAGTGTGGGCATTGTTCTTGGGGATGTCCTAGAGAAAGGGGAAAGCCCTTTTGGTCCGTTAACAGCATATATTACAGATATGGCGAAAGCAGCAATTGAGCTATATTGTCCACTAATCGTTTTCTCATACAAAGAAGTGGAAGGCTCCTTTGTCCATGCCTTTATTTTTGAAGAAAACTCGTGGAAAAAGGGGTATTTCCCTTTGCCTCACGTCATTTATAACCGTATAGGTCGTAGAGATCAAGAAAGATCTGATAAGTGTCAGTTATTTTTTGAAAAGCTTACAGAAATGGGCATCCCTTATTTTAATGATCGTTTTCTCCATAAATGGCATACTTTTTCATTTTTTTTACAAGAGCCCACGTTAACACCATATTTACCAGAAACTCGTCAACTACAATCAAAGAAGGATCTTTTTTACATGCTTGAAAAATATCCCACCATTTATTTAAAACCTTTTTGGGGAAAAGAGGGTTCTGGGATAATCCGCATTCAAAAAGAAAAGGATCTTTTTATTATTACGTATCCAAATGACGATGGATGGCAAACAAAAAAAGAAGTAAACTTACCTGACCTATTTTTTACATTAAAGGGGAGGTTGAAGAAACGAAAATATTTAATACAGCAAGGGATAGACATGATGATCATGAATGAAGCACCAGTTGACTTCCGTGTCCTCTGTATAAAGGATACCAGTGGTTATTGGAGAACTTGTTCTGCTATAGGAAGAGTAGGCCAAAGGGAAAATATTGTTTCTAACCTTTCTAAAGGTGGCTCACAAAGAAAGGCATTGCTTATTTTAGAGGAATTAATGAGTAAAGAAAAAGCCCTTCAAGTGGAAAGGTTTCTCCACGAATTGTCTGTACATTGTGCTCAAGTACTTGATGCGGAAGCTGGCGGGCTATTCGGTGAGTTAGGATTTGACTTTATGGTTGATAAAAGGGAACATGTTTGGATATTAGAGGTAAATATTAAGCCTTCTAAAAGTGAATTTACTCAAAATGGGAACCAAACACCTCCCTCCATAAAGCTTCTGTTAACATTTGCAGCTTCATTAGCTGGATTTATTGATAAATAGAGAGGGTGTCAAGGTTGACCTCATTAGGGATTCTTCAATTTAATACTAATGAATATAACGAATACTTGAATAAAGTGGCAGCGGCTTCTACTAATAAAGGAATTGAAGTTATCCGATTTACTCCTTTTAACTACCATGAAAAATTAGAAAAAATAGATGGTATGAAATATGATAAAGTTCAGCAGCAATGGAAAGATGGGAGATTCCCTCTTCCTGAATATATATATGATCGAACTTTCTTTCCAAAAAATAAACTATTTAGAAAAGCTATGATCAAAAAAATAAATACTATTAAAAAGAAGACAATTTTTTTAGGTTCAGGACTTCCTAATAAATGGATTGTTTATCAATGGCTGCAACAAAATAATACGCTAAAAAAACACCTACCTCCAACTACCCTTCTTTCGAAAGCATCCTTACAAAGTTACTTAGAAACTTTTTCGAAGATTGTTTTAAAACCTATCTTCGGTTCAGGGGGCTATGGCTTTTATGTTGTTGAAATGACACCTGACCATTACCTAATTTCTAACGGAGTGAACACGGCGGAACATAGAGTGGATAAGGATATTCATGAGCTCTATGAATATATATACAGAAAGCTTATTTCCGAGGGTTATTTAATACAGCCTTACCTCCCCCTCAAAGTTAATAATTCCCCTTTCGATTTAAGGATAGTTGTTCAAAGGAATAGCGTTTCTAAGTGGAAGGTAGTGGGAAAAGGGTTTAGAATAGGTAAGAAAGGTACATTCCTTTCGAACCTTCAAACGGGAGGAGAAATTCGTTCTTCCATTCCAATATCGAAAAAAAAAGCAGAATATTTAAAAGAGAATATTGCTACAATCATTCGTCTAATTCCAAATCAATTGGAACGGTTTCATCAACCTCTATTTGAATTGGGAATCGATATAGGGATTAGCGAGGATGGACGCCTGTGGATATTAGAGGTTAATTCCAAACCAGGCTATCAAACAGTAATGAGAACTATAATGAAAGAGAAATACGACTCTATCTTTAATGGACCTATAGAGCTTGTAGAATCTCTCGAAAAAAAACGTCGGGAACAAAATGTCCTTTAATAATACTGTCTTATACATTTTCTTAAATAAGCTAGCATCAACTAAAGGAGTGAATCAATTTCATGCCTTATACTATCAATGTTAATCAAGTGGAATCGGATAAAAATGAAAATCAACTTTTTTTATCAAAGGAGCTGTTAACTCATTTAAAGCTTGAGGAAGGGGATGTAAAAACAGTTCAATTCGGCTCACGGGAAGTTAATTGTAGGATTTATTCAAAAAAACACTTAAGCTTTAAACATTGTGAATTTTCAAAGAAAGCTTGGGAAAACTTGTTTATCCCTTATCCCTTAACATTAACCTTAGATTATGTAGACAAGGAAAAGTTTTATTTCGGACCGATAATTGGTATTTTTACTGCAGGCTTTACGGGAAGTGTTTTAAGACCTGTAGGGGAAAGATCCTTTCTATTTGCAAAGTATATTCATGCTGCAAGTTTAAGTGGGTCTTTAGCAGTGATTTTCGGCTCCCATCATATAAACTGGGATGAGGGAATTATTGAAGGGTATTCTTTCTTAGAATCAGGCTGGCAAAAAGTAATCGTACCATTTCCTAATGTTATTTACGACAGATTGCCAAATCGGAGAACAGAAGCCCATCCAGCTTATTCAGAAGTTCGAGAAAAACTGCAAAATGACTATAACATACCGTGGTTCAACCCTGGTTTTTTTGATAAATCAGAGATTTACGACCGACTTATCCACGTTGACGAGGTAAAGCACCTCCTTCCTAAAACCATATCGGCTCCAACAAAGGAGGAAATTAAAGATTTTGTTCATGAATATAAACATGTCTATATTAAACCTAAAAACGGGAGTCTTGGCTTAGGTATTCATCAAATACACTATGATACCGGTGAGAAATTCTATTATTGTCGTTTCCGTGATAAAAAACGTAATCGATTAAGAAGATACGGTTCCCTGTCAAGATTATTAAAAACTCAATTTCCTAATGGCTTTAACCATTTAGTCATTCAAGAAGGTATTTCTTTATTAAAATATCAAAATAATCCAATAGATTTCCGAATTCATACAAATAAAGATGATCAGGGAATTTGGAAGATTAGTGCCATTGCTGCAAAGATTGCAGGTTCTGGCAGTGTCACAACCCATGTAAAAAGCGGCGGGCATGTAAAATCCGTACAAGAAATTTGGGAGGACTTAAATTTAAGCAAGGCCCTCCTTAGTGGATTGAAAAAAACAGCTCTATCCTTAAGTAAGGCAATCGATAAAACTACAGATGGGAACGTTGGCGAAATAGGTTTTGATCTAGGAATTGATCAAGAGGAGAAGGTTTGGATGTTTGAAGCCAATTCCAAGCCAGGACGTACGATCTTCTCTCACCCTAAACTAAAACGGGAGGACCAATTAACAAGGCAAATGCCAATGAGCTATGCAACTTATTTATATAAATCGACAATACAGGATATCAATTCTACAGAAGAGGCAACGGTATAATCGTTTTTTCTGGAGGTGGATGCTCCGTTGAAGAAAAATGTTGTTATTTTAACTGCTCCAAAAGAAAGACAGAAATTTTCTGGTGAAGTGGAGTATTATGAGCAACTTCTCACTTCCATTAGTGAACATGGGGGAATGGGATTTGTCCTACCTCTCCGTGAAGATAATATTTTATTTGAAGGATACTTCTGGAATAATTCTTTGAAGCAATGGCAAGAAGTGATCTGCCCGAAACCGCATATCGTCTATAATCGATATCCATATCGGGATGGGCCGGAAACTGAACCATTACGTGCTTATTTAAAACTGCTTGATCGTTGGGAAGTTCCTTACTTTAATAGCACATTTTTCAATAAACAAACCATTGCAAAGCTCTTCCAAGGTGATGTGTTCCTACAACATCACTTTCCTAGAACATTACCTTTAACAGGCAAAACAACTTTATACAACTTCCTGCAAAAACACCGTTCAATATTTTTAAAAGATGTGAATGGCTCACAAGGAAAGGGAATTTGGAAAATAAATCGTATTCAAAAAAAATATACGTTACATTCTCAGCAAAAGGTTTTTTCTAACCTAAACTTTCAGCAATTAGCTTATTTATTACAATCCATCATGAGGGAAAGGATAATACTCCTCCAGGAGACGATAGCAGGTATAACGGTTAATAACCATCCTTATGACTTCCGAGTATTAATGATTTTTGAAAATAATCAATGGAAGCTAGTTGGTATCGGTGTTCGGGGGGCCTCCCACGGAGGATACACTACTCATGTTCCCCAAGGGGGAGAAGTAATGTCCCTCCATGATGTTCCGGTTCGCCCAAACCCCTTTCATGTAAAAAGAATTGGAAAAAAAATTGGGGTACTGCTTCAAAACCACTATTCAAGTGTTCGAGAGTTTTCCTTTGACATTATAATGGATAACCACCAAAAATTATGGGTATTAGATGTAAATAGTAAGCCCATGTCTTTTGATGAAAAAAAGATTCAAGAAAGTCGATTAAAGATGCTCACAAATATCTTTTTAAACGACAGTTAATCCAAGGGACTGTGCCCTTCCATAGGAATGACCAGTCCCTTATTGTTATACTAAGGCTGTTTCACAAACTTTGTTGCTACTTGGAGGGGATCTCATGCTTACGCACTTTCACTATAAAGAAATTAAAAATAATCTAATTAATCAAGAATGGAGTTTTTCCTTTTACTACAAACAAAAAAAGTATTTAGGCAATTATTATAAAGACGGGACAATAAAATGGGACAACCCTTCTCCTAAAGAAGAAGACAAAAAATTCCTTGAAACTTGTGTCCACGATTTAATGTTGTTCCATGTTTATGAAAAGCATTAAGTTGGATAATTTCTCCTCGAAAATGAAACTATACTACTGAGGAGGGATGACGAATGAGAAAAGATTCTCAGCATGAAGGAAGAGACCGTGTAATGGTGGACGTAGACAGGATGACCAATGAAGGCTTGGCGGGGGGCCAAGACCATATAACCCATGGAAAACGACAAATTGATGAGGCTCAGGATTTTAAAAAAGAAGATCCTCCTTATCATACCGATGAGAATTAATTTTTTTAGAAAGAGGGTGTCTCTAGAGGATAAAAACATACCTTTGAGACACCCTTCTTCATTTTTAATAATTATTGAAACAAAAAGAATGATGGAATTAACCTTATTACTTTTATATAATGAGTACTATAAATTCTGTAAGAATATTGAAGGGCTATTGGGGAAAATCAAAGAAAACAATTTGCCCATGTTTTATAAAGGGGTAAGGTTTACATGTTAAATCGCTTAAAACAAAATTATAAGCACGCAATTATACATGACGTTAGCGTGTTATCAAAATCATACCAGCTAACAATTGCAGATGATATGGGAGATACCGTTACATTTGACAGGAGAAAATTATCCAAGGATGAAGTAAATCTCCTTGAAACGATATTCAAAGTAAAGGATGAACACATTTTTCATCCGAAATCAATGCTTGAAGAGGTTCTATATAACTGTTTAATTCTCAATGAAGAAATGGATACAGGGAAAGTTTCAAAGATACTTACTTTCCCATGCAGGTTTATTCATTTTAATTTTAAAGGCACCGTTGCGGATCAATCTGATTTTGAGGAAGCAATGAAAAACTTATTTTCATCCACTAATGACTTGTTGTGGATTTCTACTAATAAAGGAGTGCTTGTACAATTAATCGATGATCATTTCGAAGATGATGAAATAGAAGAGTCGTTGATAGATACAATCATGTCCGATTTTTTTGTTCAGCTTACTTTATACGTAGGATCACCTATTACAGAATTAGGTGAAATAAAGGAAAGGTTTCGTTGGGAATCTAAGGTTTTTGAGATGGCAAGGCCAGCTGCAACAGCAAAGAATTTATTTGTGGAACAGGATATCGTCCCTTATATTTTCTTGAAGGACTTGACAGAGGAAACGAAAAAAACAATCCTCCATTCACTTACTCCTGTATTAGATGACCGTACCCTATTAGACTCCGTTAAGGTTTATTTAGAATGTAATTTAAATACGAGCTTAGCGGCAAAAAAGATGTACATGCACCGTAATACACTCCAATACAGAGTAGATAAATTTATTGAAAAAACATCTATTGATATAAAACGTTTTCCTAATGCCGTTGCAGTCTACTTTATGTTCACAATGCTTGAACCAGCTAGAAGGGATGACTAGCTGCTTTCCTGCTCTATCGCCTACTTACTTGGGGCGATAGAGTTTCTTTTCTTGTAATCGTTTGCAGGTTGCACAAAAATCTAGTTTTTTTTTGTGCACTCTTACAATAGTTTTGTAACCCTTTACAAGTTACACTAAGACTATCAAATTAATTCAATCTTGAGCGTTTCAAATTCGTAACGTTCATAGAATAAGGAGTGGAAATCATGGCAGACATTACTTTTAAAGGTCTTTACAAAATTTATGATGGTGACGTAACAGCGGTTACAGATTTCAACCTTGATATTGAAGACAAAGAATTTATCGTATTCGTAGGTCCATCTGGTTGCGGTAAGTCTACTACACTACGTATGGTTGCAGGTCTTGAGGATATTTCTAAAGGAGAGCTATACATTGGTGATGAGCTAGTGAACGATGTAGCTCCTAAAGATCGTGACATCGCAATGGTATTCCAAAACTATGCACTATATCCACATATGAACGTTTACGATAACATGGCATTTGGTCTAAAGCTTCGTAAGTTCAAAAAAGATGAAATTGAAAAGCGTGTAAAAGAAGCAGCTAGAATTCTTGGTTTAACAGAAATGCTTGACCGTAAGCCAAAAGCAATGTCTGGTGGTCAGCGTCAGCGTGTGGCATTAGGTCGTGCAATCGTACGTAATCCTAAAGTATTCTTAATGGATGAGCCATTATCGAACCTTGATGCAAAGCTTCGTGTACAAATGCGTGCGGAAATTACAAAACTTCACCAACGTCTACAAACAACAACGATCTATGTAACGCACGACCAAACAGAGGCCATGACAATGGCGACACGTATCGTTGTTATGAAAGACGGATTAATTCAACAAGTAGGTCGTCCAAAGGATATTTATGATTATCCAGAAAACGTATTCGTAGGCGGATTCATTGGATCACCTTCTATGAACTTCCTAACTGGTACACTTAAAGATGGACACTTCCATGTAGGAGACCATAAAGTAAAAGTACCTGCTGGAAAATTAAAGCTTGTTGAGGCTTATAATAACAAAGAGATCATTTTAGGAATTCGTCCTGAGGACATCCATGATGAGCCTGTATTCCTAGAAGCATCTGAAAACTCACAGTTTGAAGCATACATCGATGTAGCAGAGCTTATGGGGGCAGAAACATTCCTATACTCTAAGGTAGGTAACCAAGACTTTATTGCACGTGTTGACTCACGTACAGACGTGAACAGCGGTGACACTTTAACAATGGCGTTCGACATGAACAAATGTCACTTCTTTGATCCTGAAACAGAATTACGTATTCGCTAATCTATAATAAAAAGGGGGAGTCAAAAGGTTTTAAAAAACCTTTATGACTCCCCCTTCTTCATTTGACTCTTTTCGTATAGATTGCTCCTGCGATTACTCGTCGCAATAAAAGAATGTTGCTTTTCCCACTGGAGTCACAAACTTTCGCTTCTCCAAGCTTTTTTAAAAAAGTAACAAAGTTGCGAAAGAGCCTTTATTTTTGTTCTTGGATTAATATAACGGAGTCATTATGACAGTTTTCACAATATAGAAGATGAGGACATGTTTCTTGTTGCAAGTCATTTTGTATTCCATCAAATAGTTTCATTGTATTTATTGGCATATAAGCACTATAATCATCAAAATAATCAAACCATCTTCCCTTGTCCTCCATTAAAGATCCACATGAAGGACAGTTTTGACTTATATTCTCAATACCATTACAAGCTGGACAATAACTCATTTTAGAGAGCCTCCAAGATACAAATTATATAATTTTAGGATTTATCAAATCCTTTAATGCTAGTCACTGTAATTTTGGAAATTAGGCTATTATTTGGTAGAATATAATGGTTAAAATCTAAAAAAGAGGATGGAGCTTGTCCATCCCCTATACAGCCATGTTATTCATTTAATTATTGTTGTTGCTGACCACTAAATTGTTGCTCAGCCATAGATACTAGACGCTTTGTGATTTCTCCACCAACAGATCCGTTAGCACGAGAAGTAGCATCAGCACCAAGTTGAACTCCAAACTCTTGTGCAATTTCATACTTCATTTGGTCAAGTGCTTGTTGTACACCAGGTACAAGAAGTTGATTGTTGTTGTTGCTTCTGTTGTTTGGCATGTTTCTCACCTCCTGACGTAACCATAGTATGAATCAAAAGAGCCCATGTATGTAAAAATCTCATTAACAATTTTTAGGTAAAAAATAAAAGGTTGCTAATAAAGGTTCTCTCCCTTATTATCAACCTTAAATATTTCTTAACTAATACCATTTATAAGAGGAGGCTCCGTTATAGCTTGAATGTCTTCAAAGCTTTCATTACCAAGAATCTCCTTTAGAACAAGACCTTTATCTGTCACATCAATAACTGCACGATCAGTAATAATTCTGTTTACCACCCCTTTACCTGTCAAAGGAAGGCTGCATTTATTTAAAATTTTCGGATCCCCATTTTTATTGACATGCTCCATAATGATTACGACTTTTTTTGCCCCATGGACAAGGTCCATTGCTCCGCCCATACCTTTAATCATTTTTCCTGGAATCATCCAGTTGGCTAAATCTCCATTGGCCGCAACTTCCATTGCTCCTAAAATGGCCACATCAATATGGCCGCCCCGAATCATTGCAAAGGATTCGGCACTGCTAAAATAGGATGCTCCTTTTACTGCGGTTACCGTTTCTTTTCCAGCATTAATTAGATCCGGATCTAATTCTTCTTCCGTTGGAAATGGGCCGATACCTAAGAGGCCATTTTCTGATTGAAGAATTACTTGCTTATTATCAGAAATATAATTTGCTACCATTGTAGGCATACCTATTCCTAAATTTACATAGTCCCCATCATAAATTTCCTTTTCTGCTCTTCGTGCAATTTTTTCTCTCAAAGCTTTCCTATCGACACTCATTTTTTCCCCTCCTCACCTTAAGATTGGGCTAATGTTTTTCGCTCAATTCGTTTCTCCTGTTTACCTATGATGAGTTTATTAACATATATGCTAGGAGTATGGATATGTTCTGGATTAAGATCTCCTGCCTCCACAAGGTTCTCCACTTCTGCAATGGTTACATTTCCTGCAGCAGCCATCATTGGATTAAAATTCTGGGCTGTTTTTCGATAAATAAGGTTTCCATGGCGGTCTCCTATATAGGCTCGAACGAGACTAAAGTCAGCCGTAATGGCACGTTCCAACAAATATTCTTTACCGTCAAAAACCCTTACTTCTTTCCCTTCTGCAATTTTCGTTCCTACTCCCGCTGGAGTATAAAAAGCTGATATGCCAGCACCTCCCGCCCGTATCCTTTCAGCAAGGGTACCTTGAGGAATAAGATCAACCTCTAACTCCCCAGCAAGAACTTGCCGTTCAAACTCTTTATTTTCACCTACATAGGATGCCATTATTTTTTTTATTTGCTTATTTTCTAATAAAAGACCTAAACCCCAGTCATCTACTCCACAATTATTGGAAATAACAGTTAAATCCTTTACCCCTGTTTCCCGTAAGCCTTTAATTAAATTTTCTGGAATACCACACAACCCAAATCCACCTACTAAAAGTGTCGATCCGTCTTTAATGTCTGCCACTGCATCAGTAAATGACGTTAATACCTCCTTCATCATTTCCCCTCCCATTCTTCGTAATAAAAATTACTTTTAAATAGATTAGCTGCAAAAGAAATATAATATGGCTTGGATCTGCTACAGGCGTAATGTCACCGACCTGGTTCCCCGCGGGCAACGCTTCAGCCTACTCTGGAAATCCACACTACGGTGTCTTCAGCCGTTGCTTTTCCCACTGGAGTCACCGCCTTTCGCTTCTCCAAGCTTTATAAAAAAGCAACAAAGTTTACGAAAACAGCCAAAAGATTACTCGAATATGTTACAAGTGGATTCTTGCCGTGAATCACATTTATACTGGGTAAACCGCGTGTTTCCGATGAGAAAACACTTGATACTTAGAAGAATAAATCTCAAAACGATCCACAAGGTTATTTCGAAGCTCATTAGCAGGTACTACATCATCAATAATTAATTCTGAAGCAAGACGATAAATATCAATATTTTCTTGATATTCTTTTCGTTTTTCTTGAATGAAAGCTGGTCGCTCCTCTATAGGTAAAGATTCAATTTTATTAGCATAGACAGCATTTACAGCAGCTTCTGGTCCCATGACAGCGATTTGAGCTGACGGCAGGGCAATACAGCAATCTGGTTCAAAGGCAGGTCCTGCCATGGCATATAATCCAGCACCATAAGCTTTTCGTACGATGACCGATATCTTTGGAACAGTAGCCTCGGACATAGCAGAAATCATTTTTGCACCGTGACGAATAATACCAGCCCTTTCCACTTTTGTTCCAATCATAAAACCAGGCACATCAGCTAAAAATAATAAAGGAATATGGAAGGCATCACAAAGGGTAATAAACCTTGCAGCTTTATCTGCTGAATCGTGAAATAATACTCCTCCCTTCTGTCTTGGTTGATTGGCAATAATACCTATTGGCCTTCCATCGATTCTTGCAAATCCTGTTATTAATTCTTTTGCGAAAAGTGCTTTTATTTCAAAAAAGCTATCTTCATCAATAATTCCGTCGATAAATTGATACATATCAAAGGAGGCGTTTTGATTTTCCGGAATGATTTCTTCCAATGATTTATCTAATTCCTTTGGTTCTACTGCTTCTGCAGATGGAGGTCGATTTAAATAATTCAACGGAAAGTAACTTAAATAGGCTTTTGCCTTTTCAATTGCTTCTTCTTCTGTGTTCACTAAGATGTCACCACAGCCTGAAACAGAGCAGTGCATCTTTGCTCCACCCATTTCTTCCAAAGAAACTTTTTCTCCAATGACCATTTCCGCCATCCTTGGCGATCCTAAATACATGGAAGCATTCCCATCTACCATCATGACTACGTCACAAAAGGCAGGAATATACGCACCTCCTGCAGCAGATGGTCCAAAAAGTATGCAAACTTGCGGGATTCTTCCTGATAATTTCACTTGATTGTAAAAAATACGTCCAGCCCCACGGCGGCCAGGGAACATTTCAATTTGGTCCGTAATTCTTGCACCAGCAGAATCCACTAAATAGATCAGTGGTACCTCCAGTTTTTCCGCTGTTTCTTGTATCCTAATAATCTTCTCCACGGTTCTGGAACCCCATGAACCAGCTTTAACAGTAGAGTCATTGGCCATTACACAAACCGTTCGACCAGCGACTTTACCAATAGCAGTAACCACGCCATCTGCCGGTAAACTTTCCTTTTGGCAGTTAGCGAATTTACCATCTTCTTTCCATTCACCATTATCAAATAATCTACCTAATCGATCCCGAACGAAAAGCTTCCCTTTTTTTTCATTAGCTTGATGATATTTAGTAGGGCCGCCCTTTTCAATTTCTGTAACAATTTCTTCCCAACGGTTTTCTCTACTCAATATAAACACCTCATTTATTCTCCAATTACTCTCCGGTATACACAGGTGACCGTTTTTCCTTAAAAGCAGTTAGCCCTTCTTTTCGATCCTTTGTTGGTATAGTTAATTCATATGCCTTTTCTTCTATGGATAAGCCTGTTTTTAAATCTACTTCGATCCCCTGGTTTATGGCGAACTTTGCCTGTTTTATTGCAATTGGTCCATTTTGTCCTATTTCATTGGCAAGTTTCGTCGCTTCCTCCAATAAAGAGTCTTGGGAAACTACTTTCAAGATCAGTCCCCACGATTCAGCAGTTTCTGCAGTTATTCTTTTCCCTGTATAAATCATTTCCTTTGCCCGCTGTGTACCTATTGCCCGTGGTAAACGCTGAGTACCTCCAGCCCCTGGGATAATTGCAAGGGTAGTTTCTGTTAATGCAAACTTAGCCTGATCCGACGCAAGTCTTAAATCACAGGCTAGGGCAAGCTCCAATCCACCTCCGATGGCTGAACCATTGATGGCTGCAATAACGGGGATAGGCATGTCCTCTACCATCTGGATGGTCTGACGTATTTTATTTACCGCTTGCCTCACTTGGGTCTCGTTCATATCTCTTCGTTCTTTGAGATCTGCACCAGCACAGAAAACATTATCTCCGTCACCAGTAATGATAATGGTGCGAATCGAAGGATCAAATTTCCATTGCTGAAATACAGTCATCATTTCATCAAGCAATGCTTGGGAAAGGGCATTGGCACTTCCTTTTCTCTTCAAAGTCAGATAGGCAATATGTCCCTTTATGGAAACATCCATATATTCCAAGATAGTTTTCACTCCTTTTGAACCATTTAAAGCTTCAGCTGGCGGCTTGGTAACGGCTTATCTATTATTTTTTCTATATATTTCGCTGCATTCATTAAACGGTCAAAGTCTATTCCTGTATCGATTTTCATTTCTTGAAGCATATGGAGAAGATCTTCTGTAGCTATATTTCCAGAAGCCCCTTTTGCATAAGGGCATCCCCCTAAACCTCCAACGGCACTATCAAATACTGTTATGCCCTTTGTCAAGCCAACTAAAGTATTTGCCAGAGCCATTCCCCTTGTATCATGGAGATGCAAAGCGAGGGAAGAGACTGAAAAGGTTTTCTCCAGCTCCGTCAAAACGGTTTCCATTTGTTGTGGATTGGCAACCCCTATCGTATCCCCTAAAGAAACTTCGTACACTCCCATTTCAAAAAGCTTGTTTGTAACCTTTTTTACAGAATGTAGGGGAACAACACCTTCATAGGGACAGCCAAACACGGTGGAAACATAACCACGAACCTTTTTACCTGCAGAAAGGGCTCCTTTCACTACTTCTTCTAGAACTGGAAATGTATTGTTAATAGACTTATTTATATTCTTCAAATTGTGAGTTTCACTCGCAGACATAAAGACAGAAATTTCATCTAGGTTTGCTGCTAACGCCTTTTCCAGCCCTTTACTGTTTGGCACTAAAGCTGCATAGGTTACGCCTTTTTTTCGCTTTATTTGGGCTGCTACGTCTACTGCGTCACAAAGGGCTGGGATCCACTTTGGGTGGACAAAGGAGGTAATTTCTATATAATTCATCCCCGTTTCACTAAGTTGGTTAATCCATTCCACCTTTGCCTCTGTGGAGATGAATTTCCTTTCATTTTGTAATCCATCCCTTGGACCCACTTCTTTGATTTGTACCTTGTTTGGTAAATCCATTAAAAATAAACTCTCCTTATTCACTCTTAAGTGTTATTAACACATCATCTTCATTTACAAAGCTTCCCTCTTCTACCTTTAACTCCTCCACAATTCCATCTGCTTCAGTGGTGATTGGTATTTCCATTTTCATAGATTCAAGGATAACTACTTCATCCCCAGCTTTCACTTCATCCCCTACTGCAACTTGTATTTTCCATACATTCCCCGCCATCGTTGCCCTAACTTCTTTCATCCTGTTTCCTCCCTTTCCTTTTGGGTAATAGGCTGTTTTTATGCAAACTTTGTTACTTTTTCAAATGCTTGGAGTAGCGCAAGGCGGCGACTATCCAAGCCACTGAGTTATTCTCCTAAAATCTTTTAGAAAACAGCCTTATAAGATTAATTTCCTTTTATATGACGATTAACAAAATCCGTTGTAGCTTTCCCGTCACGAAAAACAGCATTATTTAAAGAACTAATCAACATTGGAATATTCGTTTTTATTCCTTGAACGTTCGACTTTTCTAAGCAGTAAATAAGTAAATCGATAGCTTCTTCCCTTGTATTACCTTTCGAAATTACCTTTCCAATCATAGGATCGTAAAAGGGTGTAACTGTACTCCCTTCACTAACTCCAAAATCAAAGCGGATGTTTTCCATTTGTGGAAAGGACCATTTTTCTAGTTTTCCTGGTGATGGAAAAAATGTAACCGGATCCTCTGCATATATCCGAACCTCAACAGCATGACCTTGAATATCATTAACTGGAGGAAGTTCTTTTCCAGCAGCAATGTTTAACTGCCATTCCACAAGATCATGACCTGTGGTTTCCTCTGTAACAGGATGCTCCACCTGCAGACGTGTGTTCATTTCTAAAAAATATATATTTTCCTCTTCATCTACTAAAAACTCTACAGTACCTACATTGGTATATTGAATTGATTTTCCTGCCAAAACTGCAACGTTATATAACCTTTCCCTTCCTTCTTGGGATAAAAACGGGGAAGGTGCCTCTTCAATAATTTTTTGGTGCCGCCGTTGAATGGAACAATCCCTATCTCCTAGACAAACTACATTTCCATACATATCCCCTGCTAATTGGGCTTCAATATGTCTTGGATTTTCAATATATTTTTCAAGGTAGATATCTCCCGATCCAAAAAAAGTTTCTGATTTTTTCACAACAGAGGAAACGACCTTCATTATCTCATCCTCATGCTCCACCTTTTGCATCCCGATGCCTCCACCTCCGGAAGCGGCCTTTACCATAATGGGATAGCCAATTTGCCTCGCTGCTTTTATTACCGTTCTTTCATCCGTATCCCTTAAGGTTACACCTGGTATTACTGGAACACTGGCTTTTTCCATCCTCATTCTTGCTTCTATTTTATTTCCCATTTGCTGTATGACCTCTGCCTTTGGACCGATAAAGGAAATCCCTTTTTCTTCCACTCTCCTTGCAAAGGTGGCATTCTCTGATAGGAAACCATAGCCAGGGTGAATGGCATCCGCGTTTGTTTCTTCAGCAGCTTGAAGAATAGAATCCATATTTAAATAGCTTTCATTTACCCTGGGCCCTCCAATATTCACTGCTTCATCTGCCACTTTTACATGGAGACTCTCATGGTCTGCCTCTGAATAAACAGCAACCGTCCTAATTCCTAATCGTTTGCATGTTTTAATAATTCTTACTGCAATTTCCCCTCTATTTGCAATGAGTAATTTCTTAAACAAAAAGTTTCCCCCTATCTTGGACAGCCAATTTCTCGAGCAATAACCATACGTTGAATTTCAGATGTTCCTTCACCGATTTCTAGAAGCTTTGCGTCTCGCAGGAAACGCTCCACATGATATTCCCGCATGTATCCATAACCACCGTGAATTTGAATAGCTTGATTACATGCCCTTGTTGCTGCTTCCGAAGCGAATAGTTTAGCAAAAGCTGCTTCTTTCTTGAAAGGTTTTCCTTGGTCCTTTAACCAAGCTGCTTTATAGATCATGTTCTGTGCCAGCTCCAACTCCATAGCCATGTCCGCTAGTTTGAACTGGATGGCTTGGAAGCTTCCGATCGGTTTCCCGAACTGCTTTCTTTCTTTACTGTATTGGAGTGCTGCTTCATAGGCAGCTCTTCCCACACCAAGAGCTAATGCTGCGATAGAAATCCTACCTCCATCTAATGTATATAAAAATTGTCCGAATCCTTTATTTAGGTCGCCAAGTATATTTTCTTTTGGGACTCTTACATCTTCTAAAATGATTTCCGTCGTATCTGAAGCACGGACCCCCATTTTTTCATACTCCGCTCGAATGGTTAAACCTTTAGTGTCTGTAGGGACAATAAAAGCCGATATTTTCTTTTTACCTCTCTCATCCGTTCCGTTTACAGCTGTTATAATCACGGTTCTTGCAAAGCTAGCGTTGGTAATCCAGCACTTCTCTCCATTTATCACATAATAATCCCCATCTAAAACAGCTTTCGTCCGAGTTCCACCAGCATCTGAACCTGCATTTGGCTCCGTCAGTCCAAATGCACCTAAGCTTTCCCCTTTCGCTAAAGGAACAAGGTGCTCACGTTTTTGTTCTTCTGTTCCAAAATAAAATAGTGGTGCAGCACCTAGGGAAACTGCTGCAGCATAACTAAGCCCTGTACCGCCACATGCCTTTCCAATCTCCTCCACAGCTAAAATATAGGAAAGTGTATCCCCTCCTGCCCCCCCATATTCTTCAGGAAAAGGAATGCCTAATAGTCCAAGCTCCCCCATCTTTTTAAAGTTCTCAATTGGAAATTGTGACGTCCGATCTAGCTCCTCAGCTAGTGGTGCTATCTCCTTTTCTGCAAATTCCTTAACCATGTCCCGAATCATCAGTTGCTCTTTTGTAAATGAAAAATCCATTCATTTTCCCCCATTCTTTAACATGTAAAGGCTTACATTTCCATTCGAAATAAAAGGAAACAACCTGACCACTTTACTGACTGAGCATTCGTTCAGATTATCTCCAAGTAATTTAATTATAGGTAATATTTTCTGAATTGACAACGAATTTATAATATTTGTAACTTTGTGATGTGGTGAACAGTTTAATTTTTGGGATCATAGGTAGGTGGTGCTTATCCCTAAGTTAACTATATTTCTAATTGGGGAAAAAAATGACAGTTAGACGGAAGCTATCTTCTGTCTCTCCCATCTTTGCGTTTCATCAACCTAATTTGAATGTAAACGTCAATGCCTCGTTATCCATCCCTATCGATCCCGTACTATAAACCCAAAAGAACTCCTCATCTACATTAGACAAGGAGTTCAGAAACTCTTACATATTATATTAATCTACTACACATTCTCAAACATCCGTTCAATAGCTAGCTTAGCATCCTTTGCAATGGCAGCATCTACACGAATTTCGTTTACTGGTTGGCCCTTTTCAATTTGCTCTAAAGCCCAAACAAAATGCGGCAAGTCAATGCGGTTCATCGTTAAGCAAGGACACATTTCAGGATTTAAGGAAACAATATCCTTATCTGGGTGACTATCGATTAGTCGATTTACTAGATTCATCTCCGTACCGATGGCCCACTTGCTTCCTGCTGGTGCTTGCTCAATCGTCTCAATAATGTATTTTGTGGAACCGTCTAAATCTGAAGCTCGCACAACGTCATGGGTACACTCAGGATGAACTAATATTTTTCGGTCTGGCTCATTTGCACGAAGATCTTCCACATGCTCTAACCTAAAGTTTTCATGAACAGAGCAATGCCCCTTCCACAAAATCATCTTTACATCATCATGGGCGTCTCCTTCAAATTCATCTGTTCGAGGGTTCCAAACTACCATATCTGACAATGGGATCCCTAGATCAAATGCTGTGTTTCTACCTAAATGCTGATCTGGTAAAAATAAAATTCGTTTCTTCTGCCTAAAAGCCCATTTCAACATTTTTTCTGCATTGGAAGAGGTGACGGTTGCCCCACCATTTTTCCCAACAAATGCTTTAATTTCAGCAGTGGAGTTTACGTAAGTTAATGGGATAATCGTATCACCATAACGTTCCACAAGCTTCCCCCATGCCCGCTCTGTCTGCTCCATATTTGCCATATCCGCCATCGAACAGCCCGCACGCATATCTGGTAACACAACCGTTTGATTTTCCCCAGTTAAAATATCAGCCGTCTCGGCCATGAAATGTACACCACAAAATACAACGTATTCCGCTTCCTGATTTGCAGCAGAAATCTGTGCCAGCTGTAAGGAGTCTCCTGTAGCATCTGAAAATTGGATGACCTCATCCTTTTGATAATGATGCCCTGGAATAAATAAACGCTTACCTAATTTACTTTTGATTTCATTAACCCGGGCCTCCAACTCTAATGTGGATCGCTTTTTATATTCCTCTGGAATCGTTGCTTGTAAGCTTTCAAATAAATTGATTGTCCCCATGTTTTACTCCTCCAATCCCTTTATATCAAGACTGATGTCTAACGCTTTCACAGAATGTGTTAAGGCACCGATGGAAATATAATCTACGCCAGTTTTTCCATACTCCTCAACGGTCTCCATAGTAATGCCTCCAGAAACCTCGGTTATAATATGACTCGGTGTTTCCTTACACCACGCCATTGCTTCTTCCATCGTACAGTTATCAAACATTATAATATCTGCCTTTGCTTCAATGGCCTCCCTTAATGCTTCTAATGACTCCACCTCCACCTCAACCTTCATGGTGTGCCCTACATGATCTCGAACCCGTTTTACTGCATCGAGGATGGAACCGCATTGAGCAATATGATTATCTTTAATCATCACCGCATCATCCAACCGTAGTCGGTGATTAGATCCACCACCGCAAAATACTGCATGCTTTTCAAGCATCCTTAGTCCAGGAGTTGTCTTTCGAGTATCACAAACCTTTGTGTTGGAACCTGCTAGCTTCTCCGCAACCTTCGCTGTTAAGGTGGCAATTCCACTCATTCGCTGTACAAGATTTAATAAAACCCGTTCGGTTGATAATATATCAATGGTTGGACCTTCTACCTCTGCGATCACATCTCCCACGGAAACCTTGTCACCATCTTTTTTTAATAATGTTAAATGAATATCTTCCTCTAGTATTTTGTAGCCTTCCCTTAATACTATCTCTCCAGAAAAAACTCCGTCTTCTTTAGCTAAAAAAATAGCTTTGCTTCTTTCATTCGTAAACATGCTTTCCGAGGTTTTGTCCCCAAAACCTATATCCTCTTTATAAAAATGGAGTAATTGTTCCCTAAGTAATAGCTTGTTCATTGGATGCTCCCCTTCCTACTCGCTTTAATCTGATATCTGTCTCAAGCTCCCTCATTATTTGTTTTCCCAGCCATTTCCGTTTATCTTGAGTTGGGTAGTCTACACGAAAATGGGCTCCAATACTTTCTGTACGTTGATAAGCAGAGCTTGCCATTAACCAAGTGGTAATCAGCATATTAGAACACTGTATTTCCTCATTGGTCCACTGACTGCGGTCGTTGTTTATATGCAAATCTATTTGATTCGAACTCTCAAGCCAACGAATAAGTTCACCCATGTCAGCCCCATTCCTTTCCACTCCAAGGGCATAAGTGGCACGTTTCCGAATTTCCCCTTTCGTATGGTACGGATGCAATGAACTGTAGGAAGGTTTCCTGATGCCTCCCTTAACAAATCCCTTTTTGCCATTGAAGGAGGCTTGAGAATGTGTTTGTAAAATAAACTCTGCTGTTCTTTCGGAAAAGACAAGGGCTTCCAATAACGAGTTGCTGGCTAAGCGATTGGCTCCATGCACCCCTGTTCTGGCAACCTCACCAACGGCAAATAAACGTGGTATGGTTGTTCTTCCAACGGAATCTGTCATTACTCCCCCCATTAAAAAGTGAGCTCCAATGGTAACTGGAATTTTTCCCTCTTCTAATGGAATTTGTGAATTCTTACACATAGAATAGATCGCAGGAAAGCAATTTTCAAAGTCTTTAATAGGGTTTATATCTAAGTAAATTTGATTACCTTGTTTCGTTTCCTGTTCAATGACACGTGCAACCACATCTCTTGGAGCTAAATCCTTTAAGGGATGTTTTCCCTCCATAATGAATTTCCCACTGGAATCAACAAGCCTTGCCCCTTCTCCCCGAAGAGCTTCCGAGGCTAATCCAATGACTTTTCCATTGTATTTAATAAGGGTTGGATGGAATTGCATGAACTCCATGTCAGATATGGCTGCTCCCGCTCGGTAAGCCATGGCAATCCCATCACCAATAATCGTAGGATCATTGCTCGTTGCTTCAAAAATTCCACCGCAGCCACCTGTCGCTAGAATAGTAGCAGAAGCAAGGTATTCTCGAATTTCACCATCCCCATCCTTCGTTAGAACACCTTTGCATTCGCCCTCTTCCACGATGAAATCAATAACAGCTTCCTTTTCATAGATTAGAAGGTTTGATTGCATCGCTATTTGCTCGTGTAAAAAGGTCATCCAATGGAACCCTGTTTGATCGCCACCAGCATGCAGAATTCTACGTTTACGATGAGCACCTTCCATTCCAAGGGAGAAATCGCCATTTTTTTTGTCAAAGACCATACCTTGTTCGATCCACTTCTTCGTACGGACGACTCCTTCTTCAACAAGAATGGATACCATTTTGGAATCATTATGAAAACACCCTGCCTCCAGTGTATCTTGCAAATGATCAAATGGATGGTCCTGCTCATGAATTGCCGCTGCCATACCACCTTGGGCACGCCAAGAATTACCACCTGAGGAAAAGTTTTTTGTAAATAATTTCACATTCTTTTCTTTGGAAAGTCTTACGGCAGTAATGAGAGCAGCCATTCCCGATCCCACGATAATGACCTGTTTATCACTCATTTCGTTACACCCTTTTTTACATGTGTCTTGACACCTATATTTACATAAATTTAAACTAATGACAAGAGCATTTTTTTAAAAGGCATTCTAAAGGGGCGTAAATCTACATGTCTATGAAAATATTTACTAACGAAAATGAGGGATGATAATGATTTATTTAGACCATGCGGCAACAACACCCATGTCACAAAATGCTGTGGAAACGTTTGTGAAAGCGAGCACTGAATTCTTTGCAAATACTAACAGTTTACACGAGCAAGGGGAAAAGTCGAAGCTATTATTAAATCAATGTCGTAAAGAAATTGCGAATTTATTTCATGCAGATTCTCAAGAGATTTTTTTTACAAGTGGTGGATCAGAATCCAATTTAAGGGTGTTGGAATCCCTTTATTTAGGGAATAAATATAGAGGAAATCATGTGATAACAACGACGATGGAGCATCCCTCCGTCCATTCCTTTTTTCATAAATTAGAAAATAATGGGGTGAATGTAACATACGTAGGAGTGAATAATGATGGACAGGTTCGATTAAATGAATTAGAAGAAGCCATACGACCGGACACTATCTTAGCCTCTATACAACATGTGAACTCAGAAATAGGTACTATTCAACCGATGCAAGAGATTGGTAGTCTTCTAAAAAAGCACGATGTAATCTTTCACAGTGATTGTGTACAGTCCTTTGGAAAAATCCCTATTAATGTGGTAGAGTTTCAGCTTGATGCTCTCTCCATTTCTAGCCACAAAATCTACGGTCCTAAAGGAGTCGGTGCTGTCTTTTTATCCAAAAATGTGAAGTGGAAACCGGCGGATTTACTAACTACCCATGAAAGTGGTTTTCGACAGGGGACGTTAAATACACCAGGCATTGCCGCCTTTACAACGGCTGCACTGGATATGGAAAAGGAGCAGAAGGCAAACTTAGAGTATATGAGGGAACTCCGCCAACTGCTACTTGAACAGTTGTCACCTATATCCCATTTAATAAAAGTAGAAGGAGATATAGAAAATCAGCTCCCACATATTATCGGGATGGGAATACACGGATTGGAAGGGCAATACATGCTTCTCACATTGGATCGTCATGGGATATGTATTTCTACAGGTAGTGCATGTCAATCGGAAAAGCTAGAGCCATCCATAGCGATGAAAGCATTACACCGAACCTCACAAGAAGCCAAACGTTTTTTTCGAATTTCCATGGGAATTCATAATACCCGAGAGGATATACTAGAAACAGCTACTAGAATTGTAAATTGTGTATATGAGAAGGAGGGGAAAGTGATTGGAGAATAAGAAAAAATGGTATGGGGAAGAGCGGAGATATAAGATATTAAGTTTATTAAAGGAACGAAAAAAACCTCAAACAGGAAGTGCTTTAGCAGAAGAATTAAATGTAAGCCGGCAAGTTATTGTTCAAGATATTTCCCTGTTAAAGGCAAAGAACATCCCGATTATGGCAACAAGTCAAGGTTATATTTTGTCAGAAGGAGACGAGAAAACATTACCTTTTTCTCGAATTATTGCCTGTTATCACCCTCCAGAGCGAACAGAAGAAGAGCTAAATATTATAGTGGATCATGGGGTAACGGTAAAGGATGTAAAAATAGAACATCCTGTGTACGGAGACCTTACCTCCTCCATCATGGTGAGCAACAGAAAAGAAGTGAAGCAGTTCTTGGTAAGAATAAAGGAAACGAAAGCATCCTACTTATCAGAACTTACGGATGGAATTCATCTCCATACCCTTGAAGCGAAGTCAGAAGAAGATATAGATGATGCTGTGAAGGCATTAGGAGATGCCGGGTTTTTATTAAAGGAATAGAAGTCGACTCAAAAAACACTTTTGAGTCAACCTCTTACCAAAAGGTTAAAATATCCAATATCCCAATTAATATCATGATACTTCCGGCCACTCGCTGGACGATGAGGCCCACTTTTCTTCCTTTTTTCAACACCTTACCGCTTAGTCCTAAGTACCAGATTAATAAAATGGCAATGATAAAAGGAATCGACGTTCCAATGGCAAATAAACTTGGCAGTACTGCTCCATATGCAGTTGATAACGTCATTGGCATTAGCAACACGAAAAACAAGATAAACATGGTTGGGCAAAAGGCTAAGGAAAAACTAAAGCCCAGCATAAATGCTCCCCATTTTCCTTTTCTTTTCTTCTCTGTGGACTGCTGTTTCCAAAGACTCAGGGTCCACTTCATTTTAAATACACCTAACATATAAATTCCGATCAATATTAATATTGGTCCTATAACCTTTCGCATAGGCTCAAAAAATAGTGGTAGCTGCTGCTGAAACTCCTGTCCAAGATAGAACACAATGAATCCAAGACCTGAAAAAGCCACTATTTTTCCTAAAACGAAGAAAATAGTATTGGACCAAGAAATTCCTTTATTTAAGGATTGTGTCCCGTATAAAGTAATGGCACTAATATTACTTGAAAATTGACAAGGGGCCATTGCTCCAACTAAACCAATTAATAATGCAAAAATAATAGGAATGGATTCCATAGAATTCGCTGCATTCATAAAGGGTTCTCTCAAAAAGTAACTAATTTGCTCTACGTAATAATACATGGTGAATTCTCCTAATTTGTTATAGACTAT
>NZ_JAUSUG010000004.1 GCF_030813435.1 Evansella vedderi | reverse complement strand
AGATCCCTCAGAGATGATGAGGTTGATAGGTCTCATGTGGAAGCATGGCGACATGTGTAGCTGAGAGATACTAATCGATCGAGGGCTTAACCAAATAGCTTTTGGAGAATGTCGTTTACATTCGCAGCCAGTGAAGCTTTGACGCAAGGAAAAGCGGAACGCGCAAGAATGTGACATTCGGAAAAAGCGCAAACCCTTGTCTAAGTAACACCATAAATCAGGTAACCATTATCTAGTTTTGAGAGGATAAACTTTTGTTTTTCCAACTCAATAGTCCAGTGACGATGGCGGAGAGGTCACACCCGTTCCCATGCCGAACACGGTAGTTAAGCTCTCCAGCGCCGATGGTAGTTGGGGGTTTCCCCCTGTGAGAGTAGGACGTTGCTGGGCAGATAAAGACATTCTCAGATGAGAGTGTCTTTTTTTATATACTGAATTGTGTCTGAAATGTGAATACCGCGGGTAAAGTTCTATTTATGGCGGGTAACACCTTCGTATTAGAGGGTAAAAGCCTTCTAACGGCGGGTAAACAATCAAATACTGCGGGTAAAATTAAGGGATCTTTAATTAACCACGCCCACTCGGTGATACATACTAAATTAGCAAGCTATTTTTGCGTCTAAAATGTGAACATGGCAAGTAAATTGGTCTAAACGGACAGTAAATACAGCAAAGTAAGGAATTCCCCCCTAATAAACAACCTCGTCCTCATTACATTTACTTCAAATATCTATATAAAAACCAATAAAAAACTACGAACTCTAGCTCATAAGCATCCAGCCACCAGCGTTCGTAGTCCTCCATAATATTCATACCTGCTATGAAACTTTATTCCCCGGCTTATTTCCTTTTTCACCAAATAATAAATCGGAAAATACTTGGAGTAGTATATCCCTTATTTTTTCTAATCGTATAAGGTCCATTTCTGATGGTCTTAGTGAGGAAGGTATTTCCTTAGGTAAATAGAGGTTTCTGTTAATTTCTAGTTGAATCCATGGAATAATTCCTTTGGAACCATGATATTTAGTAATAAATCCACCAGCAAAAGGATCATTTATAGAAACTAAAGGTACCTCAGTATTTTGATTATTCCCAACAAATTCCTTAAAGTTCTTCTCTAATAAGAACTTTAATCTGTGCATCATTTCCGGAGGAGCAGTAAGTGGCTTATTTAAAAATTCTCCATTTACATTTCCTCTGTTACTGATACAAAATAACGGCCTTTTATCCCAACCACTCTGCCCTTTTACAGGGCCAACAGCAAGCATGGAGTGGCAGTCAATTCCAAGAACTATATTTGGATTATTTGTAGCCATTTCTAAAAGCTTATGATAAGTAAAGTGATATTTATTTAATAACTCTTCCACCTCTGCTAGGGGGAGTCCATCAGGGGTACTCCATACTCGTTTTCCTACAACAGAATGGGTTTTGACAACTCCGTCAGGATTGAAAGGGGGAAGGTCATTTCGCGATCTATTCATATCAACGACAATACGAGCTATGTCTGTATCAACGTATTCTTCTACACTGTTTTTAAAATTATAAAGCTCCCTAGTCCAAGTGTCACTGTCTAATAAAATTTCCTGTTTACTTAATAAGCATATGGTTCGAAGACCTGGAGGTATAGAAATCCCACCATGGGGAATGGAAATAACAATAGGTAGTTTTCTTCCATTAATCATTACGATTCCTGCTCCTTTAGGAACTGTGCAATGAGTAACGTTCTTTGTATCAGCTCTTGCCGGTGGATGGCTTCGTTTGGTGTGTATAGTCCTTTACTTGATGGAGCAAGGCCGCATAATACGGGTTTTCTCTTAGAAACTTCACCAGCAGCTGTTGATAGTAAACTAGATTCTACGCCAAAAGGGATATTCCAATCGTTGCTAATCTCTTTTAATTGCTTGATGATTGGATTATTCTTTTTTCGGATAAGGGGTGGTCTTTCTTCGATTTTTTCAACAAAGGATTTCATTCCTTGGGTGTTGCCTTTAAATGTTTCCCGTAATTGTACTTCTGCTTCATCAGCTAGAAGCTCATCGAGAAAGGTAATGACCACTGTAGCATGGACACGGTGAGGTAATAAAACACTATATCTTTCCGAATGAACGTCTTGTACAGCAACTGTTAATTTTTTGTCGGAGCTGCTAATTTCCTGAAGTTTCTCTGCTTGTTGGATAAAATAGGTTAGTACATCCACCTGTTTTTGATGTTTTCCTACTCGTAAAGGATCTCCTTCAACAGTAACACTATATTTTTTTGAACCCCTTCGTTGGTCAGATACTTTCCCTCCAAGGAATCCTGGTTGCATGACAATGACTTGACTCGCCTCTTGGGCCGCTTTCCGTAGTGTTGCACTACTGTAGCGCATTCCTCTTCCTTCGTCAGAGTAAAAGAAAATACCAATTTTTTTCTTAGGAAGTAATTTCTGCTCCTTTAAGGCATTTAATGCGCTTAATAGGGTAACTAGACCACCTCGGCTAGAGGCAACTCCTTCACCAAAGATCCACTCTTGTTCTGTACGGAAAGGTATTGGAAATCCTGTCCGTTCACCAGGAATATCAATGGGAAGAACGAACAACGCCCCATCTTTATATCCTGCCTTTGTTTCCCAGGTCCATGCAGAACGACCATTTGAAAATTCTTCAACTGCTCTTAAGCCAAGTTTTTTGCACCGGTCTTCCAGTCGTCTACGGACGGTGCTTAATCCTACAGGGTCTTCTGTTTTGCTAGATAAATTGGTCCATGTTTTTAAATCTGCTTCTATTTTGTCTCGATTTTGTGTAATCGCATGGAATAATTGAATGGATTCATTTATTTGTTCATCTCCTGTGTTATCTCCGAGAAAGTAAGGACCAAAATACCTTTCGCAAGTAATATCGATTAAACGGTTCATTAGATCTGTATAATTCAAACCACTTTTAGCTGCTGCAAAAACAAAGGAACCATCGGCTCCTAGACTTGCCATAGAGTTTACTTCTAGAATATAAGGGTTGCCTTCCTTGTCGATTCTAAAATCTACCCTAGCACTGTCATAACAACCAATTGCTTTGAAGGTATCGATAGCTAATTGTTGAATCTGTTTTGTTTGTTTCTCTGAAAGGGGGGCAGGGCAAACCTTCTCTACTGTTCTGCCACTTTTGTTTTTCTTGTCTTCATACGTATAGATTTGTTCCCCTTCACCGAACACTAGCTCAACTGGAGGCAATGCTTCCACAGGGTTATTTCCTAGTAGCCCAACATTTATTTCACGGCCCTCGATATATTCTTCAACTAATGTGGGGGAGTTAAAAGTATCATAAATCGTCTTAACACCCTCACGGAGTTCTTCTTCATTATGGACAATCTTAAGCCCGAAGGATACAGCTTCATCCTTTGGCTTAACAATTAATGGGTAGTTTAAATGATCTTGAACAGGAGAATCTGGCTTATCCATTACAGTAAACTTAGGGGTAGGAAGCCCCTTTTGTATTAAAATCATTTTCGTAACTACTTTATCAAGGGCCAAGGCATGTGTTTCAGGACCAGAGCCAACATAAGGTACGCCAAGCATTTCCAAGATTCCAGGAATATGCATATATCTTCCTTTTCCTTGAATTCCATAGCTTAAATTGAAAACTAATCCCGGTCGTTCTCCAGAGATGACAGAGGGCATAAATTCTTCCAGCTTCGCAATAATATTTTTATCCCCTTCAAAGGTTTTCACTTGATGGCCGCCTGCAACTAGTGCATCTTTAATATTTTTGATCGTTTCTAAACCGTATTTTTCCCGGTTTTGTGTACCAAATAAATTAATTACTGCTTGGCTTTCACGGTTATAAACAATAGCTATTTTCATATAACTTGCACCCCTCACTGTCTTATAATTTACTAGGACCTTTGGCCGTTCCATCTCTTCTAGGGTCAGCGACTCCGTAGAACGATTCACCTTTTTTTAGAGGAATTTGGATTCCTTGAACACACCCAAGGTAGAAGCTGTATGGCCCGCGGTTTTTCAATTTGAAACCAGTAGAATTTAACGCTTTAATTACCTCCTGATCATATCTCTTTTCTTCAATTTGTAATTCTCCCGTATCGGAGGAATGGAACCTTGGTGCTTCAATGGCACGATTCAGCCCTTCTTGTTTGTCAATTAGTCTTGTAATGACTTGAGCAAGGGAGGTAGAGATCCTCGCACTTCCAGGACTTCCTAGTAAATACCTTGGTGAGCCATTTTTAAATAATAGAACTGGGGCAACACTGCTCCACGGTTTTCCACCAGGTAACAAATAATAAGGATGAGTCATATTTTTATATTCAAAGGCACTCATGTAATTGTTATAGAAGAAACCAAGGCCATCCGCCATTGTTTTACTGCCGAATACCAGTTCAATGGATTGGGTAATACCAACAGCATTTCCGTCCTTATCTACCACCGATAAATGGGTAGTTTCACCTGAGTGAGGTGGTGGGGGATAATAATCCCCTAAGGCATAGGCACAAATGTCATAAATTCGATTTGTAAGCTCTCGAGCATAGCCTTTGTCTGACATCATCTGATTAACCGATTGTAAAAAATAATCTGGGTGTATCGGAACACGCTGCCGATTGATTAAGGCAAATCGAAACGCTAAAGCGTATATAACCGCTCCAACGGAATCCTCTGGATTAAGTAGTTCGGGAGGAAATCCTTCTAAAGTGTTTAGAATTTGTATTAGCACTCTGCCAGCGCCTGGTGGGGGAAAAGTATAGACATCATATCCCCTATACGTATTAGAAAGTACTTCCCTCTCCACTGGAGCAGGTATTTGACATAAATCAGCTGCGCTAATGAGTCCCCCTCTGTTCTTCATATCTTCAATTATTTTCATCCCTATGCTGCCTATATAAAAGTCCTGCCAGCCTGCTTCGGACATGGTTTTTAAGCATTGGGCTAATTCCGGTTGTTTAATGACCTTACCCGTCCGTTTAGGTTCATTATTTTCGAAGAAGTTCTTAACGATTGTTGGATCTTTCCGTAAATGCTCTGCTTCTTTCTTCATTAACCGGTGAATTAATGGTGTCACCACAAAGCCACTTTCTGCTGTCGTAATGGAGGGCTCTACCACATCTGCAAAGGACAATTTCCCGTATTTTTCTTGCATATAACCAAGAGTAGCCGGAGTGGATGGAACAGTGCTAGACTTTAACCCTAATTTAATAGGTTTATCCGGTGTTTTCATTGGCTGTATATTAAAGGGGGCACGGGAAGAGCCATCTAGGACAAAAACTCGATTTTCCTTCTTTAAATATAATAGGGCCATAGATTGGCCGCCAAGACCGGACGCTTGTGGTTCCGTCACACCTAAGCAGAGGGCCGCTGCAACAGCTGCATCTACTGCATTACCACCCATTTCAAGCATCTTCACGCCAGCTTCCGTTGCGTAGCTGGAAGCTGTTGAAACCATTCCATAATTACTATGTGCAGATGAAATTTCTTTTCTTTTCATGAATGCACTCCATTCTTTTATAAGATAAAATCGAATTATAATTTAATAAGGCTACAGTGAAAGTAGCAACGCTGTGTTGTTGTTTGTTACTCTCGAAGGAGTGAAAGGCGGCGACTCCATCGGAAAGCGTCCGCCTGTAACGGATTCGAGAGACATGATTAATGCCATTTTTATTCTCCACGGTGCAAATTTTTAAATTAGCATGGAGGTCTTTGTTAGTCTTTCATGAAGGGTTTTGATATTGTTTTGAATATTTTACCACACCGTTGAGAATTTGATCATAAGTTTTTCGCACGTGGAAGGTTTTAATGTATAATGTTTGATAAGTAAGAAAATTGACTGTTAGTTGAATGAAGGGTGAGGGGTATTAGTATGCGATTTGAGACAAAAAATGTTCATTTTCAGGACAAGCTGGAAACAGGTGAAATGAGTAAAACGAAGCCTATTTATCAAACATCTGCCTTTTCGTTTAAAGATCTAGAAGATATGGAGAACTTTTTCCAAGGGAAAAAGTCTTATTTATATACTCGAGTAGGCAATCCAAATACGGATGATCTAGGTAAAGGGGTAGCAGATTTAGAAGGGGCAGAGAATGGGGTAGCTTCCTCTTCCGGTATTTCGGCCATTTTAGCTGGAGTTCTGGCTGTTGCAAAAGCTGGAGATCATATTGTAGCAACAGAGGATCTATACGGAGGAACGTATCAACTAATGGCCCGTGAGCTAACGGATTTTGGTATTGATGTTAGCTTTGTGGATTTTACGAAAAAAGAAGAGATTGAAGGGGCAATTCAATCTAATACGGTATTAATATATTCCGAATCGATTACAAATCCATCCTTGCGAGTGGAGAATATAGATCAAATGGTAGAACTATCAAAAAAATATAACTTAAAAACAATGATTGATAATACCTTTGCCACTCCATATTTAATTAGACCCCATGAATTAGGAGCAGACCTTGTGGTTCATAGTGCTACTAAATATATCGGGGGTCACAGTGACTTATCTGCAGGGGTGGTGACTGGAAATGGAGCTTTAATTAAAAAAGTCCGCTCCAAAATTGCCAATTTAGGAAGTAACCTCGGCCCCTTTGACGGATGGCTTGGTTGTCGTGGTTTAAAAACATTAAGTTTACGGATGGAAAGACAATGCAGTAATGCACAATTTCTAGCAGAGTCTTTAACTGATCATCCAAATATTAAAAAAGTTTACTATCCAACTAATGTTTCTGAACGCGGTAATGGAGCAATTGTTACCATTGATTTAGCTGATCATGTAGATGTACACCAATTTTTTAGACAGTTGGGCTGGATAAAGGTTGTTCCTACATTAGCAGGTGTAGAAACGTCTGTCACGCACCCTGTCGGTACATCCCACCGTCCAGTACCCGAAGACTTAAGGGAAAAACTGGGAGTATCCTTTTCCATGGTCCGAATCTCCGTCGGCATAGAAGACAAACACGACATCCTAGAAGAATTCCACAAAGCATTAAAGTAAAGACTCTGTTAAATGCCATTATTAAATTATAACTAAACTTTATTTTTGAAGAATTCGCGAGACTCCTGTGGAATAACGAGCCAGACGAGACCCCGGAGAGCGTAATTCTTCAAAAATAACATTCAAGCTATAGCAGAGTGAAATAAAAATTTAAATAAACGTTTGTTTAAAATTTATAACAAAGGGTGTTTCGAAGGGGCTTATGGCATCTTTCGGCACCCTTTCTGTGTTTTTACACCCCTTTCTTTGATATAATGAAAAACGGTAAAAAGACAATATAACGGAATCTCCTTTTAGATAATGTAAATAAAGGGAAAACCTATTACTAATAGCCCGTGAAAAAATAAGAGGGTGAGTATATGAATAAAGAAATAGAATGGATCCGCAGTATCACTCCTACTAAAAGGCATCAATCTTCCTTAAAGGTTGGAATAGGGGACGATGCTGCAATATATAGTGATGATGAAACAAAAGAAACAGTTATCGCAGTGGATACAATGGTAGAAGGGGTTCATTTTACAAAGGACACAATGCCATTAAAAGCTATAGGACATAAGGCATTAGCTGTAAATATAAGCGACCTTGCTGCAATGGGAGCTGTTCCTCTTTACTACTTAGTATCCATTGCAATACCTAAATCAGGCTGGCTTACAGAAGATTTAAATGAGATATATGCTGGAATGAAAACTTTAGCAGACCATTGGGAAATGGATTTAATTGGAGGAGATACGGTTTCTATCGATAGGAACTTGGTTATAACTGTTACTGCACTAGGTAAGGTGGAACAGGGAAAAAGGCTTCTCCGCTCCAATGCATCACCAGAAGATGTAGTATTTGTTACTGGGCCATTGGGACATTCGGCCCTTGGATTGGAACACCTTTTGAAAAATAGCCACAAGAATATAGATGACCCGGAACTTCTGCCATATATAAAAGCACACCAATGGCCGGTACCCCAAGTAAAAGCGGGACGAATCTTAGCAGAAACGGATTTTAAGGTTGCCCTTAATGATATTAGTGATGGCCTTGCAAGTGAAGCAAAAGAAATTGCCGATGCCAGCAATGTTTCTGTTGAAATTGTTTGGGATAATATCCCTAAGACTCCCTTTATTAAAAAAGCCCCAATACATAAACAGGAAGAATGGATCTTATATGGGGGAGAGGATTTTCAACTGATAGGTACCATAAGCAAAGTCGAATGGCCAAAACTTAAACAGTTGTTTAAAGAAAACGCATTATCTATACATAATATTGGATCTATTACATCAGGTAAAGGGGAAGTAAAATTAGTTAGGGACAATGAAACGATAGTTTTAACGAAAACAGGGTATCATCATTTATAATCGGAGGATTTATCAATGGAAGGAACATGGGAATATATATCGAACTCCCCAAGTGAAACGCAATTACTTGCTGAAAAAATAGCTAATTTTTTAAGGCAAGGAGATCTTCTGACATTGGAAGGTGATCTTGGAGCAGGTAAAACGAGTTTTTCAAAGGGGATTGCAAAGGGGTTGGGGGTTAAGGGAAATGTAAACAGCCCCACATTTACCATTATAAAAGAGTATATGGGAAGGCTTCCTTTTTATCATATGGATGCCTATCGCCTAGAAGATGACTCAGAGGATTTAGGATTAGAGGAATATTTTGAAGGAGATGGAGTGACCGTTGTGGAATGGCCAAGCATGATTGAAGATCAACTCCCTCCTCATCGACTGGATATAACTATCAAACATCTGGGGGAAACCTCAAGATCATTTACATTTAAAGCGTTAGGGGAACACTACAATTCCATATGTAAGGAGATATTTGATCGATGAATGGGTTAGCTATAGATACCTCTACTTATGTCTTGGGAGTAGCTGTAATAAAAGATGGAGAGGTTGCGGGAGAAATAATAACTAATATTAAGAAGAATCATTCCGTTAGGTTAATGACGGCAATTCGTACATTATTAGAGGAAGTAGAAATAAAACCGCAAGACCTGGATAAGATTATTGTAACGGAAGGACCTGGCTCCTACACAGGTGTACGGATTGGGGTTACAACTGGAAAAACACTTGCATGGTCATTAAAGATACCTATTGTAGGTGTATCCAGTTTGGAGGTACTTGCACAAAACGGATACTATTTTGATGGGTTTATCTCTCCCTTTATTGATGCAAGGAGGGGCCAGGTATACACAGGTTTATATGGAATGGAAAATGGTGTTTTCAAGAATATAAAGGAAGATCGTATCGTTCTACATAAGGACTGGCTAGAGGAATTGAAGTCTTCTGGGAAGCAAGTTTTGTTTTTAAGTACTGATATGGATAAGCACAAACAGGAAATAAAAGAGATTTTAGGGTATAAAGCTCAGTTTCCTTTCATTACTGGTAACTTACTTCGACCAAGTGAACTTGCCAGGCTAGGAATGAAGAAGGAGACGGAGGTGAAGGATATACATACTTTCACCCCTAATTATATAAGACTTGCAGAAGCTGAGGCTAAATGGTTAGCTAATCAAAAAGATCAATAGAAGAATATAGGTGAAAATATGGGGGAAGAGGTCCAAATTAGATTCATGAATAAAGATGACATAGATCAGGTGATGGAGGTAGAGCAGGATTCCTTTACCACACCTTGGAGCAGGGGAGCATTCATTAATGAATTAACAACAAATCAATTTGCCTACTATCTTGTAGCTGAAATAGATAAAAGAATTGTTGGTTACATTGGAGTATGGATTATTATTGATGAAGCTCATATTACAAATATTGCCGTCCATTCTGATTTTAGAAGAAGGGGCATTGGTGAGATGCTTCTGGACGGTGCGATGGAGCTTGCGAAAACGTTGGGGGCTAAAAAGCTCACATTGGAAGTCCGTGTTTCTAATACAGTAGCCCAAAATATGTATAGAAAAAAAGGTTTTCAACAGGGTGGCATTCGGAAAAAATATTATACAGACAATCAAGAAGATGCTCAAATAATGTGGGTGATGGTAAATGACAAATAATATGAACTTGATTATTTTAGGAATAGAAACAAGCTGCGATGAAACAGCAGTAGCTGTTGTGAAAAATGGCAGAGAAATTTTAAGTAATGTTGTATCTTCTCAAATTGAGAGTCATAAACGTTTTGGAGGGGTCGTACCGGAAATAGCCTCGCGACATCATGTGGAACAGATGACATATATATTAGAAGAAGCAATGGCTGAAGCAGAAGTGAATTTTGAAGATATAGATGCCATAGCTGTAACAGAAGGACCTGGACTTGTTGGGGCACTTCTTATAGGCGTTAACGCAGCCAAGGCTTTAGCATTTGCTCATAATAAGCCATTAGTTGGAGTGCATCATATAGCAGGGCATATTTATGCGAATCATATCATAGAGGAGCTTACCTTTCCTTTACTAACCCTTGTTGTCTCCGGGGGACATACGGAGCTCGTTTATATGGAGGAACATGGGTCCTTTCAAGTTATTGGAGAAACAAGGGATGATGCTGTAGGGGAAGCGTATGATAAGGTCGCTAGAACGTTAGGCCTGCCGTACCCAGGTGGTCCACATGTGGATAAGTTAGCACACGAAGGGGAAGCAAACATTGAACTTCCGAGGGCCTGGTTAGAGCCCGATTCCTTTGATTTTAGCTTTAGCGGTCTAAAATCAGCGGTAATTAATACGCTCCATAATGCAAAGCAAAAGGGACAAGAGCTCCCAATTGAAAACGTAGCAGCAAGCTTTCAGGAGAGCGTCATTGATGTGTTAGTAACGAAAACCATGAGGGCTGTGGAGGAAAAACAAGTAAACCGCCTTTTACTTGCAGGAGGAGTTGCGGCAAATAAAGGACTTAGGGAAAGATTGACCGCGGAATGCGAAAGGAAGGGGATTAAATTAACGATACCTCCCTTGTCCCTTTGTACAGACAATGCCGCTATGATTGCATCAGCAGGAACAATCATGTATAAAGCAGGAAAACGCTCCGGGGATCGATTAAATGGAGAACCAGGATTAGTTTTAAAATAGGCATAACATTGTTATTGTTGTTCTTCTTAAAGCTTGGAGAAGCGGAAAGCGTCAGCCTGCAGCGAAACCAAGCTATATTATATTCGCTTAAAAAACAATTTTTAGTAGTAAGATGATCCCGACTTGTCCACAATAGGATAAGAGGGATTTTTCTTTCCACATGTGGATAAAAAATGAATGATATTATAATTTTTTAAAAGATTCTGTCGAATAAAGGGGAATGTATGATCCTGTTAATAACATTTTATCCACAATATGTGGATAATGGGGATAAAGTTGTGGAATGTTATTATGTTGGGATTTTAATTGTTAACAGTAGGACTGTGTATAACTAAGGTGTTTTGTGAATAACTATAAAAAAGACTAATTTACAAAGGTTTAGGCTGTGGATAATAATGTGGATTATGTGGATATGTCAGAAAATATACACACTTTTCTCAATGAAAAGATTAAAGGTTACATTATTAATATTATTTTTAGTACATAGTATCGTTTTTCTTCCATCTGCAAGAGAAGTAAAAGGAATAGACATGGAACAAGATCCTGTGGATAAGCACGTTATTGTATTGTTGGTGCCAGGACTTTCCTTTGAAGAATTGGATATGATTACGGAACAAACTAACTATCCATATATGTGGAAAAAAGGGGCTTATGGTGCTGTTAATTTAAGACCGGATGGAAACTATTCCTACTTAAATAATGCCGTATCCATTGGAACGGGGAAGCGTGCATTAGGTATAAGTGATTGGAATGCTTATAATAAGGATGAAAAAGTAAATGACACCACTGTGGATAACTTAATGCTGCAATGGTACGGAACTCTTCCTGTCGCTTCTGTTCTTCATCCACATGTGAATTTATTGATTAACAAAAATTTAAAAAGCAGCTTCCAACCTGTAGTAGGCTGGTTTGGAGAAAGCCTGCAAGAAAAAGGTGTTTTTACCTATGTGATGGGAAATTCTGATACAAGGGATGAAAAAGTTCGTTATGCATCCCTTCTCACCATGGACAGAAAAGGGGAGGCAAATGGTGACTTACAAAAGGGAGTTGTGGATAATATCTATGCCCCTAGTGGAATGTCAATGGAACCAAGTCTTATAAAAGAGAATATAAAACATATCCACAGCCAAAATGATAAAACGTTTGTGGTTGTGGAGTGGGGAGATTTTTATCGACTTTTTCAAGAAGAGCCCAATATGTTGAATGATCATTTTCAAAAGGTTTATAAGGATACATTTCAGAGATTGGAAGAAACCATTTACCAGCTATTATCTGAAACGGGGGGGGAAATTTGGCTCCTTTCACCTGCTGTGAATAGTGTTGCCTATAAAAACAAAAATCAGCTAGGTCCCCTATGGGTTTGGCACGAAAATAGAGATGAAAAGGGCCTGTTATATTCAGAAACGACAAGACGTTACTCTTTACTAAGTAATACAGACATAGCTATAACATGGGATAATATATTTTTGGGGCCTAGCGAAAACAGAAATTATACTGTGGGCTATCCCATAAAGTACTTAGATGACGAAAGTATTGTAGACCAATGGTCATTAACGGGTTTCCAACAACGAATAAAGGAAATTACCTATGTGTTTGATAAAAGGGGAGCTGTTTTATCTAGCTATGTTTCTAGCTTAGTCGTCATGCTTATTGTTGTATCCTTAATGATTTGGCTTTTAAAGGACTCTAGAAAATGGAAAAAAGTAGCCCAAATTCTTTTGCTAAGCGGGATTCTTTCTCCTTTGTTATTTTTAATTACAAGTCCGTGGATTAATGCCATTTCTCCATTTTTGTACGTTGCTGCTATTTTCCTCGGAAGCTTAGGGCTTGCAGCCTTATTAAAGGTATCTTTCCGTCAGAGTTACAGTATTGCTTGTTTTCTCTTCTTTTCCGCATTGACAGTGGATATAATTACAGGATCCTATTTCATTCAACGTTCTTTTCTAAGTTATGATCCTGTAATTGGGGCGAGATATTATGGTATAGGTAATGAGTTCGCTGGAATATATCTTGTATCTGGACTATTGATGATTGCCCCACTGTTAAAAGAAGAAGGGAAGACATTAACTAAGTGGTTACAATTATTTGTTGTAATAATGGGAATGATCCTCGTATTAGGCTTAGCATCTTTAGGAGCGAATGCGGGGGCTAGCATCTCCGCTAGTATTATTATGATATATATTAGCATTCAATTATTATTAAAAGATGCAAAGTGGCGAGTGAAGTTTATAATTGCAGCTGGTATACCTTTATTAATGTTGGGTTTTCTTTATATTTTACAAATGGCACAGCCATCTAGCCATATTTTCACAGCCTTTCAAAAGCTGTTTTCTGGGGATTTTGTTACTATATGGCAAACTATCGAGCGAAAAATACAAATGAATTGGAAAATATTCAAAATTTCCTATTGGACACAATTGTTTGTTACGAGTTATTTTTTTATAGGGATAGTGTTGTGGAGAAGACAAAGGGAACAGCTCCACTCTTCGCAGCTCTTTCTTATTAATTGCTGTATCATTGGTTCTTTGGCTTTGCTAGTGTTAAATGATTCTGGAATAGTAGCAGCGGCTACCTCTATGTTTATTACTTTAAGTGTGTGTTATGGATGGTCAATTGAAGGGGAAGGGAAGAAGGTATAAAAGGATGACTCAAACTCCCATGTCTTTACAGACACCAAGATAAATGAAAACTATTTTTGCTGTGCTAAATTTGGAAGTTGATTTACGCTTCAATCAACTTCGTTTGAAAATTAGCAATGTATTAAAACATGGTTTTCGTATAAAGGTATGTTTAAAACCTTTTGAGTCATCCCTCGAATTATTTATTAATTTTCTTGAAGGGTCTCCCATTGTTCTAGCCATTCATCAATTTTTTCCTTTGATTTTTCAATAGATTCCGTTAGCTCTAAAGATTTTTCATGATCCTGGTAAACTTCAGGGTCACAAAGTTTTTCTTCCCATGAAGAGATGTTCATTTCTTCCTGTTCTATATTTTTCTCCAGTTCTTCTATTTGTCTTTGCCGCTGTCTTTCCCGTTTCTTTAATTCCTTATCCCGTTCATAATCATTTTTTGTCTGAGGAGTGCTGGATGAGTTGGTTTCTGTTTTTTTGCCCTTTAAGGCAGCTTTTTCAGCCTCAAGCTTTTTCCATTCCTCTTGTTCTAGCTTTTTAGCTACGTAATAATCATAATCCCCTAAATAATTGGTTGCTTTATTAGAGGAGAGTTCCACCACTCGAGTGGCCATTCTATTTACAAAATAACGGTCATGGGAGACAAATAGCAGCGTTCCTGGATACTCTATTAATGCCGACTCCAATACCTCTTTACTGTCGATGTCCAAATGGTTTGTTGGCTCATCAAGAATAAGTAAATTTGCTTTTTTCATCATTAATTTAGCTAGTGCCAGTCGAGCTTTTTCTCCACCGCTAAGATCGGCAACTATTTTTAAGACATCATCTCCGCTAAAAAGGAAGTTTCCAAGCACGGTGCGAATATCCTTTTCTAACGTTTGTGGATAATCGTCCCATAGCTCTTGTAATACCGTTTTATTGGACGTTAGTTCCGTTTGTTCTTGATCATAATAACCAATGGAAACGTTACTTCCGTACTCAATAGTTCCTTCAATAGGCTTTAGTTTCTTTGAAATGGCTTTAATGAGAGTGGACTTGCCAATACCATTAGGACCTATTAAAGCAACACTCTCTCCACGAGTGAGCTTTAAATTGATATTTTCAAATAGTTTGCCCCCATCATAGCCAACGGCCAAATCATTTACTTGAAGAACATCATTTCCACTTTGCCTCTCAATTTCGAATCGAAAGTTAGTAGAGGAATCATCATCCTTTGGACGAGATAATAATTCCATTTTCTCCAATTGCTTTCTCCTGCTTTTAGCACGATTGGTCGTGGAGGCACGGGCAATGTTCCGCTGAACAAAGTCCTCTAAGCGTTTGATCTCATCCTGCTGTTTTTCAAACTGCTTCATCTCAAGTTCAAGGCGTTTTGCCTTTTCTTCTAAATACTTGCTATAGTTTCCGGTATATTTCCACGTTTTATTGAAGGTCAATTCATACACTTGGTTAACAATCTTATCTAGAAAATACCTATCGTGAGAAACAACGAGTATGGCTCCATCATAAGAAGACAAATATTGTTCCAACCAGGTGAGTGTATCAATATCCAGGTGGTTCGTTGGCTCGTCCAAGATGAGCAAATCCGGTTTTGATAATAATAGTTTACCTAGGGCTAAACGAGTTTTTTGACCACCACTTAAGGAGCTGACCTTTGTGTCGTAATCAAAATTTGCGAAGTTTAGTCCAGAGAGGATACTGCGGATATCTGCTTCATATTGGTAACCACCTTGATCTTTAAAATCCTGCTGCAACTGATCATAATCGTGGAGTATTTTTTCATAGTTAGTGTTGTTAGGATTACTCATTTGTTCTTCTAATTTACGAAGCCTTTGCTCTAGTTTTTTCAAATGGTCAAAAACAGTATTCATTTCATCCCAAATAGACAATTCAGTTGATAAACCACTATCTTGGGCAAGATAACCTATCGTAACATCCTTTGGTATGATTAAATCTCCAGTGTCATAAGAAAGCTCTCCTGCAATAATTTTTAAGAGAGTTGATTTTCCAGCACCATTTCGGCCCACTAAAGCAATACGATCTCTGCTTTGCACCTCAAGCTTGACATTAGAAAGAATTTTATCAGCACCAAAGGATTTGGACAATTGCACACATTGTAATAAAATCATAATTGTTCATCCTCACTGTCAAATCCTGACGTCTTCATCCCTTTAGTTTACATGACATTCACCCCATCTATCAACTTACTAGTTAAACAAAATAGAGTATTATATAAAAATAAGAAAGTCTTTTGTGCAGTTTGTGAAACAATAGTGTACAATAGAAATAGAGAAGGGGGGATCTTGATGGGTTCATTCACACATTTTAATGAACAAGGCAGAGCTAAGATGGTAGACATCACAGAGAAGCAGGAAACAGTTCGTACAGCTGTGGCTAAAGGGAGTATTCAAGTTAATAAAGAGATTTACGAAGGTGTTCAAGCTGGTAAAATGAAAAAGGGAGATGTTTTATCTGTTGCTCAAGTTGCAGGAGTAATGGCTGCGAAGAACACTTCACAATGGATTCCCATGTGTCATCCGTTAGCATTGTCTGGTGTAAACATTCATTTTGATTGGGAGATAAGTGAAGGATCACACATATTACATATTGAAGCAGCTGTAAAAACAAAAGGTAGCACCGGTGTTGAGATGGAAGCGTTAACAGCGGTTTCGGCAACAGCATTAACTGTTTATGATATGTGTAAAGCAATCGATAAGGGTATGATCATTGGAGAAACGTATCTAGTGGAAAAGACTGGTGGAAAAAGCGGGGATTTTAAAAGGGAAACCCCTAGATAAACTTATAAACGGAACAAGTGTTTTTAAAATTAGGCTTTGTTAAATTTTAATGTTGATTTAAACTTCATTTGTAATCATCAATAATTATTAATTTTGTCGTGGATTTTTAAAAAACTATCAACAATAGAGTTTAACACAGCCCAAATTTAAATATAGAAAATCATTGTCAGGGAGGGGAAGAGAAAATGGAAATCGATCAACAGAAAATTCCGCAAGCTACAGCTAAACGACTGCCCTTATATTATCGATTTTTAGAAAGCTTGCAAGCATCCGGAAAGCATAGAGTGTCCTCATCGGAGCTTAGTGATGCAGTAAAGGTAGATTCAGCAACTATTCGTAGAGATTTTTCCTATTTTGGGGCATTAGGAAAAAAAGGCTACGGTTATAATGTGAATTATTTATTGTCATTTTTCAGAAAAACCCTTGATCAAGATGAAGTTACAAAGGTTATTCTAGTAGGAGTAGGTAACTTAGGAACTGCTTTTTTAAATTATAACTTCACTAAAAGTAACAATACGCGGATAGAAATGGCGTTTGATGTTTCACCAGATAAAGTAGGGGATGAAATTGGAAGCGTTCCCATTTTCCATTTAGATGAACTTAAGGAAAAAATATCAAGTGCAGGTGATGTGGAGGTTGCCATTCTAACTGTGCCTGCTAATGCAGCTCAACCTATCGCAGACCAGTTAGTAGAGGTAGGGATAAAAGCTATCTTGAACTTTACACCTGCAAGACTATCTGTTCCAGAGAATGTAAGAATTCACCATATTGATTTATCTGTTGAGCTACAATCTCTTGTTTATTTTCTAAAACATTATCCAATGTAAACCAAGCCTAAGAGTATTTTGGAAGGTAAAACTCCATGCAAATTTAAAAAATGAGTTTACACCATGGAGTATGAAAATAAGCAATAGATTTTACTTGAGTGAGCGGAAGTCCACGAGTATCTGTCTCTTCCTCTACTGGTGTAGCATTGTAGCGTATCCGTCGAGACAACTCGTAGCTTAATCGAGAAGTAAGCATTCGTTCCTGTGGGAGGCTTGGTAGATCACCCACGGAAAGGGAGTAGACTGAAGCAAATGAACAAACAAGATTCGTACTTTCAGGGTAGAATTAGAGAAAGCATTCTTCAAGTATATTTGAAGAGTGTTTTCTTCTTTCTATATGTTTTTTTTATGTAACTAAACTTATATCATGGTATAGTAAGGATAATATTTCGTGTTTCGAAAAAGTTTATTAGAAGGTGATTGTTCGTGAGTAAAGTACCACAAAAGTGGTTAGTTGTAATTACGGTCTTATTAGGAACTTTTACGATTATATTAAACAATAGTATGTTAAACCCTGCTGTACCTCATCTAATGGAAGTTTTTTCAGCAGATGCCGTTGCAACTGGGTGGGTTATTACCATCTTCATGGTTACAATGGGTATAACGATGCCAATAACAGGATATTTAGGGGACAAGTTTGGGAAGAAGCAGCTTTACATGGTGGGGCTAGGATTATTTATTATCGGCTCCATATTAGGTGCCATCTCATGGGATTTACCTTCCTTAATTTTATTCCGTGGACTTCAAGGAATTGGTGGCGGAATGATGATGCCTACCTCCATGGCCCTTATTTTTGAGGTTTTTCCAAGAAAGGAAAGGGGGTTGGCAACAGGGATCTATGGAATTGCTGCCATGATGGCGCCCACTATTGGTCCTACATTGGGAGGATTCATTATTGAATTGGGTACGTGGCAATGGCTCTTCTTATGTAATATCCCAACTGGAGTATTGGGATTACTTTTTTCCTGGATTTACTTGAAGCAAACGGCAAAGGTAGAGGGAATTAGCTTTGACCTTTCTGGATTCGTCACAGTAACCCTTGGGGTTGGCTCCATATTGTTGGCGTTAGGTAGAGTTTCAGAGATTGCCCATCTAACGGATCCATTAAACATTACTTTATTCGTTGTGGGCGTTATGGCCATTGTTCTCTTTATTAAAATTGAAAATAATAAAGAGCAGCCATTATTGGATTTGTCTATCTTTAAGATACCTGCTTTTTCTTACAGTGTATGGATTGCAAGTATTAGTTCTATTAGTTTATTTGGAGGAATCTTTTTAATTCCCCTACTAATACAAAACGTTTTTGGCTATGGGGCAATTATTACAGGGCTATCCTTTTTGCCTGCAGCCCTATTGTCTGGGATTTTCATGAGTATTGGGGGACGAATTTTGGATCGGCATGGTCCTTCAGCGGTAGTAACAGTAGGATTATCAATTGGAACAATAGGAACGTTTTTCTTAGGATTTGTTTCCATGGAGACGGCATTATGGCTTATCTTTGTCTTAAATGCTTTAAGGGGAATTGGTATGGGCTTAAGTACGATGCCATCGACTACGGCCGGAATGAATACAATCCCAGAAAAATTTATTTCAAGAGGTTCTGCCATGAATAACGTTTTAAGACAAATGAGCTCAGCACTAGGTATCGTATTCATATCAATCTATTTTGAAGTTAGAAGATCACAAATAGTTGCTACCAATGGTGTGGTTATAGAGGAAGCAAGTTTACAAGCAATAAATGAAGGCTTCATTGTCATTGCCGTACTTTCTCTAATAAGTATCCCAGCTGGAATTTTACTAGGAAAAGAATATAAGAAATACCAAAGAAAAGAGGCAAAAGCTTCAACTTAAAAAGGCTGATTTCGAAAACTTTGTCACTTTTTTAAAAGCTTGGAGAAGCGGAAGGCGGCGACGCCAGCGACGAGTAATCGCAGGAGCAGAGGAAGAGACATGGCTCGAGGAGACTGGGGCGTTGCCCGCGGAACCAGGACGGTGACATTACTCCGTTGCCCACAGGACGTGGGCTGGCTTTAGGAGTAATTAATCCGCCTGTAGCGTATCCAAGCCAACAATATTAGATAACAGCCTAACAAGAGATGATTTCGCGCCTAGAGGGCTTGAAATCATCTCTTTTTTATTTAGGTTTATCCTCTTTCATGGTTTTCGCTTTACCAAAATAACGGAAGGAAATCATATAATCAATAGCGGCCACTGCCATCAATAGGATCGTAAAGAAATCCCATCCCTCTGTGCGGTTATTTTGCTGAATAGCAAATAACACAAATATAGTGGCTATAAAAAAGTATAAGTAACCATAAAACTTGGCTGCTCTTCTAGTCATTAAAATAATCCTCCAATAAATATAGCCTGTAAATTTTCCACTTCTTCTAAGAAGCGCTGTAACCTCTCACCAAATACTACTTGAACAATCATAACGAAAGAATTAATCCCTACATGAGCTATGATTGGAACGATAATACGCTTTGTTTTAACATAAAGGTAGGCAAATACAACACCTGCCAGTAAATATACGAGTAGATTTTCGAAGTCTAAGTGGACAACAGCGAAGATAAAACCGCTAAGTAATGCTGCAATCCAAAAGCCAAAGCGCTTATATAAGCTTCCGAAAATAACCATCCTGAAAACAATCTCCTCCATAATTGGAACGAGAATAGCAACAACAATAATCATTAATGGAACAGCAGTAGCTAAGTCAACAATTAACTGAGTATTCTCTGATCCTGGCTCAATACCAAAAAGATACTGTTGAATGAGTGCTGCAGTGATTTGAGCAGCATAAGCCATGAAAAAACCAATAATACACCAAAGAATGGTGTCCCCTGTCCCATATCGATTCCTTGAGAATTCATCTTTTGGATTTCCTTTGATTGCTAAGAGGAGTATTACCAAAAAACCTATTGAAAATGTAATCACCATGGACAATCCTAGGAGTTCCTCCATTGAATCCCCGACTCCTAGAGCTAATAAAATAGGAACAGTAATTAAGGAAGTGGCAAGTTGCATGAATATAAAACTAATAAGTATAAGCCAATAACGTTTTGTCAAGGTGCCGTGTCTCCTTTGTAAAAAATGTTTAAATTTGTATTCACCCATCTTGTTCTTTTATTATAGGCAGTGAATAGAATTTGGACTTGACCTTTAATTTATATGAAAGGGAATGTACATTTATTTTTGCTAACGGTAATTATTGTACCATAAGTTATGCATTTTTATAGAAATGACATCTTAGAGGGTTTGAAAAAACGGGCAAATGGAAGGTATAAATAAAATAAGAACAGACGATATTATAATGTGGATTTATACATGAAATTTTTTTCAAAAAAATCATTTAAAATACTTGCAAAAAAAAATCCATTTGATTATTATAATAACTGTGTTAGCACTCAACTAATGTGAGTGCTAATAACAAAATTTAAAAATGCAAACTAGATTTAAAGCTAGTTCGCAATAAACATTATTAAAGGAGGTTGTTTTCCTTGTTAAAACCATTAGGAGATCGTATTGTTATTGAGTTGGTAGAGCAAGAAGAAAAAACAGCTAGTGGAATCGTACTTCCTGATTCTGCAAAGGAAAAGCCACAAGAAGGTAAAGTAGTTGCTGTTGGTACAGGTCGTGTGACTGACAATGGTGAGCGTGTGGCGCTAGAAGTTAGTGAGGGTGACTCTGTTATCTTCTCTAAATACGCTGGTACTGAAGTAAAATACGGAGGCAAGGAATACTTGATCCTTCGTGAAAGTGACGTATTAGCTATTATTGGCTAATTCACTCTTGTCTATCAAAAAATTCAACTAAAATATTACCTACATAGGATAATAGGAGGTAGATGTTCACATGGCAAAGGAAATTAAATTCAGTGAAGACGCTCGTCGTTCCATGAAACGCGGTGTTGACGCTTTAGCAAATGCTGTAAAAGTAACACTTGGACCTAAAGGTCGTAACGTAGTACTGGAGAAAAAATTCGGTTCTCCATTAATCACAAATGACGGTGTAACAATCGCAAAGGAAATCGAATTAGAAGATAACTTCGAAAACATGGGTGCAAAGCTTGTATCTGAAGTAGCTAGCAAAACAAATGATATTGCTGGTGACGGTACAACAACTGCAACAGTTCTTGCACAAGCGATGATTTCTGAAGGTCTTAAAAACGTTACTTCTGGTGCGAACCCAATGGGTATCCGCAAAGGGATCGAAAAAGCAACTCAAGTTGCTGTTGAACAATTAAAATCTATTTCAAAGCCAATCGAAAGCAAAGAGTCTATTGCACAAGTTGCTTCTATCTCTGCTGCTGACGATGAAGTTGGTCAATTAATTGCTGAAGCTATGGAGCGCGTAGGAAATGACGGTGTAATCACTGTTGAAGAATCTAAAGGATTCACTACAGAGCTTGAAGTAGTAGAAGGTATGCAATTCGACCGCGGATATGCTTCTCCATACATGGTAACTGACTCTGACAAAATGGAAGCGGTTCTTGACGATCCTTACATCTTAATCACAGATAAGAAAATTGCTAGCATTCAAGAAGTGTTACCTGTACTTGAGCAAGTTGTTCAACAAGGTAAGCCAATCTTAATTATTGCTGAAGACGTTGAAGGGGAAGCTTTAGCTACTTTAGTAGTGAACAAGCTTCGCGGTACATTCAATGCAGTTGCTGTTAAAGCTCCTGGATTCGGTGATCGTCGTAAAGCAATGCTTGAAGATATCGCTACATTAACTGGCGGTGAAGTAATTACTGAAGATCTTGGTTTAGATCTTAAGTCTGCAAACATCACTCAGCTTGGTCGTGCATCTAAAGTTGTTGTTACAAAAGACAACACAACAATCGTGGATGGTGCTGGAGATGCAGCTGAAATCGCTGGCCGCGTAAACCAAATTAAAGCTCAATTAGAAGAAACTACTTCTGATTTCGATAAAGAAAAGCTTCAAGAGCGTTTAGCGAAGCTTGCTGGTGGAGTAGCCGTAGTTAAAGTTGGTGCTGCTACGGAAACTGAGCTAAAAGAGCGTAAGCTACGCATTGAAGACGCATTAAACTCTACTCGTGCTGCAGTAGAAGAAGGTATCGTATCCGGTGGTGGTACTGCTCTAGTTAACGTAATCAGTGCAGTAAAAGGACTCACTGTTGAAGGTGACGAAGCAACTGGTGTGAACATCGTTGTTCGTGCCCTTGAAGAGCCAGTTCGTCAAATCGCTCACAACGCAGGTCTTGAAGGATCTATCATCGTTGAGCGCTTAAAGAATGAAGAAGTTGGAATTGGATTCAACGCAGCTACTGGCGAATACGTAAACATGGTTGAAGCTGGTATCGTTGACCCAACAAAGGTAACTCGTTCTGCTCTTCAAAATGCAGCATCTGTAGCGGCTATGTTCCTAACTACAGAAGCTGTTGTCGCTGATCTTCCAGAAGAAAACAACGGCGGCGGTGGAATGCCTGACATGGGCGGAATGGGTGGAATGGGCGGCATGATGTAACCTGCCCCTGAAACCCTTGATACGACTGGGTTTTGTAGTAAGGTGAGAGTGAAATGCTAACATTTTGCTAACATGAGGTAAAATTAATGGAGGCTTCTCATGAGTTCAGCGAACTTTTGAGAGGCTTCTTTTTTCATTTCTTGCGTCACATGAAGGTAGACATTTTTCGTAATTTGGTCATCCGTATGGCCCAATCGGTCCATGATTTGCTCCAGTGAGACACCGGCTTCAGCAAGAAGGGACGTGTGCGTATGTCTTAAGCTGTGTGGCGTTAGTTCTTGGTTTAAATCTGCCAAGGTAAGTAACCGAGCCATTCGGTTTTGTACCGTCTTAATGACAATGGGATAACCATGTTGCCTTTCCATTTTGGCAAAGATAAAGTCGTGGTTGTAGTAATCGTTACCGATTTGTTCCATGACTTTCTTTTGTACTTCTTTGTGTTTCTTTAGGGCGTTAATGACCACTTCATCGACCACAATTTTTCGTCGTGACTTTTTCGTTTTTGGTGTTACTAACTGATAGTTCCTTGTATTATTATTGGGATTATAATACGTTTTCGTAATGCTAATGGTGTGGTTCAGGAAGTCAATGTCTTTCCACTTGAGTGCGACTAATTCTCCAACACGAATTCCTGTATAGGCAAGAACAAGGAACACCAAGTAATCAAGTTCTAACCCAGCATTTTTAGCGGTTTCTAAGAACAAGGCAAGCTCTTCCTTTTCCAAGTACTTAGGAACTTCCTCTTCCTCCAGCTGTTCAATGGTCTTCTTCTCCCTTTTTACATAAGCAAACTCTGTCGGATCCTTCTTAATTACCTCCAGCTCCAATGCCTTTCGGAAAATCATTCTTCCTGTTTGATGAATTCCTTCCCTGGTCCTATCGGAATACCCTTGAGCCACTAAATCGTTAAGAGCATCTTGGTACATTTTTCTTGTGATGTCTTTTAGTTTTAATTGCGCAAAGTAGGGTAACAATTTTCCGATTTCATGGAGACGGACGCGAATGGTTCCTGGCTTGACCTCTTTCGATTCACTGTAAATGGGGAGCCACTCTCTTGCAAAGTCGCTGAAGGTTTGAACCGTTTCTTCCACATAGGTTCCTTCGTTTAACTCATAAATAAACGTGGCCGCAGCGGTTTTGGCTTCTTCGTGGGTTCGAAAACCACTTCTTGTCTTTTGCTTTCTTTTGCCAGTAAGGGGGTCTATTCCGACGTCTACGACAAAAGCCCATTTAGCACCACAAGTACATTTTCTCTTCTTCTTGCAGGTGCAACCTCTTCTAAAGATGTGTCCTTTCATTTCATAACCTCGCTTTCCTAAAATGATATGTTACAAAATACCATTATTCCCATTAAAGGAGATATCATTCGTCTTTCGACTTTTGAAAGGGAATGGTTGAAGGGTCATGATTTACAAACATTATGGTAAAATTAGGGTGAATTCAGAAAAAGGGATTGCTTCCACCCTGGGGCTTAATAAATAACATTAATCTTTCATAAAAATAGGTACATTGATTTTATCTGTCTAAAATAGTTATACGAGGAGGGAAGGTGAATGGAAATGCAGAACAAAAGTAGCAAGGTGGTTCCCATATTCAAACGAATTAAAATTAAGTCTTCCTCACAGATCATTAAAGAGATGGAACAAGTAATTGAAAACTATAAAAACCGTAAAAAAGGGAAAGAGAGTAAGGGATAATGATCAGCTAAGGAAGTAATGAAAGAAGAGCTTTCTCTTTGATACAAATACTTGAATTCTTGAGATTGGAGAGTGAAATTCAAAATACAAGATAACCCTGCATGGAGATTTTTCTCAAAGCACATCTTAAAGTTAGGGGAAATGTAAGCAAAAAACATAAAATATGATGATAAAGGTGAAACGAAAGGCCCCTTCAATTAAATGTTTAAGACAGATTCAGTGCCCTTTTTTAATGATTAAGTCGATTTCTATCCAATAACCTCTATCACGAAAGTATTTATAAAACTCATACTGATTTGAAAAAACAGGCAAGGACTGAATCTCCTTAGGCAACATATTGGTCTTAAATATTACAGTTTCTCCTGTTTTTAATAGATAACTGTGTTGAATAGTTTTATTCACGGTCTCACCACCTGAATCATTGTCTAACTAAGAATAGCAGATTTGACTTTGTAACTTTTTGGATTTTTATCTATTATACAAAGTTGTTACTGGTAACGATATAGAAATCCAGGATTCTTATAAAAAACTAAGGTTTCGACCCCTATACCAGAAGAGAGGTGTTAAAGGTGGAAGAAAATTTTGAAACCTACTATCGTAGAAGAGTAAAAGAGGAACAAGAAATATTAAAGGGTTTGGGGTATTCTGAAGGTCAATTACGTGAAATTTACAAACAGGAATATGAATATAAGCAATCTAGACCCAAGCTGGAGCTGCAACTAGAACCGCAATTGGTGAATTATGCGTTGGTACAAGGTTATTTGCCTGAGAAATGGGAAATGCTGCGGGATGGTAAACTTCTCGGTAGTGATGATGAGTTGGTTGATGTGCTAAATCTAATTATCTACAATCTGGGTATTAGAAAAAGTTTTGATTCAATACCCCGTAAATTAATTGAAGAATATGTGGAAGAGCCTAGTAAGGAAGGTAGAGCTCGAGTTGGACTACATAAAAAAGAGACGGAACCGGTAGATGTTGAACTGAAAAAATTAGATAAAATGACTAAGGAAGTATGCGAAGAAGATATCGATATGATCGATATGCCATTGGACAGAACGGGCAGAATTATAAAGGAGCTTGAACTAATGCTTACAGGAGATTTTTTCTCTAATGAATTGGCTGAAAAAATCGCTGATTTAGTTCAATGTGTGAAGAACAATAAAATCAATCTGTTTGATTATAGGCGGAGCTATTCAAGAGAAAAATACGGTAAAGATATTATTGATGCTATTGCTAAAGCTGATACAAGACAAAAACAAAAAGGAAATAAACACAAAACTTAGAACAATTTGATTGTAGAATGATGGCTAACTGACACGTTCTGTACTGAAATTATTGTTTTTTCACACTGTTTAAATTTGATAACAAAAATCGGATAACGCAAGTTTTCATCAAACCCACGGAATTAAATGAGCCAGTTTTACTAAGGGAGGTAAAAAGGAATGGAGTTACTAAATGAAAAGTTGACAGCATCTCTAATCCGGAGGAACAAGTGATGCTATTGGATATGGCGATAGCAGCAAACGGCGATGGCATAATTGTCCAAGCCATAAATAAGGAAATGTTCGCTCCGCTTATAAATTAAGCGGTGGATAATCAAATTCCTGTCATCACTATTGATACGTATGTCCTTTTGAAAGCTATTGTTAAAGGTTTAGGTTAGCATGTTTCCTACGTATACTGCTGTTTGAAAGGCAAAGAAATACTAATAGCTTGGTCTATAAATGATTACAATTAGTTTTTATGAAAAATATTGAAAACAATGGGAATTTTACTTAGATTACATGAAATAGACAAAGTTTTATTAATCTATTGTCGTAAAGATGTTTGTTTATTTGGTGAGGAATCCATTATAAAGATACAAAGGGATATACCGAAGAATGATTAAACAAATAAACAAGTATAAACAAGTATAAACACTCATGGAACAGTGAGCGGTGTGTTGGAATGATTATATTTAAGCTGACTTATTATTAATTTTCGATTTACAATAAATCCTTTTGGATAATTTTTAAAGTAATAAATAAACGGATAGTATATAAATTCATCCTGACCAAATAGATATATTTTCTATTTTATTATTAGAATTATTATTATAGAATATGATTATCTGAAAATAAATTAAAAAGGGGAGAATGAAGTGAGAGAACTTAACGTTAATGATAATCCAGGGTTCTTTTCTCGTATTGATGTAACAATGGCAAAGTTAAGAGCCTCGGAACTAAAAATTGTAGAATTTATTAAGGAAAATAGAGAAGAAATTATTCATCTCTCAATAACAGAAGTTGCTGAAAGAAGTAATACTAGTGAATCGTCTGTGGTCAGACTATGTAAAAGACTAGGTTATAAAGGGTTTCAGGATTTAAAAATACATTTAGCTAAAGAGGTAATGACACCCGAAAAGGTAATAAGTAATGATGATATTGAAAAGGAAGATAACATTACTACAATTAAACAAAAAATATTTCAATCAAATATTCAAGTCCTTTATGATTCATTAGAAGTATTAAAAGAAGAAGAACTAGAGAAAGCAGTAAACGCTTTGCTCAATGCAAATTTAATTGAAATATATGGAACAGGTGCTTCGGGTGTTGTAACAAAAGATGCGCAACATAAGCTATTGAAGTTAGGTGTAAAGGTAATTACATATAGTGATTCAATACTACAAACTATGTCAGCTAGTTTACTGAACAAAGGCGATGTTGTATTAGGAATTTCTCATACTGGTTCCAATAGGGATGTTCTAAATGCAATGAAATTAGCAAAGGAAACAGGTGCTACCTTAATTTGTATTACAAATGCATCTAAATCTCCAATGACAAAAATCTCCGATATTATATTACATACTGCAGCAAAAGAAACTTTGTATAGAACAGATGCCGTTTCTAGAATAGCTCAGTTAACTACTATAGATATTTTAGTTGCAGCCATTACTAACCAAAGACATGAATATTTCACAGAGGTTTTAGAAAAAACAAAAAGGTCTACGGTAGGAAAAAAGTTATAAAGAATTATTTTTTCATTTTTTTTAAAAAAATATTGAAGGAAATTACCACCATGTGATAAGATTACATCAACACCGAAAATTCAAAAAACTTTCCGAGGGAGACTGATTTTTTTGAAGCATTCGGAAAACGCTTTCAAACATTCAAAGGGGGAAATAATGTGAAGAAGTTTCTTACAACCGGTTTATTTGTTTGTCTATTCGTAGTCTTAGTAGCATGTGGTGACGCTGAAAGTGGTGGTGATGGCACAGGGGATTCTGATAATGGAGATTCTAAGGTTACTTTCAATCTATCAACACCTGACCCAGATTCCTCATCAATAACTGTTGCCGCAAAAGAATTTGCAGAGGTAGTAAGTGAAAAAAGTGGTGGAACTATTCAAATAAACGTACATGCTAATGGTACTTTATACGGGGCTGACCCCTCCGCAGGTATTAGACAATTAGGTGAAGGCAGTATAGATATGTTAGTTTTATCAACCTCTCTTTATGCGAACTTTAAACCGGAGTTTAGTGCAATTAGTATTCCGTACCTATTTGATGACAGTGATCAATTTTTTTCCTTTTTAAATGGTGAACCTGGAGATAAGTTAATTGAGAGTATTTCAGATTTAGGAATTAAAGGTCTAGGGTATTGGACTCGTGATTTTAGACAGATTACTAATTCCAGAAATCCGATTTATGAACCAGAGGATTTAAGAGGGTTAAGGTTAAGAGTTCCTAATAATCCTTTATGGGTAGAGTTCTTTAAGGGAACTGGTGCAGTTACAACACCAATGGATTTCGGTGAAGTTTATAACGCGATGCAGCTCGGAACAATAGATGGACAGGAAAACCCTGTAGATGTAGCTTTAGCAACTAAGTTTTACGAAGTTAATGATTATTTAACAATCTCAAACCATATGGCTGATGGTTGGATTGTTGGTATTAACGATGATAAGTTTAATAGCCTTTCCTCTGAACAGCAGCAAATATTACTTGATGCAACAAAAGAACTTCAAAGCTGGAAATGGGATTATGACCAAGGCCAATTTCAAACAACAGTCGATACACTTGTATCAGAAGGAATGGAAGTTAACGAATTAACTCCAGAACAACAGCAATTGTTTGTTGAAGTATCCATGGAAGCCTATCCTAAATTTAAAGAGCTAATTAAAAACGATGAATTCTTTGCAGAGGTACTCGAGTTTGTTGGAAAAAGTGAATAAACAGTAATAGAACTACATTAAATACCTCCGGAATGAAAACGGTTGCAGGCCGGTAACTTCCGGAGGTAGTTATTACATTAAATTAAAAGGAGTTTTGAAGATGGTGAGGGGTGAGTTTAGTAGTAGAGTTAGAGTGTTATTTAATATTATCAATAAGATATCCGATACATTAGCAACCTTGACGGTTATTGGTATTTTTATTGTTGTAATATGGCAAATAACTGGTAGATTAATAGGGCAACCGGCTCCTTGGACGGAAGAATTGACTCGTTATATCTTCATATGGATGATTTTTTTGGGGATTGGCATTGGGTTTAGAAAAGCAGAATCTGCCAGAGTCACAGTTTTTTTAAAGTACTTTCCAAAACTTTTTAAGAACTTCTCTCTCTATATATACACATTAGGTACTCTTCTCTTCTTTACATATATGTTGGTGGCTGGTGTAGGATTGATACAGCAGCAAGCAAATATGAATGAGACAAGTACTGTTTTGTCTTTTCCAATGTGGTTAATTGGGTTAAGTATACCAGTTTCAGCAATTGTAGGGATGTTAAATTTATTCCAATCTTTAATATACGATAGAGATTTACTTTAGGGGCTGATTCAATGTCAATATTCCTATTAATTATGTTCTTTGTCCTAATGCTAGTTGGAATGCCTATAGCTATATCTTTAGGTATTTCAGTAGTTTTAACAATTTTGTTGTTTACAGAAGTGCCGTTTAGTATTGTTATACAGTCCATGTATAGTTCAATGAATAGCTTTATAATGGTAGCTGTACCTCTATTTATTTTAGCTGGTATTATAATGGATGAGGGAAAAATAGCCGAAAGAATTTTTGCGTTTGCCAGGAGTTTAGTAGGTTGGTTAACGGGTGGTTTGGGGCATGTAAATATATTAGCTAGTTTAATATTTTCGGGAATGGCAGGTTCGTCTGTTGCGGATATTGCTAGTACTGGTAGAATAACAATTAATGCAATGACAAGAAACAACTATCCTTTACAATACGCAGCTTCCTTAACATTAGTATCATCTATGCTAGCAACAATCATACCACCAAGTATATTAATGGTAATTGCAGCATCTATTGCTGGTGTTTCGATTAGTGCTGCATTGGTTGGAGGACTAGTACCTGGACTAATTGTTGCTTTGTTTTTAATGTTTTACAATTATTTTTATTGCAAAAAAAATAATATAGGAATTCATCAAAAGTTCCAAGTGGGAACACTGGGTAAAGAATTTTTAAAGGCATTCCCAGCCTTAATGGCACCGGTTATTTTACTTGGAGGTATTCTAAGTGGATTTTTTACACCTACTGAAGCTGCTGCAATAGCAGTTTTGTATACATTATTGATTTCTATTTTTGTATATAAGGGTCTTAGATTTAAGCAACTTCCGAGTATTTTCTTTCGCACTGCTAGCTTAACTGGAACCATTCTATTTATTGCTGTAACGGCAAAACCAGCAAGTTGGATATTTGAGTATGATGGATTACCAACAAGGATTGCCACCTCAATAAGTGGAATTAGTGAATCACCAATAATAATATTATTAATTCTATTTGTTTTTCTAATTGTTGTAGGAATGTTTATGGATGCTACTGCAGCAATATTTATATTAGTTCCAATATTAATGCCTACTGTTCTATTAGTAGGAATTGATCCCGTATTCTTCGTTATCTTTATGGTGTTATTGTTGTCATTTGGATTAATTACACCACCTATAGGTGTTTGTTTATATGCTGTGTGTAATATTACAAAATTAAAAATTGAAGAAGTTACAAAGGGCGTTATACCTCTAATTTTAGTAACACTAGGGATATTATTAATTTTTGTATTCGTACCACAACTGATCACAGTACCTTTAAATTGGTTTGGATTTTAAAATAATTAAAAAAATTAAATATGAAGATTATTTTCATATTTTTTTATGTTATAATGAAGGAAATTACCACCACATTTTACTGAGAATGATAAACAAAAAAATGAGTAGAGGTGAGATATGTGAAAGCAGCAGTTTTTCGAGGTCCAAATCAAATGGCTTTAGAAGAAGTATCTAAGCCACTAATTAATGAATATGAAGTACTTGTAAAAGTAAATGTCAGTGCTGTATGTGGAACAGATGTAAGGATTTTTGAGGGGAAAAAGACAAAAGGGGTTCGGACACCTTCAATAATTGGACATGAAACAGTTGGTACTATTGTTGAAGTAGGAGAGAAGGTAGAAGGTTTCTTGTTAAATGATAGAGTTGGAGTAATGCCGGTAATTTCATGTAAGAAATGTCATTATTGCTTAAATGGAATGGAAAATGTATGTGCCAATAGAACTGCTATAGGGTATGAATTTGATGGCGGATTTGCTGAATATATTAGAATTCCTAGGACTGCAGTCGAATCGGGTAATTTAGTCAAAATTCCAGATCATGTAACCTTTGAGCAAGCTGTTATTACTGAACCATTAGCCTGTTGCTTAAATGGACAAAAAAAGGCAAATGTCAAAATGAATGATACTGTAGTTGTTATAGGAGGTGGGCCAATTGGTTTAATGCATGTACAACTGGCAAAGATTGCTGGTGCTAAACAAGTTATTTTAAGCGAACCGATTGACCACAGAAGAGCAAAAGCCTTGGAAGCTGGTGCAGATTTAACAGTTAATCCTATGACAGAATCTCTACAGGAAATTGTTATGAATGTGACTCAACAAATAGGCGCTGATGTAGTTATTATGGCAATTGGGGTTCCTTCTTTAGTAAATAGTAGTGCAAATTTATTAAAGAAAGGTGGAACTCTCAACTTGTTTGCTGGCTTTACAAAAGGTGAAATGACTGAAATTGATCCAAACTTAATTCATTATAATGAAATCAATGTTAATGGTACATCTGCATTAACTCGTGCTGATTACCATGCCTCTCTTTCATTAATTGAAGCTGGTCTTATCAATACGGAAATACTTAGTTCTCGAGGGTACACCCTTGAGTCTATTGAAGAAGCAATAGCAAATGTGAGAAATGGTGAAGGAATGAAATCAATTATAACTGTTTAATACAGTTTAATAGATTAATTGATAAGAAAAATAATAAATATAGGAGATGATTATTGTGTCATTACTAGGAAAAGAAATTAGAATGAATCGTTTATTGAATCAGAAAGATGGTAAATTGTTAGCAGTTGCAGTGGATCAAGCTATGGCAAGAGGTATTTTTGAAGAATTGATGCCTATTGAGAGAAAAGTAAGTGAAATAGTTGCTGGAGGTCCTGATGCTATTACTATGCATAAAGGTATTGCAGATATGTGTTTCCGTAATCATGCTGGGAAAGCTGGCTTTATCTTGAAGTGTTCAACTTTTTCACCTTGGCAGCCAAATTACGATACAATAGTTACTAATGTAAATGAAGCTGTAGGTTTGGGGGCAGATGCAGTTTCCATTGGGTGTATTGTTGGCGGAGATGATCAACCAGAACAGCTAAGAAACCTTGGTTTAATGGCAGGAGAAGCACAATCTCTTGGAATACCCGTAATTGCTCATATCTATCCAAGAGGGAACCAAATTCCGAAAGAAGATAAAGGTAATTGGGAGCACACAGCATATGCAGTAAGACTAGGTGCAGAAGTAGGAGTAGATATTGTAAAAACAAAGTATACTGGTGACCCAGAATCATTCCATAAAGTAGTATCTTCTACTCCAGGAAAAGTCGTAGTGGCAGGAGGAGATATTGGTAGCAACATCGAAGACTACTTCCAGATGGTTTATGATGTTATTGATGCTGGAGGGACAGGTATTACATTCGGTCGTATAGTATGGAATAACAGTAATCCAACTGCAATTGTTAAGGCATTTAAACATATTATTCATGAAAATGGTACTGTAAATGAAGCAAATGAATTATATAAGGAACTATTAAATCAACCACTAAAAGTATAAGGTGATTATATGTCCCATGTTATTGGTATAGATATTGGCACAAGTGGAATAAAAATTGGAGCAATGAATAAAGAAGGTGTATTGGAGTATGTCAGTTATAGTCCATATACCCTTCTTTACCCCCAAAGGGGTTATGTGGAAATCAATGTTAATGAGGTCTGGGAGAAAACTAAGAACTTATTAATAGAGGTAATCCAGAAAGTAAGGAAAAACGGCTTTGTTGATGCAATTTCGTTATCTACCTTTTGTAATGCGTCTGTATTGATTGATAAAAAAGGAAACGCTTTAGGAAATGGGATAATGTATTTGGATCAGAGGAGTAACAAAGAAACTGAATGGATAAAGAATGAAATTGGATATGAAGAATATAAGAGTATTACTAAAAACAGATTAGAGCCAGGAATGTTTTCAGTAACAACTTTATTATGGACCAAGGTAAATTCTCAAGATCAATATGCACGAGCACACAAGTGGGGGAATTTATCTACCTTTATCTTAAATAAGCTTACGGGTAAAGCTGTAATGGACTGGACGCATGCATCATTTTCAGGGATTTTTGACTTAGTAAATTATTCTTGGTCGGAATCATTATGCGGAAAGATAGGTATTGACCAGGCAATTCTTCCTAGAGTAGTAGATCCACTTAAAATAATCGGTGAAACTATCTGTGGTTGTTCTATTAATGGAATACCAGTGGTTGCAGGAGCAGCAGATACTGCTTGTTCTACTTTGGCTTTAGGAATAGAGTCAAATCAAGTATTTGAATCTGTTGGGACCTCTAATGTATTAACCGTATGTACGGAAAATCCCAACCATATGGATATTCGCTTTTTAAACCGTTGCCATATAATCAAAAATCGTTGGCTTTCCCATGGTGCAATGTCTACGCCAGGAGCCGCTATTAATTGGTACTATAAAACATTTCTTAAAGAGAATGTTGGGAAAGACATGCTTGAGGATTTTGCTAAAAAATCTCCTATTGGATCAAATGGATTATTCTTTTTACCATACATGCAAGGAGAACGTTCTCCTATTTGGGATCCTGATGCTAGAGGAGTTTTCTTAGGACTCCATCTAAATACAACAAAAGAAGACATGTTTAGAAGCATTTTAGAGGGATGTTCCCTTGGTTTACGACAAATATATGAGATTATCCGTTCCGAGTATGGTCTTAGTTTTCAAAGGTTTCAATCCATAGGTGGCGGTTCCAAAAATAAGACTTGGGCAGAAATCAAGGCTAACATACTAAATAAAACTATTGAAATTAAGACAATTCCAGAAACCGGTGTTTATGGTGCATGTTTAATTGCAAGTGTAGCAGTTTCTTATTATACATCTTTTGAACATGCTCAAAATCAGATGAAAAATATGACGAGTGATATTATCGAACCTCAACCTGAAAAGGTTCAAAAATATAACGAGCTTTATAATCTTTACTGTGAACTATACCCGTCATTAAAAGACTTTTTTAAAAGAGCTAATACTTAGGCAGTATAAATGAAAGAAAACATGTAGTTTAACTTATTTGGAGGTAATTTTGATAGAAACACTGAAATTCAAACAAAACCTGAAAGTATTTACACTAAATTCTAATCCTGAACTGGCCGAGGAAATTGTTCAACACCTCGGTATCGAGATGGGAAAAAGTTCTGTAAGTAGATTTAGTGATGGAGAAATATTAATTAATGTTGATGAGAGTGTTAGAGGGTGTGAAATATTTCTTATTCAAACTACCTCTCAACCTTGCAATGAACATATTATGGAATTGCTGACAATGATTGATGCCTTGAAAAGAGCTTCAGCAAAATCAATAAATGTAGTAATTCCTTATTACGGTTACGCTAGACAAGATAGAAAAGCTAGATCAAGGGAACCAATCACTGCTAAACTAATTGCAAATTTGTTAGAAGTGGCAGGGGCATCAAGAATATTAACATTAGATCTACATGCCCCCCAAATTCAAGGATTCTTCGATATCCCTGTTGATCAATTGGTTGGTGTCCCAATTTTATCAAAATATTTCAAAGAAAAAAAACTAAGAGATTCAGTTGTTGTCGCACCAGATAATGGTGGTGTTGTAAGAGCCAGAAAAATGGCTAATAAACTAGATTCACCTATTGCGTTGATAGATAAAAGGCGCCCAAAACCTAATGTAGTAGAAGTAATGAATATTGTGGGAAATGTAAAAGGTAAAAGTGTAATTATTGTTGATGATATGATTGACACAGCGGGGACAATTACACTAGCGGCAAATGCTCTAATAGAGAATGGGGCTTTGGAAGTATATGCATGTTGTACCCACCCAGTATTATCTGGGCCTGCGATTAGCCGTATAGAGAATTCTAAAATTAAAGAGCTGGTAACAACTAACTCCATTAGATTACCAGAAGGCAAAAATATAGATAAGATAAAAACGATCTCAATAGCGCCATTAATATCAAGAGCAATAGCTAGGATACATAATGAAGAACCAGTTAGTGATTTATTTGAATAAGTCCTAAAAGTGGGTGTTAAAGTATGAAGATTGTTATTGCGCCAGATTCGTTTAAGGGTTCACTATCTGCCCCTCTTTTATGTGAAGCGATTAGTAAGGGAGTAAAAAATATTATTCCTGATGTGGAAATCCTAAAGGTACCACTTGCAGATGGTGGAGAAGGAACAATGGAGAATTTAGTTTACTCCACAGGTGGGAAAATCATCGAGGTAAATGTTAATAACCCTTTAATGATCAAGGTAAAAGCCAACTACGGTATCCTAGGAGATGGTGAGACAGTTGTCATAGAAATGGCACAAGCATCTGGGTTACCCCTATTAACCAAGGAACAAAGGAATCCAATGAAAACATCTAGCTATGGAACTGGAGAACTTATTGAAGATGCCCTTGAAAGGGGATATAAAAAGTTCATAATAGGTATTGGTGGTAGTGCTACTAATGATGGTGGAGCAGGAATGCTCGAAGCATTAGGAGTAAAATTTTTTGATCAAGAAGGTATAAGGTTAGAACGTGGTGGAGCAAATCTATCTCGGTTGGCCTATTTTGAAGAAGAAAATATGCATCCAAAATTAAAGGAAGCAGAGTTTGTTATTGCGAGTGATGTCAAGAACCCCCTCTGTGGTCCCGATGGAGCATCTACAGTTTTTGGACCACAAAAAGGAGCAACGTCAGAAATGGTTGAGCAGTTAGATAATGCACTAAAAAATTATGCTAACATCATTTTGAAACAAAAAAAGATGAATATAATGGATGTTCCAGGTGCTGGTGCAGCAGGTGGAATGGGGGCAGCACTGTTGGTTTTTTTCAATGGGAAGATGAAATCAGGAATAGACATCGTTTTAGATGCAGTTAATTTTAAAAAGAAGTTGGAAAATACGGATCTATTAATCACAGGTGAAGGGAAACTGGATACCCAGACGCTATCGGGTAAAGTCATAGCAGGTGTATGTAAAATAGCTAATAAGTCAAATGTGCCAGTCATTGCCTTATGTGGAGGAAGTACCTTGAACGGAGGGGAAATTAAATCAATAGGTCTTCATGCTGCGTTCTCCATTGTAAAAGGACCATGTGATTTAGATTATGCTATAGAAAATACGAAGATACTTACAGAAGAAAAAGTAGAGGAACTAATTAAGCTGTTGAAAATTGGTATCGACATTTCTTAACTTGGTAAGAAGTTTAGAAGGCTACTAATATAGATAAAGTAATCCTTGAGATTTACATGATTATTTATTGGAATAAAAGGGAGGATGAGAATGTTGAAAGCAGTTGTATTAGACGGATATACATTAAACCCTGGTGATTTAGATTGGTCACCATTAAAAGAATTAGTAGATGTAACTGTTTATGACCGCACTACTTATTCATTGGACGAAGTAGCATTAGTAATCGAACGTGCTAAGGATGTTGATATTATCCTTACTAATAAAACACCAATTCCGGAAGAGGCTATAAATGAGCTTCCAAAGCTGAAATATATTGGAATGCTCTCCACTGGATTTGATGTTGTGGATGTGAAAGCTGCAAAAGAACATAATATTGTTGTTACTAATATTCCTTCATATGGTACAGATACCGTATCCCAGATGGCTATTGCACTACTCCTTGAAATCTGCCATCATGTGGGAAGTCACAGTGAAGCAGTAAAGCGAGGGGATTGGACCAATAATGCCGATTGGTGTTTTTGGAATTATCCATTAATTGAGCTTTCAGGTAAAACAATGGGAATCGTTGGCTATGGTCGTATTGGTCAAGCAACTGGACGAATTGCTCAAGCTTTAGGAATGAAAGTCTTAGCATTTGATCATTACAAGGATGAAGGGCTGGAAAGTGAAAGTATGAAATATGCTGATTTGGATGAACTTTATGCTAGTTCTGATGTCATTTCTCTCCATTGTCCCTTAACGGAGGAAAATAGAGAACTTATTAATAAAGAATCAATCAAAAGAATGAAAGATGGAGTTATCATCCTTAATAACTCGAGAGGGCCATTAATTAATGAAGTGGACCTTGCCGAAGCACTAAATAATGGAAAAGTTGGCGGGGCAGGCTTAGACGTAGTATCCACTGAACCTATTAAGAAAAATAACCCTTTACTTACTGCTAAAAATTGTATAATAACTCCTCATATTTCTTGGGCTACCAAGGAAGCAAGGCTAAGGCTGTTTAATACAGCAGTAGAAAATGTAAAACTGTTCCTAGAAGATAATCCAACGAATGTAGTAAATAAATAATCAAAATAGGAAGGTTCTCCATTATGGACAGCTTCTTTTAGATGAATAACTGATGATATAAAAATGCAGTAAAGAAGCTTTGCATAATGCTTTATTCTTGCTATTTTTAATAGTAATATCATTTTATTCTCCACGCTTAAAAGTAGAGTAAGATTATGCTTGTTTATTAATTTTAAATTTGTTATATTTTTTGATCCTATTTTCAAAAATTTAAATTACTATACTAGACTCTTGCAAAAAACATATCATATCGAATTACGTCTATAATTTAGGCTTTAATAGAACCTTTGTCGCTTCAGAAAAATAAAATAGGACATTCTTACCTTTTTGGTGAAATTTTAGTTACCACGCCAAATTCCATTTAAAAGGAGAATGTCCAATATCATGGTAACCTTCTATTCACCGATCGTCAACTTCATTTTAACGTTGAAACTTTGTCTTTCAAAGCCGCAAATGAATCACATTTTTACATTTGTTAATGGAATTATTTTGACCGATGGAAGAATCAACGTTTTTCAAATTCGTCGATCCACTAATGAAAAAAGAGATCTTAGTTGTATGACTCGTTTTCTTACGATTCACCGTGGTGCCCGAACTATGTGACCAACAAACGGATTCAGTTTATTATGAATCACATAAGGAAAAATCGAACCAGTACAAGTGATACAAGGCCAATCACATTTTCATCATTGATGTTTCCCAATGTAAGAAGGGGCGTTCCACCAAAAAAGGGCTGGATAACCACTTTTTCCATTCCGATGGAAAGGCCGTATGGTCTCAATGTGTTGTTTACAGCTTATATTGTCGTTCAAAATCTTTCCTTTACTTGGGTTTTCCGTTGCTACTTTCGTAAAGAGTTTTTCGAGAAGGAAGGCATCCCTTTCAAAAGTAAAAATGATCTTGCGATTGAGTTAATCAATTCTTATCCAGCTTCAGATGAAGAGCAGGTATATGAGTTAGTTATCACTGTTTCCAAATAAGATTTCATCTTATCGGTGGTTTACGTGTTAACCGAAAGATATATCCTCATGGAATTGGAATCAAAATCTCTGATTTTGCGTCTACTTATTTAGAGTCATCTGATATCCACTCCGTTACCCTGGATAGTCATTTCTATAATCTATATTGTTATGAAGAGAATTAGAATGACACCGAGTACGCCAAAGTCCTGTTAAATGTTATTTTAGCTATTGAAAGCAAAATGAATTCAATTTTGCTTTCAATATTTTTTTACAGTAGTCCCCTCATTAATTGTCCGAATTTATCAGAAGCCTCTCGTCTCATTGTTGATGTTACATGAAGATAAACTTTTCTGGTTGTTTCGTCATCGAAATGCCCTAATCGATCCATAATTTCTTCTAATTCAACTCCTGCTTCAGCAAGAAGTGATGTATGAGTATGACGAAGAAGATGATTACATATTCTAAAGTCTGATTTAAAAAACTTGGATAGTCTATCAATTCTACTTAAAACAAACTTTGTGAGGATCGGGTAGCCCGGATGTCTATTTATATTTGTGAATACATAAGCCTGATCATAATAGGCATCACCGAATTTTTCTTTTAAGCTGGGAAATTGAAGAACAGATCAGTACCACAAATCAACTGCTTTTTATCTATTTATTATCTCTTAGCTCCATATTTTGCCTTACCGTTACTAACCATAGCTTATTAAGAGTTTTCTATGTTGAGATCCATTGGATGGTCTAGAAATAAATTTTTAGGTATTTTAATTATTGAAGTACTTGTTTTAAGCTTATCAGCGTGAAAGAAAAATAACTAGCTAATTTACGTTTTGAACACATCGGTTATATATTTCAACAATTTCAACTGATTCCATCAGCCACAGCCCTTGAGAATGTTATGTTACCATTACTTAAATTCTTTTCTAAGTCTGATATCTGTAAAAGGGCGGAAGAAACAATAATACGAATCGGTCTGAAAAACAGAATAGATTACTTACCATCAAGACTATCTAGTGGAGACCAGCAACGTGCTGCAATTGCCAGGGCATTAGTAACAGAACCTAAAATAATTTTAGCAGATGAACCAACTGGTAATTTAGATTCTGAAAATAGTACAAAGATCATTGAATTACTTGAATCTATTTATTATTTTGATGGGACAACACTTGTTATTGTTACCCATGATAATGATATAGCCATGAGAGCAAAGGATATCATTCTTTTAAAGGATGGAAAAATCAAGTGATTTTCTTTGTTAATTTGACTGTCTATTAAATTTAAAATGTAAGTTTATTGTGTTATTGCCTTCCGCTTTACCACGAGTAAGAGCGGAACCCAAAACAAAAGTTTATGGGGGTAATTGATTTTTTTGTGGGCAGGTATAAGCAGACTGTTAGGAATTATAGGATTGATCGTGGTATTTAAGTAACGGGTGCTTTAGTACAACATCCTTAATTTCAAAGAAGCCAAAATATGCATAGTTTAGTATGTATATTTTGGCTTCTATCACGACTGAAGACTAAGCGCTTTCCATGAAGTTATCAAATTTGTCAGATGCTTCTTTCTTCACAGGATCTGTTATATGAAGATATATCTTCCGGGTTATTTTACTATCAAAATGACCTAAGCGATCTTTAATGTCCTCGAGCTCTACTCCAGCTGCCGCAAGTAGTGAAGTGTGTGTATGACGCATGCTGTGAGGAGAAAGTTTGGTATTTAACTTGGCTAATTTAAGTAATCTTGTCATCCTATTATCCACTAACTTTGTTAAGATAGGCAGGCCTGGATGGCTTTTAACATTTGTAAAAATAAACCCTTTATTATTGTATGAATCTCCTAATCTAGCAATGATTTTTTCTTGTTCTTCTTTATGTTTCTTTAGCATCTCAATAACAAGGTTTGATACCACGATTTTTCGTTTGGATTTCTCTGTCTTAGGTAGTACTAATTGGTATTTGGCGATATTGTTAAATTCGTTATAATACGTTTTGTTAATGCGGATAGTTCGCTTAGTAAAATCAATATCTTTCCATTTAAGTACTACTAATTCACCTACCCGCATCCCTGTATAAGCTAACAGAGTGTAGATCAACTCATCCATAAACAGACCATATTTCTTAGCAGCATTCAAAAAGACTTTGAGTTCTTCTTTTTCAAAGTATTTTGGGAGCTCCTCATCCTGCTTATTCTTATCATCCTTATCTTCCTTTTTCTTATCATCCTCATCTGTTTCTTCGATTACTTTAGAATCCTTTTTTACATAGGCCTTCTTTGTTGGGTCTTCTCTAATCAATTTCTTGTGTGCGGCCATATCAAAAATCATTTTACCTGTTACTAGGATGCCTTCCAGTGTACTTTTAGCCAAATTATTAGCCTTTAAATCATCTAATGCTTCTTGGAACATTTCTTCTGAAACATTTTTTAGCTTAATGTGAGCAAGGTAGGGGAGCAATTTTTTTATTCCATATTTACGAAGCCGAACGGTTCCTGGTTTAGGACAAGTTCTGTCAATGTACATAGGTAACCATTGCTCAGCAAAATCCTTAAATAGAATCTTTGATTCCTTGATAAAAGTACCTTGTTTCACATCAGTTATTAACGCGGCGACAGCATCTTCTGCATCTTTCTTTGTTTTAAAACCACCCTTAGAAATTTGTCTTCTTTCACCAGTTTTTGGGTCAGGCCCAACGTCTACCCAGAATGTCCATGATTTTCCACATGAACATTTTTTAGGGTCATCACACTCACAATTCCTTCTTTTATAATAACCTTTCATACTTAGTGATTACCTCGCTTTCAAGTTTATATAAAAGGATGAACAAAGGTAGGAAGCGGCTCATAGAACTTTTTAATAGAGCCATTCCCAATACATTTGTTTTCCATCAGTCACTATGCTTGTTTCTTCTCTTTCAATTGATTAATCCATATTTTAAAATCAGTCTTTTCCACCCTAATGGAATTACCGATTTCAAAGTTGGGAATTCCCCCCTGCTCAACAGGAACTTTAAATAACTCGTAAACTGTTTTTCTAGATATTCCAAGAAATTCGCAAATTTGTTGTGCTGTCAAAGTATCCGGTAGAGATTCCCAAGTTGTGTGTTTTTTTGTTTCCTTCATAAAATAACCTCCTTAGTTCAACAGAAAAACCCCACAGATGTGATGTAGAAGGCACACTCCTCCCAAGACAACAAGGTGGTTTTAATCGTAAAATAACCATCTTATTTCTTGGATTGGATAGGTGCTTCCTCATTCCAATCTGTGGGGTTTATCCCAGTTGATTTTATATTCTGTTATCATGTTAACTCACATATTATTTAAAGGCGAACATAGGTACAAAAAAGAAATTGATATTTTCTTTAAGGTACTATACATGGATTGCCGGGTATAGTAAGTTGGTGTTTCAACAAAGCTCATGGATTACTTCCCCTGTCGCGGATCCATGTCAGGCACTGACTACAGATAAAGATACAAGGATGAATAATCTGAATTTCTAAGTCATAGCTTAATTAAAATTTGTTGCATTCAGTATCAGGTAGTTTGAGAGCATTTTTTACCTTTTCTCCCATCATTCCATTGTTTAAAGTCCTTTTTGTCTACCTTTATTGATGCTCCAATTTGAAATGTAGGAATGCCACCATAATCCACATGAATTTTAAATAACTCATAAACCCTTCTTCTGGACATCTCCAAGATTTCGCAAATTTGTTGTGCTGTCAAAGTATCGGGTAAAGATTCCCAAGGGATGTGCTTTTCTGTTTTCTTCAACTTCATACCTCCTGTTAAATCAAAAAGAAAAACCCCACAGATTTGGAAAGAAAGGCAGACTGCATCCAAAGTTAATAAGATCATAAGTTAATAATCTTATACTTGGATTGGCAGGTACTTCCTGATCCAATCTGTGGGGTTACCCATCGATTAATTATTGTTTTTAAAAAAAATTTGATTATGTTACACATCATAAATTGTAATATATTGAATTGTCAAGCACAAAATTGCGTTATTTTTTTAAAATTTTAATGCTGTTATTACTAATCAGTATAGTGAGAAACTCTATTAAAAAACCTGAATATATTAGTCTAAATTTTAACCAATTAAATTTCTCTTAAAAAATTTTTTTAATTATGTTTGCGTAAGCTAATATTATTGTGTTAGATTTAGATCATAAGCAGTTCAAGAAATTTAATGAAAGCTTAGCAATTAAATTTAATAATCTATTTTCTAAATAGATATTGAGCAGGAGCACTGTTTCTTTATCTGTAGAAGTACACCATAGGTGTGTCTTCTTACAGATAAATGGAGACAGTGCTTTTTTTGTTGCCTTAATTAACTAGGAAAAATGATTTTTTGTTTAAAATTTTGAAAAGTGCATGTGAGAGGGGGATTTTATTATGCAAAACCGAGAGTCATTTCAACTATCTTTATTTGATTTTAACTTTAAAGAAGATGAACAAGTGAACGGGGGAAATGAGTTATTACTAAAAAATGAAGTAAACCATTTTGAAGATGCTCATGAGAAGTTCGACGAAAACTTACTGGCTGAAGTTCTACAATTGAACACTTCAAATATTTTTGAACTCAAAGAAAATGGAAGAAATTCCCTTGAAATCGACGAGTTCAAAAACACCGGTCATTCCTGATGATTTAGATACTAAACAGCTAGAAAATGCAACTTTGGATATTTCGGGTAATTTACTGGGATTAATTTTATCTCTTCTACCATTAGAAGAGGTAGCAATTGAAGAAGGTGCAGCTGGACTTCCCGAAGGAGCACTTACACGTATTGAAGTTAATAGGTACGAAAGAAGTGCACTTAATAGACAGACATGTTTAATAATTCATGGTTACATCTGTAAGGTATGTGATTTTAATTTTGAACAGATGTATGGAACTTTAGGAAAGGAATTTATCCATGTTCATCATATTGTTCCTGTTTCTGAATTAGGTACTAATTATAAGATAAATCCCACAACAGACTTGGTTCCAATTTGTCCAAATTGCCATTCAATGATTCATAAAAAAAACCCACCTTATACAGTAGACGAATTAAAAAGTATTATTTCACAAAATGTGAAAATTGGTAAGGGCTGAATAAGGCCCTTATTTCTTTATTGGTTATGATAATCGTATAGATTTTTTTATATCAGCTATTTTTTATATTTTTGACTTAAAATTAATACAAAAACACTTTTAATTAGGGTTCGGTGATTAGTATGAAGCAAACGTTAGTATATTTTCAAGAACAAGAAAATTTGAATACTGAAGAAATACTAAAGGAAATGAAGAAGAAGTTTGAAAAAGAAAATTGGAAGCTATCAGGGCTGTTTATCGATAAAATAAATGAATATGAAAATCTAATGGTAATGATAACTGATAAGTTAAATAAAGCAGATATACTATTCTTATATAGCAAAAATAATGTGCGTGATGATTTTTATTGGAATCTGTTGTACCAAACTGCAAATGTAGAGGATGTAATATTAAAGGAATTCATAGATTAAGGTTTCTTTTTCTACACCAAATACCCAATTGATATTTAATTTATTATCTTTAACCATAGATGGGAGTTATAAGGATGATATGCAAATGCGGAGGTATACTTGATGTAATTCGAATTGAAGAGCCGCCAAAATCTCTATCTAATCATAAAAAATTAATATATAACAGAGTTTGTGATGTTCAATGTTTGAAATGCGGTAAAGTTTACTATAGTCAACCTTATGATTTTGGAATGAGAAGTTTAAATAGTGTCCGTCAAATTGAGAAAAACAATAACTACTAATATAAGGATAGTAGGACTGCATGATATGATGATTGTTCAAACACTTGGTATATAGTGATTTTTAAGAAATCAGGTAACATAATACTAACATTTTGCTTGATATATGATGAATGAAGGCTTCTCATAAGTTGATAAAACTTATGGGAAGCTCTTTTTGATTACGGCCAACCAAATTTACCACTAGTGACATAGTTTTTACCACCGAATGACAAGAAATGTACCAAAAAAAGACAGGTTACTTACCAGACATAATTATTAGGGGTAGAAAAACTAGTGGAAAAGGCAAGCGTAGCGGTCTTTAAAACTGAGAAGGCGGGTATGATAGGTTGCCACGGCTAGCAGCCCCCAGCGACCATCAGGAGCGCCCTAGGGGGGTGTCGGCCAAGGGCAGCCAACATCATAACCGCCGGAGGCTCAGTGTCCAGGATGCCTTTGGAACGGCTGGTAAAAGGGAAGTCAACAGGTGGTAAAATATTTGTCAATGAGTTGTTTAAAAGATGGCAGAGGTAGTAAATTCCTTTGTCCGTATTCACTTTTTCATTTCTTGTGTCACATGTGAAAAACACTTACGGATTTTACTTTGTGCTTCTGATGGAGATTGTAGCAATTAGGTTACTCAACACTTTTATGAAAATATTAATTAGTTATATGGTAAAATATTCTAGTGTAGTACGTTCGAATTTCCGAAAAAAGAAGTAACGATAATTCACTAAAAGGAGTTGTGGTATATATGCCGGGGGATTTTATAAATATTACTCTTTTTCTAATAGGATCAATGGTAGCGGTACTTTTAACAATTAAAATAATATTAATATTTAAAAGCTATAATAGAACTTCAAACCAAGAAAGATTAGAGGATCTAAATTTTGGAAGTGAAAACGAAAGTCTTGAAGAAGAAACTCTTCTCACAGATGTTCCTATTGAACTCCCCTGGGAAGTAAAATCTTTAGCTAGTTTTGATATAAAGGAATATGAACAACCAAAACGAGTGCCTTTAAATAGGGATTTGAAGGATAATATTAATAATCTCGTAAAACTAGCCCCAACAGCTACGGATATCGTAAAAACGGATAAAAAGGTCTTTATAAAGTTTAGTAAAGAGGTTCTTGATAAAATGAATTCTGGCGAATTAACATTGATGAAATCAAAGGGAGCAGCAAATGATTTTAGAACAATGGTAGTTGATTCAAAACATAAAATTCGAGGTCATGGAACAATAGGGATAAAGAATGTGAAAAAAATTAATCCTGCTCAATTAGCCAATGTTGCTCTTGGAGTAATGACTATTATTTCGGCACAAGAACACTTAGAAAATATCAACCAAAAGTTAAATGTTATTGATGATAAGGTTAACACACTGTTGAGGTATAACAGGAATGATAAACTTGGAAGAATTCAAGGTGCCGTTCGATATTTAAAATCCATACTACCTGAAATACAAAAGGGTGATATTTCAAATAACCATGCATACTTTGCTAAAATCGAGGATATTTATTTAATTTGTTATCAGGAACTGCAATCTATTTTTATAGAGCAGCCGACTACTATTAATAACTTAAGGGATGTTAAGGAAGTGATTAAATATGATTTAGATAATGTTGTAGCAGAGATTGACACAATAGCTACCACATTTGAAAAAGATCTATCCCTGTGCTTTGGAAACTTAGAATTGATGGTCATTTGTTTGAATATGAGAACCTATATAGAAGGAACTGATGAAGTAAGTCTATTAAGGCTTGCTGATATTGAAAATGATTATAAGAAAACAATCAATCATTTTGATGAATTTAATAGAATTACAAAAGAAAAACAAATAAAGCTAGATGGAAAATTTAGATTTGAAAGTGCGGTTAAAGAACGTAAAAAAACATTGGAAAAAAAGATTACCTACCTCAACAAAACAATCGCCAAAAATAGTACAGATATGAAAGAACAACTAGCCAAGCTAAAACAAAGGAATAGTACTGATTTAAATGAACCAATTGACCTACAAGTAGAATACGATGATTCAGGTGAAATTACAGCTTTGTATAAATTGAAGAAGGCCAATTAGTGGAAATATTTTGTGTGAAAAGCCATTACAGAAAGCGAGCTCCAAAATAAATATTTATATTATCTAAATTGAAATCACTTTAAATCAAAGACTTGATTATACAATACTATGCATTCTATCCAACCAATTTGAAGGTTAGGTATAAACTATAACCAAAATAATATTTTTCCAAAGGTTAATTCAAGGGGGAGAGTTCATATAAAATTAATAAGGGAGTAGGTTAAGGTGGATGGCATTAGTAATATTAGACGAATAATGGCAATACAGGAAATTCTTTTTCAGATGACCGACGAAGAGCATGAACTTTCAATTTCAGAGATTATTGAACAATTAAAACTCTACTTTGGGAGTGATTACAAAGTTTCCAAAAATACTGTAAAGAATGCAATCGAGGAACTAAGAAGCAGTAAGTTCAACATAGAAGAAAGTATTAAAGAAAACCAAACAATTCATTATAGTCATCAATATAGGGAATTTGAGATTCATGAATTAAGAATGCTTATTGATGCAATATCTTCAGCGAGATTTATTACACAAGAGGAATCAAATAAGTTGATTGAAAAGGTAAAATCACTAACAAGTAAACACTTGGCAAAGAGACTAAGAAATCAGGTAATAGTGGACATGGGTGTTAAAGCGGAAAATAAAGAAGTGAGATATCATATCGATACAATCCATTCTTGTATTAACCAAAAGAAAATGCTAACTTTTCAGTATGGAAGATATAATCTAAAGAAAGAATTTATACTTAGCCGTGAAGGTAATCTATATACAGCTTGGCCGCTTTCTTTAGTTTGGAATAGCGATTATTATTATCTTGTTGCTAAGCCAGAAGGCATAGAAGAAATTAGGCACTATAGAGTAGATAGAATGAAAAAGGTTTCAGAAAAAAATGTTCAGAATTTGCAAATTGAATTCAATATAACGGATCATCTAAAGCGTTGCTTTAATATGTATCCTGGTGAAGTAGATAATGTTGAAATTCAATTTAGTAATCAACTAATTAATGTAGTTTTAGATCGTTTCGGTAGAAATATAAACATAAAAAAAGTAGATGAAGAGAAATTTTCAATTAAGATAAGTGCATCGGTAAGTGATGGTCTTATACGATGGCTATTGACATGGGCGAGTGATGCTAAAGTTGTTTCACCTCCGTATCTTGTCAAGAAAATTAAAGATGAAGTAACAAAAATGTACCAAAACTATTGAAGGGGTATTGGATTTCCAATATCCTTTCTTTTTTTATAGGTTGTCAAATTTTTGACAACTATACATAGTTTAATAATTATATAAAATCAATTGGGATAGTTACAGTTCTTAATAAAAAAGAAAGGTGGGGTTGTATGGGACAGATTGAATTGTTTGACGACAAACAATTAAATTTATTTGAAGAAGATAATGAATACAGGAAAATTAAATTCTTGAACATTGTCAAGAACAATAAAGTTGTTGAAATGGGAATAGAAGAACTTTTTGATACGAATCAGTTTCTTGAGCTTAAAGCAGTATCTTTTGTTGCATCATCAAGATTCTTTTTTTCTACAACAAAAAATTTCAAAAGAATTACATTAATATTGGGTATTGAAGATGGAGCTGTTGCAGATTCGTTTGTTTCTGGTTTGGCTCCACTCCTTGATATAGAAGATAGACTGAAATTTTTTGATTCATTGTCAGAAGATATAAAGGAAAAGATACGTAATGATAAATTTATTGTTAGATATCCGCAGCTAGGTAATCCAATCCATTCAAAGGTTTATTTATTAAAAGGAGAAGAATCTACAAGAGTTATTATTGGTTCAGCCAACTTTACAGAGACGGCATTTAAGAATAAAAAGCAATATGAAGAAATCCTTGTTTTCGATAATTCTCCCCTATATGAAGTTTATGAAGGCAGATTTAACGATTTATATTCTCAAACAGTAGACTATATTCCAGATTTAGTAAAAACTAAAACTGAGAGCGAAAAAGTTTGGGTGGCAGATCCAGAATTGATGAAAGAAATCTTACTTGATGATTTAACACGACAAAATGTAAAAGTTCAATTTAGTGAAGAAGAAATGGAAGAAATAAAACTTATACCCGATAAAGTTGAAGTAGAAAAAGATGGAGCGACACAATATAAACAAATAGTAGAAGTTATCACCAAGAAAGATAAAAAAACTAATAATTTTACGTTGTTACCAGTTGCGAGCTTGAGACAAAAATCAGTAGCTATTAAGAGTATTCTTTCTAAGACCAGTAAGAAATCAGAAGAATTGGATCATAGATTTGAATTAGTTTTTAACAAAGGGAACCAAATGCTACTAACAACTAACAAATCTATGGAAGGAGAAGAGAAGGAAAAAGAATTGGTTCCATTTTCAAAGCCTATAACTGAAAGTGCAGTAATAAGAGAGAACTTGTTGCAAATAAATAAGTTTGTCGAGGCTTATGAATTATTTACGTCGAGGTCAGATTTGAAAAATCAATCCAGGATTTTTGAAATTATTTTATATGGGTTCATGTCCGCTCATATATGGAATATGAGAGACCATTATGCAAACGAAGAGGGAAGAGAGAGTGTTCGTAGGCACTTTCCTCCATTTTTAATAATTGCAGGTAGATCAATGTCTGGTAAAACTTCTGCATTAGAATTTGTAGGGATGCTGTTGGGGAATATTAATCCATACTTTGCATACGAACAAGTGAAGGATTCCACTGTTATATGGGATTATTTCCACTCTACTAATGTAAATCCTATTCTCATAGATGAAATTGATCCTAAATTTTTTACTAGCACAGCTGCTAAAAAGGGTGAACGTTTAATTAAGTATATAAGCAATGAAATGAAGGGACAACACCCAGTGATGATTGGAACTACTAATGCCACGGGCTTCGATGTTACAGCACAAACATCGATGCGGATTTATTATTTACAAATAGATAATACATTTCAAAAAGAAGTCATGGCAGAGTCCAGTAAATATTTAAGCGAGATAATGTCAAAAATCAATTCGAGTTTATTCCAAGACTTCACTTATCGAATAGGTAAAAGGCTTCAAGATGGAAACGAGTTTTATAAAACAGAGGATTTCCTTGCTGTTGCTAGAGAAATATTTATAGAGTATTACAAGGAATCTGAAATGGATATACCAGCTTGGTTTCCGATGAAAAAGTTCAATGACTATGATGAAAGAGGTAAATTTATCTGGCGTGAGTTATATAGAAGTCATAAACAAGCATTCGATATAAGGGAGGACAATACTATTCTAATAAAGATTGAAGAATTTGGGGATAGGACAAATAGAGATAGGGCGAATAAGATTAACTTCCTGCCTCCCGAAGTTATTATCGAGGATAGTCCTGTTTTGGTGATTAATAAAGAACAGTTCTTCAGTTTTATAGATTTTAATGACAATCAAAAAGACACCTTTATAAAAAGGTTAGCTAAGGCATTCTCGAAGAGTTAATTTTAAGTTCTATAATAGAAAGTTTACGAACCTTATAACTTTATTAATGAATTAGTTATCAGTGGGAGATGCAAGAGGGAGAACCTAAGACTATTGAACCAAATTTCTATTACAGTAAAGAAGGAAACCCAGTTATAATTTCTCATACAATAAACGATAGTGTAACAGTTACACTTAATCGATATGAACACATTTTTAGCAAAGAAGACTATACGTTAAGTGTCGATAGGATATGTATAGCGACGGCAGGTGCAGGAATTACTTTTTAGTGTAATGGAACTTAAACATGAGTAATTAATTTAGTAATGAGAAGGAGGAGGATGCAACAGTATGGAGGGGGCTTGGTAGAAATCTTGGTGTTAGGTGGAGAAGGTGGAAGTGTTAAACTTTTAGGGAAGAGAATTGAACAAAACTGTTGGGTATTAATGAAGAAGACTATTGAAACGGCTATGAAGGAATTCGGGCTTATATTGAACAAATATAAAAAGAATTAAATAGCTGCTAGCCAAAAAAATATTATTTAATAATTAGTTAAAAGACAGCAAATCATTAAATTGCTGTCTTTTATGAACCAGATATATCATTCCCCTAAAACTAGAGATTTTACTTTATTACTTTGGATTGAATTGATAAATAAATTAAAGTCTTCATATACCTCATTTACAAGAGATTTATTAGAAAAGTACTCAACCTGATCTGAGCTCTCAGATAAAGTTATTTTTCCATTCATATCATTTAATTCAATTTCAATTATGTTACTTCCTGGAGTATAGCTGTATAAGACGTTATCTTCTTCTGTTTCATTTTCTAATATTTGTATAGTATCTTTTAAAATAATTCTTTTTGGTATAGTATATAGAATCCTGTCAAAAATCTTTAAGGTTAGGTTAGGAAAAATAGATTTGAAAACCTCTGTTCTATCAGAATGAATTATTAATTCACTACACATAACATACTCATTAGGTTTATTTTTATCTTGATCAACAAAAACTTGTATAAAAAAATCTTCATTACAGTCGATAGAACCAAATTCTTCATATTCAACATGTATTTCGGAGTCTTTATATAAATCCAAATGTTGTATTTGGGTAAGATAATCTTGAGTCATTTCATGTATTTCCACATTTGCAATCCTTGTAACAAAATCTCTTGTTGTTTTGCTATAAAAAGTTGGTTCTTTATGTGACCCTCTTTTAAATCCAGATAAGCTTTTAACAGAGCCTTTTTGTTTAAAATGAAAACTGTCAATATTAATTTTGTCTATGACGTTCTCATAGGGGAGGGGAGTTATTTCTGTTCTCTGAGATTCCATATTTGCATTTGTAGATTGTGAGCTTCTAACATAGAAATCTCTCGTTAGTCCACCAAAAAACCAGGGGGTTTGACCTTTATCCTCACCCTGTTCACGTTTTACCTGTAATGGGACATTTTCAGAAAGGTATTCTTGTAAAGCTGAGCTAGTTAATGTACCATCAGATTTATAAAAGGATGAAGGGGCTTCCCCAGTAAGTGCTTTTACCACATAATAAGTCCACGTACCATGCTGTAATGAGTCACTCCCATAAGATTTTTCTCCATTTTTACAAGAAGCAAATGCCACTTGGTACTCCATTGTCTTAATTGCCTCAAATGGATCTCTAGTTAATTCTTCGCTACTTCTTTGGAGAGTTTTTATAGGCATCCCACTGTGACAACTATCCAGAAAGAAGGTTACCCTTGTAAAGTTACGCATAAGTCCAAATAGTTTATCGAGAGATAACGCTGTATTAGGGATGTCTGAATAATGTGTTTCATATGTAATTAGATATTGTTGATTTGAGAAAATCTCTCCATGACCAGCAAAAAAGAAAATTACCTCATCGTTATCTTTTACCTCATAAGTTAATCGTTGTAGAGTAGACATAATGGAAGGTGTTGTAGCATCTTCGTTAAGTAAAACACGGACATTTTCTGCAACACATCCATTTGTAATCATCGCATTTCTAAAGGCAAGTGCATCATTAGAAGCATATAGGACCTTGTTAACGTTTTTATAAGATTCAATTCCTACTACAACTGTAAATTTTGTCATAATTTGCTCTCCTTTTTCACACTATTTTTAGTGTAAACATTTTAGGGGGGATTATCAATTGCTAAATAAGAATTTAAAGCTTAAATTAAAAGAATATTAGTATTAGAGATTTTATATTTCGTGAATGAAAGGAAAAGGTAGAATAATGAATATTTTATTTTGGAATGTGAAGAACAATATTAAAGTTGTTCCATATCTTCCTCAACTATGCATTGATAATAATGTAAATATTTTGATACTTTCTGAACTTAAAAACATTGAACCAGAGTATGTTGTTAGAAGGTTTGAAGATTCAGAGGTCAAGTTTGTAGATAATCTATCAATGCCCGGAAATAGAACGCATCTATTTCATTCTTTAGATACTCGAATAAATAAGATTAAAGATGGAAAATATTTTTCGGCATACAAATTAAATTCTAATGATACATTGACTATTTTGATCTCTATACACCTTCCTAGCAGGTTATACAGGTACGATAACGAAATTGGATATAAATGTGTTGAGATAAAAAGGGAAATTGAGTTATTAGAGGAAAAGTTCAACACAAATAATACTATTGTAGTAGGAGACTTTAACTTAAATCCCTTTTCAGAGCATATGGTATCTACAGTAGGCTTTAATGCAACAATGAGTAAGGAAATTGCGATGAAGATTCATAGAACAGTTGATGGAGAAAAGTATAAATATTTTTTTAATCCAATGTGGACTTTACATGGGAACATTAACCACAAAGTAATAGGTTCATATTTTTATCATAAAAATCCTATTAGTTACGTCTGGAATATGTTTGACCAGGTGATAATTCGCCCGTCTTTAATAGAAAAATTTGATTTCAACGAGCTAACACTTATAGATAGAATAGGAGACACTACCTTGTTAAATAAACAAGGAATTCCTAATGTTAAAGAATTTTCAGATCATTTACCTTTGAAATTTCAAATTCAATAAAAAAGTGGAGGGAATAACTATGAAGGATCTATGGACGTTTGGTAAATTAAGTAAAAGCGATTTGAATGAAACACCACATGGAATCTTAAAAGTACAAGCGGACTTTTTTGAGAAACGAGTTGGTGATACCTTATTTATTAAATTAACTACCAAAAGATTAAAAAATAGTGATATAGAATATGGATTGGCAACAAGTTTTGAAATAGTTGCCCCGATGTTAGATGGGTATACATATACACTATTTACACTTTACTCCAAACCTGAACACGATTATCCTGTTGCTATTGATAGAAATGCAAAAGATAATGATGTATTTGAAGATCTTGATCCTGCAACATTTGAATATGAAGCAAAGAGTGAAGATGAATTTTTAAAAAACCTTCAGGAGATATTCTCATCACAAAGTACAAATTCAGTAATAAGAAATTTATATTCTAAAAGTTATGTAAGTGAAAAATATTAAATGTGTAGTTCTATGAGGGACAATCGTTGACTAACTGGTTGAAACCTCAGAAGAGGAAGTTGTTTGCTAACATTTTGCTAACGCAATCCAGTCAAAAACGGTAAATCCCCGTTAAAGATGTTACAGTAAGAATTAAACAAAATCTTGATAAACCGCACTCTACGTACACAGAGTTAACGATATTACAAGCTCTCACCTTAGGGGCGATGATGTGATGACCGCTCAAACCCTTGATATATAAGGGCTTGTCGATTATTTGATAACAAAATGCTAACATTATCTAGAATAGAAGAGGCTTCTCATTAGTTGATTAAACTTTTGAGAGGCCTCTTTCTCGTTTTTGAGTTGGTACAAATTTTATTTCTACTGGCTCTTCTACAATAAGAAATCTACAAGATAACTTAAAGTTCTCGTATATGGAGTCCTTTTTTTGCTGAAATCTGTTTATTTAGGGAGGAGTGACGTGTCTGTTGTCGAATAATTAAAGTAATATATTAGGAAATTTTTACAAATTTATCGTATGGAAGGGTGATTATCTAGATGAGTATAAGTCGTGGTTCTGAATGGAGACAGTGGGATTTACATGTTCATACTGCATCTTCATATGATGCTTACAAAGGTGAAGATTCAGACAAACTGTTAGTACAAGCTTGGAAAGAAAATGAAATTGAAGCAGTTGCCATTACTGACCATTTCATAATTGATAGTGATAGAATAGTCAGTCTTAGGTCTCTTGCAGGTGAGGATATAGTAATTTTCCCAGGAGTTGAATTGAGAAGCGATAAGGGAACTTCAAACCTCCATGTAATTATTATATTTCCAGAGAACTGTGACATAGTAAAATTATCAAATGCTTTTAGGTCAATGATGTTAGATTATAAAGCAAAATCAACAGGAAGTCCCGATACAATCTATTGGGATTTTAATGACATTGTTGAGTTTTGTAAAATTCATAAAGGCTTGATATCGGTACATACAGGAAGTAAAGAAAATGGAATTGACAAACAAATCACAAATGCAACACCTGTTAATATGGCAATCAAAAGTGAAATAGCTTCAGCTGTACATTTCTTTGAATTAGGTAAAACAAAAGACATCTATGATTATCAAAAGCATGTATTGCCAACTACTGGTCCAAAACCCCTTATTATTTGTTCTGATAACCATGATCCAAGGGATTATAAGAGGAAAGAGAAATTGTGGATAAAAGCTGATACCACTTTTGATGGGCTAATACAGGCAATTAATCATCCTGAAGAAAGAGTATTTGTAGGGGATATACCTGATAAAGTTGATAAAGCTAATAAGAAAAAAAGTGTATATATTGATACAGTTCAAGTTAATAGAAATGAAGGTGCAAGAAATAGTGGATCAAATTGGTTTAATTATGATATTCCAATTAATAATGGTTTAACAGTAGTTATTGGGAATAAGGGTAGTGGTAAAAGTGCGTTTGCAGATATATTGGGACATTTGTGTGATGCTAATTCAATGGATGAAGCCTCTTTCTTAAATGAAACTAGATTTGGAAAACCTCCTCACAAATATGCGGAGGATTATTCAGGAGTCATTAAGTGGCTTGATGGCGATTTTGGAACTAGGAAGATTCTCTAAAAACAAAAGATCATAAAACATCAACCCAATATGCTCAGTATTTGCCACAAAAATTTATTGAAAGAATATGTACAGATTTAGATAAACAATTTCAACAAGAAATAAATAAAGTAATATTTTCTTATGTTGATAGTACAGAAAAGGGTGATGCAAAGTCACTTGAGGAACTAATAGATTTTAAATCGCATCCTTTTAATTCTAAAATAAATTCTATCCAAAGTGAAATAACTGAAGTTAATAAGGTGATAATCTCTGTTGAGAGAAAACTAACAAGTCAATATAAGAAATCAGTGGAAGAAAATCTTAATAAATATCAAGATTTATTAGAAAGGCATCTTAAAAATAAGCCAGCTGAAGTTGTAAAGCCAGAGAGTACTCTAAGTGTAGAAGATAAGATGTCCCTTGAAATTTGTGAAGAAAAAATTAAAGAACTTGAAGATAGTATAGATGTTCACAAGGACGAACTATTGAAAGTGAACTCTGATATTGATATTTTACAAAATAGTGTATCTGATATTAACGCTTTAGAATCAGAAGTTAAACAAGTGAATTCGAGATTAAAGCAAGTTAAAGAAAGTTTTTTTTCTAATGATACGGAATTCTATATTCAATATACTACACCTAAAGAAAAAATAATTACTAAAATTGAGGAATCTAAGAAGAGAAAGAACGAATTGCAATTACTTCTTGATAATTTAGAAGATCCAAACGAATTATCCTTATATAAAAAACTAGATAAAGAGAAAAACACTAAAAAAGGTATAATTGCTAAATCTGATGCAAAAGAGAAAGCTTATCAGAAATATATCGATGATATTAAAGAATGGGAACTAAGGAAAGCTAAAATTCTGGGATCAGAAACAAGCGATGAATCTCTCCATTATTATAAATCGGAATTGGAAAGAATAAACAAGACATATCCTAGTGAATATATAACATTGAAAGAAAATAGGGACTCAAAAATTAAAGAATTATTTGAAGAAAAAGTTAAGATTTCTAATGTCTACTCAAAGATATACGAGCCCATTGATAAAGAACTTCAATTAATTTTAGAACATATGGACGAGAAGGTTGAATTTAGTGTCAATATTGTCCAATCAGATAATGAACTTGCTTCTAATATCTTAGCATATGTAAACCACAGTTTCTCTGGTATATTTAGCGGGAGAGATAATGCGTTTGTAAAAATGAATGAATATATTAAAGAAACAAACTTTTCCGATTTGGATAGTTTATTAGATTTTATAAAAAAAGTTCTCACGGTAGTAACAGAGAACTTAGATAAATCCTCAGATATTATTAAGGATAAAGAAGGATTCTATAAAGAATTATGTTGTTTAGATTTTATTGGAGTAGAGTTTAACCTTGCTTATGCCGGAAGAGAGCTCCTTGAGTTATCACCTGGTGAACGAGGGATTGTATTACTAATATTTTATTTGGCTCTTAATAAAGGTGAGGAGCCCCTAATAATTGACCAACCAGAAGACAATTTGGATAATGAATCAGTTTTTAATAAATTGGTACCTTGTATTGTTGAAGCTAAGAAGCGGAGACAAGTTATTATTGTGACGCATAATCCAAACATTGCAGTTGCCTGTGACGCTGAACAAGTGATTCATTGTAAGATTGATAAATCTAAAAACGAAATAACATATACTGCTGGAAGTATTGAAGATAAATTTATTAGGGATAGAATTGTTGATGTACTTGAAGGAACTGAACCAGCTTTTTCCTTGCGTAGAAAGAAATATCTATTTGAATAATATGGGTCTAATGAAAATGTATTTTAGCAGGTTAATAATGTGATTTTTTCTTGTGCTTAGCACTCGAAATTATTGGAATTTGCCCGGTTTGATTAAAAAATAAGATTTAAAGGAGGTTTGAAAATGCCAAATGGGCATCAAACTAGAAAGTATAATGACTGTACTTACATATTTTCAGACCTACATAGAAACTTACAAAACCGCAATAAATCAGAGTGGAAAATAAATCAAGATGAAGAATTTAACTCATTTGCTTTAATGTGTGATGAAAATTGGATTTTTAAAGATTATAAAGGGGGGTCTTTACATAGAATCAATTCTAGTAATGAAAAATTAGGAAAAAACAGGTCACTAGAATGGGTTAAAATTGCTAAATTTGTTGACAGTACTAAAAATTCTGAGTGGCATGGCTATCCAGTGGATTATAGAGAATCAATTCACGACAAGCCACCTACGAAAATATTAAAGGAATGGGTCAATAAAGGTATTATAAGGAAAAGTCAAATGGGGAAAATAGTAGATAATAGAGGTTGTGATATCTAATGACAGCTATGAGTCTAAGAATTGAAGGCGAATACTGGGATTTTTTAATTAAATATAACAAGTTATTCTTATGGAACTTTGAAGGAGAAATAGAAATTTATAATTGGGAAGAAATTTTAAGAGAGATTTCTCATAAATACGGTGATTTTATATATAGCTTATATAACGGATCAATGATAAATCAAATAATTAAAGAAAAAGATATTACTGGTCATTATAATGATATATACCTTTCTCGCTTTGATTTAGACAGATATCTAGATAAAAAGGAATTAACTCCAACAGGAGATGTAATAACCTCTATTAATTCATATAATGAAAATATATTAATTAATACGGATGATGGATTGTTTATATCTTTTTTAAATGACATGGGAAAATTTGAAAAAATAACAGATATGCCATTTTACAATATAAGTGTTGGTACATATGGAAAAGTTGCTTTGGCTGGCGGAGAAGAAGGTGTATTTGAACTTTTATTACCCATAAATAATCTCAACAAAAATTATAAGGGTTATAAGGAAGGTTTTAGAAATATTATAAAAAAGCACTCTAATAGAACAAGCTGGGTTAAAAATAACATCTATAGCTCTTCATATATTGAAGAGTTTATATTAAACCCTATGAATACAAATGAGATTATTTATGGTGAAGATCAAATATACAAATATTCAGCTAAAGAAGAGATAACTAAGGTAACTTGGGTGAATAATAATAAAATTTATCGTAAATTAAATTCAAGTACATTAGAGGAAGTTACAATATTAGACTCTGAGAATGAAGAATTAAATTTTAAATCTAGAACTTTAAATTTTCAAGGATGGAAAGGTGAAATTATAGCAGGCGCAGGAGCTGCTTATGGAACAATAGTTGAATGTGAAAACGCTCTGGTTGTTATTTTTAAAGATAAAAGCGTAATGAATATACCTGGTGAAGTTGTAAGATGGAAAAGTTATAAGTCTAAAGAAAGGTATAGTAATATCCTTGGAATTATTTATGACGAAGAGTTAGTTTTAACAGCCTTTAATTATTAATATATTTTCAAATTGCAAAAATGTGGAGTTGTTTATATATTATCATTGCTAACACTTTGCTAACGCAATCCAGTGAAAAACGGTTAAATCACGTTAAAGATGTAAAAGTAATAATTTAACAAAACCTTGATATACCGCACTCTACGCACACAGAGGGAAAGATCTTACACACTCTCACCTTACGGGCGGCATGATGTAATGACCGCTCAAACCCTTGATATATAAGGGTTTGCCTATTGTTTGCTAACAAAATGCTAACATCAGGTATATAAAAGAGGCTTCTCATTAGTTGGGTAAACTATGGGAAGCTTCTTCTTTCATTTCGTGCGTGACATGGAGGTACATAATTTCGTAACTCGATCATCTGTGTGGTCAAGGGCGGTCCATGGTTTGTTCCAGTGAAACACCTGCCTCTGCAAGAAGCGAGGTGTGCGTATGCCTCAAGCTATGCGGTGTAGTTCTTGGTTTCAGATTTATAGAAAACAGATAAAATAACGGAAAAAGAATTAATTCTTTAATTACTTTTCTTGTTAGAAAACTTATCCCTTGCAGAAATGAATAATCTACTCTACTATTTATAGAGAGAACAATACAATATATTGTTATATAAAGTATAATTAACTAGATATATAGTGTTTGCCTTAAGATAAGATGCCTATAGGCTTAATAGGGAATTTGGTGAGAATCCAAAACTGCCCCCGCAACTGTAAATGCTGACGAAATGAGCAGACCACTGTATAAGAGAACTGATAAGGTGCTTATACGGGAAGGGCTCAAAGTAGGTTAAAGCATCAGTCAGGAGACCTGTCTTACCTTAAGATGTTTCACCTTCTTCGGGGATTGAGAAGATGAAACGGTGGCGACTAAGGACAGGTTTTTTCTGCCTATATTTGCTATCGTTTCATCCGCTCAATTCATTGGGCGGATATTTTTAATTTATAGGGAGGAAATCACATGATCACACAAATCCATTCTGAACTTGACATTGTTTTAAGAATTGTTGATACAGTTGGAAAAAAATATGGGCTGGACACAAAAGAAATAAAGGATAGATTAACTGAAATGAAGGCAGATGAAATAAAAGGCAATCAACAAGCGATGTTCTATGCTTTAAATCAGATCAAAATGGAAGAGCCTGACTGGACCTTTTTAGCAGCAAACCTTTATCTAAATGAGCTTTATGAGAAAGCTTCAAAAAACCGTAGTTATCCACGAACAAAGAAATATGGTAATTTATATCATTTGATAGAAACTTTAACTTCTAAAGGAATATATTCGGATAGCCTTTTAAATACATACTCCATGAATGAAATAATTGAACTTGAAAAGGAAATAGCGCCAGAACGTGACGAGATGTTTAATTATATCGGTTTGTTTTTGCTAGCAGACCGATACTTAGCAAAGGATCATGAAGGGAATATTTTTGAACTGCCACAAGAGCGTTTTATGATTATTGCAATGGAATTAATGAAAGGTGAAACGAAGTCTCAAAGGCTGAAATTAGTTATAGAAGCATATTGGGCTTTAAGCAATTTATATATGACAGTGGCAACACCAACTCTTGCTAATGCTGGAAAAAGCTATGGTCAACTCTCATCTTGTTTTATAGATACTGTGGATGATTCATTAGACAGTATTTACTTAAATAATTGGGATATTGCAAGATTGAGTAAAGATGGTGGTGGAATTGGTATATATTATGGTAAAGTTCGTGCACTTGGTTCAGATATTAAAAAGTTTAAAGGAAATTCGTCAGGGGTCATACCGTGGATTCGCTTAATTAATGATACAGCTGTTAGTGTAGACCAGTTGGGACAGCGGCAGGGAGCGGTGGCTGTATATTTAGATTTATTCCATAAAGATATAATGAATGGTTTTCTAGATTTAAAAACGAATAACGGTGATGAACGACGTAAAGCCCACGATATTTTCACGGGTGTATCGGTACCTGATCTTTTCATGGAAAAGTTGAAGGAAGTCGATGAGAACGGGCGGAGTATTGGACAGTGGCATACGTTTTGTCCCCACCAAGTAAAACAGGTGATGGGATGGAAGGATGAAAACGGGAACCCTCTTGGATTAGAAGACTTCTATGATGAAGAGGAAGAGAGGCTTTTTACAGAAAAATATGAAGAAGCGGTAAATCATCCTCTACTACAAAGGAACACTTACCGAGCAATGGATATAATGGCGAGAATTATGGTAGCACAGTTAGAAACGGGTACCCCATACATGTTTTATAGAGATGAAGTAAATCGTCAGAATCCTAATAAACATGTGGCTGGGAGAGGGAGAACATCCATTTATTGCAGCAATTTATGTACGGAAATTGCTCAAAATATGTCTCCGACTATTGTAACAAAAGAATATCAAGATGATGAAGGAAACATTGTGATTGTACGGAAACCAGGAGATTTTGTTGTGTGTAATTTATCGTCGATTAATCTTCCTCAAGTAGTGAGTGCAGGAGTTCTAGAACGTTTAATCCCGATTCAGATGAGAATGCTTGATAATGTCATTGATATTAATAGCATTCCTGTTGGACAAGCGCAACAAACAAACGAAAAATACCGTGCGGTCGGTTTAGGGACATTTGGTTGGCACCATCTTCTTGCAAAAAAGAAACTTTACTGGGAATCAGAGGAATCCGTTAAATATGCGGACAAGCTTTATGAAGACATCGCTTATTATACCATTCGTTCGTCCATGGAACTTGCAAAAGAAAAAGGGCCATATGGAGAATTTGAAGGATCTGAATGGCATACAGGAATTTATTTTGACCGGAAAAATTACACAGGAGAACGTTGGGAGCAATTACGAGCAAATGTTGCTGAATACGGTGTCAGAAATGGATGGATGATGGCTGTAGCACCAAACTCTTCTACTGCTAAAATTGGTGGATCAACAGACGGAATAGACCCAATTTATGCAGTTGAATATGCAGAAGAAAAGAAAAACTTTAAATTTAAAGTCACGGCACCAGAGTTAAATCATCATACGTATAATTACTATCGACGTTCACGGCATGAGCTAGACCAGATATGGAGTATTAGACAGAATGCAGCACGTCAAAGGCATATTGACCAAGCGATAAGTTTTAATCTATATGTTCGACATGATATTAAAGCGAAAGACTTACTAAATATTCATATGGAAGCTTGGAATCAACGATTAAAAACAACTTATTACGTAAGAAGTACATCCCAAACAGAGATTGAAGAGTGTGAAGCTTGCCACAGTTAGATTAAGAAAGATTTGAGGAATTCTAAAAATAGATTGTTCAATAAGTATTTTGTCAATGGCTTCGCTCATTGCTTCGAGTCTGTTCAAAAAACTCAAAACCCACCTTTTTGAACAGACTCTAATAAATTCCGTTGATAATTATAAACAGGACAATATAAATTCTTAGGAGGGGTCTTATTAATGCTAGTAAATACAGAACTGACTAAAATTAAACTACTAAACCCAGATTTCCCTAATAAATCTACAGGGATTATTAACGGCGAGTCCTCAGGCCTTTTAAATTGGAATGATATTGCTTATCCACAAATGTATGATTTATATCAAACTTTATTATCGAATTTCTGGAAGGCTCAAGAAATTAATATGCAAGATGATATTAAGCAATGGGGGCGGCTGAGTGAAATAGAACAAAATGTTTTTCTTCGAATTAACACACAACTAGCGTCCCTTGACAGTCTGCAAACACCTACAATGAGCCAGGTGATGGATTATGTTACTGATTCAAGCTTTAAAGCAATATTTGCGGTGATTTCACAACAAGAAGCTGTGCATAATGAATCGTATTCATATATTCTCAGCTCACTTGTTCCACTGAGTGAACAAAATGCGAGATTTGATCAAGCGAAGAGTGATCCGATAGTAAAGAAACGCAATGAATTGATTTTAGAAGCATATGAAGAATTTAGAAGAAAGCCTACCCCAGAAACGTTATTTAAGCTCGGAGTTAACTCAGTCAATTTGGAAGGGATATACTTTTATGCTGGATTTGCTTTCTTCTACCACTTGGCTCGGCAACAAAAAATGTTGAAAACGAGTACGATGATTAGCTATATTCAGCGAGATGAAATGCAACACGCGTATTTTATTTCTCAGTTTATACGTATCCTGTTAACTGAAAATCAAGAGCTGAATACATCAGAGAATATTGAGTATGTGTATAAAACGATTGACACCGCAAAGAAGCTCGAAAAAGAATGGGCAGATTATATTTTGGCTGACATAGAAGGAATTGATTTAGAAGAATTTGAGGGCTATATTGAATACCTTGCTAATAAACGCTTACGACAACTAGGTTTAAAGAACTTATATCAAGAAAGAAGCAATCCTATGCCTTGGATACATGTATTTAGCGATGAAATGATTAACGATACAAAATCAGATTTTTTTGAGCAAAAATCACGAACTTATTCGAAAGTTACACAAACAAACGGTTTTGATGAATTGTAATATGAAGATAAAAGTAGCAATTATTTACACATCGAAAACCGGAAATACGAAAGAATTAGCTGAGATGGTTTACTATAAATTTCTCAATTTTAACGTCAAAGTAGATATCATCTCGATTAAAAATTTTGATGCTAGTATCCTAAGTAAATATGATATTGTTTCTATTGGAACTTATACTTGGGGAAATGGGGAAATTCCTAAAGAGATGGTGAGGGTTTACCGTTCAATGGAATGTATGTCAGGAAAAAGAATAATTAGTGGAGTATTTGGAACAGGTGACAGTTTCTATGAACATTTTTGTGGAGCGGTTGATAAATTTCGTGACATGCTATATGTCAGAAGCACATTAGCTGCTACTTTAAAAGTTGAGTTAAGTCCTCAGCTACAAGATGTGGATAGAGTAGACAGGTTTGTAAAGGCCCTAATAAATAAATACAAAACAATATAAAAATAAATGGAAAGTCAAATAGTGTTGAATATGTGGTTTTCATTAATCAGGTCATTTTATTTTATGATGCAAACGGGTACGGGCTATTTTGACTGCTGTGGTATAGACACATATATCAAAAGCGATGCTAGTTTATAAAACGAAGCTTTTTTAACTAATAATATAAACAAATGTTTGCTAACATTTTGCTAACGCAATCTAGTGAAAAACGGTTAAATCAAGTTAAAAATGTTACAGTAACAAATTAACAAAACCCTAATATACCGCACTCTAATCACACGATGTTATAGATATTACACACTCTCACCTAAGGGGCGGCATGATGTGATGACCGCTCAAACCCTTGATTTATAAGGGTTTGCCTACGATTTGCTAACATAAATACTAACAATAGGTATATAAAGAAGGCTTCTCATTAGTTATATAACTTGTGAGAAGCTTCTTTTTTAGTTTCATATGTACACCTTCAAACACATTAAAATAGTCACTTCGAATGCAAAAAAGTGATTCCGCTTATCGTTAAAAATAGCGCAAGGGTGTGTTTAAGGTTGGGTGTTTTGATGAAAACAATGACCAAAACAAGGATTGTTATAATCCCAAGAAGGTGAGAAATTTAACAAAGGCTTATCATAAGTTGATCAAACTTATGATAAGCTTCTTTTTTCATTTCTTGAGTAATCTGGAGATAGACATTTTCGTATTTTTGTCATCTGTATGGCAAAACCGGTCCGTGATTTGTTTCAGTACGACACCAGCCTCTGCAAGAATTGAGGTAAAGGGAGCAATGAACATGTTCAACATATCAATAGAAAGTACCACTATTTTCTAATGATTCTCCTTTCAATCGGTTTTATATAATCTTGTCGATAGAATAAATAAGTGGACATCTCGAAATAGATGTCTTTTTTGCCCAAAAACCACAAGCTTTTTTAAGAGGCTCCTATTGTAGTGCTATTGAAAAGTCGAAAGTCAATATTTTGCACATATGAGTAATAATTTTTGCCCAATAACAATTCTAGCATCAGATAGAATAATAAATATAAATCTTGATGTTAAAGAGGTGGGATATGTGGAAAGTGGAAAAGTAATTCAAGAGACACCGAAAATCCAAATAAACAGATCAAAAGTAAAACAGAAAGAAGCAATAATAGGATGGTTGTTTTTGTTACCAGAAATGATTGGCCTTGCCTTACTCTATGTATTTCCTCTTATATTTTCATTAATTTTGAGTTTCAGTCAATGGAATTTACTTGGTGGATTATCAGGGATAGAGTTTGTTGGATTAGATAATTTTAAACAAATGTTTCAGGATGAAAAAGTACTAATTGCTATCAAAAATAACTTGCAATTCACGTTTATGGTTGTCCCAATTTCAATGGCAATATCTCTTGTTTTAGCCGTTGTCATTCATTCTAATGTATATCTTCAAAGTTATTTTAAAGTTGCATTTTTCATTCCATATATATCTTCGATTATTGCAGTGGGTGCTGTATGGCGTGCCCTTTATCATCCCTCTGCAGGTCCAATTAACCAGTTTTTAATGAGCATAGGTATTGCAGATCCACCTAAATGGTTAGCGGATACTAGTGCATCTTTATTAGCGATTATTATCATAACAATATGGACACTGATTGGGTATGTGGTAGTGATTTATATTGCAGGGTTATCAAATATACCACCTTCTTTATATGAAGCAGCAAGTATCGATGGGGCTTCAAATTTTCAAAAATTTTACAAAATAACATTACCACTACTGGGACCGACTCATATGTTTTTGGCAATAACACTTTTAATTGGTTCATTTAAAGTGTTTGATTTAATTGCTTTTCTAACAGATGGGGGGCCAATTAACTCATCTACAGTATTAGTTTACTTAATATATGAAGAAGGATTCCAAAAATATAATATGGGTTATGCATCAGCTCTCTCATGGTTACTATTTGCTATCGTAAGTGTTCTGACATTTTTAACATGGAAAGTTCAGAACAACAAGATGTTTAATTAATGGAAAGAGAGGAGGAATAGAAATGAACTTTGCGAAATTAGATAAGCTAAAGCTAGTGAATACTATTGTTTTAGGAATGATATCCATATTTTTTCTCGTGCCATTAATATGGATGCTTTCTACTTCCTTTAAATATGAGTCGGATGTTCTAGTTTATCCAATAGAATGGATACCAACATCTATTAATGTTGTGAATAACTTTAAAGCGGTTTGGATGGCTGATATTCCATTTTATTTGTTTTATTACAACTCCATTAAACTAGCAGGGATCATGACATTATTTACAATATTAATATCATCAATGGCCGCTTTTTCGTTTTCCATGTTACATTTTAAAGGAAAGAATTTAGTTTTTTTCCTCATGATCACTTTAATGATTATCCCTGAGCAATCTACATTGGTCCCTAGATTTATATTGATTAGGTGGCTAGGATTATATAATACTCACGAAGCGCTGATATTGATGGGGATGTTTTCCATTTACTTTACTTTCTTAATAAGGCAGTACATGATTTCTATTGAACATGATTATATGGAAGCAGCTAAAATAGATGGAGCTAATTATTTCACCATTTATTGGAAGATTATATTACCCCTTTGTAAACCAATTCTAGCGACGGTGGGAATTATTAAGTTTATATGGACATGGAATGACTACCAAAACCCATTAATCTTTCTATTAGATCGAAAACTATACCCGATTACGATGGGAATTCAATTATTTCAGGATGATTACGCTGATAACTATGCAGTTATAATGATGGCTTCTGTATCGGCAATTATACCTCTCGTACTAGTTTTTATCATTTTACAGAAACGTGTAATTAATGGTATTTCATTAGGTGGAGTAAAAGGATAAAGGTAAAAAAACTACACTAAAACATCAATATTCTTCACAGGTTACAAGGGGAATGTTATTTATAATCTAAATGTAAGCGTTTAAATAAAAGGGATAAATGGGAGGAGATTTGTTTTGAAGAGACTTAATAGTTTAATGGTGCTTTTAGTAGCAATGTTTGTTTTCCTTACAATAGCTGGCTGTTCTGGTGGGGACGAGGAATCAAATGCAGGAAGTGGAGACGGTGGCGATGGAACGAATGACGGAGAAGTTGTAACAATAAAGTGGTACAATTGGGACAATGATGTTATGGGAGCAACTACACAAAAATATATCGAAGAGTTCGAAAAAGAGAATCCAAATATTAAAGTAGAATCCGTACCTCTTGTTCCAGGTGATTCTTTAGCTTCATTACAGAATCTTGATATTTTACTCTCGTCAGGTGAAGAAGTGGACGTTATTTCATTCCCTAATGCAGATAGTCTGTACCAACGTGCTGAATTGGGTGCGTTAGCATCTTTGAATGATTTCTATGAAGAGGAAGGAATTGATCCTACAGAGGTGTATTATGTAAATCCAAGTGTAGGTGACGATTATTATGGAATTCAGTTTAATGCTACAACAAACTTTGTATTATTGAATAAAGATGCACTTGATGAAGCAGGGCTAGAAGTACCGAAAATTGGTTGGACATGGGATGACTTTGCAGAATATGCAGAAAAATTAACGGTCGAAAAGGATGGGAAAAAGATGCATGGCGCCTACTTCCATAGTTGGTCTTTGTATATGAACCCAATTGCACAAACGTTAATGAAACACCCTTTCTTATTTGAAGACGGAACAACTAACTTCTCTGATCCATCTTTCAAGAAAATGTTTGAAATGAGAAAAGAGTTAGAAGAAAAAGGCTACGCAAAGTCATATTCAGATGTGTTAGGTGCTGAATTAGGCTATCGATCAGAGTTTTTTAATGAATCCGCAGCTATGCTATTAACGGGTTCTTGGATGATCGGAGAAGCTGGTGATACAGAAATCAATCCACATGACTTTACAACAGCTTTTGCTCCGGTTCCAGTTTTAAATGAAGGTGACGAATTTGCAGCATTCATGGGTGGTAATTTTCTAGCTATAGGAAATTCATCTACAAAAAAAGAGGAATCTTATAAATTTGCTCGCTTTGTTTCCGAAAATTTATCAGAGGGACGTGTTGAACTACCTGGTTTAAAACAGGGAGATGCTAGGCCAGTTGTAGAAAGAATTATCGAGGGTAATGAGGAATTAATAGATGTAGAATCGTTAATGTACACACTCTTTGATGAAGAAGTAAATTATTTAGATGCATCTCAAGTTAGTATTGGCTACGGACGTGAGTTAGAAAGTATATTAAGTGATGGATTTGCTAAATATATGCTGAACGACGAATCAATTGATGAGGTGATTGATTGGATGATTGAAGAAGCGACTAAAGTGATAGATAAGAACTCTTAACAACAGAGTCATAGGATGCAAACAGGACACCGTATTTGGGGTCCTGTTTGCTATAATTATATAAGTTAGTATTATTTTGTAGTAGAAAAATGGAGAGGAGGTAATGAAATGAATAATAATTTTCATAGAAATTATTTTCAAAATTCATATTATCGAAGGCTGCAGTTAAGTTTTATCGCTTTCATACTTCTTCCCACATTAATAATATCTATTGCATCATATACAATTAATAAAAAAACTGTCATTGAAAAAGTGGAAATAAATAATGAAACGGTATTAAACTTAATAGCAAATGACATTGAAAAAATGATTGATGATATTACCTTTTCATCCCATTTTATCGTACAAAATGATTCTTTCGTTCAAAGCTTAGATTATTTCGCTGACAAGAATAAAATAGATAGCACGGATGATCTAAACCATTACAATGAACTAAAAAGTATTTTCGGAATGACGGAAATGAGAACCTTAAATCAAGATGTAAGTATCTTCCTAACAAACAATAAGGATTTCGTAGTTCCTTCTTTTAGTAATAAAGTTCCCAAAAAGGAATTGAATGAACAATGGAATAAGTTGAAAGAGAATATTGATTATGATCAAGCTACGTTTCTCCAATGGTTAGGGGAAAAATCGTTGGATAATGATCGTTCCGCATTTTTTTTCTCTAGAGTTATTAAGAGTCCGAAAGATAATCGACAAATAGGTGTGTTACTTATTGTGGTTTCTGAGGACTATTTCACCCAACTTTTCCAATCATTGTCTACTGGTGAAATTGCTTTATTTGATCAGGGTGGAAACTTCCTTTTTGGTAATAAAAACGTTCTTCTTAGTCAAGACAAAGGGGATGATATTCGTAGTGAGAAAAGTCAGTTATCACAGTTTAATTGGAAGTTGGTTTACCAGACTCCAGAAAGTCATATAACTACTGAGTTAGCAAATACGTTTTACTTTAGTATTTTTATTATCAGCATATTTGCCCTTCTTTTTATTATTTTTTCATTACTTTTAGCTCGGAAATTGAGTCAACCCATTAAAGAGTTACAAAGGCTAACGACCGAGTTCGGATCAGGAAATAGAGATATAAGGTTTCATTCTACTGGTGATGATGAAATTCAGAGATTGGGTAAATCTATTAATGAAATGTTTATTCAGATTAATCAATTAATTGCAGATATACAGAAAGAGCAAGGGAAGAAAAGGGAGTTAGAACTAAATGCACTTTATTCTCAAATACGTCCACACTTCTTGATGAACACACTAAATTCCATCAGACGTAATTTAATGCTGGAAGGACATTCTTATCATAGTGATAAATTGTTATCTTTAATAAGGTTATTACGTAAATACTTACAGATTAACGAATATTCAACATTAATAAATGAATGTGAACTATTAGAATATTATATTGATATCATGAGGATGCGGAGCGGGGTAGATATTGATTTTAGGTTGTCTATTTCAAAAGACGTGGAGGAATTTGAGTTCCCGTTTTTAACCTTACAACCGATTGTTGAAAATGCCATTGTGCATGGATTTCAAGGGAGTACATCAAAGGGATTGATTGAGATAGATGCTTATAAAGAAGATAAAAAGTTGGTTATTCATATTAAAGATAATGGTGCAGGAATCTCAGAAGAGAAATGTGAGATAGTAAACGATACTCTTCAAATGGAACGGGAATTTCAGAAGGGTGATAATGAATCGGTAGGCTTAGTAAATATTTATCAGAGGTTATATTTAACTTATGGTAAAGAAACATCTGTCAAAATGGGTAGTACTGATGATAAAGGTACATTGGTTGAAATTAAAATTCCATTTACTAAAAATAGTTATGGGGTGAAGAACATTGTATAAGGTTATGTTGATCGATGACGATATTCCAATGTTAAAATTTTTATCTAAAATAGTAGATTGGAATAAACTGGGGCTAGAAGTTATATATGAGAGCGCATCTAGTATGAAAGCGTTAGAAGTATTTGATGAAGTCAAACCTGATATCATCGTAACCGATATTGGACTTCCAAAAATGGATGGTATCGAATTGATTTCAAGAGTGAAAGAAATGGATAATTCCGTTAGGGTTATCTTTTTAACATGCCATGAGGAATTTCATTATGCTAAGAAAGCAATTAAATTAAATGTTGATGATTATATCGTGAAGGAAGAATTGACAAAAGAACAACTAGAAGAAAGTCTAAAAAAATCAATAAATAAAATAAAAGAAATAGGTATAGAGGATGAACCCTTTTTTAAGGAGAATTTGATCAGAAATAATGAATTACTAAAACGTACTTTTATAAATGAATTGACGAAAGAGCAAACAAAGGAACAAACATATAATTATCTGAAAGAGCACATTACTCGGTTAAATTTACCATGGAAGGAACAGTATTATAAACTTGCCATTGGCTATCTTCCTCCTTCGATGAATGTTGAAGCATCTAGTAATATATCGAAGCTGGATAAAGTATATGATGCCATTACAAATCTTTCGGAGGATTATAAGGGTATAGGGGTATTTATAAACGGAAATCACCTTATTTTAATTATGAACTACCGTAAAAGTATAAAGTTTAACGATCAATTGTTTTTTAATGAGTTTTTAGTTAATTCAATCAATTATTGTAAAGAGAAAACGGATTTAAATGTTTCCTTTATCACGTTTAAGGACGATTTCAAATTAGACGAGCTTGGATCCAACTATAAACAGATAATTAATGAGAAATATCGTTTCTTTTATGATGTTTCCAACAGTATTGATAACATTGCATTAAAGGCGGATTATTCGTTTATTCCATTAGGCAATTTATTAGAATATAAAAAGAGAGAATTACTCAAAGCCGTTGAGGATAACGACTTTAGTGAAACAGAAAAGATCTTAGCTAAAATGTATAAACTGATTATAGAGAATAAGATTGAACCGATTGAGATAATAAACGACTTTATTAATATGGTTTCTTTGATGGAAATGAGAAGTAATAATCTCGATAAGGAAGAGTCATTTACAAAGGAATTGCTAGGAAGTTGGTCTATGAAGGATGTAATGACGTTGTTAAAAAACAGATTAGTCACTTTGGCGAAACAAACACAAGCAGGGATTCCTTCCACTTCGGATGCGTCTAAAATTCAATTAATCGATGAATATATTGCAAAAAATATAACCGAAAATATTAGTTCAGTTGATGTGGCCAAATATCTTTTCTTAAACCCGAGTTACTTTTCAAGATACTTTAGACGATTAACTGGATTTACGTTTACTGATTATGTTTATCAATATAAAATGAAGACTGCTTGTAATTATCTTCTTCATTCGGATGAGTCCATTGAGGTTATTGGACTGAGAATTGGATTTACAGAAAGAACGTATTTCTCCAAAGTGTTTAAGAAATATATTGGCGTAACACCAAGTGAGTTCCGAAGTAACCAGAAGGCCATCTAACCCTCGGTAAAGTAAAAAATATGCACATAACAGGGCAAAATTCTTTATTTCATTGTTCTCCCCATTCTTTAAACTAAATAGTAACCAAAATAAAATGAGGTGTTATTGTGTTTAAGGATGCATTTGAACATGTGTTGACAAAAACAAAAGAAAACATAGAACGGTTCGATACTCTTTTTCCCCATGTGGGTGATGGAACTTCGTATAAAGCAATAGAAAATAGAGATTGGACAAATGGTTTTTGGTCGGGTATTCTATGGCTTTGTTATGAGTATAGTAAGAATCCTGAATATTTAGAGGCAGCAAAAACAAGTACAGAAAGTTTTGTGAGAAGATTAGAACAAAACATTGTCCTTGATCATCATGATATCGGCTTTTTATATTCCCTTTCAACGAAGGCGGATTGGATTGTAACAAAGAATGAAAACGCTCGCAAAGTAACTTTGCAAGCAGCTGATGTATTGTTGAAACGATGGCGTTCAAACGGGGAGTATATACAAGCATGGGGGACAGAAAGGAATGAAGTAGAGGGTGGAAGAATAATCATTGACTGTTTAATGAATTTACCTCTATTATACTGGGCATATGAACAAACTGGTGATCAAAAATATAAATATGTAGCTGATGCGCAGGCGGAAAAAACAAGAAGATATCTTGTTAGAGGAGATTTCAGTTCTTATCATACATTCCATTTTAATCAGCTAACAGGCGAACCAATCGGTGGTTCCACTCATCAAGGGTTTACGAACGGTTCCACATGGTCTCGTGGACAAGCATGGGGAATTTATGGTTTTGCACTTCTTTATAGACAAACAGGTAACGTCTACTATCAAAAACTCTCCATCGAAATGACGAACTATTTTCTGCTGAATATGCCTGAAGATCAAGTAGCATACTGGGATTTTGATGCTCCACTAACAAAGCTATCTTACAGAGATAGTTCTGCATCTGCCATTGCAGTATCGGGGATGCTCGAATTAGTAAGTACAATGAATTCAAACCACCCAGAACAAAGTAGAATTAAAGATAGTGCGTATCAAATAATAACTTCATTAGTTAAAAATTATTCAACAGCAGGTATACCAACGGCACACGGATTACTTCAACATGGTTCGTATCATGTTAGAGGTAATTTAGTACCTGATGGACATGTTATTTGGGGTGATTATTTCTATACGGAAGCATTGGTTAGGATATTGAAAGGAATACCAGGTTACTGGTATGAGAGGGATTAAATTCATGACTATGAGTGGATTTAATGAGAAACTATATAGCTTTTGTGAGAAAGTAATGCTACTTGCTTATCTCAATATACTATGGGTAGTATTCTCACTTGTTGGAGGTGTCCTTTTCGGAATCTACCCTTCAACGATTGCATTATTTTCGTTAATGAAAACATGGCGAGAGGGGAACTCTGATAAAGTTTGTTTTCAAGAATACAAACGAATATTTAAGAGTCAGTTTATTAGTGGCAACCGACTAGGCGTTTACATCACCATACTTCTAGGAATTATGATGCTTAATGGAATATTGCTATATTTTAATCAATCCACTGCAAAACCACTACTTTTCGTTTTATTTATCATTTCTTTTGTATTAACGGTTGTATTAATGTTGTATGTATTTCCGGTTTACGTTTATTTTCGGACGGTTCCAACGAATACACTTGTTTATGCGTTGATTATAGGGATGGCCCATCCGCTTAGAACTTTGTATCTATCTATTATTTCATTCCTTATTTTGGTAGTGGTCTATAGTACTGCTGGTTTACCTATATTTTTTGGAGTGAGTGTTGTTGCGTTTATAGCAATGAAGTCGATCTTACCTACGTTAGTAAAGATGGAAGAGACTGGCTCATTAGACAAAGCTAGTCAACAATGGAAAGCTGTTAATTAATGGATCTATTATGAATTTAATTCGTAATAGAGAGTGCAGCGCACCAAACAATACAAAAAGGGTGTGTCAAAGGTAAAATTCGACCTTTTTGACACACCCTCTTTTTGAAAGCTACTGACGACAAGAGTCTTGTACTAGCTCTATTGAATAGCTGTGAAACGGTGGGATAGGTTAATTAGATTTGGAACCATTGATATCCCATTGGCTCTAATAAAACTTCTAAAGTAGATTCGTGTTTTTGTAAATAGTAGTCTTTTGGTTTAAATATGAGTTGTTAATAACTACAAAAGATCCTGCATCTGGATACGCTGCATATTGGGATTTGTCGTAAACCACTTATTCATCTCTTGCTCTTGACTTGCAGACCAATAGATACAGAGAAGTAATAAACGAGTATTTTCTGCAGTATATGGAAGTCCTGCAATATAAACAGAGCGGCCTTGTCCAAATTGATTTACTGCTATTGTTACATTTCCTTCCTCCATTGCAAGAACATTGGAGTTGTTCCCGACTTCAGATACCACTTTCATGCTTTCACCAAAATTTAATGTTCTGTTTGATCTTCTACGATAAATTGAGTTTCTTCATAAAGCTTATTGTACTTATCTGTACTTAAGCTATACCCAATATCTTTTTCAACACCTAATACATCAGCCAATTGGAAGAAACGGCGGCCTTGGCTCTCATGAGCGGTGGGTTCTCCAACACCAATAAATCCACCACTCCATGCCGTGTGGCACACCAGCATTAATAAGGACTCCAATATCATTTGGTATACCGTTTTTCTTAATGTCGTCGAAGCTAAGGAATTCAAATTCTAGTGGCATTCCACTTAAACTCTCGAGAATCCCTATATACGAATACGTTTGTTTATGCCATATATAATACAGAACTAAATCTTACTTTTTTGAAAATTTAGTATGAAGTAAAAAGTACACACATAAAAGTTTAAATTTTACACGGATTATATAAATCGTAAGTATATACTTTTAGATAACTATAAAACTTGTGTTTCTTTAAAGAATAGAGGTGATATTTTATAAGAAGAAATACGAAATCGAATTAAACAAATAGATTTTAAGTTTTTATAATAACAATGAAGAGGTGAGAGATTCCGTGAAAAAGGTATTAAGCATAGTGTTATCAGTTTCTTTGTTATTTCCAATACTCCCACTTAATTTTGAAACCGCTACCAAAGCCGAGGGAGCGTTACAGGAACAACTTATTAAAAATGGTGATTTTCAAGAAACTGAATTCGTGGATAATAATTTATGGGAAGATGATCAAAAACCTAAATATTGGAATACGTGGGTACCAGTGGGCGATCCCATTTTATCCATTGATCAGGAGGAGTTTCTTCAAGGTGATCAATCTTTTCGTGTAAATGCACAAACTCCAGGCACGAGAGCATTTCTTTTACAAGATGTAAGCGTTAAAAAAGGGGAAAGTTACAAGCTTAGTTTTTGGGGGAAAAGTGAAAATGTTGATGCAAGCTGGGGTGGAATGATTGTACGAACTCAATACTGGGATATGGAAAATAGCGACAAAATAGGTGATGGACCAGCTGTTGAAGCGGTAAAAGGCACGAACGATTGGACTCTCTATGAGTTAGATGTGACCATTCCAAAAGATGCTGATACCCTAAGAATAGAACTTGGTCTAGAGACAGCTTCCGGAGATGTCTGGTTTGATGATGTACGTTTAGTAACAACAAACCTAGTCCAAAATGGTGGTTTTGAAGAGGTAGAATCGACGAATAACACTTTTTGGAAAGACGAGGTGAAACCTATTCATTGGGATGCGTGGGTACCAGTAGGGAATCCAACATTGTCTCTTGAGCAGGATGAGTTTCTTCAGGGAGCTCAATCTCTACATGTAGATGCGCAAACTTCAGGTAGCAGGGCATTTATTTTCCAAGATATAGATGTTATAGAAGGTCAAGGCTATAAGCTCAATGTATGGGCAAAAACGGAAGATGTAGATGCAAGTTGGGGAGGTATGGTTGTTCGAACACAATATTGGGATATGGCTCGTAATCAAAAAATTGGGGATGGCCCTAATATTGCTGCAGTTAAAGAATCAACTGATTGGACGTTATATGAATTAAATATGATTATTCCTGAAGGTACTGACACTTTAAGGGTTGAGTTAGGTTTAGAAACTGCTTCAGGTAAAATATGGTTTGATGAAGTTACATTAGAACAAACAGGTGAGAAGATTTTAACTGGATTTCATTTAAAAGAAAACGCAATAACGATGAAGTTAAGTGAAACAATCACACTAACACCTGTTTTTACACCGGAGGATTCATTGGATCAAACGATCAATTGGAGCTCTTCTAATCCTGATGTAGTAACAGTGGATGAATTTGGGGTAGTCACTGCTCATGATTATGGTTTTGCGACAATAGAAGCAGTGACACAAGATGGTGGGTTTAAAGATAGCGTTTTAATTAGTGTGGAGAGCCCTGACATGGAAAATGTATATGAGGGAATGCGGGAAGCATGGTTTAATACGTTAACTGGGGAAGATCTATACAATCCAGATGATAAGGATACGATTACCTATATTTCTAGTTTAGAAGAAGCGATTACAAACCAAAGCAATTCAGGATATTGGGATACACTGAATACTGAAGATAATAGGAGTTATTTATGGGATTCATTACAAGGTGAATCAAACTCTGCATACATTACAAGTGCTTATTCAAATCTAAAGAGTATGGCAATGGCCTACTCTATGGTAGGTTCAGAGTTATATCAAAATGAAGAGTTAAAAAATGATATTCTAAATGCGCTGGATTGGATGTATGAAAATAGGTTTAATGAAAATAAAGATCCTTATGGTAACTGGTGGGATTGGGAAATTGGAACTCCTCAAATTATAAATGATATTGTAGTCCTAATGTATGATGATTTAACATCCAAACAAATTGATAATTATATAGCAGCAATAGATAAATTTTCTCCAGATCCAGTCTATTCCACTGTACTTGGTGTTCGTGGAAGAGAGAATACTGGTGCAAACTTACTTGACAAAGCATTAGTAGTTACACTTCGTGGTGTTATCGGAAATAATGGTGCTAAAATTAGTCAAGGTCGAGATTCAATCGAAGGTGAATACCAATATGTTGTTCAAGGGGATGGTGTTTACGAGGATGGTTCATTAGTTCAACACTCGGTCATCGCTTATACAGGGTCATACGGAGGAGTTTGGCTAAGAAGAACTGCAGACATGTTATATTTGGTAAATGATACACCGTGGGATTTAGGAGATTCAAATGTTAATAATGTGTTTGGTTGGGTTTCCAATTCATTTGAACCTTTCATTTATAAAGGTGCTATGATGGACATGGTGTCAGGTAGAGCAATATCAAGAGAAGCAGCATCAGATCGTTCCGTAGGTAAAAGTACAATGAGAAGTTTATTAAGATTAGCAGAAGCTGCACCTTCGAACACAAAACTGAGTATTAAGAGAATGGTCAAGGAATGGCTTCATGATGATCCAGAAGTAGATAATTTTATTGCTAGCTTACCGATCTACGAAGCAAATCTCTTTAAATCCCTAATGGATGATAATTCTATAGAACCAAGAGGAAACTTACTAAAAAATAAAGTCTTTGCTGGTATGGACCGGGTTGTACATTTACGTGATAGCTTTGGTTTTGGAATTAGTATGTTTTCTGATCGGATTTCTGCGTTTTCATATGGAAATGGAGAAAATAAAAAGGGATGGTTTACTGGTGCTGGTATGACCTACTTATATAACGGTGATCTAAATCATTACAATAATCATTATTGGCCAACCATTGACAGCTATCGACTACCAGGAACGACAACGGACGGGTCAAAAGGGGTTCTGCAAGATTGGAAATCTTATCTTAACACAAGGACATGGGTTGGAGGAACATCCGTGGATGAGTTGTTTGGAACAGCAGGTATGGAATTTTCACTCGATCAGGTGACAGGAAGTTCGTTGGAAGGGAAAAAATCTTGGTTCATGTTTGATAATGAAATCGTAGCCCTTGGAACGGATATAACCAGTACAGATAATAACTCCGTTGAAACCATTATTGAGAATCGACAATTAAATGATAATGGTGATAATCCATTCACTGTAAATGGGGAGATTCAATCTAATGAATTGGGATGGTCGAAAGCGATAGATGCAGTATCATGGGCACATCTTGAGGGAGATGTTTCTAACAGTGATATTGGATTCTATTTCCCAGTACCATCGACAGTTGAAGGATTACGTGAACAGAGAGAAGGATCTTGGAACGAAATTAATGATGGAGGTTCAAGTGATCTCATTCAACGTAACTACTTAAGTTTGGCCATTAATCATGGAGAGAATCCTAATGGTGAGAATTACGCTTATGTAATTTTACCTAATAAAGATGCTACTGCTACGGAACAATACAGTAAAAATCCAGATATTGAGATTGTCAGTCAAACATCGAATGTACATGCTGTCAAAAATAAAACGCTTGGTATTTTAGCGGCAAACTTTTGGAATGCTGGAACAGTTGAATTCTTAACTCTGGAGGATCCTGCATCTGTCATGGTAAAGGAAGAGCAAGGTGAATTAAAATTGGCAGTTTCAGATCCAACACAAAAACAAGAGACGATCACTATTGAAATAGATAGAGAGGAATTGTCTGTTATAGAAAAAGAGGAGACTATTGAGGTTGTTCAGACAACTCCAACAGTAAAGTTAGAAGTAAATGTAGTTGGATCCATTGGTAAAACACATACAATTACATTGAAGGATAGTAATACGCTTCCTAAATTGGATAAGAAAGAGCTTGAGAGCTTACTTACAGAAGCAAATGCAATTACGAATGACGGCGAGTATACAGAAGAATCGTTTAACGCATTGCAGGAAGCAATCGTAGCAGCAGAAAAGCTTCTGGAGAACAAGGGTACATCACAGGAAGAAATTGATGCTCAAGTGGTAACCTTGAAAGAAGCGTTGAATGCACTAGAGGAGATTAATAATTTGCAAGAACCGGGTCCAGCATTGGAAACATCGGAACTTACGAGGTTACTAGAATCAGCGAAATCCATAATAAATGATGAAAAGTTTACGGAAGAATCATTTAACGCATTGCAGGCAGCAATAGCAGCAGCAGAAAAACTCTTGGAGAACAAGGATACATCACAAGAAGAAATTGATGCTGCAACTATCACATTGAGAGCAGTGATGGATGATTTACAAGAGAAGGAAAAAGAACAAAGCATTACTCCAAAGAAAGAGGAATCAGACGGCAATTCACTGGGAGAAAAGGGTGGAAAACTACCTAATACTGCAACCAATATATATACGATGTTATTGATAGGTATACTACTATTTGCTTCAGGTTTTGTATTGATGAAACATAAGCGAATGGCTATTTTAAAAGAGTAATATACCAGTGTTTAGTTTAGCATTTACATGTTTGTAAAATTTAAACATGTAAATGCTTTACCTCGTTCATAAATTTGATGCAGGGGATATGATGTATTATTACTATGCTAGTTTTTTAGATCAAGTGGCTGAAATAAAATAAGTAAAATTAAAAAAGGAAAGGGAGCGTTAAGATTGTCTAAGCTCGAAGTACAAGGTAAAGATCTATGCCTAAATGGTGAGCCAGTTCAACTTATTTCAGGAGCTATTCATTATTTTCGGATTGTTCCCGATTACTGGGAAGATCGTTTATTAAAGTTAAAAGTGTGCGGATTTAATTGTGTAGAAACCTATATTCCTTGGAATTTACATGAACCAAAAGAAGGGGAATATAATTTTGAAGGGTTAGCCAATGTAGAAGAATTTATTAAAACTGCTGATCGATTAGGCTTATATGTGATTGTACGTCCAAGCCCATATATTTGTGCAGAATGGGAATTTGGCGGACTGCCATCCTGGTTATTAGCAGATCGAAATATGAAAGTTAGATCTTATTACCAACCATATCTAGACAAAATAGATACCTACTATGATGTGTTGATGGAAAGGTTAAAGCCATTTCAAAGCACACAAGGTGGTCCCATTATTGCGATGCAAATCGAAAATGAATATGGTAGCTTTGGGAATGATAAACAGTATTTAGCTTATATAAAAGACGGGATGGAAAAACGAGGTATTGATGTTCTTTTGTTTACATCGGATGGTCCGACTGACTTAATGATTCAAGGTGGTACGTTAGATGGAGTATTGGCTACAGTTAACTTTGGTTCAAGACCTGCTGAGGCCTTTAATTTATTACAAAAGTATTTTCCGAAAACGCCTAATATTTGTATGGAATTTTGGAATGGCTGGTTCGACCATTGGGGCGAAGAACATCACACTCGTGACCCACAAGATGCAGCGGATACATTTGCTAATATGCTAAGTCGAGGCGACTCGGTTAATTTCTATATGTTCCATGGTGGAACTAACTTCGGTTTTTTTAATGGGGCCAATCACGATGAAAAATATGAACCGACCATAACAAGTTATGATTATGATTGTCCAATTAGTGAAACAGGGGATATTACACCGAAATTTCATGCTGTTCGTGAAGCAATTGCGAAACATAAGGATATTGGTGAACTAGAGTTGCCAGATCCGATCCCGAAGAAAAATTACGGGACATTTGAGTTGAAACAAACGATTAATTTATTTGATGCTTTATCTATGATTAGTTTTCCGGTTCGAAGAGCAAACCCTGAATCAATGGAAGAATTAGGACAAGACTATGGATATATTTTATATCGCACAAAGTTAACAGGACCCAAGAAAAAAGCCCCATTGACCATTCAAGAGGTTAGGGACCGAGCGCTTGTGTTTGTAAATCAAGAATTTCAAGGTGTGATTGATCGTTGGAAAAATAATACCATTGATATTGAAGTTCCAGTAGAAGGTGCACAACTTGATATTTTAGTTGAAAATATGGGACGAATTAATTACGGACCTAACTTAAAAGATATAAAGGGGATAACAGAAGGTGTTAGGTTTGCTTACCAATTCCAATATGATTGGGAGATCTATAGTCTACCAATGGACAACCTTGAGAAGTTAAATTATAAAACAAATGATGAACAAATTAGTAAACGGCCGACCTTCTATCGAGGTAGTTTTCAGGTAGATGAGATTGGCGATACATTTGTGGAATTACCAGGTTGGAAGAAAGGCATTGTACTTGTTAATGGATTTAATTTAGGTAGGTATTGGGAAATTGGACCACAAAAAACATTATACTTACCAGGACCATTATTAAAACAAGGCGAAAATGAAATTGTTATCTTTGAATTACACGAACCAGCAAATACAGTAGTTTCTTTAATTGAAGAACATAAATTATGTTAGATATTACTATATAAGTTCTAGCATATCTGAAGACTATATTTTTAAATAAATACTGACCATCAATACTATCAAACTAAAAACTAGAAATGGATTTATATTACCTGAACCATAAACGGTGGAATAGTGAAGAGAAAAATAAATATCTTAGTAATTAAGCTCAATATTTAACGGAGGCAAATACAACAAAGAAACCTACTATTCAAAAGGAGGGGGTAGGAAGTAAGGAACACTACCACATCATTCTATCTACGATCACTATTCAATTCACCTTGATTGTCTTAACAAAATCATTTCAAAAAGTTATTGATTAAATTGTTATGCTAACATTTTGCTAACGCAATCTAGTGAAAAACGGTTAAATCAAGTTAAAAATGTTACAGTAACAAATTAACAAAACCCTGATATACCGCACTCTAATCACACGATGTTATAGATATTACACACTCTCACCTAAGGGGCGGCATGATGTAATATGCCCCTTGAACCCTTGGTATGACTGGGTTTTGAAGTAAGGTGAGAGTGAAATGCTAACATTGAAAGAGGTTTCTCAAAGAGTTTTTAAACTCTTGAGAAGCCTCTTTTTTGTCTTTTAAAACTATTTAATCTGGAAGGACAGTTTTAAAGTTTTATATAGGTTCCATAAATGTAATAAACTGATTTGGTTGTTTTATTATTTTACCACCTACAAAATATCAATTAACTCAGTATCTGAGTAAATGGAGATTAATAACACTGCTTTTTCGTCTCCGACGTTTTTTACAAAGTGAGGAACACTTGCATTCCAACTGAACGAATCGCCCGCTTCAACAACTACAGAGTCTTCCCCTTGTTCAGCGAGAATTTTGCCTTCTAATACTAGATGGCATTCTTCACCTTCATGGGCATGGGGCTCTCCTATTGTAGTACCAGGAGGCATTTCTACTATCATCATTCTTAATCCTCCTTTTGAAGTTAAATGTTCAATTTTTAAACCATTAAAGGTCGATTTCTGTCTTGCATCTTTACGGACTACACGCATATGTTGCTTTTTTTCCAGAAGTAAGTATGGTAATGGAACTTCTAAGAATGATGCAATTGTATTTAACGTATTAATCGAGGGTGAAGTGTTATTATTTTCAACATTGCTAATAAAGCCTTTTGAAAGACCAGTGCCTTCACACATTTGTGCAATGGTAATTTTTTTCCTATTACGAATTGCACGAATTTTAGTTCCGATTTCCAAAGTAACCACCTCATAAGTTTGCTAATAGAAAACATATTTATATATTAGCAAAAAAACGGTTGACAATCTACTATGCTTTTTGTTATCTTATAAACAACAAATATTTGTATAGGGAACCAATATTGCTATTATTTTTTTGTCTGTTTGTTTCTTAATAAGAATATTTTATTTTTATAGAAATTCTAATAGGTGTAAAGGCATACTTGAAGATTTAGATTATCACCTAAATAAAGGGGGAATAAATCGTGTTACCATCATTATTTGTTGCACATGGAGCGCCATTGCTAGCAATTGAGAATAATGAATATACAAAGTTTTTAGAGCAAATAGGTAAGAAGTGGGTGAGGCCCAAAGCCGTTGTATTGTTTTCAGCGCACTGGGAATCTCATACTCAAAAAGTGAGTAAAGTGGATAAATATGAAACTATATATGATTTTGGTGGTTTCCCAGAAGCGTTATATCGTATTAAGTATCCTGCCAAAGGAGATTATTCCGTTACAAAGGAAATAGAGGAATGCTTCTTATCACAAGGTATCTCTTATGATGTAGACACAAAACGTGGTTTAGACCATGGGGCTTGGGTCGTACTTAAATTAATCTATCCAAAAGCCGATATCCCGGTTATTTCCATGTCAGTAAATCCAAACCTTACACCAACGGAGAAGTATCAAATAGGAAAATCTCTGTTAGATTTAAGAAAACAAGACATTTTGATTATTGCAAGTGGGGGAACTGTCCATAACTTAGGAGCATTAAAAATGGGTAGGGCTGAGGAAACTACGGATCAGTGGGCGCTAGAGTTTGATTTATGGTTGGAACATCATATAACCAATTGGGACTTAGGTACCCTTTTCAATTATAACTCGTTAGCACCTAGTGCTGAGCTTGCTGTACCACCATACGGCAGGGAACACTTTATTCCAATATTCTATGCCATGGGTGCAGCAGACAATCAGAGGAATGCTAAGCTCCTTCACCGAAGCTATCGATATGGAAACCTTAGCCATAGTGTATGGCAATTTGGGGAAATACAATAAATCTCATAATAAAGTATATTGGAGGAAAATAAAATGATAAATAAATTTGAAATTAGTACCTTAATTTTAAGAGTTGTATTAGGTGTAATTTTCTTTGCTCATGGGTTAAATAAGTTTCAAGGTGGAATTGAAAATATAGCTGGTTGGTTTGAAAGTATAGGCATACCGGGCTTCTTAGCTTATGCAGTGGCATTAGTTGAACTCGTTGGTGGAATTGCGTTGATTGTAGGTTTGTTTAGCAGAGTTGTTTCCATTTTATTAGCACTAATTATGGTTGGGGCTATCATAACTGTTCAACTAGCTGTTGGCTTTTTTGGAGGATACGTACTAGACTTAGCATTAATGGCCATGGCAGTAGTTATTGCTATCAATGGTTCAAAGGCCTTTGCTCTAGATTCCGTCATTTTTAACAAGAAAGAAAAGAACGAGACAACTACTTTAAACTAATGTATAAAAAAGCATTACTTCTATTTAGAGGTTGTGCTTTCTTTTATAAATGAACCTATATAAAAATTTACGATACTACAAAATTAGAAAAAGGTGGAATACTCATGTTACAAACAATGGTCAAATCGAGGATTGTTTCGATACTTGAAGATAAAATTCAATTAATTAAAACAGAGAAAAGTGCCATCTATTTAGTTGGTCCTATACAACTTCCAGTAAATTTGTATGGAGAGACAGTGAATTTCCAATGGTATTGCTGGTTAAATTGTGAAGAAGAAACCGAAGACTTCAATCGAATGATTGAAAAGTTATCTTCAGCAAATTTAGCTGAATTACAGCAATCTAGTGTTTTGACCTACGGTGATTTTAGCTATGGGGATGATGCCATTATTAGAATGCATTCTATCTGCCATACAGGAGATATTTTCGGAAGTAAAAGGTGTGATTGTGGATTTCAATTGAAACAATCCATGAAAAATATTGTAGAACATGGGACAGGTGCGTTATTTTATTTAGCAAATCATGAAGGAAGAGGAATTGGTTTGTTCAGTAAAGCAATGGCTTATATTCTCCAGGAGTATAATTACGATACTGTTGAGGCAAATGAAGCCCTGGGATTTGCTGATGATTCTAGAAACTATAGCGATGCGATTAATGTTTTAAAAGCATTAAGAAGTAAACCTGTAACCCTAATGACCAATAACCCTAAAAAATTAGAGGCTTTAAAATATGCTGGTTTACTGGTTTCTGGAAGGGAGTCATTATGGGGAGACCGTTCAGAGTTTAACGAAAAATATCTAGAAACAAAAGTAAATCGCTCTGGTCACATTGGAGAAGAGGAGACCTGTAGTAATGACTAGTCATGAATTTTTTATGGACTTAGCCATACAAAATGCAAGAGCAATGAAAGGGCAGACAGACCCAAATCCATTGGTAGGTTCGGTTATTGTAAATGAAAACAGAATAGTCGGCATTGGAACACATTTAAAGGCAGGGGAACCCCATGCTGAAATTCATGCACTTCGTATGGCAGGGGAAAAGGCAAAAGGCGGCACCATTTATGTTACGCTTGAACCTTGTTCTCATCATGGAAGAACTGGTCCGTGCGCTGTTGCCATTCGAGAAGCAGGGATAAAAAGAGTGGTTATTGCCACCTTAGACCCTAACCCTGTTGTATCAGGTAATGGTGTTAAGATACTTGAAGATGCTGGACTAGATGTCATTGTTGGAGTTCGTCAGGAAGAGTCAAGACGGATGAATGAGGTTTTTAATAAATTTATTGTTCAAAAAAAGTCATTTGTTACGTTAAAAGCAGGTATTACATTAGATGGGAAAATTGCCACACATTCTTTAGACAGTAAATGGATTACGTCTGAAGAGGCGAGAAAAGATGTACATCATCTAAGGAATGAAAATATGGCTATTCTAGTTGGTGTTAATACTGTGATTGAAGATGACCCTGAGTTAACGGCTAGAATACCAAATGGACGTAATCCAATTCGTATTATTGTCGATTCAAATTTGAAAGTTCCTTTAGATTCTAAGGTGGTCGTGGATAAACTAGCTGAAACTTGGATTTTCACCAGTCAAAATGTTGATCTAAATAAAGAGAAAAAGCTTTTATCAAACGGAATAAAAGTTATACGGACAAATGGGTCTAAACGGGTAAATATAGAGGAAGTAGTCGAAATTTTGGGTGAGAACCTTATTTCATCGATACTAATTGAAGGTGGAGGTACAATTAACGCATCTTTCTTAGAAAATAAATTGATCGATAAAGTGATCTTGTACTTTGCCCCTAAATTAATTGGTGGGAAAGATGCACCTAGCTTTTTGGAAGGAGTCGGTGTAGATAAAATGCGAGATGCAGTTGAATTATTTGATACGGATATTATACAAATTGGGAAAGATTTTAAATTAACTGGATATCCAATGTACACAACAAATGAGGGAAGCTAGAAATTCTAAATACTATAAAATAATTAAATAGTACTGGAACCACCGTGTTAACAATTGGGTTAGTAAATGCAGGTTTCATGACATTAAGGCAAGCAATCGGAGTTATTATTGGTGCAAATGTAGGAACAACGGCAACTGCATTTATAATTGGTATTAAAATTTCTGAATACGCATTACCAATAATCGCACTTGGAACATTATTGATATTCTTCTTTAAAAATCCTCGTATTAACAATTATGGTCAAACAATTTTTGGATTTGGTTCGTTATTTTTAGGACTAAATTTAATGAGTGATGGATTACGTCCATTAAGGGATGTTCAAGCTTTTGCAGATCTTACTGTAAGTATGAGTGAAAATCCATTATTAGGTGTATTAATTGGTGTAATTTTCACAGTAGCTGTTCAAAGTTCTACAGCTGCGATTGGATTACTACAAACTCTATTTGGACAAGGATTAATGGATTTAAATGCTGCGCTACCAGTTCTTTTTGGTGACAACATAGGTACAACTATTACTGCTGTATTAGCAGCTATTGGTGCTTCTATTGCAGCTAGACGTGCAGCATTAGCCCAGGTAATATTTAATCTTGTTGGTACAACCATAGTATTAATCCTTTTAAGACCTTTTACAATTTTAGTAGAGTATGTTCGAGATAGTCTAAATTTGAGCCCAGAAATGACTATTGCATTTGCACACGGAATTTTTAATGTATCGAATGCAATTATTCAATTGCCATTTGTTGCCGTTTTAGCTTGGATTGTAATCAAGGTGATTCCAGGTAAAGACTCTGCTATTCCATATAAAACGGTTCATTTAGACGAACAATTTATAAGGCAATCACCAGCTATTGCCTTGGGGCAGGGGAAAAAAGAAGTGATTCGTATGGCAGAGTTGTCAGAACAAGGTCTGAAGGAAGCTAATCTATACTTTAAAACAAAAGGTAAGAAACATGGTGAACTTATACCACAATATGAAGATGCGATTAACAACTTAGATAAAAAAATAACTGAATACCTTATGGAGCTAGTTGAATATCAAATAACTAATAAGGTTAAGTTTTCAGATTCTGCTATTTCTGATCTAGATGAAATGTTTGAGTTGACTCTTTCTACACTTAGACAATCAATAAATGCTTTAGAGACGGAGAGTGTAAAAGATGCTCATGAGGTGCTTAAAAAAGAAGAGCAAATTGATAAAATGGAACGAAACCTTCGTAAGAAACACATTATTAGATTAAATGAAAACAAATGTACAGGTGATGCAGGGATTATATATGTAGATATTATTAGTAATTTAGAACGTATTGGAGATCACGCAGTGAATATTGCTGAAGAAGTTATCGGAGAATGATAAATTCGAAAGGACTAGAGATTACTTCTCTAGTCTTTTTTGTGGTTTAGGCAATTATATTTTTCACTCTTGTGGAAAAGTTTATTTATTATTAATCACGTCTAGCTTCAGCGCCTACTCGCTCGTGGACAAGGCGCTTGCGATTTTGTTCTTGCCAGTCCATAAAAATGTAAATGTTATGAACACTGGTCACAAGGAGTCTACGATTTTTTTACTTATTCTTTACAATTCTTTACTTTTAATTTATTTGATATTAACATTTCCACTTTATACTCTAAATTGTGATAGGGAAAAGATATACTCTATCAAAATATGAACCTGACAATTAGGGAGGAAATTACGAGTGAATAATTTTCTATTTGGTTTATTAGTGGCAGTTTTAACATTATTTTTAGTTGCATGCGGTTCAGATGAGGGAAGTTCAAGTATCCAAGCAGACGTGAGTGAAGGGGATTCATTATCAGGAACTGTAGTAATTGATGGATCTGGAACTGTTTTTCCATTAATGGCCCCAATAGCAGAAGAATTTATGATCACAGCAGCACAGAATGTAAGTGTAGAAGTTAGTAGAGCAGGAACAAGCGCTGGAATGAAAAAGTACGTGGTAGGAGAAACAGACTTCGCGAACGCTTCCCGTGAAATAAAGGAAGAAGAAATGAAAGAATTAGAAGCAAATGGTATTGATTCTAAAGAATTTAAAGTTGCATTAGATGGATTAACATTGGTTATTAATCCAGAGAATGACTGGGCGAGAGAGATGACAGAAGAAGAAATTAAAACAATGTTTGTGACAGGTCAAGTAAAAGGTGATGACCAGGTGTTGTGGTCAGACATTCGACCTGAGTGGCCAGCCGAAAGAGTAAATTTTTATGGACCAAATGAAAACCATGGAACTTATGAGTTCTTTGTTGACGTAATAATCGAAAAGCAGGATTTAGTAGCAGGTATTAACTTGCAGCAAGAGTATTCCACATTAGTACACCTAGTTTCGGAAGATAAACATGGAATTGCATTCTTCGGATATGGATATTATGCAAATAATTTGGATCGTATCACAGCTGTTGCTGTAGACTTTGGGAGCGGACCAGTATTACCATCGTTAGATACAATTGCAGAAGACGGGGAATATGCTCCATTTACTCGACCAGTTTTTACTAACATAAATTTAGATGCTGTTAGAGAAAAGCCACAGGTGAGAGCATTTGCTGAATACCTTTTCCGTGAAGGGGCAGCCAAGTTTGCAGGTGAAACTGGGTTTGCACCATTACCAGAGGAAGAGCTACAAGAAAGCCTAGAGTTTATTCAAGCTTTAAACTAGTTATTTAAATGGAGAAAGAGGCTGTTGTATAACCTTTTGTCCCAGCCTCTTTCTTCTAACCCAATTATGAACAAATAGTAATAAACTTCCTGATACGTTGACTTATGAGAAAGGAGCAGTTTTTAATGTCAAAAACTGTGAATGTAAAAGAATTAATTCAAAAAAAGGATAAATTAGCAAAGGTTAAGGCAAAAATAGAAAAATTTATTCCCCTATTTTTATTCGCTCTGGCTTCCATTTCTATATTAACAACTGTAGGAATTCTATCAACGTTAGTTTATGAGACTTATTTATTTTTTAACGAAGTTTCTTTTATGCAATTTTTTACTACAACAGAGTTACGGCCTTTAAGTCCAGTTGAGCCAAAATTTAGTATTTTGCCATTATTAGTTGGAACGATAATGATAACCTTAGTAGCAATGCTAGTAGCTGTACCTATAGGATTAACGACAGCAATATTTTTAAGTGAATATGCATCACACAATACTAGAAAAATCTTAAAACCTATTATTGAAGTTTTAGCAGGAATACCGACAATTGTTTATGGTTTCTTTGCATTTACTTTTGTAACACCTATTTTAAGAGAGGTAGTTCCAGGATTACAGTCAACCAATGCCCTTAGTCCTGGTATTGTTATGGGAATTATGATCATTCCCCTTGTGGCATCCCTTTCTGAAGATGCAATGAATTCTGTTCCGAATGCAATGAGGGAAGGCGCAATGGCTCTCGGAGCTACAAAATTAGAGGTAACGTTACGTGTAGTTATTCCTGCTGCAATTTCAGGTATAATAGCTTCCTTTGTTCTTGGAATATCAAGAGCGCTTGGAGAAACGATGATCGTTACTATCGCAAGCGGAAGTTCGAAAAACTTTACATTCGATATAACACAGTCCATGCAAACAATGACGGCTTATATTGTAGAAGTTACTAGTGGTGATGCTGCGAGTGGAACAACCGCCTATTACAGTCTTTATGCAGTTGCTTTTACCCTGTTTATTTTCACATTATTAATGAATATGCTTGCAAGATACATCGCCCGTAGATATAGGGAGGCCTATTAAAGATGAATGACATCAATTCAATAAATATGGTTGAAGAAAAAAAGCAGTACATTAATCAAGATGTGGTTAAAAGAAAAATGTCAAAACGCCTTTTATTAAATAACATTGTTAAATACCTTTTTTTATTCGCTGCATCCTTTGCCGTCGCTGTGCTAGCTATATTACTTTACCGAGTATCTGTAGATAGTATTGGTTGGTTAAACCTTAATTTTTTGACCAATAGACTTTCAACAAATCCAGATCGTGCTGGAATCATTGGAGCCGTTGTTGGGACAGTTTGGTTAATGATTATTGTCGGACCTGTCACGATGATCATTGGGATAGGAACCGCCATTTATTTAGAGGAATATGCAAAGAGAGGCAGATTGCATTCATTTATCCAAACCAATATTACAAATTTAGCTGGTGTCCCTTCCATCGTTTTTGGATTATTAGGTCTTACCATTTTTGTTAGGGTGTTTGGATTTGGCTCTAGTATCATTGCTGGGGGATTAACAATGTCTCTTCTTGTGTTGCCAATCGTGGTCGTTTCAGCACAAGAAGCGATTCGTTCTGTTCCTTATTTTTTGCGAGAAGCTTCCTACGGAATGGGAGCAACAAAATGGCAAACAATTAAAAATGTAGTATTGCCATCGGCATTACCATCCATATTAACTGGTCTTATTCTAGCTTTGTCACGGGCAATAGGAGAAACGGCTCCCTTGGTGGTAATTGGTATCCCAGCTTTGTTAATCCCAATACCTGGTAGTATATTTGATAACTTTACGGCCTTACCAATGCAAATCTATTATTGGACAATTGATTCAGTGCTTGTGGATGAATATGCTAACTTGGCTGCAGCTACTATCGTTGTTTTACTTATCATTTTGTTCGTTATGAATTCTATTGCTATTATTATTCGAAATAAATTTCAAAATCGATATTAGATTAGGGGGATATAACATGTCATTGTTAATTAAAACCAATCCGATGCAACAACAACAGTCACCTTTTAATACAAATGAAAGTAATAAAAGAGTAGTACTTCAGACAAGAGCATTAAATTTATGGTATGGGGAAAACCATGCCCTAAAAAATATTAATCTACCAATGACAGAAAATGAAGTAACAGCAATCATTGGTCCTTCAGGATGCGGAAAATCTACCTATATTAAAACATTAAACAGAATGGTAGAGGTAGTTCCTAATGTAAAAATATCAGGAGAAATACAGTATAGAGATAGAAATATCTTCGATAAGAACTACCTAGTAGAAGAATTAAGAACCCGTGTTGGAATGGTTTTTCAAAAACCCAACCCATTTCCTAAATCTATCTTTGAAAATGTAGCCTACGGACCAAAAATACATGGCATCCGAAATAAGAAAATTTTAAAAGAAATTGTAGAAAAAAGCTTAAGAGGTGCAGCAATTTGGGATGAAGTGAAGGATCGCCTTAACGAAAACGCGTATGGTTTATCTGGTGGACAACAACAGCGCTTATGTATTGCTCGTTGTTTGGCAATTGAACCGGACGTTATTCTTATGGATGAACCAACCTCTGCACTTGATCCTAAATCTACATTGAAGGTTGAGGAACTTATTCAAAACTTAAAAGAAAATTACTCTATAGTTATTGTTACTCATAACATGCAACAGGCTGCTCGCATTTCTGATAAAACTGCTTTTTTCTTAAATGGTGAAGTAGTGGAGTACGATGATACTAATATTATTTTTTCAACCCCGAATGATAAACGGACTGAGGACTATATAACTGGTCGATTTGGATAAAGGAGGAGAACGACATGGTTATTCGTGGACAGTTTGAAACAGAGCTAACCCAGCTAAAAAGTGAAATCATCATGTTAGGAACGATGGTTGAAAATGCGTTCGATGAGACGATTAAAGGGATAAAGAACAAACAATACGGAAAAATGGAGCCTATCATATTGAATGATGAAAAGATTAATAGGTTAGAATTAGATATTAATGAAAGAGCAACTTTAATGATTGCTAAACAACAGCCAGTCGCCTCCGATTTAAGGAAGATCATTGTGAGTTTAAAAGTATCCAGTGATTTAGAAAGAATGGGAGATTTAACTGTTGATATGGCTAAAGCGTTTAAACGAATGGTCGACAAAGAAGAGTTAGGTCACTTTGAGAAAGAATTAATTACTATTGCATCTAAAGCAAAAGCAATGATGAAAGCAGTTTTAGTAGCTTATCAAGAAGGTAATGTTTTAGAAGCACAAAAGATTGCATCGATGGATGATGAAGTTGACAGAGCCTATGGTCAATTTGTTCAATCTATTTTTAAGGTAGTTGCCGTCGAAACTGGAGTAACAGAATCTATTACACAAATGGCCTTCATTTCACGTTATATTGAACGGATTGCTGACTATTGTACAAATATTGCCGAATGGATTATTTATGAAGTAAATGGAAAGCGATTTGATTTGAACTAATTGACTTGGAATTTTACTTTTGTTGGAGAGTGATTTGATAGTTCGGTTTTCTATAGCTGCTTTTTACACAGCATGATAAGTTGTATAGTATTATATAACAAAACACATAGGATGGGAGAGGTATGCATGGATATTTTTGAAATACCACAAAGAATTGTATCAGGGTGGGGAGTGATTTCTACTATTGGTAAAGAAGCTGCTTCTCTTGGAAAAAAAGTAATTATCGTTCATTCAAGGAGATTATCTAAATCAAGTCTTTTACAAGATGCTATTTATAGCCTGAATGAAAACGATTGTGCCGTAATGTGTATAGATGTACCTTCGGGTGAACCGACGATTGAAATGGTTGAAATAATATTAAAAAAAGCAGAAAGACATAACTGTGATTTAGTAATAGGAATTGGTGGGGGAAGTATTTTAGATATTGCAAAGGCTGTCGCAGGGTTAAAATTTACTAATCGAACATCAGTTAAGGAATACTTTTATGGTCACCAAATAACAAATAAAGGTATACCATGGGTAGCGATACCGACAACTTCTGGGGCAGGCTCAGAAGCGACTCCAAATTCGGTTTTGTCAGATGAGAAAAATATTAAGCAGAGTATAAGAGGGGACAAGTCGTGGCTTGCTAGTATTGTAATATTAGATCCTCAGTTAACAGTCTCCTGTTCTAAAAACGTAACGGCATGGAGTGGAATGGATGCTTTGACCCAGGCTATTGAATCCTATACCTCTATTGGAGCCAATGTATTAACAGAGCCATATAGTCTTGAATCAGCTAAATTAATTGCAAAGAGTTTATTCAAGGCATACGAATATCCAGAAGATAAACAGGCAAGAACAGACATGGCTCAAGGAAGTTTATTAGCAGGGATTGCATTAGGGAATGCACGCTTGGGGATAGTACATGGTGTAGCACATTCGATCGGACTCCATTTTAATGTACCGCACGGGTTGGTTTGTGGCACCCTCTTACCTTGGGCAATTACATACAACGAGAAGGTTTGTTCAGAGAAGTATATAGAATTGGCTAAAACAATGAAGGTAGGGAATTCAGTAAATGCATTGAAAAATTGGATAATAGAAATGAATTCTAAAATGAACATTCCTTCTTCTATCAAAGAATTTGGAGTAACGCATAAAGATTTAAAGCAGATTGTTATGGAAAGTATGCCATCAGGATCTTTAAAGGCAAATCCAAGAAAGACTTCGGAAGAAGAATTGAGTGACTTTTTGGAGAAACAATTATAATTAGGGTTCCTGCCCCCCAGTACGCTAAAACTTAAACGTACTGGGGGGCAGATGCGTTTGTTCATTTGTTAAAAAACTTTCCGATAAACATGCCCAAAGAATTTTTTTCTACATACATTAGTTAAAAATAGGCTAGTGAGCCAGTTCTAGGGTGTAAAATAGTGATAAATGAGTATTTAACTTAGGGGCAATAGTGTTACAATAATAAAGGAACAAGGTTATGGAGGGTGAATATGAAGATTAAACTTGGATTATTGTATGGTGGGAAATCTGCCGAACATAAAGTTTCATTACAAACGGCAAAAGCTGTTATTAAAGCATTAGACTTAACAAAATATGAAATCCATCCAATATATATTTCAGAAACCGGCGAATGGGTCAGGGGAGCGCAGCTTCAAGGCCCAGTGGAGGATGTCAAGCAGCTTCAATTGAAAGAAGAAGGGAAAACGATCTCGCCAGTTGCGTTAAATTCAGAAATCTTCCCGGTGCCTGCGAAAACGGACAACAATCAAGATAAGATTGATGTGGTTTTTCCGTTGCTTCATGGACCAAACGGGGAAGACGGAACGGTTCAAGGATTGTTAGAACTGTTGAACATCCCTTATGTAGGTAATGGGGTGTTAGCATCGGCTGCCGGAATGGATAAAGTAATGATGAAAAACATCTATGATCAGGCTGGTATTAAACAGGCCAAATATGTATGGTATATCCGTAGAGATTGGGAAAAGGATCCGGAAGCGGCATACAAGCAAGTGGAAGAAAAGCTTGGATATCCTTGTTTTGTCAAACCAGCAAACTTAGGGTCAAGTGTTGGAATCAGTAAATGTAAGGACCGAGAAAGCTTAAAAAAAGCATTTGAGGAAGCCTTTGAATATGACCGTAAGATTATTATTGAAGAAGGAATTGACGGGCGAGAGGTGGAAATCGCTGTTTTAGGAAATGACGACCCGCAGTGCTCCGTTGTGGGTGAAATTGTTCCGAAAGCAGATTTCTATGACTATAAAGCGAAATACGAGGATCAGGACACTGGACTAATTATCCCTGCTGACATTACGGAGGAAGAATATAAAGAAATCAAAAGAGTAGCGATTCAATCCTTCAAAGCACTCGATTGCTCTGGATTAGTCCGTGCCGACTTCTTTTTGACAAAAGACGGGGAAGTTCTCATGAATGAAGTGAACACGATGCCAGGATTTACACCATTCAGTATGTTCCCAATGCTATGGCAAGAATCAGGCTTACCATACTCTAAGCTAATAGAAAAACTAGTGGAACTAGGAGTAGAACGCCACAAAGAAAAACAAAAGATTAAATACACCTTTTAAGGCATAAATAAGTAATGAGGTTGACTCTATGATGAGTCAGCCTCCTTTTACATAGAATAGAATCAACTAAAACAACAGGCAGGTCTTTGTCCCTTATATGGGGAGCGGGCTGCAGCCAATGACAACCAGATTGGTATTTTCACGGTAGACCTCCATGCAAACGAAATTTTGCACCATGGAGTATGAAAATTTTAGTCTGCATTGGAATGAGCGAAGGTCCACGACACTCCTGCGGAAGAACGAGCAAGCCAAGACCACACAGGGCAAAGCCCGTGGGGGCTTGACAGGTCGTCCGCGGAAAGGGAGTGGACCGTAGCAGATGACAACCAGATTCGAATTCTCAGAGTAGACCTCCATGCAAGTTAAAATTTGCACCATGATTATAAAAAGTACCGGCAATGGCTCCGCTCGCCGCGCGGTAGATAGGAAAACCCCACTCCTAGCTACCTTTGTAAAGATTGCGGCGGCTTCGCTCATTGCTTCGGTGGCACAAAAGATAAAGTGCGATCTTTTGTGCCACCTATTTTCAGGGTAGACTTATGATACGTTTAGAAGAAGGAGCGATCGCCATGATAACAAAAACGTTTAAAGATATTGCAGCGTGGGTGAACGGGGAAGTTGTAGAATCAGGAGATAATACATTAGAGGTTGCGGGAGTTTCTACGGATACAAGAACGATACAACAAGGAAATCTTTATATCCCGATTGTTGGAGAGAACTTTAATGGTCACGATTTTGTGAGAGCTGCTGTCGAGAACGGAGCATCTGGGGCCCTTTGGCAAAAAAGCCAGCCGAACCCTCCTGAAGATGTACCCCTAATCTATGTGGAAGACACTTTATTGGCATTGCAGGATTTAGCGAAAAATTATTTAGACTATCTCCCTGCAAAGGTCGTTGGAATCACTGGCAGTAACGGGAAAACAACGACCAAGGATATGGTTACTTCCGTACTGGCAACGACATATAAGGTACAGAAAACAGAAGGGAATTACAACAACCATATTGGACTTCCGTTAACGATTCTCCGGTTAGAAGAAGACACGGAAATAGCTGTGTTGGAAATGGGGATGAGTGGGAGAGGAGAAATCGAGCTTCTTTCTACGATTGCAAAACCTGAGGCTGCAATCATTACAAATATTGGAGAGTCCCATTTACAGGATTTAGGTTCCCGGGAAGGGATTTCGGAGGCGAAATTTGAAATCACGGTAGGTCTAAAAGAGAACGGGACACTCGTAATCCATGGAGATGAGCCCCTCTTAACGGAAAAAGTGGTAAACAGTCCATTCAAAGTCATCACCTTCGGCAGTTCGGAGAGGAACGACTATTACTCAGTGCACGTTCAGCAGAAGAGCAACGGCACTTATTTTAAGATAAATGGAGAAGAAGACATCGAGTTTTTTATTCCTGTACTCGGTAAGCACAATATTAATAATGCCCTTTCAGCAATAGCACTTGCCAAACAGTTTGATGTGTCGATACCTAACATCAAGAAAGGGCTAGAGAGCATTAAGATTACGGGGATGCGAACGGAACTAATCCAAGGGAAGAGTGGAGTGGCGGTTATCAATGATGCGTATAATGCCAGCCCAACTTCCATGCGAGCGGCGATTCAACTCCTTCAGGACTTAAAAGACTACGGGAAGAAAATAGTGGTTTTAGGGGATATGCTGGAACTAGGTGACGAAGAAGAGACCTTCCACTATGAAGTGGGAAAAGGAATTGACCCTAGTAAAATCAATTACGTTTTTACCTTTGGCGAACTAGGTAGGAAAATTGCAGAGGGGGCAAAAGTGAATTTTTCAGGTGAGCAGGTTTTTGCATACGATGACAAACAGGCGTTAATCACTAAACTGAAAGAAGTTGTTGAGGAAGGGGATATTGTCTTAATTAAAGGCTCCCGCGGCATGAAATTAGAAGAAGTTGTCCATGCATTAACATAAGTACTTCCCCCTAGTCTGTGGATAACTTTGCGGTGTAGTTATGTGGATTCATTATCCACGCAAATTGTCGCAAACCGAACGAATTCGCGACACTTAAGCTACTTTCCAGTGGAACTAGCTACCTCATGTAAAAAATAATTTAACTTTTTAACGAGTTGCGATTGCTAAATTAGGCAGTCGCTCTTTTCTTTTGTCTTTATTCTTATAGTTAAATTTATGTATTTTATAAGGTTCATAAATCCGTACTTTTTATCCCCTTTTCCCGTGAAGAAAGTCACATAATTAATTTCCCCTAAACCGTTACACTATCTTTGAAAAATCATTAATGTCAAAGCTTCCATTATGAGTATATAGTTAACTTTACTAATTAAAACAGAAAAGAAACTGATTTTTTCATCAGATAAAAAAATATGCTAGTCAATGAGGGAGGGGTATGTAATGAAAATTTCTCGGCGTAATCTACTAAAGGCAACTGCTATTACTGCAGCACTGGCTGCGTCTGGATGTTCCAGTCGCACCATAGAGGGGACAGCCGAAATAAAGGAAAAGGTAACTGTTGAACCAGATCAATGGAAAACGGCAGTCTGCAGATATTGCGGAGTAGGGTGCGGTATTCTTGTTGGTGTGAAGGATGAGAAGGTTATCTCCATAAAGGCGGATCCAGATAACCGCTCCAATCGTGGTCTTAGCTGCGTGAAGGGATATTATTTAGGGAAAATAATATACGGAAAAGATCGTCTCACGAAACCACTGATCCGGGAAGATAACTCGAAAAAGGGGACCATGGATGGTTTTAGGGAGGCAAGCTGGGAGGAAGCACTGGACTTAATTGCCAGCAAATTAAAAGAGGCCCATGAAACGGATCCAGAGTCCATCGCTTTCTGGGGTTCGGGGCAACAAACAGTACATGAAGGTTATGTAACGGCGAAGCTTTGGAAGGCAGGACTATTAAATAACAATATAGATCCTAACGCTAGACTGTGTATGGCTAGTGCAGTGGCAGGATTTATGGCTACCTTCCAGTCAGACGAGCCGATGGGCTGCTATGAAGATTTAGACAAGGCAGATGTCTTTGTCACATGGGGAGCCAATATGGCGGAAATGCATCCCGTACTCTTCTCGCGAATGGTTAACCGTCAAAAAACAGCAAGCCACGTTAAGCACTATGATTTAACAACAAGGTACTCCCGTACATCTGCAACAGCAGATGAAATACTGGAATTTGTCCCACAGACAGACTTGGCAATTGCCAATGGTATATTACATTATTTAATTGAAAATGAAGCCTATAATAAAGCGTTTGTGGAGGAGCACTGTCAATTCAAAGCAGGGACAATAAACTTAGGCCATGCTATTAATGATGACTATGATACTACAGAAATCGGTCAGCAGGCAGATGCAAACTGGACGATCAGCTTTGAGGAGTTCAAGGATAGTGTAAAGCCATACAATTTGGAGTATGTATCACAACTATCAGGTGTACCTGTTAGTCAACTGGAAGCATTAGCGAAGGAATTTGCTGATCCTGATAAAAAAATTGTGTCTACATGGACAATGGGGGTAAATCAGCACACCCGTGGGACATGGATGAACAATTTAATTTACAACATTCATTTGTTAACAGGGAAAATCAGCAAGCCTGGAAACGGCCCATTTTCATTAACGGGTCAACCAAGTGCATGCGGTACGGCAAGGGAAGTTGGTGTATTCTCTCACCGTTTACCAGCAGACTTAATGGTGGCAAATCCTGATCATCGCCGTTATTCAGAGCTCATTTGGAACCTGCCAGAAGGTTACTTAGACCCTATTAGTAAGCCTGGCTTTCACACCATTAAAATGTTCCGTGAACTTGGAAATGGCAAGGTGAAATTTTTATGGAGTATGGCAAATAACTGGGCCCAAACCTTACCGAAAACGAATCGCTTTCGCGGAATTGATACTGATGGGAAAGGGGTTATTGATGGATTTATCGTCGTGAGTGAGGTTTATCCAACCCGGTCTACAGAAATGGCGAACGTTGTTTTACCTGCGGCTATGTGGGTAGAAAGGGAAGGGATGTTTGGAAATGCGGAACGGAGAAACTCTATTTTTGAAAAATGTACCGAACCTCCAGGGGAGGCCAAATGGGATCTATGGGCAATGGTGCAAGTGGCAAAACGTTTGCTAGCTGGAAAGACCATTGGTGATAAAGATGCCTTTGACCTATTATACGGAAAAGACAGTATGGATATTTGGGATTATGAAGCGGATGATTTAAAGGCTGACCAAACAGAAGTTTGCCGTAACGTTTTTGAAGAATACCGTTTCTTTACGAATCCACATCTTCACCCTAATCAGGAAGTTCAGGAGCTGGGCAAGCAATTGAAGATGAAAACAAAGCAGCTGGCCCCATACGATGAATATTTGAAGCAGCATGGAATGCAGTGGCCCGTTCGAGAAGTGGATGGAGAATGGCTCGAAACGAAATGGCGATTTGCTGACGGTGAACAAAGGGAAGGTTTCGACCAAATTGGTGTTGAGGATTATGGTGTCAAAGGGAAAAAGGATAATCTATGTTTCTATAAATCTAATAATTTACGTCCAACCGTGTTTGCTAGACCATTTGAAGATGCCCCGGAAAAACCAGACAGTGAATATCCATTCTGGTTAAGTACCGGACGGGTATTGGAGCATTGGCATAGTGGATCCATGACTAGAAGAGTACCTGAATTACATCGGGCTGTCCCAGAGGCTTTATGTGAGATTCATCCAGAAGATGCGGAGGCAGTTGGAATAAATGAAGGGGATTGGATTATTGTCAAATCGCGTCGTGGAGAAACAAAGGTTAAAGCAACATTAAAAGGACGTGGAAAGCCCCCGAGGGGATATGTTTATGTACCTTTTTTTGCAGAAGAGACGATGATAAATGACAATACACTTGATGCCTATTGCCCGATTTCGAAGCAACCTGACTTTAAAAAAGCCGCAGTGAAGATTATAAAGGCTTAATGGAGGTGAATGACGTGACTAAATTTTATTCTTTGCATAAGGTCATTTTTACTCTGTTAGTAGTAGTGTTAATGATGATGGTGACTGGATGTAGTGAGGAAAAAGAAGGAGCAGAGCTGCCACAGCTAACTAGTAAAACAGTGGATGCAGCAACGATGGTTTTAGTGGATGCACCGCCTGTGAAACCGCCTGATCATATTGACAGGTGGAGGAATTCTTTACAGGAAAACAACTGTTTACCATGTCACGCAACTGGATCTGGAGGAGCAACCATTCTTCCTGACAGCCATTATTATAATAATGACCCAACCAATGACGTATATAGATGGTATTGTATCCAATGCCACGTGGAACAGAGGGACGATAAGCCCGCTTTTAATAGGAAAAATGAATAGTAGAATGGAAAGGGAATATAGTCGTAAAATGTCTAACAAATTTGTTAGGCATTTTTTTAATGGCGGAATTCAAGGAATGCAAAAGAGGGATCGGAAGTATCCAACGTGTTAAAAAATCTAGTTTTAGGATTATTAGTATATAAGAAAAAGCCTAGAATGTAATATGATTCTAGACTTTATTGTTAAAATTACTTTATAATCCCTCAGGTGGAAATGGTGTTGGTGTTGGGTCAGTTCCATATTGAGAGTATTTTCCGTCAATATATTCTCGAATTTCTGTTAGAGGTTTTCCTTCCTCTTTCATTTGTTGTACATCCAGTACAATCATAATACAGATCCCTCAGGCGGCGCCGTGTGGGTCATAAACAAGTTGTTCTTCTGTTGTATATTGATTGTTAATAAAGCAGTCTTTCACACTTTCATGATGAAAAGGATCTTCGTAACAATTACAATAACATGGAATGTAATCCAATAAATCCCCGTGATCTACCGCATAAGCATACGCGTCCTTTGTTCCATTATGCGAACCTTGATTTACGAAATCTGGGAAATTATACCCCTCAAATGCCACTCCTTTGTTGTCAGAGCTACATCCTGCTGCGACAATAAGAAGTAATAAGAGGAAAGGTAAGAATTTCAGTGATCTTATCCCCATAAAACATACCTCTTTTCATTATTATAAATTCTAGATTAATTATACAACGAACCTTACTAAATAAGGCTCCCTTAACTAGATTGTCACAAAATTGTGCGAGACCCGGTCCCGCACTTTTTTATATTTCCTGTTTTAGGTATGGTGAGTTTTGGGTATAGGGACTAACAGACAGTTTATGGAGGTGCTCCCTATGGCTTGGACGGTATTACATTCCATTCAATATAAAAAAGAATCCTTAACATGGGAAACGGGACAAGGGGCTGGTGGATTTAAAGATCAGCCTCTTTTGTATGGCCTTGATGATGTTCCCTTCGGCAATATGACAACGTTTTAATAATAGTTTCTGAAGCTGTGAAAAAAATTGGAAAAAAAATCTTCTTTTTCAAGTAAATTACCGGTTAAATTGCAACTAATTTACTAGTGTTCATGATATGATAGATTATGTATAATGTTTTTTTCGGAAAAATCATATGATTAAATTTATTTTTTTATCAACGAATGAGTCTAGCATTTTTTGGAAATGCTATTATAAACGTAGACTAGTTAAGTAGTGTAAGGGGTATGTAGACGCATGCGATTGCTGAGGTGTATTACCTTTTACATTTAATTAAATCTCGCAAAAAGTTAAGAGATTTATTTTCTAAAAATAATATATACATTCACGAGGAGGTTGTCCGTTTGAGTAGTCATTTAGATCCAACGGTGGTAAGGGAGCCACATATTAATAGACTAATAGAAAATGTGGAGAAGGTCGTTGTGGGAAAGAGAGCGGAAGTAGAGCTTAGTATTATTGCCCTTTTAAGTGGCGGGCATGTTCTATTAGAAGATGTACCTGGGGTAGGGAAGACGATGATGGTAAGAGCTATTGCTAAATCCCTTGGGGCTGAGTTTAAACGAATTCAATTTACTCCTGATCTACTTCCATCTGATGTAACAGGAGTTTCAGTTTTTAATCAGAAAACAATGGAATTCCAATTCCGCCCAGGTCCAATTATGGGGAATGTGGTTTTAGCAGATGAAATTAATCGTACTTCTCCTAAAACGCAAGCGGCACTCCTAGAAGCCTTAGAGGAAGGCAGCGTGACAACAGACGGAGAAACAAGAGAATTACAAAAACCGTTTTTCGTAATGGCGACACAAAACCCGATTGAGTACGGAGGGACTTATCCTTTGCCGGAAGCTCAATTAGATCGTTTCTTATTTAAATTTAGGATTGGTTATCCTTCGATTAATGAGGAGCTGGAGGTACTGAACCGTGTGGAGAAACAGCATCCAATTGAAATACTTCAGCCAGTAATCTCTTTAGAGGATTTATTAGAAATGCAACGTGATGTTATCAATGTTTACGTGGATGAGTCGGTGAAAAAGTATATTATTGACCTTGTGAATGCTACTCGAACTCACCACGCCGTTTTCCTTGGAGCAAGTCCACGTGCATCCATTGCACTGATGAAGGCTGGTCAGGCATATGCGTTTGTACAAGGAAGGGATTTTGTTGTACCAGATGATATTAAATACCTAGCGCCATATACACTACAGCATCGAATTCTATTAAACTCGGATGCTAAGCTTTCTGATATTACAAATGAACGGGTCGTGAAAGAAGTTATAAAGCAAGTGAATATTCCTGTAGGAAATGAGTCGGCAAGATGAGAAAGGTAAAGAACATTTGGAACTGGACGAAGTTTATAGTTAAAGGACTATTTGTCATTGGTCTGTTTGTTGGAATGTTCAGCTATGCCATGTTCCAAGGCGGCTTTGTCAGCTGGTTTTTATTTTATACCATAAGTGTTCTTGTGGTGCTCATGTTATTATATGCCTCCATTCCGTTAGGAAGCTTTCACGTTACAAGAAATTTTGGAGATACAGCTATTCCTTCAGGATCGAATATAACAGTTACCGTTACTATCCGTAGGAAGTGGCCTTTTCCCTTTTTGTATTTATTTGTAAAAGATGTCATTGATAATGGGTTAAAGAAGCAAACAGCGAAAAATAGTTCAAAAATGATTTTTTACCCAACAATAAAAAGGGAAATTGAATTCTCTTATGATATTCCCGAAATGAAGCGCGGGGAATATAACTTTTATGGTGTACAGTTAGAAACAAGTGATATGTTCGGGTTGTTCAATAAACGGAAATTCGTTCCCATGGAAGAAACCCTACTAGTTTATCCGAACTACCATGAGATTGAAAGATGGTCCCCTTATGAAAAGCATGAGACAGAAACAAGACTAAATTCCCCTGATTATGTGGAGGACGTCACATCTGTTGCAGGTGCCCGTGAGTATGTTCCAGGGGATAAGCTAACGAGCATCGACTGGAAGGTAACTGCACGTTCTGGAAAACTTATGACGAAAGAGTTTGAAGAGTTTATCGGTCAAAACTTCTTAATCATATTAAATAATCATCTTCCGGAAGACGATTTTCATACAGTGGATGCTTACGAAAAGTCCATTGAACTTGTAACATCCATTGTTATGCATGCCCATCGGAAGCAGCTGCTTGTTGGTCTTTGGACCCTTGGAAACAAAAGTAATTCCTTCCCGTTAGATTCGGGTAACGATCATCAAAAACGTCTTGTCTATCATTTATCCACGATTCAAGGCCGGGAAGAAGTGGATTTTGCTTCAAAGCTAAAGGAGTATGAAAAAAGGATTCCAGTAGGCACAACATTAATTTTTGCCTCTACAGAATTAACCGATGCTATCCTTGAAAGAATTAAACTATTACTGTCACGTCGCGCTCAAGTCTACTTCTGTTTACTAGATAGGGGAGTTAAAGCTGATCCAATGGAAGTAAGAAGATTAGAAGAGCTGCGCCATAAAGGAGCAGAGGCTTATATTTTATCCGGTGGAAATATTGATCATGCAATTCCATCCTATGCAGGTGATTAAATGAGACGAATGGATAAAAAACAATCATCCATAACCCATCTATTTATATACGCTTTAGCCTTTTTGATTCTATGGGAATGGCTAAGACCAATTCCAACCATTACGGATACTGGACATATTGAGGTATTTGTAAGCTTTGCCTTATTCAGTTGTGTATTAATTTATTTAAGGATATCTCCCTTTTTAATAATACCGACTATATTATTAGGTAGTATTTATGGTTTACATTATATTTTCCACGAAGGCCCCTTCTTAAGTCGTGGAGGCGGATTGGAAACATTGAGGTTTTTCTTGAGTGACAGCTGGTACAATATTAGACTTATTTTTACATGGGATCTAGCGTTGTTGACAGACTTTTTCCGAACATTCCTTTTGTTTATGTTGCTAGCATTAATTTGTTATTTACTCTATTTTTGGATATTCCACACGAAAAAAATCTTTTTCTTCCTATTATCAACAGTTATTTATATTACGGTTCTTGATACCTTTACTCCGGTAGATGCTTCAATGGCCATTATTCGTATTATAGTGATTGGATTCTTTATTGTCACTCTTTTACAGATGTTGAAGATTCAAGAGGAAGAAAAAGCTATCGGAAAAAGGAATAAGACGTACATTTCTTCTGCTTGGATGTATACACTTATCTTCATGATTGTCGTTGCTACCTCCGTTGGATACGGGGCACCAAAGTTTGACCCTCAATGGGAGGATCCTGTACCAGTATTCCGGCATTATGTTTTAGGTGAAGAGATGCCAGGAACTGGTGGAAGTGTTAGACGTGTCGGCTACGGGGAAAATGATGATCGATTAGGTGGAGGCTTTGTCCAAGACTTCAGCACCGTGTTTTATGCGGAGACGGAAAGTGCATCCTATTGGAGGGGAGAGTCAAAGTATGAATACACTGGCCATGGTTGGGTATCTGAACCAGCGTTAACAGAATCTCATAGTCTCTTTGATGAAAATGAAATCGATTATTATTTGTTTACAGATAATGTGGAAACAGAAGAACGTGAAGTTTTAATAACAATGGAAAGTGGCGTAGGTTTCAATCATTTATTTTATCCTGGTCAGCTTATAGGGTTAGATGTGGAATCAGTAAACTACAGTGTTCCGGGTCAATCTGGTGAGCTACCATTAATTACCTTTTTTACAGACAGGGTAGCTGGAAAGGTGATTGCTCATACGGAGGATCGTGATGATTACGTTGTATTAAACGAGTATCGATTAACCTATCAAGAGGCCTCCTTCTCTTTGAATGCATTAAGACGTGGTGGGGATGATCCGGAAAGCATTAGAGAGCGATATTTACAGCTTCCAGAGGATCTCCCTGATCGTGTCGTAGAATTGGCAGAGGAAATTGTGGCTGATTACGATAACCGGTACGATATGGTAGTTGCAGTGGAGCAATACTTTTCGAGTAATGATTTTGAATATCAAACTGTGGATGTTCCTATTCCTGAAGAGGGGCAAGACTATGTAGATCAATTTTTGTTTGAAACACAATATGGCTATTGTGATAACTTCTCTACGGCCATGGCTGTGTTGTTACGAGCTGTTGATATTCCTACTAGATGGGTGAAAGGGTTTACTCCTGGAGAGGAAATTGAACGCCTTCCTAATGGTACGATTCGTTATGAAATTTCTAATAACAATGCCCATTCGTGGGTAGAGGTTTACTTCCCTGAAGTAGGTTGGGTTCCATTTGAGCCTACGCAAGGATTTAACAATAATGTGGAGTTCTATGAAGAGGAAGAGGAAATAGAAGAGAATAATACTAGTGAAGATAACTACGAGGATAATGAAAGGGAGCTGCCTGATAGCGAGTCTCCTGAATACGAACAAGACATGGGAGATCTTGAAGAGGAGAGTGGAATTGGATCTAATAATGATAGAAACAATTTAAACTTTAGTCTGAGCGTAGATTTTACTTGGAAGCATGCTGTTATTTCCCTTATTGTCCTTGGGATGGTTATGTTAGTATATCGTAAAATTAATATACTTCAAAATGGTTATTTCCTTCTACATTACCGTCTCCTTGGAAAAGACGAACGGTTCAAAACTGCCTACCAGCGTCTTCTTTGGATATTGGATAATGAAGGTATTTATAGGGAAGATGGAGAAACGTTAAGGGAATATGCTATACGTGTTGATAAAATATTGGGTTCTAATGGCATGAAGAATTTAACGAATACGTATGAAAAAATCTACTATGGTGCTCAACTGGCAGATGGTGAATGGAAAAAACAGCAAAAGGATTGGGAAGAATTAGTACGGCTCTTGAACTCTTGACCATGAGAATATGTACTGGTAAAATTAATCCGTATTTGATCCTTTATTCTTATTAGATACCATGATATATGAAAACTATTTTTGGGCTGTGCTAAATTTGGAAGTTGATTTACGCTTCAGGCACTATGCCTTGCGCTTCAATCAACTTGGTTTGAAAATAAACGATGTATTAAAACATAGTTTTCGTATAAACTGCCAAATGAATATTGTTGCCTTACCTCATATATCCTTAGGAATATGGCCTAAGAGTCTCTACCAGGTTACCGTAAAATGACCTGACTATGAAGGTAGATTTCAAGGGATAAGACGATAACTTATCTAGCTCCAGTGCTTTTTTAATAGAAAGCTAGAATTCTGCCTTCGTGAATTATTCACGGGTAGGGTTCTAGTTTTTTATTTTTCAACCAGGGAATGGAATTAGTGAAGGTGTTTGTATCGCTCATCGCAAATACTTAGAGGCTAACGCAAAAGGTTAAAAACTATTCTTTTTGCGTTAGCCTCTATGAATGAAAAACGTTATAACGTTTATACTTATAGGAACGACAAGGATCGAGTGAAATTATATGAAAAGGTGGATAAGTGATGGAAATTAAAGAGAAAATTGTTGTGCTTGATTTTGGGGGACAATACAATCAATTAATCGCTAGAAGGATTAGGGATCTAGGGGTTTTCAGTGAGTTACATTCCCATAAGCTGACCGTAGAAGAAATTAAAGAGATGAACCCAAGTGGGATTATTTTTTCTGGTGGACCTAATAGTGTCTATGCGGAGGGAGCACCCCGATGTGATGAAAGGATCTTTGATTTAGGAATCCCTGTTTTAGGGATTTGTTATGGTATGCAGCTCATGACTCATCATTTTAAAGGTAGAGTAGAAGCTGCCAACCACCGAGAATATGGAAAAGCAATGATTTCCATTGAAAATAAGAGCCAATTATATGATGGGTTGGAGGACAAGCAATCGGTTTGGATGAGCCACGGAGATTTGGTAGTAGAACCACCTGAAGGCTTTACCGTAGATGCTACCAATGTTTCCTGTCCGGTTGCGGCAATGAGTGATGAAAGTCGTGGTCTTTATGGAGTACAATTCCATCCAGAGGTGCGTCACTCTCAATATGGAAATGATATGCTGAAAAACTTTGTCTATAACATTTGTAAATGTGAAGGCAATTGGTCAATGGAAAACTTTATTGAGATGGAGATTGAAAAGGTCCGTGAATTAGTAGGTGAACGTAAGGTTCTCTGTGCGTTAAGTGGTGGGGTAGATTCCTCTGTTGTAGCTGCATTAATTCATAAGGCGATTGGTGACCAATTAGTATGTATGTTTATTGACCACGGGCTTCTGCGAAAAGGAGAAGCAGAAAGCGTAATGAAAACCTTCTCCGAAGGCTTCGATATGAATGTAATTAAAATCGACGCACAAGAAAGATTCCTATCTAAGCTTGAGGGAGTAAAAGACCCAGAAAAGAAAAGAAAAATTATCGGAAATGAATTTATATACGTATTTGAAGAAGAAGCGGGTAAGCTAAAGGATGTGGACTTCCTTGCACAAGGTACGTTATATACGGACATTATTGAAAGTGGTACGGAAACTGCCCAAACAATAAAGTCCCACCATAATGTGGGTGGTCTTCCAGAGGATATGAAATTTACCCTTATTGAGCCATTAAATACATTGTTTAAGGATGAAGTTCGTGAAGTTGGTACAGAGCTAGGTTTACCAGATGAAATTGTTTGGAGGCAACCATTCCCTGGACCTGGTTTGGGTATTCGTGTATTAGGTGAAATTACAGAAGAAAAGTTAGAAATCGTTCGTGAATCAGATGCCATTCTTCGGGAAGAGATTAAGAAAGCAGGTCTAGATCGAGAAATTTGGCAATACTTCACAGCATTACCGGATATGAGAAGTGTAGGTGTAATGGGGGATGCGAGAACGTATGATTATACCGTTGGAATCCGAGCAGTAACCTCCATTGATGGTATGACATCCGATTGGGCTAGAATCCCTTATGAAGTACTAGAGATAATTTCAACGCGTATCGTAAATGAAGTGAAAAATGTCAATCGTGTAGTGTATGACATTACTTCGAAACCACCTTCCACAATTGAATGGGAGTAATATTCCGAAAATACGAATATTCATAGCGGGTTTTATAGAAAACATTCGTTTTTACTGTTGACACTTTCGACTCAAGTTCGTATACTTGTAGTTAGAATAAGTGTTTCCGCCGAATGTTCGTATAATTTCGGGAATAGGGCCCGTAAGTTTCTACCGAGCTGCCGTAAATAGCTTGACTACGAATGAATCATGGCTATTTAGAGAATCCTCTATTTTGTTATGCTTCATTTACATAGTCAAGCTCCTTTTGCTCCGGGTCCTATTATGACTCGGAGCTTTTATTTTACAGGGGTCAATCTAATTAAAGGAGAGTAATATACGATGGATCGATATTTCCAATTCAAAGAGTTAGGCACAGACTACAAACGAGAGTCATTAGGTGGACTTACAACCTTCTTAGCAATGGCTTATATCTTGTTTGTTAACCCATACTATCTTGGTATTTCTGGTATGGACGAGGGTGCGGTATTTGTGGCAACGGCACTAGCTGCAGCTATTGGTACGATTATTATGGGTGTAGTTGCAAAATATCCAATTGCCTTAGCGCCGGGAATGGGGCTTAATGCATTCTTTACATTTTCCGTAGTTATTGGATTAGGTATTCCTTGGCAAACAGCCTTACTAGGGGTTTTTATCTCAGGTATTATTTTTATCATAATTACTGTAGTTGGGGTTCGTGAAATAATTATAAATGCAATCCCAGCAGAGTTAAAATATGCAGCCGCTGCAGGGATTGGTTTATTCATTGCTTTTATTGGGCTTCAAGGAGCTGACATTATTGTTCTTTCTGAAGCAACGATTGTAACTTTAGGTGACTTCACAAATGGGAACACTTTATTAGCAATCTTTGGTGTTGTTATAACAGTTGTCTTAATGGCCATGGGCCTTCGTGGTGGTATTTTCTACGGAATGATTATTACAGCTATCGCTGGGATTATATTTAACCTTATAGATATGCCTGCTGGTGTAGTGGGTGCTATCCCAAGTCTTGCACCGACCTTTGGAGCATTTTTACAACCTTTTGCAGAGCAATCTTTAGCTGAAATTTTTACACTAAACTTAATTATTGTAATTTTAACGTTCTTATTCGTGGATTTCTTTGATACTGCTGGAACACTTTATGCAGTAGCCAACCAAGCAGGTTTCGTAAAAGACAATAAACTTCCACGTGCACAAAAGGCATTATTAGCCGATTCATCTGCATCAGTCGTTGGTGCTGTTCTTGGTACATCAACAACAACAGCATACATTGAATCGTCTTCTGGTATTGCCGCAGGTGCTAGAACGGGGTTTGCGTCGATTGTAACAGGAGTTCTTTTCTTAATTGCACTATGGTTCTCTCCATTGTTAGCAGTAGTTACATCCGCTGTTACTGCACCAGCTCTAATCGTAGTTGGTATTTTAATGGCTGGAGCTTTAGGGAATATTGATTGGAAAAAGTTTGAAATTGCAGTTCCGGCATTTTTAACAGTAATTGCAATGCCGTTAACCTATAGCATTGCAACAGGTATTGCACTTGGGTTTGTAATGTATCCTATTACCATGCTTGCTAAAGGAAGAGGAAAAGAAGTACATCCAATAATGTACGGACTATTCTTTGTATTTATCCTTTACTTCGTTTTTCATGATTAGAAAAGAGACTCCCATCATCATAATTGATGATGGGGGTTTTTGTTTTGGATGAAATAAACTATATTTGGCAAAATAATGTAAAAAGAAATGCAAGGAGGGCGAATTTTATGCCAAGTATTGTTTCTGTAAGTACTGCCATCCCGCCTTATAAAATAAGCAACTCGGAAACGGAGGAGGTAGTAAAGGAGTTGTTCAAAGATTCCTTTGCTGATATTGAACGATTATTAACCATTTTCAATAATGGACAAATCCATAAACGGCATTTTGTAGTACCAAAAGAATGGTTTAAAGACTCCCACTCTTTTGAGGAAAAAAATAATTTATACATACAACATTCAGTTGAGTTAGGGGTAGAGGCAATCGAAAGTTGTTTAAGTGATAAAAAGTTTCTTAACAAAATAATATATGTGGATGATATTGATGCAATTTTTTTCGTTTCAAGCTCGGGGATAGCAACTCCAACGATTGACGCATGGATTATGAATGAACTCTCTTTCTCCCAACATACAAAACGTATCCCTTTGTGGGGGCTTGGCTGTGCTGGTGGAGGAGCGGGAATGAGCAGGGCCTATGAATACTGTTTAGCATACCCAAATGCAAAGGTTCTTTTATTGTGTGTGGAGCTTTGTAGTCTGACGTTTCAGAAGGACGATACGAGAAAAAGCAATTTAGTGGGTACATCATTATTTGCTGATGGTGTTTCCTGTGCCCTTATCGTTGGTGATGAGGTGGTGAAAGGGGAAAAGTTAAGTAAAAAACCTGTACCTAGCATATTAGGGACTCAGTCTACTTTAATGAAGAACTCATTGGATGTGATGGGGTGGCACGTAAATGATCATGGACTTCAAGTGATTTTCTCTAAGGATATCCCTACCATTGTTCAGCAATGGTTAAAGCCTAATATAGAAACCTTTTTGTTAGAAAAAAATATAGAGCTGCAACAGATTGGTCATTTTGTGGCACACCCAGGTGGTAAAAAGGTGTTAGATAGCTATGAAAAAGCATTAGGATACGATAGGGGAATGACAGAAACTGCTAGGACAATCCTTAAAAATTTTGGAAATATGTCATCAGCGACGATACTTTATGTATTAAAGGAATTTATGACCCAAGGACCTGAACAAGGAGACTTAGGGTTAATGACCGCATTAGGGCCGGGGTTTAGCTCTGAATTATTACTACTCGAATGGAGGGATAGTGAATGACGATATATTGGATAGTACTTGCTGTTGTTATGTTTCAGCGGGGAATGGAGCTGTTTATTGCACGGAGGAATGAAATATGGATGAAAGGTCGAGGAGCCAAGGAATTCGGTGAGGAACATTATCTTTTGGTAGTTTTGTTACACGGGAGTTTTTTTGTTTTCTTAACAGCAGAAGTTTGGTATCGTGAAGCTGAGCTTATACCATGGTGGCTCGTGCTAGGTATTGCTTTTTTCACTGTCCAAATTATTCGATTCTGGGTTTTAGTTTCCTTAGGAAGGTATTGGAATACGAAAATAATTGTTTTACCAGGTGAAAAAATAGTGAAAAAAGGACCTTACAAATGGGTTAGTCACCCTAATTATTGGGTGGTAGCAATGGAGTTATTGATCCTTCCCCTATTGTTTGGTGCTTATATGACAGCAATACTTTTCACATTATTAAATGCTGCATTTTTGTTATTAATAAGAATTCCTCAAGAGGACGAGGCATTAAGACTTTTAAATCAAGAGTAATCATGGGATTATGGGAGTTGGAGAAAAACGAGAGTTTAAAATAGGGGGATTGGTTTTATGCTCAATACTATTCTTGAAAATGCTGTGGGTATGATCGTTATTATCTTAGTGATCAATATCATTTATGTTACTTTGTTTACTATTAGAATGATCTTCACTCTTAAGGGACAGCGTTATTTTGCTGCAACCGTAAGTATTATAGAGGTAATTATTTATATTGTGGGATTAGGGTTAGTGTTGGACAATCTTGGACAAATACATAATTTAATTGCCTATGCTATCGGCTACGCTATTGGTGTTCTAGTAGGTATGAAGCTAGAGGAGAAATTAGCTTTAGGTTATATTACAGTTAATGTAATTACAAAAGAATATGAGCCGGACATCCCTAATGCTCTACGTGATAAAGGATACGGAGTAACTAACTGGGTCGCCTATGGAAGAGAGGGAGAACGATTGATGATGGAAATCTTAACATCTAGAAAGTCAGAAGCAGCCCTTTATAAAACAGTGAAGGATCTAGACCCCCACGCCTTTATTATTTCTCATGAAACGAAGGCATTTTTTGGTGGATTCTGGGTGAAAGGAGTGCGAAGATAATTTTATATGGGAAAACAATCTAAAAAGAAACGGTTTACCGTCGAAGAAGGGGAATCCATTAATGACTGCCTTAATAGGATGAAAAAAGAGGGCTATCTACCCGTAAGGCGAATGGAGGAACCGGTTTTAAAAGAAGTGAAGAAAAATGGAAAAATAGAGGTAGAAGTGGCAAGGCAGCAAATTGTTTTTGAAGGGAAACGTGAGGAGACTTAAAGATGGGGATTATAGAAAATGAAAAAGACATTATTCAACTAGTTGAAAATGATCCTTGGGTAATGAAGGTTTTGCTCACGGTTAGAAGGCTGGAGTTACCAGATTGGTGGGTTTGCGCAGGTTTTGTCAGGTCGAAGATTTGGGATATCTTACATGGCTATGAAACAAGAACTCCTATGGAAGATGTAGATGTTATTTACTTCGATCCGTCTAATGTAAATGAGCAGGAGGAAAAGAAACTAGAACAACAGTTGGGTGAGCTTAATCCTAATATTCCTTGGTCAGTGAAAAATCAGGCTAGAATGCATCATATTAACGGCCTTCCTCCATATCGTTCTTCAGAAGAAGGTATTTCTAAATTTCCTGAAACTGTAACGGCATTAGGATTGAAGGTAAACGTTAATGAAGAGGTGGTTTTAACGGCACCCCATGGGATAGAGGATGTTCTCCGTATGGAAGTTCATCCGACACCACTTTTTAAAGAAGGAAAGCTGAAGGATGTATACATAAAAAGAGTTACAACAAAAAAATGGAAAGAAGCTTGGCCAATGGTTAAAATTTCATATTAGGGAACTACGGATGATTACCGTAGTTCCCTTCTTTGTATTAAATCGGAAAGGTAGTGTTGTTACTCTTCAGATGGTTTTTCCTCATGTCCTTCAGGCAATAAAAATAGCTTTTCATCCAGCTCATCGGCCATCTCATAATACTGTTTGTCAGTATCTACTGATTGCTCATAGGTAGGGTCCGTGTCCTCTATGGTTATATTAATATCAGGTGTTCCTTGGGATTGCTGATTGTTTGCTCCAGCAGTAGTCTGTTGTGTTTGCTGGTTGTTGAACCCTGATGCAGTCGGTTGTGCCCCTGTAGTATTTGTTCCTGCTGCTTGAGACGGTGTCACCGTTGCTCCTTGCATGAATTGTTCCTCAAGCCCCGGAGACTGCTGGTATGATTGTTGCATATTTTGAGATTGGGTGAAGGTTGGCTGTTGCCCAAAAACTGGTGATTGTTGCTGTTGGCTATATTGGATGACTGATTGGGCAGTCATTTGATCCACCTGTATTTGTTCATTTAAGCTATACGGATGGTAATAGCCTTGGGAAATCATATAGTCAGCAACCTTTTGCTGAAAGATAACAGCCTGCTGAAGCTGTTGATTCAACGTTTTTCGTACATCATCTGATGTGGCTTCGGTTAAAGCGTAAGCGCAGTTTTTTACTCCTTCTTTTGCGGACAATAACAAGTCAGTTGCGATAGCCTGGTCAGACATTTGGTTAGCCAGTTGATTCATAAATAAACCCTCCAATTATTGATTCACTAATTTCTGCAACATTTGAATATTGTTCTCACAAGCTTGAATGTCTTGTTGTAAAAGGGTTTTTAATTGAGAATCCTTTGCCATGTTCTGCATCACTTGCGACTTATTAAGACAGTTCGTCTTAAATACAAGCATCTCATGAAGTTCTGCTTTTTCATGCACGGCTAAACCTTGATTAACCATTCAACCACACCTCCGATATATAATGACCTTCTTTTGTGAGTGAAAGTAAAGGCCATTAATTATTGTGCGGATTTAAGCTGGAATTATGGTAGGTGTATGTTGGTAAGAACGGTAATAATATTGACAGGCTGTATTGGTTGTTCCTGGATGGAGTGGTGGAAAGGGAAGGAGAGAGTGGTTTGGGTAACTACGACTAGGTTACTGAACTCAAGCTAGGAGCCACAAAAAAAGCGGACTACATAAAAAATCACCATGATATATAATCACGGTGATTCAATAGCAAATTTAAACCTTAGGCGCAACACGGTGCTTTGTTCCTTGTTCATACGCGTAGGCTAATTTCAATAATGTTGCCTCGGAATAAGCGGAACCCGTAAAGGTAATTCCAACTGGCTCTCCTTCTCCAGTATAGCCGCAAGGAACGGTTACGGATGGATAGCCTGCTTTTGCAGGAATAGCTGCACCGAAGTTGTTCGGGAAAAGGATGGCATCTAGCCCATTCTCCACTAACGCTGCATCAATTCCACCTTCCTTTGATAAGTATTGATCTTGCTCTAAGCTTTCTAAATATTTTCCTTCTGTTAAGGTTCCGCTGGTGTTTTCTGCTTCCACTAATAGTGTTTGTCCATACTTTAACATCCCTTTAGGTTGACGGTAGTTAAAGGCAATCACATCAGCTAAGGAGCGAATTTCACCCTTTCCGCTAGTATATTCCTTCAAATAGGCGTTTAAGCCTACCTTAAATTCATGTACCAGCACATCATATGTCCATTTTTCCTTTGTGGAAGGTATCACCACATCCACTACCTCTGCCCCTAGTTCTTGTAGCTTCTCGATGGCATCGTTTAATAGGAAAACTTTATCTCCTTTTAAATATTCAAAATATGTTTCCCTTGCAATGCCTATTTTTGCTCCCTTAAGGCCATCCGGATCCAATACGGAAGTAAAATCAAATTCCTTATATGCGGCATTCGTTCCCGTTACAGTATCTTGGGGATCTAAACCTGTCAACGCATTAAGTAACAAAGCTGCATCCTTTACTGTTCGAGCCATTGGTCCAGCGGTATCTTGTGTGTGGGAAATGGGAATAATGCCAGTTCTGCTGACCAATCCTACAGTTGGTTTAACTCCAACTAATGAGTTCTGGCTTGCAGGACTTAAAATAGAGCCTGATGTTTCTGTACCAACGGCAACAACAGCTAAATTGGCTGCAATAGAGCTTCCAGAGCCCGAACTGGAGCCGCCACAATCAAATGGATCTCCATATGGATTTTTTACCTGACCTCCCCTTGAACTATATCCGCTAGGCATTCCTTGCGTCATGAAGTTGGCCCATTCGGTCATATTTGTTTTTCCGAGAATAACTGCTCCTGCTTCTCGTAATTTCTCAACAATGAATGCATCCTTAATGGCATAAGAATCAGCCAATGCTAATGATCCGGCGCTTGTGTGCATTTTGTCTTTCGTAGCAATATTATCTTTAATTAATACAGGTATCCCGTGTAGAGGTCCCCTTGCTCCAGCTTGAAACCTTTCTTTATCCAATGCATCAGCAATTTGTAATGCGTCTGGATTTACTTCTAAGATGGAATTCACTCCACCCTCCTTTTTATCCACATTGGCAATTCTGTTTAAATAAAGTAGTGTAAGCTCTCGAGATGTAAGCTCCCCACTGGAAAATTTTTCTTGAATATCATCTATAGAGGCTTCTAATAACCAATTTTCTAGAAGTTCTTTTAATTTAGGATTTTTCATTTTTTTCTTCCTTTCAATTTGGACATACATACTGTTAGAATTCTATTTTACTTTAATTATCAAACAAGTACAAAAATTAATCGAATTATTGTATTAGAAGAAATAATTGGAAATGTATGCTCTGAAAAAACAAATGTGAACAAATGAAAGAAAATCTCTCGTAACTTTTCATCAAAACACGAACATTAATAGTCGCCTTTAATTTAATGTTCGAATTTTGGTTGACTTTTGATTTAGCCTCTTGTTATGATAGAACTATCAAAAAGAAGAAAAAATACCTCATATAATCCTCGGGAATATGGCCCGAAAGTTTCTACCCGGTGACCGTAAATCATCGGACTATGAGGGTGACTACGTGTTAGCATACAACCAACAATATTGTTTTTCAAAAATAATATTTGGTTGTCTATGGCTATGGATAACTCACGTGTTCCTTTGTCCCCTCAAAATTGACAAAAGAACACGTTTTTTTATGGAATTTTCTAAAGAAATTATATAAGGAGGCGTCGTGATGGCCGTTAAAGTTGGTGTCATTATGGGTTCAACGTCTGATTGGGAAACAATGAAAAATACAGCAGAAACCCTTGATGAATTAGGAGTACCTTACGAGAAAAAAGTCGTTTCTGCACATCGGACTCCAGATTATATGTTTGAATATGCTGAAACAGCAGTAGAAAGAGGGTTGGAAGTGATCATCGCAGGAGCAGGGGGAGCAGCACACCTTCCTGGAATGGTAGCTGCAAAAACAACGTTACCTGTTATTGGGGTGCCCGTCCAATCGAAGGCACTAAATGGCATGGATTCCTTATTGTCCATCGTTCAAATGCCAGCGGGAGTTCCAGTCGCAACTGTAGCCATTGGAAAAGCTGGTGCCGTAAACGCAGCGTTATTGGCTGCACAACAGCTTGCAGTTCATGATCCTGCATTAAGACAACGACTAGAAGATAGAAGACAATCAAAACAAAAAGAAGTATTAGAAAACGGAGATTTACTATGAGAGGCCATTGGATCGAGCCAGGTAAAACCATTGGTATTTTAGGTGGAGGACAATTGGGGAGAATGATGGCACTTTCTGCTCGAGAAATGGGGTATGGAGTTGCTGTTTTAGAGCCAACACCTAATTCACCTTGTGGTCAGTTAGCGGATATACAGGTAGAAGCTGCTTACGATGACCTCCAAGGTGCGGAGAGGCTTAGTGAGGTATGTGATGTCCTTACTTATGAATTTGAGAACATCAATTCTGATACAGCAAATTGGCTAGAAAAGCAAATGTATTTACCGCAAGGCAGTGATCTCCTTGCTATAACACAAGACAGAATACAAGAGAAACGTGCTATTTCTTCCTTCCATGTTCCAGTAGTACCGTACCGTTCAGTAAAAACGGTGGATGAATTAACGGAAGCTGTTAAAGATTTAGGCCTTCCGGCCGTTTTGAAAACTACTAGGGGCGGATATGATGGGAAAGGTCAACGGGTTATCCGAGAAGCTAGTAAACTGCAAGATGTTTGGGAAGAAATGAAGGAGGAAGGGCCTTTTGTTTTAGAGGCTTGGATCCAATTTGATATGGAAGTGTCTGTCATTGTTACACGAAGTGTTTTTGGAGAACTTTCTAACTTTCCAATTGCAGAAAATATTCACCATAATAATATTCTTCACCAAACGATTGTCCCAGCAAGAGTTTCGAAGGAGGTGGAAGAGGAGGCTGTCCGTTTAGCGAAGCAGCTGGCAGAATCCTTTAATCTCGTCGGTACACTTGCGGTGGAAATGTTCGTTGTAGGTAATGAATTATACGTAAATGAGTTAGCGCCAAGACCACATAATTCAGGACACTACACGATCAATGCATGTGAGACCTCTCAATTTAATCAGCACATCCGTGCTGTGTGCGGTTGGCCCCTTGGAAGTACGGAATTACTTAAACCTGTTGTAATGGTCAATATTTTAGGGGAACATATGCCAAAGGTGATAGAACATATAAGAGACTTAAAGGGTGCCCACTTGCACTTATATGGGAAAGCAGAGGCAAAACAAGGACGAAAGATGGGGCATGTCAACGTCTTAGCCAATTCAGTAGAAAAAGCCTTAGAGGAAATAAACAAATCACCCATTTGGAAGACCGACTGAACATATATAGAAAATAGCGTATCCAAACCATATTATTTCTCAAAAAACACATTCTTTAAAAAAACTAGGACAATATTAAAACATGGTAGCAAACGTAGGAGGAAAAAAACATGATCGAACGTTATACAAGACCTGAAATGGGCACCATTTGGACAGAAGAAAATCGATTTCAAGCGTGGTTAGAGGTGGAAATTCAAGCTTGTGAAGCATGGGCAGAGCTTGGGGAAATTCCTAAAGAAGATGTACAAAAAATCCGCGAAAATGCAAGCTTTAATGTAGACAGAATTAAGGAAATTGAAGAAGAAACTCGTCATGACGTTGTAGCTTTCACCCGTGCTGTTTCAGAAACTCTAGGAGAAGAAAGAAAGTGGGTTCACTACGGATTAACATCAACTGACGTGGTGGATACAGCGTTATCTTACCTTCTACGCCAAGCAAATGAAATCTTAGAAAAAGATATTCTTAACTTTATTGAGATCCTAAAGGAAAAGGCAAAGGAACATAAGATGACAGTAATGATGGGAAGAACCCACGGTGTTCACGCTGAGCCAACCACTTTCGGTTTGAAATTAGCCCTTTGGTACGAGGAAATGAACCGAAATTTAGAACGTTTCCGTCATGCTGCAGAATCTGTTCGTGTAGGAAAAATCTCTGGTGCCGTTGGAACGTACGCCAATATCGAACCTTTCGTAGAAAAATATGTTTGTGAAGGATTAGGGTTAGAAGCTGCAAAAATTTCTACACAAACGCTACAAAGGGACCGACATGCTCATTATGTAGCTACCCTTTCTTTAATAGCTTCTTCCATTGAAAAAATGGCAGTAGAGATTCGTGGACTTCAAAAAAGTGAAACTCGTGAAGTGGAAGAATTTTTTGCAAAGGGTCAAAAGGGATCTTCTGCTATGCCACACAAACGTAATCCAATTGGCTCAGAAAATATGACAGGTCTTGCAAGAGTATTGCGTGGTCATGTTGTTACTGCCTATGAAAACATTGCATTATGGCATGAAAGGGATATTTCACACTCCTCAGCGGAAAGAATTATCCTTCCTGATGCAACAATCTTGCTAAACTATATGCTTAATCGCTTCGGAAACATCGTGAAAAATTTAACGGTATTCCCAGAAAACATGAAGCGAAATATGGACAGAACGTACGGGTTAATTTACTCCCAACGAGTACTATTAACGTTAATTGATAAAGGTATGGTAAGGGAAGAAGCATATGATTTAGTTCAACCAAAGGCAATGGAAGCTTGGGAAAAAGCAGTTCCATTTCGCAGCCTAGTAGAAGAGGACGAACAAATTATGAAGCACTTATCAAAAGAGGAACTGGACGATTGCTTCGACTACAACCACCATTTAAAGCATGTGGATACTATTTTTGACCGCTTAGGTTTAAACAGTTAATTAACGAGATTTAGGGGTGTCTCATGAAAGGGAGTTTTGAGACACTACCCTAACTGCATTATGATAATTCCCAAAATTATGACGAATGGAGGGAGCACCTTGATTAAAGGAGCTTGTCTTTACGAAGGAAAAGCAAAGCGTATTTATGCTACAGAAGAGCCTGAAGTTCTTTGGGTAGAATACAAGGATGATGCCACTGCATTTAACGGTGAAAAGAAGGATGTATTGGAAGGGAAAGGTCGTCTAAATAATGAAATTAGTTCACTTATTTTCACCCAGTTAAAGGAAGAAGGGATTGAAAGTCACTTTATTGAAAGATTATCGAGCAATGAGCAGCTTGTAAAAAAGGTGTCTATCGTTCCAATTGAAGTAGTGGTACGAAATGTGGCTGCTGGTAGTCTAGTAAAGCGACTAGGGTTTGAACGTGGCACTGTTTTCGCACCTCCAATTGTAGAGTTTTATTATAAAGATGATGATTTAGGGGACCCATTAATGACAGAAGAGCATATCCGAGTGATGGAGATTGCAAGTGTTGAAGAAGTGGAGCAGCTTAAATCGATGGCATTAAAGGTAAACGAACATCTTAAACGATTGTTTAAAAACATTGGTATCCAATTAGTAGATTTTAAGCTTGAGTTTGGTAGAGACCATACAGGTGCCATTCTTTTAGCAGATGAAATATCTCCCGATACGTGCCGATTGTGGGACGAAAAAACGGGGGAATCCTTTGATAAAGATTTATTTAGATTTCAACTTGGTAACTTGCAAGATGGCTATGAAACTATTCTTACTCGACTAGGGGGACATAAATAATGTTATATGAAGTGAAAGTATTTATCTCGTTAAAAGAAGCGGTATTAGATCCTGCAGGAGCAGCGGTAAAGAGTTCATTACACCACCTTGGATTTGCTGGTGTGGAAGATGTTCGTATCGGTAAAGTAATGACATTACAAATAGAGAGCACGGAAGACAAAATTGAAGCTGCAGTCACTGAAATGTGTGAAAAGCTTCTTGCAAACCCAGTAATTGAAGACTATCGTTTCGAAATTGAGGAGGTAGTTTCTCAATGAAATTTGCCGTAATCGTGTTTCCAGGATCCAACTGTGACCTAGACATGTACCATGCAGTGAAGGATGAGCTTGGCGTTGACGCTGAATACGTTTGGCACGATGAAACAAGCTTAGAAGGCTTCGACGGTGTTTTATTACCGGGAGGATTCTCCTATGGTGACTATTTGCGTACAGGAGCTATTGCCCGTTTTTCTCCAATCATGGAGTCTGTAATCAAAGCAGCTAACGAAGGAAAGCCTGTACTAGGTGTTTGTAACGGATTTCAAATTTTACTAGAGGCAGGACTCTTGCCAGGAGCAATGCGTCGTAACAAAGATCTTAAATTCATTTGCCGTCCCGTTCAACTTGTTGTGGAAAATGGCGGCACCATGTTTACAAAGGAATATGAAAAGGGACAAGAGATCACGATTCCAGTTGCCCACGGTGAAGGTAACTATTACTGTGATGAGGTAACATTAGAAACATTAAAGGCGAACAATCAAATTTTATTTTCTTACAAAGATGATATTAATGGATCAGTGAATAGTATTGCTGGTATTACGAACGAAGCAGGGAATGTATTAGGGATGATGCCACATCCGGAAAGAGCGGTAGATTCCTTACTAGGTTCAAATGACGGTCTTACTTTATTTAAATCGATTTTAAGCCATTGGAGGGAACGCAATGCAATTACTTCATGAACCATCTCCACAAATGATTAAAGACGAGAAAATCTATGCTGAAATGGGCCTTTCAGATTCTGAATTTAAAATGGTAGAAAACATTTTAGGTCGCCTACCTAATTACACGGAAATCGGACTTTTCTCCGTTATGTGGTCTGAGCACTGTAGCTACAAAAACTCAAAAGTAGTGTTAAAGAAATTCCCAACTAATGGTGAAAAGGTACTCCAAGGACCTGGAGAGGGTGCAGGGATCATCGATATTGGAGACGAGCAAGCGGTTGTTTTCAAAATCGAAAGTCATAACCATCCGTCAGCTATTGAGCCGTATCAAGGGGCTGCAACAGGTGTAGGTGGAATCATTCGTGACGTTTTCTCCATGGGAGCGCGTCCAGTAGCCCTATTAAACTCCCTTCGTTTTGGTGAGTTGAAAAATCCTCGGGTTAAATACTTATTTGAGGAAGTTGTTGCAGGTATTGCCGGCTATGGTAACTGTATCGGTATCCCGACAGTTGGTGGAGAAGTACAATTCGACCCATGCTATGAAGGAAACCCATTAGTTAACGCCATGTGTGTTGGATTAATTGATCATAAGGATATTCAAAAGGGGCAAGCGAAGGGTGTAGGAAACTCCGTAATTTATGTAGGAGCAAGCACCGGTCGTGACGGTATCCACGGTGCCACTTTCGCATCTGAGGAGCTAAGCGAAGCATCTGAAGCGAAGCGTCCAGCGGTACAGGTTGGAGATCCGTTTATGGAAAAACTATTACTTGAGGCTTGTCTAGAAGCAATTAAAAATGATGCCCTTGTTGGGATTCAAGATATGGGTGCTGCAGGTCTTACCTCTTCCTCTGCGGAGATGGCAAGTAAAGCGGGCTCAGGGATTGAAATGGATTTAGATAAAGTACCTCAGCGTGAAAAGGGGATGACGGCATATGAAATGATGCTGTCAGAATCGCAAGAAAGAATGCTTCTTGTCGTACAAAAAGGCCGCGAGCAGGAAATGATCGAGGTTTTTGAGCGATGGGGCTTAGAAGCAGTAATCGTGGGCCGTGTAACAGACGACAAAAAGCTTCGTTTACTTCATAAAGGGGAAGTGGTGGCAGACGTACCTGTTGATGCGTTAGCAGAGGATGCTCCTGTATACCATAAGCCATCAGCGGAGCCTGCTTACTTCCGTCAATTCCAAAAGGAAGCAGCATTCCAACCAGAAGTAACGAATGTAAGTGAAACCTTGAAGGAGCTTTTAGCGCAACCGACAGTCGCTAGTAAAGAGTGGGTTTATGACCAATACGATTATATGGTAAGAACAAATACAGTTGTTGCCCCTGGATCTGACGCAGCCGTTTTACGTATTCGTGGTACAGAAAAAGCTCTTGCCATGACAACTGACTGTAACTCTCGCTACATTTATTTAGATCCAGAAGTTGGTGGGCAAATTGCCATTGCAGAAGCAGCAAGAAACCTTGTTTGTTCTGGTGCGAAGCCCCTTGGTGTAACAGACTGCTTAAACTACGGTAGCCCTGAAAAACCAGAGATCTTCTGGCAGTTAGAAAAATCTACAGATGGTTTAAGTGAAGCTTGTCGGGTATTAGATACACCGGTTATCGGTGGTAACGTATCTTTATATAACGAAACAAACGGTGTAGCTGTTTATCCAACGCCAGTAATCGGTATGGTTGGACTTGTAGAACATGTGGATCACATTACAAAGCAGCAGTTCCAGAACGATGGAGATTTAATCTATGTGATTGGTGAAGCGGCAAATGACTTTGGTGGAAGTGAGCTTCAGAAGCTTCAACAAGGTTCCATTTCTGGGAAAGCTCCTGCTCTTGATCTACAAGTGGAAAAAGCTCGCCAAGACCAAGTATTAGCCGCCATCCAAGCAGGGACAGTAGCGTCAGCCCATGATTTGGCAGAGGGTGGATTCCTTGTTGCATTGGCTGAGTCTACTTTCGGTACTGAGTTTGGTGCAAAGGTTAAGCTCAATGGAGAAAACGTTGTGAAGGAAAGCTTTGCCGAAACGCCATCTCGATATATTATTACTGTTTCTAAAGAGAAAAAGGATCAGTTTGAGGCGATCGTTCCTGAGGCTGTTCAAATCGGAGAAGTAACGACAAACGCAACCCTAACGGTCCTAGATAAAGCTGGAAACATTGTCCTGAACGAGGAAGTAAAACAACTTGAAGACACATGGAGAGGTGCCATTTCATGCTTGCTGAAATAAAAGGGTTAAACGAAGAATGTGGAGTATTCGGAATCTGGGGTCATAAAGACCCCGCTCCTATCGCATATTACGGTCTTCATAGTCTTCAACATCGAGGGCAGGAAGGTGCCGGAATTGTCGTTAGTGATGGGGAAAAGCTAAAGGCCCATAAAGGAATGGGTCTTGTAAATGATGTATTTGGAAAAGGCGAAATTAACGATATGTATGGAAAGGGCGCCATCGGCCATGTTCGTTACACAACAGCAGGTGGAAGTAACTTATTAAATGTACAGCCGTTAGTATTCAATTCCCAGAGAGGTAGTCTAGCACTTGCTCATAACGGAAACTTAGTGAATGCTACGTCATTAAAGCACCAATTAGAAAGACAGGGAAGTATTTTTCAAACAACATCGGATACGGAGGTTGTTGCCCATCTTATAAAGCGTAGTGGATTTGAAGATATTGTTGACCAAATTAAAAATGCGTTAACGATGGTCAAGGGTGCCTATGCCTTTATGTTTATGGTTGAGGATAAACTTATTGCAGCCCTCGACCCAAATGGCCTTCGCCCCTTATCTATTGGTCGCCTAGGGGATGCCTATGTTCTATCTTCAGAGACATGCGCATTTGACATTATCGGTGCTACGTACGAGCGTGAGGTAGAGCCAGGAGAATTAGTAATCATTGATGATGAAGGTCTTCGAAGTGAACGTTTTTCTTCTTCTCCAAAGCGTGCAATCTGTTCCATGGAATACGTGTATTTTGCACGCCCTGATAGTAATGTGGACCAAATTAACGTACACCAAGCGAGAAAAAGTCTTGGGAAACAGCTTGCATTAGAAGCTCCAGTAGAAGCAGATATAGTCACAGGTGTACCGGATTCAAGTATTTCCGCTGCCATTGGTTATGCAGAGCAAACGGGTATCCCATATGAGCTCGGTTTAATAAAGAACCGTTATGTTGGCAGGACCTTCATCCAACCTTCTCAAGAATTACGTGAACAAGGGGTAAAAATGAAGCTTTCTGCAGTACGTGGAGTGGTAGAAGGTAAACGTGTTGTCATGATCGATGATTCCATCGTTCGTGGAACAACGAGCCGAAGAATTGTGAAATTACTTCGTGAAGTAGGAGCGAAAGAGGTCCATGTAAGAATAAGTGCACCTCCTATTACTAACCCTTGTTTCTATGGAATAGATACATCCACTAAGGGAGAATTAATTTCTGCTGTAAAAACAGTGGAAGAAATCCGTGAGGAAATTGGTGCAGATACATTAGAATTCTTAAGTGTAGAGGGATTACAGGAAGGGATTGGACGACCTGTACATTTAGAGAATCGTGGACAGTGTCTCGCTTGTTTTACAGGTCAATATCCAACGGAAATTTATCCAGAAACAGACCATCCACACGAGAAGTGCTAAGGAGAGGATTAAACAATGTCAAAAGCTTATGAATCAGCCGGTGTAAATATCGAGGCAGGCTACGAAGGGGTTCGTCGTATAAAGAAGCATGTGGAATCCACAAGACGCCCAGAAGTTCTCGGGGGCCTTGGAAGCTTCGGAGGATTGTTTGACCTTTCTTCCTTTTCCTATAAAGAGCCTGTTTTGGTGTCAGGCACAGATGGTGTTGGAACAAAATTATTAATCGCGCAAGAAATGGATAAGCATGATACCATTGGAATAGATGCAGTAGCCATGTGTGTCAATGATATCGTTGTGCAAGGAGCCTCTCCTCTCTTTTTTCTAGATTATTTAGCCCTTGGGGTAAATGACCCTGAGGTGGTGGAGCAGGTTGTTTCCGGTATTGCAGAAGGCTGCCGTCAATCGGGTGCTGCTTTAATCGGTGGGGAAACGGCTGAAATGCCTGGTCTTTATAAGCCGGAGGAATATGACGTTGCCGGTTTCGTTGTAGGGATTGCAGAAAAGAGTCAGCTTTTCGACCCGAACAACGTTACGGAAGGTGATGTATTGATCGGTGTTCCTTCCAGTGGAGTTCACAGTAATGGGTTTTCTCTTGTTCGAAAAATCATCAATGAACAAGGCTTAACGTGGGGTGACTCCTTTGATGGAACGGAAAAATCAGTTGGAGAGGTCTTCATCGAGCCAACACGCATTTATGTAAAGACGTTGCAACCGTTTTTTGCCACAGGAAAGGTCGTTGCTGCAGCACATATCACGGGTGGTGGATTAATCGAGAATATTCCTCGCATGCTACCTGACGGTTTAGGGGCGAAAATCAATGTGGATGCGTGGGAACTTCCGACTGTTTTCCAATGGTTAGTGGAGAAGGGGAATCTTACTCAGACGGATTTATATGAGACGTTTAATGCTGGGATTGGTTTGGTATTAACGGTGAAGGATTCAGATGTGGAAGATGTTCTCGGGACTCTTCGGGATAACGGAGATGTACCGGTTGTGATCGGTGAAGTGGTTAGAGGATCTGGAGTGACGTTTAAAGGAGAGAAGGCATAATGAAATTGGCTGTTTTTGCTTCAGGAAACGGGAGTAACTTCGAGGCGGTCATGGAGGCTGTGAATCGTGGGGATATCCAGGGAGAGGTAAAACTGCTTGTTTGTGATAAGCCTAATGCCTATGCCATGGAGCGAGCGAAGGGCCATGGTGTCCCTGCCTTCTTGTTCCAACCGAAGGATTTTGTCACAAAGGAAGCGTATGAGTTTGCGATTTTGGATAAGCTTCAGAACTATAATGTGGAATTAATTATTTTAGCAGGTTATATGCGGTTGATAGGCCCCACGCTATTGAATGCCTTTGAACATAAGATTATCAATATTCATCCTTCTCTGTTGCCGTCTTTCCCAGGGCTTGATGCCATTGGTCAAGCCTTTGATGCCAAAGTAAGGGTAAGCGGTGTAACGGTTCATTTTGTGGATGCTGGCATGGACACTGGCCCGATCATCGACCAGGAGGCCATTCGTATTGAAGATGGAGATACACGCGAGGACGTACAAAGAAAAATTCAACAAGTAGAGCATCGTCTGTATCCAAAGACCATACAACGAGTCATTGAGAAAATAGGCTCTGTAAAACACTAGAGTTGATTTAGATTATTTTAAATTATGAACTTATTACAAGGTAGACCTCCATGGAAATGATAATTGCCACCATGGAAAATGAAAATTATAGTCTGCATTGGAATGAGCGAAGGTCCACGACACTCCTGCGGAAGAACGAGCAAGCCAAGACCACACAGGGCGAAGCTCGTGGGGGCTTGGTAGGTCGTCCGCGGAAAGGGAGTGGACCGTAGCGAATGACAACCAGATTCGAATTTTCAGGGTAGACAAATAAGGAGAGTGTAACGGTGAAAAAACGAGCGTTAGTAAGTGTTTCGGACAAAACAGGAATCATTGAGTTTGTACAGAAGCTGGAGGATTTAGGAATTGAAATCATTTCTACCGGCGGTACGAAAAAGACTTTAGCTGAAGCTGGTGTAAAGGTTATTGGCATAGAAGATGTAACAGAATTTCCAGAAATGATGGACGGTCGTGTGAAAACATTACACCCAAATATTCACGGAGGGCTACTAGCGAGACGTGATTTACCTGCCCATATGGCTGCGGCAAAGGAGCATGGCATAGAAATGATTGATTATGTCATTGTTAACTTATATCCGTTCCAAGCGACAATTGAAAATCCTGACTCTACATTTGCTGATGCCATTGAGAATATTGATATTGGTGGACCTTCTATGATCCGTTCAGCAGCGAAAAATCATGCATCCGTTGCGATAGTTGTAGATGCAGCTGATTATGGTGTTGTTATTGAAGAGTTGGAAGAGAATGGGGAATTGTCTGAAGAAAGAAAACGTAAGCTTGCAGCGAAAGCGTTTCGTCATACGGCGGCTTACGATGCTTTAATTGGTGAGTATTTAACGAAGCAGGTGGGTGATGAAGCACCTGAGAAATTAACAGTCACTTATAACTTAAAACAAACGTTACGTTATGGGGAGAATCCTCATCAAAATGCTAGCTTCTATGAGAAACCATTAGGAAACCCTGCTTCCATCGCCCGTGCGAACCAGCTTCATGGTAAGGAGCTTTCTTATAATAACATTAACGACGCCGACGCTGCTTTAGCTGTCATTCGTGATTTTAAAGAGCCTGCAGTAACAGCTATCAAGCATATGAACCCATGTGGTGTAGGTATAGGGGAGTCTGTTTATGACGCGTTTATGAAGGCTTATGAGGCAGATCCAGTATCTATATTTGGTGGAATTGTAGCGTCTAACCGCGAGATAGACGGTCCTACTGCGGAAAAAATGAAGGATATTTTCTTAGAAATCGTTATTGCTCCAGCATTTACTGAAGAGGCATTAGAGATTTTAACGGTGAAAAAGAATTTACGCCTTTTAACAGTTGATTTAAGCAACAATAAACCGCGAGAGCACTTTATTACTAGTGTTTCCGGTGGAGCTTTAATGCAGGAAGTAGATACATTGAGCTTTGAAGATGTATCTGTAACAAATCCAACGAAACGTGAGCCTTCTGAGGAAGAATGGAAGCAGCTGAAAATGGCATGGAAGGTTGTTAAGCACGTTAAATCAAATGCCATCGTGCTTGCAAGGGAAGATCAAACCATTGGTATAGGTGCTGGACAAATGAATCGTGTAGGCTCAGCAAAGATTGCTATCGAGCAAGCTGGTGAAAAAGCAAAAGGGTCTGTAATGGCATCGGACGCTTTCTTCCCAATGAGTGATACGGTAGAAGCTGCAGCCAAGGCTGGAATTACAGCAATCATCCAACCAGGCGGATCAGTGAAGGACCAAGATTCTATAGACATGGCCGATAAATACGGAATTGCCATGGTGTTTACAGGGGTTAGACACTTTAAACATTGATAAATAAAAGGTGCTTTTTGCCCTTTGTCTATCAATACAAAAACTTTGGAGGAGCGAGCAAATTGAAAGTTTTAGTTATCGGAAGTGGTGGACGAGAACATGCATTATGCTGGAAGCTTCAGCAATCAGTAAAGGTATCGGAAGTGTTTGCAGCTCCAGGCAGTGACGCCATGAAAGAGGATGGTGTGACAGCGGTTGGGATTCCTCAAGAGGACCACGGGGCTTTGATACAATTTGCTAAAGAAAACGAAATCGAGTTAACAGTGGTTGGACCTGAGGCACCCCTTGTTAGTGGAATCGTGGATGACTTTCAAGAAGCAGGCTTAACTGTTTTTGGTCCATCAAAAGCTGCGGCTACCCTAGAAGGCAGTAAGCAATTTGCAAAGGAAATAATGAAGAAGTATGAGGTCCCTACGGCTCAGTACGAAGCTTTTACAGATCTAGACGCTGCAAAAGCTTACGTTCATAAGCAGGGGGCTCCCATTGTCGTGAAGGCAGACGGTCTAGCTGCCGGTAAAGGGGTTATCGTTGCAGAAACAATAGAAGAAGCCATCTATGCATTAGATGATATTATGGGCAACCGTGCTTTTGGTGAAGCAGGAGCAAGTGTTGTAATTGAGGAATGCTTACGAGGAGAGGAACTGTCACTCATGGCATTTGTTCATGGTGAGACTGTTATTCCAATGGTTCCTGCTCAAGATCATAAACGTGCTTTTGACGGAGATGAAGGCCCTAATACAGGAGGAATGGGTGCTTATTCTCCAGTTCCACATATCCCGGAAGACTTAGTGAAGGAAGCGGAAGAGACGATCCTTCGACCAATGGCTAGAGCGATGGTTGCTGAAGGTGTTCCATTTACAGGAATTCTTTATGCAGGACTAATGATGACAGAAGGTGGACCTAAAGTAATTGAGTTTAATGCTCGATTTGGCGACCCTGAAACACAGGTTGTTTTACCACGACTGGAATCGGACCTAGTGGATGTTATTGAATCAGTAATGGCTGGAATCGAGATGAGATTATCTTGGGCAGAAAAGGCATGTGCCGGTGTGGTGCTTGCTTCAGAAGGGTATCCAGGTGATTATGAAAAGGGTACACCTATTGCTTCTCTTCCAAAATTGTCGAAAAGTCAAAAGTGGTTCCATGCAGGCACAAAGGGTACTCAAAATGGTTGGAGAACCAATGGGGGAAGAGTTATCTTACTATCTTCTTTAGGTGAAAATCTAGATGATGCACTTCAAAAAACGTATGATGTCCTTCATCAACAGGAATGGCCAGGATTATTTTATCGAACGGACATTGGCCACCGAGCAATAAAGCTATCTGAGGAAAATTAAAAATACTAAAGCTGCCCTTCTACGGAGGCAGCTTTTAGTATTTAGGTTGGATCTACTGTTACTTCTACAGCAGTATCATCATCGTCATATTCCTCGTCTTCATATTCATAATCCTCGTCCTCATAGTAATATTCCGATTCTTCAAATAGGTATGTTAAAGGACAAAAACGGGTGATCCCCTCTGCTACCTTCATTGCACCCAGTATTGTACATATTAAAGGCATAGAATCGTATGGACGGCGAACAAGCTTTGATGTGGCCCATGCCACAATAGTTAATCCGCATGTAATGCGAATTACAGCGTTAATTAAACCAATATTTTGTCTCATACTTTACCTCCAAAATTTAACGAATTTGTAATAAAATCTTTAACGATTTAAAGTGAATATATGGTACCATTAGAGATAACACTTCAAGAAATTGGGTGATAAGAGATGGTGAAAGGTTTTTCACATTATTGGACAAAGAAAGAAATTCGACGACAATTAGAAGTTATCCGAGGAAAATTATCACCAACTAAGGTCATTACAAATGCCAAATGGTTAAATAGTGTCCGGAAATGTTGGATGGAGGGTAACATTTGGATATATAACGACCGCATTATTTATGTTGGGGATCAACTACCGCAATATACATCTGAAAATATGGAGATATTTGATGCATCAAACCATTATGCAGTTCCTGGATATATTGAACATCATGCTCACCCATTTCAGTTATATCATCCCCTTACATTGGCGCAGTATGCATCAGAACTTGGTACGACTACGCTAATAAATGATAATTTATTTCTTTTTTTACATTTAAACAAAAAGAAAGCGCTTACTTTGATAGGGGACTTACAAAAGACACCTGCAACGCTGCTTTGGTGGGCCAGGTATGATGCCCAAACAGAATTGAACAATGAAGATGATATATTTGCCTATTCCAATATGAAGGCGTGGCTGGATCACCCTTATGTGGTTCAAGGAGGGGAGTTAACTGATTGGTTAAGTGTCCTAAACGGTGATGATTCTATTCTTCACTGGATGCAGGAAACAAAGGATGTTCGAAAACCAATTGAAGGGCATTTTCCTGGGGCAGGGGAGAAAACGCTTACACAAATGGCGTTGTTAGGTGTAGATGGAGATCATGAGTCCATGACAGGGGATGATGTACTAAAGCGTTTAGATCTCGGAATGGCAGCCTCTATTCGATATTCCTCTATCCGACCAGACTTGCCAAAAATTCTTTCAGAGCTGCATGAAACGGGTTTTGATCAATATAATCGATTATTAATGACTACAGATGGGTCACCACCGAGTTTTATGGAGCATGGAATGATGGACCATTTAATAAAGCTTGCTGTGGAAAATGGGGTACCGTTTATCGAGGCAGTAGGTATGTGTACATTTAACGTTGCAAAGCATTACCATATGGATGATATTTTAGGAATGATAGCTCCGGGAAGATTGGCAAATATTAACTTTTTATCCTCCTTAGAGGAACCTTTACCAACAGCCGTTTTAGCGAAAGGCGAATGGGTGAGAAGAGGAAATAAAGGCTGTTTTCCAAAAGGCGAATTTCCTTGGGAGAACTATGGTTTGAAACCTCTCCATATTGATTGGAACCTTACAATGGAAGATTTTCACTTTTCATTGCCAGTGGGATTGGAGATGGTCAATGAGGTTATTGTAAAGCCTTATCGCATTACCCAAGATTTAACAGCAGTAAAGTTAAGTGATAATCGGGACGAGTGCTTCTTTATGTTTATTGACCGTTTTGGAAAATGGACAGTAAGTACTGCTATTAAGGGATTTGCTAAAGATATTTATGGATTTGCAAGTTCATTCTCCAACACAGGGGATATTATTTTAATTGGTAAGAGCAAACAAGGTATCTTACAGGCCTTTGAGGAATTAAAAAAACAAGAGGGGGGAATCGTGCTTCTTGATGAAGAAGGTGTAGTAGTCTCTATTCCACTAGCACTCGGCGGAATCATGTCACTAGACTCTATGAAGGAATTATCAATCCAAGAAAAAAGACTAAAGGAAGCCTTAGGAGAAAGAGGTTATAGCTTTTCTGATCCAATCTATAGCCTATTATTCTTCTCTGCCACACATCTTCCTTACATTCGACTAACACAAAAAGGAATTTTTGACGTAAAAAAGAAAAAAGTACTCTTTCCTTCGATTATGCGTTAAACTATAAAAGTGTAAAGGATTTAGGAAAGGTTGGTCTAAATGAAACCCGCAAGAAGCAAGTTTATTTTATTATTAAGTAGTTTTTTACTTTTATTCTTTATCCTTGCGGCTTGTAAGTCAGATGAGGAAGTGAGCAGTGATGAAGAACCTGCTGATGATCCTATAGAAGTAGAAAAAGATTCAGAGGAAGAAGAGGAAGAAGAGGAAGTTGAGTTATTTACTTATCCTTTAACTGGAATAGAAACGGAAGAAGTACTAGAGGATAAACGAGTATTTGGAGTTATGATTGAAAATTCCATTGATGCGAGACCTCAATCAGGACTGTACCAAGCTGATATAGTTTATGAAATTCTTTCAGAAGGAACCATTACGAGGCTTTTAGCCCTTTATCATAGTCAGCAACCGGATCGGATAGGTCCCGTTAGAAGTGCTCGAGCCTATTATGTTCACTTAAACAAAGGGTTCGATGCCATCTATGTATCAGCAGGAGGAAGTCCAGGAGGTAGACAACTGGCAGAGAGTGATTATGTAGATGATATTTCCGGATTAGCATATGATGGAAGATACTTTTCCCGTTCATCAGACCGGTCTGCTCCCCATAATATGTATACTACCTATGACGACTTAGTTGCTGCAGCAGAACATCGTGGCTATGACTTAAATAGAAAGCCCCCTGAGCTTTACTTTGTAAACGAATTATCCTTTGCAGCAGGAGATACAGCAACAAGCTTCGAGGTGAAATATGGTTCAATGATTAACAATGTACGGTTTGAATATGATGATGCTTCAAAGAAGTACCTAAGATATAATGGTGGACAACCTACAGAAGATCAAGAAACGAGGAAGCCTGTTGCTCCGAGGAATGTTTTTATTATAGAGGCAAGTCACCGGGTAATTCCGAAAGGAGAAGACCATATTGATGCTGGGTCTAATCGCCGTGAAATTGATATTGAGTCAGGGGGAAGGGCCTACTTAATACAAGAAGGTATCGTGCAAGAAGTGGAGTGGAAGAATGATAGCGGAATTATTCTTCCATATAAAGATGGAGAATTACTGCCATTTTTACCAGGACAAACTTGGATCAACATTGTTCCGTCAGGAAATGGTGGACTAGAGTCCTATGTAGAGTTCTTTTAACCTGATTTAAAGAGAATATTTTCCTTATGATATTTTTAGGCAGATAGTGTAAGAAAGGGTGACCAATTGAATGCAAATTGACAAGTTGCGAGGAAAAGAGTTAGATCAATTATTTAATTCCATATTAAGCTTAAAAGATTTAGAAGAATGCTATCAGTTTTTTGACGACCTCTGTACAATGAATGAAATTCAATCGCTGGCTCAGCGTTTAGAGGTTGCTCGAATGCTAATGGAAGGCTATACGTATCAACGAATTGAAAAGGATACTGGTGCAAGTACAGCTACCATATCACGAGTAAAACGTTGTATTAATTACGGTAACGACGGTTATAAAATGACATTGGATCGCGTTCGGGAAGAGAAAGCCAGCAGCAAATAAAAGCAGGAAAACCGCACCTTTCTTAAAAGGAAGAGCGGTTTTTTTATTAGCTTGGAGAAGTGAAAGGCGTTCGCCTGCAGCGTATTCAAGCCATATTATATTCATCCAATATCTAAGAAAAAAACTACAGTAGATGAGCAATACATATTTTTTTGATATACTTATGTGCAGAGTAAATGAAGGTAAAAAAGGTTGGAGGCGACAACCACCATGTTAGAATATAAAGAGTGGAAGCACGCATTTAAATTAGACCCTAATAAAGAGATTTCAGACGAAGCATTGGAGAGCATTTGTGAGTCCGGAACGGATGCTATCATTGTTGGTGGCAGTGATGGAGTTACAGAAGAAAATACATTAGATTTACTTATGAGAATTCGCCGGTACTCTGTTGCATGTGCATTGGAAGTATCTAATCTCTATTCTATCATTCCAGGATATGATTATTATTTAATTCCATCTGTATTAAATACTAATAATGCTACTTGGGTAAACGGCTTACACCATCGTGCCCTTAAGGAATTTGGATCCATCATGAATTGGGATGAAGTATTAACGGAGGGCTATTGTGTTTTAAATAAAGAATCTAAGGTAGCCCAATTAACAGAAGCACATACAAATTTAGACGAAGAGGATATCGTGGCTTATGCGAGAATGGTGGACAAGCTCTTCCCCATGCCAATTTTTTATCTAGAATATAGTGGAACCTTTGGTGTTCCTAGTATTGTAAAAAAAGTGAAACAGGTGTTAGACAATGCACAGCTTTTCTACGGCGGTGGCATTGAATCTTTGGAGCAAGCAAAGGAAATGGCAGCATACGCGGATACCATTGTGGTAGGTAACATTATTTACTCAGACTTAAAGCAAGCATTAAAAACAGTAGATGCCGTTAGGAACTAAGTGTACAAATAAATGGCAATGAGTTAAAATGTAACAAAATAGAACTTGTGTTCGGATTGTGGGTGGTATAAATGGAAGGTATGAAAGAGCAATTATTACAAGGGTTGAATCCTGAGCAAGGCCAGGCAGTAAAGCATGGTGATGGACCGTTATTAATAATGGCAGGAGCAGGAAGTGGAAAGACACGAGTGCTGACGCATCGTATTGCTTACCTAATTGGGGAGAAGGGAGTTCCCCCTTGGTCCATTTTAGCCATTACCTTTACGAATAAAGCGGCTAGAGAAATGAAGGATCGTGTGGCAAGAATTGTTGGAGATACGGCAAATGATATTTGGATCTCAACATTCCACTCCATGTGTGTTCGTATACTTCGTAGAGATATTGATCGAATTGGGGTCAGCAGAAACTTCACCATATTAGATGCTGGGGACCAACTAACGGTAATTAAACGACTTATGAAAGAGTTAAATATTGATGTGAAACGATACGAGCCTAGAGCTATTTTAGGGACGATCAGCTCTGCAAAAAACGAGTTAAAAACGCCAAAGGACTATGAAAAAACAGCTGCAGGCCCGTATGAGCAAACGGTGTTTAAGGTCTACGAGGCCTATAGAAAAGAATTAAAGAGAAATCAAGCATTAGACTTCGATGATTTAATTATGACAACCATTCGACTTTTTAAAGAAGTTCCAGAGGTGTTGGAATATTACCAACGTCGTTTTCGCTATGTCATGGTAGATGAGTATCAAGACACAAACCGCGCACAATATGTATTAGTAAAAATGATGGCTGACCGTCATCAAAATATTTGTGTTGTAGGGGATTCTGACCAGTCTATTTACCGTTGGCGAGGAGCGGATATTCAAAATATCCTATCCTTTGAAAAGGATTATCCAGAAGTTGCTGTTATTATGTTAGAGCAAAATTATCGTTCTACGAAAAACATTTTAAAGGCAGCAAACGTCGTGATTGAAAACAACATGAATCGTAAGCCGAAGAACCTATGGACGGAAAATTACGAAGGAAGTAAGCTCACTTATTATGAAGCGGACAATGAGCATGATGAAGCTAGATATGTTATTGGGAAAATAAAAGAAATCACCGACTCCGGGCGCTATAAGCCATCAGATATTTCCATCCTCTATCGTACAAACGCGCAATCCCGTGTGATTGAGGAAATGTTTGTAAAATCGAATCTTCCATATACTATTGTTGGAGGAACGAAATTCTATGACCGTAAAGAGATCAAGGACTTATTAGCTTATTTACGTTTAGTTTCCAACCCTGATGATGACATCAGCTTCCGTAGAATTATTAATGTTCCCCGCCGTGGAATCGGAGCAACAACGTTAGAGAAGATTGAAGCCTATGCGAACGGTCAGGACATTTCTATTTTCCAAGCATTACAGGAAGTAAAGAAAATAGGCTTAAGTGCCCGCTTTGAAAAAACATTAGCAGAGTTTGCAAGCCAGATTAATAATTGGGTACAAATGCAAGACTACCTGCCGGTTACGGAGCTAGTCGAAGAGTTGCTGGAGAAAACGGGATACCGTGAAATGCTAAAAAATGAAAAAAGCTTAGAAGCGGAAGGTCGATTAGAAAATATTAATGAATTTTTATCCGTTACTCAGGAATTTGAGAAGAATAACGAGGACAAGTCTCTCGTTGCTTTTTTAACAGATTTAGCATTAATCGCTGATATTGATAAGGTGGACGAGGATGGAGAGCAGCAGGATCAAGTGCTCCTTATGACACTCCATTCGGCAAAGGGATTAGAGTTCCCTATCGTATTCCTCATCGGTTTAGAGGAAGGGGTATTCCCACATAACCGTTCCCTCATGGAAGAAGCGGAGATGGAAGAAGAACGGCGTCTAGCTTACGTTGGTATTACTCGTGCTGAACAAGAGTTATATTTAACAAGGGCGAAGATGAGAACGTTATTTGGAAGAACGAATATGAACCCCCCATCAAGATTCTTAGGGGAAATTCCAGAAGATTTATTAGACTGTGTTAACGAAGAGGCGCAAACACCACCATGGATGCGAACAGGTTCAAGAAGCACCTCCCAAGGCTTCAGTACAAAACCTAGTGGTTTCGGTGCGACAACGGCTCCTCCTAGAAGACAGGTGCAACAGCGTACGAAAACGACCATGACGGGTGGAGATTCCTTTCATTGGGCAGTTGGTGATAGAGCTTCCCACAAAAAATGGGGTGTAGGAACAGTAGTTAGTATGAAAGGTGAAGGGGAAAATGTGGAGTTAGACATCGCATTTCCTAACGTTGGTGTTAAACGCTTGTTTGCAAAATTTGCACCGATAACGAAGGAATAGGTGGGTAGATGATGGCGGCCGATATTAAGAATAAAATTGATCAGCTCACAGAAAAATTAAATGACTATGCTTACCATTACTATGTATTAGATCAACCGAAGGTTTCTGATGCGGAATATGATCAACTTTTGCACGAGTTAATGGATTTGGAAGAGAAACATCCTGAATGGAAACGGGCAGACTCCCCTAGTGAAAGGGTTGGGGGAGCTCCCCTTGAACATTTCAGTAAAGTCCAGCATGATGTTCCAATGCTAAGTCTTTCTAATGCCTTTAATGAAGAGGACTTACGGGACTTTGACCGTAGAGTCCGCCAAGGGTTAGGGCATGAGCCTTCCTATAGCTGTGAGCTGAAGATTGACGGGTTAGCTGTAACCTTAAAATACGTGGGAGGCCAATTTGTTCAAGGGGCCACTCGTGGGGACGGAACAACTGGAGAAGATATTACGAATAATTTAAAAACGATTCCGTCGATTCCCCTACGGTTAAAGGAGCCTGTAACGATCGAGGTAAGGGGAGAGGCATTTATGCCGAAACGCTCCTTTATTCGTTTAAATGAAGAAAAAGAGAAAAATGGAGAGGTGTTGTTTGCCAATCCAAGAAATGCTGCGGCAGGTTCCTTAAGGCAATTAGATCCTAAAATTGCCGCCAAAAGAAGCTTAGATATCTTCATTTATTCTGTTGGACAAATTCAGGATCGTACCCTTACCTCCCATCACGAAGCCCTAAGATTTGTGAAGGAACTCGGTTTTAAAACGAACGAGGAACACAAACATTGCAAGACTATTGAAGAAGTAATTGAGTATTGTAATGGGTGGCTAGGAAGACGTACAGACCTTCCTTATGATATTGATGGTATTGTCATCAAGGTCGATGCTTTAGAGGATCAAGAAGCTTTAGGATTTACGGCAAAAAGCCCCCGCTGGGCAACTGCTTTTAAGTTTCCAGCGGAAGAAGTGACCACTACACTATTGGATATCGAATTAAGTGTAGGGCGAACAGGGGTCATTACACCTACGGCTATTCTAGAGCCTGTTTCCGTTGCAGGAACAACGGTGCAAAGGGCATCCCTTCATAACGAAGACCTCATTCGTGAAAAGGATATTAAGCTTGGGGACAAAGTGATTATTAAAAAAGCTGGGGATATCATCCCAGAAGTGGTAAATGTTCTAGTGGAGCAACGCACTGGAGAAGAGCGTGAATTTGTTATGCCAACAGAATGCCCAGAATGCGGCAGTGAGCTTGTTCGAATCGAGGGAGAGGTAGCCTTACGTTGTGTGAATCCGAAATGTCCTGCGCAAATTCGTGAAGGACTGATTCATTTTGTGTCAAGAAACGCCATGAATATAGATGGATTAGGTGAGAGAGTAATTACTCAGCTTTTTCAGCATGAACTTATTCAAGATGTTGCAGATCTTTATAAACTGGAACGGGAAGAGCTTTTGAAGCTAGAGCGAATGGGAGAAAAGTCAGTTGATAATCTTCTAAAGGCAATTGATAATAGTAAGGATAATTCCCTTGAAAGGCTCTTGTTTGGCCTTGGGATACGACATGTTGGAGCAAAAGCAGCAAAAACATTAGCCCAGCATTTTGAAACGGTAGATCGTTTGATGACGGCCTCTCATGAGGAATTAGAAGAGATAAACGAAGTGGGGCAAAAAATGGCTGATGCCGTTGTTACTTATTTTGAACAGCCTGAGGTAAGGGAGCTAATGAAGGAATTAAAGGATCTTGAGGTAAATACAACTTATAAGGGTCCTAAGCCAATATCTGACGATGAAAATAATTCATTTTTTGCTGGTAAAACAGTGGTTCTTACTGGTACGATGGAAAAGATGGCACGGGGTGAGGCGAAAGCGGAAATTGAAGCCCGTGGAGGCAGTGTTACAGGAAGTGTAAGTTCAAAAACGGATTTATTAATCGCTGGAGAAAAAGCGGGTTCCAAGCTAAAAAAAGCTCAGGGTTTAAATATAGAGATATGGGATGAGGAACGCTTTTTACAAGAGTTAGAAAAATAAACGTACCCCTGTAGCCGGCTAGGAAAGGTGAGGAGTGTGGAATAATGAAATTAAAAATCAGCCTTATCGTCGGTTCCTTTTTATTGTTATTATCTGGTTGTATACCCGTCTTGGATCGAGGGGAAGAAGAAGATATTATCATTGTTGAGGAAACGGAAGATTCGGAGGAACAGCATTATGTTATTACCCCAACTATTGATACTCCGGAAAATTTTTATCGAAATGTATTAAATGAAGGACGGTATAATAGAAGTCCGGCTAGGGGAAATGTGGCTGATGCCATGAACAATCGAATAGACATAAACCAATTTGAATTGGGTCTAATGGAAATTGCTACAGCACACTTCCCACAAAGTGATTATTATTTTCAAGAAGGGCAATTTCTCACTGGTGACACAATTAACAGCTGGCTCCGTAGATATGATTCATCGGAAACCCGTTATATGTATGGTTTAAATCCGCCACTTGGAGAAGGGGAAACAGATGAAGAAAGAATGAGAAGCAACCCCCTGATCCTATCGAATGTGATGGAGCACAACTATTGGTACGGAAGTGAGGAAGAAGGTGTAAATTTAGGTGGGGTTGTGATTGGTCTTGCCTTACGCTCTGTCTATTACTTCCGAACAGAGGATGAGGAAGGCCGTTATCACTTTCATGAGGAGCCTTTGGATTTAGAGATGGTGGAAAGGGAAGGAAGGGCCATGGCCCAAGAGGTAGTAAGTCGTTTAAGGAATGATGAACGTATTGGTGATACCCCAATTACCATAGCATTGTTCCAAGAACAACGACGTGGTTCTATTGTACCGGGGTCTTTTATTGCAATGGCTGAGTTAGGAGAAGGGCAGACGACGATACAAAATTGGGAACCAATTAATGAACAATTTGTCTTCTTTCCATCAAATCAAGGAAGAAATACAGATCCTAACTTATCCAACACATTCAGCCAATTTAGGACGGATGTGGAAGAGTTCTTTGGACGGACTATTGGTATTGTTGGGAAAGGGCGTTATAAAAACGACTCCCTTGATGAATTGACCATTGAGTTTAATATGCAGTCACACGGAAAGGCAGAAATTATCGCATTAACTCAATTTGTCAGCGGGCGCTTGAATAGTATGTTTGATCAAATTCAGGCCCCAATTTATGTTTATTTTAATTCCATTAATGGACCAGAGAGTTTAATTGTCCGGCATCCAGACCGTGAACCATATATTCATATATACAAATAATACAAAGCAAAAAAGAAAAACTACTTCTATCATAAGCAAACATAGAAGTAGTTTTTTGTTGTTCCTGCTATTTCCCCAATTGCTTGAATGAGTTTTCTTTGGTATCATCATACTATTGTAATGCAGTGTACAAAAGTACGCCTGAGACAGATAGTGAGGTGAAAATATGAAACGTATATCAGAAGAGCAAGTAAAGCATGTGGCAAACTTAGCAAGGCTAGAATTTACAGATTCAGAAATTGAGATGTTTACAAAACAGTTAGACGATATCATTCATTATGCAGAACAATTAAATGAACTTGATACGACGGATGTTCCACCAACGTCCCATGTATTGGATGTGAAAAATGTCCTTAGGGAAGATGAGGTAAGACCATCCAAGGATAGGGAAGAAGTTCTGAAAAATGCACCAGACCATGCAGATGGACAATTTAAGGTTCCATCGGTTTTAGAGTCAGGGGGGAAATGAAAATGAGTTTATTCGATCATCGTATAGCAGATATTCATGAATTATTACATAAAAAAGAATTGACAGTTACAGATTTAGTAAATGAGTCATACAGCAGAATTAATCAAGTGGAAAGTAAGGTAGATGCTTTTCTGTCCCTAACTGAGGAAGCAGCCCGTAAAAAGGCAAAAGCTTTAGATGAAAAAATAAGCAGTAGCAGTAGATTAGAAGGTCCCTTATATGGTCTGCCGGTGGGGATCAAAGATAATATTGTGACGAAGGGAATTCGGACAACCTGTGCTAGTAAGCTTCTAGAAAACTTTGAACCGATTCACAATGCTACAGTAGTAGAACGTTTGAATGAAGCCAACACTGTTACGATTGGAAAATTAAATATGGATGAGTTTGCAATGGGATCGTCTAATGAAAACTCAGGGTTTAAGGTTACTAGAAACCCATGGGATATAGACCGAGTTCCAGGTGGATCTAGCGGTGGTTCCGCAGCCTCTGTTGCAGCTGGAGAAGTCTTATTTTCCTTAGGGTCTGATACTGGTGGTTCCATTCGTGAACCGGCAGCTTTTTGTGGAGTTGTGGGAATGAAGCCTACCTATGGAAGAGTTTCCCGATTTGGTCTAGTTGCCTTTGCTTCGTCGTTAGATCAAATTGGACCAATTACAAGAACCGTTGAAGATAATGCTTATGTCCTAGAAGCTATTGCTGGTCATGATCAGCGGGATTCTACAAGTGCAAATGTGGAAGTGGACAAGTTTTCAGAAGCTTTAACAGGAGATATTAAGGGCTTAAGAATTGCTGTTCCTAAGGAGTACATGGCAGAAGGTGTTAGTGATGAAGTAAGAGAGCAGGTTCTTCAATCGTTAAAGACGTTAGAGAGTTTAGGAGCTACTTGGGAAGAAGTATCTTTGCCACATTCAAAATACGCCACAGCAGCCTATTATTTGATTGCTTCATCAGAGGCATCAGCAAACTTAGCTCGTTTTGATGGCATTCGCTATGGTGTTCGTGTGGAAGAAGGCAATCTTATTGAAACATATAAGAAATCCCGAAGCCAAGGGTTTGGGGAGGAAGTAAAGCGTCGTATTATGCTAGGAACCTTTGCCTTAAGCTCAGGTTACTACGATGCGTACTATAAAAAAGCACAGCAGGTAAGAACGTTAATTAAACGTGATTTCGAAGAGGTGTTTAAGGATTACGATGTCATTATTGGTCCAACGGCACCAACAACTGCTTTTAAAATTGGGGAGAAGATCAATGATCCTTTAACCATGTATGCTACCGATATCTTAACTATTCCAGTGAACCTTGCCGGTGTACCAGCTATTAGTGTACCAAGTGGACTGGCCGAGGGTCTTCCAGTTGGACTGCAGATTATCGGTAAATTTTTCGATGAATCAACCGTTTACCGTGTAGCACATGCCTTTGAACAGGCAACTAATTTTAACGAATTGAAACCGGAACTGTAAGGGGGGGAATGACATGAGTTATGAAACAATCATTGGGCTAGAAGTCCACGTGGAATTAAAAACAAAATCAAAAATTTTCTGTAGCTGTTCAACAGAATTTGGAGCACCACCAAATACCCATACATGTCCTGTTTGCCTTGGCCACCCAGGGGTTCTCCCAGTTCTGAATAAACAAGCATTAGAATTTGCCATGCGAGCAGCGATGGCGTTGAACTGTGAAGTGGCAGATGTAACTAAATTCGATCGTAAAAACTATTTTTACCCAGATAATCCGAAAGCGTATCAAATCTCTCAATTTGATAAACCGGTTGGAGAACATGGATGGATTGAAATCGATGTAAATGGAGAGAAGAAAAAAATAGGTATTACTCGTATTCATTTAGAAGAGGACGCTGGAAAACTGACTCATGTGGATGGAGCAGGACATTCCTTAGTGGACTTTAACCGAGTTGGGACACCGTTAGTGGAAATCGTTTCCGAACCTGACTTACGTACTCCTGAGGAAGCATATGCCTATTTGGAAAAATTGAAGGCTATCATGCAATACATCGAGGTATCTGATTGTAAAATGGAGGAAGGCTCCCTCCGTTGCGATGCTAATATCTCATTAAGGCCTGTGGGACAAAAGGAGTTTGGAACTAAAACAGAGCTTAAGAACTTGAATTCCTTTGCCTATGTTCAAAAAGGGCTAGCTTTTGAAGAGGTACGTCAGGCAGAGGTATTGAATTCTGGTGGAGAAATTCTCCAAGAAACACGTCGGTGGGATGAAAATAACAATGAGACATTGTTAATGCGTGTAAAAGAGGGCTCTGACGATTATCGCTATTTTCCTGATCCTGACTTAGTAGACTTTTATATCGATGAGGCATGGAAGGAAAAGGTGCGAGGGCAAATTCCTGAGCTTCCGGATGCAAGAAGGACACGTTATGTGGAAGAGCTTGATCTTCCAGAATATGATGCGGGTGTATTGACCCAGGAAAAATCCATGAGTGATTTCTTTGAAGCTTGTTTACAAGCTGGTGGACCAGCCAAGCCCGTTTCCAACTGGTTAATGGGGGAAGTAAGCCGTTATTTAAATGCAAACGAAAAAGAAATTGAAGATATACCCATGACTGCAGAAGCATTAGTGAAAATGATTCAGCTTATTGAGAAGGGGACTATTTCTTCCAAGATTGCCAAAACTGTTTTTGGTGAGCTAATTGAAAAGGGCGGCGATCCTGAGAAGATTGTTGAAGCTAAAGGTCTCGTTCAGATCTCTGATGAAGGAGAAATCCGCAAAATGGTGAATGAAGTATTGGACGGAAATGAACAGTCCATTGCTGATTATAAAGAGGGTAAGAAAAAGGCCGTTGGGTTCCTTGTTGGACAAGTGATGAAGGCTTCCAAAGGAAAGGCAAACCCTCAACTTGTTAATAAAATGCTTGTGGAAGAGCTGGATAAACGATAAAAGAAAGATTTAATAAAAAGGCGGACATCTTGAATGTCTGTCTTTTTTATTTTGGGAGCGTTGGTATGGAGTAATATGTATATGGTTTGGGTTTATTTACCATACTATCATTGTAAGTGGTTTATGTGAACCCTAGTTGGAAAACTAATGAAAATTTGAAGTAAATAACAAGTTAACTTGTATGAAATTTTTAAAGTTGAGGATAAGTTTTGAAGAGAGGTTTTACTTATCCCCATGTGGATAATTTACCGACATATTAAATGGAAAGTAACCCAACTTGTCCCCATGTGGATAACTTTCTGACAAGTTAAATTTTGTAGAGGTGGTGGAAATTTGAAAGACTTTTGGGGAAATGTTGGTATTTATCTTTACTTATTAGGACTAATTATTGCAACCATATCTGGTATCATTATAATGATTTCCATGTTTTTTGATAGCCAAATCTTAATATTTTCCTGGTATTCTGTACTTCTGTTTGCAACAGGAACCTTTTTGTGGATTATTCCTGTTCAGATAATTAATGGATTAAAGCTCATTCCAATTCAGCGAAGAATGAAAAGAATACTCTTTCCTTACATACTTACAATAATACAAATCTCCGCTTTTGTTCTTTATGTAATAGGCTTAAACAACCTAATCAAAGGTCTAACTTTTACAAACTTTGGGTTAATTGCCTTCGTTATTGTTATATTACTATATACCAAACTTTTAAAGGACAAAATAGCAAGATACAATGAGGAATTTCTCCGTAGGCAACAAGAAAATGAACTAGATAAGGTAAAATAAGGCTCTGGGTATGTCCAGGTGGAAATTGTGGATGCATCCTCTTCTGTTAGGTTATAAACTTGCATTTTGTTAATCAAATTGATTTTCTCCTCTCCGTACGCGAAAACCACTCGTAGTGGGCTTTTAAATATTGAGACACCCTCATTGTGTATATACGGTTTCCCCATTAACAATTGTCTCTACTACATGAGTGTAGGAATCGAAGGGGTGTCTTGTCCAAAGAACTAGATCTGCGTCTTTCCCCTTTTCTAAGCTACCTACACGGTTTTCTACACCAATATGACGGGCAGCTTGGCTCGTCAATGCTTTTATAGCAGAGGCTTCCTTTAAACCAAATTTAACAGCATTTGCTGCTGCCGTTGTTAAGTATTCAATTCCGATAACAGGGTGATCTGTGGTGATAGAGAAAGGTACTCCATATTTCTCTAGTTCCACAAGGGTATGGTATCCTTTATCGGCCAATTCTACTTTGGAGCGGGTGGACATTGTTGGCCCTACGGAAACTTGGACTCCAGATTCTGCAATTCTTTCTGCTATATGGTGACCTTCCGTACAGTGTTCGATAGTTACCTCGATATCAAATTCTCTAGCGAGTCTTAAAGAGGTTAATATATCATCTGCACGGTGAGCATGGGTTCGGAATGGGATCTCCCGTTTTAAAACGGGAAGCAGCTGCTCCAATCGTAGGTCACGTTCCTTTACTTCCCCCGACTCTTTTTTTGCCATATAATCTTGGGCTTTCATGAACGTTTGACGCATAATCGCTGCAATCCCCATTCGAGTAATAGGAGAGACCTTTTTTTCACCATAAACACGTTTTGGATTTTCCCCATATGCCCCTTTCATCCCAGATGGGGAGCGGAGCAGCATATCATCTACAATATGGCCGTGGGTTTTAAGAACGACCATTTGTCCACCAATTACATTGGCACTTCCAGGCATTACCTGTACCGTTGTAATTCCGCTTGCCCTTGCATCGTGGAATCCCTTTTCAATAGGATTTATCCCGTCCAATGCCCGGATGTGTGGTGTCGTGGGATCGGATGTTTCATTAAAATCACGTCCTTCAACGCCGACACCAGATTCATGGACACCAAGATGAGTATGAACATCAATTAACCCAGGCGTGATAAATAACCCCTGACAGTCAATAACCTCCGCCTCCGTTGGCATATCAATCCCATTACCAACGGCGATAACTTTATTTCTATCGATTATTACCGTTCCCTTTTCGAATGTTTGTCCATTACCGTCAATAACAGTAGCGTTTATAAATGCCTTCATACAAAACCTCACTACCCTTTATCCCTCAACAAAGGCATAGTACAACACCTAAACGACCCGCCAGATTTAATAATTTCGGTTATATCTACCTCAATAACTTCATAACCGCGGATACGAAGCTGTTGATTTACTTCTCGATTTACAGGCAGGCTGAAGATTTTTTTGTCACCGATCGATAAGACATTTGTTCCTAATGTAAATTGCTCTTCACCATTTACTTCAATTAAATCAAAATGATTTGCCAAAATATTGATTTCTTTCTTCGTAAAGGCTTCTGGGAAGTAAAGTGCTTCATTTGGAGAAATTATGTTAAACACACAGTCTAGATGTAGGTATTTCTCTGTAAATGGGATGGTAATTACTTCGTATTCATGAAGAAGCCTTTGTAAGTGATCAATAGCCTGTTGGTTAGTACGGTTACTTAAACCTACATAAATTTTATTTTTATTAATAAGGACATCTCCGCCTTCAATCATGTCACCGACTAAATTGTAGTAGGATATTTCCTGCTCTTCCAACCACGCCTTAAGGATACCCTCTTCTCCAATGCGGACATCATGTGCCATTTCAGCTACGAAAGTTGTTTGACCTAGAGTAAAACCAATATCACGGGTAAAAACTTGTTCGGGATATTTATCATTTGTAGGGAGGAGGATAACCTCCACACCATGATCTTCCAGCGTTTTAACAAAATTCTTATGTTGCTCCATCGCTAATTCAATATGGAGACCTTCGTCTTTAAAATGCTTTTGAGTTTCATTAATTTCTGACCGTATTGTCATATGTTTTGGTTCACATAATACCACTCTTCGAAGTCGGTCGTATTCACTTAAGCAGTAAGTCTCTTGCTTTTGCTTTGAAAATAAAGCCATGAGAAAACCTCCAATATTTACAGTTTGATATAGTTTTTCCTGTAGTATGGAGGTTATGAGTATTGGAACAAATTAACTATATTATAAATAAAAAAGTCTGTTAAAGGTAAATGTTGATATTATAACACTGTTGATTTGAGCGGAAGATACGAGACTCCAGCGGGAAAAGCAACAACGCTCTTCCATGCGACGAGTAATCGCAGGAGCAGCTGAAGACCCCGCAGGGACGAGGAGGCTGAAGCGTTGCCCGCGGAAAGCGAGTATCTGAAGCGAAAATCAACATCAAAGTTTAACAGAGCCAATAAAAAAGAACAATGGCGGTAGTCATTGTTCTGAATATGAAAGATTTACAGGGCTTCGTTTCCCTGTTCTTTTTGCCTCTGCTTCTTTAGTTTTTCCCAGTTAATCTGTAGTAAAAGAGTGATGTGGTAATAGACAGCAGCTGCAGCTATTCCAACAATAATATTCGTTATGGATTCTTCAATGGAAAAGAAGAATTGTCCACTAGCAATGGAAGAAATGGCAGCGTATATCATCATTATGATGATACCAGCAATACCATACAAACTAAAGGAGCGAAAGTAATTTTGTACAGTAGTGGCTAATTTATCTTTATGCTTTTTCAGGAGTGAGTCCACCAGGTAGGATGCAGGAATTCCTCCTAAGATAAATACAGGTGCTGTATAAAAGCAGTATATTCCTAATAAAAGTCCAAAGCTTAGTTCTCCAGCGCTTTGAAATGTATATTGAAAACCGGCAGCAAGGGCACTGAAAATGACAACGGATAAAACAGATATGAAAAATCTGTGAAAGAATTTCGACATTTCTGTGAACCTCCTTTTAACTTTATCTTAAAGGATACGGAATTAAGATGAAATGATTTTGCTCACAGTAGCAAATTTTAATAAAAAGGAAAAAGGGAATAATAAGTACTTGTGGCCCTTATGGGTATCAAGCTTTTCCAAAATAATAATAACATTTTCGTTCTTTTTCCGTGGCAGGAATGATATACTGTCCATGTAAACTGAAGCTAGAAAGAGCTTGGGGGAAAGGGTAATGATAAAACGGGCGAGATTAATATATAATCCTTCTTCAGGGAGGGAACAGGTCAAGAAGCAGCTTCCATATATTCTTGAGCAATTAGAGAAGGTTGGCTATGAAGCTTCAACCCATGCCACTACAGGGAAGGATTGCGCAAAAAAAGCTTCTAAATTGGCCTGTGAAAGGGAGTTTGACTTAATTATAGCTGCGGGTGGGGACGGTACTATCAATGAAGTCATTAATGGAATGGCAGAACAACATAATCGCCCCACACTTGGAATTATTCCTGCAGGAACAACGAATGATTTTGCCCGTGCTTTAAATATACCTAGAGATATTCAAGAAGCGTGTAAGGTCCTTTGTAATGGACGTATGAAATATATTGATGTGGGAAAAGTGGGGTCGCAATATTTTATTAATATTGCAGCTGCTGGCACGTTAACAGAGCTTACCTATGAGGTTCCAAGTAAATTAAAGACAATGATTGGGCAAATGGCTTATTATGTAAAGGGATTTGAGAAGTTACCACGAATTCGTCCGAGTGAAGTTACTATTGAGTATGATGGGAAGCTGTTTGAGGGAGAAATAATGCTATTTCTAGTTTCCAATACTAACTCCGTTGGCGGGTTTGAGAAGCTAGCGCCCAATGCACATATTAACGATGGTCTATTTGACTTAGTGATACTAAAGAAGACTAATTTAGCGGATGTAGTTAGGATAGTGAGTGCGGCTCTCCGAGGAGAGCACATTCATGATGAACGGATTATTTATGTACAGGCTAGCAGAATAAAAATTCATACAAAGGATGAATTACAGCTAAACTTAGATGGTGAATATGGTGGGAATCTCCCAGGGGAATTTGTAAACCTCCATAAGCATGTACAAATGCTTGTACCAAATAAAGAGGTGCAATGCCTGCTAGAAACAAGGAAATAATAAGATGAGGAGGACTAAAAAGTTTAAAACATAACCTTTTTAGTCCTCCTCTATTTATTATGTAGAAGTAACTTCTAAGCGCTCGTAATTTTTCAGTGTATATAATGTTTTCACAGTAAGGGCACCTTGCCATTCCTTTTTCGCTTTATTTTCCCAGACATCCCGATATTGCCCCCATTCCCAAAATGGAACCCATGATCCATCCTCCTGTTGATGCTCGATCTCATAATCTAAATTCAAGGATATAACATCTTCGAGCACGTTATAGAGTGGGGAGTTAGGTGTAGGTGCTAACCACAATGGCTTTGCACAATAACCCCCCCATTTGGAAGGATCTAAAGTGACTATATCACGGGCCCACTCCCTTAAAACATCAACAATCATTGTTTTTCCTGGGTCTGGAATTTCCTCTGCTAAACGTAAATAGCATAATGCCTCATGAAATTCTATAGGTGTACTTCGATTTTCTAGGTGTTGAAATACATGATCGTGAAACGTAGGAAGAAGGTCCTCTGGGATGATTTGGGGATATGTATGGTAATAGCCAACGATTTCAGCCCCGGGATTCACTTCAAATTGAGACTCATGCTCATTAAAATGCCACCAGTCTGCATGGGGAAAGTTATTCATATGAGGCATTTTTAAGGGCCAGTTATGGTAGTAATTATATGTATCGGTAAAATATTTCATTGCTTTCTTTACGAATGGATGCTGCCAGCTTGCCTGAACTTCCCTTGCGTATTGCATGGCTACGGAGGTTGCAATTGGACTTGATTCAACCGATTGAATGTCTGGTTCGATCCCTTTACCAACGCCCCCATCTTTATTTTGATATTTCATCAATTCGTTTAACACGGCACTCTTTTCCCCATTGAAAAAGTGATATTCCAATACCCGACGATCTAGAGGGCGTGCATTTGTGAAAATAAAGTTAACAGCCCGTTCAAATTGTTCCTGAGAGAGTCTCTTCATAAGATTTGCTCCTCCATCTAATATTATTGTTGGATGCTTATCTATCGAAATTAGGAGTCAAAAATATATAAAATTGGAAAATGTCTCATTCTATTTTACCATATTAAATGCAAAAAAATGGAACAATATATCTTATTTTTGAAAAATTTATAATATTTTTCCATTAAATATAAGGTCTATTTTCGTAACCTTGTTGCTTTTTTATGAGCTTAGAGAAGCGAAAGGTGGAGACTCCAGCGACTAGCAGTACATCATGAATTGCCTGCGGAACCAGGACGGTGACATTACGCCTGTAACGTATCCAAGCTAACACAAGATATAGGCACTATTCCTTGCGAAAAAAGAACTACCTCTTTAGTGGTTATAGTGAAGAGGCAGTTTATAGGACATTATTTTGGCCGTTTCAAGGCTTGAACCTTAAGATATGTTCCAGAACGCCAGAGCCATTCCATTGGACCATAATGGTGGTGTTTAAGCCACTTGCTGCTAATGGCCATTTGTAATGCGAAAAAGGTAATAGCTAGAATGGTACCTGGCAGGGTACCTAGCTTTCCAAATAAACCTAAACCATAGCCGTAAAAAATAGTAGTCATGACGATAGATTGTAATAGATAATTGGTTAATGCCATTCTCCCGACTAAAGCAAAGCCTCTAAATATTTTTATAGAGTCAAGCTTAGAAAATAGTAAGGTAAATCCTGTAATATAACCAATGCCTAATATAGGACCACCAATGAAATACCCGTAATAATAAAGTGCGTTATTAGTGGTAAATACCATCGCTCCTTTGAGTATGATTCCAATAGTTAACATGATTACAGTTAGCTTAATAAGCTGTGGACGGTGTTCCTTTAGATTGTGCAGCCATCGTTTCTTCGCTATATAGCCCCCTAGCAAAAACAATATTAAGGCTTGGAGAACCAGCATAATAAATGTCAAAGCACTCATGAAGCTTGCAAATATTTCCCGTTCCAATGGATCCATTTCTATCCCTAAATCCGCTTTAGCATAGGGATTTGCAGTAAAACGGTGGGTAACAACTTCTGTGTAGGTGCCAGTTGAAAAAACATCTTGTTCTATTTCTACAAATGGCTGCAGGTCTATCTCTGAATCGGGATCCTCTGGGAGGATCCCCATAGAATGAATAAGTGCAGTTAATACAATTGCCCAAATCAACAAGGTTTTTGGCTGTCGTTTGATAAAGAGCATAAATAGAAAACCAGTAATGGCATAGGTAAGAAGGATGTCCCCATCCCATATAAAATACTTATGGATAAATCCAATGATCAATAGTAAGACTAATCTCCGGAAAAAGAGCTTATTAAAGGAGTGAGTCTTAGATAAAGAGCGTTCATACATAATAATAGCGCCGAATCCGAAAAGAATCGAAAAGATAGGGTAGAAGCTTCCTTGAAATAACCATTCAATGATGATGTTAGTAGTTTGGTTAGGAAAGGATTGGACCGGGATGCTAAATTTAAACCCAACCGTACCATATTGAAAGGCGAGCATGTTTACAATTAAGATGCCAAATAATGCGAAACCACGAAGGCTGTCAATATGGTTCAACCGCTCACTTGCATCCAGAGGAGTTAACCTCCCTAGTGACTCTCTCTTGTTATTCTGTTCGTCCATTTGGAATTCCCCTTCATTCATCATCTTTCTTTTAATCGTAACTGATATGGAAAATCAAGTAAATAAAAACAATTAAAGGACATAGACCGGGTCTGTGAACAAATGTTCATGAACCCGGTCTGTGACAAAATTGTGAACTGTTTATTGTTTTTTCCTTGTTAAGTAATAAATAAACGCTGCGCCTCGAAGTATTCCTTCTAAATTATTGCGGTCTAGAATTTCTGTTCCATCTGCTGTCCTTTGTGCCTTTGCTCCGGTTATTCGAACAAGGGAGGATGTCATATGTTGGGCCGACTTTCCTGCATCATTAACCGTGTCGAATAGAGGGTCCAGTTTTTTTAACTTATCATTAACATTTAACAGGGTTTCGTTTGTTGTGTTCAGTACTATTGCTGTTTCACTAGTAATGTCTTCAATACCCTTCTGTGTAGTTGTAATGGTATCCGCTGCAGCCCCAAGAGTTTTTTCTAAATTTTTTATAACTGGAATCATAATGAACACGAGAATCGCAAATCCGATTGCTAAAATAAATACACCAATACCTAACCAATCCATACATATCACCTCGTACTTGTAAAATTATTCAAAGCTCGTCATAATCTGAAATTATAATTTTAGGCGTTTCAACAGCTTATTGAGACGCGAAATCCTTGTTTGCCCCCACTTTCGCGATTCAAACCCTACTTTTGTCAATTTATCTTCCGATTATTTGGGCTGCAGTCGTCCTTTACTTCATAACTTCTGGTAACATAATTAATTCTTCCTATAAAAACATCTTCCCCCTTAGGATGACCAAAAAAGAAAAGCTGACACCTCTCATCAGCTTACTTTTACAACATTAATATAGGTCATTCTTATAACTGTTTTGCAGGTGTTTTTCCATTGCTTCAACTGATTGATCCTTCATATTGGCATGATCCCTAAGCATTTTTGCAGGGTTAGGAAGGAGATCCTTTGCCGGCCATGTTGAAGGTTTCCAAAGTTCGGAACGTTTAAAGGCTTTTGCACAGTGAATGAAACATTCTGTTATAGTAACAGCAATTGCTACAGCTGGTATTTGTCCTTGAACTTCCATTTTTTCTAACCACTTTATATCCGTAATTAACACGGCTTCTCCGTTAATCCGTAACGTTTCTTCCAAACCAGGTATAAAAAATTGTAGCCCCACATGGGAAGTCTCTAAAATATTTTTCATAGAATCTGCTCGCTTGTTTCCTTTACGTTCAGGGATGAGTATAGTTTTTTCGTCAATGACATAAACAAAGCCAGGAGCATCACCACGTGGAGAAACATCACATTGTCCTTCTCTGTTCGATGTGGCGACAACAAGGAAAGGGGCGCGGTTAAGAAATTGAATACACTGTTCATCTAAAGAAGTAATCACTTTATTTTTCGCTAAATCGCTAGGTTCCCCAAGAAGAGATAGTAACTCTGCTTCTGATTGTATAATATGATGAAAATGATTCCCCATTGATAAGTTCCCCCTTTATATAAATTAGCTAATTTCTTTTTTCCACCGTCCTGCGACTGTTTCTAAGTGGTGGAGTGTAGAAATATCTTCTTCTAGTAATTCCATTCTTATTTGAGGTATGTTATGGAACATCTGCTCAATTTCCTGTAAGTAGGAGAATTGTTGTTCCTTTCTCTTTTGAAAAAATGTACCATCCACCTCATCGGGTAATACTTTATTTACGATAATACCGAGAACAGGAATGTTATGCTTGTTCAATGTATCAATACCCCTTTTTGCCTCTTGGATAGGGAGTCTCTCTGGGTTTAAGACAAAAAGGAATCCTGTCATTTTAGAGTCTAATAAAATATCACGGACTCTTTTAAATTTATCTCTTCGCTTCTGCAGTGTTTGGTAAATAGGATCTTCCACAGGTTCCCCATCATTAAGGAGCTGTGTGTAATGTTCATTCGTTTTACGACGGCGTTCAAGCATACCATCCATCCACACCCCCATCATTTCTGGCAGGGAAACAAGTCTTAGTGTGTGTCCAGTTGGGGCAGTATCAAAAATAATTAAGTCAAACTGTTGTAATTCTTCTAAAATAAGGGAGGTGATACGGTCAAAAAGGGCTGCTTCATCGGCACCCGGGCTCGTTTTTGCCATATCTATTTGCCTGTGAACCTCTTCGATCATCGTTGCACGAACTTGTCCCTGTAAATTTTCTTTTACTTGCTTTATGTATCGTTCGCTTTCCTTTTCAGGATCAATTTCCATTACGTATAGGCTGTCACGAACCTTTTTAGGTTCTCCTTTAAGTCTTGTATGGAATAAATCGCTTAAGTTGTGGGCCGGATCTGTAGACACAAGGAGAACTTTCTTACCTAATTGACTAGCAGCCATGGCAATGGCAGATGCAGAGGTAGATTTTCCTACACCACCCTTTCCTCCAACAAAAATCACTTTTTTATCTAATAAATTTAAGTTTGTCATCTATTTATGAACCTCCTCGACACTTTAACAACAGCGAAACCCGGTTAATGGGGACTTGTCCATGCCCATTCGTGTATGCCAATCGTGAAACTTCTCTAGCATATGGGGGTAAAGCTCTAATGTGTAATAGAAAGCTGGATTTGGAATTCCTAGCATATCCGAATAAAGGAGCAGCATGAACAGGTCATCTTCCTCTTGAAGCTCCCGTATTATTTCCGTTCGATGCCCGGTCCGCAGAATTTCATCGTATAATTGGATAATTCTTTTTAGACGTTCCTGGAAGGACATATTGACCACTCCTTACATGTACTTTGATAAATTGGATTCTATTTAACTATTCTTCTTTCGTATGGTATTTACCTGTTTTTATATGGCTGTTTTCTGAAAGAGGTTGTTTTTAGAAGAATAGAATATGACTTGGATACGCTACAGGTGGACGCCTTCCGCTTCTCCAAGTTTTTCAAAATGAAACAAAGTTCGAAAAAAGCCTTTCAAAAAGAGAGTGGCTTCTCCTGAAAGAGAAGCCACCTACTTTGAAATATTACACTGCTTTATTTTTAGGTACATTTGGCTTATTATTTCGTAATGCAGCGATTGCTTCTAGCAAAATCCAAGCAGCGAAACCAAATATGATAGATCCTAAAACGAATAGCAACAAGTTAGGGTTAGCTCCAGCGAAAGGCGACCAATCTAACAGAAGCTGTCTACCCATAGCAAACAAGGTCATTGCCAGTAAGAACACCATTGGTATTAGCGTTGGTAAATAGTTTCTTCCTTGGCGCTTTAACCATATTGTAATTAGTAGTAATGTTATAGCTGCTAACAATTGATTGGATGTACCGAATAACGGCCATAGAACATATCCACCTGAACCAAATCCGTTTGGACCTTCCGGTAATAGGACGAGTGCAGCACTAGAACCGACAGCGATAGTTGTAGCAACATGTGTCTTCGTAAGGGACATAACCTTATATTCCTTACCAAGCTCTGAAATAATGTAACGCATTAAACGAATAGATGTATCTAATGTTGTAGCAGCGAAGCTTACAACAATAACGGCTACGATAGTAGTAGCAATGTCAGCAGGAATAAAGATTCCTGTTGCTAGTTGTCCTGCTCCTTGAACAAAGTTTCCTAATCCACCACCATTAGCAGCAGCAAAGCCACTATATGCTTCCAAGAAGCCTTCGCGGGAAGTAAACAACGTACCAACTGCAATGATGGAAGCTAAAGCCAGTAGCCCTTCACCGACTGCTCCGCCGTAACCAACCATTCGTGCTTGAGGCTCCCTATCTAGCTGCTTACTTGTCGTACCCGAAGCAACAAGACCGTGGAATCCAGATATGGCACCACAGGCAATGGTAATAAATAGGATAGGTATCCAAGGTACGTCTGTTGCGGCACTGTTCATAGCTGGTGCAGTAATGGTTGGGTTAGAGAAGAATAACCCTAGGTATAAAATAAGTAAACCGACTACTAATTGGTGGGAGTTGATGTAATCACGTGGCTGTAGTAACTTCCACACCGGTAAAGTAGAAGCAATATATACATATACCATTAAAATAATTATCCATACGAAGAAGGAGAAAGCCACACCATTTAAACCGAAGGCAACAATGTTTTCCTCTCCCCCAAACCAGCTTTTTAAATCAATTTGTAATGCAGGAACTTTAGAAGCTAATACAGCTGCAGCATACATGGTTCCCAACGCTGCTAAGGAAGGCCATAGCATTCCTCCTTTTTTCCTGTATACAACATAACCAATCCAAATGGCCAGAGGAATTTGGATGAATACAGATAATACTGCCGATGGGAAATTGATGAAAAGGTTGGCGATAACCCAAGCGAATACAGCATTAACCATAAGAACAAGAATCAAGATAATGAATAAGAATAGAATCTTTGCCCGTTGACCAATAATCTTATTGGCTAATGTTCCAACCGATTGCCCTTTATTTCTGACAGATAAAACAAGGGCACCGAAGTCATGGACACCGGCAGCAAATACAGTTCCTAATAATACCCAGATAACAGCTGGTACCCATCCCCAATAGATAGCAATGGCAGGACCTACAATTGGTGCGGCACCGGCAACTGACGTAAAATGATGTCCCCACAATACCCATTTATTTGTAGGAACAAAGTCTTTACCGTCATTAAATTCATTGGCTGGAGTCACGAAGTTTGGGTCTAGTCTGTAAATCTTCTCTGCAATAAACTTAGAATAATAACGATAACCTAGAAAAAACACAAACATACCTATTAAAGCTAATAGAATACCACTCATTCTTTTCCCTCCAATCATATTTATTCAGTTTCATTATTGCACTTTGTCCTTTTAAAGAAAAAAAGGAAAATAGGCCAATTTATCCCATTTTTAAAGCGCTTTCATTTATTTTCTCGACCTTTCTCCCTATTTCTTATTTTTTCAAAAAAATCAGATTTGAGGAAAACTTTTGTATTAAATGTTCATTTATTGGAACTCAATTTATTCAATGCTTCAAAGTTTTTTTTATTAAGATCGATTATGGTACAATCATGTTTAGAAAAAATGTGGTCAGAAAGGGAATCGTACAATGATGGCAGAAAAAGCACCTGTATATAAAAACCAATTAATAGAGCTTACATTTGAGGACTTAACTCATGATGGGGCTGGGGTAGCTAAATTACAAGGATATCCAATCTTTGTACAGCGGGCTCTCCCTGGTGAAACTGGAGATGTGAAGATTACAAAGGTTAAAAAAAATTATGCCTTTGGCCGACTTTTGAATATAACGGAAGAAAGTAAAGATCGAGTAGAGGCACCATGCCCAATATTTAAACAATGTGGTGGCTGTCAGCTTCAGCACTTAAGCTATCCTGGCCAGCTAAAGCATAAGGAAAAGCATGTTCGAGATGTCCTTGAAAGAATTGGAGGCTTAACAAATGTAACTGTGCATCCCACATTAGGAATGGAGGATCCTTGGAATTACAGAAATAAGGCCCAGGTTCCTTTTGGGGAAGAAGAAGGAGGACTTATTGCAGGATTCTATGCGGAAAGAAGCCACAAAATCATTGATATGGAACGTTGTATGATTCAACATGAAGCAAATGACGACGTAGTTCAGCTTATTAAAAGCATTGCCCAAAAGTATGGAATAAGGGGCTACGATGACAAAGCTCATAAAGGAACCCTTCGCCATGTTGTTACTAGATACGGAAAAGTAACGAATGAACTTATGGTTGTCTTAGTGACAAAGGGGAAAGAACTCCCAAATAAGAAAAATGTCATTCAAGAGATTTGTGATACCCTTCCAAATGTAAAATCAATTGTTCAAAATATAAATCCGAAGCGGACAAACGTTATTTTTGGCGATGAAACAGTCGTCCTTTGGGGTGAAGAAGTTATCTACGATTATATAGGTGATATCAAATTTGCCATTTCTGCAAGATCTTTTTATCAAGTGAATCCTGAACAAACAAAGGTTCTATACGATAAAGCGTTGGAGTACTGCAAACTGACAGGAAAGGAAACCGTAATCGATGCCTATTGCGGTATTGGAACAATCAGTTTATTTCTTGCTCAGAAAGCTAAGCATGTTTATGGAGTAGAAATTGTGCCTGAAGCCATCGTAGATGCAAAAAAGAATGCCCAGATAAATGGAATGGATAATGTGGATTTTGCTGTAGGGGAAGCGGAAAAGGTAATCCCTTGGTGGTATGCACAAGGTATTCATGCCGATGTAATGGTAGTAGATCCACCGAGAAAGGGATGTGATGAATCCCTTTTGGAAACAATTGTAAAAATGAAACCTTGCAGATTAGTATACGTATCCTGCAACCCTTCTACATTGGCAAGGGATTTGAAGTATCTTGAACAGCAAGGATTTACCACAAAGCAAGTTCAGCCAGTGGACATGTTCCCCATGACAGCCCACGTAGAATGTGTCGCGGAAGTAATTTTATCATAGGAAATTGAGGAGATTATAATGAGACCGAAAAAAGCAATAACTATTGCCCTCGCAGCAGTTCTTTTCTTTGTCTATTTTATATTTATATATGAACGCGATTTTGAAAGACCGGAAGATGTACGGGATGACATCTGGTATACAACCTATGAATATATGGAGGAAATCCTCGTCTACTCCTCTCCATACGAACCCATGAGTGAGGAGCAGTTTCAAAAATACGAAAATTTTGTTACGAGCTATAGCTCTGATCCTAATAGTGAATTGACAGAGAATGAAAACGAAATACTGTATCATTTCAGGGGACTAGCTTACTATGCACAACAGTTTCGTATCCTTTACCAGGAATGTGGAGAATGCCATACTCCAGAATCAGATGAGTATTTAGATAAAATGTGGGAAAGTGAATTAGAGTTAATCCGCATCTATGATATAGATGCCGTTGAGTTTTATAATAACGCCATTTAAATACAAGTTACATGAAGAATGTCCTGAATTTGCAAAAGGACATTCTTTTTATTTTTGTAAAGCAGCCTCACTGAAGCTTGTAAAATGTTTTTCGTAAATCCCTCATTTTTATTGGATGAGTTAAATATCATTAACTAAAGCATTCTTTAAAATTCTGAATAAAATATAGTCACATTTTAATAAATTATGGAGGGAAGCCAGTGTTAAGTAGATCCGAAATATACGAAATCGTTAATAACTTACATGACCGTCTTCCTTTATCTGGAGTTGTATATGTGAAAGAAAGAAATAATATTATGTTCGAATCCGGGTATGGGTTTGCCAATAGGGCTGATGATATAAGAAATAATGTAGACACTAGATTCAGTATAGCAACAGGAAGTAAGTTATTTACGGCCATCGCAATTTGTCAATTAGTTGAAAGGGGCTTGTTTCATTTCCAAACACGCCTGAAGGATTGTTTAAATTTTACATTCCCAAACTTTGATGAAAATATAACCATTCACCATTTATTGACCCACACCTCGGGTATTCATGACTATTTTGATGAAGATACAATGGAAGATTTTGAGGAACTTTGGGAAGAGCGTCCCATGTATAATTTTAAAACTCTAAAGGACTTTTTACCTTTGTTTCAAAAAAACTATATGAGATGTAAGCCGGGGGAGCGATTTCATTATAATAATGCAGGCTATATTCTATTAGGTTTAATAATAGAGGAGCAAACAGGGCTTTCCTTTACTGATTATATTGAGAAGAATATCTTTAAAAAATGTAGAATGAATAGCTCCGGATACTTTTTCCTCAATCAATTGCCAACTAATACAGCTATAGGATACATTTACGACGAAAAGTCTGCCTCGTGGAGAACAAACATCTACTCTATTCCTATACGGGGAGGAGCGGATAGTGGCGTATTCATAACAGCCCCTGATATGGTTAAGTTTTGGGAATATCTATTTAAGTATAAATTATTAAGCAAAGAGTTTACGAAAAAACTTTTAACCGCCTATGTTCAATTAAATGAAAACGAGTATTATGGATATGGTCTTTGGATCACGAAAATATTTAATTCCATATTTAATTATCATGTAAAGGGCCATGCTCCGGGAATAAGCTTTCACTCCGCAGTTTACCCAGCATTAGGACTGAAGATTGTCGTTACCTCTAACCAACAGGAAGGACCCCAGCTTGTCATTCAAGAAATTGAAGATAGCCTTATTGAACCACCTAAATTCCCAACTATATAACATAATGAAACATAAAGTCGGCCTCAGTTTTGAAGTCGGCTTTTTTTGGAGCTTGTTTGCGGGAGGGGAGGTGTCGAATTATGTGGTTTTTTGTGGAATCACACATATAGGGTGAAAAATCGCACATAGGAGCTGCAAAATCGCACATAGTGGCAGAGTTTTCGCACATAGAGCACCGATAATCGCACATACAACAATATTCAGCCCCTTCTATTGTCATGACTATCTAATTAGATAACCAAGTTAATCATTTGGAAAATGATTTACCCAAGTGGTAACTGAAAAATGTTCTTTAAGTTAAAATATAGTAAAATTGAAAAAAGACAAACTCAAGGAATGGGGTTGCATAATGAAGGTAGACATTCTCATAACAAATGGATTTGTAGTAACAATGGAAGGAAAAGGGGTAGGCATGATTGAAGACGGTGCTGTCGCCATTAAAGGAAATAAAATTGAAGCTGTTGGCAGTACCCACGATCTCCTAAGGGATTACACTGCAGACAGATTAATTGATGCGAAAAATAAATTAGTTATGCCAGGGTTCATTGATGCACATATACATACGGGACTGTCGATTATTCGTGGTGTAGCTCAAGATATGACAAACTGGATGCAGAAGGGCATCTGGCCATTTTCCAAGCATGTTACAACAGAGGATAATGTGAAAGGGTCTATGGTAAATATTATTGAGGGAATTCAAGCTGGTACAACAACCTTCGGCGATTACGATAAGCATATGACAGAGATCGTTCATAACTATATTAAGGTTGGTGCCCGTGCCAGGGTTGCTGAGCTTGTAAATGAGATTCCAGATAATATAGGTGATCTGCCAGTTGGGGAATTGTATCCATTCCACTCCTCCATCGGGGAAGAGAAGCTAAAACGTAACCTAGAGCTCATGGACAAATACCACGGTAAGGAAAATGGAAGAATTACTAGTATTTTAGGCCCCCATGGTCCTGATATGATGAGTCTAGAGCTCCTTCATGAAATGAAAGGATTGGCGGAAAAATACGATACGAAGCTCCATATGCATGTAGCTCAAGGTGATCGAGAAATTGATCAAATAGAAAAACGTTATGGGAAGCGAAGCATTGACTTTCTTGAGGAAAATGGATTTTTAAACGATCGTTTAATTGCTGTTCATTTAACGGAAGCAACAGATGAAGAAACGGAACGAGTGGCGAAAAGTGGCGCTGGAATGATTTATTGTGCAGGAAGCATTGGTATTATAGATGGAATTGTAACTCCAATGCTGAAGTTCATTGAAAGTGGTGGAACGGCCTGTTTAGGGTCAGACCAAGCACCAGGAAACAACTGTAACAACATGTTTAATGAAATGAAGTTTGCTGCCATTTTAAATAAAGTAAAATATACCAATCCAGTGGTGTTCAACGCAACGTTAGCATTGAGGTCTGCCACTATTGAAGCTGCTAAAGTATTGGGATTAGAGGACGAAGTAGGGTCGTTACGTCCTGGTAAAAAAGCAGACATTATCCTTATTAACTTAGAGGAACCAACATTTATGCCAGTACTGACTAGTCCTGTCCGTAATATTATTCCAAATTTAGTGTACTCTGCACGTGGCCATGAAGTAGAGACATCGATTATTGATGGTAAAGTAATAATGGAAAATCGCAAAATCCTGACTATTGATCAACAACAAGTCATAAAAGAGGCTCAAACAGCTGCAAATGGAATTGCAGAACGGGCTAGGGAGGATATATTGGAAGCAGAAAGTGATATTTTGACAATGATGAGAGAAGGTATGCTGTAAGTTCGAGTGCTGTTATTATTTGCATATTCTACTTTTAATGGAAAGCAGTTAAATCAAATGATTTGGCTGTTTTCTACTTTAAATAATGTTTTCTTTTCTAGAAGTTTGATTAAATTTTTAACATTTTTTATAAGTAAAAGGGCAAAATAATAGTTGTTTAGGAGGTGCTAGGATGTCCAATCCGTTTGAGGCTATTTGGAATACACTTAAAATAGCGGTTGATAATGTAGACGAATCGAAGGCACCGCTGCATGTTATGGAAGTAGGTGACTGTTGGAAGTATACAACAATGGTTGAAGAGTTTATTCGTTATGAGGAAATTGGGTTAAATACCTCTACGGATGACGAAATTAAAGAGATGCTTACGGACATCATTCGTCTGTGTGAATCCCATGTAAGAAAAATGACTCAATTTATGAGAGAAGAGGGTATACCATTGCCTGATGTTACATCAGCAAAACCAACATCAAATCCAAATGATATTCCTTTAGGGGTAAAGCTGACGGATGATGAAATAGCCAATGGTATAGCATTTAAATTAGTCCAATGTATACTTACCTGTGCGGAAGGACAAGCAAATGCTGTACGAAATGATGTAGGTATAATGTGGCTCCAATTTTATTCTGAATGGGTTACAGCAGGGACAACATTAAAAACGCTTATGCGTAAACGGGGCTGGTTGAAGGTACCACCATATTATTATCCTCCTGGGTCCCCAAATTAATAGTAAAAACCAACTCCAGTTAATGAAGTTGGTTTTTGGTTGTTTAAAGAAACTATATTTTTTCTGAATATGGATAACTGTGGCTGGATAATCGTCTAGCTTCAGTGCCTACTCGCTCGTGAGCAAGGCGCTTGCGATTTTGTTCTTAGCAGCCTTAAAGTTTAAAATTATTCATTTCATCTTTAAGCTCCATGGCAACTTCACTTAAAGAGTCTGCTGAATTTGCCACTTCTTCCATGGAAGCTAGTTGTTCTTCCGTTGTTGCAGCAATGGTTTGTACATCAGATGCCGTCTTGTTGGACATATCCCTCACTTCCTCAACAGAGGCTGCTACTTCCTGAGAGTTAGCGGATAACTGTTCAGAAATAGCCGATACATCATGAATTTGTTCCGCCACTTTCTGAATAGCTGCATGGATATCCTGAAAGGCTTGTCCAGATTCTTCAAAGAGCTTTGAACCTTCATTTACATCTTTAGAAACTGTCAGCATCGATTCCACAGAAGAATCTGTAGCTTCCTGAATTAACATGACGAGGTCAGCAATTTCTTTCGCTGAAGCTTCTGATTGCTCCGCTAGTTTACGAACTTCATCAGCAACAACGGCGAATCCCCTACCATGTTCTCCAGCACGGGCTGCTTCAATGGCTGCATTAAGGGCTAATAAATTCGTCTGGTTAGCAATTTCCGTTATTGTCTTCACAATAAGACCAATCTGCTTGGATTGATCCCCTAGTTTTTGAATGGTTTCATTTGTTGTATCCACTGAGCCGTGAATGGATGCCATTTGTGCCAATGCATTTGTAATGGACTGATTCCCTTTTTCTGCTAACTTAGAAGACTGAAGGGCGGAATCTGCCACTACAGATGATGAATCGGCAATTTGCTGTATTCCTAAAGAAATTTCCTGCATGGATTCGGAACTAGTATTAGCATTATTTAAGGTCTGATCTGCACCATTTGCTAATCCTTCCATTGTGCTTGCCACTTGAGTGGTTGCCGTTGAAGTTTCCGAAGCGCTTGATGATAACTGCTCTGAAGAAGAGGCAACATGCTCGGAAATGGAGTTAATTTTAACAACCATTCCCCTTAGGTTTTTCACCATATCATTCATAGAGTTTGTCAGGACGGCAATTTCATCCTTGGTTTTAACCTTTAACGGTTCACCGCTTAAGTCTCCGGTGGAAAGTCTTTTTAAACGCTTAACTACAAGTAAAATAGGGTTTACTATTTGTCTAGGAATAGCAATGGATAGGAAAGTAGCAATAATAATTCCAACTCCAGTTAATCCTAGCATAATGAGAATTAATTGTTCCCCTTGATTAATAACACGATAAGCTTGAGTTCTCATTTGATTTTGTTGATCGCTGGCTAACGTATTGTATCTGCTTGTTAAGTCAATTACCATTGGGTTAATATCTGTTTCAAAAACACGATTAGCCCTAAAGAAACCACCTCTTTGTGCCTGTTCAATAACGTTTTCCCTAACCTCTGCCTCCCAAGCACGGCTATCCTCAATGAGTTGAATCACCTCAGAACTGTTTTCTGCTGCTAACAAAGCTTCTTCCAATTCATGGCTCTCATTCGTTAAAGTCTCAAAACCTATTAAATATTCATCATCTTGATACATTAAATAAGCTCTTAATAGGGAGGTTCTCTCGGCGATATTGTAATTTAATTCCTGGGTAGTAATAAAGGTATCCAGTTCTTCTTCTAATATGTATTCTATATCATCATTAAAATCCATAAGGACGTAAGCGCTATAACCAGTGATTCCAGCAAGTATAGCCAATAGAATACCGAAACTTAAAAATAATTTCAATTTTAAACTTTTCATACCTTCCTCCTTAATATTTATAGTTTAGATTCCACAGATAATGAAGACTTTCATGTTATGTATGATGACTAATTTATGCAGAGTGAGTAGGTGAGGTGGTGTATTAAGTCTAATTATATTTAATAATTCGACAATATAAAATAGGTCCAATTAATATATTGATGAAATCTGTCAAATTCCTGCGGAACTTATTAAACAAGTAAATTTATATGAAGGAAGAGAAAATATTGAAATAAATTAATAATTTCTGGTAAAAGCATTTTTCTCTATAAAAATCATCATTTTATGATATTGTAGAAAGAGAAATTATTTCGGCGGACGAAATTGTAACCATTTAAACTCAATTGTTAGAATATTTCGCATCTGACTTGGAGTGAAAGGCGGCGACTCCAGCGTTGCCCGTGGGCTGCCTTTAGGCGTAATGGATCCGCCTGTAACGGATTCGAGTAATAATCTTTTAGAAAACAGTTTTGTTATAACTTCATCATAGAGAAAACCATTATTGGAGGATGAATCATGAGAAAAGTACTTTCATTTCTTGGACCGTATCGTTTTGCTGTATATATGGCTCTATTTTTTACTTTTGTAGAATTAGGAGTAGAACTCTTTCAGCCCTTTTTATTGGCTAGAATTATTGATGATGGAATCGTAGCGGGGGACATGTCTGTTGTAGTCCTTTGGGGTAGTGTAATGGTAGGGATGTCTTTAATTGCCTTTGCTGCAGGAATTCTTAATTCCTTTTATGCTGCCCATGCTAGTCAGAGCACTGGATATGATATGAGGAGTGCCCTTTTTAATAAGGTACAATCCTTCTCCTTTGCAAACTTCAGTCAGTTTCCCACCTCTTCCCTAATTACAAGGATGACTAACGATGTAACCTTACTACAAAATGCTATGTTTATGGCACTAAGGATTATGCTTCGGGCTCCTTTACTCGTTATTGGTTCCGTTATCATGGCTCTCATTGTTAATGTGAAGCTAGCACTCATTCTAGTGGTAGCTGTTCCCCTTCTAATTACATTCCTTATCTTTATGATGAGTAAGGCGGGGAGAATTTTCCGATCTGTACAAGAAAAGCTTGATGGTGTAAACGGTGTTATGCAAGAAAATTTAGCAGGGATACGCCTAATTAAAGCATTCATTAGAAGAAAACATGAATCAAAGAGATTTTCTGAAGCCAGTGGTCAATTAAGAGATAGAACGGTGAAAGCATTAAGACTCGTTGAACTCTCCATGCCAGTTATTCTTCTTATTATGAATATTAGTATTATGGCGGTTCTATGGTTTGGTAGCTTCGAGGTACAAACTGGTGGAGCTACAGTAGGGGAAGTGGTAGCCATTGTTAACTATACTACAAGAATGACGATGGCCTTATCTGTTTTTTCCATGATCGTTATGTTTTTCTCAAGGGCAAAGGCATCTTCTGCTCGTATTGTTGATGTTTTAGAGACGGAAGTGGATTTAGTAGATACGGAGGAAAGTAATGCAGCAACTCGTATTACCGATGGAAAAATTGTATTTAATTCCGTATCCTTTAAATATCCTGACACAGATACGTATGTCCTTCGGAACGTTTCCTTCGAGGCGAAGGCAGGGGAAAGGGTGGCAATCCTAGGGGCAACTGGATCTGGGAAGTCTACGCTGTTCCAGCTTATTCCTCGCTTATACGATGTAGATGAAGGAAAGATAACCATCGATGGAAAGGACATTCGGGACATGAAGCTAAATGTTCTTAGGAAGCAAATTGGCTTTGTACCTCAAGAGGCAATGCTATTTACGGGAACAATTCGAGAGAATATTGCATGGGGGAAAGAAACGGCAACAATGGAGGAAATTGAGCTAGCCACAAAGCATGCCCAGCTCTATGAAACCATTAAAGATCTTCCAAATGGTTATGAGACAAGATTAGGCCAGAAAGGTGTTAATCTGTCAGGAGGACAAAAGCAGCGCCTTTCCATTGCGAGGGCATTAGTAAGAAACCCTAAGATATTATTACTAGATGACAGCACAAGTGCTTTAGACGTGAAAACGGAACAGAAGCTGTTGAAGTCATTAAAGGAATATTCCTGTACGACACTCATGATTACGCAAAAAATGAGTACGACAATGAAGGCAGATACGATTTTATTACTAGAGGACGGAGAGCTCTTAGCAAAAGGGAGTCATGACGAGTTGATGAGAAGTTCCACCCTTTACCAAAAAATATATCAGTCACAATTCGGGGATGGAGGGACACACCATGCTTAACAAAATAAAAGAGCCTTTTCAGCACCGAAGAATTAAAATAGACAGCACCACTAGTAAATCAAATGATAATGAATATACCACAAGGAAAAAGCCGAGGGTTGAAAATTGGTGGGGCACCCTAAAGAGAATTTGGAAGTATTTATCGGAAAGTAAAGGTTTAATTACCCTTGTACTTTTCTTAGTAATACTTAGCTCCTCCATGGCTTTGTTAGGGCCTTTCCTTGTTGGGTGGGGAATTGATGCATTCATTGAGACCCAAAATACTAGCGGAATAGGGTATTTGTTGGCAGGTTTAGCTGCCGTTTATGTTCTTCATTCCCTTTCTGTATGGCAGCAAGCTTTTTGGATGATTCGTATTGCGCAGAAAACCGTCTATCAAATGCGAACGCAACTTTTCCGGCATCTTCAAAAACTACCTATTCCGTTTTTTGATAAAAGGCAGCATGGGGAATTGATGAGCCGGGTCACAAACGATATGGAAAATGTAAGTAATGTATTGAACAGTTCTGTTATTCAAATTTTTACTAGTGTACTAACATTAATAGGTACATTAACAGTAATGCTTTGGCTAAGCCCATTATTAACGTTCATTACTTTACTTATTGTTCCGGCAATGGTTTTCGGAATGAAATGGATCACGAAAAGGACCGGAGTACTCTTTAAAGAGCAGCAAAAAAACTTAGGAAGATTGAATGGGCATATTCAAGAGACCATGTCCGGTCAGCGGATTGTTAAGACCTTTTCCCAAGAAGATAAAGTAATTGGAGAATTTAAAGAAAGAAATGAACGATTAAAGATTTCCGGTTTTTGGGCCCAAACCTTTTCTGGGTTTATTCCAAAGTTAATGAACGTTTTAAACAACTTAAGCTTCGCTGTTATCGCGGGTGTCGGTGGTATTTTAGCATTTAACGATGTGATTACAATTGGTACTATTGTAATTTTTGCAGAATATGCTCGCCAGTTTACGAGACCTTTAAATGACTTGGCTAACCAATTTAATACTTTACTCTCTGCTGTTGCCGGTGCGGAACGTGTTTTTGATATTATGGATGAAGAAGAGGAAATGAAGGATGAAGGAAATGCCGTAGAGTTAGAGAAGATTACAGGGGATGTGAGGTTTAGTGATGTATCCTTCTCCTATGAGGAGGATGGGGATACAGTAAATAACGTTAGCTTCCATGCTTCTCCTGGAGAAACGGTGGCCTTTGTAGGACCAACTGGTGCTGGAAAAACAACAATGATCAATTTGCTATCCCGTTTTTATGATGCAGACAGTGGAAGTATACTCATCGACGGTCATGAAATAAAAACCATTAAACGAGAGAGCTTAAGAAAGCATATGGCCTTTGTACTTCAAGATTCCTTCTTATTTCACGGAACCATCAGGGAAAATATTCGATACGGGAGATTAGATGCCACTGACGAAGATGTGGTGGAAGCGGCTAAATTGGCTAATGCCCATTCCTTCATCATGAAGTCAGCAGATGGATATGATACGTTTATTGATGCAGATGGTGGTGGCATTAGTCAGGGACAAAAGCAATTATTATCCATTGCTAGGGCGATTCTAGCTAATCCAACAATATTGATTTTAGACGAGGCGACGAGCAGTATTGATACTGTAACGGAGATTAGAATTCAAGAGGCATTACAGCGACTGATGAAAGGAAGAACAAGTTTTGTCATCGCCCATCGCCTGAATACGATCCAAAAGGCAGACCAAATTATTATCTTAAAGGATGGAGAAATCATCGAGAGGGGCTCCCACACATCTCTATTAAGACAAGATGGGTTTTATGCGGAACTGTATAATAGTCAATTGAAAAAAGAGGCGATGCTTGGATAACTATAGAGCATACTACGAGGGTGACTGAAAAGGGAAAGAACAAACCTTTTCAGTTGCCCTTTTTTATATGTATGTTTTTACTCATATGGAGGAGTCTAATCCTAATAGAGTATGCGGGATTGGGGGACTGTGTATGAATCGAATTTTTTTCTGGACAACGATGGCCGGGGTACCTATTTCTCTTGCAGGAGCAATATTAGGCTGGGAACCTACCATGATGTTTGCCATATACGCCATTACTATATTAGCCTTAGCCTCCTATATAGGCCGGGCCACGGAAAGTTTATCGATCATTGCTGGACCGAGAATTGGAGGACTATTAAATGTTACCTTTGGAAACGCTGTTGAGCTTACCATCTCTATTTTCGCCTTAAAGGCAGGATATTTAACGATTGTACTTGCTTCCTTAACGGGGGCCGTTATAAGTAACTTGCTTTTAGTTGCTGGGTTATCCTTTTTTATAGGGGGACTTAGATATAAAAGGCAGAAATTTAATATTCATGATGCAAGACACAACATGGGCTTATTAATGTTTTCTGTTGTTGTTTCCTTTGTCTTTCCCTATATTTTTTCCTTTCGATTAACAAGTGGGGAAATATTAGCCTTAAGTATCGGGATTGCCATTATTATGCTACTCCTTTATTTTTCAGCCTTGTTTTTCCGACTTGTTACCCATCGAGGGGTTTATGCAGTGGAAAGTGAAGGGGAAGATGACGAAGAGCCTGAATGGGACAAAAGAAGGGCGATACTTATTCTAGCCTTAGCTGCAGTTGCTGTTGCCTTTGTAAGCGATCAATTAGTGGATACATTTGAAAGTATCGCAGAATCCTTTGGATGGAGCGAGGTATTTATAGGTGTTATCCTTGTTGCTATTATTGGGAACTCCGCAGAAAATATTACAGCAATACAAATGGCTGTAAAGAATAAGGTAAACATATCCGTTGAAATTGCGGTAGGTTCTACCTTACAAATAGCGATGTTTGTGACACCTCTTTTAGTTCTATTGTCGCTAATCTTTGCAAATCCAATGCTCCTTCTTTTCACAAGAGAAGCACTCATTGCTATGATACTATCTGTTTTCCTAATCATAATGATTATTAATGATGGTGATACGAATTGGTTTGAAGGTTTAACACTTCTTGCAGCGTATATCATAATGGCAATAGGGTTTTATTTTATGTGAGGTAATATTAGATGTTTTCGGATTTAAATGTCACGGAAGAAATTAATAAAGGTATTGCTTCGCTCGTCGCTCGCCCAACTACGAGAAAACCACTCGTAGTTGGGCTTTTTTAATGATTGCGACGGCTACTCAAATACTTTGATAGGGACTCAAAAGTCACCTTTTGAGTCCCTATTAAAAAAAGTAGACAAGTTTTCCCTACCTGTGTGCATATACATGAAGCGTAAAAGATTCATGGATAGGAAGGGGAGAGAAAATGAACTTCTTAGTAATTAAAAAGAAGACAATTTTAGCATTTTTTGTTTTTGGTTTAGCACTTGTTTCCGTTTGGGTGTCATCTACGATGTTAAGTTCCACTGATGTTCCGGCAATGGGTGGTGGAAATGAAGTAAGGGAGATTCACATGATAACTGGAGAATTCAAGTCCACTACGGAAGATGGGAAGGAAATTGAATCTTATCGCTGGGACCCAGGAACGATTTTTGTGGAAAAAGGGGAACGTGTTAATCTTATCATTTATGGTGTAAATGGAAAGGAGCATCCTTTTATTATTGAAGGAACCGATGTTGAAGGTGTAGTAAGAAAAGGGGAAGAGACGATTGTGCCACTTCAATTTAAAGAAAAAGGAGTATATCGTCTTATTTGTCCGATGCATGCTGATAAGGATAGCGATGGGCCTATGATAGCCTATATCGTAGTAAACTGATTAATAGGTTGCTTTTCCCACTGGAGTCGCCGCCTTCCGCTTCTCCAAGCTTTTTAAAAAGGTTATGAAAATAGCCACTTAAAATGACAAAAAGAGTGATGCATGGGACATCACTCTTTTTGTTCTGACAACGATTTATGTTCATTTGGGAGAACATACAATAGAAAATAAGTTAGATCTTTCAAATTTTAGGCCTTAGCCTTTTTTATTATGAGGAGTGTTCCCTAAATAGCAATTGGGTAGCCTTTAACTCCATTTTTAAATAATCATACGCTTTTTTATATTTACGTTGTTTATATAGGTGCTCACTGAATTCCTTAGTAATATCAAGTAATTCAAACCAATATTTGTTGTTATAGAAATAGTTAATGGATTCTTCTATTAATCTTTCATAATTTTTAATATTACTTGTAACAAGTTCACGTTTGGCTTCTAAAGCCTGTAAAGTGTATTTGTCTAAATCTCCCCTTATAACTTTCTTTGCTTCGGAGAGACAAGTATTACACTTTTCAATTTCGTGTGTTATTAAATAGATTTTTGCAATTGGTATATAAGAGAGAAAGGTTCCTTTTGGATCAAACAAAAGCTTTAATTCTAAGCTCTTTTCAAAGTATCCCAAGCTTGTCTCATAATCTTGTTGGTGAAAGTAGTTCATTCCTAAGTTATGAAGGATCTTTGCTTGGTCTGCTCCCATACCTTGCTCTTTAGCTAGGTTAAGCCCTTTTAATAAAACATCGGATGCCTTAGCATACTCTTTTACTTCCATATGAAGGATCCCTAAAAGTGTATAGGTGCTTACTGTTTCCTTCCAGAAGTGAAGGTCTAAGTAAATATTTTTTGCTTCAATAGCATATTGAAGTCCTTTTTGATTTTCGTTAGTGTTGAAACAGATTAAAGCTAGGTTGAATAGGATTTTCCCTTTATCCTGCTGTGTATTTGTATACAACAGGGATTTTTCGTAGAGCTGAAAGCTTTCCTTGAAAGACCGCTCATAATATTGTAAAAGTGCCGAAACATAATAATATTTAAATTTTGTTTCCTTTGGCAGGGCATCCACATTTTTCTCATGAATGTAGAATCTTACTTCATGATGAAGCTGCTTTGCTTTATCTATTTGTATTAGCTTGAGTTGAAGCTGGCAAGATAATATTAGGTATTCTACTTCCTGATGGATAGAAGGAATGTATTCCAGCTGATGCATATTATTTTCAAGAAATATAGCGGCTTCTTCCACATCTTGGTTTACTTTGTTTTCTAACAAAGCTAGAGTTTCCTTTATACTGTTTGATACTTTATGGATTTCTGTAAGATACCCTTTAGGAACTTCAAGCCTATTAGCGATTAAATCTAGTATATCCTCCGATGCTTCGTATCGTCCACTTTCTATGTTGCTATAATGGGAAGGAGAGACTATTCCTTTGCAAACATCTACTTGTGAAAGCTTTCTCAAACTTCTTATTTTCTTTAACCTATTGCCGATATGCAAAACAAACCACCCTGTTCTCCATTTGTATATTGTTTTTTTATAAAACTTTTATTTTTACTTTAATGGAAATCTGTTATTTAATATTAGAGTTCGAAAAGGGGCTGTTTTCCCCGTTCGAAAAGACTTGAAACAATAAGCGGAGCCGCTGCCGTCTTTTAAAGCCAACTAGGAGTGGTTTTCTCCTAGTTGGCGCGCAGCGAGTGGAGCTATTGCAAGACACTTTTTGAACACGCTCTATTAATATTTTATTTAATCTTATACTACCATATTTTAATCAAATGGATATGTAACATTTGATGAACATAAAAGTAAATAATAGTTTTCGAATACTTTTTAACAATCTGGTGAAAAACATTGTTAGTGGGAACAGAATAGTCAATAATATAGGGAGATTATTATCTTTGTATAGTAAATATTCATGTTTTTTCTACTTGGAGGTTTAGGATGACTAAGCTATTTACGGAAGCAAAAAATTTTATTGAAAAGTGTTATAAAGAATTAGGGAAAGATGAGGATATTCCAAATAGATTAGGGGAAATAAGGGAAGAAATAGAAGTAACAGGCACATATGAACATACTTTTCACGAATTAGAGATTGGTGCTAAAATGGCTTGGCGGAATAGTAATAAGTGTATCGGAAGACTGTTCTGGGACACACTCCACGTAAAGGATGCACGTCATTTGCATGACTCTGATAAAATATTTAAAGCTTTAAACCATCATTTATTAGAAGCTAGTAACGGAGGAAAAATTAGACCAACCATAACGATTTTTGCACCTAGAGGCAGGGGCGGCAAGGATAAATTAAGGATTTGGAATCACCAGCTTATTCGCTATGCAGGCTATGAAACAGAGGATGGTGTCATTGGCGACCCCATGTCTATTCCCTTTACTAAAGTATGTGAGCAATTAGGCTGGAGAGGCGAGAGATCTCATTTCGATATACTTCCCCATGTTATTCAGGTTTATGAAAATGAACCAGTATGGCAGGAGGTTCCTTCAGAATGTGTATTAGAGGTGGATCTTGTACACCCTGAAGTGGCGGGCATACAGGATCTGGGTTTAAAATGGTATGCACTTCCCGCTATATCCGATATGAAACTAGAGATTGGTGGTATTGAATATACGGCAGCCCCTTTTAATGGATGGTATATGGGTACTGAAATTGGTGCCCGAAACTTTGCGGATGCGGACCGTTATAATATGCTTCCTAAAATAGCCTCTATTATAGGCCTGGACACCTCCCGAAATTCTAACCTTTGGAAGGATCGGGCTTTGGTGGAGTTAAATCGATCAGTTTTATATTCATTTCAACAAGCGGGGGTAAGTATTGTTGATCATCATACTGCTGCAGAGCAATTTAAAAAATTTGAAAAAAAAGAGAAGGTCAGTGGCAGAGAATTAACGGGAAGGTGGAGTTGGCTAATTCCTCCCGTGTCTCCTGCAACAACACATATTTTTCATAAAAGGTATAAGGATGAATTAGTAACCCCTAATTACTTTCATCAAGAATATCCATATAGTCTGAGATAGAAATAAAATATAATCCAGGAATTTGCTGCGCAAATACTTAGAGGGGATCTCCAAAGGATAAAAAACATGCCTTTGGAGATCCCCTCATTTACATTTAGTTAGTTCGTTTTTTTGGTTGTATTTCTTCAAATGTGTTTTCTAATGAGGATAGATTGTTTACATCTACGTTAAAATCTTTAAATTTAATTTCATCTGGGTTTAATCCATTTCCTAAAGAACCAATGGATCTATTACCATGAGGATCGACCAATTCGCTATTATTAAAGTATAATCGTGGTGTTTTCCAAAGGGCTGCAAGAGCTTTTGTCATAGGCATTTCATGGTAGCGCTCTGGCCACATTTCTTTAATGTGTTCTTTAACCAATGGATAATATTTAGAACTCATTGCTGGAAATAAATGATGCTCCGTATGATACGAGAAATTAAAGTGTAGTACATCAACCCATTTTGGCACCGTTACTGTAAGGCTGTTTGCTAACGGGTCATTAACAGAAGTCAATGGGTTTAAACGATGGTTCGTTGAAATATAAGCCATAACAATAAAGTTTGCTATTAAAAGTGGCAGTAAATAGGCAAATATCCAATTATTAAATCCTAACACAAAGATGAGTCCAATCCAAGTAGCCCACGGAAGGATTGCTTGTAACCATACCTTTGGCTGTTTCTTGGGCTGAAATTCCCTAATGTATAACCCAAAGCATTTAAGTGAATGGGCTGTAAACTGTATCGCAAGGGATGCAAAGGCACAAGTGGAACGTACAAACAAAGGTAGATTATAAACCCAACGGAACATTTTCATTTTCGAAATTTTATCTAGAGTTGGCCAAGAATCAGGGTCTTTTTCGTCATCTTGGGTGTGAACATGATGGGTCATATTATGCCATTTTCTCCATAACTGTGGTCCGGTGGTTAATGGCCAAAAGGCAATAGCACCCAGCAGATCCCTCAACCAAGGTGTCCTTACAACAGTACCGTGAAGAATTTCATGACCTAAAAAGCCCATTCCTGCAAAACTCATTCCAATGATGACGGAGATGCCAAGGTTAACAATAAGGGGCAGGTTAAATAATCCTATCGCTAAAAATCCTGAGATAACAACAATTAAATAGGCTAGTCCACCTAAGAGGCGGGCAGGAACTGGATTAAAAGCCTCTTTCGGTAAATGCTTTGAAACTCGTGCAGCGTACCACCCAAAGGTATGTAAGTCCTTCATTTATAAAACTCCTTTTCTAATGTTTGAAATTTCTGAACCGGGAAGTTAATTAGTTTATGGAAGAAAGTCAATTTTTGAACATTCCCACAATGGTTACTTATTGATCCTATCAAGGTTATATCCTTAAGTCAATGGCTAATTATAACCAGGTAATAAAAGTAGGTTATAAGGAGGTGGGATTTTTCCTGATGCATGGTGATCAAGAGAGCCTCCACTTGTTATTTCCAATGTTTAACCAAAATATGTGTCCTACCCCGAAAAATTCGAATCAGGTTGTCATTCGCTACGGTCTCCAAGCAATCAGCGAAGCCGTTGCAAGTTTTTAAAGCCTGCTATGAGTGGTTTTTTCATAGCAGGCGCGCAACGCGCGGAGCGATTGCTATTTTCTCGGCGAAAAATATATGACTTTTTCAGTGGCCTCGTCATTCTCCCACAGGAGTCTCACGGACCTTCGCTCATTCCAATGCAGACTAATATTTTCATACTCCATGGTGCGAAATGACTATTGTATTGAGGTCTACGGGAAAATAATAAATTGTTTAAGCCTGAGTCTTTTTGTAAAATAGGTTGGAACATAACTAAAGTGTTTAATCGGAAATACGAACAATACACTACCTTAGGGAAGTATATTTCCAAAGCGGGTAGATTGCACCTACATCAAGTTTATTCGGATTTCTTATTAGTAAAAATACTTTTGTCCCAGCCTCATGAAACTTCTTCGGTGGATTGTTCTTGGATAACGACTCTTATGGCAAAGTAGCTTACTTCTTCTGGAAGTGCTTCCTTTAAAGGTTTAAGTCCCCCTTCTAGCCCCACGTCATTAATGACCTTTATGATTAACGCCTTTGTTTCCTCATCTAGCTCTCTTGTAAAGCTTACCTCTTGTCCTTCTGCTGCTGCACGAAGGAGATGTCCTTCCACTGTTTGGGTGCCAATATTCCGTAGTGCGGCGACTTCCTTAATACTTTTCCCGGCTTTATATAGCTCGAGGCTGAAGATGTGACTAGGTGTTTTATCGTTGCCACTGGTGGTGCTAGTGTCAAAGAACTTCTGATTTACAGTGGATGGGGTTTGATAATTTTCTGGCTTATAGTTTGGATTTTCCCCTAAGAACTCTTTAATCGTTTTTAGAAATTCTTCCCCGTAACGTTCAAATTTTTGTTCTCCCACACCTTTAACAAGGAGCATAGCTGAAGAGGTTGTTGGAAGTTTAGCACACAATTCGTTTAATGTTTTATCTGAAAAAATCATATACGGTGCCACTTTTGACTCTTTGGCTAATCTAGAACGGAGCTCACGGAGTTTCTCAAATAAAGGATGGCTTTTTACAACTTGAATTGGTTGTTTTTCCTGTTTTCGTTCAACTGTTAGTTCACCTTTTAATACATGGATCGCCTTTTCCGTTAACTGAAGAACAGGGAAACTCCCATCACTCAGAGCTAAAAACTGTGAAGCCACGAGATAATCTATAAATTGGCTTACATCCTTTTGGGTGCGATCCTTAAGAAGACCGTACGTTGATAGCTTTTGGAAGCCTAATTCCATAACTTTTTTGTTCCCTGAACCTACTAACACCTGTGCTACCATCGTTTTACCGAACCGTTCCCTCATTCGTTTTACACAGGAAAAAACCATTTGTGCTTCCCTTGTCACATCTTCGGATTCCCTGTCATCTACGCAATGATGACATTTCCCACAGGGAGCTGATCCTTTGTCACCAAAGTAATCAAGGATATACAATTGTAAGCAGCTTTCTGTATGGCAATAGTTTGCCATGGCCTGTAATTTACGATATTCATTTTCCTTTCTACCTTCACTTAAGTTGGATTGTTCTATAAGGAACTGTTGAATTCGTATATCCTGGGCTGAGAATAGTAGAATACACTCGCTTTCATCTCCGTCACGTCCAGCCCTTCCTGCTTCCTGGTAATAGCTTTCGATATTTCTAGGGAGCTGATAGTGGATTACATAGCGTACGTTAGATTTATTAATCCCCATCCCGAAAGCATTGGTTGCTACCATTACTTTAATGTGGTCGTAAACAAAGTCCTCCTGCATGGACTCCCGTTCGTGGCTGGTCATTCCTCCGTGGTATTTTCCAACGGAAATGTCCAAGGACTGTAGGAGCTCGTACAGCTTCTCTACTTCTTTTCGAGTTGCAGCGTAAATGATACCAGAAACATCTTGGTTTTTCTTAATGTATCGTTTTACATAGGCATCCCTGTCTAATCCTTTTAAGACATGGAAGGATAAATTTTCTCGGGCAAAACCTGTCTGGAATACGGACTCAGGGAGGATGTTTAAGGCATCACAAACATCGGCAGTTACTTCGGGAGTGGAAGTGGCCGTTAATGCTAATATCCCTGGGGTGGATTGAAGTCTATTAATCAATTCCGGTATTCGCATATAGCTTGGTCTAAAATCATGTCCCCATTGGGATAAGCAATGGGCTTCATCTACCGCAATTAAGGAAACCTCTAATCCTGACAAAGCATGGAGAAAGGATGGGGCCTCTAGCCTTTCTGGAGCAATATAAACCAGTTGATATTCCCCTAACTGCATTAGTGTTAAACGATCGTTTAAATCTTGTCCTGATAAGCTGCTATTTATATAAGTAGACGATATACCTACTTCGTTCAACTCATCTACTTGATCCTTCATTAAGGAAATAAGTGGCGAAATAACAATGGTTATCCCAGGGAGCATTAACGATGGAATTTGATAACAAACAGATTTCCCTCCCCCAGTAGGCATTATTCCCATCGTACGTTTTCCATTCATTACATTTTGTATTATATCCCCTTGTCCAGGGCGGAAGCTGTCATAGCCATAATGTTGTCGTAAAAGAGATTGGGCTTGGTCGAGCATTACGAATCCCCCTAAATTATCATTCACATATATTCTACCATATAAGAGGGAACAAAAATTAATATGAAAATATTCTATTAAAGTCTGTTCCAAAAGCTAAAAAACTAATCTTTGTTTTAATACATTGTTTATTTTTAAACGAAGTTGATTGAAGCGGAAAGCACGAGACTCCCGCGGGAATAGCAAGAGGCCACTGAAAAAGTCAATATAAACAGTGGCAATGGCTCCGCGCGTTGCGCGCCTGATATGAGAAACCCACTCATATCAGGCTTCGAAACATTGCAACGGCTGAAGCGTAAATCAACTTCAAATTTAGCACAGCCAAAAATAGTTTTCGTTTATCGTTGTGTCTATAAAGACATGGGAGTTTTGAACAGACTTTAAGAGAAATTATAGGGATTTGTATTTCTTTTATTCAGAAAATTATTGAAAACATACTAAAATATCGACATAATGGAATAAAATAACACTTTTAATATGTAGAAAAGGAAGATATTTGTTGGGGGGACTGTGACTATTGCGAAGAAATAAGATATTTGTATTATTTACCCTTTTTCTTCTTACAGTTCTACATGGTTCTACAGTCATAGGGGAGTCCAAGTTCCCTATTCACTTAACGGATAATACAGACGAGATAAAGGTACATAACTATATGAAAATATTAGAGGATCCAGATAAAAGTCTAAGTATAGAAGATATCTTATGGACAGATATTCGAAATTATTTTGAGAAAAGTACAGGTGGTATCCCAAATCATGGCTATACTTCCTCCGTCTATTGGGTAGAGGTAACGGTGTATAATGATTCTTCAAAAAGAAACTGGTTGTTGGAAATTGATAATCCTGCAATGGATTATATCTCTTTATTTTTTCCGAACAATGGAGGGTTTGACGAACGCTTAACAGGCGATTTACATCCTTTTAATCATAGAGATGTAGAACATAGAAGTTTTATTTACCACATGCAATTTCCACCTGGGGAAGCAACGGTCTTTTATCTCCGCTTTGAAACGGAAGGGGCAATGCAGCTTCCATTAAGCCTATGGGACCCCCATGCCTTTATTAAAAAAGTACAGGTGGAGTATTCATTGTTGGGGATATTCTATGGGATTGCTTTTGTAATGGCCTTATATAATTTATTTCTTTATTTTTCACTTCGTTATAATAGCTATTTATTTTACGTTATCTTTATTGTTTCAAACTTTTTTATTCATGTGTCCTTTACAGGCTCGGCCTATCAATATTTATGGCCAGATACACCTTGGTGGAACAATCGCTCTATCGTGTTTTTCATGTCTATTTCTAATATTACAGCCTTTTTATTTGCAAAAAGCTTTTTAAGCCTTAATAAGTATACACCCCGTTTTAATCTAGCATTCAATTATTTAATTGTTTTTAGTCTTTGTATCACTATACTGTTATTTTTCTCGTACAGTATGGCTCTCAACCTAATAGTAGTAAGTTCGTTTATCAATGTCATTGTTATCTTTGTTGCGGCTTTTATCTGTTATCAAAGAGGCTACCACCCGGCTAGGTATTTCCTTCTCGCTTGGACTATTTCAATTGTTGGAACAGCTATATCCCTTGGTGCTGATGCGGGAGTTATTCCCGTAACATTCTTTACGAAGTATGCGTGGCAAATGACGTCCGCCGTAGAATTTGTCCTATTTTCCTTTGCTTTGGCAGATAAGATAAATGTTATGAGAAAGGAAAAGGAACAGGCAGAAGCACAAAAGGATAAAATAAATCAGAGACTTCAGGAAATGAATGATAAGCTTGAGGAGAAGGTAAAAGAACGAACGGGCAAGCTAGAGAAAGCCAATATAGAACTTGAAAAAGCCAATGAACAGTTAAGGAAATGGGAAAAGTCCAGAAAACAACTATTATCGAATATCTCCCATGAACTGGGGACACCCATAACATTTTTACAGGGCTATGTACAATCTGTCCGTACTGGAATAATTGAAGGGAATGACCCAAAATATTTGCAATCTGTTGAAAATAAAATACAACTATTAGATCGATTAATTCAAGATTTATTCGATTTATCCAAGTTTCAAACTGGTACTATGAGATTGAATATAACCATGGTCGACCTTCGTAAATGGATGAATGAAATATATACGCGATTTGAAATGGATGTACCAAAAAAGAATATTACCTTTCATGCCCCTGTAATGGATTTACCAAAGGAAAGTCAAAGGGGATTTATCTATATTGATCAAGAACGAATGGACCAAGTTTTTACCAATTTAATATACAATGCAATGAAGTTTACAGATTCAGGCGGAGAAATTTCCATTTATGTAAAGGCTGTCAAGAAAGATACGAAAGACAGTAATGTGGATTTTGACGGAGAAGTCATGATTGAAGTGAAGGATACTGGACGAGGAATTAAACAGGTAGATTTACCGTATGTTTTTGATCGCTTCTATAAAGGAATAAATACGCGGGATAACAGCGGTTCCGGATTGGGTCTCGCCATTACGCAAGAAATTATTCACTATCATAAAGGGGAAATTTGGGTGGATAGTAAAGAAGGGGAAGGCACTAGCTTTTATTTTTCATTACCAATTTCTTTTGAATGAGAATAACCTTAATGGATGCAAATTTTCTTAAGCTGGGAGATGAGTCAATTATGTCTGACGAAAAACTTTTAATTGTAGAAGATGACATGGATATACGTGAGTTAACAGCCCTTTACTTTAAGAAAAAAGGTTATGATGTTTGGACAGCGGCTGAGGGGTATGAGGCATTAAAACTAGTAAAAAAGGAAAAGCCCCAGTTGATTTTACTAGATGTAATGCTTCCTGGAATTGAAGGGTTTGAGCTATGTAAAAAAATTAGACTGTATACAGATGTACCTGTATTGTTTTTAAGCAGTAAACGAGACCCTGTAGATAAAGTGTTGGGGTTAGAAGTGGGAGCCGATGATTTTATTACAAAACCCTTTGATTTAATGGAGTTAGAAGCTAGAGTACGGGCTAATTTGCGAAGGAATAGTATGGTATTATCGGAACCAAATCGTAAAAAACGAGTATTTACCTATAACCATCTTGTTATTGATTTAGACAGCTATGACGTATTTGTCCGTGGAGAAAAAGTATCCCTTTATACGAAGGAATTACAGCTTCTTATTCTATTAGTAGAAAATCAAAATCAAGTATTTAGTGCGGAACAATTATATGATTTAATTTGGGGGGTTGATAGCTTTGGAGATTTAAAAACGGTGCAAGTTCATGTTAGTAACCTTCGGCGAAAAATAGAGGAGGACCCTTCCAAACCAGCACTAATACAAACGGTTAGGGGGTTTGGTTATAAATTTAACGTTCAAAAGAAGATAGAGTCTCATTAGAAGGCTGATAGGAATGCTTGCTTAGAATAGCGAGTATTCTTTTTTTGGCTCTGTTAAAGGACAAAGTTGATATTTAAATAGCGTTGATTGAAGCGGAAATCAACATCAAAGTTTAACAAAGCTATTTTTTAAAAGCCCCCATACAAATTTCCATAATTTCAAATATATTTTTAAGAATAATGCAAGAGGTTATCATTTTTTTACTAGTATTTAACCTTTATATAGTATATTTTTTATTAGCTTATCTATAGGTTTATGCTTACTAGGGTTTACGGGAAATGATAGAGATTTGATTGATTTTTACTGGAGAGAGGGTAGAGTTATGACTAAGTGGAAGCCGTTAGATTGGAGTGAATATAAAATAGATTTTCATTCAATGTATGGTCCCCATATCTTTCAGTTAAAAACTGGGACTGAATCATTTACTTATTGGAAAAGTAATTCATCATTTGGATTATCAAGCTTTAAGAACAAGATGGTCGGGCTTTTTGTAAATAAAAATTGTATGATTGAAATCGATCAATTAGAAGATTTCGCATTACTTCTCTTTAATAAAGGACAATTTGATTATTTGAAATCTTGGAATCCGTTCGAGAAAGTGGATTTTTCAACAAGCCCTTGTTTGCTGTTTATTTATGTACATCTGCTTTTGTTAGAAGAAGAGTACCAACAAGCAATTGAATTTCTAAGAGCTATAAAGCAGTCAAATGAGTATCTTTTCAACAGAAATAAACTTTTGAGAAACGAAATCTCATTTTTGGAATCTGTACTTTTACATATAGATGGACACCCTACTGGCCCTTTCGAAAGCGTAACTTCCAATAATCAGTTTATGAATAATAATAATAGTCTTTTCAAATTTCCTTCAATTAATGTTGGCCATGCTTCTTTGCTTCAGAGCCCAATATGCTACAAAGGGAATATAGGACAAGCGAAAGATATATATTCAAAACTGCTGTTAAAAGTGGGACTAGCTCGGATTGCAATGTCTTCCATGTCCTACTGTAATATAGCAATGGGTGAAATTTTTTATGAAACAGGTGAAATAAATAAAGCTTTAAAGTTCCTTCCGGTCACTTTATGTTATGCAGAGAGGAATAAAGATTTAGGAAATATTATTCCGATAAAGCTTATTCAAGCTAAAATACTGACAGCACATGGTGATTGCATAGATGCTCTTTCCATACTAAACCAGTTAGAGAGTGATTTAAGGAAAGATAAGCATTCCCACTGGATAACGGTTATTCAAAGCCAAAAAGCTAGGATATTAATGGCGGACGGAAATAAGAAGGAACTCCTTAATTGGTTAACGAGCCAATCAACGGTTATTTCAAAGGCAGCAGTATCAAACCTAACGCTCTTTTCCTTCCTTACTTTAACCCAAGTCTACGTTAGTTTAAAAAAGTTGGAAGAAGCTAACGACTTGTTAACTAAAGTAAGGAATTTCATTGAAAAAAATAATGAAGAAGGTATTGGAATGAAAATAGAGATGTACGTTTTACAAGCAATTTGTAATCGTCATTTAACCAATCCGCTTCAATCAGATGTACAGCTGTTAAAAGCATTATCTTTAGGGAATAAATACGGATATTACCATACCTTCTTAGACATGGGGGAGCTCTTAATTCCATTATTAAAATGTTGGTTAAAGAGAAGTTCCAACACAAAAATTTGTGACAGAAACTTATTGATTTACGGAGAAAAAATACTGTTAGGGTTGTTAAAAAGGCTCTGTTAAAGGTCATTGTTGATTTTTAACAGGGTTGATTGTAGCGAGCGTCCTGAAGTGAAAATCAATATCAAAGTTTAACAGAGCCTAAAATAAAAGGAAAATATAAAAAGGGTGTGATAGAAGGTCATAAAACGATGTTTTATCACACCCTTTTTTATGTTTATGTCGATTAGTGTGGAATTGAGATAGTAAAAGTTTGATTTTGTAAAGAGAAATGTTTAAAAAAATTATGAATTTTAACCTTAATTTAACCTTGATCTCTTATATTAATTCGTAGAGAAAAATGATTATCAACGGTAGAGGATGAACAAAGGGGATGATACATAAGGAAAAAATTGTTCTATATTATGTTTTTATCCATAAACTGTAACGTATTGTTGGGGAAAATGGTGATTTTGGAAAAAATGAGTAGAATGAGCCTTCTTCTAGAAAAGGGTAAACTTACTGAAAGGTAGGGGCGCAAAGCTACGGGTCTAAGGGTATACATTATATCTAAGATAGCCGAGTTTCCTAGAGGCATGATGAGAAAGGGGAAAGTTTGATGTATGGAAAAGGTAATTAAGCTTAAGAAACCTGTAGTTGATGAGGAGTGGGTTCAATTATTGGAGGAAGCTCGCAGTTTAGGTATTAAACCTGAAGAAATTCGCTTATTTTTAGCTAGAAATGAAGCCCAATCGAAGGTTCGATAAAATTACAGCTATAATAATAAAATTATAACGTAAATTAGGGCGCACTCCTTTGGGTGGGCTTTTCATTTTATTTTGAATTTATTACGATGTAAATAATCCTTTCTAATTCTTCTACTATTTGATTTGTTTGATATGTATTTGCATGATTATCATTTGTTAGATTATTTAATTTATAGGCAATTTGAAGAGCTGCAAAGTGGGAATGACTTACGTTTTGACAGACTTCCTCTAATATTGTAACCAATTCCTCTACTGATTTTCTAGTCTCAGATAGTGGGGCGAACGCTTCCTTAGATTTCTGTTTTAATTTAGTCAGTGTTTCCAAAGTATCCTTCGTTTCCCCATTCAAGTCCTTAAGAGTAAACACTAGTTGATTAGCTAGCTTACTAATACGTTTTGTTAAATTACAATGGGAATCTCTCGTTTTGAAATTACATAACGTTTCTGGGGGGAGATGGCTTGTCTTTTCAACAATTTGAGTTAAATAATTAACTATTTGTTCAATATCGTTGGAACGTTGTCGTAAGTCCCTAACTAAAATATCCATTTCATGAATTGTATTGGAAATAACATTCACTACATAACACCCCTTATTAATGAGTGAGTTTTGGCAAAAAAAATGTTATGCCTTATAACATGAGAAGCCCCTAAAATTTAGAAAAGCAACACTTATAAAGTGTACATGAGATACTTAATGGGGGCAAAGAATATGCATAGACCATGGATGATACTCGCCCCCAAACAGAAAGGGGATAGAGTGGATAAAGTACTTAGATATACTTGCACATGAACAAAATTTATTTAACACCTTCAACGCAATCAAATGTTTTGTATTCATTTGCGACAAATTATAAAATAAAGGTACTTACTTTTGGAAAGTTTAGGTTGTATTAATACAATAAATAAAAAGTTTTTCATAGAGGCTGTTTGTATAACTTTGAGAATGAGGAGTGTTAACTATGACGATGAAACATATTTTTAAAAAAGGTGAAGAGGGGAATTCCACCACGTTGCTTCTGCTGCATGGAACCGGTGGAGATGAAAATGACCTGCTGCCATTAGGGGATATGATTGACCCAGGTGCATCTGTCCTTAGTGTGAGGGGAAACGTAGATGAAAACGGAATGAATCGATTTTTTCGCAGGTTAGCTGAAGGGGTTTTTGACGAGGAGGACCTCATATATCGTACGAAGGAACTAAGGGATTTTGTGGATCAAGCAGCAAAGGACTACGGTTTTGATAGAAGTCAGGTAGTAGCCGTTGGATATTCCAATGGTGCGAATATTGCAGGAAGCCTCCTATATCACTATGGAAAGGTGTTGCAAGGGTCAGTTCTTCTTCATCCAATGGTCCCAAGACGGGGAATTGATGTACCTGATTTAAAAGGTGTACCAGTATTCATAGGAGCTGGCGTCAATGATCCTATTTGTCCGGCCCAGGAGACGAAGGATTTAGAAAAGGATCTTACAGGAGCAGGAGCGAACGTGGAAGTATTTTGGGCAAACTTAGGTCATCAACTAACGAGAGAGGAAGTGGAAAATGCTGCTGCTTGGTATAAGAAACAGGTGAAGGGAGAGTAGTGGTTAGTATGCGAGCTATGGATCCGAAAGCATTGTCTAAAAAGGAAAACTATGTACTATTGTCTACGACAATTATGCCCCGTCCTATAGCTTTTGTTACTTCCGAAGGGAAAGATGGGACATTAAATGGTGCTCCCTTTAGCTTTTTTAATGTGGTTTCCGCGGAACCACCCCTTGTGTCCATTTCCATCGGGCGGAGAGGTGACGAGCTGAAGGATACGGCAAAAAATATTTTGGAGCAAGGAGAATTTGTTATTCACATAACAGATGAGAAAAATGTTGAAGCGGTAAATGAAACGGCAGCGAATTTAGCACCTGATGAGAGTGAAATTGAAAAGGTGGGGTTAACTCCCGTTACCAGTGAAGTAGTGAAGGTTCCTGGAATTAAGGAAGCCCCTGTCCGATTTGAATGTACTTTGGAGAAACATTTAACGTTTAAAGAAGGTCCTACAACTACGGACTTTATAATCGGGCGAGTAGTAAAATATCATGTTGCAGAAAATGTTATTGGTACAGATGGAAAAGTGGATTCAAGCCTCCTAAGGCCGATTGCAAGGCTTGGGGGAAAGGAGTACGCAAAACAAGGTGAAGTTTTCGAACTAGAACGACCTGAATAAAAGTCACAGACCAAAAGTCACAGACCGGGTCCCGTACAATTTTGTGAACTTTACGTTACAAAATTGTAGGGACCCGGTCTTTTTCAATGTTTCAATTTGTTCACAAAATGTTCAGGGACCTGGTCTAGAATATTTTTGTTGTCCAGTTTTCGCCGTTCCAGATGTCAGTTACTACTTCTTTGTAGAATTCAGGTTCGTGACTGATGAGAAGGATACTTCCTTGATAAGCTTTTAACGCTCGCTTAAGCTCTTCTTTTGCATCTACGTCTAAATGGTTAGTGGGCTCGTCTAGTACAAGGACATTTGTTCCATTATTAATTAATTTACAAAGGCGTACCTTTGCCTTTTCTCCACCACTTAAAACGGAAACCTTACTTTCAATGTGTTTAGTCATTAAACCGCATTTTGCTAAGGCAGCACGGACCTCTGCTTGGTTCATGCTAGGGAACTCGCTCCAAACTTCCTCGATACAAGTGTTTTGGTTCTCCACTTTAATTTCTTGCTCGAAGTAACCAATTTCAAGAAATTCTCCACGTTCTACCGTACCACTAATAGGTTTAATTTCTCCTAAAAGACTTCGTAGCAATGTTGTTTTACCAATACCATTGGCACCGACAAGGGCGATCTTTTGACCGCGTTCCATTCTTAAGTTCAATGGCTGGGATAACGGCTCATCATAACCAATCACAAGATCTTTTGTTTCAAAAATAGTCTTACTTGGTGTTCGGGCAGTTTTAAAATGGAATTCAGGCTTTGGCTTTTCTTTAGCTAGCTCAATGACATCCATTTTGTCCAGCTTCTTTTGTCGGGACATGGCCATGTTTCGAGTAGCCACGCGGGCTTTGTTTCTTGCAACGAAGTCTTTCAATTCAGAGATTTCCTGCTGTTGTTTTTTGTAGGCAGCTTCTAACTGCTGCTTCTTTACTTCATATACATGCATAAAGTGATCGTAGTCTCCTACATAACGATTTAGCTCTTGATTTTCCATATGATAGATGAGGTTGATCACGCTGTTTAAGAAAGGAATATCGTGGGAGATTAAAATAAACGCATTCTCATAATCCTGTAAATAGCGCTTTAACCATTCAATATGCTGCTCATCTAAATAGTTCGTCGGCTCGTCCAGCAATAGAATATCCGGCTTTTCCAACAACAGCTTAGCTAATAGAATTTTCGTACGTTGACCACCACTTAGATCGTTGACATCACGATCAAGGCCAATTTCGTCGAGACCTAAACCGCGGGCAACCTCTTCTACCTTGGCATCGATGGTGTAAAAATCATTGTTCGTAAGCAAGTCTTGAATGGTTCCTACTTCTTCTAGGAGCCTTTCCATTTCCCCGGGAGATGCTTCCCCCATTTTTTCATACATGCCATTCATATCTGCTTCGAGGTCAAATAGATACTGGAAGGCACTTTTGAGGACGTCACGCATCGTTTGCCCCTTCGCTAATTTCGTATGCTGATCGAGGAAACCTACACGAACATTTTTTGCCCATTCAATTTTTCCTTCATCAGGATCTAATTGGCGGGTAATAATATTCATAAACGTGGACTTTCCTTCTCCATTGGCACCAATTAACCCGATATGCTCCCCCTTTAGGAGGCGGAAAGAGACGTCGTTAAAAATAGCACGGTCCCCGAAGCCATGGCTTAAGTTTTTAACTGTTAATATACTCATAGGATGTCATCCTTTACTTTTTAATTTTGGTTGTTTTCATAACCTTTGTATCTAGTATCAATGTAAGCTAAAATTTAGACTAATTAAATAAATATACATATAACAAAAAAGGAGCATTGAATAAAAATGAGCAATACATGGTCTATCATACCTAGTTTTCAACCATTTTTACAAGAGGGTTGGCAAAAATCAAATTTTACCAATCCAACTGAGATTCAAGAAAAGGCTGTTCCAGCAATTTTAGATGGTAAGGATGTTATTGCGGAATCGCCTACAGGGACAGGGAAAACGTTAGCTTATTTACTTCCAGTTCTAAATAAGGTCGATGTGAGGAAAAAGGAAGGACAAGTTCTTATTTTAGGGTCTTCAAGAGAATTGGTCATGCAAATTCTGGAGGAAATTCGAATTTGGACGGAGGGATCAGGCATTGAGAGGACTGCATTAATTGGTGGGGCCAACGTGAAACGGCAGTTAGATAAATTGAAGAAGAAACCACAAATGATTGTAGGGACACCTGGCAGGGTAGTGGAATTACTAAATATGAAGAAGCTCAAAGTTCATGAAGTGAAAACAGTTGTTTTTGACGAAGGAGATCAGTTGTTTTCTAAAGAGCATCAAAAGGATGTGGACCATATTATTAAATCCACCCTTAAAGAAAGGCAAATCCTCGTTTTTTCCGCAACATTAAGTGAAGAGGTGGAAGAGAAGGCAAAGGCTCGTATGAAGGATCCGGATGTGATTCGGGTAACCACTACCCAGAAGGTTCCAGAAACAGTAGAGCATGTGTATGTTGTCTGTGAGGAAAGGGATAAAATTACAACATTAAGAAAGCTTATGAATATTGGAAATTTACGTGCTTTAGCCTTTTCCAACGATATAAACATGCTTTCTACTTTTGCGGCAAAACTTGAGTACAATGGTATGCCACTAGGAGTGCTTCATCGGGATACGACGAAGCAGGAGAGAGAGACCGCACTCAAACGGTTCCGAGAGGGAAAATATCCACTACTTTTAGCGACGGACGTGGCAGCACGTGGTTTGGACGTAAAAGGGTTGACCCATGTGGTGCAATTAGAGGTACCAAAGGACGAAGAACAGTATATTCACCGGGCTGGACGTACAGGAAGGGCAGGGGAGGCAGGTACTGTAGTCTCCATTATCACAGAGCAGGAAGTAAAAAGATTACAAAAACTAGCGGAGAAATTAGGTATCTCCTTAATGAAAAAAAAGTTATATAAAGGGGAACTAAAGTAACCGTTGAAAGGAAGCAATCCGACTAATGCCTAGTCGAATTGCTTTTTTAAAAGCTTGGAGAAGCGAAAGGTGGCGACTCCAGCGGGGAAAGCAACAACGCTCTTCCGTGCCACGCGTAAACGAAGTGGAGCAGGAGCAATCATTTAGAATCCTGGTGAAAAGTATAAAAAGAATTATTGATTGCACACTATAAAACGAAGCTAACTTTTTAAGGAGGGTGCGTTTCATGAAAAGGTTAAATAAGAATAATACGCCCTTCCTTATTTTATTGGTAGTACATGCCATTATTTTATTCATTACTATTCAAAAGAAAGGAATTAGAAAAACATTACAGTCTTTACTACCTAACATAGGGATAGCTTACCTTTTTGAATATTTTGTCTTAAACTTGTTTCATGCTTATACTTACTACCCTAAATTTATAAGAAACAAATATTTAGATAATGTGTTCGGTGCCATTTTATCTCAAGCAGTTTTCGTACCAATTACAGCAACGTATCTTTCATTATTTAAATTAGGGTGGAGGTACAAACTTTTTTTCACTGCTTATTTTTTTATAGTGGAGCATTTATTTTTACGGTTAAAAATTTATAGACATCAATGGTGGGACGCACTTTATACTAGCATCCTCCTACCAGTTTTTTTTAAAATTAGTGATATTGTGATTAAAAGCATTCGAAACCAAAATCCAATGACACTTTCAAGATATTTAACTTTTGTTGTCATACATGTAAATTGGCTATTTCTTTTAGCTTTGAAAAATAAGTTTCGTTTTGGGTATAAAACATTTAATTGGGATGAACATTTTATCTTAACTCCATTATATTCCTTGTGGGTTTCTGTCTTGTATACAATAAACGATAAGAAAAAAGGGTTAAGTCAATCATTAATTACCATCTCTTCATTGTTATTTACGGACTTTCTGTTAAAGCAGGGAGGACTCTTACAAATACCTAATTGGAAAAAAACCTTTTTACCTGTTCATCTAACCCTTTTTTCCTTAGGGGGAATGGTGAAAAAGCTATTCACAGCTAAAGAAAAACGCTAGCAAATGATCAGCTAGCGTTTTTTTCATGAGTTTTTATTTCTTTTTTAGCTTGTTTTATTGCTTCCTTAAATTCTTTTTGTTGTTCTTTACTTACTTCTATATTCCCGTAACGAACCTTTTGATAATTTTTGATAACCGTTTCCTTTAGGGAATTGCTAATTGGTAACCTCATTACCCAATCTTCCACGGTTTCATTTCCATTCCTTGCCCACTCAGACTTCACTAAACTTTCTTGAAAATGATAGAATTCACGTCTAATTTCATTTTTAGGTACACGGCCTTGTCTGAAAGAGGACCAAAAGGATCCTGTTTTTTTCAGAGAAGATAGCTCTGCTTCCCGTATTTCAGTGAACTCAATTTGTTTTGTCTCCACGTTTCGAACTCTTTTAATAATAAGATACACTACCAAGAGAAGAAGAATGCTACTAATGATCCAAAAGAATTGTTCGAAGCTTAGGAAAGATTCCCCCATCTCTAATGTTTCAAAAGCATCTCTTCTTTCGTCTTCCCCTTCCAAGCTAAGTGAAGAATCACCATAACCTGGGCCATCAGATCTCGGTAATCGTATTAGATATATAATTGGACTCACAATTAATCCAGCTGTATAAAATACCAAACGGGCTAATTGAATAAAAAACCATTGAAGGTAAGGAAAGATTAAGCTTAATACTAATGAAAAACTGGAAACAGTAAGTAGTGCCCCTAAAATCCACTTCAAATGACTCTTTTTTTGCTCTTCACTAACATTGGAGTGTAAGGTCATGGATAATGTCTTTAGTCCCATTGCTAGTAAGAAGTGAGCAAAAATCAAGAATAAGAGCATTTGTCTTCCGTCAAAATCACTGAACCAGAAGAAATAAATGATTCCAGCACCCAAAGTCATTAAAAAGACAGGGAATTCATTTGTTCGATCATATTCTTCAAAATGAACGACTGCTCTCCAGAAGGTCATAACTGCCAAAAATGCAGCCATGAGTAGATTGAAATCTCCAATTCCCCCAACAATCAACACAATGGGAAGACCAATTGCGGAGGTAGAAGTAGACTTTGTTTTATGGAGTAAAAATCCATAAACAATTGCAGATGTAATAATAACGAAAATATATGGCATGACAGGGGGGAAACTGCCGTAAACAGCGTACAATGGAAACACCAATACATAGAAGAAAAGCGCTTCTAAGCTATAATTTGTCCAACGTATAATCTCAATTTGCCATTGCTTCATTTTTTTGCCCCCGAACTGAAGTAAGGTGCACCCCGCTGTCTTCTGTGACTACTCGATAAACACTTGTGTTGTTGCTTTTTGCTTGTATATATTGTTCGTTTTCCTCCTCTGTGAATTCACCAAAGTGAAGGACGAATGAAGGTGTTTTCCCTTGATGGAAGAGAGTAAATAATGTTTGCTCCATGGGAAAGGCTACGGTAGATCTTCGAATACGGGCCAGCATTTCCATTGCCCTTACTAAATGGTTTTTCCCTTGGCCTGCAGGTAAATATAACCCCACCCTTGAAGAAGGCACTCTAATGTTAATGTACATTTCAAAGGAAATTTGGTATCTAGTTGCGAACTGGCAGGCATAAGCTACATTGTTTAATACATCCTCCAACGATGCTATCGTTTGCAATAAGGGATCTTTATTTTGAATGTTCACAACGATTGTCCATTGGGATAAGGTTACTTTCTCAAATAGCTTCGTTTGAAGCTCATCTGTTTTTGCAGAAGCCTTCCAGTTAATACGATTGAAAGGATCCCCATTCATATAATCTCGATTTCCAACCATCATCATGACATCCTCATGAAAGGAAAAACGCTGCGGCTGCTCTCCCCTTTCCTGCTGCAGTACCTTCTCCAGACCTGAGATAGGAGCCGGTGTTGGATAAACGATGGCTTCCCCACGGTAATGTCCTTGATAGGTGAGGCGGACATGGTTAAATTTGAAGAAGTCGTAAAGCTCAAATTGAATAGAGCGTATTTCCGCGGTGCCCCTTTTAACGCCTTGAATATGGACTGGGAATAAACGTCTCGTAAGGGCGGGGACAGATAATGGCTGCTCATAATTTGACTGATATCTCTGAATGTTATTTACTTCTTTCACTTTTATAGCATCATCTGAATCAAATAAAAAGAAGTTCCATCTTCCGCTAAAAACAGGGAGTTTTCCCTTGTTTTCCACAGGAACATGTAAAACTGCTTCATCCCCCTTGAATAATCTTTTGACAACGATTTCATTAGGAATGACAATGTTTTTGGAAATATATCTCAAATAGAGCTCATTTAATACCATGAATAAAATAAGTAAAAAAATAATGCTAAACAGCCAAAATTCATTGGTTAAAAAGGAAATAATCAATAATATAGGAATAATAGAGCCTAAAATATTATACCCCTTTGAATAGATCCGCTCGACATTCCAAAGAATCATTTTCTAATGGCTCCTGCTTCCACAGGGACTTCAATAGTTTTTAATATGTCGTTAAATACATCTTCCTTCGTGCGTCTCATGGAGCTTTCCATTGTTAATACAAGACGGTGGCAAAGGACATGAGGGGCCAATGCTTTAATATCTTCAGGAATAACGTAATCTCTTCCTTGTAAGTAGGCTCTTGCTTGGGCAGCATGCATGAGGGCCAGAGTTCCCCTTGGACTTACCCCAAGCTCCACACTTTCCGATTCTCTTGTGGCACGGATAATTTTAAGCAAGTAAGATTCCACAGGTTCCGAAAGCTGTATTTTCCGTATTTCCTGCTGCATTTCTTTTATCTCATCTAATGTAACAATAGCGGATAAATTCTCAAGTGGCTCCTGCTCCTTGTACATTTTCAGCATCTGTTGTTCTTCTTGCATCGTTGGGTAACCCACTTTAATTTGCATAAGGAAGCGGTCCATTTGAGCTTCAGGCAATGCAAAGGTCCCTTGCTGCGACTCAACAGGGTTTTGTGTGGCAATTACAATAAAAGGAGTAGGTAAGGCCAATGTTTCTCCGTCAATGGTAACTTGTCCTTCTTCCATAACCTCAAGCAAACTGGATTGTGTTCTTGGTGTAGCACGATTAATTTCATCGGCTAAAAGGATGTTTGTCATTACTGGTCCTGGCCGAAGCTCGAAGCTTTGCTCTTTCGGATTAAAAAATTGAATACCAGTAACATCACTTGGTAAAACATCAGGAGTGAACTGAACGCGGCGGAATTTTCCGTCAATTGATTTTGCTAGCGTTTTCGTTAGCATCGTTTTTCCTGTACCAGGAACATCTTCAAGTAAAACATGACCTCGACTTAACAAGGCAATCATAACCAGTTCCGTAACCTCTTCTTTTCCAACAAGGACAGTGGAGATTGATCCCTTTATTTTTTCTAACATTTCCTGCTGCTTCTCCATACGACCGCTCCTTTAATAAAAAGTTTATTGGCATAACAATGAAAGGTCTTATTTTTAAACGATCGTTTAAAAAATACTCGTCCTTAAGCTGTTTTCCAATTAAATTACACTTTTAGACAATAACAAAACTATTATATCAAAAATTCTAAATTATTTCTCCTTTTAAACGACAGGATTTTACTAGATTCTCAATAAAATGGAAATCTAATAAAGTGCAAAAAGAGGCTGGGACATAACTGAAGTGATTAACTGGAAATACGAACAATGTACTACCGTAGCGAAGTATATTTCCGAAGCGATTTATATGCTTCGTTCGGAATTCTCATTGACAAAACGCTTTTGTCCCAGCTTCAGATAAAAGAAATTAATCATTTCTCATAAACATTAAAGGGCTGAACGAGTTGGGTATTTTTATGAAGGTGATCTTTCAGTCCTGAATAATCACGATTTTGAATAAATTGGATTTCATCAGAAGTGAACAATTTCTCCCCAAAGGAAGTAGGTTCCCAATCAAATTCCGTATCTGTAAAGACGGCAAGTTTACCGCTCAAACTTTGAACAAGGAAATTACTATCCTTTAAATCGTGTATATGGTAAGCCACAACTTCCTGTTCTGAAACCTTTACTAAAACAAACATATGGTTTTCCATTGTTATTTTATAAAGATAACCCATTTGCTCGAACCAGTATTCCATAATAGGCTGCAGTCTGTTACCAAATGCCTTTTCATTAACTAATAACATTTCCCGCTCACGCCAGTCCACTTGTTTCAGTTCACTTTCATTTCCCTGTTTCCCACAATTTTTGCATTCGAAGGTATGTGGGAAAACAAAGGGAATCCAAGCAAAAAAGAGTCCAAATGGGATGATGAAAATTAAAATGAGACAAAGAATTACTCGTAATGGAGTGGATGATGTCCTCTGGACAGTATCGCTTTTACATTCTGGACACAATTGCATTTGAGAACGCTCCTCACCTAATTTAAAAATAATACTCCGTTTAACTTTGATGTTGATTTACACTTCAGGCACTCGCTTTAATCAACGCTGTTTCAAATTTGGTTTCAAATTAACATTGTCGTTTTACTGTGCCAAAATTATTAGTCCATACAGCTACCTAATCACTATTAATTGATTACGGGTTGGACGTTGTAGCCGCGGTTATTCAATAGTCCGACGATGCTTTTTTCTCCTACTAAATGCATGGCACCGACTACCACAAAATAAGTCTCTCCAGTATCGTGTAACAGAAACTCCTCTATTTTTTCTGTCATAAGGTAGTCCCGGTCGTCTAGCAAGGCTTTCATATATTCCTCGTAATCTTCTTCATATTCACTTTCCCTAAGCTCCAAAATAGCTTCCGTATCACCATTTCGCCAAATATTCATTAATTGTTCCACTTCTGCAGAAAGCTGATCGAAGTTTTCAATGGAGTCTATAAGATCCTTTGCTTGTGTTTCTTCCGAAAGAATAGTAGATAATAGCAATTGATCCTCCACGGTTTCTAAGCTGATAATTTCTATATCATCTTTATTCGCTCGCTCCATGAAATACAGGTCAATCCCATCATCGGGGTGCAATCCTGCTAGTTCGGCAGCTAGCATAGTAACTAGGTCTTGCACGACAAATGGTTTAAAGAAGTTCAACATGGAAGCTTCGTATCCAAATGGAGCAAGTAAGTCCACTAACTGTTTAAATGCTTTCCCTCCGATAGCTTGCTCCAATGTACTGCCGTCCTCGTAAAAACCGATGGTACCTATTAGTTCCATCATTTCGAAATCACTAATGTCTGTCAGGTCAATCTCTACCGCTAAATAGTCAGCTTCTTCAAAAGCTCCCTCGATGGCAGGGTGTAGAGGGTAAATATCAGCCATACCCACATGTATGGAGCCAAATAGGTAGACCGTATTATTTCCATTCTCTACCTTGTAAAAAACCCCTTCAGCAGGAGGGCCGGTTTCTTCATAAATAAAGGTCTCCTCATAATGTACAACGATTCCATCCTCTTCTAGTTCATGGATAATGGAGAGGGATTGACTTCCCTCCTCTAGGGAAAAAGGGTTGTTGTATAGTAAAACAGTTTCCAAATTTTCTAGATTTAATAATGGTGTCAGATCCTCAATATGGTTATCTTGAAGGTCAAGATGCTTTAATTCCACTAGCGCTTCGATTCCCTTAAGGGAGGATATACCATAATTTTTCCCATCTAATTCTAGTAAGTCCGCTGCATCCTTTTCAGAAATAATCTCTGACTCTTCTAAACTTAAAGCATCTTTTATAGCAAGGGTAAGTTGCGTATCTTCGAATTGTAAGCCTTCCTCACCGTCTGACGTACAACCAGTAGTAAGGACAATGATGGCTGTTAAAAAAATATAAGAAAGTCGTCGTAACATTGTTTTCCTCCAATTAAGATGATTGTTTATGTTCTTCTTGTTTACGATCTGTAGCCTTTGAAGGTTTCGTGCACTTTATTTCAAAAAAAAGTATTACATCATCCCGCATTTTGATTTTAACATACAATTACCATTCCTTTAGCATAGGATAATTGAGGTCGTCAATAAGATGTAAAGGTTATAGATTTACTTTTAAGGCAATTATGTTTAATGACCTTCTTTTTTTATTCATGTTATGATAGTTAGAACGTATTAAGAAGTTGGAGAAGTCAGGTGATAGTGAATGAATAAGTCAAGAAATCATCCTAGATCAGAGGATGTGGATTACTTTGAAAAAATGAAAGCTGATACGATGATTCAATCCTTTCAGCAAATTTATATGAAAAAACAGGAAACATACCATGAGCGGGAAACCCTGCAGGTGGAGTATGTGTTAAAGCTGGAGCCTAAAATGGCAGCCTATCGTACGGCTTCCTTTGAGCTAGAGGTAAAAGTAGGACCGAAACGGACGTATGTAGTCAAGGACTTAAAGGAATTTTTACGGACCGTCCATGAAGACAGGACGATGCGGTTTGCCAAGCATTTTACTTATGACCCTGCCGACTATATTTTTTCCGAAGAGGATAAGGAGATACTTCAGTGGATATGGAGGCTTTTTTATTTAAGGGATGACCATCGAAGAACCTCTTTCTTTTCCAGTAAGGATGAAAGGCGCTCCATAGAGATTCCGGCTCCAATGGTGATGGAGCTATTGAACCTATTAAAGACGAGGGATGTTGTCATCGATATGTACGGCTATCAGTATCGAGGCTATGAATTAAGGGAAGGGGCCTTGCCGCTGCAGTTTTCCATTGGAAGCTCCACTGAGCACGCTGGACAGTTTCATTTTCAATGGATAAATGAAGAGGAGATAGCCTTCTTCGGAGCAGATTTCCCTGTGTTATACCACCGGGGACAGTTTTTTCAACTGGAACAGGCCCAAGGACAGGTGATTGATTTATTAATCGATCAGTTAACGAAATATCACCCAGCGGAAGTAATCATTTCTCAAGACCAGTTGGAGAACTTCGCTTCCCTTGTTTTACCGAAGCTGAAGGAAATTGGTACGGTGGATGTAAGCGAACCGATTCGTGAAAAAATTCATATGGCACCGTTGAAAGGGAAGCTCTATATAGATTATCAGGAGGATCGTCTTACTGCAGAGCTTACCTTTCAGTATGGGGAGGAGAAATATTCTCCCTTTGACCCACCCCAGCCCTATAGTGGGAAGGTAACGGTTCGGGATGTGGAAAAGGAATATTTCCTACTTTCTCATATTGAAAAGGTTCCCTTTAAATATAATGGCCGTGAGCTGTACTTAGAGGATTTCGATGAGATTCTTGACTTTGTCATGGAGGATTTACCTCAGCTGTCCCAATGGTTAGAGGTTTTTGCCACAACGAGGGTGAAGGGATTAATCTATGATCCTATAGAGCGTCCATCTGTTAAAGTTGAAGCAAATGAACGATTAAGTTTATTAGATGTGGAGTTTCAAATGGATGGTATTCCTGAAGAGGAAATCGATGAACTGCTCCAAGCTCTCGTCGCTAATAAAAAATACTATCGTTTGTCCAGCGGTTCCTTTGTTAACCTAGGTAATGAGGAATTTCAAGAGATGAAAGGTATGCTGGAAGAATTGGAACTGGGAATGGGAAATGTTAAGCATCAAACGAAGGTTCCTATGCTTAAAGCCTTTCAATTAGCAGATCATAATGCCTTTGCTGTGAAAAAAGGGAAGGCGTTCCGCAGTCTCCTAGAGCGGATTATGCACCCAGAGGAAATAGAAACGGAGCTCCCTGAAGAGTTAGAACCGGTATTAAGGGACTATCAAAAGATTGGTTACCAATGGCTTCATTCCTTATCCCATTACGGTTTTGGCGGAATACTAGCAGATGATATGGGATTAGGAAAAACGTTGCAAATGATCACCTATTTAGTGGATAAAAAGCGCCGAGGTAATTTTGAACAAACACTCATTATTTGCCCTTCCAGCCTTGTTTATAACTGGCAGAAAGAAATTGAGCGCTTTGCTCCCGATTTAACCACTGTCGTTATTAGTGGAACGGTGGAGGAACGGAAGGAAGCGATGGAGGAAGGGGCGGATCAGGATGTGCTCATTACTTCCTACCCCCTTATTCGTAGAGACTTAGATGCTTATAAGGATAAACTCTTTTCCACGTTGATCTTAGACGAGGCTCAATATGTAAAAAACGATTGGACGAAAACGGCAAAGTCAGTGAAGGCAATAAAGGCGAAGCAAGCCTTTGCCTTAAGTGGAACACCAATTGAAAATTCCTTAGATGAACTTTACTCTATTTTTGACCTGGTTTTACCAGGGTTATTTAAAAATAAAACAGCCTTTAAGGCGATGGAGCAGGAGAAAGTTGCCAAGCGTGTTCGACCATTTGTTTTACGGAGGTTAAAGAAGGATGTATTAACGGAACTTCCTGAGAAAATGGAGGCCGTACAATATACGGAGCTTTCTGATGAGCAAAAGAAACTATATATTGCCCAATTGCGCTTAATTCAAACGGATGTAAAAGCAGCTGTGGACGCGAAGGCTTTCCAAGAAAATCGTATGAAGATATTAGCTGGTTTGACACGCTTGAGACAAATTTGCTGTCACCCGGCCTTATTTTTAAAGGATTATGAAGGGAATTCCGGTAAAATGGATCGTCTATTCGAGTATTTAGAAGAAGCTATGGCTTCTGGCCGAAGGGTTGTTCTCTTTAGCCAATTCACCCAAATGCTTGGTATTATTCAAGAAAGGTTAAAGAATTATGGCTGGGACTATCATTATATCGATGGATCCACCCCTTCGAAGGAACGAATCGAACTAGCAGATCGATTTAACGCTGGGGAAAAGGATATGTTCCTTATTTCCTTAAAGGCTGGAGGTACTGGTTTAAACTTAACTGGGGGAGACACGGTTATATTATTTGACTCTTGGTGGAACCCAGCTGTGGAGGAGCAAGCGGCAGATCGTGTTTACCGATTTGGCCAAAAAAAGGTTGTTCAAGTGACAAAGCTGATTACCACAGGTACTATTGAGGAAAAAATCCATAAACTTCAGGAACAAAAACGGGAGTTGTTGGATCGGGTAATACAACCGGGTGAAAAAATGATTACCTCCTTAACAAGGGAGGACATCGAAGAACTACTAGAAATGACATAAAATAGAATTTAAACGATCGTTTAAAATTGGAAAATGTACTGGAAAAAGGGGAAGTGTCTGCTCCCCTTTCCATTATTTTTCTCTAAAAGTGGCTTTTCTTTATAAAGTGTGATAGAGTTACTAAGTTAATGAACTTAGGTGACTTTATTAGAAAAATAAGGTTTCCTTAAGAAAAGTACTTTTTTATGCGAATAAGGACATCGATACGAAGCTTATTCTCTAGATAGAAGAATAAGCTTTTTTACGTGGATAAATAATATATGAAGGATACATCAAGATATTGAAATTAATTTTATTCTAGTGAAGAAAACATGGATTTCACCATAAAGTTTGGGGGACATTCCGAGTTTTTTGGAGATGTTCGGGTCGTTTAAAAAGTAATAAAGTAAAGGAGATAGAGATTTGGCACAATTTCATGAATTAAACATTGAGCATTCCATTATGCAAGCAATTGACAAAATGGGGTTTGAAGAAGCAACTCCCATTCAAGAAAAGGTTATTCCTTTAGGTAAAGAAGGTCAGGACATTATTGGACAAGCACAGACGGGAACTGGGAAAACAGTTGCCTTTGGTATCCCGTGTGTGGAGCAAGTAGATGTGGAAGAGAAGCATCCCCAAGCATTAGTGTTAACACCGACTCGAGAGCTCGCTATTCAAGTTGCGGAAGAATTAAATAAGTTAGGCCGATTTAAAGGAATTCGTGCTTTACCTATTTATGGCGGTCAAGAAATAACAAGGCAAATTACAGCCTTGAAGAAACGTCCACAAATTATCGTGGCCACACCTGGTCGTTACATGGACCATATGCGTCGGAAAACCATTCGACCTGAATACTTGAAAATCGTTGTTCTGGACGAAGCGGATGAAATGTTAAGTATGGGCTTCATTGAAGATATTGAAACGATTCTTCAAGAAGTTCCTAATGAAAGACAAACATTGCTGTTTTCTGCTACAATGCCTCCAAAATTAAAGGGGATTGCTGACAGGTTTATGAATAATCCTGTTTCAATTGCTGTAAAGGCAAAGCAATTAACGGTGGAGAATATTGATCAACGCTATATTGTTTTACCGGAAAAGGATAAGTTTGACGTTCTTTGTAATTTATTAGATAAGGAAACTCCGGAGCTAGCGATTATTTTCGGAAGAACGAAGCGCCGTGTGGATGAGCTAACAGATTCCTTAAGTATTCGAGGATTTGCCGTTGAAGGTCTTCATGGGGATATGAAACAAGAACGCCGTGACCTAGTAATTAAGAAGTTTAAACGAGGCTCCATCGATGTAATGGTAGCAACAGATGTAGCAGCCCGTGGTCTGGATGTAAATGATGTATCTCACGTTATTAACTTTGACCTGCCACAGGATTCAGAAAGCTATGTTCACCGAATCGGTCGTACCGGTCGTGCGGGGAGAAAGGGTATCTCCTACAGCTTCGTGACACCTAGGGAAAAGGACCATCTTGCTTACATCGAGGAAAGTACAAAGAAGCGAATGACCCAGATCCAACCACCAACTTATGCCGATGCATTAAGTGGCCGCCATGAACAAGCGGTGGAAATGTTAAGGGATGCAGCCATGGATCCATCTGCAGCACAGTTAACGAATGCTGCAAGGGGACTGTTAGAGCAATTTGATGCTGAAACCTTAGTGTCAGCTGCATTAAAAATGGTAACGAAGGAACCTAGCAAGAAGCCTGTTAAAATTACAGGAGAAGCACCAGTTCGCTCGAAGCATAAACCATCAAGGGATGGTCGCGGTGGAGGTGGTGGAAAGCGCCGTAAAGACCGTGGAGGCGGCGGTGGTGGCCTTCGAATCAATGCAAAAAAACGTTCCGGGAAAAAAGAATTTAGTCGAGCTGGCGCCGGTGGAGATGGCGGCAGAGGCAAAAGAGGCCGCGATGACAGACGTGGTCGCGACGATAGACGGGGCGGCAGGAAGAAAAAGTAATTGGATTAGACACAGTTATAAAAAAGCAGTAAACACTTCGCTCACATAAAGGAAGTTATGAAACGGGTAAGGTTTAAGAAAAGGACCTTACCTGTTTTTATTAGGCGTTTATGGAACAGGTAACTTACCTGTCTCATAAAACTACAGTTTATATCCTGGAACTAAAATTGCTTTATTGCAAGAGCTCTTTTTTAGACAAAGTGCCCCTTAAAATCAAAACACATATAATCCACACTTCAAAAATATAGTCTAATAATGGGAAGCTTCTGTATGTACATACTTTGCTTTCAAAAAAGTTAGGGGAGTGGGAAATATGTCTTATCATGCACCTCCAAAAAATCCAGGCTTGGCAGCGGTTTTAAGTGCTCTTTGGACTGGATTGGGGCAAATTTATAATGGTCAAATAGGAAAAGGCGTTCTTTTTATGATCATCCAATTCTTTAATGCAATGCTAATGTTTGTTGTTATTGGATTTATAACTTATCCTATATTTTGGATCTTTGGCATGATTGATGCCTATCGAACAGCAGAGATGATGAACCGTGGGGAAGGGCCACCAAGGCAGATTTAATAAAAAAGCTTTAAGCTCAAGCATCTGTATTACAGGTGCTTTTTTATTTTAAGCTCTGTTTAAACAGCTTGTATTAAAAAACTTTTTCCACATTTTCGGTCATTCGACTATATAGTGAAATGAAAAGTACAAATAAAAAACCACCGGGAATTAGGGGGGGGATGATGGTGCAGAGATCCTTTCTATCGCCCGAAACACGACTGTAGACTATTTTAGGAAACGGAAAATTCAAGATTTTCTCCCCGATTTATTTTTTTCCAAATCCTCTACTTCTCCTTACGAGGAATTATATCTACATAAAAAAACAACTTGGTAGTTGTCCTTCCAAGTTGTTATGAGTAAAGTTTCATTTTTTTACCAAACTTCCTTTAGTTGCTTTGCAGCTTCCCGTGGATCTCCCGCTTGTGATATGGCTGAAATGACGGATAGACCGTCAGCCTTTCCTTCCACAACTTCGCGAGCATTGGTAATAGAAATGCCACCAATGGCTACGATTGGTGCATCAATTCCCTGTCCCCTTAAAGTTGCCACAAACTGGGGGCCGCATACTTCCCTAGTATCGTTCTTAGAAGAAGTGGGAAAAACTGGCCCCACACCTAAATAATCAGCACCGTCTTGAAGGGCTTTTCTAGCCTCCTCCAATGTATGGGCAGAAACTCCTAGGATACGGTCTCCGATTTTTTGACGTACATCCAGGACATTGTCGTCTTCTTGTCCAATATGGACCCCATCTGCACCTAAAGCTAATGCTAGCTCCACATCATCATTAACGATAAAGGGTATGCCCCCTTTATTACACAATTCCTTTAGCTCTTTCCCAAGTGTCACGTAAGCTTCACCAGTAAGGGCTCCATCTCCCTTTTCACGGTATTGAAAAATGGTAATACCGCCGTCTATTGCCTTTTGTAGAACCTCTGGAAGGGGATCGGAAACATTCGTGCTTCCGGCAATAAAATATACTTTTAGGTGTTCTCTCATTTTGCTGCTACTGATTCTTGCCACGTTTTTCCTACCTCCAAATTGTCTTCCTTGTATTGTCTAAGTGCACCGTGATGTGTGGGACCATGTCCGCCTCCGATATTTAAAGAATACTTAATGGCGAGGTGAATAAATTCCTTCGCCCGTTGAATGGCTTCTGCTAATGGTGTACCTTTCGCTAATTCGGCAGTAATGGCAGAGGCGAAGGAACAACCTGTACCGTGAGTGTTTTTCGTGTCCACCCTTGGAAATTCCAGATAATGGTAAGTTTTTCCGTCGAAATAGAGATCCACAGTGGAATCGCTGCCTGAGTCATGTCCACCTTTAATAACAACACTATGTACACCCATTTTTAGAAAATCCTCTGCTGCTTTCTTCCGTTCATCCATTGTTTTAATGGATCGTCCGGTAATAGCTTCTGCTTCTGGGATATTAGGCGTGGCCACGGTAGCAAGAGGGAGAAGGTCATTTATAAGAGCATCCACAGAATTATCTGTTAATAAAGAGGCTCCCCCTTTAGCAATCATAACCGGGTCCACAACCACTCGATCCCAATTGTAGTGGCGAATTTTTTCCGCAACTAAACGGATCCGCTCTTCATCGAATAGCATCCCTGTTTTTACGGCATCTATCCCAATATCCTCTGCTACAGAAGTGATTTGTTGTTCAAGGGCTTTTATCTCTAAAGGGTAAACCCCTTGAACTCCTAATGTATTTTGTGCAGTAATTGCGGTGATAGCTGTCATTCCGAAAACGCCTAATTCTTGAAATGTCTTTAAATCAGCTTGGATCCCAGCACCACCGCCACTATCCGATCCTGCTATTGTCAACGCACGTGCAATCATCATCATCTCACCTTTCGTTCGTTTTTTAATGTAGCTCTTTTCTAAAAGAGTGTAGTTAAATGAGAACCATAGTTTAGCTTGGATACGCTTCAGCCTCCACGGGAAAAACTGTGTCTCTTCTACTCCAAGCTAACTTTTCACAAAAGTGCCAAATTTTTAGAAAACAGTAATATAAAAAAACACCGTTCTATTTTAGGAACGGTGAGTACACTTCCTTTTTCTTTACGAAAAATCGGCCGTTCCACTTTCCTACGCTGGTATGATCCAGATCAGGTACAAAGGGATCAAGGTAATCCTTGTCTCAGCTAATAATAAAGCACCCCTAGTGGATTTTATTAATTAAAATATAAATTAATCGTATCATATCCACTTTCATCGGTCGAATGTTTTCTAAATGAAGCATAATATTAACTGAAATTTACCACTCATTTTTATTGATGAAACAAGTTAGGCAAGCTTTTAAGGTTCACAAGAGATTATATCTTTGTTATCATGATAGCATAAGCTAATAATAGAAAGCTGGGGGTGCCACAAGCAAAATGGCTGAGAGGAGCAATCCGACCCTTTGAACCTGAATTGGTTAATGCCAACGGAGGGAAGCGATTATAGACGTAGGAATATTAGGTCGTTTATAAAAGCTCATCCTTTTGGGTGGGCTTTTTTGATTTGTGAGATCCATGGCTTGATAGCTTATTTACATATAACATGGGGAGGAAATAAAATGAGGGACGTGTTAACAATTGGTGGGAAGGAACTGACGAACCGCTTATTCGTGGGGACAGGAAAGTTTGCGGATCATAAACAGATGGGAGAAGCCATGAGAGCATCTAACTCGGAGGTTGTAACGGTTGCATTGCGCCGTGTAGATATGGATGCGAAGGAAGAAGACATTTTACATGACATTCCAAAAACCATGACGCTGATGCCGAACACATCTGGAGCTCGTAACGCGGAGGAAGCGGTGCGAATCGCCCGTTTAGCAAAAGCAGTAGGAATGGGGAATTGGATAAAAATTGAAGTGATTTCCGATCACAAATACTTGCTTCCTGATAATGAGGAAACAACAAAAGCCACTGAAATTTTGGCCAATGAAGGGTTTGTGGTGTTACCGTATATGAGCCCAGATTTAATGGCAGCAAAACGAATGCGGGATGCTGGGGCAGCGGCAATCATGCCTTTGGGTGCACCAATTGGCTCTAACAAAGGGATCCGTATGAAGGAAATGGTTCAAATTATGATTGATGAAATAGATCTTCCAATAGTGGTGGATGCGGGAATTGGAAAGCCATCGGAAGCTGCAGAAGCAATGGAAATGGGAGCGGATGCGGTACTAGTAAATACAGCCATTGCTACAGCGGCTAATCCAGTGGAAATGGCAAGGGCCTTTGACTATGCAGTGAAAGCTGGTCGAATAGGGTACTTATCAGGTTTAGGCCCAGTATCTACAACAGCGAAGTCATCTTCACCGTTAACAGGATTTTTAGGGTAAAAAATAAAGTGAATTATATAAATTTCGGGCGGAATGTTCCTGTAAAGGGAGCGTGTGCAAGGTTTGGGTAACAATTAAGGCTGAAAAGTTCCCGAAAGGCGAGAACTAACTAGATTTCGGTAACTATCCCATATTACAACGTATATCCTTATCAGAAAAGGAAGGATGTTTCAAATGAGTTTTTATCATAAATTTACGGAAGTGAAGGATTTACCCTTTGATGTTATGTTTGCATCAGTAACAGGTCGAGACGTGGAGCGAGTGCTGCAAAAGGACCGTCTCACAGAGCAAGATTATTTTATGCTGTTATCTCCAGCAGCAGAAAGCTATTTGGAGGAAATGGCACAAAAGGCACATAAATTGACATTGCAGCATTTCGGAAGAACAATGCAGTTATATTTGCCATTATATCTATCCGATTACTGCGTAAACATTTGCAAATACTGCAGCTTTAGTTTTAATAATGACTTTCCACGTCGCCGTTTGACCATAGAGGAAGTGGAGCGTGAGGCAAAGGTTATTGCAGGAATGGGGATTAAACATATTATTCTATTATCAGGGGAATCGAAGCAGCATTCTTCTGTTGAATACTTAAAAAAAAGCTTAGAAGTTTTGAAGAAATATTTCTCTTCCATTGCCATTGAAATTCAGCCTTTGAATAAGGAGGAGTATGAAGAGCTATTTAGGTACGGAGTGGATGGTCTCACAGTTTACCAAGAGGTGTATAACGAAGAGATTTATCGTGATATTCATGTTGCAGGACCGAAGAAGGATTTCCGTTATCGTCTAGATACTCCAGAGCGCGGTGCACAAGCTGGAATGCGCTCCCTTAACGTAGGTGCGTTGTTAGGAATGGATGAGTGGAGAAAGGAAAGTTACATTACTGGTCTTCATGCTAGTTATTTGCAAAATAAGTATTTAGAAACGGAAGTGGGAGTTTCCTTCCCGAGGATGAGACCTCATGCGGGAAGCTTCCAACCGAAGGTAAATGTTACGGATAAAAACTTAGTGCAAGCAATGTTAGCCATACGATTATTCTTACCTAGGGCTGGAATTACCATTTCCACAAGGGAAACGCCGGAATTCCGCGATCAACTAATACCGTTAGGAGTTACGAAAATGTCAGCAGCCTCTTCCACTGTTGTAGGTGGATATTCGGAACCAGATGTAACCCAAAGCCAATTTGAAATCTCTGATGATCGATCAGTAGAAGAGATTAAGCGTTTATTAAAGTCCAAAGGCTACCAACCAGTAGTAAAAGACTGGCAGTTGATTTAGGGACCGGGTCCCGAACAATTTTGTGAACATTTTTGTGGCTGATGGTGAGGAGTAGATATGAATAATTCTTTAGAAATACACGTTATTTCCAATGGGAAGCTTTCGTTACAACAATTTGCACGAAGGGCGGGAAGCATTGAGCCCTTTGTAGATTACTTTCATTTGAGAGAAAAGGCACTGCCAGCCCGCGAATTAGTGGAAGGAGTCCGGCTATTGAAGGAAGCAGGGGTTCCCCTGTCCAAAATAATCATTAATGACCGGGTGGATGTGGCAGCAGTAACGGGAGCTGCTGGGATTCAATTAGCCTTTCACAGTCTCGAGGTGACTCAGGTGAAGATGAAATTCCCTTTGCTAAAAATCGGAAAATCAATCCATTCTATAGAGGAAGCACAACAGGCAGAGAGAGAGGGCGCTAATTATGTACTATATGGTCATATTTTTCCCACTCAATCTAAATCAGGCCTTCCAGCAAGGGGATTAGACAGTTTAAGGGAAATCGTCCAAGGAGTGAACATACCAGTAATTGCAATAGGCGGAATTAAGCCGGATAATAAAGATAAAGTTATGGAAACTGGTGCTACAGGGGTTGCGGTCATGTCAGGTATAATAGAGGCTGAGGCCCCTCTGGCAGCTATTAAGGCGTACAGACAGAAGGAGGATTAAGGTGAAAATTCAAGTAAATGGGAAACAAAGTGAAATCCCTAGTAATGTAACAACTGTGTCCGAGCTATTGAGTTATTATGAATTAGATAATAAAGTAGTTATAGTGGAGTTAAATGAACAAATCGTCGATAAAGAAAGTCATAAGGAGACGACTTTACAAGATGGAGATCGCGTAGAGCTTGTGCACTTTGTCGGTGGTGGATGATAGAAGGGGAGCGTCATCAATGAACAACAATCGTTATTCTAGACAAATATTGTTTCCTTCCATAGGAGAAGCGGGGCAACAAAAAATCCGTGACAAACATGTTTTAGTTATAGGCGCAGGTGCCCTAGGAACAGGGAATGCGGAAAACCTTGTTCGTGCAGGGATTGGTGAACTTACAATTGTTGACCGGGATTATGTAGAGTTCAGTAACCTGCAACGACAGCAGCTTTATAAGGAGCAGGATGCAATTGACCGCTTGCCAAAAGCTGTTGCTGCGAAGGAGCGCCTATCAGAAGTAAATTCAGAAGTTAAAATCAACAGTCATGTTATGGATGTTACCAAGGAAGAAATGGAGCAATTAATTGAAGGAGTTGACCTCATTGTAGACGGAACGGACAACTTTGACACAAGGCTATTAATTAATGATATTGCTCAAAAGTACAATCTTCCGTGGATTTATGGTGCTTGTGTATCCAGCTATGGTCTAAGCTACACTATCATTCCTGGAGAAACGCCTTGTTTAAATTGCTTGTTGGAAACAGTGCCGATGGGTGGAGCAACGTGTGATACGGTGGGTGTTATTGGTCCAGTTGTTCAGATGGTGGTTGCCTTTCAAACAACAGAAGCCTTAAAGATTCTTGTGGAGGATTGGGATTCCCTTAGGAAAAAATTGGTTTCCTTTGACCTTTGGAAAAATGAACAGATGGCCATCAATGTTAGTGCTGTGAAGAAATCCACATGCCAATCCTGTGGTAATGAACCAACTTATCCTTATTTATCCTATGATCAGCAGACGAAATCTACGGTTTTATGTGGAAGAAACACAGTGCAAATCCGACCACCTAAGAAATTGGAGAGAAACTTAGAACAGTTAAGTAAGCTACTTTCTACTTTAGAAGGATCGGTGCAGCAAAATCCTTATTTATTGTCCTATACTCAAGGAGAGCACCGACTTGTATTTTTTAAGGACGGCCGAGTTCTAGTGCATGGAACCAACGACATATCAGAGGCAAAAACCCTGTATCACCGGATAATAGGGTAATACTTTATATACAGAAAACCGTACCTATTAAGAGTAGGTGCGGTTTTTACATTACATGAACACAAGTTACCGAAAACTAAAAAAGTGCCTCATGAACAATTCATGAGACACTTACTTTTTGATCTTTAAAAATCAAGCTCCTCAATGGCTTGAACTTCTTCCCCTGTATCCATAAAGCTTATGGTAATTTCATCACCTGGCTCGATGAACACTGCTCGTGGATAGGCAGATGCATTGACCGTAAAGATACGATCATAACCTTCAATTAGAAGTCTTACCGTTACGTTATCTTCCCGATCCCATTTGTAGACCCGTTCGACAGTTGCCGTAATTTCAACTAGATCTGTTATCTCACCAGGAACCACATTTTCATCTACCCTTGTTGAAAGGGCTAATTGGTAAGCACTAAAGGCTTCCCTTTTTGTTTCTCCGTGACCAAAGACACTTTCGCTGCTACCGTTTACTAACATAATTTGTCTTAAAACGGAGTTTCGGTCCATGAGAGGAACAACCCATGTATATTGACCATAAATATTATATAGGGACGGTGTTCCAGCAACATAGTCATCCCTTACAAAGGTACGCTCTGCAAGATTCATTGCGGTACGCCCATTTAACATTCCACTTGCGTCACGAAAATAATGTAACTCCCCTGTTCTAGCATCAAAGGTAGTGAAACCAACCATGGATTGAGAGATGGTTCCCTCACCTTGAAGTCGCATATGATCCGTAAACCAGCTTAATTGGAGTTCGCGGTTCACAACTCCCACAACGGAGTCTTCAATTCCCCACTGTGTAGGCTCAGTTAATCCTTCACGACCAAAGAAGCGATTGACGATTCCTTGTTTGTATATTCCAAACCAAAGATTTCTTTCTGCCGCAATGTGAGGAGGGTAAATTCTGTTAACCCATTCTGGAGCATCTTCTTTAGCATATTGCTCCATATCCCCAGTTTGTGGATCAACGATAATAATACCATCCACTTCAGCCACACGGCGGAACTCTGTGTAATGTCCGTAGCTCACAATATAATAAGGATTTCCTTCCCCATCTATTTCAAAGGTAGTATCTAACATAAGGACATCTGGGAATGCCATTCGGACATGACGCTCTAAGTTTTCATGGAAAAATCCAGAGGGAACGTAAATCATATCCGTAAGAACTAGCTCCGGTTCTTCACGAGGATTCTCAGCACTTACCATAATATAACCAGGTGCAGCATTACTTCGATACCACCGGAAGAATCCGTCATATTCAATCGGAGTTATCCAATAAAGGGAATCGTTTACCCTTTGAATTCTCGTTTTGCCAAGGTCATAAAATGCAGGGTTATCTAATTGACCCATTAAAATATCGGATCGGTACCTTGCGAAGTTAGGCGGGACAACTGGGATGTTCTGCTCGTTAACAGGGGATAACTCTTCTACTGTCACTTCTTCCCCACCAGCAATGTTAAACTTAGCATCTGCTAAAAATAACGGCTGCATGATCCAAAAGAGGGCAAAGGCTAGTAAAAGGATAAAACCAGTACCTGCACCTACTAAAGCTGGGCGCTTTCGGAACGTTTTTTTGATAGAAAAGACAAGGCTATTATCAATCATGAGACCAATACCGATAATTGGCAAATAAGAAACAATTATAGCGGAGATGGACTGGTCTAATAAACCTAAGTAGAACAATCCCATTCCATAAGCCAATCCAATAAAAAATCGTGGAATGAGCCATTTTCGGAAAAATGGAGCCTTATACCATTCGAGTTGTAATGGTAGAAATAATAATGCTAATAGTGCACTGACGAAAATCATTTGCAGCAAAGTAAATCACCTCTTCGATTTAATGAGTATACTGTTTGTCTAGCTGGATAAAAGGGTTAACTTAATTATATAACGCTTTACGCCCTTATACGTTCTTTAGTTTCATTTTATGAAAAAATAGAATAAGGCCCATAACTACTTTATCATAAAATTGGATTTATATAACGTAAAACAACATTAATAACTGATGAGAATAGATGCTAGGGTCAACCTACTACCGTGAAATCTTTTTTTTCGTTACAATAGATAACAGACTACTATGAAGGATGATTTGAATGAGTATGCTGCGAGTGGAAAATTTATATAAAACATACGGGGAAAAACAATTATTTGACCATATTTCTTTTACAATAGAAGCAAAAGAACGGATAGGCTTGATAGGGGTAAATGGGACAGGGAAATCTACTTTGTTAAAGGTTTTGGCGGGGATAGAAGGAAAAGAAGGGGGAGAAATGATTCATTCTAACGATTTTCAGATGGAGTATCTTCCTCAAGAGCCAGAATTAAATGGGGACTTAACCGTATTAGAACAGGTTTACTATGGTGATGCAACGATTATGCGTGTCATGAGGGAGTATGAATCTGCTCTATTGGATTTGGAAAAAGCCCCAATGAACGAGGCTTATCAAAAGCGACTATCCAATCTTCAACAAAAAATGGATGAAGAAGAAGCTTGGGAAGCAAATACGGTTGCCAAGACAGTCCTTACTAAACTAGGGATTACGGATTTTACGAAACAAGTAAAGTATCTTTCAGGGGGACAAAAAAAGCGGGTAGCCATTGCTAAAGCATTAATTCAACCTGTGGATTTACTGCTCCTTGATGAGCCTACTAACCATTTAGACAACGAAACTATTGAGTGGCTGGAGCAATTTTTGGCCCAATACAAAGGGGCGTTAATTCTTATTACTCACGACCGGTACTTTTTAAATCGGGTTACAAATCGAATTATTGAATTAGATCAAGGAAACTTGTATCAATATGAAGGTAACTATGAAATGTTTTTGGAGAAAAAGGCGGAAAGGGAAGAGGTTGCCCAGCAGCGGGAAGCAAAACGTCAAAATATTCTCCGCCGTGAGCTGGCTTGGTTAAAGCGGGGAGCGAAGGCGAGGACGACGAAGCAAAAGGCGAGAATTCAGCGTGTGGAGAAGCTGCAGGAGGAAAAGCATGTAGCGGAAAAGGGAGATTTAGATTTTGCCATCGGTTCCACTAGGCTCGGGAAAAAGGTCATTGAGCTCCATGAGGTAAGCAAAGCATTCGAGGGAAAGACACTATTCCAGAAGCTCGATTACCTCGTTGTTCCTGGTGAACGTTTAGGAATCATTGGTCCTAACGGAACGGGAAAATCCACGTTATTAAATGTTATCGCAGGCCGGAGAGCTCCCGATGCTGGAGAAGTGGAAGTAGGAGAAACGGTAAAAATAGGTTATTATACACAAGACCACGAGGATTTAGATCCCTCCAAACGTGTTATCGACTATATTAAAGATGTGGCAGAGGTTGTCTATACGATTGATGGACAAGTTATTACTGCGGAGCAGATGCTTGAGAGGTTTATGTTTCCACGAGCACAACAATGGACGTATATAAATCGTTTATCAGGTGGAGAGCGCCGTAGGTTATATTTACTCAAGGTTCTAATGGGAGAGCCAAATGTGTTGTTCCTTGATGAGCCAACAAATGATTTAGATACCCAAACCTTGTCTGTGCTTGAAGATTACTTAGACCAATTTCCGGGAGTTGTTATTACCGTTTCCCACGATCGCTATTTCTTAGACAGGGTAGTGGACAGGCTGCTTGTTTTTGAAGGAAAAGGACGTGTGTCACGTTATTTTGGGACGTACAGCGAGTGGCTAGAGGAAAAAAGGGAAATGCCAACGGAAAAGGAAGGAAAGTCGAAGGAACGGGCCACACTGCAGCAAACGAAACCGAAGAAGTTATCCTATAAAGACCAAAAAGAATGGGATGAAATTGAGGATCGAATTTCAAACTTAGAAGAGAAAAAGGAACAGCTAGATAAAGAAATTGTAGATGCTGGAAGTGACATTGACCGAATTCGTGATTTATATGAGAAACAAAATAAAGTGGAAGCAGAATTGGAAGAGGCTATGGATAGATGGACGGAGCTTTCCATTCTTGTAGAAGAAATAGAAGCAGCTAAAAAATAATGTTTGTGGGAGGGGGACTCAAAAGGTATATTTTTAACTTTTTGAGACTCCCTCATTTTTTAATATTTTGTGAACGAGGGTTAATAGCTGTCATTTTCGGGTAGAGGCAAATAAAGGGAGGCTTTTAGGAATTGTGAAGGAGGTTGCACCGCGATGGTAACAAAAATGGATATCCTTCGACTCATTGATCAATTATCCGAAGATGATCTACGAATTGTGTATACGTTCATTGAAGAATACCAGGCTGCTATTAGAGAAGATGAAAAGCTGTCTTTTAACCAAACCACACATTACTCCAAACCACAGTAAATAAAAATAGTGTTAACAATCCCTCCACATGCTGTTTTTCATGGAATCAGCATGTATTTTTGTGAACAAAAATCTAACGTCCAATACCAGAAAGAACTTATACATGAGCGCCTCGAAGACAACATATATACTAGAATATCTAACTCAGAAAGGGGAAAAGAGCCAAGTGCAATTATTTATTAGTTCAAATAAAGATCTTATTGTTGTTTCCAAAGGGGCTAAAGGGTGGAGCGTAAAACACCAAACCCACCCTGAAGGTGATATTCAGTCAGTGGCAGCAGATCCTGTGAGTAATGCTTTATATGCAGGGACCTTTGATCATGGTTTATGGAAAAGCGATGACGATGGAATATCGTGGGAGAGAATAGGAAAAGATCTTTTACCGAATAGAGTCATGTCTGTTCGAGTCAGCCCAAATCGTCAAAACCTTTCTTATGCACCTTTATACGTAGGAACAGAACCTAGTGAGTTATTTCAATCGTTGGATGGTGGAGATTCATGGAGTAGTTTTCCTGCATTGTTGAACCTTCCTTCGAAATCAACTTGGAGTTTTCCACCTAGGCCTTATACCCATCATGTACGTGATATTGCAATAGGGTATGGTGACGAAAACTTTCTTTTAGCAGGGATTGAGCTTGGTGGTGTAATGCGGAGCTTAGATGGAGGGAGGTCATTTGAGGATAGGAAGGAACATTCTCAATATGATTGTCATACGATTAAACTCCATCCAACTGCAACCGAAAGAATTTATGAAGCAGGTGGCGGTGGTTATGCTCAGAGCACAGATAGAGGGGCAACTTGGGAAACACAGAATGACGGTCTTAGGAATTATTCCTACTTAGTTCATGTTGCAGTTGATCCTGGAAACCCAGATACCGTAGTCGTTTCAGGAGCGGAGGGACCTAGAAGTGCATACAGGCCAGATAACGCTAATACATTTGTTTTTCGGAGAGATAGTTCCAATGAAGCTTGGGAGCGTGTTACGGAAGGACTGCCATCCTCTGAAGGGTCCACTGTTTTGCACCTGCACACCAATCCGAAAGAACCAAATGTTTTTTACGGAATAAATAATAGGGGTGTTTACACTTCCAATGATCAGGGACGCACGTGGGAAAGTGCTCCTATAGAATGGCCTCATTTCTTGGAAAAAAGGAGAATTACAGATGTGGCACTTAAGGCTTAACGTGTAGTCCGGTAATACTACCAAAAAACTGCTGCCAAAAGCAGTTTTTTGGTTAATGTGGACTATGTAAGGCGTTTAAATCACCTGTTTCAAGGTCGTACAAAAAACAGCACCAAGGATTAGAAGGATGCAGGGAATTTAAAACTAGTTGTATATTATCATCAAGGGAAGGACCCTTCCCCTTTTTAGAAGATAAAAATGCCCAGACTTCAACGACATCCGTTTCATGGTTATTTTTTCCGATATATAGATAGACACCATTAATATTTATAACTTCTTTTAACTTGAACGACATAAGTTTTGGCACTAGCTGCAGTATATAATCAACAACCGCAGTCATCTTTAATAAGAATTCCGCTGAGGAAGAAAAAATAGAAGTAACACATGGATGACATTCTTTGTAAAGGATATCGAGGGCTTTCTTGTTATCGCAATTCGATTCATTGATGATTTTCCACATTACTTTATTTATAAACTCTTGAAAGTCTTTTATGTTTGAATGATTTTTAGGTGTTTCTACACTCACTACGTCATAACCAATTGACATCATTGTTATCACCTCACTATGGAACTCAAACTTAATTTTTTAAAAAGGGGCATTTCTCACAGGCGTTGTCACAGGAAACAAGGGTATTGTAGATAGAACACCAGGATCTTCGTGCAAAACAGATTGGGACGTTCTTTTTATTGGCTTTGTCTTTTATTTTCTTTGCTAAGTTGTGATTAATAAAGTCAGTGAGAATGAGAATAAGATCAACATTTTCAGGGATATCACGTTTCACCATTTTCACCTTACGGCCATCTAAGTGAATGACCTCTTGAAACCCCATGTTTAATAAGTTGTTAGGAATGGAACCTAACTTGTCCCCGCCAATAACTAATAGAGAGGCCATGTATCCTCACTCCTTTTACTTTGAAATTGATAATCATTATCAATTAAAGTATAAAAGAAAACGACCTTCACAACAACCATAATTTGTGAAAATCGTTTGACAATTTTTTTATATTTCAATTTTTTGGAGTGGTTTCATCGGCCCATCCATAACGAATGAAATACCATACCGTTTTTCCAACTCCTATATCCTTCAAAATAACAAGGATAACAAGAATGAAAGGACCTAAGAAAACACCAATGATTCCGAAAATCTGATATCCAATGAATAAAGAGACAAGTACCGCTAAGGTGTTTAAGTTCATGCTCGATGACAAGACTTTTGGTTCGATCGATTGTCGGATGGCAACAGTTACACCGTATGTAATAGCAAGTCCAATTCCTAAACTTATGTCACCTGTAATAAAAGAATAGATAAACCATGGTATCAAGATTGTCCCGGACCCAAGGTATGGCAGTATCTCCGCGACCCCTACAATAACTGCAATGGTAAAGGCTTGTTCAATGCCTAATATGGATAATCCAATTAGAACAATCACCGATGCGATTCCCATTAAAATAATTTGTGCCCTTAGAAAACCTAAGACACGATGGCTGAACATTTTGCGAAATTCCCGTCCTTTTTTTACAAAACTTGCAGGAACACTGTGTCTAAGCTTTTTAGCCATGGAATCCCAATCTTTTCCGATGAAGTAAAAGGCTAAGAAAATAAATAAAAATGCAATTAAGAATGGAGGGACCGCCATAATTAGGTGGGTTAGACCGTCCGCAATTTTTTGACCAGCTTCTCCAAACATGGTTGCAAGTTGTGTCCCTAAGGTAGTAATTCCTTCTTGTAATGTTTCTTGTTGCTCAGGGGTTAGGGAATCCATAAATCCTGTTATTCGATGCCACAAAGGTAATACCGTTTGGTTAAACAACAGTTGTATTTGAATGGATGCTTGTTCGATCCATATGGGTACATAAACAGATATTCGTCTTACCCCAATAATGATCAGGAAAACAATACCTGTAATAATAGCAAATATGGTGGTTAAACCAATCAAAAGTGCAAATAGAACAGATAACCCATTTGGCAGTTTTACCTTATTTCTCATAACACGAATTAAAGGAAGGAACATCCAAACAAGGATGGTTGCAATCCAAAATGGATAAGACACGGTAAAAAACCAAGCTAGAAACCAAAGAGAAGCTAGGACTACTATTATAACTAGTGCAAATCTTGCAAATATCCATCCCTGTTCTTTTGTCATGGGATCCCTCCTTTTTATGCATTTACTTTTTTATTTATCATAGCAGATTATTCCAACTTAGAAAATAAATCTGCAGATTTAGTATATGTAAGTCTTAGGAATTACTCGTTAAGCATGTTATATTTTTTTTAGACATTTTATGTAGGGGTGATTGGAAAGTGAATTATGTTATTATAACCGGTGCATCAAAGGGGTTGGGAGAGGCGGTCGTAAAGGAGCTTCTTCAACCAAATTTTCACTTAATATGTGTTTCGAGAAGGGCAGGGGAATTCCCAAACGAACAGGAATTAAATGGGGCAAAGCTTGATTTTATCCCCTATGACTTAAGTAATATTGATAAGATCGACGAGCTCACGGAAACTATTTTTTCAAAGGTAGATAAGGAAGGGGCTACTAGTATTCATTTCATTAATAATGCAGGGGTGCTAACTCCTATGAAGCCGTTGGACCGTTGTGAACCAGGGGAAATCGTTATGAATTTAAATGTGAATTTAGTTGCCCCTATGCTATTAACATCACTATTTATAAAAAACACAAAAGATCTGCCGTTGGACAAGCGGGTTATTAATATCTCCTCAGGTGCGGGAAAACACCCTATATATGGCTGGAGCTGTTATGGAGCATCGAAAGCAGGGATTAATTTAATGAGTCAAACAGGGGCACTTGAGCAGGAAGAGGTACAAAACCCGGTAAAAATAGTCTCCTTTGCCCCTGGGATCATCGACACACAAATGCAGCAGCAAATTCGTTCTTCAAAGAAAGAGGATTTTGCCCAAGTAGACAGGTTTATTGACTATAAAAACGAGGGTCAATTACTTCAGCCGGAGACGGTAGCACGGGTTGTTGGGGAACTGTTAACCATGGAGGCATTTCCAAATGGCCAAGTAGTTTCTGTAAACGAATATCTTTAAAGTATGTTTCTCTTCTCTTCCTCTACAAGCTTTTAAAAAAACAAGTTTACTTTACCTCCTTAAACATAAGCTAAAAATTTATGGTATGAAGCGGGGGATTTTACTATATATTTTGTAATACAGATTATTTAAAATAGTATAACAACAAGAATTATACCTCACTAATGCTGATGAATAGTGAGGTATAAATATTTTTTGTGTTTTTTCTCTTTTTGTAATAGAATAATACTAAATATTTAAATTTTTCAAACTAATATAAAAAATCACTTTTTTTTTATAGGGTGTTTTCCGTAGTGGGTTAGAGAACTTCACCATAGAAGAATGAAAACGCAAACAGAATCATTTGTTTCTCTCCCGCTTTTATAAATATTAAATTATCGAAGGAGGTTAATAGTGTGAGGAACTCTATTGAATGGATGGTAGGAGGACAGCAAGGTGAAGGGGTAGATTCCACTGGAGAATTATTTGCAAAAACACTAGTACGTTATGGATACTCCGTCTCTACTTATAAGCAATTTATGTCCCGTATTAAAGGTGGCCATACGAACTACAAAATTAAGGCTACAAAGGATCGAAATTACTATTCAGGGGATGGCATTGATATTTTATTATGCTTAGACAAGGAAACATTACCTAACAGTTTGGATTCTTTAAACGAAGGGGCATTGGTAATTCAAGAAGGGAAAGAAGCGCAAGTGGAAGGGAGTCAAACTTCCGAGGGTACGGTCTACACCGTTTTTACAGTCCCACTAAAGCAGATTGCAAAGGACTTAGGAAACCCAATGTCAAAGAATATGATTGCCTTAGGAGTAAGTGCTGCACTTTTAGAGCTTCCTATCGATATTTTACATGGATTTATAGAAGAGATTTTTGCGAAAAAAGGGGAAGAAGTAATTACCTCTAATAAACAAGCCGTATTAAAGGGATATGAGTTAACAAACGCTCATGTGACAAATCAAGTTAATGCCCTTGAGGTCCCGAAGGAATCTAAGCGTTTGTTTATTTCAGGAAATGAAGCTACCGCATTCGGAAGCTTAATGGCAGGTTGCAGATATTTAAGCGCCTATCCAATTACACCAGCTAGTGAGATTATGGAATGGTTAGCGGACGAATTGCCAAAGGTTGGCGGTACTGTCATGCAGGTAGAGGATGAAATCGCCGGCTTGTGTTTTGCTATAGGGGCTAGCTACAGTGGTACAAGGGCCATGACTTCCACTTCAGGGCCTGGATTAAGCTTAAAAACAGAAGCCCTTGGCATGGCAGGGATGAGTGAGGTTCCTATCGTTATTGTCAATTCTCAGCGGGGAGGCCCATCAACAGGTTTGCCAACAAAGCATGAGCAAAGTGATTTAAATCAAATGATTTATGGTACTCACGGAGAAATTCCAAGGATTGTACTATATCCAGCGACGATAGAGGATGCCTTCTATGTTGCTGCAGAAGCCTTTAATTTGGCAGATATCTATCAATGCCCAGTTGTGGTGGGCTTGGATTTAGGCTTGTCCATGAACAAAATGACTATTCCTTCCTTCGATCCAAACCGAGTAGCCATTGACCGTGGAAAGCTGTTAACGAATGAGGAAGCGAAGAATTTCAACGAGACACATTTCAAACGATACCGCTTTACGGAAGATGGCATATCGCCACGTCCAATACCTGGGATGCCGAATGCCGTTCACACTACTAGCTCCAACGAGCATGACGAGAGTGGATACATTTCCGAAGATCCGGAAAACCGTACAAATATGATGAAGAAACGATTGGAAAAAATCAAGGGTGCTATTATTCAAGAACCGTTTAAATTCCAGACAACAGCAGATTCCTCTGACATGGTCTTAGTTGGAATGGGATCCACATACGGAATGATTCAAGAGGCAGCAGAGCAATTGAACAAAGAGGGAATGAAAGTTTCTCACTTGCACATTCAGCAGTTGTATCCACTGCCAATTGATAAACTGGAGCCACTTCTACAAGGGAAACAAATTGTAACTGTGGAAAATAATTATAACGGACAATTATTACAGTTATTAAAGCAAAATACACCAATTCACGATAGAGCGAAGGCTATTACTCAATATGATGGGAATCCATTTACAGTTAAATCCATAGTTAAACAAGTGAAGGAGTTGATTTCATGGCAACTTTAAAGGATTTGAGAGGGGACCAACCAACCTGGTGTCCAGGCTGCGGACATTTCAGTATCATGGCAGGGATTCAGAAATCTATCATTTCATTAGGGTATGAACCTCATGAGTTTGCGATCATTTCAGGGATAGGCTGTTCCGGTAAGGTATCCGAGTACGTTCGGACCAATGGGTATCATACGATCCATGGTCGCTCTATTCCAGTAGCACAAGGTGCTAAAATGGGGAACCCAGATTTAAAGATCATTGCCTCCGGCGGTGATGGTGATGGTTATGGTATCGGTTTAGGTCACTTTGTTCATGCGTCCAGAAGAAATATTGATATGACTTATATAGTGATGGATAACAATATTTATGGTCTTACAAAAGGGCAAACCTCTCCTCGTAGTGAGCATGGGTTTGTTACGAAGACAACGAAGGACGGAAATAAGGAATATCCTGTTGATCCTATTTCTACATCCATTGCCAATGGAGCAACCTTTGTGGCCCAAGGCTTTGCAGGTGACATTAAACAAATGAACGATATTATTGCAAGGGCCATCGAACATAAAGGATTTGCCCATGTTAACATCTTCAGTCCTTGTGTAACCTTTAATAAGGTGAATACTTATGATTTTTACAAAGAGCACTTAACAAAGATTGAGAAACCATTTACGGATCGAAATGAAGCGCTAGCAACAGTTCGATCCCATCAAGGAATGGTAACTGGAGTCTTATATGAGGAAGAAAGGGCACATTATCAAGAAAAACTCGGAATTGACTTTGATATGCAGTCCTGTGTCTCCGGAAAAATGAATGAAGAATTACTCCGAGAGCTTGAACTGAAGTTTCAATAGTGAAAGAGGGAGAGGTAAAAGGTTGATTTTTAACCTTTTGCCTCTCCCTCTTCTTTTATAAAGGAGATGCTTTATTTTACAAATGGCCTTCAACCTGTGTAGAATATAAGAATTCTAAGGAATTTTTATAGAAAGAGGGATGTCCTTTGGATTGGAAAATAAAACGCTATGAGGAGCTTTCCAATGATGAGCTTTATAATATTATAAAAGAACGAATTAATATTTTTGTTGTAGAGCAAGACTGTCCCTATCCTGAACTGGATGGTAAGGACAACTTAGCCTTCCATTTGTTTAAAGAAAATGATAATGGGGAAGTCATTGCCTATGCCAGAATTTTCCATAATGGTTTATATTATGACGAAGCTTCATTTGGTCGAGTTATTGTAAAGGAAGCCTATAGGAGAGAAGGACTAGGGAGAGAACTCCTTGAACGGGCAATAACCTTCCTTCACGGTGAATTAAAGGAAACCACCATTAAAATACAAGCTCAGGATTATCTTAGGGAATTCTACGGATCATTCGGATTCGAACCTATCTCTGAAGTGTATTTAGAAGACAATATCCCCCATGTGGATATGTTACTGACGAAATAAGCCGGTGCTACTAAGGAGATATGGTAACGGGAGTTCCAATGGGGATGATGCTTGCCAATTCCTCCACGTCTCTATTATGCATTCGAACACATCCCCTTGAGACATATTTACCAATGGAGGAAGGGTCATTGGTTCCGTGGATTCCATAATGTTTTTTGGACAAGCTCATCCACATTGTCCCGTATGGTCCCCCAGGATTAGGCGCCTTATTAATGATGATAAAATTGCCAGTAGGTGTTTCGTGCAACATCCTTCCTACCCCTACTGGATAAACCTTTTGGATCTGATTATTATGTTTTAACGTTAATGTTCTGTTTGTAAGATTAACATGTATGGAATAAGGGATGGTCTCTATTGGAGGGAAACCAGGTATAACTAAAGGTTGGCCCACGATAATAACATCTGGATTAATGCTGGGATTAGCCTGTATGATGGAATGGATCGGAGTTCGGTAATCCTCTGATATGCTCCACAAGGTTTCTCCAGCTTTCACGATATGAATCATTAACAGTCGCCCTTTCGTGAAGTGATATAAACACTATATGATTTCCACAAAAAGTTGTTAACGACGAGACATAAGGAAAATATTACAACAAAAATTATCTGATTATTCATGTAAAATGGAATTATCGTATAAATCGGATTGAAGATCCTGTTTAATCAGGGGAAATTTTTGTGAGTAAGGGGGCTTCCTTATGTCTTATCGAATGTTTCTTATTATAAGCATTAGTTTTTTATTCTTAGTTTCCTCCTATTACGTACACGGTTTTATAAAAGGGCAATACACATGGAATTCTGTTCAAGATGCTTTTTTAGTAAATGACAAAATGATAACGGTTGCAACCTATAACATTCAATATGGTAAAGGGCAAGACGGTAGAGTGGATATTGGCAGAACCATTGAGAAATTAAAATCTTTAGATGCACAGGTCATTAGATTGCAGGAGGTGGAAAGATTTAGTGTGCGATCTGGTTTCAATGACCAAGTAAAATGGATGGCAGAAGCGTTGGACATGTATGCAACTTTTTATTCTAGTTTATCTTTCCCAGGATTATATTATGGAAATGCCATTCTTTCCGTTTTTCCTATTGAGGATACTAAGGTACTTCATTTTAATAATCGAGTAGAAGATCGTTCAGCAATCATTTCCACTTTAAAAGTTTCAGAGAATGAGAGAATTACTGTTATTAATACCCATTTAGGGTTAAATTATAATGAACGTGAAAAGGCCATAATGCAAATAAAAGAAAAACTAGCAGGACTTGAGGATCCAGTGTTACTAATGGGGGACTTAAACTCTACACCCTCTATGAAAGAATATAAAATATGGGCTAAATGGGTAACCAAGAGTAACAAAGGAATACCGATGGTTACGTACTATAAGCATGACTGGCAAATTGATTATATTTTTCATAGCGATCAATTTGCAGTGGAAGATATAAGAGTAATGGAAAGTGAGACATCAGATCATTACCCATTGATAGGAGTCTTTTATCTTTCAGGAAAATAAAGGAATATCCTGTGGTGATCTATGTTAAATAAAATTTAAACGATCGTTTAAAAAATGCTGAGGCTTAGGGCCACATAAGTTTTAGCTAATCAATATTAAAAATTCATTAGGGGGATGACGATGGATCAAATTAAAAATATTTTTTGTATTGGAAGAAATTACGCTAATCATGCAAAGGAGCTAGGGAACGAAATTCCCTCATCTCCTATTCTATTTTCTAAGCCGACACACTCCTTGGTGAAAGCAGATGGAAAATCAATTTCCTTTCCGAAAAACCGGGGGGAAATTCATCATGAGCTTGAAATAGTTCTCTACATAGAAACAGAGGTTCCTGAAATTTTTGAGGTAGAAGAGGTTGTTAGTAAAATGGCTTTAGGCATTGACTTCACCTTAAGGGACGAACAAGCAGTGTTAAAGGAGAAAGGGCATCCATGGCTAAAGGCGAAGGGGTTTAGAAATTCATCAGTTATTACGGAATTTTGGAGTTTTCCAGGAATAGATGCCTGCACAAAAACAGATTTCTCCCTTTTGAAAAATGGACATACGGTCCAAATTGGGAACATAACAGATATGATGTTTGACTTTAAAGAAATTATTAAGCAATGTAATCAGTATTTTGGCTTAGGTAAAGGTGATATTCTTTATACAGGAACACCTGAAGGAGTAGGAGCCATTAAACATGGGGATACGCTTGCTTTAAGGTGGGGGAACGAAGAAAAGGGAAGATTTTCAGTTACTATGGAACAAAACTGTTTTTAGGTCCTCCATGAATACATACATTACAGGCCAAACACTAGTAGTAGATGGAGGACTAACAAGAGCTTACTAAAAAAATTCACGGACCGGGTCGATGAACTTTTGTTCATCGACCCGGTCCGTGACAATATTGTGACTTTACTGATTTTATTTCGCCTTTTGAAGTCGGTGAATAAAGTTTAAGGAACGGCCTGTCCCAATGGCAACTGCTTCTAATGGATTGGGAGCCACATGAACGGGAACAGAAATCTCTTCACTTAACCATTGATGTAGACCATTTATTAAAGCTCCACCACCTGTTAATGTGACACCCCTGTCCACAATGTCACCACTAAGCTCTGGAGGACAGTCTTCTAATGTGTCACGGATGGTAGCAAGGATTGCTAATAATGGTTCCCGTAAAGCTTCCTGAATTTCATAAGAATTCAAAGTAATTGTTTTCGGTAATCCTGTGACTAAATCTCTACCACGAATATCCATGAACATTTTTTCGTGTTCCACTAATGCATACCCTATTTCCATTTTTATGTTCTCAGCTGTACGATACCCGATTAACAAATTGTATTTCTTTCGAACATATTGAACGATATCATTATCTAATTGGTCTCCCCCAACTCGAATGGAGCGGGAGGTGACAATACCACCGAAAGAAATAATGGCCACTTCTGTTGTACCACCGCCGATATCTACAACCACATTGGCAACAGGCTCCGAAACAGGAAGATCCGCACCTATAGCTGCTGCAATTGGTTCCTCAATTAAATCTACATTTTTCGCACCAAAATTTTTGACAGCATCATGGATAGCACGCCGCTCGACAGATGTTGCACCGGAAGGAGTACAAACCACCACATTTGGTTTACGTATGGACATACCAATCTTTTTATTTACTTTTTTCATGATTTGTTTAAGCATATCGATCGTTACTTGATAATCTGCAATGACCCCATCCTTTAAAGGTCTAATTGCTACAATATTTCCAGGAGTTTTTCCGACCATCATCTTTGCCTCCTGTCCAATAGCTAATACTTCTTTCGAATGAATATCAATGGCTACAACGGAAGGTTCATTTAGGATGATTCCTTTATTTTTTGTATAAACAAGAATATTGGCAGTACCTAGGTCTATCCCAATATTTGCATTTGAAAACATGAAGCATTCCTCCAACATCTGATTGAGTTTATCTCTCTTATTAGTCATTCTACTTTTCCTGTCGATTTATTGGGGTTCTCTTGAATAAAAATATTGGGAAAATATGAGAAGATTCATCATTTCCTGGGAAAAGATTTTGTAGATTTATAAAAGAAATGTTGTTTATTAGTCAAATTCCAGTTTTATTTTTTCTTTAAAACATAATATTTATAATAGAAAAAAAGAACCGTATTAACTAGTGGATGTTTTTTCCTGTCAAAAAAACAAAATTATTGGATGTTAAACTAAAACTACTGCTATGAAAAGTATTTTGACCTTTAATATAGTAGCATATTTATCGACAAATTATATGTGAATTTTGGTGAATTGAATAAAAAATAGAGAAGGTGTCCCATAAGGTAATGAGCCCTTTTGGGACACCTATTCACGGGAAGGGAATCGCTAGTTGCTATGGGTAAGCACCACCGATTTTTTTACGAGCAACACAAAACAGAACAAGTTGAAGGCACATGCCTATAGCTTGCTCTCGGAGGAGTCAGTGGAATGCCCGTAACCCTCTCTTATAGAGGGGTAATGTATAATATGTCGAAAAAATAAAGAAGTATGGTTACAAGACTTAGGAAAAATAAAATTAGTTATTTATTTTATAACAAAGCCATAAAGCAACTAATTACAGTTATGAAAATAAAAATGATAAAGTATTGTTAAAGATAAACAGATAAAGGAGAAGAAATGCTGTGGATCCTAATACATTAAGTTTTATCAAAACGGAGAAACAAGAACGACTTTGGAACAAAGCTAATGATTTGGTTAAAAGTTTTCAAGGAAGAGCCGCTGTATATGATCAAGATGCTTTATTCCCTATAGAGAACTTCCACGACCTAAAAAACAATGGGTTAACCGCTTTAACGGTCCCTCAAAAATATGGCGGGGAAGAAATTAATTTGTATGAGTTTTTGCTTATACAGGAAACGATTGCTAAGGGGGATGCAGCAACTGCTTTATCCCTTGGTTGGCATAATGGCACAATTATGCAGTTAAGGGATACTAAAAAGTGGGAGGAAGCTGTCTTTCAGAAGGTGGCTAATAGTGTGGTGGATGAGCATAAAATCATTAATACTGCTGCTACGGAGCCAAGTACTGGCAGTCCAGCCCGTGGAGGAAAGCCAGAGACAACAGCAGTTAAAAATAAGGATGGGTGGCTCATTAACGGGAAAAAAACGTTCACCTCATTAGCGCCAGTGTTAGATTGGATCATTATCACTGCTACAGCTCATGATGGAGAAACGGAATTTTTCGGTGAATTTTTGTTACAAAGGGAAACACCTGGGATTCACTTTGAAGAAACATGGGACACATTAGGGATGAGAGCTACAAGAAGTGATGATTTAATCTTGACGAATCTTCAAGTACCCTCAAGTGCATTAGTGGCTACGAAGGACCCAGGACATGGAAGGACACCACAAGGGTGGCTACTGCACATACCGGCATGTTATCTCGGAATTGCCCTTGCAGCAAGAAACGATGCTATTGAGTTTGCAAAGAGTTATCAACCGAACACCTTGCCCCATCCTATTTCAGAGGTTCCTGAAGTTCGCAGGAAAATAGCGACAATGGATTTGGGATTAATGAAAGCTAGGCATTTTATGTATCATGTAGCTTCTATTTGGGATGAGTATCCAGAAAAACGGAATACATTAGGGGCTGAACTTGCAGCGGTGAAAACGGTAGGAACTAATACTGCAATTGAAGTTGTTGATTTAGCAATGAGAATTGTAGGAGGACAAAGCTTACATAGAAGTAAAGCTTTTGAACGTTATTATCGTGATGTAAGGGCGGGATTACACAACCCTCCATCCGATGACTTAACGATGATGGCCTTAGGAAAAAAGGCAGTAGAAGAATATCAATAAGCATGATTTATTAAATATAAAGCGATTTACCCTCAAAAAGGTTTTGAGAAAATCGAACAATAGTATAGAAATAGTGATTTTATCCATTACCGAAAAAGAAAGGAAGTGAAGCGGTTTGAAACGACTAAAGGCCAACTTAATTTCAGTTAATATTGGACAACCACAACCTTTAGTAGGACTAGGTAAAACAGTTATTACTTCCATTAATAAGACTTCTGTAGATGGAGAAATTTTTTTAAGCAAGTTAAACCTTGAAGGTGATGAACAGGCTGATAAGAAGAATCACGGTGGGCTAGATAAAGCTGTTTGTGCATATCCTTACGAGCACTACCCCTTTTGGGAGCAAGAATTAGGGAATAAGCTTCCTTTAGGAGCCTTTGGTGAAAACTTAACTTTAAAAGGATTGGAAGAAAATAATGTTCATATAGGTGATGTATTTCAATGGGGTCAAGCCGTTATACAGGTAAGTCAGCCACGAATTCCTTGTCATAAGCTAGCCAAACGTTTAGGAAATGAGGATACCCCTCAATGTGTAATAGATAAGAGTTATACTGGTTTTTATTTTAGAGTCCTAAAGGAAGGGACAGTATCCGTAACTACCCCACTTCATTTTTTAAAACGTTGCACAGATTATTCGGTCTCCTTTGTTAACAATAACTTTCATCATGACAGATATAATGAAAAAGTTATTGAAGAGTTATTAGCTGTGGAAGAACTAGCAGCAAGCTGGCGAAGTATGCTTCGGGGACATTTAGAAAAAATTCTAGAAAAACAATAATAAAAATTAGACTGTTTTCGCAAATTTTTATAAAGCTTGGAGAAGGGAAAGGCGGCGACTCCAGCTACGAGCGATGCTACATGAATCAGCTACGAGTTATCTCGACGCAAATTACTACAGACGCTATTTGAAGCGTTGCCCATGGGGAACCAGGACGGTGATTTTACGCCGTTGCCCACAAGCGGAGCCTGAGACGCTTCCTCGAGTAGTTTGCGTCGAGTAATCGCAATTCTAAAATAAAGAAGGCTGATGAGTAAGGTAATGACCTACCTGACTTATCAGCCTTTCTTTTTAGCCCAATAATGTGGCTAACCAATAATAAAAAGGTATACCTACAATTAAGTTAAAAGGTAATGTAATTCCTAAAGCAGATCCTAATGATAATCCAGAATTGGCTTTAGGGATGGCTTGGCTGATGGCTGCTGGTGCCGCAATATAAGAAGCACTGCCGCTTAACACAGCCAGTATGGTTGTCCCGCCGACAGATAGACCAACGATAGATCCAGTTACTACTCCCAATATCCCACCAATAATAGGTAAAATAATAGCAAATAAGAAGGAAACTGGTTTTACATTTTTCATTTTTACCATACTTAATGTAGCAATCATCCCCATATGAAGTAGGAAGATACATAGTATTCCATAGAACAAGTCTCCGAATAATGGTTGAATTAGCGTGAGTCCGTCTGTATGGGCAACTAACCCAATAAATATCCCACCTAACAATAGGAAAATACTTTTTCCAAAGAAAGCTTCCTTAATGACATGCCCAAGCTTCGCATCCGGATTTGTTATTTGCTCCCCCTTGCTTTGGACGTGCAGCTTGTACATAATAATCCCTACAATAATCGCAGGACCTTCCATAATGACAAGTACAGCGGACATGTAAGACTCATACGTGACACCAATTTTGTCAAGAAAGGCAAGTCCAGCTATGAAAGTTACGGCACTAACGGAACCGTAGTGGGCAGCAATAGCAACAGCATCAGCAAAGGAATACTTAAATACTTTATAAAGGATGAAATGGGAGATAAATAGCATGATTAAACTTAAGAATATGGCCGCAATAATCGTAGGGACCATTTCAACAAGGGAAACATTCCTTAACTCCACTCCCCCTTTAATACCAATGGTGAAAAGAATGATCATCGTATACCCATTATAAAACGCTGTCGGAACCTTTAGGTCGGAGTTTACTAGGACAGCGATAATTCCCAATAGAAAGAATAAAATCATTGGGGAAAGTAGGTTAGCGTAAGCAATTTCTAGTATTTGTTCCATATTCCAATTCTCCTTGTGTTGAAAAAGTAGTATGTGACGAATGCTAACATGAAAAAAGCATGAATGAATGTAATATAACACAAAAAACTTTATTTTTGAAATATTATAAAACTTCGTTTGTTCAGTCTTAAACAAGAAAGGGGGATAAAGACTTTCTATAGAGGATGAAATATGACATAAAAGGGAATAGTACTCCTATGAAATAGTGTAGGAGGTCTTGATGGATGGTACACCCAATTTTCGAATTAACAGAATGGCTGGAAAGACAAAAGGGACAAACATTAATGATTTATAAAAGCGAATTTTCCACTGGAAAAGAAGAAATTATCGATAGAGATGAAGTAAAGCTAGTATTAAATGATGTTTCCGTTAGGGATATTGAAAGACACGATGAAGATGATTATTTGGCAAACCAAGAGATTATACTCCATGGGGAAGGACAAATTCATACGGACCGTGGACAACAGGAATTGCCTCAAAGTGTCTATGAGATACCAATTTATGATGACTTTGCTACTCAAGACAGGGAAAATGGTATTAGAGTCGAAACGGAAAAGGCAATTTATACGATCCTTCCCCAGTAGTATCTGTTTCATAGCGGTCGTCATGAGACAGGTAAGTGAAAATCAACAGTCTTTACCTGTTCCATAGCGTCTTTATGAAACAGATAAATCAAATTCATCAGCCCTTACCGGTTTCATAACCATTTCTATGAAACCGGTAAGGGCTTTTTTTCTTTCCACAATAGCACCTTCCCCTAAATGTCGCCTTCTTTTATAAATTTTTTTAAGTTTTAGAAGGATTTTTCCGTTTGTTTCCTGAAATTGTTTAAAAACACTGTCTAATGCCTTTAAGGGGTGATGGAAATGCCTGTGTATAACAAGCTGGTAAGGGATCGGATTCCAGAAATAATACGGAGAAATGGAACGAAGTGTTCAGTTAGGAGACTAGAGGCAGCTGAATTTGAAAGGGAGGGAAAAGTAAAGTTAAAAGAAGAACTGGCAGAATATTTAGAAGCAGGCAATGCAGAACAAGCAGTGGAAGAGCTGGCAGACTTATTAGAGCTAATATATTGTTTAGGAGAGTATCACGGATTTTCAAAGGAGGAGCTAGACAATATTCGAGAGGATAAAGCAGAGCGGAGAGGCTCCTTTCACGAAAGATGGTACTTAGAACATGTAAATGAACGTTAAGGTAAGTTGAATAATTTAGGTTGACAGCAATGTTGTTTTTTGAATATTATGAAAGAATAAGGGGAAGTCTTGGAAAAGGTGGGGCATATGCTTTTTACCAAACAACATCAACATTTTAAAAAAGAGGAACCGAGCAGTGAAGAGAAATCCGTTTAAGGATTTCACTTCACTGCTTTTTTATTGCTTTATCACAATAAAAGAAGAAAGGTGGGAGGGAGTTCCATGGTCATTTTAACAGGGAATACTTTAACTTTAAATGAGTTAGAACAAGTTGTTTTAAAGGGGGAGAAAGTCAAACCTTGTGACAAAGCAATGAAATTGGTAGAAGAAACAAGGGAAGCAGTGAATACTATTATCCATCATGGAAAAATAGTTTATGGTGTTAATACTGGTTTCGGTAAATTAAGCGATGTAAAAATTAATAACGAGGATGTGGAAACATTACAAGAAAACTTAATTTACTCCCATGCTTGCGGAGTTGGTGAGCCGCTAAAAGAAGAAGTATCAAGGGCAATGCTTGTCCTAAGGGCAAACACGTTAATGAAAGGATTTTCTGGTGTAGGGCCACAGTTAATTGAGCAGTTAATTTCTTTTATAAATGAAAGGATTCACCCTGTTATACCATCTCAGGGCTCCCTAGGTGCAAGTGGGGACTTAGCTCCATTATCCCATCTGGCACTGGCTTTAATAGGAAAGGGGACCGTTTTTTATGGAGGGGAAAAAAGGAAAACGGCAGAAATTTTAAAGAAAGTAGGTTTAAAGCCAATCAAGCTTCATGCTAAGGAAGGGCTCGCCCTAATTAATGGAACGCAAGCAATGACTGCCATAGGGGCATTAGCCTATTTAGAGGCAGAGAGGCTGGCGGATCAAAGCGAAATGATAGCTGCTATGACTATCGAAGGTCTAAATGGTATTATCGATGCCTTTGATGAAGCTATTCACCTTGCAAGAGGACATCAGGAGCAAATAGACGTGGCAAGGAACATTAGAGAAATTTTAAAGGCTAGTAAGCTTACATCGAGGCAAGGGGAAATAAGGGTGCAGGACGCCTATTCTATTCGTTGTATTCCCCAAGTACACGGTGCAACGAAGCAAACTTTGTCCTATGTAAAAGACAAATTAGAAATTGAAATGAATGCTGCTACTGATAACCCCCTTATTTTTGAACAAGGGGCAAAAATATTGTCCGGTGGAAATTTTCACGGACAGCCCATTGCCCTCGCCATGGACTTCTTAAGTATTGCCATTGCTGAGTTGGCTAATATATCAGAAAGGAGAATAGAAAGGCTGGTGAATCCGCAGCTTAATGATCTCCCTCCATTTCTTAGTGCGAAACCTGGAATAGAGTCAGGTGCCATGATTATGCAGTACGTTGCTGCCTCTTTAGTTTCAGAAAATAAAACCCTAGCTCATCCTGCAAGTGTAGACTCCATCCCTTCCTCAGCTAATCAAGAGGATCATGTTAGTATGGGAACAACAGCAGCACGCCATGGAGCTCTAATAGTAACCAACACAAGACGAGTTCTAGCAATTGAACTTATTTGTGCTATGCAAGCTGTGGAATATAGGGGTATTAATAAAATGGCATCTATGACACGAGATTATTGGGAGAAGGCAAGGGAAATAGTCCCTTCCATAAAAAAAGACCGAATCTTTTCAGAAGACATAGAACGAATGCAAGATTGGCTTATAAATGAGGACAAAGAAAATGGAAAAAGTCTTCGAATACATGCACCAAGGTAGAATCCATATCTCGAAGGAGTGAAAGGCGGCGACTCCAGCGACGAGCATAGCTTCTAGAGTTTGCTCCTGCGCCACTTCATTTGCTCGTCGCAGTTAAGAGTGCTACGAGTTGTCTCGACGCATGTGCTGCGAAGCAACGCTTGTAGAGGAAGAGACAGGCATAACGGCTGAAGACTTCGCAGGGTGGTTTTCGTGAGGAGGCTGAAGCGTTGCCCGCGGAAAGCGTCCGCCTGTAACGGAGTCGAGATATAATACCTTTTTGAAAACAGCCATTAAGAAAGATCAACCCCTTATTGAAGATAGGGGCTGATCTTTTTTAAGACTCTATCCATTTCCTTTGCATTTTTCGCGTACATTTGCTTTGCCTCTTGATTATCAGTGGCAAGGGCAAAGGCTTCTAAATCAGCCTGGCATTTCTTTATAGTTGAAAGGAGCAAAGGCTTTTCCTGTGGAGAGGGAACCTTTAATTTGTCATCAAATAAATCAACCGTAAGTTGTCCGTAAGAATCAACCTGTCCTAAGTAAACATTTTCAATAGCTACACCGATTTTTTCCAACTCCACCTCTAACCATTGTCGGTTGTAACCGATTGTTGATAAAGGTTCATCTAACACTTTTCCATCCATAATAACTGTTTCCGGTTCCTTAATTGGAGCTACCTTTAAATTTAAATCCTTTGGAGTTAGGGGTTGATAGTCTTTTTTAGGTAATACACTAATATCTCCACTAGTTTCTAATACAGCAAATTCCACATCTGCAACTTGAAACACGTTTTTGCTGCGTAAGCTTTTCAGTAATTCGTCAGAGGACAAGCGCTGCTTTTTTAGGTTATCCTCTAGAATTTTCCCGTCCTTAATGACCGGTATTCCACGCCCATGGAGGAAATTTCGAAATCTAAGACTTTTCATGGACAGCCATTCCATCAAGTAGGGAACAGCACCCCAAATAATGATCCCCATAATAGGATAGGCAATAGGAACTTGCAAATTTATGGAACCAATGGCAAGGATGGCAGCTAAAACAATTGCTGAAACAAATTCAAAATAGGTCATTTGTGCTAAAGGTTTTCTAATAATCCCCTTTGAGAGGAGTAATAAAATAACAAGGGCTACTGCTGAACGTATAACAACTTCAAACCAACCTGGCATGATGTCCCCCCATTCTAATTAAAATCCTTTATACTGTGGTTCTTCAAACTCAAGTTCACCAACTCGTTTTTCTATATCCGCTAATACTCTTCTTGTCGTTTGGCAAGCATCTCGAAAAGCTTCTTCTGCTTGTTCATTTTCAGAGCGAATAGCTAAACTATTTAATGTCGCTTCAACATTTTTTAGGCTTGCAACACATTGCTTAACCTGTGAGGCTACTGTCATAGGTTTTCATCCTTTCTTACTAGAAAGTGGGATGCTTTAGATTTACATTTCTATAGAAACGGCATGGGCAATACAAGGTATGGTTTCTTTTTGTTGGTACGAAAGGGGTGAAAGCAATGCTCCCGTAGCAACAACAAGCATGCGATTTATCTCTCCTTGCTTCATACGGTTAAGTAAATGACCGTAAGTAACAGCTGCAGAGCATCCCGATCCACTAGCACCAGCGAGTACGGGCTGATCTTCTCGATAAATAATAAGCCCACAATCTCTAAATTGGTCTTTTTCTAAGGAGAGTCCATGTTCTACTAATAGATCGTAAGCAATAGTTTGCCCTATTTTCCCTAAGTCTCCTGTTACGATAACATCATAATAGGATGGATCGATACCCCGATCACGAAAATGAGCTTCTATAGTATCCACGGCAGCTGGTGCCATCGCTCCTCCCATATTGTATGGGTCACTTAATCCCATATCCACGACCCGACCAATAGTTGCAGAGGTAATAGACGGGCCTTCCCCTTTATCGCGAACAATAGCCGTTCCTGCTGCAGTGACAGTCCATTGAGCTGTTGGTGGTTTTTGGGCACCATACTCCGTTGGGTAACGAAATTGTTTTTCAATGTTAGCATTGTGGCTGGAGGAACCTGTTAGAACGCAAGTAGAACCTCCTGAATTAACGATATAGGCACTTAAAGCAAGGCCTTCCATGGAAGTGGAGCAGGCGCCAAATAAACCGAAATATGGTGCACCAAGGGTCCGGCAGGCAAAGGTAATAGGTGTGAGTTGGTTTACTAAATCTCCTGCAAAAATAAATTGAATATCTTCCTTCGTCAAACCACCCTTTTCAATAGCTTTAATGGAAGCTTCTTCAAACATAACCCTCTCAGCTTTTTCAAAGGAGTCTTGCCCTAGCCACATGTCTTCATGAAGGGTATCAAAATCATTTGGAATATTTCCCTTGGCTTCAAACGGTCCCCCAACCGTACCTGTGGAGGTAATCACTGGTTTATTGTTAAATTCCCAAGTACGATGACCCACTAACATTTAAAAACCTCCCCATTGAGTTAACAAAGTTCGAATTAGTGCCACAACGAAGGCGGAAAATGTACCAAATACAATGACAGATCCTGCAAGCTTAAACATATTACCACCAACACCTAGAACATATCCTTCGGTACGATGTTCAATCGCCGCAGAAGCAACGGAGTTAGCAAAACCTGTCACAGGCACTGCTGTTCCTGCTCCGGCAAACTGGGCAAATCGGTCATATACACCGAAACCAGTAAGGAGAACAGAAATGATAATGAGGGTTGCAACAGTTGGGTCTCCGGCGGTTTTCTCGGTGAAATCAAAAAAGGTTATATAAAATAATTGAATAAACTGGCCAATTAAACAGATTAAACCTCCTATGAAAAATGCTCTGATGCAGTTTTTTACAACAGGTCGTTTCTCTTCCCTGGCGCTAGCAAATTGCTGGTATTTTTGTTGTACCGGTGTTTGGTTTTTCTTCTTTTGATCGGACATGGACCCACCTCTTTCTCTACAGGAAATGTTTTTCTATAAGTATTAGTGTGTATCCTTTTAAAAGGTTGATGCATAGCACCAACCTTTTTTTGCAAAAGAAATTTCACACAGGCTTATATAAGTATTACTGTTGTTTGTATTGTGGTTCTTCTTGTTCGATTTGCTGTAAGCGTGGTGTAAGTGTGTCTACAATAGTTTGTGTTTGCTGTGCAGCAGTTTGGAACATTTGTTTAGCTTGTTGATTTTCTGTCTGAAGGGCAAAAGTTTCTAAGCTTGCTTGGGCACTTTTTAAACCAGCTAGTGTTTGTCTTACTTGAGTTACTACAGTCATTAAATTTTCCTCCTAAAAATTAATAATAAGATGTTGCCCTTATATAATTTGTTTTCTTTTTTGAAATATTCGAAGGTTATTTTGGAAGAATATTGAATTTTTGTGTATATTATCGTATCGAGATTGTCTATTTAAAAGCTGTTATAATAAGGGGGGAGGTGTGGAGATTGATTAAGCATTTAAAGGAATTAGAAACCCCGTCATTAATAATTAATGAAGAGAAAATGAATCGAAATTTACATAGGATGATGAGTGTTCGAACAAAACATGGTGTCAACGTACGGCCTCATTTCAAAACACATAAATCCATTGCCATTGCCAAAAAACAGTTGGAATTGGGTGCAATTGGTATCACGGTTGCAACAGCAACAGAGGCAGAGTTACTATTGGATAATGGCATAGAGAAAATCTTAATCGCCTTTCCCTTAACGGACCGAAAAAAAATAAGTCGCCTCTTGGAAAGAGGAAAAAATGCACGATTAATTTTTGCGATAGACAGTGAAGAACAAGCGGCTATTTTTAAGGAGGAAGGAAATATACTCGAGGTTGAACCAGAATTATGGATCAAAGTTAATTCCGGATTAAACAGATGTGGTGTGGAGCCACGTGAAGAGACCGTTCAACTAGCTACATTTATTAAAAAGGAGGCAGTTGGGAAGCTATCAGGCTTGTTTACTCACGCTGGACATTCCTATGCTGCAGCTTCACCGGAGGAAATTGATCGAATTGCCAAGGAAGAGGCAGAGAGCATTTTAACTAGTGCCAACGCTTGCGAAAATGCCGGTATACCTATTGAGCATCGCAGTGTAGGGTCTACCCCCACCTTTGAAAGGGCTGCCCAATATGATGGAATAACCGAGGTACGTCCTGGAAATGCTGTATTTTTTGATGCTATGCAGGTGGGCCTTGGAACCGCTCAGTTAGAGGAAACGGCATTAACGGTTTTAGCCACTGTAGTGTCGAAAAAAAAGGGACGCTTTATCATCGATACTGGAAGTAAATCCTTAACGACAGAAAAAGGGGCCCACGGAAACGAAACGGTAAAGGGCTTTGGGAAGATACTAAATGAAGGGGAGCTTTACGTTACAAGGGTTTCCGAGGAACATGGAATTGTGGAAATTCCCGAAGAGGCAGAGGGGATTTGGGAGAAACTTCAGCTTAATCAACGAGTTGAAGTTCTCCCAAATCATGCCTGTCCTGTAGTAAATTTGTTTGATTATTACTATGTGTTAAAAGAAAATGGTGATTTGGTTACTTTACCTGTAGATGGAAGAGGGAAGTCTCAGTAATAAAAAGGTTAGAACCATTTTGTAACCCAATCAATACTGTAAAAGGATGCAATGGTTATGACGACCGTCCATAGGAGCAGACTGATTCCCATCCAAATGGCGGTATTAAATTTTGCTGCCTTCAAGGATAGGGCGATAATGGCTGCAAGATGAATACCGGTAATTAAAGGACCTAACAAGGCTAAACCAGGCAGACCGTATTTTTTGAAGATGCGGGCTGCCCTTTCTTTTTTTGAACTTTTCTTCCTATTATTTTGATCACCTTGGGAACTACCGGCAAGTTCCTTCTGTTTCTGGATTTTCTTTTCTTTCCGCTTTTGAAACCATTGGGTTCCTTGAAACCAGTTAATGGCATAAATAATCAATATTACCGGTAGGAAATTTCCAATAAATGATACCACTCCTACCCAAAAAGGCTGCAACCCCATCCCAATACCAATAGGAATAACGATCAATATTTCAAGCCAAGGAGTAGCGGCCATAACGAAAATAAGAATATACTGCCAAAGAGTTTCAAAAAACATAACTGTTACCACCTTAATATTAAATATAATATGGCTTGGATACGCTACGGACGGACGCTTTCCGCGGGCAACACTTCAGCCTCCTCGGGAAAACCACCCTGCGGTGTCTTCAGCTGCTCCTGCGGTTACTCGTCGCAAGAAAGACTTGTTGCTTTTCCCGCTGGAGTCGCCGTCCTCCGCTTCTCCAAGTTTTAAGAATAAAATTTGCGAATATAGCCTATATAAATAACCCACTGTCGATTTTACAATTTGACAACCATGAAAAACAATCATAATGTATTCTGAGTGGGGTGGAAATTGTGCATACGACAAAAACGGTAAGAGAGAAAATTAAATTATTGATGGTTGTCATGTGGCCGATTTTAGTAACACAGCTTGGCTTATACATGATGAATTTTATAGATACAACAATGTCTGGTAGGGCAGGGGCAAATGATCTAGCGGGAGTTGCTATTGGGTCTAGCCTCTGGGTGCCAATTCTAACAGGGATAAGCGGTATCCTAATGGCATTAACACCAATTATCTCCCAAAAAATAGGGGCTCAGAAAAAAGACGATGTGGGTTACTATGTGTTACAGGGGTTATACTTGGCTGTCCTTATTTCTGTTGCGGTTATAATTATTGGTTATTATGTATTAGATCCTATTCTCCTATTTATGTCATTGGAGGAAGAAGTGGCCTATATAGCTAAGCATTATTTAATTGGATTGGCTATAGGCATTATTCCTTTATTTATGTATAACGTACTAAGGGGATTTATGGATTCCTTAGGACAAACAAGAGTAACGATGATTATTACACTTATTGCCTTGCCTGTTAACTTTGTTTTCAATTATTTATTAATCTTTGGGAGTTTTGGTTTCCCTGCACTTGGTGGGATTGGGGCAGGCTATGCTTCTGCCATTACGTACTGGTTTATCTTTATCGTAACTATATTTTTTACAGTAAAATTGAGGCCTTTTACGAACTTTCAAGTCTTTGAAAAATTATATGGTGTTTCCTTCATTACCTGGAAGGAGATTCTCTTTCTAGGGCTACCGATAGGGTTAACTATTTTTTTTGAAACAAGTATCTTTTCCGCTGTGACGTTGTTGATGAGTCAGTTCTCAACGGAAGTAATTGCAGCCCATCAAGCAGCCATTAACTTTGCAAGCCTACTCTATATGATCCCCATGAGCTTTGCCTTCGCATTAACGATCACCGTCGGTTTTGAAATAGGTGGTGAAAGGCTGAAGGATGCTAAAATATATAGTGTCATTGGAGTCATCTTTGCTGTTCTCATGGGATTAGTGGCCTGTGTCATTATTTATGTATTAAGGGAGCCCGTTTCTACACTTTATACAACGAATGAAGAAGTGGCAATCCTAATTCAACAGTTTTTAATTTATGCTATTTTCTTTCAGCTATCCGATGCAATCAATACACCAATACAAGGAATTCTGAGAGGGTATAAGGATGTGAATATTCCATTCATAATGGCACTAGTCTCTTTTTGGCTTATCGGTCTTCCGTTTGGTTTTGTGGTTGCCAATTATACAACCCTCGGCCCATTCGGCTATTGGGTTGGGTTGATATTAAGTTTAGGTGTATGTGCAACCTTATTATTCTTCCGACTAATAAAAGTACAGAGGTCTTTTGAGGCAAGACTTTCTCAAGGAAATGTTTAAAAAAAATGATACTGAAAGTAATATTTCTGTAATATATATACTTGGGGCTTGTTTAATAGTGGAATACTTTCCCCCTTTCCACTAAACTAGAGTTATATAGAGTACACAGTCCGACATATTTTTTAAAGAAAATGAATGTTCTCTCAAACTCAAAGAAGTGAAAGGCGGCGACTCCAGCGACGAGCGTTACTTCACGAATACGCTTCGAGTTGGGGATTCGAGTGACAATATTATAAAAACGCAATCTTATTTATGATTTGAGGGGGAGTGAACGAATGAACGATTGGATTCATTCACTTGTTGAAAAACAACGAACCTATTTTTATACAGGGGAAACAAGGGATATTAAATTCCGACAAAGGCAATTAATGCGCTTGAAGGAAGCAATAAAGAGCAAGGAAGAGGCAATCTTTGAAGCATTGAAGCGTGATTTAAATAAATCAGAAAATGAAGCTTATCTCACCGAGGTTGGCTATTTATATAATGAATTTAAGGATATAGTGAAGAACATCGATCTGTGGGCAGCACCTAGAAAGGAAAAGGCTCCCCTGACCCATACCGGTGCAAAGAGCTATGTGTATAAAGATCCATACGGCGTAACGTTAATTATTGCTCCATGGAATTATCCGTTTCAACTGGCATTGGCCCCTTTAATCGGTGCCTTGGCTGCTGGAAATACGGCTATTATTAAACCCTCTGAGCTAACGCCTCATACAAGCTCCGTCATTAGAGACCTAATTGCAGAAACCTTTGATGAGAAGTATGTTGCTGTTGTGGAGGGGGATGCAGAAACTGCCAAGTACCTTTTGGAAGAAAAATTTGATTATATTTTCTTTACAGGAAGTGTACAAGTTGGGAAAAAGGTGATGGAAGCTGCTGCGAAGCATCTAACTCCTGTAACATTGGAACTTGGTGGGAAAAGTCCGGCTATCATTATGAAAGATGCTAACTTAAAGCTTGCAGCGAAGCGAATTGTCTGGGGAAAGTTTATTAATGCAGGGCAAACATGTGTAGCACCAGACTATATATTAGTCTATGAAAAACATCGTAGGAAGCTATTAAAATATATTGTTCACTTTATTAAAAAGCTATATGGTGATGATATACGCTTTAATAAGGATTATCCAAAGATTGTTCATGAAAAGCATGTGGATCGCCTAGTGAAACTATTAGATGAGAATAAGATATATTATGGGGGAGAATATGATCGAGTAGATCGATTTATGGAACCAACGGTCATGGTTGAGGTGGAAGACGGAGACCCTGTCATGGGGGAAGAAATTTTTGGACCGATTTTACCTGTTTTAACCTTTACGGATGATTACGAGTTGATTGAGCGAATTCGCAAACGCCCTAGCCCATTAGCGTTATACTTGTTTTCCAAAAGTAAAGATACTCAGGAGTATATAATGGAAAACCTTCAATTTGGCGGTGGTTGTATAAATGATACTCTGATGCATTTGGCAACCCCTTATTTACCTTTCGGGGGTGTTGGGGAGAGCGGAATGGGGGCTTATCACGGTAAATACAGCTTTGATACCTTTACTCACGAGAAAAGTGTTTTAAAACAAACTACCAGCTTTGATATTCCCCTAAGATACAGTAAATCGAAAACATCACTCAAAGCCCTGCGAAAATTGTGGGAATAACTTTAGAATCGTTTCTTATAAAAAAGCTTGGAGAAGTGAAAGGCGGCGACTCCAGCGGGAAAAGCAACTGATGTGTTAGTCATTTTTTGTGTAAAAGTTGCCTAAGTTATTCTTTGGTATTCACAGTAGTCTTTATTTTCTGCAAATTGAGTATTGACAACTTGAGTTTATTGGTATATTATATTATTTAATTTAATAATGATGAGCAAAGATTGGAAATAGTAGAAGGATTTATAAACTTGTCAGAGAGCCGATGGTTGGTGAGAATCGGTAGTTATAACCTTTGAACTCATCCATGAGCTACTCCCTGAACATAATTAGTAGGGGATGTCGGTTTTCTACCGTTATGAAGATAGGTGGTGATTGCCACCGAAAACGAGTGGGTTAATATTATTATAATTAATCAATTAGAGTGGTACCGCGAGCAATGCCTCGTCTCTATATTTATATAGAGACGGGGCTTTTTTATTAAATAAATACAAACAATTATAAATAAAGGGTGGGAGTCAGAATGAAAAATATCGATAAATATTCTAGAGGTTACTTTATGCCCCCAGTACAAAGCTTGAAATGGGCAGAAAAGGAGTATATTACAGAAGCTCCTACTTGGTGTAGTGTGGATCTTCGTGATGGAAACCAGGCTTTGGTCGTCCCAATGAGTCTAGAGGAAAAGTTAGAATATTTTCAGTTGCTTTTACAAGTAGGCTTCAAGGAAATCGAAGTAGGTTTTCCAGCTGCTTCGGAAACCGAATTTGCTTTTTTACGTACATTAATTGAAGAGAATTTGATTCCGGATGATGTGACGATTCAAGTTTTAACACAGTCAAGAGAACATATTATAAAAAAGACCTTTGAAGCATTACAGGGTGCAAACAAAGCAGTGGTGCACTTATATAATTCCACATCTGTGGCACAGCGTGAGCAAGTATTTAGAAAATCTAAAGAAGAAATTATTGGTATTGCTGTAACTGGGGCAAAAATGCTTAAGAAATATGCTGCTGAAACCGAAGGGAATTTCCAATTTCAATATTCTCCGGAAAGCTTCACAGGTACTGAAATGGAGTTTGCCCTTGAAATTTGCAACCAGGTACTAGATATTTGGCAGCCGACAGTGGATAACAAGGTAATTATCAACCTACCAGCTACTGTATCAATGTCCATGCCTCACGTTTACGCAAGTCAAATTGAGTATATGAGTGACAATCTAAGCTATCGAGATAAGGTAATCCTATCACTACATCCACACAATGACAGAGGAACTGGAGTAGCAGATGCTGAGCTAGGGATGCTTGCCGGAGCGCAAAGAGTCGAAGGAACATTGTTTGGAAACGGAGAGAGAACAGGGAACGTGGACATCGTAACACTTGCATTAAACATGTTTTCACACGGGGTGGATCCAAAGCTGAATTTTGAAAATATCCCTTCCATTATTTCCAAATATGAAAAATTAACAAGAATGAAGGTTCACGAAAGACATCCATATGGTGGTGAACTTGTCTTTACTGCATTTTCAGGTTCCCATCAAGATGCCATTGCCAAAGGTATGAAATGGCGCGAGGAAGAAGAACGGAAGGATTGGTCTGTACCTTATCTATTAATCGATCCTATGGATATTGGAAGAGAATATGAAGGAGATATCATCCGAATTAACAGTCAATCCGGTAAGGGGGGAATCGGTTATATCCTTCAGCAAAAATATGGAATTGATCTCCCTTCCGAAATGCGTGAGAGTTTTGGATATAGTGTGAAAAATGTTTCAGATCACAAGCACAAGGAGCTTATGCCGAATGAAATCTATGATATTTTTATCAACGAATATGTGAATATTAACACCCCTGTTGAATTTAACCGTTACAAATATACGCAAAATGGTCATTACGAAACGATTGTATCGATCCGGATGAATAATGGAGAACATGAATTTTCTGGTGTGGGAAATGGAAGACTTGATGCTATCAGCAACGCTCTTCAATCCAATCTGGGTATTGACTATACGGATTTGGTCTATAAGCAGCATGCGCTAGAAATAGGCTCAAGATCAAACGCTGTATCTTATGTAGGAATTACCGCAAAGAATGGTGTTGTATATTGGGGGTGCGGAATTGACTCTGATATTATGACATCATCAGTAAAAGCTCTGTTTAGTGCCGTTAACAACATGGTATCTAGTTTACAACTTCCTGTTGAGAAAGAATTTATCCATTCAGAAAAATAAGTCCATTCTGTGATTTAGTCATTAAAAGTGGCTGGGACAAAAGCGTTTTGTCAATGAGAATTCCGAACGAAGCATATAAATCGATTCGGAAATTTACTTCGCTTTCCGCGGGCGGCATCTAAACACTTTAGTTATGTCCCAGCCTCTTTATTATATATTATAGGGTAAAAAAATTTGCATTCTCCTTCTTAGAAGAAATCATAAATAAATGGTTTTCCACTTTTTATAGCATTTTCTAACTTTTTTGCCTGTTCTTCTTCCCCTAATACGAGACCTTCTCTGTAAAGGACATCCATTGACTGAGCATTGAATAAAAGGGCTGTGAGGGTTTGGATAGAAAGGCGAATTCCCTTTTTAGGTGGATGCTGACAGTTAGCCCCCGAACTCCCTTTGGTAGAGAAAAAGTTAGTCTTTATTTGATTTTGTTTCATTTCAATAAAGTATGTTCCATCATTCCATGAACAAAACTCATCTGTTAAATGAAGAATAATAGGGGAACTACCTTCCTCCATTTGGAAAGGGTAAACCTTTAAAAATTCTTTTACATCCACAATTCTAGCCATGAAATAGGAGATAATTTCCCGTTCCACTTTTGGGTCAGGAAGTAAAAATGGTATCCCATCGTTTGGTGTAGTTGTCCAAACAACCTTATCTATCATGGAATCATGATTTGCTATAAATGTGAAAAGACCATCTCGAGATTCTGGGTCTAACCAAATCAACTCATCGATTGTCAAAGTTTGGGACTTTATTTGGTAAAACATATAGCCCTTTGGATCCCCTTCTTGTGTATAATAAATGGCAAGATGGTCCTTTTTATCCCTTGAAATTAACCGTTTCCACCATTTTTCATCCCGTATGAGCGTCCCGTTAAAACGACTGGCCCATTCCTCATAAACATGTCTAATAACCTGGTAATCCTTTTCTACACGCTTTATGGAACCGGCAGTGGGCTTCCGCACTGGCAGTTGTTCCTTTGTTAAGGTTAGCTTTTGCTCTTCTGCAAACAGTTCCCAGCCAAACTTCCGATAAAATGGGATAGAGAAGGGGGCAAGAAAGGATAGGAGCTGACCTTTTTCCTTCATTTCTATTAAACATTGAAATAAAAGGTCTTTTACCAAGCCACTTCGCCGGTATTCTGGCCAAGTGGCTACACTTGAAACACCACCCATTGAAACCTGCTTTTCTTGGAAGTGTACCATTAAAGGCAGCACAGTTGCTTTGGCAAGGATTTTTCCATCATCCTCCACAACCCAGCTATCTTCCGGTGAGATATTCCTCCTCCGTTCTTCTCTTTCTTCCTCAGATAGTTCATATTGGAAGGAATATTCCGACATTTCAATACTGATATCTATTTCTGATCGTTGTAGTTTTCGTATTTTCATCTATTCTGTCTCCCCCTGTCAGTAAAATCATAATCTATATAATAAATTCTTGGTTAAAGAAAAATTCCCTGCTGAATTCTAGATATTCGTAAAGGATGTTGTTCTTTTGATAACCCGAAGAAGTGAAAGGCGGTGACTCCAGCAAGTTTTTTTGCAACGAGAATAAATATTATTTTTAAGAAGGAAATGGAAGAACTTTATATAATATATAAATGAATGAGTGCTCAATCATTAATTACGGAAGGTGGAAGTACTATGGGAGTAAAAGAAAAATTTTATTTGTTAACGGAAAAAATAAATGAGGATCCAAGTCATTTAGAAGGATTAGACGTAGTATATCAATTTAACCTTGATGGAGAAGATGGGGGAATATACCAATTAAAGCTTTCTGGTAATTCAGCAGAATATACAAAGTCGGAAGATTTAGAACCAAAAATTACGATAAAAATGAACGATAAAAATTTTTTAAAGCTAGCGGAAGGAGATTTGAATCCAACGGTTGCCTATATGAGTGGGAAGTTGAAGGTCCAAGGAGATCTTGCACTGGCACTTAAGCTAAATTATCTATTAAAACAATATCAAAGCTAATAAAGAAGTCTACCTTTCCCCATGGAGAGGTAGACTTTTAGACTTAATTAAGGTTGAGGTCTATCGATTGTTAAAAATCATTTTTGCCATTGTATTTAATGAATTAATGGTTTAAAGAAAGAAATTATGCCTTAATTAATTCTCGGCCCTTTTTCATGGCTTTTTCATCCACTTTCTTTTCAATCTCCCTTAGTGCTTTATCATCCTTTAGTAACATTTCTTTATTTTCAAGAACTAATTCCTCAAAAGTTTTATTTAAACGCTTTCTCATGTAAGATCATTCCTTTAATCAAAATTTTCTTTCAATTTAATTATATTATTTTTTTACTATCTATAACTGTGAAACCTGTTACAAATTCATGAACTTTCTTGTGCTTAATGGTTTTTCATAACATATATTTATTAAAGACGAAAAAGCTGGTATGGAGGTGCTCTATTTGATTACAATTGATTATTATTGGAACAACGTAAGACAGCAAAATTTGGAGGTAGTGCTCCAAATAATAAAAGAAATTGTAAAAAGAGAAAGTACAGATGAACTGTTGTTTGATTATTTAAAAGTATTGGCAAAAAATGAAACACATGAAGAACTACTTGATAGGATGATACAGGATGAAAGGGTACAATTTTATACCTTAAAGCACATTTATCATCAATTGACCGGGAGTTTCCCTGAAGTTGATGCCCCAACCTTTAATATCCCAGATTCCTTAGAGGAGGGGATAAGAGAAATTCTATTACGAAAAGCCAAAATAGTCAAACTATTTGTTCAATTGGTATACCTTTTACCGCCGATATATGCTACTTATGTATACCCCTTTATTGTGGATGAACAAACACATATGCACTTATTAAATTTTATTCTATTAGAACTCTATCACAACAACTGAATTTATCCACAACAATATTCACATCTAGTACCCTAATTTATAAGTTATTCACTTAATTATCCACATTATCCACATCCAAATTGTTTTTATCCACAAAAATAGAATGAACTTAAAGAAAAGTAGTTTGTAAAGTATAGGTAGAGTAATCCACATTGTTAACAAGTGTGTGGATAACTTTCTGTGTGGATAACTTGATCATGACAAGTTACAAAAAATAAGATACAATAGGAGAAAATAGAAATGAATGAACATTCATTCTTTTAGTGGTGAAGGAGGTTTTATGACTAGTACAATGGAACAACTAACAAAAAATATATATCAAATGACAGTACCTACTCCCTTTTTAGTGGGACCAGTCAATACCTATTTAATTGAGGGAGATGCATTAACACTTGTGGATACAGGTCCTAAAACGGAAGAGGCGTATGATGTTCTTAAAGGGCATCTCAAGGAAAAAAAGCTTCAATTTGAAGATATTGAGGTTGTTATTTTGACACATCATCACCCTGACCATATTGGACTTTTGGAAGAATTTTTACCGAATGCTAAAGTTTACGCCCATCCAAAGGTGAAACCATGGATAAGTAAAGAAAGAGACTTTTTTAATACTTTACATTCATTTTATCAAGCCTTATATACTTCTCATGGGGTACCTGCAGATTTGGTGAAGGCCATTGAAAAAAGAAAAAGGGGTTACTTGAATTTTTCTGCTAATGGTTATGTGGATAAAGAATTAAAGGAAGGGGATATGATTGAAGGTCTACCTGACTGGACAGTACTAGAAACCCCTGGCCATGCACAAAGTCACATCTCCCTTTATAGAGAATTGGATGGGGTTATGCTTGCAGGGGATCATCTTATTGAGCATATATCCTCTAATGCAATTATTGAAGGACCGTATCCAGGAGAAAAGGATAGACCGAAAACATTACTTCAATATCGGGACTCTCTCAAGAAATGTTTAATGGCCAAAGTAGCCTATGCTGGCCATGGGGTAGCTATTACGGATCCGAAATCATTAATAGATAGCAGATTAAGGGATCAAGATAGAAAGGCAGTACAATTTAAGGAGTTAATGAGGGATGAAATAGTTACTTGTTTCGAATTGTGTAAAAGGAAGTACGGACATATTTATCAACAGCAGCCAGACCTAACATTCTCTGAAACATTAGGACACTTAGATTTATTAGAATCAAGAGGAGAAATAAAACAGTTGGAACAGGACAGAATAGTGAAATATAAAGTAATTTAAGCTATATAATGAATGATTAATCATTCATTTTTATCAAAAAATTGTTTGTGTTTGTTTGTTCCCTCTATAAATTGGTAAAATGAAATAAGAGAACACTTTGGTGTTAATGGAGGGTAGAACAAGATGGAAAAAGAAGAGGGTAAAAAAACGAACTGGTTTCGGAGAGGAATCGTCATCGGTGTTGCAGCAGGTTCCATTTATGTTTTGGCGAATAAAAAAGCGCGAACAAAGATTAAAGATAGTGTCAGCGGTTGTACGGAAAAAACAAAGCATTGGATACAGGTTATAAAAGAGAATCGGGAGCCGTTTATGGAACAAATGAAAGCGTCCAGCGAAAGGATTGCTACCATCGTTGAAGAAGCAACAGATGATATTCAAACCCTTGTGGAGACCTCGCAACACATGAAAAGTCATACACAGGAATTGTTAAAGGCTTTGCAGGAATCAAAGGATGAGTTTCAAGCTATAACTACAAAGCTGAAGAATGAGGAAAAGCTGGACCTTGATGAGGTTGTCCCTTCCTCAGATGATGAACAGCTTCTACAGTGAAGGTGTGAAGGACAAGCTTTGTATCCAATAAAAGGATGATCGCAGGGGATGTGATCATCCTTTTATTTTGTCAAAAATTTCATTCCCTCTTTTCCCCTCTCGAAGCAAATAAATAAATTTTTACAAAATGCTAAGTGGTCACGCATATTATCCATTTCCCCAAAGTACATATTCAGTAGAAATAAATGTAGGTTTAACGGTATTAAAAAAAGGATAAATACTTGTACATGCTTTAAAAGGAGGAATGTCTATATGGCATTGGCCAAGGAATTGGAAAACCTAAGGAATTTCCAGTGTAGTGAGGGGAAGTGTGTGTTGTCAGTTTATTTGAACACGGATCGGGCAAACCAGAATCAACGAAAAGGTGAATGGAAAATACGCTTAAAAAATGGTTTGAAGCGACTGGAAGAATACTTAATTGCATCAGGAGATCAAAAGCAGCTTAAAGTATATAAGAAGCTTCGAAGAAAAGTGGAAAAAGAGATAAAGGGTAACCAATCGCAGCTTATGAAAAGTGTAGTTATATTTGCTTCCGAAGAACAGGATTTATGGTCTGTCCACTACTTACAACTCCCAGTAGAAACTAATTTCCACTGGGAAAATGCGCCAGTCCTTGACCAGCTTACAAAGCTTCAACAAGACTTTCCAAAAAGTGCTATTATCATGCCGAATAGAGATGTAATTAAAATTATTGATATTGATTTAGGAGAAATAAAGGGAACAAATATTTATCAATTTGATCCAGAAAGTGAGAATTGGAGATTAAAAGAGGGGACCGCATCCTCCGACAGAATGGCATCCAGTGCCAATCATGTGGATGATTATCAACACCGTTTAGACGAAAATTTAAATCGATTTTATAAAAAAATCGCCTCTAATATTGAACAGATGTATCGAGATCGTAAATGGCAGTCCGTTTATTTAGTAGGTGAACCGGAAAAGGTAAAGATCTTACAAGGGCAGCTTCGAGTGAAAATAGATCGCTCTGTTAATAAAAACTTAAAAAATTCCGATTCCTTTAAAGTATTGGAACAAGTATTTCAATAATAGAGTCTGTTCAAAAAGAAATAGTGCGGGACCCGGTCCCGCACTTTTTTGGCGCATTGCGCTTTTGTTCTGAACTTTCCGTTTAAGATGCGGCTTTTCTTACTTTTTGAAGCTGCTTCTTATTTGTATATTCAAATATAATGCCTAAGACCACCATCATTAACAGCATTCCGCTTATGGAATAGTAAATGGCTCCTTGATCTACAACCCCGATCAACCATCCACCGACCATTGGCCCAATCATGCTGCCAACAGCAAACAGAACGCCGATCATAACATTTCCGGTAGGTAATAAATTTGATGGCAGCAAATCGGCTAAATAGGCAATTCCTAAAGAAAATAATGAGCCAAGCAGCATACCGCTTACAGCGAATAAACTCCATAGTGCCCATGGAATATGCTCAACGAAGGTCATGGTAAAGAAAAGAATAAATCCAATGAACAGAAGACTCCTTAAAACACGGCTTCGGCCAATTTTATCACTTAAGATTCCTAAAGGAAGCTGGGTTATTAAACTTCCAAAAACAAAGCTTGGGAGGAGGATGACTGTTACAAAATGAATATCTAATCCCATCCGCATGGCATAGACTGGGTAATTTCCGTGTAGAGAAGCTTCAAGATACCCGTAGCAAAAACCAGGCAGTAAAGCAAACCAGGCTAATTTCACTACTTCTTTATATCTTGCTAATGTATTTAATTGAGAAGCCGTTTCAAAATCACTAGACGGCCATTCATTTTTTAAGAAAATAATAAATCCCCAAGCAATAAGACTCGATCCAGAGGCTATCATAAAGGGGAGAAATTCATTCACATCAATTAACCTAGTCATCATTGGCCCTATTCCAAAACCTAGTCCAAAGGCTAACCCATAAATGGAAAGTTGCCGTCCCCGTTTCTCTTTCGTACTGGTAGCACTAATCCAAACCTGGGTAGAGAAGTGAATTAAATTGTCGGCAATTCCTACTATCATTCTTAAAATAAACCAAAACCAAAAGGCTTGCCAGATGGGGAAAAGTAGTAAAGAAACCGTAACGAGTATTAACCCTAAGATAATGACAGGTTTATATCCATATTTCCGGACAGGCTTTTCAATAAAAGGAGCAATTAAAATAATTCCAATATATAACGCAGCGGCATTTAGTCCATTAGCGGAAGGGGAAACCCCTGCAGTTTCTAACATAACTGCTAATACAGGGAGCAGCATCCCTTGGGAAAAACCAGCAATTAACACCATACCTACTAGGACCCAATAACGATAAGTAGGGTTGTTGTGTTGTTTCTTAGTTGACATGGAAAAAGCCCCTTTCGTTTTGGCTACTGTTTAAAAAGCTCAAAAACCGAGCTTTTTGAACAGACTCTTTAAGTATCCCTATCCATTGTAAATTCTTTTTCGTTTAATTCAAGGAAAATTAATGGATATTTAGTTGATAGTTAGATACTATCGAAGTAAATAACGTGACGAAATTTGCACCATCAGGGTACAATAAAAGGATAATATCACTCTTAAAAAAAGGACGTGAATAATAGATGAGATTTGAAATGAAAGAAAACGGGTTTGAAACTAATTTTGAATATGGAACATTGCAGGTTTCTGGGAATGAAGAGTATGGTTTTCGCCCTTATCAGCTAATGGTGAGCGCCATTGCGGTCTGTAGTGGAGGTGTTTTACGGAAGGTTTTAGAAAAGCAGCGAATGACGATTTATCACATGACCGTAGATGCCGATGTTACGAGGGATCCAGATGCTGCTAATAAGCTTACGAAAATTCACTTGCACTATACCATCAGCGGAGAGAATTTAAATGAAGCTAAGATTGAAAAAGCAGTTGTTTTAGCGCAAAAAAATTGCCCTATGGCTCAAACGGTTATTGACTCCATTGAACTAACAGAAACCTTTACAATCCAATAAAAGAGGGAATGGAATGAGTGAAAAACAGCTTGACTTCACAGAAGGCAATATTCTAAAGAAAATGATTATTTTTTCAGGGCCTATTTTACTCACGAATCTCCTTCAAGTATCCTATCAGATTATTGATTCCCTTTGGGTTGGAAATCTTCTTGGCGCCAATGCACTTGGTGCCATTGCCATTTCAGGGACGATTGTTTTTACCATCCTTTCGTTTATTATTGGAATTAATACTGCGGCATTAACGGTTTTATCACAATATAAAGGTGCTAAGAACGAAGAGGCTCTCAAGGCTGCATTGAATGGTTTTGTTGTGGTTTTAGGTACGTTAACTATTATGCTGGGGATTATCGGTTATTTTGCATCACCATATATCCTAAGGTGGATGGGAACACCTGGGGAGATGCTTCCATTAGCAACAACCTATTTGCAAATTAATTTCATTGGAATTAGCTTTGTTTTCGGCTATAACTTCATTGCTACGGTACTCCGAGCTCTCGGTGACAGTAAAACGCCAATACGCTTTGTGATGATAGCAGTTATCTTAAATGCAGTAGTAACGCCTATTTTTATTGCTGTATTGGATCTAGGTATTGCGGGAGCGGCTTATGCTACCATAGTTGCCCAAGGAACGGCCTTTTTATATGGACTTATTTATTCGATATATCGAGCAAACGTACCCTTTACGGTTCCATATTTCCCAGAAGCCTACTATATAAAGTCTATTTTCAAGCTAGGCTTGCCTTCAGGGTTATCCATGATGGTCATTTCTGGAGGGGTTCTGGCAATAATGACTGTTGTAACTACCTTTGGGGAAGAAGTAGTAGCTGGGTTTGGCGCTGCCCAAAGGTTAGACAGTCTCATTATGCTTCCTGCGTTGGCGTTAGGCTCTGCGGTAAATAGTATGGCAGGGCAAAACATCGGTGCTAAGCTTTGGGATCGAGTGGAGGTCATTGCGAAGCATGGGCTTACCTTAATTTTACTAGTCTCTTTTACCATTAGTGCCATTATTTTTTTTAGTGCGGAGTTTATGATTTCTTTGTTTGTTCAAGACCCAGAAACGGTTGCCTTTGGAAAAATGTATGTACAGACGATTGCATTCTTCTATCCCTTTCTAGGGATTAACTTCGTTTTGAATGGAGTTGTACGGGCAGCAGGAGCTATGTTTCAAATATTTATACTTAATGTCATATCCTTTTGGGTGCTGAGGTATCCATTAACTTATATAGCTGCTTATTGGCTAGGTGAACAAGGAATTGCTATCGGTATGGGAGCAAGTTTGGTGATAAGTAGTTTTATTGCCATCGGATACTATAAATTTGGTAAATGGCGGGAGATTAGGATTATAAATGATGAAGAGAAGGAAAAGGGAAGTAATTAGTTAATTTTTTTAATAAAATGCAGCTCCGTGATAGATGTTTTCTATCGATGGGGCTTTTTTTGTGTGACATAGAATACCTGGAAGGAAAATATTTAATTTGAAAAGCAACAACGGATAATTTTTCAACTTCTAGCAAAACTAACTGTAAATCAAAATAAATCTAGATGCCAAAGTGTTTAAGGAGGCAATTTAATGATGAAAAAAGCTCTAGTTTATCTCCTTCTCCCAATGATTTTTCTCACTATAACGTTAACTCCAGTTTTTGCAGCAGAAGAAGGGGAGGGAGAAACAGAGGAAAATCCTATACCTGATTCCGCAATGGACATTTCAAAGGATAACACGTATCCCAATCCGACACAGGATCTTCCGCGACTTCATCCAAGTGAATTGGCTCAGGAATTATTAGATTCGACAGATATTAAAATTGAAAACCCTGAGCTTATCAAGATGTTCAACGAGTCAGCAATTAAAGGATCAAAGTTAGCTTTGTTTATGAACGTTTCCATTTATCTAGGACAATGGCCGTTGGCATATGAGTCGGAGGAATCTAAATTCAATTGGGACTTCGAGAAGGTGAATACCAATGTGCTGGATAACCGTGGTGGAAATGAAGCGAAGAAAATACAGTACTCACAAGACCAGCAAAAACGAATAAAAGGTGGCTTAACGGCGGAAGTTCCAAACGGTGAAATGGTCCAGCAGTTAATGCTATTAAAAGCCACAGAGAAATTAAACATGCCACTCACCTTCTCTACCGTTATTGGCTATAATACGAAGGCAGACAGGTATTATAGTGTCCCACCTCAAATGATGGGTTATCTCGATACGTATGCGGCTGCCGTTAATGAAAAAGGGAAGGTTACTTATGGGGAGGTTTATCTCCGCATGAGGGGAGACAAAAAATGGTTAGAGGTTAAAAATGTTACCCAGCAAGGAATAGGAGCATGGATTCCAATTCAAGATTATGTAAATTTAAGGGTGCAAACAACAAAGCAACCAAGATAGTTTAGAAACGCACAGGCGATGAGACGTGGTTAAATTAGGAGAATCGTCTGTTTAATTTGGGCAGGCTATATTAATAGCTTGAAACATGCAAGGGTGCCGCAAAAGGTTTTACGTAATCCTTCGGTGGCACCCTCCCCATTTTTGGTTTTAGGAATGAACGAATAACTGAGTTCGTTTTTTAAAGTCCACGTTTTTATAGTAGGCGTCTTTTACTAATAAATTAGGTCCTAAGCACTTCACTGCTGGACAGTGGCAATCAACGGACTTTGCCAGTTCTGATTTTTTCCATTGGGAAAAGGCAGTTTCCAAAGTCGTATCTTGGACATGCCCTAGGACACCTGCATCAGCAAAATCGGTAACATTAATACTTCCATTAAAAATATCCACGTTAATTCGTGAACGACCGTCAGGATCATTTCTAACGGTTACGTTTTTTTCCGAATATAGTCTTTTTAATAGCTGTTGATCTTCCTCTTCCTTGTTACAAGGATAGAAGGGGAGAGTCCCAAATAGCATCCAAATTTCCTCATTTCTATGATCTAACAGTCGGTGGATACCGGAACGTATTTCATTTAAGGAAGCAATGCTCAAATTACTTGCAAATGCACTTGGGTACATAGGGTGCACCTCATGCCTTTGGCAACCCATTTCCACAATTTGATCGTGGATTCGTTCTAAATTTGGTAAGGTACGTTTATTTAACATCGTTTCCGCCGAAACCATTACCCCTTTAGCTGCTAAATACTTGCTGTTTTCCACCATTCGGTCAAAATAAGCTTTTCTTTGATCGTAGGATGGCTTACGATCCATCACGGCAAACCCAATTTCTACGAAATCATCGACACTTCCATAATTATGGGAAATATGTAGGACATCTAAGTAAGGAATAATTAACTCATAACGGTCTATTGGCATAGTTAAATTAGAATTAATTTGCGTACGGATCCCACGTTTGTGGGCATAGCGGAGTAATGGAACCACGTAATCTTTAACGGATTTCATGGACATCATTGGCTCTCCACCTGTAATGCTCAGTGCCCTTAAGGTTGGAACCTCATCAAGGCGTTTGATTAATAGTTCAATAGGTAATGGAGCGGGATCCTTTGTTTGTAAGGAATACCCGACGGCGCAATGCTCACAGCGCATATTACATAGGTTCGTCGTTGTAAACTCCACATTGGTTAGACGGGCTTCTCCATATTCTTCTTGATCTAAATAAGCCTCCCATGGGTCGTAGGAAGGGCTGATTTTCCGTAAGTTCATATTAAAAACTCCTTTTACAATTAAAAGAAAATACCATTTTTTATCATACACGAACACAGGCCAATTTAGAATAGATAGAATAAGAAAAATCGAGTACAATTTTTTTCCACTAGAAAAAAAGAACATGCACCGTTGACAGAGGAAAAATGTTTGTTAGAATGGGGAAGCATATACATAGAGGTTCCCGTTGCATAAGAAAGGAGCAGTAAAATGAATAAGGTACAGGAAGAGAAAATGAACCGACTTCATGAAAGGATGGATCAAATTGTAATGATGCTCGATGCTATTGATCCGGAAAAAGCCGGGGTTGAGGATATTGACCAGCTTATTGCCATGCTGGATGAAATAGAGGCAAAATGTAAGGAGTATCGTCATGAATGGAATATGGAATAATCGAGTGCGTCTCAAGGGTGTATCACCTTTTGAGACGCACCCAACTTATAGGACACCCTCATTAAGCTTTTTTATTTAATCATTATGGAACCCTTGTTTTTTCAAGGCTGATGATACATCTAAAAATCCCTTATATGCATTGGAGTAAAAATTGGCAACGCCACTGGACCAATTTCGCGATTGGGCACCATTTGTTCTCTCCCGTATATAGTTTTCCATCGTTTCATCATATTGATTGATCAGATATTCCAGATTTTCCTTATGATACTGTTCCTTATGATAAACAGCCTCAAGGGGAAGTCGTGGTTTTGTGGCCGAATCATTCTTTGGGTGACCTACAACGAGTCCAGAAATGGGGAAAACATATTCCGGTAGGTCTAATAGTTTAATGACGTCGAGAGGATTTTTTCTAATACCTCCAATAGGAACTGTACCAAGACCCATGGACTCTGCTGCAGCTATGGCATTACCAAGGGCAATTCCCACATCTGTCGCACCAGTTAAAAGAGCCTCTACACTATCGGTGACTTTGATTGTTGTATTGTTTTTCTCAGCAGCAAGCTTTGCTCGATAATAATCTATACAAAATACAAGAAATACAGGTGCTTCATCTACATACGCTTGGTTTCCCACCAGTTTCGCTAATTTTGCTTTTTTTGGTTTGTCTTGTACCTCAATTACCGTTACCTGCTGTCCGTTAATCCAGTTGGCAGCGGCCATGGCAGAAGTTACAATCGTTTCAAGCTGTTCGTCCGTAACTGGATCTGCTTTATATTCCCTAAATGATCGGTGATTCTGTAATAAGTTAATTACTTCATTCATTTTTTGTCTCTCCCCACTTTGTTTTTTAGTGTATGCTTATTTTTTCGCAAATAATTATAACAATACTTCGGTGGTGGCTTCCATTGAAGCGAATTTCACTTCTAAAAGGCTCAAATCATTTATACTTTAGTTAAGATAAGATTTATTTACCTAAAGGATAAAAGAGCACAGAGTTTAGATCAAAGGGGATAACAATTTCCCTAGGTCCTCATGGAGTCGATAGTACTTGCTTTTATCTCAGGAGATGATATTTAATGTTTTAAAGTATGAACTTCTCCCCGATGAAGAGGCTCAGTTCCCACCTTCGTTATAGGAGTTGTTAGCCCATACGACAGAAGAGGAATGTTACCGAATGAAAAGGGTAAGTGGAAATTGGGTAACATTTAAGCTTTAATACTTACCAAAAACAAAGAGCTGTCAAGATTTCGGATTTGATTTATTAACCTGATTCATTAAAAACAAAAGTGAGTCTTTCGAAAAAATAAAATTAGGGTGGGGGATAAAATGGAGTTGTATTTAATTCGCCATGGACAATCGGTAGCTAATTTAAATGGAATAATTCAAGGGCATGCGGACGTGCCGCTATCTAGTTTAGGTAAAAAACAGGCAGAGCAAGTGGGAGAGGCTTTGAGGAATGTGCCGTTTGATGCCGTATATAGTAGCGACTTACAGCGTGCGTATTACACGGCAGAGGCAATAGGTGAGAGACAATCTTTATCTGTAAATAAACTGGATTTTATTCGAGAAGTGGGGTTAGGTCCATTAGAGGGATTGAAGAAAAAGGAATTATATAAAAGGTACCCCCATTTAAGGCATCAATCACTACTCACATCTGGAATTCCAGGAACAGAACCCGTTCCTGCCATAACGAGCCGTTGTGCAGTGACACTAGATTATTTCTTCCATAATCACCATTCAGACACTGTCGCCGCTGTTTCTCATGGTGGGTTTATCAGTATCTTTCTTACTTACTTAATGTTCGGGGAGCAGTGGATTCAATGTGAGCGGCCTTTTATTATTGAAAACACAGGAATTACAAAGATTTCTATAAATAAATGGGGGAAGGCCAAGTTTCATTATGTAAATAATACTTCCCATTTACAGGAACAAAGTGGAGAAGAAACCTCTTCAATGGCATAAAAAATAATGATAGGATAGTAATTTGTGAAAAAGAATTTCTAGAAATTTTTTACAAGGAAAAGGGTTGTGCTTTCTGATAAACTTAATAAACATAAATGTTCTTAATCTATATATTCTAAATTCATCGCCAACTGCAAAGGGTTTCATAGTATAATAATCTTATTGAGAAATAAAAGAAAAGGCTTTTTTCGCATAGATTGTTGTTTTGGGATAACTCGAAGGAGTGAAAGGCGGCGACTCCAACGGGAAAAGCAACTGCTGAAGACACCGTAGGGTGGTTTTCCAAGAAGGCTGAAGCGTTGCCCGCGGAAAGCGTCCGCCTGTAACGGATTCGAGGACAACCTATTAGAAAGCAACTTGTTCTTTATGCGACGAGTAATCGCAGGAGTAACTTTATCGAAGACAGCCAAAGAAAAAGAGGAGTGTTTGAGGGCATGGAAAACTTTCGTCAAAGTATTTACGATTTAGTTGTGGAAACATCAACGAATTTACCATACGATGTACGTCGCGCCATTCGTCAAGCAAAGGAAAGGGAAAATGCTGGAACGAGAGCAGCTTTATCTCTTGCTACAATTACGAAAAACATTGATATGGCAGATGATAACGTATTGCCGATTTGTCAGGATACTGGAATGTTAACCTTTGAAATTAAAGTTCCCATTGGGGCGAATCAATTGGAGATGGAAAAGGATATTTATGAGGCTATCCGTCAAGCTACGAAGGATGGGAAACTTCGTCCGAACTCTGTGGATTCATTGACCGGAGAAAACAGCGGAGACAATATTGGACCAGGTACACCGATCATTCATTTCCACCAATGGAAGAAGGATTATATTGATACCCGTTTAATTATTAAGGGGGGCGGTTGTGAAAATAAAAACATTCAGTATAGTCTGCCAATGGAAATTGAAGGGTTAGGCCGTGCTGGTCGTGACTTAGATGGAATCCGCAAATGTATTCTACACTCTGTGTACCAAGCACAAGGACAAGGTTGTAGTGCTGGCTTCATCGGAGTAGGGATCGGTGGAGACCGAATTTCTGGCTATGAGCTAGCTAAGAAGCAATTACTTCGAGATGTAAGTGATGTGAACGAGAACGAAAAGCTAGCTGAATTGGAAGAGTATATTATGGAAAAAGGAAATACACTTGGAATCGGAACGATGGGTTTTGGTGGAGAAGCAACACTTCTTGGCTGTAAAATTGGTTCCATGAACCGTTTACCTGCAAGCTTCTTTGTTTCTGTTGCCTATAACTGCTGGGCGTTTAGACGTCTAGGTGTGGAGCTAGATGCGGAAACGGGAGCCATCCAAAACTGGCTGTATAAAGAAGGAGAAAAAATCAGCTTCAAGAATGATGAGGCAGCTGCGGCTTCTGAAAGCGACACTGAAAAGCAAGAGGAAGCGCGTGAGGTTGTTCTTCAAGCACCGATTACGGAGGAACAAATCCGTGAGCTAAAGGTTGGAGATGTAGTCGTGATTAACGGTGATCTTCACACAGGTCGAGATGCGATCCACCACCATTTAATGGAGCACGATGCGCCTATTGATTTAAACGGACAAATTATCTATCACTGTGGACCAGTAATGTTGAAGGATAAAGACGGCGAATGGCATGTAAAAGCTGCAGGACCAACTACAAGTATTCGTGAGGAGCCTTACCAAGGGGATATTATGAAGAAATTCGGTATCCGTGCTGTTATCGGTAAAGGCGGAATGGGACCGAAAACGTTGAAGGCATTAGAGGAACACGGTGGGGTGTATTTGAACGCTATTGGTGGAGCGGCACAGTATTATGCTGACTGTATCAAGAAGGTTGAAGGTGTGGACTTAATGGAATTTGGTATTCCAGAAGCAATGTGGCATCTGAAAGTAGAAGGCTTCCGTGCTATTGTAACGATGGACTCCCACGGTAACAGCCTGCACAAAGATGTGGACAAAACATCCTTCGAGCGCTTACAGCAATATGGGGAAAAGGTATTTTCGTAATTAATATAACATTAAAAAAGAAGGACCAATTCGGTAGTAGTAACGAATTGGCCTTCTTTGTTTTTGTAGCAGTAGAAAGAGGGGGCGATCTATACCAATTAGGTGAGTATGCAGAAGCCGTATACACACTTCGGAGACTTTATATTCGTGTAGAGAGGGAATTTTTTGTCTACTCGTTTATATGAGGTATAATATAAATGGTATTTATTAATTCTGTTGAAATAGTAGGTGTTTTAATGTTAGGTACTGTATACAAATGGATTGCCTTTGTTATATTAATTAGCTTATTTATTATTGATTTTGGTATATTTCCTTACCCGCAATTTGTTTTTTATGGATTAAGCATTGTAGGCTTTGTCATCAGTATTTTAGGGAGACAAACAAAAGCAGAAAATCAGTTGACGAATTTTGTAGGACAATTAAGCTTTTACGGACTTTTAATTGTAGTCGTCCTCTATTTCCTGCCAACGTTAGGGTTAGCTTAAGTTTTAAGGAAGGTATTTTTCGTTGACAATTATTAAAAAATAATGTAAATTGTATTTAATTACCAATTGCGTATTGAATGAATCTTATTTTTGCTATACAAGACCTCTTCTTAAATTATTTTGAAGTGGTTTTATTTATTTTTAGGAGATAGTAAAAAAACCTTACATAAAAATTAAAATTACAGCCTGTATTTCGTCATTTTTTCGTAAATGATTTCATATATTGATTAACAACTCCATATTTTTACAAATAATTCTTATCCCGAGAGATGGAGGGACTGGCCCAAAGAAATCTCGGCAGCAGATCTGACAAAGATACTGTGCCAATTCCAGCAAGCTGTATGCTTGATAGATAAGGAGAGTTAGAATCACTATGTCTGCCTCTTCATGAGAAGGGGCTTTTGTAATGGTCAAAACATTGTCAGAACACATAACATATCTGGTTGAGATTATAGCAGACATATCAATGTAAATCAGTTGGAGGAAGAAAGAGTTATTGTGGTATCACTTTATCAATTTCTGCTTAGTCAATAAAAAATGAAATGGAGTGGTTGTAATGTCCAAATTTATTCAAGAAGCTATTCGTGCAAAGAAAAATTATTTAATTAGTCAGCTGATTCAGTCGGGTATATTTAAAAAAGGGGATCAGCATCTATACGAATTAACGCTAACGGAATTAGAAGAAGAGTATAAGGCCCATGAAAAAGAAAAGTCTAAAGTGACATGACCGATTTTTATGGAAACAATAGGGAATATCCTCTCCTATTTCCATCAATATAAACAACAGAACGGTAGCACACTCTTTATGTAGAAAGGAGTGTCGTGGACCTACGCTCATTCCGAGTAGATTAACAACGCGAATTTTATATTTCATGATGCAAATTTTGATATGTATGTGAGTGTACTGGAAAAAAACAGGGAAACGTAGAATAAAAACAACGTAACAGAAACAACCTAAAATTAGACAAAGAGGGCACTGGAAGTATAATAAGCCCAATGGGAAAGACGAAACCCCTGTCTTTTCATTGGCCTCTTAGACAATAGTGAGTGAAGGTGGAATGAAGTTGAAGCAGGCAAATTATTACTCAATCACAAAATTAATTGTACTCACCTTAATGCTTTTAATCGCTGCAGCTGTAGTCATGCCTAAAATTAGTAACGCAGAAAGTAATGAAAAGTATAATTGGAGCTTTAACCCTGCTAAGAACAATGAACCGGCTACAACAGAGCCCATTTATGAAGAATTACTTAATAAATACGGTGGTTTTTATATTGGAGATACAAATGAAAAGGAACTGTACTTAACCTTTGATAATGGATATGAAAATGGGTATACAGCAGAGGTTTTAGACGTATTGAAAGAAAAGAATGTACCTGCTGCCTTTTTTATTACTGGGCATTATTTAAAGGAAGAGCAGGACTTAGTCAAACGGATGATTGATGAAGGGCATATCGTTGGGAATCACTCCTACCATCACCCAAGCCTGCCTGACGTTTCCGATGAGCGTCTTAAAAAAGAATTAGAGAGCTTAAGGGAATTATATGAGGAAGTAACTGGCCGTGATGATATGAGGTATTTACGACCGCCTCAAGGTACCTTTAGTGAGCGAACATTAGCTAGAAGCGCAGAACTTGGCTATATTAACGTTTTCTGGTCCTTTGCATACAAGGATTGGGAAATAAATAATCAAAAGGGCTGGAAGTATGCCTACGACAGCATCATGAAGCGTGTCCACCCAGGAGCCATCCTCCTTCTCCATTCCGTTTCCAGCGATAATGCGGAGGCATTACCAAAGGTCATTGACGATCTAGAAAAGGAAGGCTATACCTTTAAAAGCCTTGATGAATTAGCGATGAAGAGAAGCTTATTGCCAATAACAATGAAGAATATAAAGAAATAACAAAAATGAGGCTGGGACAAAAGTGTTTTATCAATGAGAAATCCGAACGGAGCATATAAATCGCTTCGGAAATATACTTCGCTTTCCGCGGGCGGCTAGTGAGCCTCCTCGTGCATACGCACTGTGGGGTCTCACCTTTGCCTTTGCTCCCGCAGGAGTCTACGTATATTTCCTACGCTATGGTATTGCATTGTTCGTATTTTCATTTTAACACTTTAATTATGTCCCAGCCTCATTTATGTAAAGCATATTAATTAGCAAATCCCATTTCACCAATCGCTGAAGCAATCGTTTCTAGTGTGCTCACATCTGTCACATCGAAAGCGATAGCTTCACGAGTACGAACGATTAAAACACCAATTGTTTCTTTTTCAGAAGTAGTAATAGGAAACTTTAATTCACTGTTAGATTCCCAAACTAAGTCATTCTCGTTATCGGAAGCTGCCATTAGACGTACATCTGATTCATTTTCGTAAAAATAAATACCTGCCCAATGAATATATGGAACTTGCTCCACAAGGCTGTGAACCGTTTTTTCTAAAATTTCTTGTAGGTTCTTCTTCTTATAAACTTCGGCCATAATTTGTAGTGAGGCCACATCTGTTGGAATTGACACAAATAATCTCTCCCTTAAAAACAATTTTGCAAATCCTATTGTAGCAGAGGTAAATACAAATAAGTGTTGCCAAGTTCAGGAAGAGTGAGACCCTATGATAAAATAAGAGTTAGGAAAGGCGGTGTGCGTATGGATGAACACATAATAGTACAAGGACCTTATAATTTTTTCCAAGCGTTAAAACGGTTAAAAATAGATCCACTGTATGAAATTAACTTGGAAAAACAATCAATAAAAGTGCCATTATGGATGGAAGGGACAGCGGTTGTTGTCCATATAACACATGTAGGTACAGTAGAGGAACCCCGTTTTCATATTAAAACGATGGAAGCTGTGCACGAAGAAAAAGTAATCAAAGAGCTGAGGAGAATATTTCATTGGGATATATCTTTACATACTGTTTATGAACATTTCCAGCAAACAGACCTTCATTCTTTGTTTGAAACGTTCCGTGGAACCCCCTTTGTCTGTGATTTCTCCTTGTATGGCTGTTTAATGAAAACCATTATTCATCAGCAGTTAAATATGGCATTTGCCTATGAACTATCTAAGCGATTTATCCAGACCTTTGGGGTGGAAAAGGAGGGGCAATGGTTTTATCCGAGTGCTGAACGTGTGAGTGAGTTGAAGGTAGAGCAATTGCGTGAGCTTCAATTTAGCCAGCGAAAAGGGGAATATGTCATTGATACCTCGAAGCTGATTGCCGAAGGGAAGCTCCATTTAGACCGTTTCCTCTATGAAGAGGATGAGAAGATAATTAAGGAATTAGTAGCTATCCGTGGTATTGGTCGTTGGACAGCAGAGTGCTTTCTCATGTTCGGTCTTGGCCGTACGGATCTTTTTCCTGTACAGGATATTGGTATACAAAATGGCATGAAAAAGTATTATGGGCTTGATAGAAAGCCTTCCTTGGAAGAGATGGTGGAGAAATCAGAAGGATGGAAACCTTATCGAACGTATGCCTCTCTCTACTTATGGGAGAGTCTTGAGGTAGATTAAGTTTCAATAAAAGGATGTTAATCTATTTGCCTTGGAAACGCTACAGGCGGACGCTTTCTGCTTCTCCAAGCTTTTTAAAAGCAAAGAAAGGATACGAGTAAAGCCATATAAAAACATATTACAAGAGGCACATATAGGTGCTTCTTTTTGATGTGGGTATGGAGGTGGATGGATAAATGATGAAAGTTTGCAAATGATAACATTGTAAATCTTTTTAGGGAACTGGTGAGCAGTCGTGGGAGCTAATGAGACAAATAGCAGAGTAAGATATAAAAAGGGTATTGTATCCGCAACAAACACGAGTATTGCTCAACTACGGAACCCAACAGTAGTGATGTGGTGGGCAGCAGCAATACCAGGATATGGCCATGTGATGTTATCAAAGTATGTAAAAGGATTTTTGTTAATATTATGGGAATTTACCGTCAATATAAACGCAAGATTTAACACGGCAATTATGTATACCTTTACGGGAAGAATTGAAGAAGCGATAGAAGTACTGAATAAGCAGTGGATTCTCTTATATGTTCCTGTCTACTTGTATGGCATTTGGGATAGTAGAAGAACGGCCATTGATATTAATAAGTATGCCATACTAGCCGATATGTCGTGGTCAGTTTCGGAAATAAACCCTATTACCTTTTCTGCATTAGAGAATAATTACTTAGATAAACGGAAAAATTGGGTAGCTGTGTTTTGGTCATTAATTATGCCAGGATTAGGCCATCTCTATGTGAATCGACTTCCCTCTGGATTTTATATTTTAGTATGGTTCATAATTGTGGTGTACTTTTCGAACACCTTACCAGCTATCCATTATACATTTCAAGGGAATTTCCAAGCTGCAACGGAAGTTGTTAATGTGCAATGGATCATTTTCATTCCTTCCATGTATTGCTTTGCCCCGTATGACGCTTATCTTCAATGCGATAGCTATAATAAACTAATGGCGAAACAACAAAGTTATTATTTAATGAATGAATATCAAGATAAATCTTTTAAACAAAAAACGAAAATTTTTTCAGAAAGAGTGGGGGACATGAACGTTGTTGCTTCCTTCGATCATACTGTTTATTTAGAAATGGCCATAAAGGAGCTAGAAAAACACGGGATTGGTAAAAAGGATATCTTTACCATCCCCCTAACAGAAAAGAAGAAACCAAAGAAGAATAGCGAGATTATTCGTGGTTCCGGGTTTTCCCTAATGGATGTGACCTTTGCCTTTGGAACTGTTTTTTCTTTATTTGGAGTCATATACGGATTTGTTCTTCCAGGAGGCCCTGTAACGTGGGGATTAATTGGCGTCTTTTTTGGATCGGGATTCGGCTTTTTATTAGATTTACTATTACGGAAAAAAGAATATAGGATGAAGAGAAAGATGGGGGAAGGGGGCGAGGTGATGATGGTTATCCATTGTCAAAAAAACCAAGTCACTTTTGTAAAAGAAATATTATTTGAACATTTTACCCTCGGTTTGCAAGTGATAGAAGAAGAGTATAAGGACAGTGTTTTTTAGCATTCAAATAAGAGTTTTATAAAAAGAGAAGTGGTGAAGTAGGCTAGCGGCAGGTTAAGAGCGATTATGAAACAGGTAAGGGAAAAGGTGAGGGTAATACCTGTCACATGAAGGGTTTATGAGACGGGTAATGAGAGTTGATAGAGAGTTACCTGTTTCATAAAGTGGGTCATGAAACAGGTAAGGATAAAGGTGAGGGTAATACCTGTCACATAAAGGGATTATGAAACGCGTAATGAGAGCGGAGGAAGGGTTACTTGTTTCATCATGGGTCTATGTAGTGAGAGTAATATGAAACCAGGAGAACGGTCATTTGCTATAAAACCATCATTCGATTAAAGTAGAGACAAACAACATTCTTTAGGATAAAGGTGTAATTAAAGAGTTTAGAGGTGGAAGAGTTGAAAAACCGAAAGGGATCAGAGAAACAGGGCCAAACCCACTTAAAGATAAAACAAGGGCAGAGGTTTCCTTTGACGATAAAAAGAATGGGTATTGATGGGGAAGGTGTAGGCTTCTTTAAAAGGCAGGTTGTCTTCGTGCCGGGTGCGCTTCCTGGAGAAGAAATCGTTTGTGAAGTCTCTAAAATAAAAGGGAAGTTTGCGGAAGGGAAAATTGTTAAGCTCAGAAAACCTTCACCGGATAGAGTAGCTCCTCCTTGTCCAGTATATGCGGAATGCGGGGGCTGTCAACTACAGCACCTATCCTATGAGGCGCAACTGCGGGAAAAGAAGGATATTGTTCGTCAAGCATTTGAGAGGTATACGAAAATTAATTTAGATAAAATCAATTTTAAAGATACCATTGGGATGGACGAGCCATGGAATTATCGAAATAAAAGTCAATTGCAGGTTGGCCACCAAGAAGGCAGAATGGTTGCTGGTCTATATAGTCCAAATAGTCACCGGCTTATTGATCTAGAAGATTGTATGGTGCAGCATCCCCAAACAAATAAAGTTACCAATGTAGTAAAGGCAATAGCTGGGGACTTGAATATACCAGCTTATAATGAACGAAAAAAATCAGGCGTTCTCCGGACGATTGTTACACGAGTGGGATTCGAAACGGGAGAATATCAAGTTGTCCTAGTTACTGCAAAAAGGGAAATACCGCGAGTGGAATTATTTATGGAGGAAATTAGACGACGGTTGCCAGATGTAACATCCATCGTTAAGAATGTTAATCCAAAGAAAACATCCCTCATTTTCGGGGATGAAACCGTGGTTTTGTTCGGTAAGGAAAAAATAGAAGAAAGAATGAGTGAATTTCGATTTAACCTATCACCAAGGGCATTCTTTCAATTAAACCCTGTACAAACAAGAAAGTTGTATGATGCTGCAAAGGAAGCGGCGGAACTAACAGGGAAGGAAAAGGTAGTGGATGCCTATTGTGGTGTTGGTACAATCGGACTTTGGCTGGCAGATGGCGCAGCAGAGTTGCGTGGCATGGATGTCATCGAAGAAGCTATCAAAGATGCGCAGAAAAATGCCGAGGCACATGGTGTTGACCATGCCATGTACGTAACGGGAAAAGCAGAAACGTGGCTACCAAAATGGGAAAAGGAAGGCTGGCATCCTGATGTAGTAGTAGTAGACCCTCCAAGAACGGGACTGGATCAGTCGTTAATTGAAACATTGCTACGCGTAAAACCTAAGCGAATTGTGTATGTATCCTGTAACCCATCCACCCTGGCAAAAAACGTGAATGACCTGACACAAAAAGGGTATAAATTAAAATCACTGCAGCCGGTGGATATGTTTCCACAGACAGCGCAAGTGGAGTGTATCTCGCAACTCATTTTAAAAGAAGGCAACTAACCGTAGTGGTTGTTGCCTATTCTTGTTATTTAAAAGGGTTTTACAAAGTTGTAATGTATGTGTAGATTACCATTATCACTACAAGTTACATTATTCACCAATGAATGTAAAAGTTGAGGACTTAAATCATTTAGGATTGAAACTTCTTGAAGCTTCTTACCTAAATCTATTGCGTAGTTCTCACTTTCGCACTCATCAAGCTTTTCTTGAAACTCACTCTTAGCTGATTCAAGATTGGATATTTCCAGATCTATCTGCTTACGATACTCTACCAATTCTTCTCTAGATATTAATTCGTCAGCATACATATCAAGATAATCTTTCTTTCTAGACCTAAATTTAGTTGCTTTATTCTCAATCTTTGCCAGCTCTTTTTTAAACAGGACTTTCTTTTGCTCTAGTCTCTTTTGCAGGCTTTTTAGAAACTCATCGTCTTGAATAGATTTAAATAGCTCTTGTAAATCTTCAATGATAATGTGTTTTAATTCTTTTTCTCGGACAACTACTCGATTTTGACAGAAAGTATCTCCATATTTAATATTTCCGCCGCACCTATAACCTTTTTGATTAGCTTTGAACCACATTCCCTTTTGGCAATGTTCACAGAACAAAACATTCGTAAATAGATGCTTTTTAGGGGCCGTATTTGTACGTGTTCTTGTTTGAAGCATCTTCTGGACGGCCTGAAAAGTCTCTTTTAGGATGATAGGCTCGTGAGTATTCTCTTGAATCGTTGCTTTGTCATCACTGTTAATTCTCCGTTTTGATGTAGTGACGGAAACAGTTTCAGTTCTGTTTTGAACAAGATCTCCACAGTAATGTTGATTATTTAAAATATTTTTTATCGTGGAAGCGTGCCATAAAGGTGATGCATTAGACTTATGTGCAATCTGTGAAGGAGTTGGAATTCTTTCAGCAGTGAAACTTTTTGCTATTGAATCCATTCCCTTTCCATCTAAGTATTCATTAAAAATTCGTCTAACAATATCGGGTGTGTTATCGTCACGAATTTTTAACGTGCCGTTGTCAGAATAGTATCCATACGGTGGGTTGGAACCTACAAATAACCCTCTGTTAGCTTTTGTACGTATTGCAGCCTTACCCCGCCGACTGCTATTTGCTGACTCATTTTCGTAAAGCCAAGCAAAAAGTCCAAAGTTCTGTACGTTTCCGGTAATTGTATTAATTGAGTTATCTAGGCAGACAATGTGGATATCATTTTGCAAGCAAGTATCCCTTAATTCATATGATAATCTACCGTTTCTAGCTAATCTAGAAAGTTCCTTAGCTAATATCACATCATATAAACCAGCCTTACCATCCTCAATTAGTTTTTTTAAACCGGGTCTGTTTCCTTTTGTTCCTGATTGCTTGTCGGTATAAATCTCTACAATCTCCCAATTTTTTTGGGCGGCATAGCTTCGAAATAAATCGATCTGATTATCGATAGAAGTTCTTTGTGTTTCCATCTCTGTAGAAACACGGACATAAAGTACACATCTCATTATACGATCACCACCATAAGTAGTACTGTACTGAGATGTTGGTGGGTTTATAGTTAAAGTATTGACAACATTGAAAGGTTTTAATTGAATTTCATTTGCGTTCATTTTTATATCCCCTTTATGTTTCGTTTTTTAGTGTATAAATTTCGGTAATCTGTCCATACTAATAAAGTTATTTCGGTAATAAGACCAGAATGGTATCCCATTTTGGATAAACTACCGAACAATATTGTGATTAAAGCCCTTGTAACAAGGGCTTTGTAAAGTTGTCATCTGATTGTACTTTTGAACTTGGGAAAATGTTCGGTAAACTATCCAGTTGGTACTTATTACTTTTCGGTAATTCAACCATTTTTCGAAATTAAGAAATCCCCGAAAATATTTGACTTAAATTGAACAGTTGGTTGCTGGTCAGTTGCAAGGATAACGCTGTCGATAAAATAAAGAATTATAAGCCTTTTTTCTATATCACCTAGGTCGAATTTCAAAATATTCTCAAATCTTGAAAAGAACTGATCTGACTTTAACGAATTATTAAGTCTTACTAGACTTGTGTGGCAAGAGTTGAGTTCCTCTAATGAGTGTTTATATTGTTTGATGGCTGAGGAAATTTGAGATTCTAAGAGACGGTCGTTTAATTCTTTTGCTTGTAATAACTTACGAGAGAAGATCCCAACTTTATTTTCCAAGGATTCGATCTGTCCCTCGGTTTCTAAAATCATTTGAAGTACAAAGTTCTTAGATTGTTGTTGAATCTCTGTGGAGGAAACTAATTCGTAAACTTTTTTTAACATTAAAGGTATTAGTTTCTCGTGAACTTCGTTTGTGTTTACTTTATAGTTGCAGTTCTTACAAACGTAATATTGATAATTGTATACTGTGCCGTTTCTTTTTGTTGAGCCGTTTTGAGTGATTAGACCTTGTTTACAGTGGCGACACGTTATTTTATTTAGAAAAAGGAAAGGTGTATCTAAACGACCATAAATTCCTTGAAGATGTCGATTATAGATCTGTAACTGGCTCACAAAATCTGTAATGATAGGTTTATGGGTATCTTCAAACACAAATTGTTTTTGTCCCTCTTTACGCTTGGGAACTTGCCAAATTAAATTTCCACTATAAACAGGATTGTTAAGGATATTCTCGATAGTACTAGAGTTCCAAGTTCCTCCATTTGGAGCTGGAATTCTTGCTTCATCTAAGAAAGTAGCTATTCTTTTGAATGATGTTCCCCAGCTGGCTAAAAAGTAAATAAAATTTACAACTTCGGCATCCTCATTTGGATGTAATTGTTTCTCTATTTGACAATAGCCATATGGAACCTTAGAACCAGGTCGGATCCTAGTTTCTTGCTCTAATACAGCGGTTAAATTACCGATTGCTCGTACTGACTTTACTTCTGATTCGTGGTTAAACAAAAGGAAGTTCAATTTGATGTTTGTGTTCTCAAAATCTATTGGTTCATTGGAATCTACTGTAAAGACCTGAAGATTTGGTATTTTTTCTAACATTGGTCGATAAAAGTCGATTGCAAATGAATATCCTGTACGGTCCATTCTAGAAATATCGTTAAAAATAACAACGGATACATTCATTTCCAGCATTTTTTTACCCATCATCATAAGTTGTTTCCGCTTATTTGCTCTTTTAGTAAATGCACTAGTTACATCTTCAATGAAGATAAATTCATCTGGTACAATTAAACCATTACGTTTAGCGAATTCTTTAATATGTTGTTTTTGTATTTCAACACTATTGTTATCCTGTTGTTTGTAGGAGGACCGGCGAATATAAGCAAATGCTAGCCTTTGCATAAAAGTTCATCTCCTTTAAAAATGTATGGTGGTTTGAGATTTTCAATATAATCAAACTTGTTAACTATTAAACTTAGCTCATTGGGATATGCATAAATTGCTTGAATAAGCATTGAGCTAAGGAAGAATGGATTCGATTCCATACACTTGCCCAAATAATCTTTGACCATTCTAGACAGTTCCTGGTTTTCTAAAAGGAGTTCTTTCTTCATTTCAATCTCATTAAGAGTTTTTTCTTGTTTGCATTCTAATTCTATTAGTTCTTTATAATCGGGATGTTCATACACTTTAGAAAAATCACATTCTTCCAAGAAGTGACTCTCAAGTATTCTGTTTATGTCTTTTTTGATACTTTTTAGCTCGGATTCGATAGGTTTTTTTAATTGTTTAAAGTAGCTATCAGAATCCTTTAACAGTTTTTCTATATCAAGGTGGTCAATTATTCGAATTAGTGCTTTGGATATAATTTCGTTTAACTCCTGTGCAGTTAATTGGACTTTTTTGTGCTTTCTTGAACAAGAATACCAAGCAGTATCAAGCAAAAAACTTATTTTAAAATTCATAGGTTTGTTGCATATACCACATACCGGTTTGTAGATATTTAAATCTTTTAGTCGTTGTAATTTTTCAGTATGGGTAGCAAAGATTTTTTCTTTAGTACGTAAAGCTTTATGCTGCTCTAGAGTTAAATAGGGTTCAACGTGACTAAGTTTGTTTTCACCATTTACTAGATCATATCCAGCATAAAAAGGGTCAAATGCAATTTTAAGTAATTGTTGTGGAGTGGTTTTAAGCACCTTTTTAAACTTTTGTACAACTTCTTCTAACTGGATGTGGGAATCAATTTGTTTAATGGTATTAAAGTATTGAACCAAGGAATCCTTTTTTTGTGGATCTTTAATATATCGTCTTTTTTCATCCTTAATGAATCCTAACTTCTTAGGAGGGTATCGCCTTCTTGCTTCTTCAATCCTCCTTGCAATATTCTTCCCTTCAACATCGCCAATAATATTCATAACACCTTCAATCAATGAATTATCTGTGGCTTGCTGATGTCCAGCCCCCGCGGATGTGAAGTGGATTTGAACATTATGTTTCTTACACAGAGTTACGAAATAAAGTGCTTCATAATAGTCCCGAAATAGTCGAGTACGATCAAAAGCATATACTATGTCTACTTGATTGCTTTTAATTAGGGATATTAGTTGTAACATCTCAGGTCTATCCTTAAGTCTTATTTTATTTGCAGATACTCCATCTTCTTCAATAATGATGATTTCATTTGTGTGGTGTTTCTCACGAAAAATACTATCAGCAGATACCTGCATTCTTAAGTCCTGGGATTTTCCACTAACTCGTCTAAAAAAAACTACATATTTATATCTTTTCATTCATTCCACTCTTTTCTCCTTAGTTCAAATAAGTCTTTAGGATGAGATAGATTTTCAAAATCAATCAATCTATATCCAGTGCTTTCCGTCATTTGTTAATATTACTTTTACGTTTTTTTGTTTGCACTTACGAGCAAAGTGTTGAGAATAAAAAAGTCGCGGAAAAGCCGTGTACGGTCGAACGTGTAAATCGTATCTACGCTATCTTGTTCAATCAATTTTATTAACTCATCGATTGCAGGTCTAGGCTTGGAAATAGAACCAGATCCATTATCATTAATTATTAGAACTTGTTCTTTGTTATATAGCTCTCGATAACTAGAATCTATTGATTCTTGAAATGCTATTCCTTGGGCGTCGCCTCTTCTGAAGAAAACTTTTAATGTTTTTGTTAACAAGTTAATCATTCCTTACTTTTTAGTTTTGTCATTGTTTTATACAACAAGTTAGCTTGAAGTTGAGGCGAAATATCTAGTTGCTCAACAATGATTCGCTGTATAAGATGTTGAATCCACAAGTCGGCTACTTTATTTTCTTGAGAATCTACTTGTAGGTTAATTTTTTTCCGCATAAGTACACACCTCCGTCTATCATCATTGACGGAAATAGGTGTGTTTTATACGGAGTTTTTCTTATTTTCCTATTTTGATAGATGAAGAAGTGTCATCTTCAAAATTTAAGTCCAGGCGTAATTGAACAGACTCTGGCTTTTCAGATCGCTTGATAAGAATTTGTATACTACCTTTTTGTTGACCTGGAAATTGGTTAAGCTTGTTTTCTTTCATATTCTTCTCTCCAATATCGTGTCTTTAAATAATTGTTTAAAAGAAATGGAGACAAATGACCATCAAGTTGAAGTTTTACTATCCTATTTAGAACATCATTTGAATGCTCTTCTTCGATATATGGAAGTAGCTCGTAGGTATCTCCTTGTTCACTTTCAGACTTTGCAAATTTCAAGCACATTCACCTCTTAACCCTTTATCCTCATTTAATAGCCTCGTATCAATTTTTTGTGCATCTATTATTTTTTCCAATTCGGCAACTAGTAAGTCTTGTATTAGGTTCTTAACGTTCACTGCATTTTCTGATGAGGCATAGCAACGGATAATCTTCAAACTTCTCTCTCCTTTGTCGTGTCATTTATGGGATGTTAGGAAACAATACAAGACTCAATACTTGTAATAGGTATAATTATTAATTTATTGGTTGAATTGCTTCCGGATTTATCTCCTGTAATTTTTTCAAACGGATTATATTCTTTTAATTTTTTAAAAAACAAGGTTTTGTAAAATTTTTTTAAAATTTTTTTCGAAAATTTATTTTAGTAGATTTAAGGTCTATTTATGCGAATAAAATTTTCTAGCGAATTATATTCTTTAGGTAAATCTGAAAACAAGGTTTACAGAGAAGAAATTATTTTAAATCCAAATCTTTTATTACTAATAAAATTATTCTTGAATTATAAGAAAAATAAGATAATACAATGTTAATTTTGGTTTTTTATGGTAAATTTTAGTTAGTAGACAGGAACGGATATAAAGGGGGATATATTATGATCACTAAGATGAGGATTAGAGATGTCGCTACCTATGATAATGAGGGAGTATTAATAGAGGACTTAAAGAAGATTAACTTCTTTTACGGAAATAACGGCTCAGGCAAAACAACGATTACAGAGGTTATAAGGAATGAAGACTCTTACCCGAGCTGCTCAATCGATTGGCAAGATAAAAAAATGGTCCCTTATGTATATAATCGTAATTTTGTTAATGAAAATTTCCGCTTAGATAATCCGATTAAAGGAATATTTACATTAGGTAAGGAGTCAGTGGACCTTAAACTTCAAATGGATGAACTAAAAAACAAAATAAAGGAACACGAAGATTCCATTGTGGATATAAGTGGATTGTTTAGGGAAAAAGATGCTGAAAAAACTATTCAATTAGAAGAATTTAAACAAAATTGTTGGACACTAAAGAAAGAGCTAGATGAAGAATTTAAGGATTTGATAGAAGGCTACAGAAACTCTAAAGATAGATTTATGAATAAGTGTATTGAAGAGTCTCAAAAATTGGACAGGTCACTAAAACCAATAGAAGAGATTAGAGCGAAGAAAGAATCTATCTTCGACCGGCCAGTCGAGCAGGTAGATAACTTTTTACCTATTTCCTATGATGAGTCGTTAGAAAACAATCCTATTTTTACGCAAAAGATTATTGGTAAAGATGATGTTGATATTTCGGCTCTAATCACAGAATTAAATATCAGTGACTGGGTACAAGAAGGATACACAATTTCTAAAAACTCGGCAGGTATTTGTCCCTTCTGCCAACAAACTCTTCCAAATAAATTTGAAGAAAAGTTGAACAGCTACTTTGACCAAACATACATACAACAAATTGAGGAATTAAGAGCCGTTACTGCAAATTATCAACGGAGCATTGAAAATATTTTAGAACAGATAGATGCTCTACAAATAAGTAAACAAGATTCGTTTATTGGGAAAGAAACAATAACAAGGTTACTAGAGTTAATTAGATCCAAATATGAAGAGAATAAACTTTTAATAGAGCAAAAACAGAAAGAACCTAGTAGGGTTATTGAACTAGTGAGATTATCTAGTTTAATAACAGATGTAAATACAGAAATATCAGAGGCTAATTTAAAGGTAAATAAATATAACGAAATGATTCGTAATTTAAAGGTCGAGAAGGAAAATCTTATTAAAGATATGTGGCGTTTTATTGCTGAAAAGAACAAACCCAATATTGAAGAATTTAATAAAAAGATGAAGACGCTAGAAAGAATAATGGGTAATTTAGATCGTAAAAGGAAAAATAAAGACACTTATAAAGAAAAACACCAAAAAGATTTACTTGAACTTCAAGAGCAAAGTACTAGTGTGGAGCACTCAGTTAACGAGATAAATAAAACTCTTCGCTCCTTTGGTTTTAAAAACTTCCAACTTGCAACTACTGGTGAAAAAGGAAACTATAAGATTGTCAGAGAAAATGGTGAGGAAGTAAAGGATACATTAAGTGAAGGTGAAAAAACTTTTATAACTTTCTTGTATTTTTATCAACTTTTGAATGGAAGCAACAGCAAGGAAGAAATAGTTACAGATAAGATTGTAATTATTGATGATCCTATTTCAAGCTTAGATAGTAATGTCCTCTTTATGGTTAGTACTTTAGTTAGACAATTAATGTTTGAAATGAAAGAAAAGACTTCAGATATAAAACAGCTTTTCATATTTACTCATAATATATATTTTCATAAGGAAATTACTTTCAATCAGGGGAAAAAAAGCTACGGTGAAGGTGGGTTTTGGATTGTTAGGAAAATAGATGACGTAACATCTATTCAACAGTATGAAGAGAACCCAATAAAAACATCTTATGAACTCCTATGGAAAGAACTAAAAAATAGAGGTAATCATAGTGTTGTTTCAATTCAAAATGTTATGAGAAGAATATTAGAAAACTACTTTAAGTTCTTTGGCAATATTAATCTTGATGAACTTGAAAACAAATTTGAATTAGAAGAAAAGATGATTTGTCGTTCACTAATTTCTTGGATAAATGATGGTTCACATTACATTAGTGAAGACTTGTATGTAGAGAATAATGAAGTATTAGTCGGTCGATATATGGATGTTTTTAAAAACATTTTCTATAGTCAAGGACACGAAGGTCATTTTGATATGATGATGGGAGAATATCAAATTCATACTATAACCGGTATTAAGGAAGAGCCTGCTGATGCTCTTGCCGAAATTAAGGCCGGATTGGAGGAAGCTGCTGTTGGGAATCAAGAAGAAAATAAGGTGCCACCATTGGATGTAAAAATACGGAAACCTTAATAAGGAACCAAGTATAGTATAATAGTCTTATACAAAAGAATTTTGAGGTAGAAGAATGATTACAGGAGAATTAAAAAATAAAGTAGATAAAGTTTGGGAAACGTTTTGGACGGGCGGAATTACCAATCCGCTAACTGTTATTGAACAATTTACATACTTATTGTACATTAAAGGGCTTGATGATAACGAAAAGAAAAAGGAAATGGATGCAGAACTACTCGGTATTGATTATGAAGGGATTTTTCCAGAAGATAAACCACAGTTAAGGTGGTCTATTTTTTCCAATATGGGGCCGGACGAGATGTTTAATGTGATATCGCAGGAAGTTTTCCCATTTATTAAAATTCCTTATTGAAGAAAAACTAAATGTGAATCAGTTAAGGTTTGTAAAGCTAATAATTGATTACGTTGTCAAAAATGGAACCCTAGAAAAGAGAGTGCTACAAGAAGATCCATTCCGCTCTTTGGGTAGTGTGACGGAGTTGTTTAGAGACAATATTGATGACGCTCGTAAGATTATTAGTGTGATTGATACCATTAATAAAAATACTGAGCATTTTGAAGGGGCTTAAATTTATAAGAGCATAACCGTTATCGATTATGCTCTTGTTTTATTTTCCATATAAAGGAGAAAGAAATGAATAAAATATCGCCTAGATTTATTTTTTACATAAGTATTGGTTATTTGTTTGTCTATGAACTCGTTTTGTTAAAATGCAATGAATTATTTCCTGGTGCAGCTAGTTTCGGAAGAATTGCGAATTTATTGGCTGCAGGATATATCCCCGGTTATATTGTGTATTATTTTGTGACGGAGGTACCTAGAAAGAGAGATTTAAGTATTGCACAGGAACAAATTAAGAATGTAAAAAATTACATTGTTCAGGATTTGTCAACTATTATAGTAGAATTAGAACTTGCAACTGATGAAGAACTTCAAAAAAAAGTTAATAATCCTAGTTATAAAGTAGAGTCTTTTTCTCCTATGAAACTAAATTATGCAAAGTGTGAGGGAGTATTAAAAGTTCCGGTTATTACAAAAAAGTTTGTTCAGGAAAGTAGTCGTGAAATATTTCCCCAAAAGAAAACATTTACAGCTGAGATTATTACAAAATTAGACTCGGAGGGTACAACTGTTGATATAGAACTACTTTCTTGGCTCCAACTTATTACATTGCAAGTAAAAAGTACTCGTGAACATATCGATGTATTATTTACTTACAAAGATTATTTTACAATAGAAGAGTTAGGTGAATTGCTTGATACTAGGAATAGTAGTTTTGTAAGTTACATATTGAATTTTGAAAAATCATTTGAAAATATGCAAGCAGCTCATCGAGAAACTTGGGGAGGGGACTTCTCAGAGTTCTTTTGGGAGTATTATAATTTAATTAGAGTAATGAATGGACAAGAAGAGCTTAAAGAATAATATAGGGAATCAATTTTGGGTATTAACATTTTATTGTTATTAGAGCTACATTATTTTATTTGAATAGGGGTATCTAATTGTACGAGCAGTAGCTACATCGTTAAGCCAAAGATTAGAATTAGATTTTCATAAATAGATACTCAACGCATCAATTAAGTGAAACACAAAGTATAACAACAAGATTCAATAACTCTGCTACTAACATAATCGTCAAGTGAATAGGCACCTCTATAAAATTGCCAAAACAGTACTTAGATACTGTTTTGGCAATTTTTTCTTATACCTAACTTTTCTCAACAATTCTTTTTAAATTATTTGCTTTGATTTATATAAATGATAAAAACTTGGGCTTTATTGTAAATATTTGTTTATTATGATTAGAGGTTTTTCTGAATACTAATGAAAAAGGATTTCCAAAAATAAGAAATTATAGAAAGTGTGTTTTGAATATTAAAAGAAAGAGGGGAGGATATGTTAAGTTGGAATGAGATACAGGATAATGCTATTAAGTTTAGTAAGCGTTGGGAACATACTACATACGAAAAAGGAGAGGCTCAAAGTTTTCTCAACGAATTATTCCGTGTTTTTGGGGTCGATCGATTAAGAGTCGCTAACTTTGAATATAGAAGTAGGCAAGGTTTTATCGATTTATTTTGGAAAGGGAGAATAATTATAGAAATGAAGTCAGCTGGTCACTCCCTTGAAAAAGCCCATAGACAAGCAAGAGACTATGCTTTTAGTATAGAAGATGATGAAGATTTGCCAAAAATGATTATGGTTTGTGATTTTAGAGATATACGCTTGTATAATCTTGTTACTGGACAAACATTTAACTTCCAAACTAAACAATTATTCAAGCACGTAAAAAAATTAACTATATTAACTGATTATGCTCAACAATATAATTTTGTAGTTGATAAAGAACTTAATAACCAGGCAGTTGAAAAAATGGCACAATTGCACGATTTGTTAGAAGGACACGGTTATGAAGGGCACTATTTAAAAATGTATCTTGTCCGGTTATTATTTTTGTTATTTGCAGACCATTCAAATATTTTTGAAAAAGGTTTGTTTTATCAGTATATATTAAAATCAAAATCCGACGGTTCTGATTTATCTAATAGAATTTTTAATCTATTTAATATCTTAAATATGTCTTATGATACAAGAAAAAAAAGAGATCTAATACCAGATGAATTAAAACGGTTTGTATATGTAAATGGAAAACTTTTTGAAGAAACTTTACCTCCTTGTGAGTTTAATGCTAAGATGCGAGATTTATTAATTGATTGTTGTCTATTTGATTGGTCAACAATAAGTCCAGCGATATTCGGGTCTCTATTTCAAGGTGTTACAAATAAAAAGGAACGGCGTAATTTAGGAACTTATTATACTAGCGAAGAAAATATTTTAAAACTGCTTAAACCGTTATTTCTAGATGAATTATATGAAGAGTTTGAAAAAGTTAAAATGTTTTCTGATCAATTAAAGTCTTTTCATAAAAAAATAGCAAACTTAAAGTTTTTGGATCCAGCTTGTGGTTGTGGGAATTTTTTAATCATCACATACAGAGAGTTACGATTATTAGAATTAGAAATATTAAAAATGCAAATTAATAGTTTTGAAAGCTCTTTTTCAATAGAGGAACGAATTAAAATTAATGTGGATCAGTTTATTGGAATTGAGTATGAAGAATTCCCTTGTAAAATTGCAGAGGTAGCTATGTGGTTAATAGACCATCAAATGAACAATTTAATTGCTGATGAATTTGGTATACCTTTTAATCGATTGCCTTTAAAAAACTCAGTTAGAATAGTAAATAACAATGCATTAACTATTGAATGGGAAGAAATTATTTCAAAAAATAATTTGAGTTATATCATTGGTAATCCTCCATTCGTTGGGACAAAGTATCAAAGTAGTATTCAAAAGGAAGACTTACAGTATGTATTTAAAAGTAGTAATAAGATTGGAGTATTAGATTATGTTTCAGCTTGGTATTTAAAAGCAATAAAATATATTCAGCATACAGAAATAAGAGTAGCTTTTGTATCCACCAATTCAATTACTCAAGGAGAACAAGTTGCTGTTTTATGGAGATACTTGTTTAAATACAAAATTAATATATTGTTCGCATATAGAACGTTCAATTGGAAAAATGACGCGAAGGGAAAAGCATCCGTTCATTGTGTAATAATTGGCTTTAAATTTGGAAAGTTTAAAGGGGAAAAAGTAATATTTTTTAACGGTTACCAGAAAATTGTTAAAAATATATCACCATATTTGATTGAGTCTGAAAATATCTATATTGAAAAAAGAAGAAAACCAATTTGTGATTGTGCTCCAATTATGAATAAAGGAAGCCAACCCACAGATGGGGGCAATCTAATTTTATCTGAATCTGAAAAAAAAGAGCTATTAAAACGCGAACCAGGTATAGAAAAATATATTAGGCAATATATGGGAGCCGCCGATTATATAAATGGTAAAAAAAGGTGGTGCTTATGGTTGGTTGGCTGTACACCTAAAGAATTAAAACAAATGCCTTCTATACTAACTAGGATTGAAAATGTTAAAAAATCAAGATTATCTAGCAAGAAAAAATCAACACAAATCAAAGCGAGTATTCCTATGTTATTTACTGAAATTAGACAACCTGAAAATGATTACCTCTTAATTCCTGTAATCTCTTCCGAAAAACGTCCGTATATACCAATTGGATTTGTCGATAAGAATATAATTGCGAATACAAATGCACAAATGATACCTAATGCAACCTTTTACCACTTTGGAGTCATTTCTTCTAAAGTTCATATGTGTTGGGTAAAAACAGTTTGTGGTAGAATGAAAAGTGACTATGCTTATTCTGTCAGTATTGTTTACAACAATTTCCCTTGGCCTGCCCCAAATGAAAAGATAATAACAAATGTAGAAAAATGTGTTCGAGAAGTGCTAAATGCAAGAAATTTATATCTAGATAATACTTTAGCAGATTTATATGACCCTTTAACAATGCCTCCAGAATTAGTAAAAGCTCACATAAAATTAGACAATTCTGTAATGGATGCATATGGGTATAAACATTCAATGGATGAGTTAGAAATTGTAGAAGATCTTATGCGTAGATATAAAAATACTGTAAATGATAAAGAGTAAAATTTAATTTTAAGTGGTAAAGGGAATTATTGATCGGTTATAGCCAAATTATAGGAGGGAATGGGGGAGGCCAATGGCCCCTGATGATTGGAAGATAGATTAGTTTGGTTATAATTCCCATTATAACCGTTTTTATTTGATGTTATAGAGGTTTTTGAGAAATTATTTTAGTGGAAATTTTAAGGAGCGAGAAACCACTTGGCAACTAACAGTAGTTGCTGTTGCCTATTTTTTTTATTTAATAGGGTAATGTGAATCAATTGAGGTTTGTAAAACTCATAATTGAGTACGTTGTCAAAAATGGAACCCTAGAAAAGAAAGTGCTGCAAGAGGATCCATTCCGCTCACTAGGAAGTGTGACGGAGTTGTTTAGAGACAATATTGATGATGCTCGTAGGATTATTAGTGTCATTGATACAATTAATAAAAACACTGAGCATTTTGAAGGGGCTTAGGATTATACAAAAGAAAAAGGACCAAGTGTGGTCCTTTTTACGTTACAAACAAGTTCCTACTAACTACCTTGCCACTACTTAGTTTTTTTAAAGTTATACCGAAAAATAAATACCTTGTTGAAAATAAGGAGAAATATTGTTTGTAACTTCCATTATGTTACAATTGAATTGACAGGAATCTATTAATATTATTATTCTGCATACTTCAAGAGAAAGGGGAACCTAATGAGTAGACTTCAGACAATTGAAAATAGATTGATGGAAATAAATGAGACAGTTTTTCAAGAATTATGTGATAGTTTTTTAATTTTGCGTAACTCAAATTATGCAACCTTTGCAAGGACAGGTAGTCAAACTGGAAAACAGAAGACTACTAAAGGAACCCCAGATTCGTTCTTTTTATTACCAGATGGTAAATACATTTTTGTGGAATATTCGACAAACATAACAGCTGGAGTAAGGAAGTTAAAAGAGGATATTGAAAAGTGCCTTGATCAAGAGAAGACTGGTATAAAGATAAACGATATTAAAGAAATTGTATTGTGTATGAATTTTAATTTAAACAGCGAAAATATAAATAAATTGAATATTCTAGTGGAAGATAAAGGTATCAAGTTAACGTTAATTACACTTGATTCACTTGCATTGGAATTAATTTTACAGCACCGGGACCTAGTATATCAATATTTGAACTTATCATTTGACACTGGCCAAGTAGTTTCTTTAGATTCATTTATTCAAGAGTATAATAAAGCATCTAGTGGTATTGCAACACCGTTAGATAACTCTTTTTTGCATAGAGAAGAAGAAAAGAAGGAATTGAAAACTGCAATACAAACATTTGATTTAGTTATACTAAATGGTGCTGCGGGAGTGGGAAAAACAAAATTAGCAATAGAAACAATACGAGAATTTTTAATAGCAAATACAAACTATAATGCTTTTTGTATTTCGTATAAAAATTGTGATTTGTTACAAGACTTATATGATTATTGTAATCCTAATAAAGATTATATTTTATTTGTTGATGACGCTAATAGGATAGATGCTTTTAACCAGATACTAGGTTTTTATAAGATAATAAGAAAAGGGAATTTAAAGATAGTTATTACTGTTAGAGATTATGCATTAAATGAGGTAAATAGTTTATCCAATAATTTGCCGAAAACTGTATTGTTTATTGAAAAACTTAAGGATGAACCAATAGTAGATATAATAAAAGCAGAACCCTTTAAAGTATTAAATGAGAAGTATCAAAGTGAAATATTATCAATAGCAGATGGAAATCCTAGATTAGCAATAATGGCTGCTTTATTAGCAATAGAAAAACAAGACTTGTCAGTACTAAGTAATGTTTCAGAACTTTTCAAGAAATACTTCACTACTTTTATTAACGATAAAGTAAATATTGGAGACAAATTAACAATTCAGTGTTTAGGGATAATCTCATTTTTTTATACATTGCCATATAAAAATAAACAATTAGTTGAACCAATTATCGATGTATTTGAAATTAATTATTACGACCTAATAGATACTATAGAAAAACTAGAGAAATGGGAATTGGTTGAAATACAGTACGAATATGTTAAGGTGCCGGAACAAAATATATCAAATTATTTTTTTTATCTATCTTTTATTGAGAAAGGTTATTTATCATTCGAACTGTTACTTGATAGATTTTTTGCTTCTAAAGCAGAGCGATTTAAAGAATGTGTAATTGCAGCAAACAATTCTTTCGGGTCAGAAAAAGTAATGGAGAAAGTGAGGCCCTCACTACTAAAATATCTCAAAAGTATAGAAGTTCCTGATCAGAGTTTCACATTCCTATCTACCTTTTGGTTTTACTTACAAAATGAAGTTTTAGAATATTTGTATGGAATAATAATGGCATTACCGGATGTAAAGGTACAAGAATATGATACATCTTATGAACAAAATCAGTTTGCATATAATAAAAATAATGTCATTGAGCTATTAGGCAATTACTTTAAGTTTATTCCAACCGAAATAAAAACAACCTTAGAATTAAGTTTTGAATATGTTAGGAAACAACCAGAACATCTTCCAGAGTTAATCCATAAAATAAGAGAGACATTTTCATTTGAAATAGAAGATGAACGTTATGGTTTTTACAGACAACTAGTATTATTTGAACAACTAGCAAATGGAATAAATCGAAAAGATATACTTTATTCAGTAGCATTTTTTGAATTAGCAAAAACATTCTTAAAATTTACTTTTGAAGTAGTTAAAGCTGAAAGAGAGAACAAAGTCGTATTTTATAGATATGACCTACCCTACAATGAAAAAATAAAATCTTTTAGAAAAAATATATGGGATACAATAATCAGTCATTTCTCATTCAACAATAGAATAAGTTTAGATTTATTATCAACTTACTGTGAAAATTATAGTGATAATAAAAAGATAGTATCTCACGACAAAAAATATATTTTATTATTAATTGCTCGACATTTAGATCCGGTAGTTTTCGAGCACTGTTTATTTGTACAGAATTATTTAAGGTTTCTAAACAAGAGCTTAATCACAAGTTCTAACTTGAAGTCACTAAAAGAGACATACAGGAATGAACTTTACGATATGTATTTAAGCATCGATTGGGATAGAATTCGTGATAAAGATGTTTATGAGTTTGATGATTTTAGAGAGTACGAAACTTTAAAGGAGCAAGAATTAAGAAAATCGTTTGTGTTTGAAACCACAGTAGAAGTTAGGGATTTCGTAGAAAATTATTTGTATCTAGTTAGTTTTATTGATAATAATTGGAATCAAAATAGTGTACTGGATATAATTGTTGATGAAAACTTTAATAACAATAGTAAAATCGGACTTGAACTGCTAGAGTTGATACTTGATAAAAACAGTGATTTAAACTATGTACCCAGTCTAGTATTTAAAAATTATTTGAAGATGTCTGGCATCGTAAATGGAGTTTTTACATTATTAGAGAGAAAAGCTTTCAATTGTAAATTGAAATGGTTAATATCTTTTTATGAAAACATAGAAAAGTCATTACTGGAAAAAGAACGGGTTAATCAATTTATTGGATTCATACAGTCTATAGATGAAGCTATATGGATATCCTTCAAAAATTTAGAACATCTTAATGATATAAAAGAAGATTTTAATGAAATAATATTGCAAACAATTAACAGAGAAAATAGGAAGAGAAATAATAAAATAATTATTGATAACAGGGATGAAAGCCTTATCGTATGTCTTGACTCAGTAAGTAATTTTCATACTATAAAGGAAATGTATATCCAACAATACTTTATGTACTCTTATTTTGATTATAAAGGTAAAATTTTGACCTATATTTTAGAAAGAGATGCAGATTTTTTACTAGAATTTGTTGAAGAACATTATTCAGCAGAAGAAAGAAAATTTGTACAAAAAAATGGACTTGGATTTATTTGGAGAATAAATAATATAGAGAATTCTTTAGAAAAAATTATTGAAATTACTTTAGAGAGAGAACTTTATTTTGGTATTGCAAAGCATTTTTGCAATGTATTTTTTGAGGAAATAAATGGTCAATATCTAGAACGTGCTAAAGAATTCGTTTTGAAATATGTAAGAAATAATCATCAAAATAAAAAAAAGATGAACATAGTTATGGATATTATTCACAATACGAGAAATGAATGGTTTGATGACGTGATAAAAATTTTTTTAAGCCAAAATCAAGACACGGAATGTTTTTCAAAGATTTGGTGGATAAAAAGAAGTAGAAGTTATAATGGGGATCAATTGTGGAGCAATTTAGAAGCAACTGATTGGAGGCGGATTTTAGATATTATAAACGAAATAGACCTAGGATTAAAACTCATACCTATAAAAAGATTCGTGGCAACCAGGTTAGAATACTTAATGGAAAGTGCAGAAGAAGAGAGAAAACAAAAATTTCTAAGGAAGTTTGATTAATTATTTTTCTTCTAAAATTTTGGGGTAAGAAATTCAAAACACTGTGCAGCCATTATAGGTTACACTTACTCTACTAATAAAAGCTAAACGTGAATCATCTGAAGTTTGTGTAAATCTCATATTTAATTACGTTTGTCAAAAGAAACAGCTCCGAGAGGATCCTTTCAGCTCATTGGGAGGCGTGACGGAGTTGTTTTAGAGACAAATCGATGATATTTGTAAGATTATTAGAGTCATTTATACCCTTAACAACAACTCTGTGCAGTTTGAAGGAGCTTAGGTTTAAAAAAAGAAAAAGGACCAGGCTGGTCCTTTTTAACTGACAATTAGTTAATGCCAGAAAAATGAATTAAAATATAACCTATTAAATTTTTTGTAAGATCTAATTATAGAGAGGATAATATCATTGAACAGATCTGTATTTGAAATGCATTGGCAATATTATATGTCTATTGAAAATATGTTAGTAAAAACTAATCAATATGTAACACATTCTGACAAAAATAAAAATGTTTATTCCGATGAGTTCTCATCTATTATATTGTTATCTTGTTCAGAAATAGATTCATTATTTAAACAACTTTGCCTTAATTTTGGCTTTCAAAGTAAAAGTAAATATTTAAAAATGAAAGATTATGCCCATCTTATTGAAAAGTATATCAACAATGACTTTGGTCTAGCGACTAGTATAAGAACCATAAATGATGACAGCATAATAATTTTCCCTTTTGAAAATATTGATGCCTCAAAATCATATGCTAATCTAAAGTGGTGGAAAGATTATCAATCTATTAAACACGATAGAATAAAAAATGTTTCAAAAGGAAATTTATTAAACGCTGTGACTTCGGTTGCTGCTCAATTTATTATTTTGAGAGAATTAATTGAGTTTATTCACGAGTCGAACGGACAAGAATATTTAAGGAAGAAATGTTGGTCTGAATATTGGATTCCAGTTGTATAAAAAGCACTTATGTCTCTTTTGTAATTTAGAATGGGCATACCATTATCGTACTTGTAAAACTTGTTCCAATAGTGATATAACTATAAAATTCAAGAAGCCCAAATATGGAGCATTTGATTCTCAGTTATTCAGGGTATTTCAGAGGTAATTATATTGGTATGTGTGGTAAATCTCTTGATAACATTCATTGGTGAAAAAGATGCTAGGGCAGTATAATCTTGTGTCCGTCTTCAGAAGTGACTTTATACTACGGAACACGTACAAATTTATTGCCCATCATACCTATTGTTATATTCCATTGTCTTCTATATCTTCATCAAGAACATCTACGCAACTATCCTCTTCATTTGCTTCATATTTTAGGTCCATATTGGCTTCGCTAACTAGGTCATCAAATGTTTCGCGTAACGATTCTCTATCACGATAATTCACTTTTCCAATAGAAAAAAGATGAGGGTTTATCATAAAACCATTGGTGCTTTTAATAATAAATTGTTTGCTAATAAGCCTCTTTATGCTTTTGGAGACATTTCCTTTATCCATACGGAGGTTTTCTGCTATTTGTTTCTGTCTGACATAAGCATTATTATTTTCAGGTATAACTTGGCTGCATAGATAAAATAACACTTTATAGTCTGAGCTCGTAAGCTGTGGATCCTGTAAAAACTTAAACCAATCCAACATAAAAGCTCCCCAATATGGTTTCACACTGCCCCTTCTTCTTTTTGCCATACAACTCACCTCGATTTGTTGTGTATATTACAACTTTATAGATATATATTGTAATTTATACAACTTTAAGTAGTGAAATAAACAACTTTTTAAAAATGTATTAACTAATAAAATGGCTTTATATCAAGGTTTAATCCTACTTTTTTTCTTTTTTTATGCCTTGCTATATATAATAAGCAAAATTATAATATTTGTAAAGTAAGACAAGCCTTTTGGGGGCTAGGAGGAGGAAAAAATGAACATCGTACAAGAACATTTTATCTGGATTGTGTCCCTGATTACCCTAGCGGGGCTACTTTTCCCAGAAAAGTTCAGGGAGTTTGGTGCCTTTTTGGTGAAGAACTGGCTTGGATGTGGAATAGGGTTAATCATTGTACTGCTCTTAATTAAATGAGCTTCCTTTTTTTAGGAAGCTTTACATATAAGTTTCATTTCAGTGGAGGTTGGTAGTATCATTCAGTCTATCGTCAAGGTTCTTAAAAAACTAGAGAATGTACCTCCAAGAGGAAATAATAAAGACCAGGAGTTTCCTGGTCTTTGATACATCTATTAAAATAGTAAGTAATCCTAAAAACGAACTTGAACGGGAGGATAAGTCGTTAAGGGGTTGTACTGTTTGTATGTTTCTTCAAGTTTTGCAAAATCACAACAGTAGGGTTTAAAATGCCTAGCCTTTCCACTTGTGAGTTTGCTGTGCAGTTTAGTTGCTTTAGAGGTAACTTCCTCTAAATTCTTTTTAAGATAATCATATTCTTTATACAAAAGACGTTTATAATTGTCACTCTGTTCTTCAAAATCAATATATGTCAGTTCAGATTCTATAGCCGGATGCATATTATTGATTTTTAAACAAGAAATGACTTTTTCTGTAGTAACTCCATTCAGTGTTTCCTCTTCTTTAATCTTAACTGTTAATTGGTTATTCCATTGTGGGTCGTGTTGAGAGGTAAGAGGAATAATATAATTATGGCCATTAAGTACAAGTCCAACTGCGACACTAGGACGATTGTTTCCGTTCTTGGTATTTAACCGAACCTTATCATCGATACTACGTAAATAGTTGTTGTAGTTTGTTCCCATCCAGAAGAATCGTACTTTTCCTGGTTGAAACATTGATGGAGTTAAATTTGTAGGTAGTGCTGTAGCTGTTGGTGGAATTTGGTTAGACATTGGTAAAAATTTCCCCTCTCGGCATAAAAGAAAAGACAGCTAAGGCTGCCTTTTCCATCTTATAGAGCACTTTTTGAATTTGATCAGGAAGTGCAACTCCTATCTTATAGGGCACTTTTCGTATCTCGAGGATACAGGAAGTAGCAACTCCTATCTTATAGGGCACTTTTCGTATCTCGAGGATACA
>NZ_JAUSUG010000003.1 GCF_030813435.1 Evansella vedderi | reverse complement strand
GTAAGCAAATATATAGATTAAATAGATAGATGAGAATAGGGCTCGAAGGCAAAGAGAAATACCGGAAAGGAAAAACCACGTGCCTCCTCTGTGCTATACCTTGGTTGGTTTAGGTTAACGCACGTCACGAGTTAGTGGAAAAGTCCTTTATACGGAAAGATAAAATGTGAAAACCCACGAATATCAGAATGCTAACCGCAGTAGAGTTTTTGCCTTCGTGCCGTGTCCTTAACATCTATTCAAATAAATAATAAGGAGGCATGAATATCTTTATTTCTTCTTTAGCTTAAACAAGTGTCTCAGCTCTTTAAATGGCAGTCAAGGAGAGCACTTGACAACCATTTAAAGAGCTGAGGTTAAAAAATTAAGCTAAAGAAAGGAAAAAATAATCAAATAGGCAAACAAGGCAACAGTGGAAGGAGCCAAAAAGTAGCTCCTCTTCTTAAGAGTATCCAAAAATAGTCGCATTACTAATTTAGAGAGGGAGCCTTGACAGTTTCGTTCATATCAGGAGGCTGAAGCATTACCCGCGGAAAGCGTCCGCCTGGAACGGATTCGAGAGACAATGTACAATTTTCATACCCCATGGTGAAGAAATTTATTAGCATGGGTTCTTCCGGGAAACTTTGCAAACTAAAAACCCTTCTATATGACAGTAAAGTTATATAGAAGGGTCTATTAAGGTTAGTATTAGAATTTAATTATTTCCTGCAAAGGCTTCAGGAATCATCGTGAATCCGTTGATCACAGTGTCTTCTTCCACTTCAATCATGAGGTACCGTTTTCCCTCGAAGTTGACTTGTCTAACGTATCGCAAGTCTTGAGGGCTAATGGAAACGTTCGCTACTTTTGTATTGATTTTGATGGATTTTGATTTGTATTTTGGTACGATACTAGTTGCACTTATTTCATATTTTTCATCATCAATTATTTTTTGAAAAGCAGATTCTACCTTTTCTGAATTTATATCCTTTATTCCGCTCATCGTTAACACTTGTTCGACGTCTTTGTAGTCTAATTTCGGTGCTTCTTCCTCTTCGTTCTCTTCTACTACACGATTAATTTCTTCATAGACATGGTGGAGGGTGGTGGTGTTTAGTTGATCTCCCGTTACTTCTTTGACAATTTCCTCAAAAACAATTTTTTCATCTTGAGCAGTCATGGGCTCTTCCCCATTTAATACTTCTTCGATGAAGAAATGATCCGGTTCATGTGCTTTCCCCGCTGCGTATAGTACATGGTTAACATCCATGGCATTGTCTGTAAAACAAGGAAATAGAAACCCTGATATGGGAGCATTTAAGTTGATAATTGGGTCCACCACAATATTGTATTTGAATTCCTTTTCTACATAGTCAAAGAGTAATTCCTTCTTTGGATCCTGTGTTTTATTGATACTGCAAAGGATAAAGGAATGGGAATAAACAGTATCCCGATCACTTTCTTCCGTCTCATTACTTTGACGCTTCATCGGTTTAAAATATTCCCCTCGGATAAAACTGATGACAATATCCATCTCATATTGGCGCTTCTCTAACATTTTTCCCACAATCTTAAGCATTTGTTCTGTCCAGCCTTCTACATCACTACTTAGTAATCCTTGATGTAGAATAAGCTGACTATTATTTTCGACGTCACGCTGGAATTTTAATTCAAATAGCTTCTCATTTAATTGGCCTCCAAGCAGTTTTTTGAAGTTATTCATAAATAGCTCTTGCTGATCCTGGTCTAGCATCTCAAATGGCTGGCTCTGATAATGATAGATTTCACTAGAATCCTTCATAATATATACATTGAATATGTCGCTGATTTTTAGTAAATCGTTATTCACTTTAAATTGTTTGCGAATGTTTGCTACATCTTTTTTGTTCATATAAAATTCCAACTCCTAAGCTGATTTAATCAATAAATAGTGGTAAAAGTTTTTATTTTCAACTCTGAAAGGTATCTTTTTATTTTATCAGAGGCTATGAAAGAATAATATTAAATTTTCTCTTGTTTAGGTAGGATGTTTTCATTTTTCAACTAACCAAAATCGACAGGGATTAGGTAGATATTGTGTCTAAATTGTGAGTGAAGTGACGTAATTAAGAAAAAACGTTCTTCTTTTTTAAAAAAACACTCCCTTTTCTTTAAAAGTCGTGTATTTAATAAGTTATGGGGTGTTTTCAGGAAATGAGGTGGAGGGAAGGAAGGGTTAAAAGAGCTGATAGAATATTAATCATTTAGGAAAAAAGGGGATAGCTTAATGTGTGAATCATTTAACGAATTTCCGTTGCTGTTGCGTCCACAATTAGCTGTAAAAATAGGGCTGAACGAAGCAATCATACTTCAACAAATTTATTACTGGAATGAATTGAATAAAAAAACGGGAAAAAACTATAAAGTTGGTTATTACTGGACATACAATAGCTATGAAGAGTGGAAGGAACAATTTCCATTTTGGAGTACGAGTACCATAAAGCGAATAATGGAAAGTCTAGAAGTAAAGAAGTTAATTGTTACCGGTAATTATAACAAGCTTAAAATTGATAGGAGAAAATGGTATAGAGTTAATTATCCTGTCCTAGAGGCGTTAGAGAAAATACCATTGGATCAAATTGACTTGACCAATTTAGCAAGTTGGTATGATCATTTAAGCACGTTGAACTTACCATTACCAGAGACTAAATCAAAGAATACTTCAAGGACTAACAATAAGGAAAATGGGGCAATGAAACATCGCCCAATGCTTTCCTTTCATGAATTTATTCAAAATCATTCTGTAGATGATAGGACTATAAATGTGATTCAGTGTTATTTAACCAAATTTAAAGAACACAGAAAAAAAGAACATCGAAATTTAAAAACTAAACAATGGGAAGAAATCGTTTCTAATATGTTTTATGTCATTGATGAACATAATGGACAAGACTTTGACTTAAGTGAATTGGATGTAGTTAACATGATACACAAACACTTCGAAACAAAGTACTATGGCAAATGTGACTATAACATTCTACATTTTATGAACCATAGAATTCGAGTGAAAAGGACGTATGAAGTAATAGTTTAATATATCTGTTCTTCTTATATTGCATGAAAACACCCGATTTTAAACCTAAACATTTACCAATGTGTAAAGCATCAAATACTCCCTTAACGAAATAGATGTATCGTCGCTACCTTTTACATATGCACAAAAAAACCAACGTTTCCAAACGTTGGTTTTTAAACAATTATTATGTATGGTGACCCATACTGGGTTCGAACCAGTGACCTCTACCCTGTCAAGGTAGCGCTCTCCCAGCTGAGCTAATGGATCGTTAATATGGATTATAACTAAAACTTTATAGCAAAAATAACAAAATGTCAAGCTTTACAATGAAAAGTAATACTATTTAAACATTATCTATTGAAAGTTACTTTTAACGAATCGAGTTTTCATTTTTTTCAATATCTCATAAAAATAAATATTACCATTACGATAAAATTACATTTAAATATGTACTACATTACAAAATAGGAAGCTTAACCTAAATATACACAATTGCTAATATTTAATAAGTCCTATTTCTTTAAGTGATTTATATAATCTAAATAAAGAAATTAACTCCAGTAGCCCTTGTCCTTCATATGGTATTCCTCTCTTAAATATTTATATTACAATTTTTAATTTCATTTTACAGAAAAGATGCGTATTCTATTTTTCCTAATTTACTTCATGCATCATTTTATTCTTTTATATATATATTGTGAAAAAAGTAACAATAATTATCGAGAAATTATAAAATATTTCATGAATATGGGAAGTTTGGCTTGTTATGTCGAGTGAGATTTGTATCATTTACACTTTTTGATGGGTTTTGTAGTATTTTGATTGGGCAACAAACCATTTGTAATTCCATTTTGTGATAGAAATACAAAGGAGGCGTGGGAATGCCAATAATAACTGTACTCCATAATACGTAGTAATCTGATCTATTTAATATAAAATAAGTGTATTTAACGGAAGGTACCAATGAAGAACCAAAGTAAAAGATTCAGAATAAAATTGAAAGTTTAGATGGAGGTAGAAAGAATGGTACTGATCCTTATCATTATTTTAGTAAGTTTAGCCTTTTTAATAGGTGTTAGAGAAAAAGTGGTCCACCAAAAAAATATTGATAGTATTCCTGTTCGTGTAAATATTAATGGTATTAGAGGTAAATCTACTGTTACTAGATTAATAACAGGTGTTTTACATGAGGCAGGGTATAAGACAGTAGGGAAAACGACGGGAACAGATGCTAGAATGCTTTACTGGTTTGATAACAAGGAGGAGCCTATAAAGAGAAGATTAGAAGGACCCAATATAGGAGAACAGAAAAAAGTAGTAGCAAAAGCATCACAATTAAATGCAGAGGCCCTTGTAAGTGAATGTATGGCTGTAAATCCAGATTATCAAACAGTTTTTCAGGAAGATCTCTTACAAGCGAATATTGGTTTAATTGTAAATGTTTTAGAAGATCACATGGATGTTTTAGGTCCTACATTAGAAGAGGTAGCAGAATCTTTTGCTAATACTATTCCTTATAACGGCCATTTGATCGTTAATAAAAGTAGGTTTGTAGAATATTTCAAAGAAATAGCGGAAGAACGAAATACCCAGCTTCATGTTTGTGATACGTCTAGGATTTCAGAGGAGTTCCTAAAAAGATTCAAATATATGGTGTTTCCAGAAAATGCAGCTTTAGCTTTAGCTGTGGCCGATATATTGGGTATAGATCAAGAAACTGCATTTAAAGGAATGCTAAAAGCGTGGCCGGACCCAGGGGCGATGCAAATTTTACCAATAGGTGATATGGACAGGCCTAGTTATCTTATAAATGGATTTGCTGCTAACGATCCTACATCAACGATTAATATATGGGAACGTGTAAAACAATTAAGCTATCCTACAGAAGACCCGGTTATCATTATGAATGCACGGTCCGATCGTGTGGACCGTACCGAGCAGTTTATAAGGGATGTTTTACCAAAAATTAAAGGAGACACGTTAATAGCTATGGGGAGTACAACAGGTCCAATAGAAAATGCCTACAAAAATGGAGATTTCCCTATAAATAACTTCTTAAATTTAGAAGGAAGAACTACGGAAGAAATTGTACAAGTACTCCAACCGTTTTTATCTGGGAGGTCTATTTATGGAATTGGTAATATCCATGGGGGAGCGGATGAGTTAGTGAAGCAGCTAGAACAAATTAAAATTAAAAATGTAACTTCTGCATAGAAATGAGGTCATGTAATGTTTGGATTTGATAGTGGAGATGTTTATTTAGCTATGGTAGCTGGGGTTATTTTCAGCTTATTTTATGCTGAGAAAACTGGGGTACTACCAGCAGGATTAGTTGTCCCAGGTTATATTGCTATGATGTTTGGTGACTTAATTAATATTGCTGTTGTTTTTTTAATAAGTTTTATCACCTTCTTGATCGTGATGAAGGTTATTGCTAAATTCACGATTCTATATGGAAGAAGAAAGTTTACGGCTATGCTGACAGTTGCAATACTCCTTAAACTATCGTTTGACTATATGTTTCCTAGCTTGTCAATGGCTGAAACTGTAGAAGGATTGAAGGCTATTGGGATTATTGTTCCAGGTTTGATTGCAAATACAATTCAAAAGCAAGGTGTACTACCAACAGTTGGAAGTACAATGCTGCTCAGTGGATTAACATTTAGTTTTGTGTTTTTATTTAATATGTTTTAAGGGGGAAGTAGTAAATGATTGCTTTAAAGGATAAAAATAAAAAACATTTACAATCAACGATGTCATTTAGTCAATGGGTATTAAAAACTATCAAAAAACATAAAAAAAGGGCTAATATTGATGTCATATTGGGTTTGAGTATTACTACCATTATATTACTAGTTTATTTGGTATGAAAGCTATGTTCCATAATAACTGGTTTAATGCAATACTAATATGCTTGGTGTTAGGCATAGTAATTATTTTGAATGTAAAAGAAGATAGTTTTTCGAAACAAGTTCATGTTTTTACAAATAAGAGCAGCGATTTTATTATTAGTAGTAATTTTGAAGGGGAACAGATTAGTACATATGGAATTACATCCGATAATCCCTTAGCTACTCAAGTAGGGATAAAGATACTCGAACAGGGTGGAAACGCGGTTGATGCAGCAATAGCAGTCTCTTTCATTTTAGGGGTAGTGGAGCCATTTGGGTCGGGAATTGGCGGTGGTGGAATTATGTTAATTCACCCTGGTTATGGTGAAGATCCAGTAGTTTACGATTATAGAGAAACAGCACCAATTCAAATGGATTCAAACGGTATAGGAATACCTGGTTTTGTTAAAGGAATGTATGAGGTACATAATGATTTTGGGGAAATGGATATTCAAAAGTTAATCGAACCTTCCATTCAGTTTGCTGAAAATGGTGTACCAGTTTCTCAATCTTTAGCTGAGCGATTTGCTTTTGCTGCAAATCGCTTACCTCCCTTAGATCATTTCTTTCCAAATGGCAAAGCCTTAAAAAAAGATGATATATTAATACAAACTGACTTGGCGAAAACATTAAGAAGTATCCAAGAGAAGGGACCGAGTGTTTTTTATCATGGTTATATAGCAGATAGTATTATGAGACAAGCAGGAAGTATCGATAAACAAGACCTTCAATCTTACAATGTAGTAGTTAAGGATCCCTTACAGGGGAAATTTGATGAATTCGATGTATATACTCCTCCTCCACCAGCAGGTGGAGTAATGCTAATTCAAACCTTACTATTAGCTGAATTATTAAATATTGAAGAAACAAAAACGAATAATTCTATTTTTACCACATTAATGGGTTTAATAAATAGAAAGAGTTACAAAGACCGTTTGCATAAAATTGGGGACCCAACTTTTGTAGATGTACCAATGGAAGAAATGATTAGTCAAGAACATATTGATTATTTAGCATCCAATATTACTAATCTTAATTTGTATGAAGAAGGTAGTTTGCAATTAGATTCACAGGCTGATATTGATGACCATGAAAACACAACACATTTTGTGGTGGTAGATTCAAATGGAATGATGGTCTCAGCTACCAATACACTGAGTAATTTTTTCGGTTCTGGTAAGTATGTAGAAGGTTTTTTTCTTAATAATCAATTACATAACTTTAGTAATACTACAAATTCACCAAATAGGCCCGAGCCTGGCAAACGTCCCTATAGCTATATTTCACCAACCATATTGGCGAAAGATGGTAAGCCTGTTATGGGAGTAGGCAGCTCTGGAGGTAGAAGAATAACCTCAATGATCGCACAGACATTGATCAAAATGATTAAGTTTAAAGAGCCAATTCAGTCATCGATAGAAGCTCCTCGTACATTCTTGGAAATTGATCAAGATGTTTTGACAGTTGAAAAAGGGTTTATCTTTTTAGAGGATTTCGTTGAACGTGGCCTCCGTGTTGAATATTCTAATAGTAATTCCTATTTCGGTGCTGTCCAAGCGTTAGTAATTGATTATCAAAATAATAAAATTTATGGAGGTAGTGACCCGAGAAGAGGTGGATCTTGGAAATCAAAAGTTGAGGATTAAATTCCATCAAATTGTTACAAAATATGAATATAAATATCTTTTGCTTACGAAATAGAATATTTATGATGGGAATGAAGATATATAGAACTTCAAGTTACTCATCATACGTATATCGAACAACGTAACGGTCGTTTTTAATTTTGCGGATTTCTACCCATGGTGGGATTTCATAGCCGTTGATCCAATTATCTTCAATTTTTGCTTTAACACAGCTTGCTTGGAATTTAGAGTTAAAGATTTGCTTGAAATAGATCCATCGAGTTTTTTTTGGCGTTGGTTGCGAATTGTTCACTGGATTCACCTCATGTTTTAGCTAGCTTGCCATGCACAAAAGAATATCACTATTTGGAAAAATAATCAAGAAGTGCTGTTTGTTTTTTATAATATGCAATTAGGTGTTCAGTGATACGGAATTTGCTGACTGATGAGGCTATATTTACAGTGGTAATGGCTTCACTGGTCGCACGGCAACTAGGAGAAAACGCTCCTAGTGGCCTCTTAAAAAGAGTACGACGGCTATGCTCTTTACATATAGTGTTTGTATTTGCTCCGCTCGTCGCTCGCCAACTACGAGAAAACCACTCGTAGTTGGCTTTTAAAGAGGGCGACGGCTATGCAAATACTTCGAGCGGAACTCAAAAGGTTAAAAACATACCTTTTGAGTTCCGCTCTTATCCAATCCGTTCTTCTCGGTCTTTATTAAGGATTTCTTCTTCACGCAGTTTTTCCTGTTGGTCTCTTAAGCGGTGTGCCAAGCGGCTGGAGGCATTGGCAGCAATACTGCATACTAGGTCATCTAAGAATGTATTAATGGAGGTACCTGTTTTACTATCTAAGTCTTTAATTATCCCAATTTTCTCTTTGTCTAAATAGCCAAAGGTGGTAATGGCAATACTGCCGTAGCCAAAAACGGAGCCAAAGGCAATGGTTTCATCGACACCAAATAGTCCTTCGTCCATTTCCACAATAGATTGTAACGGTTCACTCAGCTGTTTCTTTTCTGCTAACTTATCTAATTCTACTCCAACTAGGATAGCATGTTGAATTTCCCGCTTTGTAAGGACTTTATCTACACTGTCTATGCATTCTTCCATTGTTAATTTTTTATTGTAAGGATGCTGCATTTCAAACACAATCATGGCAATATCCTCAATGGTTACTCCCCGCTCCTTTAATAAATCCCTTGCTGCTTTTTCTACGACGTGGCAGTGTACCGGTTCTCTTTTTTTCATATTTTCCACTCCTCGTATTGTCATCCATTTCATGAAACTTACTCTTATTTTAACATATGTAAATTTTAATTTTTCTGAATATGCTTAAGGGTGAAAATATAAGGCTGTTATTGCAACTATATTCTTCTAAAAACAACAATTTATTAGAAAAAAGACAAATATAAAAAGGGGAAATTTTGTATTTAGAAGGTATTTAAAAGTACCATGTAGAAAACTATACATAGCTAATTTTCCAAAATATAATCGAAGTGGGTTAGAGCTAATTAGTTTGGGAAATATAATAAAAATTAAAAGTAAGGAAAACTGGAGGGGAACAAATTGAGATACGGAATTGCGATTTTTCCATCAAAAAAGCTACAAGACATTGCTAATTCATACCGAAAACGTTATGATGCACATTATTCCAAAATCCCGCCTCATTTAACACTTAAAGAAGCCTTTGAAGCTGATGAAGAGGATATCAAGGGGCTTGTTAAAGATATTCGCAAGATTGCTAAAGAAACGAATCCTTTTTCCATAGAAGTCTACAAGTTTAGCTCCTTTTATCCAGTTACCAATACAATTTATATGAAGGTGAAAGAAAATGGGGAACTCGAAAACCTTCATGAGAAATTAAATAGTGGCAAACTAGCGGCAGCACGTAAGTATCAGTTTGTCCCTCACATCACAATCGGACAAGAGTTGGACAATGATGAATGCTCCGATGTGTATGGTAGGTTACGGTTAGAGACCATTAACCATGAAGAAACAATAGACCGCTTTTCCTTATTATATCAATTGGAAAACGGTACTTGGACAGTATATGAAACGTTCTTATTAGGGAAGGAAGATTAAGCTTGGAAGTACGTAACGCCACAACAGAAGAAGAACTGAAAGATGCATATAATGTAAGAAGAAAGGTGTTTATTGAAGAACAGCAAGTACCAGAAGAGATCGAAGTGGATGAGCATGAGGCTGAGTCTATTCATTTTGTTGCCTATGACAATGGGGAAGCTGTTGGTGCAGGACGGTTAAGGGTCTTTGAAGATTATGGCAAAGCAGAGCGGGTTTGTGTTCTTGCCTCTCATCGAAAAAAAGGTGTAGGGGAGCTTATTATGAGTAAAATGGAGGAAAGGGCACAAGCAGAAGGAAAGCCTGTCCTTAAGCTCAATGCCCAAACCCATGCCGAACCCTTTTATAAAAAAATTGGTTATGTAACCTCATCCGATTTATTCTACGATGCAGGCATACCACACGTAGCAATGAAAAAAGAGTTATAACAAAGAAAAAAACGCATGTAACTTCATTAGAAATTACATGCGATTTTTTTATATTAAACTGTTTACGGGAACTTTATGGCTTTTTTGAAAAAAGTTTGGAGAAGCGGAAGGCAGTGACTCCAGCGGGAAAAGCAACTGCTGAAGTGTTGCCCGCGGGGAACCAGGACGGTGACATTACGCCTGTAGCGTATCCAAACAAATATATTCTTCTACAATAACCTTTTGAAAAAGTCTAATCTTCTAACTTACTTAAATCAATTTCTGCAATTACATTGGGGCCATCTAAAATAAGTAAAGTGGAGTCATAGGCATATTTTTTTACTTTATCAAGATCGGAGCCTTCTTTTATTTCATACTCAAGATGAAACTTAGATTTATTACTAGGTTCAAAGGAACCACCGCCACCTCCACCTCTAAAAATCATTTTATCGTACTTTGAGTCCTGAACCATTTCCATTAAACTAGCCAATTTCTCATTGGGTCTTACAACAACTTCAATACCAAAATAGTGATGACCAGGGTAATCAAACTTACTCTGTATAGGAGTGTCACCTGTGTTTTCAATCGTGAAGTCGTATCGAAGAATTCGCTCCGATTTAATGACTGTCGTTTCTGAGTTTGTAACCTCAAGCTTGTCCGTATTATCAAACCCTAATAATATTCCTCCAATTAAAAGACCTATAAGAAGTATTGCTGCAATCTTTTTCATGTGCTACCTCCTTTTTTCTCGTTAATTTCCATTATTCACGTGTACTGTTCATTTAAACCTCATTCCGTTATTAAGTAACAAGCTATCGTCCATTAAATTCCCCTTTTTTTGTATGAATCTTCAATAACTACGCGATACTATTTGGTACGTATGATAAATATGGGGTGTTAAACAAATGTCGAAACGGATGGTTATTTTTACTGTATCAGTAGGACAAGGACATCACCAAGTTAGCAAAGCCCTTCAAGAGGAATGGGAAGAGCGAGGCTATAAAGCAGATATTGTTGACATCTTCTCTTATATGAAAAAAAGAACTGCTTTTAACATGAAGAAGGCTTATTTCTACAGTATTTATTCTGTTCCCAAGCTGTGGGACTGGACATATCAATTTACCAATTGTAAGGCTGCCTCATGGCTTCTGTCTCCTTTGTTAAGGATTTGGTGGAAAAAACTATTATCCTTCTGTGAACAGGAAAGCTATGAAATCATTGTCACTACACACCCATTAGCAAGTCAAATTGGTTTGATGATTAAAAAAAATTTATCCCATAAACCAAAACTATTTGCGGTGTTAACGGATTTTTCCACCCATTGCTTGTCTATTTCCAAGGAAATGGATGCGATTTTTGTTGCAGAAAAAGCAGAATTAGAAAAACTAAGGAAGAAAAACCCTCAATGTACCTTTTATTCCTATGGAATCCCCTTAAGAAAAAAGTGGGATGAGCCTGTGGAGAAGGAGTTATATCAAAAAAAACTGAATCTCCCTTTTTCCAAAAAAGTATTAGTCATTGCAGGGGGGGGGAGGGTGTTTACTCAGAGGATAAAATTATGAGAATGCTTCAAAGAGAGCTAATTAGTTTCCATGTTGTATGGTTTTTAGGTAAGGGAGATAAGGGGAAAAGGGACACTGTCCAATTAGAAAATGGTACGACGATTCAATACATGTCTTTTTCAGAGGATTATCCTGATTATTTAAAGGCAGCTGACCTTTTCATTTCAAAACCAGGAGGGGTGTCCATGGCAGAAGCGCTTCATTGGAAAATTCCAACAGGAATTTTATCTCCATTACCTGGGCAAGAAAAAATAAACCAGAAGGTATTAAATCAATACGATCATATTACATTATTAGATAAAAACGTATCGTTGGCAGATATATTTAATAATCTGGAAATAGACCAAAGAATAAGGGAGAAAAAAACGGAGGAGAAGGCCCGTGTGAGAATTGTAGACCGTATGGTAGAGCACATCTGTAAAACTACACCCACTGTAAAAGAACGTTCCTTTATTCCAAGCTTTCTCCGTAGACAGCTATCTTAAACGAAGATGGATTTGACATAAAGAACGTTCGTTCGTATAATGTGAAATAGAACAAATGTTCTTTGGAGGTGGAGTGAGGGTGGAAAAGTTTTTTCAAAAAGCCCAGTTTTCGGGACAACCAATAATGATTATGTATTTATCCCAAAAGGGGATGGTAACAAAACGATTGGTTTCTGTAGAACATATTAATGGTGATTCTATCCTAGGCTTTTGTCATTTACGAAAAGCAAAGCGACGCTTCCTGTTAGATAATATTCTCGCAGCTTTACCCCCCACTAGCATTGAAATTAAGGAATATATGAATGTGGTTACTAAATCAATATAAAAGAGGGCGAGACAAAAGGTGTATTTATAGCCTTTTGTCTCACCCCATATTTTTATGCGTCTAATGCTTGTTTTAAGTCCTCAATAAGGTCTTCTGCATCTTCAATACCTACAGAAATACGAACAAGTCCGTCTTCAATACCTAAATCTAATCTGCGTTCACGTGGAATAGAAGCATGAGTCATTCTTGGTGGTAAGCTGATTAAACTTTCTACTGCACCAAGGCTTTCTGCTAATGTAAATAGCTTTGTTTTTTTCAACACTTCTAAGGCTCTTTCGTCACTGCCCACATCGAAGGAAACCATCCCACCGAAGCCCGTTGCTTGGTTTTTGTGTGTATCGTGACCAGGGTGACTTGGGAGGCCTGGATAAAAAATATTGGTAATATCGTCACGGCTTTTTAGGAAGGCAACGATTTCTTGTGTATTCTTCTCCGTTTGTTCCATACGGATAGCTAATGTTTTAATTCCACGGATCAGTAACCAAGAATCCTGTGGTCCTAACACGCCTCCAACGGAGTTTTGTATAAAGTGGAGTTCCTTCGCCAATTCTTCTGTTTTGACTACTACTAAGCCAGCGACCACATCACTGTGACCCCCTAGATATTTGGTCGCACTGTGAAGGACGATATCTGCCCCCAGTTCAATAGGGTTTTGAAAATAAGGTGTACTGAAGGTGTTATCAACCGCAAGTAAAAGGTTATGTTCGTCTGCTATTTCCTTCATTTTGCGAATGTCAGTAACCTTTAATAGGGGATTTGTTGGTGTTTCCACATAGATCATTACTGTGTTATCTTGGATCGCATCCTTAACCTTTTCTGGGTAACTCGTATCTACGAACGTAACATCAATATTCGATCGGTTCAGGATTTTAGTCATTAGTCGGTATGTTCCACCGTATACATCATCCGTTAGAACAATATGGTCACCGCTTTTGAATAGGTGCATAACGGCAGAAATGGCTGCCATTCCTGATCCAAATGCAAAACCAGCATGACCTCCTTCAAGGTCGCGGATCAACGCTTCTAACGCTTCCCTAGTAGGGTTTCCCGTACGAGAATATTCGTATTTAAAGTTTCCCACACCTTCTTGCTTATAAGTACTAACTTGATATATTGGCGTAGAGACAGCCCCTGTGAACTGATCTCCAACAATACCTCCATGAATTAATTGTGTTTTTTTCTTCATGTGTTTTCCTTCCCTTCATATATTCCTGTGCTTAAATAGCGTTCGCTACTGTCAGGAAAAACGGTTACAATATGTGCCCCTTCTTTGGCTGTTTCGGCCTCCCTTAAAGCGGCGGCAAAAGCAGCACCAGAGGAACTTGCCACGAGTAAACCTTCTTTTCTTGTTAGTTCTTTCACCCATTTGAATGCCTCATCATCTGTAATCGTATGAATGGCATCAAAATAACTTGTATCCATATATTCCGGTAAAAATTCCATGCCAATACCTTCCGTACGGTGTGGACCTGATTCTCCACCATTTAAAATAGATCCTTCCGGCTCCACAATAACGGTCTTTACATTAGGTAGGACTTCCTTTAAATAGCGTGCTGTCCCCATGAAGGTGCCGCCAGTTCCCGCTCCTGCGACAAATACGTCTATTTTACCATTTAAGTCCTTGTAAATTTCAGGGCCTAATGTTTTAAAGTACGTATTTGGATTTGCTGGATTAGCAAACTGAGATGGGGAGTAGGAGTCTGGAATTTCATCTAGAAGCTCTTTCGCTTTAGCAATTGCCCCAACCATCCCTTTTTCCGTTGGTGTATTTACAACCGTCGCCCCTAAAGAACGCATCAGCGTTTGCTTTTCCTGACTGAATTTTTCTGGAACAACAAAAATGACCTTCACATCTGTTCCAACAGCAGCGAGTGCCAGGCCAATCCCAGTATTTCCTGCCGTCGGCTCGATTAGTGTCCCTGTAGGACTAATGCGATTATTATCAATGGCTTCTCGGATGAGTTCTTGGCCGAGACGGTCCTTGACGCTGCCACCTGGATTGAAATATTCCAGCTTTGCAAAAAGTCGGACGCTGTTCGGTAATTGGAACTGAGTGATTTCAAACAATGGGGTATGACCAATTAACGAATGAATGCCTTTATAAATTGTCATTGGCGTATCTCCTATGCTTCTTGAGGAAAAACTTCCGTCCATTCCTCTTTCTTAGCAAGCATTTTCTTTGCGATTTCTTTCGCGCCTTCTAAAGAGTGAGAAGCAGCCCAACCGCATTGTACTTCGTTACAAGCTGGTACTTCTGTTGCAACTAGGACATCATTTAATGTTTTTTCAAGAAGCTCAAGGACGTTGTCATAGCTCTCGTCATTAATAATGGATAAATAAAAGCCAGTTTGACAGCCCATTGGACTGATGTCCACAATTTGCGAGTGGTGGTTTCTGCTGAATTCCGCCATCATATGCTCTAAGGAGTGAAGTCCAGGCATTTCCATATGCTCTTTGTTAGGTTGGCAAAAACGGATATCGTATTTGAATATTTTATCTCCGTTTGCCCCTTCCGTCGTACCTGCAAGGCGTACATAAGGTGCAATTACCTTCGTATGGTCTAAATTAAAACTTTCTACGTTCATTTTTTTTGTCATGGTTTGTTTCCTCCCTTTGTTGGTTTAAGTCTCTCTCTTTGTAGCCTCAAGAATCCATACATACTTATTCATGGAATCAAACTTTACTTCAAAGCCAGCTTCTTCAAAAATAGAGGACATCGCTGGTAAAGTGGTGTAATATTCCGTTTGAAGATCTTCTGCTAAATTATAAAACTGATTAGACTTCGCTTGTAGTATGACTTCTTCCTTATATGCTTCATTCATAAACATTGTATCAGCGAATACAACTTTTCCGCCAGTCTTTAGGAGCTCATAATATATTTTTGCAGCTTTTAATTTTTCTTCGTCTGTTAAGTGGTGAAAGGCATACGTTGATACAACAGCGTCCACTGGCTCGTTCGGAACTGGGAATTGGAGAAAATCACCAGGCAGAATAGTTGCATCTGGCAGCTTTTTCTTTGCTTCCTCCCTCATTTTATCGGAAGGCTCTACTCCAGTTACTTCTGTATTTGGTTTTGCGAGCAAAAATTTAGTTAGGTTTCCTGTACCTGTACCAAATTCTAGTATCCTACCATTTACTCTTTCCGTAACTTCTTGAAGGATCTGACCGTATCCCTCGAAAACCTCTTTGTATTCTTCATCCATACCGGATACGGTGGCATCATATGTGTCCGCCCATCTGTTAAATAAATCAACAAATTCTCTACCCATTTACGTTCACCTCTTGATGATAATATATCAATCCATATAAAACAGATTAATTTAATCGGAATTAACTATCTGTAGTTTATCATATGCAGGGAAAACAAGCAACGAAACGAAATGGAACGTTTAAGGAAGGAGGGGGAAGGAAGAAAAAGGATGCTCCTGTAACTTTTGGAACATCCTCAAAAAAATTAATTACGAACGCATAAACCCTTTTTTCTTTAAAAACTCGTTTATTTGCATTCGTCTTGGGGTTTTCAGCATATTTGCCATTTGTTCTGTCCAGCGGTCGGTGCGCTTACCGCCTGTTCTGCGGTTATAATAATTAGAGATCGTTTCGTTATAATTCTGGAGTTGCTCCACAAATTTTGCATTATCCTGTTCATAAACTTCTTCATGATAAACATTTGCCATCGGCAAACGTGGTTTCTTCTCTGTGTCTCCATCAGGGTGGCCTACCGCAAGTCCAAAGAGTGGAATAACATACTCAGGTAATTTTAATAGATTAGATACTTCCTCAATTTCGTTTCTAATTCCTCCAATATAACAGATTCCTAACCCCATGGATTCTGCTGCCAGTGTTGCATTTTGGGCAGCCAATGTAGTATCCACGATTGCTACCATAAATTTCTCCGTGCTTTCTAAGGATGGGCCTACATCTACCTTTTCCATTTGCCCAGCTATTTCGTGGCGGTGAAGGTCGGCACAAAAGACAAAGAAATGACCATTTTTTTCAACATAAGATTGGTTACCAGCAAGCTCCGCTAGTCGAGCCTTCGTTTCTTTGTTTTTTACACCGATAATGGTATACGCTTGTATGTAGCTGGAGGTGGAGGCCATTTGAGCAGAGGAAACGATTGTCTCAATTTGCTTCTCCGTTAAAGCTACGTCCTTAAACTTCCTTATAGACCGATGGTTCAGTATCGTATCAATTACTTCATTACTCATCAATTTCACACTCCCAAAGTGAGATTTTTTATTAAAATAATTGTAGCATAGGGGCTAGGGAAAATTGAAAGGACCTGCCCATGGACGAAGGCAAAAATAAAAACGGGCACCATGCCCGCTTTGTTTTCTATTTGAAATTAAGAACTACCGCCACCGCCTTTTGCTCCAAATAGGCTTCCCACTTGCTTAACTATTGGTGAAATTTGGTTCCCTAACTTCACCACTTGGTCGATCGTGTTGGATGTTTTCTCAAAATCAAATTTACCTTGTTCGTTTTTAAAGGCATTCATAAAGCTTGTTGTTGGTCTTGGTGGTAAAGGTGGATACCCGTAAGGTCCTAAGTTCCCTTGAAAAGCTTGCTGCGGTTGTTGTTGTTGTTGTTGCTGTTGTGTTTGTTGTGGTTGTTCTTGTTGCTGTGACTGTTGCGGCCGTTGTTGCTGTTGTTGTTGAGGTTGTTGCTGCCAATAAGGCGGAAAATGTTGGTAAGGGGGATACATTCCATGATTAGGCTGATGATAGTATCTCGTATTATTAGGGGGGAAGTACATGGCTCATCCTCCTCACTTTATTTGAATTCTTTTTCTCTTATTAGGGATTCGAATGGTCAATATTCCATCCCTTAATTCAGCATTTACTTCTGATTCATTGACACCAAATGGTAAGGCAACAACTCTTTCTGCCCGCTCATATCGACTATTGTGCTTTATTAGTTGATTTTTGTCGTCTTTTTGTTCCAAAATCTCTTCCGACTGTACGGAAATTTTAATATAGTTGTGATATACATCAAGAGATATTTGTTCCTTTTTTATACCAGGAATCTCCGCTTCAATGACGTACTCCGATTGAGTTTCATACTGATTAATTGGTATAAATCTAGCGGCACTTAATTGGCGAAACGTATCTTGAAATAAAGAATCTAAGGATTGCAGAATTTCTCCAAATGGACCTTCACGGAATGGTTGGAGCGAGTTCTTCTTCTCTTGACTCATTGGAATATCACCTCACGAAAATATGTTTTTCCACTTATAACATATGAAACATTCAACTAGATGGAATGGGCACATATTGATTTTTTTTAAAATTACCGTGATACATTTATAGGAAGAAAAGTGGCAACTTTATCCTGATTAGAACGTATAAGATATTGGACATTTGTTTTTGGAAAGGGAGGTTCCAGTTATGACGGAGTATTATTTGGTCATTTTCATACCTTTTTTAATATCTGCCATTATGGTTATTGTGGAATCGTTCCAATTAGTCTTAGGAGTGTTTAAAAAGGATATTTTTGTTACGCAGGTATTAGGCTTTTTATCTTTTACTCTTTTGTTAACTGCTTTAATAATAACTGCTCCAGAAGAAATAGGGCCATAATTGTAGCCAAAACAAGATAAAATGAGTAAAATTTGTGTATAATGTGGATGGATTTGTTTAAAGGAGTTGTTCTGTATGGGTAAATTACATAAATTTCTTATTATACTCTTTCTTGTTGGGTCGGTGGCTGTAGTGGTTGTGTACACCATTTTAACAATACTTGCCGTAATTTATGGAGCAGAATAAAGATGGTAAGACAAAAGGCTTGTAAGTTAGCTTTTTGTCTTACCATCTCTTTCATCACACAGCTTCATTTTTTTCTTCTGATAACTGACAGTTTTTTAACTTATAGAAACGGTCGGCCTCTTCGATGATTGTTGGATCGTTACTAATTACGATGATTGTGGAGCCTTTTTTTCGGGCAAATCGGAACAACTGTGTTAACACTTCATTCCCCTCATTGCCAGTCAGCTCCTTCGTTGGCTCGTCGGCTAAAATTAATTTAGGATTAGTCATGAAAATTCTAGCGATCGTAGCTAGAATTTGATCCTTCGAACTTAAGCCTTCCAATGTTTCATTCATGGATTCGAAGGTAAATCCTAGATCAAGAAGAATTTGTTCTGCTTCATTCTCTTTTACCCGATAAATAGGATCATCCGCTTCTATACCCAGGAGAAGATTTTGTTTTGGTGTTAAGTAAGGAATCAATGCCCCCTCATTCGTAATGTAACCAATATTGTCTAAACGCCATTCAGGTCGCTTCTTAAGTGCCAGTAAATCTTTCCCAAGCACTTTTACAGTACCTTTATTAGGTGGAGTCATCGCTGCAATCATACGTAATAATGTTGATTTACCCGTTTTTTCTCCCCCAGAAATAACAACGAGCTCCCCTTCAGTAACATGAAAATCCATATTTTCAAATAAAACCTTCATTTCTGAACCATTTGAAAAACGTTTCAAAACATTTGTTAAACTGACCGCATACATCAAATAGTCACCCCCACAAAGTAGTTGACAACCTTCAAATACTCCCATTATCAATATTAAACCATTTATTCACAAAGAATGAAACCGCTAACATAGAAAAAGTTTGACAATTTTATAAACTTAAAAACTTCCCATTATGGGGATGGTGGTAAGTTATCTTATTATTGTTTAGAAGGTTATGTTACTGTATTATTATGTGAATAGGAAAGGAAAGGGGAAACATATGGGTTTAGAAGCGTTTTATTTTGATTGGAGAGACCTTGGAATAGCAGTGGGGATCGTAATTATTTTCCATGTTTTTCGCAAGATCTTTACTACATATATATTTAGATTGGTACTACGTTTTTCAAGAAAAGCACCTACAGATATTGTAAGCAACGTCCTGCTAGCTTTTGAAAACCCTTTAAGATTATTTTTTACGATGATTGGTTTTTACGTAGCTATTGTTTATTTACCAATGCCGGAGCAGGTGGATGATTTTATGAATGAACTGGTGCTCAGATCCTTCATTATCGTTCTTGTGGCATGGGGCTTATTCAATTTGTCGGGTACTACTTCATCCGTCTTTGTTAAAATAGGGAGAAGGTTAAATGTAGAAGTAGATGACATTCTCCTTCCGTTTGTTTCAAAATTACTTCGGTTTGCCATTATTGCCATGGCCTTAAGCATTATTGCTGATGTATGGGGATATAACGTAAGTGGCTTTGTGGCCGGACTTGGCTTAGGTGGACTAGCCTTTGCATTAGCAGCTCAAGACTCCATCAGCAACTTCTTCGGGGGAGTCGTCATTATTACGGAAAAGCCTTTCTCTATTGGTGATTGGATAGCTACCCCAAGTGTGGAAGGGACAGTAGAGGATATTACGTTTCGAAGTACAAAGATACGAACCTTTTCTCAAGCACTTGTCACGGTCCCAAATTCCACGTTAGCAAATGAACCTATAAAAAACTGGACGCAAATGGGGAAGCGGCAAATCACTTTTAACTTAGGTGTGATGTACTCTACACCGAAGGACAAACTGGAACGTTGTGCTAGAAGAATTGATGAAATGCTAAGAAATCATGAAGAGGTTCATCAAGAATTAATCATGGTTCGATTTGATAAGTTTAATAACAGCAGTTTAGATATTTTTATTTATTTCTTTACGGAAACAACCCAATGGGTTAAGTTCTTAGAAGTAAAAGAAGATATTAACTTTCGTATTATGACTATTCTAGAGGAGGAAGGAGTTTCTGTTGCCTTCCCTAGTAGAAGTATTTATATGGAAAAAGGACAAACAACAGAAGGTAAGATGTTTGATACTAATACAGGTCTATAAGACTCTAATTATGGAAAGGTCATAAGACCCATCCCCATTTTTACCTAAAACAAGTTATAATAGAGTGGGGAGTTCTTATATGAGAGGGGAAGTGGGGATAATTGGATAATGAGATAATTGTGTACACAAGTTCCGGTTGTGCTTATTGTGAGAAGGTACTCCAAATATTAAGGGACAGTAAAGTAGATTTTCAGGAAAGGAACATTTCTACAAATGAAGCCTACTTTAAGGAATGGAAGAAAAAAGAGGTGCCGGGGACACCTGCAACATTTTATAAGGATGATGTCGTCTTAGGAGTGGAAAAGTTAAAATTGCTAGATATAGTTAATAAATATCAACAAATAAACAGTTGATACAAAAGAAAAAAACAGCGGACTTAAACGTCGCCGCTGTTTTTTGTGTGTTTGTCATGTAATTTTAAAAAAAATTGAAACTTTTTCCACTCTCAAACGTCTATATTATTATAGAGACTGTTCATAACTCCCGTGCCTTGTGCTCCAATCAACTAGCTTTTTGAACAATAGATAGTTTTTTTATTAATTGGTGGGATGGTCAGGTGTTACACCTGAAGGTAATTGTTTCTGAAGGGTAACAATTATCTCGCTTTTATCAGCTTCATCCCATGATGACTATAGTTTTAGCTCTATTTAAAAAAATATGTATGCTATGGAAATTTGTTTTTTTTGAAGTTAATAGAATAATTTACTTGCTATCCTACATAGGTTTAATAGAGAAACAAGGTTAGCAAATGGGAAATATGGGAATAGACATATTAATGAAAGGGAGGTTACAGAGATGAAAAAACAATGGATATTTATTTTTATAGTAATCATTTTATCTATTTCTACTTATTGGCCCTTATCATTTGCATCTGACACAGACTCCCAATCTAATGAAGATTCTACAGAAGATGGAGTTTTTTCTTACATTCATGATTTATTTATAACGGACGGTATCGATATCGGTAGCGAAAAGAGTGATTTAATAGAAGCTTTCGGTTTACCTGAGACAGAAGGGATGTATGAAGGGGGAGAGTTTTACGATTATGGTAATAGGACCTACTTCGTTAATCCTGACACAGAGAAAGTAAATGCCATTGCCCTGCCAGGAGATGCCCTAAACATGGATGAATGGGAAAAGGCAGAGGAAGCTTTATATAGTAGTATAAAACTCGAAGGTATGAATGAAATGGAAGGTCTTTGGATGGAAATATATGATTGGGAAAGTTACGACATTATGATTGAAAGGGAAGAAGAGGAAGCACCGCCCTTTTATATTTGGTTGACGGAAGACTCGTTATTTACAGAAAAAAGCTGAGCTGGGTAAATTGCTGCTCAGCTTTTTTTCTGTAGAATAGAAATCATCTCCCATCAAATGATAATAGTAACGACCTTTCCATTGCATTTTTTTTAGTGAATGTCTATGATAAGAATGATATGAAATTTAGTTCAATACTTAGGAGGAAATATCTATGAAAATGATGGATGCAAATGAAATTATCAGCTTTATTTCAAACAGTGAAAAGAAAACACCCGTGAAGGTACATATAAAAGGTCAGTTAGAAGGTATTGACTTTGGTGCGGAAACAAAATCCTTTATTACAGGTAACACCGGTGTTCTTTTCGGAGAGTGGAAGGATATCCAAGCAGCAATCGAAGCAAACGAAGCTAATATTGAAGACTACGTGGTAGAAAACGACCGTCGTAACTCTGCCATTCCTTTATTAGATATGAAAAACATCAAAGCTCGTATTGAGCCAGGTGCCATTATCCGTGACCAAGTGGAAATTGGTGATAACGCTGTAATCATGATGGGTGCTTCCATAAATATCGGATCTGTTATTGGTGAAGGTACAATGATTGACATGAACGTTGTTATGGGTGGACGAGCTACGGTTGGTAAGAACTGCCACATCGGTGCTGGTGCCGTCTTAGCAGGTGTGATCGAGCCACCTTCTGCAAAACCTGTAGTAATTGAAGATGGGGTAGTAGTTGGTGCTAACGCAGTAGTATTGGAAGGTGTAACGGTAGGAGCGGGAGCTGTAGTTGCTGCTGGTGCCATCGTAACGGAAGACGTACCTCCAAACACAGTGGTAGCTGGTACTCCAGCCCGTGTGATTAAGGAAATTGACGAGAAAACTAAAGGAAAAACGGAAATCAAGCAAGAGCTTCGTAAGTTAAACGAGGAATAAGAGGCGATGACTGTCTTGTATAATACGGACGATTTCATTAAAATTCGTCGGGATCTTCATTTGATTCCAGAACCTGGCTTTCAAGAGGTAAAGACCCAGGCTTATATATTGAATTATTTGAAGGGGTTATCAGCGGATTTTATGGAAGTAAAAACGTGGAAAACGGGGGTGCTCGTTCGCTTTCAAGGGACTGCTCCTGAAAAAACGATAGGGTACCGTACCGATATGGATGGACTACCAATGGTGGAAGAGACGGGATTAGCGTTTGCTTCACAGCATGAGGGAATGATGCATGCATGCGGTCATGACCTTCATATGAGCATTGCCTTAGGAGTCCTTACTTATTTTTCAACAAATCAGCCAAAGGACAATTTGTTGTTTGTGTTTCAGCCGGCAGAGGAAGGTCCTGGTGGAGCCCAACCAATGTTGGAATCAGAAGAATTCAGGGGGTGGATGCCTGATCGTATGATCGGGCTCCACATTGCTCCCGAATGGCCAGCTGGGACCATTGCAACAAAGCCAGGATTGCTGTTTGCTAATACAAGTGAACTGTTTATTAATTTGAAGGGCAAGAGTGGACATGCTGCCTTCCCACATCAGGCAAATGATATGGTGGTGGCTGCAAGTCACATGGTCACACAGCTTCATACGATCGTTTCTCGGAATGTTTCTCCGTTAGACTCTGCAGTAGTAACAGTGGGGAAAATTTCGGGAGGAACAAAGCAAAATATCATTGCTGAGAATGCGCGATTGGAAGGAACCATACGAACGTTGTCTATTGAGTCCATGAATGAAGTAAAGGCACGGATTGAAGGGATTACCCGTGGAATAGAAGAGAGCTTCAATTGCGAGACTTCGATTGATTATGGCGCTAATTATTGTCAGGTTTTTAATGATGAACAGCTGACAGAGGATTTTATCGCATTTGTTAATGGGTTAGACTATGTGGAGTTCCAGCGTTGCGATAAGGCCATGACAGGAGAAGATTTTGGTTATTTTCTTGAGTCAATCCCCGGGTTCATGTTTTGGCTAGGGGTAGGAAGCGAATATGGTTTGCACCACTCTAAACTGAATCCAAGTGAAGAGGCCATTGGCAAGGCTATTCATTTATTGATTGATTATTTGAAGAGAGAAGCACTGTAAGAGCAAGGGAGGAATGCTCCTCCCTTGCTCTTTTTTATGGTTTTTTACTATATTTTGCTAAAAATACGCATAGCCTTTCAATTATTGGCCATCTTATAACTGTAACAGATTAAAGGAGGTTCGAAAGATGGCTAAAATCGGTGTAGAACAGTCATTAACACAAGTACAAGAAGCACTACAACAAAGAGGATATGAAGTTGTTCAATTAAAACAAGAGCAAGATGCTGCTAACTGCGACTGCTGTGTTATTACAGGACAAGATCGCAACGTGATGGGCATTCAAGACGTGGTAACACAAGGGTCAGTAATTGATGCTCACGGAATGTCCGCAGAGGAAGTTTGCCAAGCAGTAGAGTCTCGTTTACAGCAATAGCATAAAGGTAGAAACTCCATACATTAAAAAGGGTGTCCTAGACGTTAAGTGTGGGGCACCTTTTTCAATGCTTCAATCCCCAGAAAAAAGGCCACGATAAAAGCCATCGTGACCAAAACAACAAGTTTTAGTTAGCTTTATTCTCCTTTTGTACATAAACCTGATGTGGAAATGGAATTTCAATCCCATTCGCATCAAGTGCTTCCTTCAGTGCTTTCCGTAATTTCCTTTCCACCGCCCATTGCTCCATGTTAGCGGTTTTCGCTACGATACGTAAAACAACATCACTGTCTCCCAAGCTCTGAACCCCAACCACGTTAGGTCCCTCTTTAATTGCTTCGTCTTCCGCTGCAAATTTATCACAAACTGACTGGAGTACAGCTACGGCTTCGTCGATATTTTCATCGTAAGCAATACTAATATCCACTAATGCTCGCATATTACCTCTAGAGTGGTTGCTTAATGTACCGATCTCCCGATTAGGTATATAGTGAAGGGTTCCGTCAAAGCCCCTTAGTTTTGTGGACTTTAGGCCGATTTCCTCTACTATCCCGTCGATACCTCCAATAGTTACATATTCATCTACCTCTAATTGTTTTTCTAACAAAATAAAGAAGCCTGTTACTACATCACTTACGAGACCCTGTGCCCCAAACCCAATGGCTAAGCCCACAATACCAGCACCGGCAATAAGAGCAGTAACATCGTACTCAAAGATGTCAACGATAAAGGTAATTAGAACAAAGATAAGTATGTAGGAAAAAATATTAAGGGTTAACTTTTCTAATGTTTTCGCACGGCCAGGAGACATACTTCTTTGTTTTCCTAACCTCGTGAAGTTATTAGATATAACTTTTCTTCCGATAGCTCGAACGATAAAAAACACGATTAATATTAAAACTAATTGAAGTGCGCTTGTAATCGTTTTTTCAAGAAAAGTAGTCCAATTAATTTCTTGAAACCATACATCCATTCGAACGAACTCCTTTCAAATTAGTATTTTCAGCACCTTTTAAAGTCTAACATATACAACCCTTTGAAAAAAATAATTGAACCTGAGCATATTATTTTTTTCGACGAACAAAGTCCTTTATAATGTGTACCATAGTTTAATTTCTGTCATAAACGGTCATAATATTATCGTTAAATTGTCAAACTTACTCACATATTAGTTGACTGTTTAGAATGTCTATTTTATAATAATGTTTGTAATTAAGGTAACATAAATCTAGGAGGGTTACATATGTCAGATAAGCGTATGGTAGGAAAACAAGCACCAAGATTTGAAATGGATGCTGTTATGCCTAATAAGGAATTTGGAAAAGTTAGTTTAGAAGAAAACATGAAGCAAGATAAGTGGACTGTTCTATTCTTCTACCCAATGGACTTTACGTTCGTATGTCCAACAGAAATCACTTCTTTAAGTGATCGCTATGATGAGTTTGAAGACTTAGATGCAGAAATCATTGGAGTATCTACGGATACTATTCATACACACAAAGCATGGATCAACACTAGCCGTGATGAGAACGGTCTAGGTGAGCTTAAGTACCCATTAGCTGCAGATACAAACCACGTAATTTCCCGTGAATACGGTGTTCTAATTGAGGACGAAGGTATTGCGCTTCGTGGTCTATTCATCATCAGCCCAGAGGGTGAATTAATGTACTCTGTTGTTAACCACAACAACATTGGTCGTGATGTAGACGAAACGTTACGTGTACTTCAAGCACTACAAACTGGTGGACTATGCCCAGCTAACTGGAAGCCAGGTCAAGAAACACTTAAAGTCTAATTAAAATGCTTAAAGGCCTAACATGATGTTAGGCTTTTATTTCATTAGGAAAAAACGAGGTGTATTAATATGAAGCTTAGATCTCCAATGCCCGAATTAGATGGGGCGACAGAATGGTTAAATGGACAAGTTACTCGTGAAGACTTAGTGGGAACGAAACCTTCCCTAATCCATTTTTGGTCCATTAGCTGTGGTCTTTGTAAAGAAGCTATGCCAAACGTAAATGAATTTCGAGATAAGTATAAGGATCAATTGAATGTTATTGCTGTACACATGCCACGTTCCGAAAAGGACTTGGACCTAGAGGAAATTAAAAAGGTTGCTGCTGAGCATGAGATAACCCAGCCGATCTTTGTGGACAGTGCACACAAGCTCACTGATGCATTTGAAAACCAATATGTTCCTAGCTACTACGTTTTTGATGAAGAGGGCCAATTGCGCCATTTCCAAGCTGGTGGCGGCGGTATGAAAATGCTCACGAAGCGCGTTAACCGCGTATTAGGAATAAAAGAATAGATAATGTATATTTGCCGACTCAACCAAAGCGTTAGAGTCGGTTTTTTCATGATTATGAAACAAACCTTTAACTAAATCAAAAAACCCCCATTTCTAATTGATCACATTAGAAATGGGGGATTTCATTCACCTTTATATTTCCATAATAATTGGTAAAATCATTGGTTTACGTTTTGTTTTTTCGTATAAGAATGGTCCGAGCATATCGGTAATCTCGTTTTTAATTTCAGACCATTGTGTGGTCTTTCGTTCCATTAATCCATTTAAGTGATCTGCTAATTTTGCCTGAGCTTCATTTATAAGATCACCTGATTCGCGCATATACACAAATCCTCGGGAAATGATATCTGGTCCAGCTGATACTTTAAATTCCTTCATATTTAAGCTTACTACAACGACAACGAGGCCTTCCTCAGATAAAATTCTTCTGTCACGAAGTACGATGTTTCCTATGTCTCCAATTCCATTCCCATCTACATAGACGGAGCCTGATGGAATTTTTCCTGCAAGTCCCCCTTCGTTTTTATCTAAAGCAAGGACATCACCATTGTCCATCAGGAAGCAATTTTCTTCACTTATACCACAATCTTGAGCCAATTTCGCGTGCATCTTCTGCATTCGAAACTCACCATGAATAGGCATAAAATACTTTGGTTTCATTAATCGAATCATAAGCTTTTGTTCTTCTTGTCCACCATGACCTGATGTATGGATATCGTTTAAAGAACCGTGGATAACCTCAGCACCAGCACGATACAATTGGTTAATAATTTTACTTACACTTAAAGTATTTCCTGGAATTGGTGAAGAGGAGAAAACAACCGTATCTCCAGGAATGATTTGAATTTGACGGTGAGTACCGTGAGCGATCCTTGATAAGGCTGCCATCGGTTCCCCTTGGCTTCCCGTACAGAGAATAGCCACTTGATCTGCTGGAACTTTATTAAGCTGGGAAGGGTCAATAAAGGTGCTCTTAGGTGCCTTTATATAGCCTAATTCCAAACCGATATTAATAGCAGATTCCATGCTGCGGCCGAATACAACTATTTTCCTGCGATATTTAACGGCAGATTCCACTGCTTGTTGTAATCGATAAATGTTAGAAGCAAAGGTAGCAAATATAATACGTCCTTCCACAGAACGGAATATTTGATCGATGCTTTCTCCAACTTTTCTCTCCGACATAGTAAATCCAGGTACTTCACTGTTTGTACTATCCGATAAAAGGCACAAAACACCTTCTTCACCGATTTTTGCCATTTTTGTTAAGTTTGCCGGGTCACCTACTGGGGTAAAATCAAACTTGAAATCACCAGTATGAACAATGTTTCCTGCTGGAGTTTTTACAACTACTCCAAAGGCATCGGGGATACTGTGAGTTGTTTTGTAAAAAGAGACGGAAGTCTTCTGAAACTTTACTACGTCATCTTCTTGAATATCTCTAAGCTCCGCTCCCCGCAGTAAACCGTGTTCCTCTAATTTATTACGAATAAGTGCCAGTGCTAATTTTCCGCCGTATATTGGGATTTTAAGCTCTCTTAGTAAATACGGGACACCACCGATATGATCCTCGTGACCGTGGGTAATGAATAGTCCTTTAATTTTATCTTGATTTTTAACTAAATACGTATAGTCAGGAATTACGTAATCGATACCTAAGAGCTCGTCTTCTGGGAATTTAATACCTGCATCGATTATGATTATTTCGTCCTGAAATTGGACGCAGTACATGTTTTTTCCGATCTCGCCTAAACCACCTAGGGCAAAGACGGCAACTTGATGATTTTTTGCTTTCATATTACACAGTCTCCAATTTGAAATTTTCGTTTTGTTGTTCGTAAGCTAGGGCTTCTCCTTCAAGAACAGTAATAAATTCAATATTGTATTTACGGTTAGCGAGCTTTTTTCGTACATCCTCTTCTGATTCCGCTTTTAAATAGATAGATTCTGTTTTTTCTCTTACGGGAACTTCAGTAAAGCTTGGTTGATAAAATACCTTATAAATCATGTTAATCCTCTCCTTATAAATATTTTTATATTTTGTAATTACGTAGGATTTCTCTAAATTTTATATGATTATTTTGGGTCTATCCTATGTATGTTATCCCCTGGATTTATATTTGTAAAAGCAACTGTTACCACTGGATGAGGAAAAAAGAACAAGGGAAAAATAACTGTCCCTTCTGACAGTGTTTGGAAACGGTATATTCATTTTAAACGAGTATTGTATTTTTCTCCTTTCTAAAGATTTTCCGACCGACCCATTCTCTTTTATAATAGTGCATTCAGCATGAACATTCCAATGAAAGCTGTTTTACAAAAAATATATGATAATGATGAATCCTTCTTCCCCTTTAAGAAAGAAGGATTGAACACTATTATGCATATAAATTTTTTGGAAGTAAATCTCTGCAACGTTTCAATATTCGTTCTCTCCACCTTTTCAACATTTTAAACCCTCCTTCACTTCAATTCAAGATAAACGGCTTCTTTTTTAGTTATTATTTTCTGTTACCAATAAAATGTTGTGAGGAAAAGCTTGGTAAAACTTTGACAAATAAACGTTCCTTATGTAGATTAGAGAAGAATAAAAATTAAAGAAATAATTGAATAAAGTTATTTTCTTTTTGGTTACAAGACATGTTTTCGAAACATATGTTGCTTTTTTGAGAAGCTTGGAGAAGCGGAGGGCGGCGACTCCAGCGACAAGCGCTTACTTCACGAGTAAGCTGTGAGTTGTCTCGACGCAAGTATCTAAAGAGCAAGGCTGGTAGAGGAAGAGACAGGAACCAGTGCGGGCTGTCTCTTCCTCTTCTAGCTTAGCTTCGTAGTGTATCCGTCGAGCAAACAATTTATAAGAAAACAGCCATTAATAAAAAAAATTTTGAAAAGGCAGAGATGGACATTGGATAATAAAGTAGTTTTTTTGGATATTGACGGAACGATTTTGAATGAAGATAAGCAAATTCCCGATTCCACTAAAGAATCGGTCAAACTTTTACAAGAACAAAATATAAATGTAGCTATTGCTACTGGAAGAACCCCTCAGCACTTTCAGGATATTATGGCGGAGTTGAATATAAATTCTTACGTTAGTTTTAATGGATCATACGTTGTTTATAATGGGGAAGTTATTTATAAGCGTCCATTAAACAGGGAGCATTTAATTACTTTGGAAAAAGAGGCTGTTAAAAGGGAGCACCCGATGGTTTTTCTTACGGAAAAAGAATTGTTCGCAAACAAACCAGATGACGATGCTATCCATGAAAGTATGGCATCATTAAAACTAACTCACCCACCGTTCCACGCAACTTTTCATCATGAAAATGATATTTATCAAGCTCTTTTATTCGTTGAAGAAACTGAGTCTGCATGGTACGAACAACATATTAAGCAGTTTGATTTTGTTAGATGGCATGAGAAATCAATGGACGTGCTGCCGCCTGGAGGATCAAAAGCAGAGGGAATTAAAGCAATGTTAGAAAAGTTAAACATCCCCCCTAAGAATGCCATAGCTTTTGGTGATGGATTAAATGATCTTGAAATGCTTGAATTCGTTGGCTGTGGTGTGGCAATGGGAAATGCCGTTCCTGAGGCAAAAGAAGTAGCAGATATGATTACAGAACATGTGAATCATGATGGGATTTATAAAGGATTACAACATATTGGTTTACTAAAATAAAGACTCGAAATAAAGAAGTTGATTGAAGCGTAAGGCACGAGAACTGTCTCTTCCTCTGTAAGCATTGCTCTGGAGCATTATGCGTCGAGACAAATCGATGATTATTCGATGAAGTAACGCTCTTTTCTGCGGGAAAAGCAACGGCTGAAGACACCGCGGGGGCGGGTTTCCCGAGGAGGCTGAAGCGTTGCCCGCGGAAAGTGAGTGCCTGAAGCTTTAATCAACTTCCAAATTTAACACAGCTAAAAATAGTTCTCTATCGTGGTGTCTCTAAGGATATGGAAATTTGATTCACCCCCTTACATTATGCAAGAGGCTCTTCAAACTCCGAAGGCTTGATAATTTCATTAGAAGGTAAAGGCTTTTTGTTAGGATCATTTTCAGCAATTCGATCATAAAACATTATTCCGTTCAAATGATCAATCTCATGTTGGAAAACAATTGCAGGAAGTCCTTTTAGTTTAAGCTTAACTTTTTTCCCTTCTAATGTGGTTCCTTCCACTTTTAAACGGGCATATCTGCGAACGATTCCAGGAACTTCACGATCAACAGAGAGGCACCCTTCCCCGTTTTCAAGGTAAGTTGTTTCAACGGAATGACTGACAATCTTTGGATTAAATAGTCCAACTTCAATTAACTCTTCATTGTGATCTTCTACCCTTACTGCAATCATTCTTTTACTAACATTTATTTGTGGAGCAGCAATCCCTACACCTGGTCGGAGTCCATATTTTTCAGCCATTTCAGGGTCTTGGCTATGTATAAGAAACTCCAGCATTTCTTTTAATGTATTATAATCCTCCTTTGAAGGCGGAAGATTTACTTCCTCAGCTACTTTACGAAGTGTAGGATGACCTTCTCTAATTACATCTACCATCGTCAACATCTCTTATTTCCCCTTTCTATATGAAAAAAGCACTATCTACAAAAAAAAAATTCAATAATCATTCATAATATTTTTTTCAACAGTCATATCATATATTATAATAGACAAAAAGAGAAGAAACGAGGGCAAAATTCTCCCCTCGTTCGACTTAACGCACAAAACGTGTAGCACCAAATCCTAGTATAACAATTAGAATTAGGAGAACAACGATCAAGGCAAAGGCTATACCCGCTCCAGAAAACCCATGGGCTGGTGGACCGTAACTATAAGCTGGTACTGCAGGGTAATAACAAGGGTTACAATAACCACCACGTCCGTACATTGCTATGCCTCCTTTTCTACGATGTACTAATATCGTATGCATTTACACTAAGTTGGAATGGATGAATACCTAAAAATGAGAAACCCTATTAGGTGTTTAATTGGAATTTTTTATTTTTAAAATTGCTTGTAAAAAGATCAAAATTAAGATAGCTTTTATGTTAGGTGTATTTTTTATTGTTTTAGGGGGGAAAACATTGAATAAATTAAAAATTAGTACCATCACGCTTGTAATGTTTTTATTAATGGTAATATTGGCTGCCTGTAGTGAAGAGCAACCACCAAATCCAGCAGAGTTCATGTACGAGCACTTTGAAGAAGCAGTAGTTATTGAGAGAGCGGTAGAAGAAATACAGGTACCTCTTACAGAGGCGGAAAATAATGAGTTTGAATGGTATGAAGAAATGTTAGCACTCTCAGATTTAGAGGAAATTGAAGCCCTTGCAGCTCAAGCCATTGAATCTGCAGAAGAGAGAAGAGCATTGATGGACGAAGAGAAAGAAATAATTGACAATGCTTTCCAAGAATTCCAACAAGCAATTGACTTTATTGAAGACTTTCAAGATGAAGTAGTTAAGGAACAAGCTGAGGATATTGTTAGAATGATGGAGGAACGTCACCAAACATATCAGGATTTATATAATAAATACATGGAAACAATCGATATGGATATTGAGTTGTATACCCTCATTTATCAAGAGGAGTTAACAATTGAAGAGCTTCAAGAAAAACACGATTTGGTGAACGAAGCTTATCAACAAATTAATGAGCTAAATAATCAATTTAATGAGATAACCGCTGAATTTAATAATGCTAAGCGAGAATTTTATGAAAATGCAGGATTAGAGGTTGTATTTGAAGGAGCTTAAGTATACTACGGGAAACCGTAGTATTTTTTTTGGTTTTAAAAATCATGGATACTAGTGTAATGTATATGTTTTTGAGAGTAGACCTTCGTGCAAATGAAAATTTTAGTCTGCTTGACAGTCGTCCACGGAAAGGGAGTGGGCTGCAGCGAATACCAACACAGTATTTGTATTTTCTGGTAGACCTCCATGGAATTAAAAATTGCACTATGGTGTATGATATGTCTCAATCTTCGATGGTATTGTCTTCAGAAAGTGTTCATGGGGACAAGATTAAGGAATAATCGATGGATATGTCCTCAGAAAGTGTTCTTGGGGACAAGATTATGAAATACTCACTCGTTATGGTCCTCAGAAAGTCGTTCTTAAGGGCAAGAATAAAAATTTTTCGACCGTTATTTCTTCAGAAACGAACGGAGGATAAGATTATAACTGTCTCATGAATTATGTCCTAGTAAATCTATTTAGTTTATCCCACTTAAAAACAATCCATTTATATAACAGTTCATTTTATTGTATATAACAGTTATGTAAATTAAATAAAACACATAAACAACTTGTGAAGAATAAAAAACTATAAAATCAAGTTTTTTTCGTTGACGATTAGTAAATGTTTCATGTAAACTAACAAACGTAATCAATTATGTATTAGTTTATTTTTTGAAATTAATAAAACAGATGTATTTTAAAACAAATGATTAAGAAAAACTGCGAATGGGGATATCTGGTGAAAAACTGAATTTTAGCACCTCTTTCACATTGTTTTAGTCTATATGGGTTATCCTAAACAATGGCGAAGAGGATGTGGAGCAGTTATAAATAAATTTTTCCCAACGCGAATAGAAAGGAAGAGGTGAATTGATTCATGGAAAAAACAAAAGAGTTACAGAAAATTGAAAGTCAATTCGAGACATTTCAAATCCTAAACGAGGATGGAGAAGTTGTCAATAAAAAGGCAATGCCAAAGCTGTCCGACGAGCAATTAAAGGAACTTATGAAACGGATGGTTTACACACGTATTTGGGATCAACGTGCTATTTCTTTAAACAGGCAAGGTCGTTTAGGCTTCTATGCACCTGTAGCAGGTCAAGAGGCTTCTATGATTGGTACTCAATTTGCATTAGAAAAGCAAGACTGGATTTTACCAGGTTATCGTGATATTCCTCAAATTGTTTTCCACGGTGTTCCTCTCGAGCAAGCATTTTTATGGTCAAGAGGTCATTTAGCAGGAGGGCAAATGCCTGAGGGTGTAAATGTAATGATGCCTCAAATCATTATCGGTGCCCAAATTACCCAAACTGCTGGTGTAGCTATGGGTCTTAAGCGTAAAAATAAAGATGCTGTTGCCATTACATACACTGGTGACGGTGGAGCGTCCCAAGGTGATTTTTATGAAGGAATGAACTTTGCTGGTGCTTATAACGTACCTGCCATTTTTGTTGTACAAAATAACCGTTTCGCTATTTCTGTTCCTGTTGAGAAGCAATCTGCAGCAAAAACTATCGCTCAAAAAGCAGTAGCAGCAGGTATCCACGGTGTGCAAGTAGATGGAATGGATATTCTAGCCGTTCTTGCAATGACGGAAGAAGCACGTAAGCGTGCATTAGAAGGAAATGGTCCAACGTTAATTGAGACACTTACTTACCGTTACGGTCCACATACAATGGCTGGTGATGATCCAACTAGATATCGTACTTCTGATCTTGACGATGAGTGGGAAAAGAAAGATCCACTAGTTCGTTTCCGTAAATTCTTAGAGGGTAAAAACCTTTGGTCTGAAGAAGAGGAAAATGAAGTAGTTGAACAGGCGAAGGAAGATATTAAAGAAGCAATCAAAAAAGCAGACGCAGCTCCTAAACAAAAAGTAACGGATCTTATCGATTTAATGTTCGAAGATCAACCTCACAACTTAGTGGAGCAAATGGAAGATTATAAGGCAAAGGAGTCGAAGTAAGCTATGGCGCAAATGACAATGATTCAAGCGATAACGGACGCGTTACGAGTCGAATTAAAGAACAATGAAGATGTGCTTGTATTCGGTGAGGATGTTGGACAAAACGGAGGGGTATTCCGTGCTACGGAAGGACTTCAAAAAGAATTTGGTGAGGAGAGAGTATTTGACACTCCTCTGGCAGAATCTGGAATTGGTGGTTTAGCAGTAGGTTTAGGTGTAACAGGTTTCCGTCCGGTTATGGAAATCCAATTCTTTGGGTTCGTATTTGAAGTATTCGACGCTATTGCTGCTCAAATGGCACGTATGCGCTACCGTTCTGGCGGTGTATACTCGTCTCCAGTTACTATTCGTTCTCCATTTGGTGGAGGGGTTAAGACACCTGAGCTTCATGCTGACAGCTTAGAAGGCTTAATGGCTCAGACTCCAGGTGTAAAGGTAGTTATTCCTTCTACACCATACGATGCTAAAGGTTTACTAATTTCAGCGATTCGTGATAACGATCCAGTTGTATATTTAGAGCACATGAAGCTTTATCGTTCTTTCCGAGGTGAAGTTCCTGAAGGGGAATATACAATTCCATTAGGAAAAGCAGATATTAAACGGGAAGGTAAAGATATTTCCATTATTACTTACGGAGCAATGGTTCATTCCTCTTTAAAAGCTGCAGAAGAGCTTGCAAAAGAAGGGATTGAGGCAGAGGTAATTGACTTAATGACAATCAGTCCTTTAGATATGGAAACTATTATTGCTTCTGTTGAAAAAACAAATCGTGCTATCGTAGTTCAAGAGGCTCAAAAACAAGCAGGAATTGCAGCGAATGTTGTAGCAGAAATTAACGATCGTGCTATCCTTAGCCTAGAAGCACCAGTTCTACGTGTTACATCACCAGATACTGTTTATCCATTTGCATCAGCGGAGGATGTATGGCTTCCAAGTTACAAAGATATCGTAGAAAAAGCAAAGCAAGTAATCGAATTTTAATACTTAGATAATAGATAATAGATAAGACTGAAAGGGACTAGACTCTTTCAGTCCTCCTTGCATGATTACATTGAAATGAAACGGAGGCGTTTATTTTGGCATATGAATTTAAAATGCCTGATATTGGAGAAGGTATCCACGAGGGTGAAATAGTAAAGTGGGAAGTTAAAGAAGGACAAGAAGTAAAAGAAGACGATGTCCTTTGTGAGGTTGCCAACGATAAGGCAGTTGTAGAAATCCCTTCACCTGTTGACGGAAAAGTTGAAAAGATCCACGTAGAAGAAGGCGTTGTTACTACAGTTGGTACAGTCATCATTACTTTTGAAACTGATGCAGTACAACCACCATCTGCACACGGTGATCATGAGGAAGAGGCTCCAGCTGAAGAGAAGCCACAAGCTGTAGATCAAGCCAAAGCAGAAGATGCAACAGAACCTGCTGCACAAGCAGATGTGGAAGTAGATGAGAATCGCCGTGTTATCGCTATGCCTTCTGTTCGTAAATATGCCCGTGAAAAGGGTGTTACGATTGCTAAAGTAAATGGTAGTGGGAAAAATGGTCGTATCGTTAAAGAAGATATTGATCGCTTCTTATCTGGAGGAGCACAAGCTGCAGCCGAAGCACCTGCAGCAGAAACCCCATCTGCAGAGGCAGCTGCACCTGCAGCAGAAAAGAAGCCTGTGGCTCCATATAAACCTGCAAATGCAGAATTAGAAACTCGTGAAAAAATGTCTAGTATCCGTAAAGCTATTTCACGTGCAATGGTTAATTCTAAACATACGGCACCACATGTTACATTGATGGATGAAATTGATGTTACAGATTTAGTAGCGCACCGTAAGAAGTTCAAACCAATTGCACAAGAAAAAGGAGTTAAACTTACTTATTTACCGTATGTAGTAAAAGCATTAACTTCCGCTTTACGTGAGTTCCCAATGTTAAATACATCGTTAGATGATTCAACAGATGAAATCGTTCATAAACATTACTACAATATTGGTATAGCAGCAGATACAGAAAAAGGTTTACTTGTACCTGTTGTTAAAGATACAGATCGTAAATCTATTTTCACCATTTCTAATGACATAAATGAACTTGCAACGAAAGCTCGCGAAGGATCTTTAGCAGCAGATGAAATGAAAGGTGCTTCTTGCACCATTACAAATATTGGTTCTGCTGGTGGACAGTGGTTCACACCAGTTATTAACCACCCTGAGGTTGCAATCCTTGGTCTAGGACGTATTCAAGAAAAACCAATTGTACGTGACGGGGAAGTTGTTGTGGCACCAGTTCTTGCTTTGTCATTAAGCTTTGACCACCGTGTTATTGATGGTGCGACGGGACAACATGCATTAAATCATATTAAGCGATTATTAAATGACCCACAATTAATTGTAATGGAGGGCTAATAAAATGGTAGTAGGAGATTTTCCGGTAGAGGTAGATACGCTTGTCATTGGATCAGGTCCAGGGGGATATGTTGCAGCTATTCGTGCAGCACAGCTTGGACAGAAAGTAACAATTGTAGAACGGGAAAATTTAGGTGGAGTTTGTCTTAATGTGGGATGTATCCCATCTAAAGCTTTAATTGAAGCAGGTCACCGCTATCACAAAGCTAACCACTCTGAAGATATGGGAATTACTGTTGACAATGTAAAACTTGATTTTTCTAAAGTACAAAAATGGAAGGCATCTGTCGTTGAAAAGTTAACTGGCGGAGTTGAAGGACTTCTAAAAGGAAATAAAGTTGAAATTGTCAAAGGTGAAGCTTATTTTGTTGACGATACAACTGTTCGTATTATGGATGAGAAATCATCTCAAACATATAAATTTAACAATTGTATTGTTGCAACAGGCTCCCGTCCAATTGAATTACCTAAATTCAAATTCAGTGAGCGCGTTGTCTCTTCCACAGGTGCATTAGCATTGAAGGAAGTTCCTAAAAAGCTAATCGTTATCGGTGGGGGTTATATTGGTGTTGAGTTAGGTTCTGCTTATGCTGACTTAGGTTCTGAAGTTACAATCCTTGAGGGAACTAAGCAAATTCTCCCGGGGTTTGAAAAACAAATGAGTCAGTTGGTCTCTAAGCGTCTGAAGAAAAATGGAGTAACCATAAAAACAGAAGCATTTGCACAAGAGATGGAAGAAACGGAAAATGGTGTAAAGGTAAAAGCAGAGATCAAAGGAAATGTTGAAGAGTTCGAAGGGGACATCCTTTTAGTTACTGTTGGACGTAAACCTAATACAGAAGATTTAGGATTAGAACAAGCAGGTGTTGAGCTTGACGAAAAAGGTATTGTAAAGGTTGATAAGCAATGCCGAACATCTGTGAAAAACATTTACGCTATTGGTGACATTGCTCCTGGACCTCAATTAGCTCATAAAGCTTCCTATGAAGCAAAAGTAGCTGCAGAAGCAATTTCTGGGCATCCATCTGAAATTGACTATACTGCTATCCCTGCAGTAGTATTCTCTGGACCTGAATTAGCAACAGTTGGCTTAACAGAGAAAGAAGCAAAGGATGAAGGTTACGATGTAGTAGTTGCTAAATTCCCATTTGCGGCAAATGGTCGTGCGTTGTCTCTAAATGAAACAGACGGTTTCATGAAGATGGTTACACGTAAAGAAGACGGCCTAGTACTAGGAGTTCAAATCGCGGGTGCTAATGCTTCTGATATGATTTCCGAAGCATGCGTTGCAATTGAAGCAGGAATGACCGCAGAAGACCTAGCTCTTACCATCCACGCTCATCCATCTTTAGGTGAAATTACGATGGAAACTGCAGAAGTTGCATTAGGAATGCCAATTCATATTGTAAAATAAATAAAATCGAACCGCCCTTCAAATGGGGCGGTTTTTTCGTATAAGAGAGGTAGGAGGCCACAATTAAAATGGAAAGATAAGACAAAAAAACTACGGTTTACCACCGTAGTTTACCATTTATACATGTAATGGAGCTGTAAAAATACTTTAGGATGCATCCTCGTTCTTAAACAGAGTTGATTCCAAAAGGCTGTATATTTCTTGTGAATCTTTAAAACCTTCAATTCTAACCTTCACATTTAGGTCATATATGACTAGTAAGGTAGGATAGATTTCCACTTCAAAATAATTAACTAGCTCTTCGTCATTGGATGAGACTATACTTATTGTATTAATTTGATCAGGATACTTTCTTCTGAAATCTAGCAAAGCATCATAATAACTGCTTTCATCTTCCATTCTTTCATTATTGGAGAATAAATAGGTTATATGGGTATTTTCACTTTTAAACACAGGCTGACTGGAAGAAATGCTCTCATCTTCATTGAAGCAGCCTGCATTAATGAACATGAAGAAAATGAAGAAAACAAGTAAACCAGTAACTTTCATTCCAGCCATCCTTTCAAAGAAATTAAAGTTCGTCATTACACCTTATACTAGCATTTTTTTCTAGGGAGGGGGCTTTCGTAACAAAACTGTTATATAAATGAAAGCTTATGATACATTACTGGAATGGAGTCGCCACCCTCCGCTGACCCAAGCTTAAAAAAAATAAAGGTTTACGAAAACAGCCAAAATTATTAAAGCATAGGGAAAGGATTCCCTATGCAAAAGTGTAAGGACTTATACTTAATATCACTCGTATTCTTTGATTTTCCGCGGTGGTATTTTCTCCGCCCGTAATGCTTTTAATAAACTAATAATCATAAAGATCATAATGATAGTAAATGGAAAAGCAGCAATGATGGAGGCAGTCTGTAAAGCATCCAATCCACCTGACCAGAGTAACACACCTGCTGTTAACGATTGAACAATACCCCACATCAACTTAACACTGTTAGGTGGATTCATATTGCCGTTCGTTGTTTGCATTCCTAAAACAAATGTGGCTGAATCAGCAGATGTTATGAAGAAGGAAGAAATTAATAAGATTGCAATTCCTGACATGATAATACCGAAGTTATACTCTTGAAGGACAGCAAATAAAGCTATTTCTGTTCCATATTCTTCCATTAGTGTCATTAAATTAGAATTCCCAAACAACTCTAAGTGAATAGCAGTTCCACCAAAGACAGAGAACCATAAGGCACTGAAAACAGTAGGAACTGCAATAACACCAATAATAAACTCCCTAATGGTTCGCCCCTTAGATACACGAGCAATGAACGTTCCTACAAAAGGAGCCCATGCAATCCACCATGCCCAGTAAAAAATAGTCCACCCTTGTACCCAGTTTGATTCGGGATTAAAGGTGTCTAACTGAAAGCTCATTCTCACCAAGTTTTGTAAGTATCCACCTAATGTTTGGGTAAAGGAGTTCATAATGAAATTAGATGGACCCGAAAAAAGTAAGAAGAGCATAAGTACGATAGCTAAGTAAATATTCGTTTTACTAAGAATTCGTATCCCCCGATCTAGACCGGTGAGGGAAGAACCCATGTAAAGAACGGAAATAATAACTATTACCATTATTTGTAAAAATGGACTATTTTCCATTGGAAATAAATTAGAGATGCCACCGCTTATTTGAGCAGTACCAAACCCTAGGGACGTTGCTACACCAAAAATGGTTGCAAAAACAACAATTACATTTATGGTTGTTCCAATTCCTCCATTAATCTTATCTCCAAGGAGAGGTTCAAATGCGGCACTCAAAACCCCTGGAGCCCCTTTCCTAAATTTAAAGTAGGCAAGTGCAAGTGCGACGACAGAATAAATTGCCCATGGGTGAAGCCCCCAGTGGAAGAAGGAATATCTGAGGGCAATGGCTGCGGCCCTTTCTGGACTATCTATTACTTCTGCCGTTGGTGGTGCGTAAAAGTGATTAATTGGTTCGGCTACTCCCCAAAACACTAAACCAATCCCCATACCGGCAGTAAACAGAAATGCAAACCATGTTAAATTGTTGTATTCAGGTTCATCATCGTCTTTTCCAAGCTTTATTCTGCCTATGGGGCTAAACATTAAGATTAGAGCAAAGGCAAGAAACCCAGTGGCTGCTAACAAATAGAACCAGCCAAATTGATCCGTAATAAAACCTTGGATTGTGGCTGTAATATTATCTAAATTATTAGGCGCAATTACGCCCCATAATATAAATGCTAAAGAAATAGTAATAGAGATAATAAATACAGGAGTTAATCTTTTCAATTTGTATTCATTCCTTTCCTGCTGTAATTATTAAGCACGATTTAACTTTCCCCAAAAATTAAACATTTACTCAGTTTATAGTTTTCTTCTTTCATAGATCATGTGCTCATCGCTGGAGTCGCCGCCTTTCGCAGCTCCAAGCTTTTTAAAAAAGCAACAAAGTTTCGAATACTGCCTTCTTAATTTAAATTAGCAGCTTTTTTTGGGGGGGATTTGGTATAAAAAGAGGATTTCGCATACGAACTTTTATGTGGTAGAATTCAACAATAAGAAAAGAAAGGGGAATATTATGAAAAAGGTTAGTTTGTCTATGTTATGCTGCTTCATGGTGATTTTCATGATTGCCTGCGGGGGGGAAACGGAAAATGAAGGGGCATTTGAGGAAGTGGATAATCCGGTAGAGGATGAGACAGAAGCTAATGAAGAAATCGATGACTCCACGGAAGGTGATGAAACTAACCTCCCTTTAGAGGAAGAAGTAGAAGAAAAGACGAAGGAACCAGAAATAGAAGAAGTGGAAGAAGAAATTGAACCACTATATCAATTACATGGAGCTACCGTTCGCCCAATTGAGGAAGGTACACCTGAAAACGTAGTACTTATTACCATTGATGACTCCTTTGATTCACCTAGCGAATCAAAAACATATTATGCCCTTGAGATGGCACAAATCCTAAAAGATTTAGATGCTGGAGCAATCTTTTTTGTAAATGGTCAAGGCTTAGCCCACGAACATAACAGAGAGATGCTAAGAGAAATTTATGAATTGGGTTTTGAAATCGGTAATCACTCCATGACCCATTCCAATTTCAGAAATTTGTCTGAAGAGGAAGCAAGAGCAGAAATTATCGAATTAAATGATCTAATTGAAGAAATTACAGGGGAACGACCACGTTTTTTCCGTGCACCGTTCGGTATAAATACGGATGTTACTAGAGAGGTAACAGCAGAAGAGGGTATGCAATGGATGAATTGGACATACGGATATGACTGGGAGGAAGGGTATATGGAAGCGGAACCCCTTGCGGAAATTATGGTTGAGACGGAGTTACTCAGGAATGGAGCAAATTTATTAATGCATGACAGGGACTTTACAAGGGATGCCTTAAAGGATATTGTAGAAGGTCTTAGAGATAAAGGATTTGAAATAGTAGATCCAGCCTTAATTAAATAATTACCGAAGCATCGTAGGAGTGACTTATTAAAATGAAAGTTTGGATTACAACAATGCTAATGAGTATTTTCCTTATCGGTTGTACCATGTTTAATGGTGATGAAAATGGCAATCGTGAACAACTGCCCAAGGAAACGGAAGAAAATAGTACAGGTGAAGGTGTCGAAGAAACGGTTAGAAATGAAATCACCATCGATGTTTTTTCTGTAAATGGAAAAGAGGTTGTAGCTGTTGATCAACTAATGGAAAAAATAGATGGAATGTATGAATTTGATGAAGTAAACAGATCTTTAACGATGGAAGTAGCCGATCGTGAATTTTTTCTAGTAGATGAGATACCCGTATTAGAAGTAAATGGTGAGTACTTAGCTACAGACGAAATAACGCTACAAATAGATGAAGAAATGACTCCTCATGTGACCGTAGGATTTGTTGAAAAAGGGTTAGAAACGGAAGTTAATGATGTTGAATCAAATTTGGTTACTTTTGTATGGGAAGAGGAGGTTATTCAAGCCTGGAGCCCTGCTAACAGGGAAGAATTTGATCTCTTCTCCTTAAGTGTTGAGGAAATGATTGATTATTTATCCTTCTTAGAGAAACCAATAGAAGGAGCTCAGGTGAGTACACAAGAAAGCCATTTACCAGGAGCACCACGCCCCTATCGTAATGGAACGCACGAAGGTATTGACTGGTACGAACATACTTCTGGAACTGCCATTACTACAGATACTCCTATCTATGCCATGGGAGAAGGGATAGTTGTTAGGGCAGACCATGACTTCATTGAGTATAAATCACCAGAAGTTCGTAATGAGGACTTAGAGCTTTCAGCGGAGCTAGGCTTAACCCCAGAGTATATTTTAGACCGCTTAAGGGGTAAACAAGTGTGGGTCCAATATGATAATGGTATAATGAATCGTTTTGCCCATTTAGATCGCATACCTGATGATATAAGAGTTGGTGATAAAGTAGATGCGGAAACAATCATCGGTTATGTTGGTAATACGGGATCTAGTCATTCCGTCAATGGAGATGGCGGGGGATTGCATTTACATCAGGATTTACTAATATATGGAGAGCTTTTTTGGGAGCCGTATACACCAGAGGAAGTGCAACAAATATTAAGGGCCATTTGGGAGTAAAGATAGAAGAGGGGGGACTATTTACCCCCTTCTTTTTCATTAATTTTTATTTTTATTGAAAAATATTATTTTTAAATAAGACAAAAGGTGACAAAATTATTGTCTAATATATGCTACTATATAAAAACATTCAATACTGGCAGTTATTAATAGGTGGTGGGACTGTGAGGAAATCTGATTTTTTAGATCAACTGAGACTTGAAGTTGGTCTTGCTTATGACTATGCAGTAGATAAAGAGGACTTTTTTAAAAAGGTCCTAAATAAGCTATATGAAATGGTTAATAAGCGTTGTAATATTACCGTTTATATTCCTTTAGAGGATGGAAATCTAAGCAGAAGGTATGTCTTAGGAAAAGCGGAGGAATTTGGGGTTGGGTTTACAGGCTTATGTACTTTGAATACCTCTGTTCTTTTAAATAAAAATAATGAGCAGGCCATTATATCACCAATATTTGAAAATGGGAGCTTAACATATGTTATTTGTATTAACATCATAACTGAGTCGTATCGATTATCAAAACAAGACATGGAATTTGTAAATGAATTAGTTCGATTTATTGGGGCAAAGTGTGCCACATTTCCTAATTCCGAGCTAGAGGAGTAAGTCTTCCTACTTATTTTTAAAATGGGCTTGGCTCCATAGGCAGATTATTTGCTTTCCATCCCTCAATCATATTATAATTGAGAATATTCTGATTTTTACAAAGGAGGGATTTTCTTATGGAAACATATGAGAGGCTTTATGATGAGATGGAACGTGTAAATGTGAGGTTTGTAGGGATGACTACGGAAAAAACTCGTTATGATTTTGGATTGATGTATACGAATATGTTTTTTGGAAAGCCGCTCGTTACATGTATGCAAACAGGTCGCTCCTTTTTAATGTGTGCTGAAGATGCTGAAGATGTAGAATATCTTCAAAAGATTTTAAAGTTAACTGATATTGAGGAAGCGAAGGCACTCTCTGAATTTTTTAAGGTCACACTTCCATTCACTTCAATAGAAGCACAATACATTGATTAGATTGATTATAACACATTACCTGACAGGTAATGTGTTATTTTTTAGTGAAAACTACAATATATATGCAAATTATGGTCGGAATAATATTATAAAATAGGCTTTATTTCGATAAATATGTTATACGATTTATGTTGACAACATCAATGTGACATACTAAAATAAAAGTGTAGAAGCGCTTACATTTTAAAAAAGGGAGTGTGCCATACGAATGGGAAGCATTGTATGCCAATCTTGTGAGCAGGTAATCGAATATTATGAAGATGAAAAAGTATCTGTGTTATATGGAAAGTGCTGTCAGGTTTGTGGGGAGGACCACGAAGAGTAAGGTAATCATCAAATAAATACTTCGAGGGTGTCTTCAAAAGGTTATAATCATACCTTTTGAAGATACCCTCTTTTTTATAGTTTAAAACTATATTTTTACTAAATGAGGTTAACTGTGGCTGAATAATCGTCTAGCTTCAGCACCTACTCCCTCGAGGTCAAAAGCATTTGCTTGCTCCTGCGATTACTCGTCGCACAAAAGAGTGTCGCTCGTGTACAAGGCACTTACGCTTTTGTAATTACAATATAGCTTTTCTTTCTTGGATTACTCGAATGGTATTTAAAGTTGGGTCTTCTGGGCCTTGGACGGGTAAGCCAACTTCAATATTTTTAGCGATGTATTCCAGATTATCTTCGTCTATTATTTCCCCCGGTATAAGGATTGGTATTCCAGGTGGATAAACCATAACAAATTCTGCAATTATTCTCCCTGCAGACATATCTAGTGGAATAACTTCTGTTTCCGCATAAAAGGCATCCCGTGGTGATAAGGATAGTGTAGGGATATTTGGGACATAGACATTTACCTTTTCTTCCCTCTCTTCTTCAATAATCGATTGCTGTTCCATAGATAGGCGAGTCAGTGCATCAATAAGTAAATTTGTTTTCTCTTCTGTATCTCCGAAGGTGATGATACAAAGAATGTTATATAAGTCAGAAAGTTCTACTTCAATACGATAATTGTTTCGTAACCATAACTCTACATCGTGTCCCGTAAGACCTAAGTTTTTTACAGAGATAATTACTTTTGTAGGATCCATATCGTAAATAGCTCGGTCGTTCAATAATTCCTTCCCAGGACAAAAGATCCCAGGAATTGCATTTAACTTTGAACGTAAATCTTCAGCTAAGGCAATCGTTTGTGTGAGCTTTTCTTTTCCATGCATCACCAGGTGCCTTCTAGCTGTATCTAAAGAAGCTAGTAGCAAATAGGATGTTGATGTTGTCGTTAACATACTGATAATACTTTGTATTCGTCTAGGGGATACAAGGTTTCCCTGGACGTTCAAAACAGAGCTCTGGGTAAGGGAGCCCCCCAGTTTATGGACACTTGTCGCTGCCAAGTCAGCGCCAGCTTCCATTGCGGACATAGGTAATTCCTCATGGAAATGAATATGTACTCCATGGGCTTCGTCCACTAAGACTGGAATGTTTTTATCATGTGCTAAATCAACAATTGCTTTTAAATTTGCTGCTACTCCAAAATAAGTTGGATTGATCACTAATAATCCTTTTGCATCCGGATGGGCCTCAAGGGCTTTCTCTACCGCCTCCGTTGTAATACCGTGTGATATTCCCAATGTTTCATCAATTTCAGGATGAATAAAAATAGGTGTAGCACCGGAGAATACGATAGCAGACATAATGGATTTATGAACGTTCCGAGGAACGATAATTTTTTCCCCGGGACCACAAACACTCATAATCATGGTCATAATCGCGCCGCTTGTTCCTTGAACGGAGAAAAATGTATGATCAGCTCCAAAGGCTTCGGCTGCTAAACTTTGGGCCTCATTAATGATACCACCGGGATGGTGAAGGTCATCGAGAGGTTCAATATTTATTAGATCTAAGCTCAAGGCATTATCTCCGATGAATTCTCTAAAGTCCTGGTCCATACCCACTCCACCCTTATGCCCCGGAATGTGGAATTGGATTGGTTTTTGGTTTACATGGTTTAGGAGACCATCAAATAATGGTGTTTCCTGTTGTTTTTTATTATACAAAATTAATCACCTCAAACGTTTATCGACAAATAGTTTTCACATTCGTTTCTATTTGATATCCTTCTTATAAAACAAAAAGAGTATACCAAAATGTGTTTCTGTTGCAAAGTAATATTTTTTAAGGAGTGATTAATTATGGGTGATAATGTATCTCTTCCAATCTCTATTGATTGGAGTAAAGAGGAAATAGTGGATGTGGTAAATTTTTATGAAGCAGTAGATAAAGCATATAATAAAGGAGTGGACAAGGATCTTCTCCTTGCACTGTATTATCGGTTCAAGGAAGTGGTCCCAGGTAAAGCAGACGAAAAGAAAGATTTTAAATTATATGAAGAACAAACGAACCAGTCACCTTACCATGTGGTGAAGAAGGCGAAGGAGCTACAAGATACCGCTATTGTAAAAATGAATTAAAGTATAAAACAAGGATGTCTTAAAAGGTAAATTAATCTTTTGAGACATCCTCTTTTCTTAGTCGCGTATGGACATTTTATATAGTGGGACTAATGTTTGGAAGGTATCCTTTACTATTTCAAGGAACTTGTCCCCATTTTTTAAAATTGGATCGTTAGCTGATATATGGCGACCGATTAAAAATTCTGCTTTTTTTACATCATGGAAACGTTGGAGAGCATGTTGCAGATTAATTGTTTCTAATGGTTCTGCCCCCTTTTTCATATGATCGAGGGATACGACATAATCCCCTGGAACATTGTCTGTAATGGCATCTATATCGTCTAGGAATGTCTTTGCAATTTCCGATTTATTTGGTAGTTCATAAATATAAGCCAGCCATAGAAAAACATGGTCATCAAACAGTCCTACTTGGAAATGCGGATGTTTCTTATATCCACGTTTATTGTGGCACAATGCCATCCAAGTATCCTTCGGGGGATTTACACTACGGCGGGCGTGTTTGGCGATATGCAGGTACATCTCATGCCCTGCCCATTCTGAAAGATCCTCGGACACTGATTCCCCTATAATCCTAAATTTTGGCTGAATACGTTCTCGTATCGCTTCCATTCTTTCATCTAAACCGTCAATATGGAATGTTTCAAAATCTTGGGTAGTAAAGCCTTCCAGTTTCATATAAATACACCTTCTTTTTTAAAAAAATTTAGTTGTGTTATAGATTACATCGCCTTTATTTTGACATTTTCCGTTTTCTCCTGACAGTTTACCACAAATATTCATATAGTATAAAAAACAATGCTCTTCCAAATTCCAATGTTTAAAAAAATTTAATAAGAGGAAAAGAAACATACAAAGAATGTTCCAAATTTACCTTCTCTCACATATGCTATATTAATCCTAAATAAATCTGTTATGGAACAGCATCGTTGGAGTCAGTAAGACTAATCTTGAAAAGGGGTGTGGATCATGGAGAAGGTCATTCAAACCTTAAAGAGAAATGACGGTGAAAAGCGGATCCCCGTATTGAAAATGGAAATAGACTATGAACTTCTAACACTATATGATGCACTTCAATCCAACGATAAAGAACAAATTAAGAAAAGTAAAAAAAAGTTGGAGAAATTAAGAAGTGAATGGATCCTTTTAGAAGCATAAATGACAATTTTTATGTGAACCTTCAGAGGTTCACTTTTTTTGGGGTACAACGCCGATTCTTTAGGGAATGGCATTTGCCATTTAGTATGTTTTTTGGTATAAGTGATACATATTGCCGGCATTGAGAAGGGGGTATGATGAATGAACGACGATACTTTGCAACAGATTTACGATCACGCTGTCCAATGGACACGTGAAGCTGGTAAATACATACGTGAAAAAATGAAAGAGTCTATTTCCGTTTCAACGAAAGCGAATCAGGATGATTTAGTAACAGATGTGGATAGGGCAGTGGAAAGATTTTTTCAAGAGAAGATTGCTGCTTCCTTTCCTCACCACCGCCTGATGGGGGAAGAGGGGTCCTATGAAGCAATAAAAGATTTAACGGGCACCGTATGGATTCTAGACCCTATTGATGGGACAGTAAATTTTGTACATCAGGAACGGTACTTTGCCATATCACTAGGTGTTTTTACCGAAGGACACGGTGTTATTGGGATCGTATATGATGTAATGAACGATGAACTTTTTACTGCACAAGAAGGAAAAGGGGCTTTTGTTAATGGTCAAGAGTTGGCAAAGCTCTCAGAGATGAATCTCAATGAATCCATTTTAAGTTTCAATGCGGGCTGGATATTAAAGGACCGTAAATTGGAAATGTTAGTGGAGGAAGCAAGGGGGATCCGTTCTTATGGGGCAGCAGCCCTTGAAATTGCCTACGTAGCAGCAGGCCGTTTAGACGCTTACATAAGCTTTCACTTGGCACCATGGGACATTGCAGGTGGTTATGTCATCCTTCAAGAAGTGGGAGGGGTCGCAACAGATTACAGTGGGAAGGAGTTAACCTTTTTACATAAAGGAACTTTCTTTGCTGCAAATCCATACCTTCATAAGAAAATTTTGCAATTGCTTCGAGGATCCTAAATAAAGAGGCTGGGACATAACTAAAGTGTTTAATCGGAAATACGAACAATACACTACCTTAGGGAAGTATATTTCCGAAGCGGGTAGATTGCACCTACATCTAGTTTGTTCGGATTTCTTATTAGTAAAAATACTTTTGTCCCAGCCTCTTTTTTACGAATGGCTTTCTGCCTTCGCATTTAATTTTTTCTTTAAAGTAAATCCTGTACCAACGGATACTAAAGTAAGTATAATGGCACTTAGGATAATGATGGAACTACCTTCGGCAATACCAATACCAATTCCCATTAAACCTGTGGTACCTAATAAAGCTAACATAAAAAATTTCCAACTAAATCCTTCCATAGATCAAACCTCCTCTTCTCTAGTTTATCCGAAAATTATATTATAGAAAAGGTTTATATGTTACTTTCTTCTTTCCCTTATGATTGCTATAATAAGATAGTGTTATTATTAGAGATAATTTAGGAGTGAAGTTATGTTATTGGCAACTATAAATACAACTAGTACACCTGCACCAAATATGACCCCTATAGCAGAACTTTTCGGGGCTAGTAATCCCGAGAACTTTATTACAGCTTATACTGCCCTTTATATAATTGTAAATGTTTTAACTATTCTTGTATTCAATCTAGGATTTGCAAGAAAACTGCCTATTTTAAAAGCCGCAATCGTTTATATAATGATGCTTTTAGGTAATTTATTACTTACTTTCCTAGCCTTTACCTTACCAATCATTGAATCACTTGCTGTTGCTGCTATTGTGCTTGGGATGTATAAGCTTCAACTACGTCGACATAAACAGGAATCTCAATCGGAGAATACAGAATAGGGGATATAAATACAAGGGTTACACAAACCAATACGAAGCCAATTTGAGGATGCCTCAAAGGAAAATACGACCTTTAGAGGCATCCTCTTCTTATTGGAGAAATTTATCTTTGTTTTCATTACTTGAGTACTGTCTAAATTTTCCCGTTTCTTTTCTCTCGTTCGTTCTTATTTCTATCCTTTCATAACATTGGTTACACATATATGTATGAATAGGACGGTTACGTAATTTTTTTGCTAATGGTGAATAGTCGTCAATGTTTTCAATTACATCACAAATGACGCATTTAACCCGCATTTAGGATCACCTCACTGAAAGGGGATTCGAGTTTACCCTTATTTTAAATTTATTGGCTCTGTTAAATTTTGATGTTGATTTTCGCTTCAGATACTCCCTTTCCGTGGGCAACGCTTCAGCCTCCTCGTCCCTACGGGGTCTTCAGCCGTTTCTTTTCGAGGCCACTGAAAAAGTCATATATTTTTCGCTGAGAAAATAGCAATCGCTCCGCGCGTTGCGCGCCTGCTATGAAAAAACCACTCATAGCAGGCTTTAAAAACTTGCAACGGCTTCGCTGATTGCTTCGAGACCACTGAAAAAGGGAAAAAACGTCCTTTTTCAGTGGCCTCTTGCTTTTCCAGCAGGAGTCTCGTATCTTACGCTTCAATCAACTATGTTAAAAATTAATTTTATCCTTTAACAGAGCTAATTTATTAAATAATTCTTATTATTTTACCTTATATTAGCACATTATAGACTTCTATCCTATGGATGAAAAGGGTTTTTTCTAATATATCCTTTTATCCCTATGGTTTGAAGCTAAGTATTGACCTATCAAATTCTTTACTTTTTATTTTGATTACAACTGTTTTATCTTCAGGAAAATATAGGTATAGTAGTATTGTGAACAAATAATAAGGAGGCATCCACCAATGGCCAATCGTGTAGAAACGGAATTAACCGATGAATTATTACCATTGCTTAAACAAGAGCAATACGTAACTATTGCTACCGTAGATCATGAAACGGGGGCACCAAATGTTAATGCTATTTCTTGGGTTTATGCTCCTAATACGAAGAGTGTTCGTTTTTCCATCGATAATCGTTCTCGGATTGTGGAAAACATTAAGAAGCAGTCATTAGTAACATTGACTCTAATTGGTGCCGGATCTACATATAGTATTACGGGAAATGCCCGTATTCTTCTTGAAAAGATGGAAGAAGTTCCATTAAAATTGGCGCTTATTGAAATTACTGTTAAAGAAGTTAGGGATGTAATGTTTTATGGATCAAGGATCACCACAGGTCCTAAGTATGAAAAAACATATGACAAAGAGGCAGCAGATAAATTAGATCGTCAAGTAATGAGTGCGATGAAAAAGTAAAAGTGAGGTTGACTCAAAAGGGTTTATTTGTACCCCCCATGAGTCAACCTCTATTTTTAATCTTCGCTATTGGAATGAATCCAGAATGTTAGTTTTGATTGTTCCTATTACCGTTGTTCATTCGTCCATGACTTTGTTCATCTTGTATATCCTCTAGCTCATCCTGTTGATCTGGATCCAGTCTTTCATTATTTGTATCCGTTGGATCTTCTTCCCCAGGAGTCTCTCTTGGAATATGTTCATACCCAGGAACAATTGGCATTATTCTTCCAACAATTCCTGCAAGCTCATCCATAATAGCCCCTAATGGTCTCCCTTGTCCCATTTCAACCCGCATTTCCTCAATTCGATTTGTAATATCAGGGTCTGCTGTAACGGCAGCGGATGCCCCATACGGATCCTCAGCTAACGCAACAGCTACCTGATATTTAATGGACCCTACTTCTGCTTGGTCAATATCACCTTCCACATCGATACCAACTACAGCATACGGGCCAATAACAATAGCAGTTGCTCTATTTACATCAGGAATTTCAGTAGCTAAATTAGCAAGGTGGTTAGCAATTTCTGTTGCTGAATGCTGATCATAGTCCGCAAAATCACCGTTATCAAAGTTTTGTCCCTGAGATGCACCTTGCCCTTGCACTCCTCCTTGTTCTTCTAGAGTAGGGTCAGTCAAATCTTCTTGCCCTCCACAAGATGCTAGTAGGCTTAATGCAAGACAGCTTAAAATGAAACGTTTCATTTGAATATCCCTCACTTTTTTAATGTTGTTAAATGTATTGTTCGTTTAAAAGTCTATCTTTATTCGAGAGCACATACATTATAGTAAGTAAACGAGATTATCATAGTTTGTAGGAGGCGAGAAGTTGATTACACGACGATATATTTTAGATACGAACGTCCTACTACAAGATCCCTTGGCGATCTATGCATTTGAACAGCATGAGGTTATTATCCCTGCAGTGGTGTTAGAAGAGGTAGACTCCAAAAAAAGAAATATGGACGAAATAGGCAGAAATGCGAGATATGTAGCACGGTTGATTGATGATCTCCGAGAAAAAGGAAAGCTTCATTTAGGTGTACCTTTATCTAATGGAGGAAGTTTTCGAGTGGAACTTAATCACCGATCTTTTGGAAAAATGAAGGAGCATTTTTTTGAAGTTACAAATGATAATCGTATATTAGCAGTAGCACTCAATATGAGTCTGGAGGAAAAGGAGAATAATACTGGGGTTGCAGTAACACTCGTAAGTAAGGATGCATTGTTAAGAGTAAAGGCAGATGCTTTAGGAATTCATGCAGAAGATTTTTTAAGCGACAGGGTTGTCCAGTATGACCGGATGTACACTGGTTATAAGGAAATATCAGTACCTCCAGAAATCATAAATCAGTTATATGAAAAAAAGGTAATGAAACTAGATAAGGTGGGTAAGTTTAATTACTATCCAAATCAGTTTTTAATTATTAAAGATGAAACAAATAGTTCCCGTTCTGCACTTGGAATTATTAGTAAAGATTGTAAGGACATACAATTGTTTATTCCACAGGATGACACGATTTGGGGCATACGTCCAAGGAATGTTCAGCAACGCATTGCTTTTGAACTTCTCACAAGGGATGATATTCCACTTGTTACCCTCGCAGGTAAAGCAGGAACAGGCAAAACCTTATTATCATTGGCGGCTGGTTTATACCAGACAGAGGATTTACAGAAATATAATAAATTACTTGTGGCACGACCGGTAGTACCTGTTGGTAAAGATATAGGGTATTTACCCGGTGAAAAGGAAGAGAAGCTTCGACCATGGATGCAGCCAATATATGATAACCTAGAGTTTTTATTTAACACGAAGAAACCTGGAGAATTGGAACGAATATTAGCCGGCATGGGATCTATTCAAGTAGAAGCATTAACGTATATTAGGGGAAGGAGTATTCCGGATCAGTTTATTATTATTGATGAGGCTCAGAACCTAACGAAGCATGAAGTGAAAACGATATTAACTAGAGTGGGGGAAGGTAGTAAAATTGTATTAATGGGAGACCCGAAACAAATTGATCATCCCTATTTAGATGAGTATACGAATGGCTTGACCTATGTAACGGAAAGGTTAAAACATCTTTCAGAAACAGGTCATATTAAACTTCAAAAAGGAGAGCGTTCTGGGTTAGCACAAATGGCAGCTGATCTTTTATGACAATATTAGAGGGCGACTCAAAGTCTTTATTTAACCTTTTTGTCGCCCTCAAAGTGGTTCAACGTGACTTCAATTAGACAACTACTATGTTGTTAATATTAGTAACTGGATTATCTTTGTTTGATCCGTCTCTATAATAAAAATGGATCGGTCCATCTTCTTTGAGCGGCTTACCTTCCTTCGAAAATCCCAAAATTGCTTCCTTTGCTTCCTCTATGGAACATTCAAAGTCATCTCCTGTACTTCTTTTAAAAATAATTTTTGTGGCTTCTTCACCTGGTGTGGCATTTTCTAAAAATGGGAAAAAAGGAACACCGTAGGATTTTTCCAAAAGCTCTTTCTTACTTACCCTCACTTGGTTTCCATTTGTGAGGGCATTGGCACCTTCTTTTCTATGGTTATCCCAAGCCCTTGATAAATTTTCTAGCTCTTGATCTTGATGGTTTTTACGTTCTTGGGAAAAATATGTATGAAGATCTACCTTTCGGTCATCGAATATCCATACACCTGGATCAATCGTAATCGTATTTTTTACATTTCCTGAAATGGTTAAAATCATAGAAACTCTCCTTTCATCTAAAAATAAGTATAAAAGGATATATTGCTTTTGTCACGGACAAGGGGAGAAAGGGTGATAATTTATATGTTGTGTGAAGATCAAGATGTTATAGAAGCGATGATTGAGGAAGCGAAGAAGTATACGAGTCAAGGGAAGGTCGCTGATTATATCCCTGCTTTACAGTATGCCAATCAAAATAGTCTTGCTTTTGCAGTTTATAGTGATGCATCTACATGTACAACAGCAGGTAATATCGAAGAACAATTTACCCTTCAGAGTATCTCGAAGGTCATTACATTAGCGTTAGCACTAATGGATATTGGTGAAGAAGAAGTTTTTTCGAGGGTTGGTATGGAGCCTACAGGTGACCCCTTTAATTCCATCATAAAACTTGAAACCCATTCCCCATCTAAACCTTTAAATCCAATGATTAATGCAGGTGCGTTAGCAGTCACTTCTATGATACAAGGTTCCACTAATGATGAGAAAATGAATAGATTATTGGATCTAGTTCGTAAATTAACGGGGAACGCATCCATTAGTTACAATAAAGAGGTAGCACAATCAGAGTATGATACTGCCTTTCTAAATCGTTCCCTTTGTTACTTTATGAAGGAACACGGGGTTATTGAGGATAATGTAGAGAGCCTGTTGGAGCTGTATACAAAGCAATGTGCTATAGAAGTGAACTGTAAGGATTTAGCAAGAATTGGTTATGTAATTGCCAATCAAGGGAAAGTAGTTAATTCAGAAGAGCAAATTATTCCCCTTCAGATTGCAAGAATTTTAAAGACTTTCATGGTAACCTGTGGAATGTACAATGCCTCTGGAGAATTTGCCATTAGGGTTGGAATTCCAGCTAAAAGCGGTGTTTCAGGGGGGATAATGGCTTCCATTCCAAATGGGATGGGAATTGGAATTTATGGCCCTGCTTTAGATGAAAAAGGAAACAGTATTGCTGGGATGAAACTGTTAGAAGGACTGTCTAAGAGGTATGATTTGAGTATATTTTAAAATACCATCTATTGCATTTTTACGGTGGAAAAGATAATATATACTATGAAGAGTTTTTTACACATAGAGGAGGAGGGATTCCGTTGTCAGTTGAAACCCTATCCGGACAGAGCGAAAAGGCGTATGCCCTTCTACGGGAAGATGCTCAAAAGATCCTAAAACTAATTGAAGTACAGATGGCCAATTTAACAATGCCGCAATGTCCTCTTTATGAGGAAGTTTTAGATACACAAATGTTCGGTTTATCACGAGAGATTGATTTTGCCATTCGTTTAAACCTGATACAGGAGGAAGATGGAAAAGAGTTACTCGGCCAATTAGAGAGACAATTGTCTGCATTACATGATGCTTCTATAAAAAAGTGATAGATTATGTTAAAGCCAAGCGGAACTCCGTTGGGCTTTTTTATTTATCTACTGAGTTCGTATAATGTTCATAATTTGAGGATGAAGTGGAAGATAAAGCTACTGCTGACATGCTTATAGCAGTAAGACAATCTGTAGAAAAGCAAAGCTGGATGTTTAGATCTTTTTTAGGAAAATAATAGGTATAAAAAATGAGGGCGTCTCAAAAGCTATGTTTAAACTTTTGAGACGCCCTCCACTTTTTACTTTATTTCTGACCTATATGCTAAGAGGGAAAGGTAGCAGACGACTCCAAATAGTAAACTAATAAAGAAGGCATGGAAAATGGTTGTACCTAAAGTAAATCCACTAAACACAACAACGGCACCGCTTATTACTTGAACAGAGACAAAGAGGAAACTTACTAATCCGCTGTAATAAATATTCTTTTGCTCTTTATAATGGCGGAACACCCAAATGAATAGGATTAAAATGACTATAAATAGCACCCCTGCTGAAACACGGTGCCCAAACTGTATGGCAACAGTACCTTCTAATGGGGGGATCAACTGGCCATTACATAAAGGCCAACCGTAACAAGCTGCACTAGAATCCGTATGTTTTACATATGCACCAGTATATACCACAATATATAAATAAACTAATACAAAATAAATGTAATTTTTTAAATTTGAAGTAATGGTCGGTTGTATATATCTTTTTGGCAGGTCATTTTCAAAGGCAAGCAAAGTCAATAGCATGACACTGGCAAAAGAAATAAGTGAAAAGCCAAAATGAAGTGCCATTACTGCATTAGACTGTCCCCACACCACAGCCGCTGCCCCAAGTAAGCCTTGAAAAACAATAAACAAAACAGCCATAATTGCAAAAAACTTCGTTTCTTTTATATGAGATAGTTTTTTCCAGCTCCAAATAGATAAAATTATAACCATAATGCCTAATAAACCAGAAACTACCCTGTGTGTGTACTCTATTAAAGTTTGGATGCTGGGAGATTCAGGGAATACCTGACCTAAACACAGGGGCCATTCTGCGCCACAAGCATCACCAGAACCAGTCTGTGTCACTAATACTCCCTGTATTAAAACAATTATCATACCTAAAGTTGTAATAATACCAAAAATTTTTAAATAAATGTTATTCACTGCTTCACCGACTTTCTTAGAAAAAAAGTAAGATAAATTTTTTAAAAATAATAATATTTGCCTTATCTATAGAAAATAAGGACAAGAAAACAGATGTTGTCCAAATTACATTTTAATTCAAGATTTGAAAGAAAGTCAATTTATCTTTACTTTTAAGAAATTAACAAAAAGTAGAAATTTTTTAGAAGAAAAATGATGCATGAAAGTATATTTTCCTTGAAAAGATTATTAATATTGGTATAGTGATTATAGGAAAATTTTTTTTAAAACATGGTACATATTTGTAATGTTAATAATTGTGATGAAAATCACGGAATGTTCCTTTATAATGTGACTATAAGTCTAAAAATAATGCCATTTTCATGTGTTTTTATTTTCTACGAAAATTATTTTTAAAGATATTAATTTAATATTTAAATTATCTTAAATAGTTTAAGGCTGGATAATATTTATTGATCCTTTTTTTCGTAAAGGATATCTTTTTTATGTAGACAGCTTTAAGAGAAAAGATACTGGGCAGATTATTAGACTTATGGATAGATTCATGATTTGATAAAGATTAATAATTGAAATTTTTTTGAGGGGGGTGAAGGAATGAACAAGACAAGTACGCTGACATCAAACGATGCGATTGTATCCGAAAATGGTCAAAATCAAATAACATGGAAAACTTTCATAGCAATCTCTAAAACAGGTATAGTTAAATCCAATTTAATAACTACCTTTACTGGTTTATTTCTTGCAGCGGTTTATACAGGAACTTCTTTAAGCAATGACCCACTTACTGTACTTCTGACACTTCTAGGATCTGCCTTTATCATTGCAGGGGGCTGTGCTCTAAATAATTATATAGACCGTGATATTGATCATTTGATGGAAAGAACAATGGAAAGACCATCCGTTACTGGGGAGCTAAAGGGGAAGCAGATTTTAACATATGGTCTTGTCATTTCTGCGTTGGGGACGATATTGTTGGCCTTAACGACAATTATGGCAGCGGTTATTGGGTTGATTGGCCTTTTTGTTTATGTTGTTTTGTATTCCATGTGGACGAAAAGAACAACGACACTCAATACGATTGTTGGCAGTTTTTCAGGTGCTGTACCGCCGTTAATTGGGTGGGCCGCTATTGATGCTAGCCTGCATCCAGTAGCTTGGTCATTATTTCTTATTATGTTTATTTGGCAACCGCCACATTTTCTTGCGTTAGCGATGAAACGAGTGGATGAGTATAAAAGAGCTGGTATCCCAATGTTACCAGTAGTGGCTGGTTTTAAAGTCACAAAAAGACAAATAGTTTGGTATGTGGCAGCGTTGATTCCAGTATCTTTAACTGTTGCACATTTCGGAACTGTTTATACGATTGTTGCATCATTATTGGGGATTGGTTGGCTAGGTTTAGGTCTAGCGAGCTATAAGTACAAAGACGATGTTAAATGGGCAAGTCATATGTTCTTCTATTCGTTGATCTATATGACCGTTCTATTTATTCTTATGGTCATTGTACACTTGTTTTAATATTTAAAAGAAAGAAAGAGGGGTTTGTGACGAGATGAAATATTTATGGCGACTGCTTCCATTCACTTTCATCTTGCTGATTGTCGGTTGTGGACAACAAAATCTATCTGCCTTAGACCCACAGGGACCTGTAGCAGATATGCAGTTTTCCTTAATCCGACTCAGCTTGTATATCATGATCTTTGTTATTGTTGTCGTTTTCGCGCTTTATTTAATCGTTCTGTTTAAATTCCGCGAACGTCCAGGAGATACTCATATTCCTAAACAAGTTCATGGAAACAAAGCACTTGAAGTGATTTGGACGACGATTCCAATTATTTTACTTCTAATTTTAGCGATTCCAAACGTAATGGCTACATTTGAGCTAGCAGAAATTGATGACTCTGAAGGTGCTATTACAATTAGGGCACATGCACACTTATTCTGGTGGGAGTTTGAATACCCTGACCATGATATTATCGCTGGTCAAGAAATGTACATCCCAACGAATACAAGAATTAATATTGAGTTAGAGTCTAGCGATGTTATTCATGCATTCTGGGTACCTGCTCTAGCGGGGAAACAAGATAATGTACCAGGAATTACAAACACAATGTGGCTGGAAGCACCAAACGAAGGTGTATACTTAGGGAAGTGTGCAGAGCTTTGTGGGCCTGCCCACTGGCAAATGGATTTCAAAGTTATTGCTGTAGATCCCGATACATTTGAGACATGGGCAGCGAATATGGCAGAGGTTCCTTATGAAGAGGGCGAAATAACGGAATATGCTGTTGAAGGCCGTGCCATTTTTGAAGCTAATTGTCTTTCCTGTCATGCCATTGGGAATGAAGGTGGTAACTTCGGACCAAATTTAACCAATTTTGGGGAAAGAACGGTTTATGCTGGTTATATGGAAGCAACGGATGAGAATTTAGAGAATTTTATCCGTGACCCACAAGAGTGGAAACCAGGTAATAACATGCCGGCATTCTCAGATATGCCTCAAGAAGATATGGACGCACTTATTGAATATTTAAAAAGCTTAAAAGTATTAGATTAATCGTTTGTTAAGGGGGTAAAACAAGTGTCAAATGCGAAGGCGCAGTCTAAGAGTGTTCTTTGGGACTGGCTGACAACTGTTGACCATAAAAAGATAGGTATTATGTATTTGGTTGCAGGGGCATTTTTCTTCGCTCTTGGTGGTTTAGAAGCGATTTTAATGCGGATTCAGCTTATGTTTCCAGAGTTTTCCTTCGTACCAGCACAAACGTTTAACGAGTTGTTAACGATGCACGGTACGACGATGATATTTTTGGCAGCAATGCCGTTATTATTCGGATTTATGAACTACATCGTTCCACTGCAAATTGGGGCGAGAGACGTAGCATTTCCATTTTTAAATGCTTTAGGATTTTGGTTATTCCTTTTTGGGGGTATTTTATTAAATGTAAGTTGGTTTGTTGGTGGAGCACCTGATGCTGGATGGACTGCTTACGTTCCGTTATCTAGTGAATCACCTGGAACAGGCGTTGATTATTATGTACTTGGATTACAGGTGAGTGGTGCAGGTACATTAATCGGGGGTATTAACTTCCTTGTTACAATAATCAATATGCGTGCTCCAGGAATGAGTATGATGCGTATGCCTCTATTTACATGGAGTACTTTTGTAGCATCAATGTTAATTTTATTTGCTTTCCCAGCATTAACTATTGGCTTATTATTACTTATGCTGGAAAGAATTTTTGGGGCCACTTATTTTGCAGTAGACTTTGGTGGTAACGTTATAATTTGGCAACACTTATTCTGGATTTTTGGACACCCAGAAGTTTATATTTTGATACTTCCAGCATTCGGTATCTTCTCAGAAATTTTAAGTGCTTTCTCGAAGAAGCGTTTGTTTGGATACTCTGCAATGGTATTTGCAACATTAATTATCGGTTTCTTAGGATTCATGGTATGGGCTCACCACATGTTTACAGTTGGTATGGGACCTGTAGCTAACTCTATCTTTGCTGTTGCGACAATGGCAATTGCTGTTCCTACAGGTATCAAGATATTTAACTGGTTATTAACCCTTTGGGGAGGGCGTATCCAGTTCACAACAGCTAATTTATTTGCGTTAGCATTTATTCCGTCTTTCACTATGGGTGGGGTAACAGGTGTTATGCTTGCAACAAGTGCAGCAAACTATCAGTTCCATGATACTTATTTCGTAGTAGCCCACTTCCACTATGTAATTATTGGTGGGGTAGTACTCGGTCTATTCGCTGGTGCTTATTACTGGTGGCCAAGAATATTTGGTTACAAACTTGATGAGACACTTGGAAAATGGTTCTTCTGGTTATTCTTAATCGGATTCCACTTGACGTTCTTCGTACAGCACTTCCTAGGATTAATTGGAATGCCGCGTCGTGTTGCATCTTACTTAGGTGGTCAAGGATTGGATACGATGAACTTTATCAGTACGATTGGTGCATTCTTAATGGGTATTGCATTTATTATCTTTGTTGTAAGTATCTTTACTTCCATGAAAAACAAAGTTACAGATGCAGATCCATGGGGCAATGGAAGAACGCTTGAGTGGACAATGCCAATTCCAACTCCTGAATACAACTTTGCTCAAACACCACTTGTTCGTGATGTAGATGCTTTATGGTATGAGAAGTATGAAGGAGACGGAAAAATGAAGGCTGCGGAACCATTAGGAGATATTCACATGCCAAATGGCTCCATCTTACCGTTCATTATGTCTTTAGGGTTATTTATCTCTAGTTTTGGATTTATTTACTATCACGAAGGATTCCTATGGCTGGCAATTCTCGGTCTAGTTATTAACTTCGGTGCAATGTTTGTTCGTTCTATTAAAGAAGATCATGGGTATCATATACCTAAAGAAGAAGTAATTAAGGGGGGTAAGTAATATGGCAGATCAAACTGTTAATCAACATACATTACCTCCAAATCCTGAAAAGGCAACCCTTGAAGGGAGAAATAAATTTTTAGGATTCTGGTTCTTCCTCGGAGGAGAAACAGTATTGTTCGCCAGCCTCTTTGGAACCTATTTAGGATTAAGAGGCGGCGTTGTAAGTGGTCCAGGACCAGACGATTTATTCCACTTACCACTTGTTTTCATCATGACGATGATTCTTTTAACAAGTAGTTTAACTAGTGTATTTGCTATCATCTCCATGAAACGAGGAAATTACAAAGGTTTACTTGTTTGGATGTGGGTAACCGTTGCTCTTGGTTTAGCTTTCTTAGGCCTAGAGATCTATGAGTTCTATGAGTATTATCATTATGGCCTTGGATTTACAACTAGTGCTTTTGCTTCTTCGTTCTATACGTTAGTTGGTACGCACGGTGCTCACGTAGCATTTGGTATCGGATGGATAGTTACATTGTTAATTCGTTACCGTAAGACAGGGTTAACTTTAACAAATGCACCTAAATTTTACGTAGCAGTTTTATACTGGCACTTTATTGATGTAGTTTGGGTATTTATTTTCTCTGTCGTTTACTTAATGGGATATGGAGGTTGATCGTATGGGACAACATGGTATGGATCCAAGTGCTCCGTTAACGGGAAAACCGTCTAAAAAAACTCAACGTAAGCTAAGAAATGAAATGAGAACACAGCTTATCTCGTTTGTTCTCATGATTTTCTTAACGTCAATGGCTTTTATATCTATCGCAAGTGATGCTATTCCTACAGGCTTTGCTATGCCATTCATCTTATTACTTGCAGTAATTCAAGTAATCCTTCAGCTTTACGTTTTCATGCATTTAAATGAGCGTGGAAATGGGTGGCCAAATGCGATGATTTGGACCGGTGTCCTTGTGGCAATTCCAACAGTAGCATCTTTAATGCTGCTACTAGGCATTGTTAAATGGTAATATAAAAAAATACCCCCGCTCATGGCGGGGGTATCTTTATGAAGAGCTTCGTCAAAAATTGTAATAAAATCTTCATTATTTTTTAAAACATAAAAAGGGACAAGCCTATATAATGGAAATGGACAAAAGCACGAAAGGGTTGAACAGGAATGGCAGAACTTTTACCGTTAATCAGTACTATTTTTATCGCTTTTAGTGCTATTTTTGTAGCTGTTGGATGGTACTTAGTATCGAAAAGAAAAATTGAGGCACATAAAAAGGCCATGTTTTGGGCAGCTGTACTTGCATCTATATTTTTTATTACTTACCTTTCAAAGACAATCTTTGTAGGGAGTACCACTTTTGGTGGACCGGAGCATGTTGCTTTTTACTACCAGATATTTTTGATTATCCATATTATCTTAGCTACTTTAGCAGCTATTCTTGGGATAGTAACATTAGTATCAGGCTATAAAAATAATCTTGCAAAGCACGTTAGATTAGGGCCAATTACCTCTGTGTTATGGTTCATCTCTGCAACTACAGGTATTGCCGTTTATCTCATGCTTTATGTTATTTTCCCACCTGGTGAAACAACCAATTTATTTAGAGCTATTATTGGTGGATAAAAGAGAGGGTGAGTCAAAAGGGTTTTATAACCTTTCGACTCATCCTTTTAAATTTAGTAAATCTTCTAAATTTTAAAGTTTAGTTTAATGATTCCTGCTTCTTTTGCGCTTGTGAAGAGGATTACTAGCAATGGCCCTAAGATAAAGCCAAGGATACCTAAAAGTTGTAGTCCGATATATAGTGAAATTAGTGTGGCTAGCGGGGATAATCCAATATGATGTCCCATAACCTTAGGTTCCACAGTACGTCGAATTGTTAGGAGAATAGCTGCTAAAATGAACAACTGAACTGCCATTGCCGTATTTCCTACAATAATATGATAAAGACCCCATGGAGCAAGTATAACAATGGATCCTATTATAGGAATAAAATCAATTATCCAAATAACGATAGACATAATCAATGCTACATCTGGTGCTATAAAATATAGACCAATAAAAGTAACGATAAAAATAATGATACTTACGAGAAACTGTGCTTTAAAGAAGCCAAACACAACGTAAGAAAGACGTGAAGTCATAAAGGATACCTTCTCAGCCGTCTTATCTGTCATATAACCAAACATTTTTTCCTTTAAGCGCGGAAGCTCTAATAAAAATAAATATAAAGATATTAAATAGACTAACAACGAAACTATATAGGCAGGTATACTGATTAATACATTTGTAATTTGGCCAATAATATCAATTTCTTGGAAAAGCAATCTAAATTCAAAAAGATAATTTGCAATTACGTTATCAATTTCTTCGACAATATCCGGGAAATAGACACCAACTTTATCTTCAAGGTTAAAAATAAATTCTCTCCAAGCAGCGTAAATCTGGTTTATTGTCCGTGGAAGATTCTCAATAAAGGAATTTAACTGGTACAATGCCCGAGTTAAAATAAAATACCCCGCAAATACTAGAATCAACACAAATGTGATAAAAACAATAAATACAGAAATACTTCTCGACAGTTTAGCCTTACTCATCAAAATATTTACAAGAGGAGCTAAAAATAAAGCCGTAATAAAAGCAACTATTATTGGTATAGAAACAGGTAAAATAAAATATAAAACAAGGGCAAGTACTATGAGCCCTAGTACTATATAGGAATATTTTTTTATTGTTTGAGATGTCAAAGTAATGCCCCTTTCCGTTCAGGTAAATCATATACTTAATTATATTATGTCAGCGTGATCAAAGAAACTAATTAATAGTTAAACAAGCTTATTAGAATAAAGAAATGCCTTCGATAACGTCATTTGACAATAAATTCATATGACTGATATTATCGAAAGCACCTTTAGATTCATTTATTAATCAAATTAACCGTATGTAGGTTTTTTAAAGAGCTTCTTCTTTGATTTGATTTTTTACTAAATCTATTTTTTTATTACATTTATCAATGATGTTCTTAGGGAATTCCTCATCGTATTCAACACCATGTGGGTAATAATGCTTTCCTAAAATCGGAGCCATTAGTTTTACAGCACTATGAGGTGAAGGGATTTCACCCTCTACTGCGTAAGCTTGCACACGGAAATAATACACTTCATCTCGAACTTGGCTGACTATTTTATAGTCAAAGGTTACTCTTTCATAATCATATACATAATGGAATCCAGCATTCTCCATAATATCCTCTAGAGCCTGGAATTCTATGGTTAAACCTTCAAGTCCTGTTTCTTCAAATTTCATTACTTATACCTCCCAACAAATCATACTCACTTTACTATCTTATCATATTACGAAATGGTAGTAGATGCAAAGAAAACATGTAAATTTTCTTTCGTATAAAACTTTTTTTACGAAATTATAGTCTTTATACATAAAAAATAAGTATGAGGGAAATTTATAACAGTAAAATTGATTTTTGTCGGAGGGATAAGATGAAAACATTAAGAGACATTATGACAACTGAAGTAGAGTCTTGCAGTCCTGTGGATAATGTGTACGAGGCTGCTGTAAAAATGAAAGAATATGATGTTGGGGCGATACCTATTTGTGAAGGACAACAATTATTAGGAATGATTACAGATAGAGATATTGTTGTAAGAGGTGTAGCAGAAAAAAAACCAAATTCTACACAGGTAACGGATGTAATGACTGAACAATTACTTACTGCAACTCCTGATATGAGTGTAGATGAGGCTGCAAAAATGATGGCTGAAAAGCAAATCCGCAGACTACCTATAGTGGAAAATAGCAGACTTATTGGAATTGTAGCTCTAGGAGATTTAGCGGTTCATAAGAGCACTGCTGATGAAGCAGGTTTTGCCCTTTCAGAAATATCGGAGTCTGAGGAGTACCATCATTAATTATATATATTAGTAAATAGCAGAAAAGCTGTTCCATTAGGAAAAACCTTTTGGCTCAGCTTTTTGTCGTTTTAATGAGAGTTTTTGTTGAAAGGATGCTTTTCTCTTCGATTTATGTGATTGATTGTAATTTGGCAGGAACAATTATATCCTCTCTAGAAAGTTTAAAAAAGAGATTAGCTACGAGAGGAGCCATCAAATGAAAATTATAATTACCTTTATAATAGGATTTTTATTATGTTATACATTATTGACTTTTTTTTATGAAAATGAATTTGTGAATGAAGAAATAGAAGAGCTTGAAACCGCCTCTTCTCCTGAGGAAACTAGTGATGAAACTGATGGTAATTCACAAACTGATGAAGATATATTAAATCCCACGGTTCATGGCATCCACGAATGGATTGGAAAACCTGGGGATGATTTAGTAGGAGAGTTTGGAAATCCTGGTCGGGTAGATCCAACTCCTTATGGTTATGATTGGTGGATTTATAATGAAACGGATGTATATTTGCAATTTGCTCTATCTATGGAAGACAATACAGTAGTTTCCGTTTTCACTAATGATGAATTGGCAGAACTGCCTTATATACGAATTGGGGATTCCTATAACAGTATAGCGGAACAATTTGAATTCAACGATATAGTCTCCCTAAGTGGGGAATTTTCATCATACCAGTTTGAATTAAGGGAAGAGGAATTGAAAATGTATCCATTGGCACCATTAGAGGATATTTGGGTTCAATTTTACTTTGATACTGTGGAGGATACATTATCGTCGATTCGATTTATAGATCAAGAAACATTATTACTGCAAAGACCATATTCTATTGTGTACAGGGGTGTATTGCCTGAAATTGAACCTTTAACTGATGAACAATGGGAACATATTCAAGAGGGTCAGGCAAGACAAATATTTGATCTAACAAATGATATACGTAAGCGACATGGGCTCCCCCCCCTTAAATGGGAGGAAACAACAGCAAAAGTCGCCTTACTTCATAGTCAAGATATGCATTATAATAATTATTTTTCCCATACATCACCTACAAACGGAGAACTAAAGGATCGATTACAAGGGGAGTATTTGTCCTTTCATTCAGCAGCGGAAAATATAGCTGCCAATTATGTGGATGGAATTGCTGCAGTAGAGGGTTGGCTTAATAGTGAGGGCCATCGAGTTAATTTGTTAAACGATCGTTTTACTCATTTAGGAGTAGGAGTATATAGGAATCATTATACGCAGAATTTTATTACACCGCGGTAAGGGTAATCATTGGCAATGGCTTCGTCCGCCGCGCGCCCGCTATGAGAAAAACACTCATAACGGGCTTTTAAAAGAGTGCGGCGACTTCGCTCATTGCTTAGAGGATGACTCAAAAAACCCTTTTGAGTCATCCTCTAAATTTGGGCGCACCTCTTTGGGGTGTTGTTGGTATGATATAGTAATGAGAATCTAGTCGTGCGACTAGGAGGTGTAATTGGTGAGTAAGTCTCTTCATCCAGATGTGAAAAAGTTTAAAGCTTTTGTAAAAAATAATCCTTATATTTTAAAGCCAGTAAAAAATGGTGACAAGACGTTGCAGGATTTATTTGAGGAATACTTGTTGTTTGGGGAAGAGGATGATATTTGGGAGACATACCGAAGTGATGACGATGAAATTGATGAAGATGAAAATGAAGATGTAGAGTCGGATGAGGAAAAAGAAGAGGAAGAAGAAGAGAGTAAAGGGAAAAAGGGAAAGAAGTCTTCTTCCAAAGAATCATTAGGAACTCAAGATATATTGAACATGCTGAAAAAAATTAATTTTAATGATATGCAGGAACACTTAGCTCAATTTGGTGGTGTGTTAGCATCTGTCCAGGAATTATTGAATCAATTTAAACAAAATCCACAGCAGCCATCTCAAAATAACCAACAACAACAGCAAAATTCTCCCTTTTCTTTTCACGATGATTAATTAGGGGGCAGAGTCTTATGAGAACAGAAGTTTACCAATATATACGAAAGAAACCGGATCTTCATCAATTCCTTCGCTATAACCCCCAGTGGTACCGAAGGTTAGCAAGAAATCCGAGCTCTGTCTATGAAATGGAAAAGGAAGCAAAAGTATATTACGGTAAAACATTCCCACAACGAATGGAGCGTTTCCAAGATAGTATGAATACTGCAATGATGTTTCTGGAAATGATGCGTTCCTTTAATACGAAATAATGAAAAGTGGTTCGAATGGTAAATTAATCCATTCAGCCGCTTTTTTTCATTTCCTTACGAGTGAATAGGTAACTATTGATCGGTAGAAAATAGTAAAGTGGTAAAAATGGCAAATGGAGGGGATTTTATGTTACAAGAGCAAAAGCCACTCTGGATCCAAAATGATGGTGTGATTTTTTTTCGTTCAGACCACTCGGAGGGAAAAATCATTCAACCCTTTTTAAGTCAATTTGCACAACTAATGAAGACACCTTCTGCTATTCATTTATATAAATTGTCCCCTTTCTCTGTTTGGTATGCTATGGAGCAAGGGATTACCATAAACGAGATTATAGATTTTTTACATAATTTTTCTGATGGACCTATCCCAAAACAAGTAGAAGAGCAATTAGAGGTTTGGAAGGAAAGGAATGGGAAGCTTGAATTTATACACACGAAAGAGCTAGGCCCAATATTATATTCAAAGGAAAAAGGGTTACTGAAATCCATTTATAAAGAAAACAAAAGGGAAATTATTGCCGTACCTGATGGAGAAGTTGTTACAATCGCTTTAGAAGAAAGGGGATTAATAAAACAACGTCTAATGAAGCACGGATATCCTGTTTTGGATAAGTTAGGGGTGGAAAAGGGTGACTCCTTGAATCTATCACTAAAAAGTAATGTTACTTTAAGACCTTATCAAAAGGAAGCAGTTCATTCCTTTATCAAACCTTCTGGAGTCAATGAGGGGAATGGATTTATCATTCTACCTTGTGGTTCTGGGAAAACGATTGTAGGACTAGGTGTCATGAATCAAATAAAAGAAGATACCTTAATTCTTGTTCCAAATGATACGTCCCTTCGCCAATGGTATGATGAATTGTTAAGGAAGACAACCCTTGATGAGTCCCAAATAGGCTGCTATACAAGTGAAAGTAAGGATGTACGCTCCGTAACCATTACAACGTATCAGATGCTCACTTACCATCAGACAAAGGGGGAGGAGGAGTTTCCACACTATTCCTTATTTGATCAAAGATCATGGGGATTAGTCATTTATGATGAAGTACATCTTCTTCCTGCTCCGTTATTTCGAATTACCTCTAATCTTCAAGGGAAAAGAAGGTTAGGTTTAACGGCAACCTTTGTCCGTGAGGATGGGAAGGAAGGGGATATTTATAGTTTAATTGGACCTAAGAGGTACGAGGTTGGGATTAAGCCATTGGAAGAAAACGGCTGGATTGCCCGTCCTGTGTGTAAAGAAATAAAAATTGCCTTCCACGAAAAACAATGGGAAACTTATTTAAGTTTGTCCAAGAGAGAAAGATTTCGTTATGCAAGTGAAAATGATAGAAAACTCCAAGTAGTAGAGGGGCTTCTAGCTAAACACACGGGAGAGCAAGTAATCATTATTGGCCAGTATTTAGATCAATTACATAAAATTTCGTCCTATTTTTCTGCTCCGTTAATTACAGGTGAAATAAAAAAAGGAGAACGTCAGAAAATTTATGATGATTTTCGAAATGGAAGGATAACTGTCCTTGTCTTAAGTCGGGTGGCCAATATGGCGGTAGATCTTCCCGATGCGGAGGTGGCTATTCAGGTATCCGGAACGTATGGATCAAGACAAGAGGAAGCCCAGCGTATAGGTAGGCTGTTACGACCTAAAAAAAAGGGAAAAAGTGTTCTCTTTTATACACTAGTTACTCCTATGACCCAAGAGGAAGAGGTTGCTTCTAACAGGCAGTTATTTATGACGGAGCAAGGCTATACTTATGAATGGGAAGAGTGGTTAAATGTACAGTAAAGAATTCAAGGGAAGAATTGGGAAAGATTTAGAGTCAATTAAATTCAATAATAGGGAAATCCTAGATTGGTTAACCCTTGTTATTGATAAAAATAAAGCCCACGTAGATGAACTAGGTGTTAAATCATTTGGTCCCTTTCACTATTACTCCACCATGGGAGAACTGTGTCAGGATGGGTATTTCTTTCAAGTGAAGCTTGGCTCAGTAAATAAATATGTTATTCCGCGGGAATTAGATAAGCAACTGTCAGAAGGGGAAAGAAACATTGAATTTAAGGAACAGGAAGATTTGTGGTTCTTTGATTTTTTAAGTTTTCAAACGTATTTTCTCTTATGTTCGACAGGTCAATTGGATGAGAACAACTCAATAAATAGTTTAAATTCAAGAAACTATCAACTATTTCAGGATTTCGTCAATCAGTCTATAAAAAACATGGACGAAGAGGAAATATACAGCAGGTTGAGTAGTCCTGATGATTTTTTCGAAGAATTAGCGATTAAGTTTATTCATAAAGCATTTGACTTTCCTGTGAGTAATATTACTTTCCCTTTTGTGAAGAAAGTATTGTACGGCTTTCCGATAAAGCCCTATCAATTTAAGGATACTTCTGGGATGGATAAGGATATTGTAGTAGAAATGGAAGGATGGCCCTTTTTTGTGAAGAATAATCATACGACTATCCTTCACTATGAAAAGGCGGAACTTCATTTTCAAGGTGCATTTCATATACAAGGTAAGGAGTGGATTATTCCGAGTAATATTCACCCTTCTCTCCTTTGGGTGGTTTTAATTTTTAGTGAAGTAAAAAGTATCGGACAGATGCTTCATGTTGCATTCACAACAAAGTCTGTTCAATCAAGCAAGAGGATTCGTTCAGCTAAGGAGTTATGGGAAGAGCTTCAACGAAAGCTTCCGAGCAATGAAAAGGAAACAGCTCTATTTGAGGAGCTTTGGGACGAAAATCACCCTATTGTGAAAAAAAAGAAACACTATGTCTACTACCAGGTGGAAGATACCACTTTAAAAAATTATTTATTAAAGGAAGCAAGAAAAAGATTTCCTCCGAGTGACATTCACGCAAATGATAAAGGGTTGTTTATTTCATTGGATGTGGAGAAAAAATGGGATGAATATTTAGAAGATTCTTCCCTCCTATTCCAAGAGAAAGCTGTTGTGGAAAAGGAAGAAAGAGAATTTTTTCAGAGTACAAAAGATAAAGATTTTAAGTTGAAAGAATGGGAGCAACTAAATAAGTTAGCCCCTGTCTCTTTTCAATTAATGACTTATAAAGAAAATATGCTCGCTAGGTTAATTCGTCAAAGTCAGGCCTTTAAGCTACCTATTATAGTGGAAGATACAAAAGGTCAGACATTCGTAGCGGAAATTAAAACCTTACACTTTGATGCTGGTGAAGCCGAGGTAACAACTTATAGGGGAAATAAAATTAAATTGAGGGAAATGAAGCGGCTTGCCATCTATCATCCTGAAAAAGACTTGAAATTTTCGGCATTTAGATAAAGGGAATTATATGAAAACAACATAAACATGTTATAATAGAGTTTGGAGGTGGAAAAATGGTTACCACAATGACAAACGTAGATTTACTCCAAGAAGCTTACGATTTCGGTGAGGTTATAACTTCATCGGAAATCTTTTATAAATATATAGCAGCAAAAAAGGCCTTAGATAAAAATAGAGAAGCACAAGGGCTGATTAAACATTTCCAAACCTTAAAGGAGAAATATGATGAAGTACAAAGGTTTGGAAAATATCACCCTGATTTTAAACAAGTAACAAAGGATGTTAGGGAGTGGAAAAGGCAGTTAGATACTCACCCTGCCATAGCAGACTTTAAGCAGGCTGAAAATGAATTACACGACTTACTGACTGAAGTGAGTTTAATTATTGCTGATGCAGTTTCACCACACATTAAAGTACCAACTGGTAATCCTTTCTTTGATCAAGGTGGATGTGGTGGAGGTTGTGGTTCAGGTGGAAGTTGCGGTTGCGGTTAAACCTGTTGCATTATTTCATTGGACGTGTTAGACTGTTTGCAAAATTTCGGGATTAAAAAGGAGAAACAAAGATGGTCGGAAATCGAGTGGGACTAGCTATCTGGGTTCAATCTTTAAAGCAGGTAAAACAACTAAGGCGCTTTGGACATATACATTATACCTCTAGAAAAATGAAGTATGTGGTAATGTATTGTGACGGGGAAAACGTAGAGGAAACAATGGTGAAGCTACGTTCACTCCATTTTGTAAAAGAGGTCTCCATGTCCATGAGGCCTTGGTTAAAAACAGAGTATCAAAATTCAGTACCAGATAAAGAAAAAGAGTATGATTATAAAATGGGAATATAATAGTTGAACTAACCTCCTAAGTGAAGTAGCTTAGGGGGTTTTTGTTTATTTTGGGGGACTTCAACCTTAAGAGGGTAGAATGGTGTGAGTTACCCAGTTTCATGAAGTAGGTATGGAACAGGAAAAGTCTGAAGTGAAATTAAAAAAACCCGCATTGTACAATGCGGGCTGCCTCATGGCATTTATCTATGAGAAAATGAAACATTCTCTCTAGGAATGCCTAGGCTATGGGAGAGGAGAAACCGGAGGAAGAACTTATGGGGAAACGTAAGCCTTCTCCGCGGTTGTCAGCAACATGCTCAATAATGTTGCTAACATTAGTATGGACGAGTAATCAAAGTTTATACGTCAATAAAAAGAGTTAGAAAATTAAAACGTTTTTAGCCGTTTTTTTTCTTTTAAGTACTTTTGTGGTAGCATATGAGATGCAATTAATACTAATTTAAGGTGAGAGCATATGAGAGTAATTAGCGGTAAACAAAAGGGATTACATATAAAAGCTGTCCCCGGCCAATCTACCAGGCCAACAACAGATAAAGTAAAGGAATCCATTTTTAATATTGTAGGACCATATTTTGATGGTGGTACGATGCTTGATCTATATGGAGGCAGTGGATCTATTTCCATTGAAGCCCTTAGCAGAGGGATGAATAAGGCAATTATAGTGGATCGTGATCGAAAAGCTATTGAAACAATCTATACAAATTTAAAAAACTGTAAACTGGAAGGTAGGGCTGAAGTTTTTCGAACGGAATCCATCAGGGCTTTAAAAGCATTACAGAAGAAACAAAGCCAATTTCACTTTATTTTCCTGGACCCACCCTATCAGAAACATAGGCTTCATGATGAGCTAGCATTTATTGCCGAGCATAATATCCTAGCAGTAGATGGGATGATAGTAGTAGAACATGCCTCTAGTGTAGCTCTTAACGATACATATGGTGGTTTAAGGAAAATAAGAGAAGAACAGTATGGCGATACGACAATAACAATTTATACTCATGAATTGGAGGAATAATTATGGCCAGCATCGCAGTTTGTCCAGGGAGCTTCGATCCGGTAACATTAGGACATTTGGATATCATTACAAGGGGGGCAAAAGTATTTGATAAAGTGATTGTGGCAGTACTTAATAATCGAAATAAGCAGCCCCTCTTCACGGTGGAAGAAAGAATGGAACTCCTTAGGGAGACAACGAAGGATTTAAAGAATGTGGAAGTGGATCATTTTAATGGGTTACTTATTGATTATGTAAAAAAACAAAACGCTAATGCCATTATAAAAGGACTACGGGCAGTGTCTGATTTTGAATATGAACTTCAAATGGCTGCTATTAACCGTAAATTAGATGAAGAAGTGGAAACCTTCTTTATGATGACGAACAATAAGTATTCTTACTTAAGCTCTAGCATTGTTAAAGAGGTGGCGAAATATCAGGCCCCAGTTGGAGATTTAGTGCCTGAAGTGGTTGAGGAAGCTTTAAGAAAAAAATATGCCTTTTCCTAACTAACACGTGAAGGGTGATTCAATAGGAGTTATTTACCTATGAATCACCCTTTTACATTGTTATTTTTGCTGATATTTGAATAAGTTTAATACTACCCAGATAAGGAGGCTTGAAGCTGTGATAAAAAATCCCCATTCCAATAGCCAGTTATATGGATAGATAAAAAGGCTAGAAACGTCAGTGTGTTGAAATACTGGAATGACATGGTCACCCATTGGGGCGGAATTTTCTACGTAAAGCCAGTCGAATAAGTAATAGGTTAGAAAGGCAGAGACAAACCCATGAAAACACCTGGCAAGGAAAAATGGTCTAAATCGTATATCTGTTTCTGATAAGATACTAGCGACCTGCGCCTGAACACTCAGGCCATTAAAGGCTAAAATAAAACTTACAATAACAGCTTGTTGAAGCAGGGTGGACTTTACTGAGTTACTCACTAGCTGGCTTCCTAATGTAATTTCGAACAGCCCTTGAATAATCGCTGGGCTCAATTCGTTGGGCATCTGTAAAAATCCAAGTATAATAGTTATAAAAAAGCTGATGATCAGTGTAATATTGATAATGTTCAATATCTCATTTAGAACAGAAAATAAAATAATAAATCCGCCAATCATTAATAAGGTTTGAATGGCTGAATGGACAGCATCTCCCATCATTTTTCCAAAAGGACGTTTGTCATTTAGTCGTTCCTCATGCATTAATTGAACAGCGTATTTGATGGAAAATCTTTTCGGATAATGATTACGTTTTTTCGGTAAAGGTTCGTTACTTCCATAAAATCTCATTACTAACCCTACAATAATATTTCCTACATAATGTGAGGCAGCTAAAACAATCCCTAGGGCTGCATTTTGAAAAAAACCTACTGATATGGCACCGAATATAAAAAGTGGGTTAGATGCATTCGTAAATGAAACAAGTCTTTCCCCTTCAACGGCCGTTATTTTCTCTTCCTGGCGAAGTCTTGCAGTTAGTTTAGCTCCTGCTGGAAAACCAGAGGCTAATCCCATCGCCCATACAAAGCCGCCAGAGCCTGGTACACGGAATAAGGGGCGCATAATCGGTTCAAATAATGCCCCAATAAAGGAGACGACACCAAATCGAATTAAAAACTCAGACATTATAAAAAAGGGAAGAAGTGAGGGGAAAACGACGTCCCACCACATCGATAGCCCGCGAATCGATGCTTCATAAGCTTCCTTTGGGAATATCATAAATGATACCGCTATAAAGGTTGTAGTACTACCGTATAAAATAGTCTTGATGAGTGAGGCATTCATTGTATTTAAGGGCTCCTTTTCAATCTAAAATCATAAACTTGTCCTCATTCAAATATACGTAGACAAAGAAAGATTAGACCATTTTTAAAAATGGAGGAGAGGCAAACGTGGAACCAAAAATTGGTTTAGCCCTTGGTTCAGGAGGTTCGAGAGGTTTTGCTCATATTGGTGTTCTTAAAGTATTAAGTGAAGCAGGAATTACCGTAGATTATATTGCGGGTAGTAGTATGGGGGCATTAGTGGGTGTTCTATATGGTGCCGGCTACAAACCTGACTTCCTGGAAAAAATGGCTATACAGTTTCGCAGAAAGTATCTTCTTGACTTTACCGTACCAAAGATGGGATTTATAAAAGGGGATAAAGCGAAGCAATTAGTTGAAATGCTCGTAAATCAAAGAAAATTAGAGGATTTGACCCCCCGGGTATCCGTTGTTGCTACGGATTTAAAAAAAGGAGAAAAAATAATTTTTCAGAAGGGGGATATCGCCGCTGCAGTCCGGGCAAGTATTGCTATTCCTGGAATTGTTGTCCCTCAAACGGTCAACGGAAAGATATATGTTGATGGAGGAGTGATTGATCGAGTACCTGTTTCTGTGGTAAAAACGATGGGAGCAGATATAATAATAGCAGTGGATGTTTCTTACTTTGATGACGATCCTGATATTACCTCCATTTATGATGTGATTATGCAAAGTATGGATATTATGGAAAGGGAAATGGGGAAATATAGAGAAATTGAGTCTGATATCATGATTAAACCTATTTTATCCCATATAAAATCAACGCAATATACGAATGTTCAGGAAATAATTGAACAAGGGGAAATGGAAACAAGAAAAGTTCTTAAATCATTAACAGAGAAAATCAAGGACTGGAAGGAGAGGCAGCATGAGTGAAGGAAAAGGACGTATTGATAGAAGTACCATTAAGTGGGTTATCTTTATAATAATCCTCCTTGCTATAAATTTTTATGAATTACCATACTACTTTACCATTCCGGGGGATGCCAAGGTTCTGACAGAGGTAATTGAGGTAGAAGAGGGTCACGAATATGAAGGAACCTTTATGTTGACCACAGTAAGAATGGGGCAGGCAAATGTTATCAATTATGTTTGGGCATTGTTTAGCGATCAAAGGGAGCTTATTCCAGAAAATCAAATAAGACCAGAAGGAGAAACGGATGAAGAATATCAACATCGACAGTTGATGATGATGGCTGGTTCTCAGGACTTGGCTGTTATTGTGGCTTATGAACGGGCTGGTAAGACTGCATTTTTTGAAAATCATGGTGTATACGTCACATCCGTTATCCCTGATATGGATGCAGAGGGAAAGCTGAAAATGGGAGATCGTATTGTGGCTGTTCAGGGAGAAGAGGTGCTTGAAGCGAATAGGCTCCTTGAACTATTATCTGTATTCTCCATAGGAGATCAGGTTACATTAACCATCGAAAGGGACGATACGAAAGAGGATGTAGCCATTGAAATTAAGCCATTCCCAAGTGAACTTGATGAGACTGGGGAACGGGGGGGTATTGGAATTGCCAATCCGGTGACAGATCGTGAATTAATTATGGATCCTAAGGTGACTATAGATACAAGTAATATTGGCGGGCCTTCCGCAGGACTTATGTTTTCCTTAGAAATATATAATCAGCTTTCTGAAGAGGATATTACGAAGGGGTATGACATTGCAGGAACTGGTTCCATAGATGAACAGGGGAATGTTGGCAGAATCGGTGGCGTGAAGCAAAAGGTAATCGCCTCCCATAATGCTGGAGCAGATTTCTTCTTTGCTCCAAATGAACAGGGTGCACCAGAATCAAATTACACAGTGGCACAGGAAACCGCAGAATCTATTGGAACTAGCATGGTTATTGTCCCCGTTGATACCTTTGAAGAGGCAATTGCCTTCTTAAATCAATTGGAACCAAAACAATAAGCAGTTAAGGGAACCTTCATGTGAGGAAGATTCCCTTTATTTTATCGTACCTAATGGGGATAGCCTTAAATTCTTCCTGTAAGGAATGGTTTTTGAGGTATGGAAGAGAATGAAGCTGGCTTGCTAATACATCTTTTTGCAACACAGGGTGATCCCATTCACTAGCTCTTGTTATTAAGGGGATTTCCAGCTCTTTTTTTCGTGACGATAGAAAATGTCTTCCTTCCTCTGACATTCCAAGAATACGAATGTAAGGAGCTTCTAAAGGTTTACAATACTCTTCCATAAAGGACTTCGTTGTATTTAATAAAATATGAACGAAAAGGCGTTGGATTCTCGTCCAGGTATATCGCTTTGTCTTCACTACTTCCATTAATTCTTGAAAAGACGAAACCTTTGTTATTAATTTTAACAAACGATATTCTAACCCCTCTTCACATTCATAAATATTTCTAAGTTCCTCAGGAGAAGAGGTGAGAATTCTATATTGTAAGTATGGAAAATGCTTTTCCCAGTGAACAAAGGAGCCCCACCGCTGAAGTTGCCCTTTTAATTCCTGTAATGTATAGGAGGGGAGATATTGATATATAGCTTCTAAAGGCTGTTTCTCCTCAATCAGCTTCTTTCTAATAGCTGTAGCACTGGCAATGATATGTTCACGGGTTAATTCTTTATCGTGATATTGTGCCTTTTCTCGTTTTACTGTATATGGTTTCAGTTTTGATTCTAGCTTTTTAATTGCCTTAACATAATGATAGCCAAGAATATTATTTGGTTGGCTTAAATCAAGGATATTATCGCCCTCAAATACTGATTGAAAGGCAGCGGAAAATGCCCTTGGGTAACTTACTCCTGATTTTAAATGTTGCTGGATTTCCCTATTCAATTCCGACTCTTTTGCATCTACTTTATCTACTGAGGATTGGAATAACGCTACATCCCCTGCTTCGCTTCCAAAACAAAGTTGATTACAGCCAATCGAATGAAGTAAGCTCACAGCTCCATCGGAAAATATTTCAGCCTTTTGGGTAGAGTATATGTAAGGTAATTCGATGATAATATCAATACCAGCTTGAAGTGCCATTCTAGTACGTGTCCATTTATCAGCTATGGCCGGTTCACCCCTTTGTAAAAAGGAGCCGCTCATTACGGCTACCGTTACATCAGCCTTTGTTTTTTCAATGGATGCCCTTAAGTGGTACAGGTGACCATAATGGAATGGATTGTATTCCACAACAATACCGAGAATGTTCAAAGGTCCCACCTCATCTTTCTTGAACAAATAAATAGTCCTCCTTTGTCCATTCTAAACAGATTTGTGAAAAAAAACACCAATTTTATTAAAAGATTGAAGATTAGCTATTTAATTTTTGTTTATTTATATGTTATGGTATGAAATATACCTTATGGGGAAATATGTAGAAATGAAACTGATGTTAGAATGATTTGTAAAGAAACTATCTTGACAAACGATTAAACGAAAGCTATAATTACATTTGTTGTCTTGAGGTGAAAACCTATGAAATGGTCGGTTCAACAGTTGTTGACCTATAAAGAAAAAGGGTTGCATATCGATGAGTCTGTCGATGTGAGTGAAATTAAGAAAATAGACCGTGAAATTCGTGACATTACTCCTGTGCGAGTGATAGGGGATGCTCGTATTATGAAGCAGTCCGTAACCTTTCGCCTCGTAATTTCTGGTTCCATGACACTACCATGTGCCCGAACTTTAAATGATGTGGAGTATCCTTTTAATATTGAAGCTGTCGAAATATTTCAATTGGATGAAATGGCTGTTTTCGATGAAGAAGATGAAGTTCACAAGGTTAAAGGAAACACGGTTGATTTATTCCCTTATGTATTAGAACGTATTTTGTTAGAAAAACCGCTCCGTGTCTTCAGTAATGAAGACGAAGGTCTTGCTCCAGCGTCAGGTAAAGACTGGGAGCTGCAAACAAAGGAAGAGGATTCGGTAAAAATTGATCCTCGTTTAAAGGAACTGGAAAAGTTCTTTGATGAAACAAAATAAACATGCTTCGTACATGTTTCTGAATGATCTCCAAGGAGGTGGGACTCATGGCAGTACCTTTTAGAAGAACCAGTAAAACGAAAAAAAGAATGCGTCGTACGCACATTAAACTTCGTGTACCAGGTATGGTAAAATGTCCTGAATGTGGTGAAATGAAGTTATCACACCGCGTATGTAAAGAGTGTGGAACATACAAGGGCGAGAACGTAGTAAACAAATAATTACGATGAAACAGGGAGGACTGACCTTCCTGTTTTTTTATATTTGCGTTTTTATTTTTGGTAGACCTTGATGCAAATGGGATATGCACCATGGAGCAAGTGGACACAATTCTAACATTTTTTGAGGACAAGAGGGTAAAATTTTGGAAGTTATGTCCTCAGAAAGCGATTTTGAGGACATAACTATACTTGTGGTATAAGAGAAAACTCTAGATCCTACTCTCGTCGCTAGAGTCGCTATCTTTTACCACTTTATGGGTAGCGACCCAATACAGGTTTATATTTTCTAGGGTAGACCTCCATGCAATAGTAATTTTGCACCATAGAGAATGAAAATATTAATCTGCATTGGAATGAGCGAAGGTCCACGACACTTCTGCGGAAGAACGAGCAAGCCAAGACCACACAGGGCAAAGCCCGTGGGGGCTTGACAGGTCGTCCGCGGAAAGGGAGTGGACCGTAGCGAATACAACATAATTGGTATTTTCGCGGTAGACCTCCGTCCAGTTTGAAATTGGTACCATTGAGTATTCAAAAAGGGTAGCCCTATATTAAATATATTGTAATTGCTGTATAGAAAGGAGCTTATGAATGAAAGTTATTTGTCGGAAGCAGTCAGAGCACGTTGCGGAGATTATTTTAAACCGTCCAGAAAGACGAAATGCCGTCGATTTCGATGTCATAAATGATTTAAAGATGCATTTGCAAGAGCTGCGTCAAGATCGTAACTTGTCGGTCCTGATCATTCGGGGGGAAGGGGATGTATTTTGCAGTGGAGGTGATTTACAAAGCTTTCACAGTTTATTAACAAGGGAGGATGCCTTAACCATGCTCCGACCTATGGGGGAGGTATTAAAGGAAATTGTTACTTTTCCCGCTATAACGGTGGCTTATTTAAATGGCTCTGCGGTTGGGGGAGGAGCTGAAATTGCTAGTGCTGTTGATTATCGTTTTGCTAAGGGAATAGGCGTGGTCGGCTTTATCCAAGGAAATCTCCATATAACTACTGGTTGGGGAGGGGCTTCTTTGCTAAAACGACGGATAGGTCTTGAAAAGGCATTGATGATGTTAGGTACCACCAACAGGTTTTCCATGAAGGAAGCAATAGAATTGGGGTTTGTTGCGGATGTAACTTCATTAGAGGATTTGTATCGTTGGACCGAAAAATGGGTAAAGGGAGTTATTGTACAAACATACAAAGACCTGTTACTTACGAGAGGTGAAAAGGAAGATTTGTTTCTAGCAATGGACAAAGAAGTAGAAGCTTGTGCTAGTCTATGGGAGACAAGGGAACACCATGATGCTGTAAGGGCATTTTTAAATAAAAAATAATTCTTTTAATAGGACAATCTCTCTTTTTCACATGGTAGGAAAAGCTAGAAATGGGTTTCTGAATGGCTTATTTAAGAATGGTTCATACTATTTCTAGAACATTAGTCTATCTTTTCTACTAATTGCATACATATAAGGTGAAAAACGAAGAAGGAGGGATTAGTTCTTTGGTTAGACAGGATGCATGGAATCAAGATGAAGACCTGTTGTTAGCAGAAGTAGTACTGCGCCATATTCGTGAAGGGAGTACTCAGCTTGCAGCGTTCGAAGAAGTGGGAGAAAAGCTGTCTAGAACACCAGCTGCATGCGGATTTCGCTGGAACTCTTCCATACGGAAGAAATATGAATCGGCAATACAGTTAGCAAAAAAACAAAGGAAACAATTAAAGAAGGATGACTTTGAAGCGGATAAAGAAGTTACCTCTATACAAGCCTCTCCAGGAAACTTGGAAAGGAAGCCGGTAGTTCAGACCATAGACGAAATGGTTGAATTTCTGCTAGGGAAGAAGGAAGAGGTCCTAAAAAAGGAAAGGGAATTGTCGGAAGGGAGTACGTCTACGAAACGGATACAAGAATTAGTAGAAGAAAATCGAGCTCTTGAAAAGGAGTTGACACGTTTAAAGCACGAATATGAAATTGTAAAAAATGATTATCAGCTAATGATCAATGTTATGGAACGTGCAACAAAACGGAGTCAATATACCGTTAAATAAAATGGTTCTATTAAAGGTAAATGTTGATATATGAGGAAAAAAGTAAGGTGTGTCAATAGTACTTTGACACACCTTTTTTGTGCTTCCCGTATCTATTTCTCAGAATCAAAAACTTGTTCTGACACTCCTTCTGGGAACCAAACGTATGGGTTTTCACCTCGGTCACGCTCTGATTGATATGTAAGTGGTTCGAATCCTAATTTAGTCCAATAATCATCAGACCGTTGTCTAGCGTTCGTTTTTACTGGGAGCCCCAAGCTTTTTGCATAATCCACCAGGCTCTTACCAATTCCTTTACCTTGGTAACCAGGTAAAACTTCCAATTTCCAAAGCTCATAATAATCTTGCGGCGGCTCGAAATAGCGATCGAATTTCTTGTCGATTTTATATAAACTCATTCTCCCTACAAGCTTATTTCCAAAATAAACCCCATAAAATGGTGATTCGCTGTCATTTTCAATAATATTTGCTTCAAGGTCTTCCTTCATAGAAAGCTCTTGTTGGCCGTATTCCCTAAAATTTTCAAACTCTTCTAACGTTTTGAAATTAACATTTAAACGAACAACCTCATGTTTCTCCACAATGATCCCCTCCACAACAATTATAAAAAGCTAGTTTTAATTATCTATATTTTATTATAATTTAAAAAAGATAAAAAAGAAAAGAAATTCTCCATTTATTTTCCCTTTTGCTAGCAAACAAATATGCTAAAATAAGTGATAGGAAAGACCTAAAAAGAGGTGGGATTAATGAATGTTGTAATCATTGGTGGGGGAGCAATTGGTTTATTAGCGGCATTTTATTTACGGAAACAAGGACATGTTGTTACAGTTGTTACTAGAACAAGTGAACAAAGGGAGAAACTCCTACAGGAGGGGCTTTGTCTTGAAAAACAGGGTCAATCTTTTAATTTAGATATAAATGCCTCAACCTTCCAGAAGGATGATTACATAAATGGGGATGTATGGATAATAGCCTTAAAACAAACCCAACTAGATGATTTCTTTAAAAAGTGGGAAAAGTACAGTAATTTACCACCAATGTTGTTTTTACAAAATGGTATGGGACATTTAGAGCAGGCTTCCAGCTTGTTTACTAGTCCAATTTATGGTGGTGTAGTCACTCATGGTGCCATGAAGCTTAATGATCGTACTATTAAACATACAGGGTTAGGAAAAATCTTTCTAGGGTCTTGGAAAGGAATAACTAATTTCGACCTTGAACTTGCCACCCTGGTTTCCCATTCCACAAAGGAATTCCCAATAATAAAGACAGATAGTGTAGAGTATATGCTGAAGCGAAAGTTGCTTATAAATTTAATTGTCAACCCATTAACAGCCCTTTATGGTGTGAAAAATGGCTGTCTCCTAAGTAATGACGAATGGATTGATAATATGAGAGGACTTTTCAAAGAAGGTATAGAAGTATTGGGCTTATGTGAAAGTGAGTGGGAGACTGTCCTTGATGTTGTTGAAAATACTTCAGAAAATGAGTCGTCCATGCTGCGGGATTTGAAGCAAGGGAATAAAACGGAAATACATGCCATTACAGGTTATATTATCAAGGAGTCCTTTGAAAAAAATATCTCAGTTCCGATAACGAACTTTGTTCATCGTTCTATTGTGGGGTTAGAAGGGGGAAGGTAAATGGGGGAAGTGCTAGTCTTTGTTGCTGCAACATTAGTAACCATTCCACTTATAGGTTTATATCTTGTCTATTTAATAGCGGTAAAGACTACCCATAACAAGATATTTTCTTTAAAACTAGCAGTGGATTGTACAGCGTTACTGTTTATTATTGCTGTCTATTTTATTGTCCTTGAAATCTGGGGAGTAAAGTTGGCTTGGTTGTTTATATTATTTTTCTTAGTAACAGGTGCTGTATTTACAATACTCCATTGGCGACTCCATGAAGACATACATATTCAAAAAGTGTTTAAAGGGGTTTGGAGATTTCAATTTTTTGTTTATTTTTGTCTATATTTCTTGTTAATGCTGTATGGACTCATTAACCGTATGTATTCATTAGCATTAAACTAGAGCAAGTTAATTGGTGGGAAAAGATTTCTTTGCTATAATATAACGGAATTTATTTTTAGAGGCTGTTCAAAAAGTTCAAAAACCGACCTTTTTGAACAGCCTCTAAAATCAGATGTTATCTACTCTTCTCACCATAGAGATGTGAAAGGTTGAATTGTCATGAAAATGGTTCTGGAAGATCATTTAAAAAACCAACCCTTTTTACAACAATACATAAATAACAATGATAAAGTAATGGAATTTTTCGATTACCCTGTTAATGACGAAGGTTTATTAAGAAGGTACAAGGAAGTACGTAATAGGAGCTATCAGCGTTCAGAGTTAATAAAATCATTAATTTCTTTTAATAAACGATTTACGGACTCTCCAGCGACCTATTCCCAAATAGCCCGACTAGAGGACAAAAACTCTGTTGTCGTCGTAGGCGGACAGCAGGCAGGATTATTAACTGGCCCTGTTTATACAATAAATAAAATATTTTCTATATTACATGAAGCTAAAGCGATAGAAAATAAATTAAATATTCCGGTTGTGCCCATCTTTTGGATTGCGGGAGAGGATCATGATGTTGATGAAATAAATCATATTTATCTACACCGTGGTCAGCGATCAAGAAAGTTTAACCTTAGGGAACGAAATGATATAAAGCGACCGGCTTCCGATAGGATAATCTCAGCTGAAAAGGGAAGGGCGTTTATAAAGGAGGCATTTCAATATCTTCAGGAAACCCCCTTTACAAAAGACCTTTACCTTACTTTGTTAGAAGATGTGAAAGAGGATTGTACTTATGTGGAGTGGTTTGCTACCATTATTCACCGTCTATTTAACGGTACAGGATTAGTATTGATGGATGCTCATGATCAAGGGATAAGAGAGATTGAAAGACCTTATTTTAAGGAAATGGTTACTAATAATGATCGTTTAAGGAGCGCCTTTTATGAAGGGGCAAAGGGCTTCCAGGAGGCCGGATTTGGAGAGCCCATTGAAATCGATGAAAAGAATGCTCATCTTTTTATTCATGACCAAGGGCAGCGTTTTTTATTAGAAAAGGAAGGCATGTTTTTTAAAGAAAAAAACGGAGCAAATAAATGGATGGAAGAAGAGATACTTCAGAAGCTTAACCAAAATTCATTGCAATTGAGTAATAATGTGGTAACACGTCCTGTCATGCAGGATAAATTGCTTCCTGTTATTACCTTTATTGCCGGTCCTGGGGAGTTGAAATATTGGGGAACTTTAAGAAGAGTGTTCCATACACTGCAAATAAACATGCCCCTTATTTTACCTAGAGTTCACCTAACCTTTATTTCTAGGCGAATTGAAAAAAATCTTGCATGGATCGGTATGGAAGCTAGTGAGGTCTCAAAAGCAGCTTTGACAGAACAAAAGGAATTGTGGTTAGATGCGAATACCCCATCTAATATGGAGGGGGCCTTTGAAAGAGCAAGAAAGGAACTGGAAGCAACAACTGAGAAATTGGCATACTCTTTCCCTACATTAGGAAAAGGTGCAAGCGCGGTTCATTCAAAATATGAAGCCATACTAAAAAAAGGGCTTATCCAGTATGAAAAACAACTTAGCAGCTTTATTCTTCACGAAAATAAAACAGCCTTAAATAAATATGATGAGGTTGAAGTAGAACTGATTCCCGATGGTAATTTGCAAGAGAGGTATATAAATATTTACTCTTTTTTAAACTTGTACGGCGATGATTTAGTTACGAGAGTATACAATCAACTGAAAGAGGAAGACACTTTATTAGGAAAACACGTATACATTTATTTATAGAGTCTGTTCAAAATTCTCAAGTCCTTTTAAACACTACGATAAATGAAGACTATTTTGGCTGTGCTAAATTAGGCAGTTGATTTACGATCCAGGCACTCGCTTTCCGCTTCAATCAACTTCGTTTGAAAAAAATTAAATAGTTCCATTAACATTTACCCACTCTGAGAAGCCCTCTCTTAGTGGGCTTTTTTTTATTTTGTGGAAAAAATTTATGTCAGAGTGGTGAAAAGTGGGGAGATGTGGTAAATTAGTGTTATAAAGTGGGGAGGAGGTGGATATCTGTGTTCATGGGCGAATTTCATCACACGATTGATGAAAAGGGAAGGATGATAATCCCAGCAAAATTTCGTGAAGAACTAGGATCCACCTTCGTCGTAACAAGAGGGATGGATAAATGCTTATTTGTCTACCCTGAACCAGAATGGAAACAATTAGAACAGAAATTAAAAACTCTCCCCTTTACAAAAAAAGATGCCCGTGCCTTTACCCGTTTTTTCTTTTCAGGAGCTACGGAAAGTGAGCTAGATAAACAAGGGAGAGTTAACATTGCACAAACCCTCCGTTCCTATGCGCAATTAGAAAAAGAATGCGTTGTAATCGGAGTTTCGAATCGAGTGGAGATTTGGAGTAAGGAAATTTGGGAAGACTATTTCGCAGAATCGGAAGAATCTTTTGCAGAAATCGCAGAAGGTATCGTTGATTTTGATCTATAGAGTAGGTACTAAAGGTCGGTTTTACCTTTTGTACCTACTCGAAGCGGTGACTGCGAGTCAACGCAATAGCTACTACCTTTTATCTAATAAAGGAGGACAATTCTTTGTTTGAACATGTAACTGTCTTAAAAGAAGAAACTGTAAAAGGACTTAACATTCATCCAGACGGGATATATGTTGATTGTACACTAGGCGGTGGAGGACATAGTGAGAAAATCGTTACTAAGCTTAGTGAAAAAGGCAGGTTGATTGCCTTTGATCAAGATGAACGAGCATTAGCCCACGCCAAAAAGCGATTAGATACCTATAAAGACCGAATTCTGTTTGTACATAGTAATTTTCAGTTTTTAAAAAAGGAATTAATCCACCTTGGAATAGAACAAGTCGATGGTTTTGTCTTCGACCTTGGTGTTTCATCTCCACAATTTGATGAGCCAGAACGAGGATTCAGCTATCGCTTTGATGCTCCCCTTGATATGAGGATGGACCAAGGACAACCCCTTTCTGCTTATGAGGTTGTTAATGAATGGAAGTTTGAAAAAATCATGAAAATTATCTCAAGGTATGGGGAAGAACGTTTTGCCAAGCAAATAGCTAGAAAAATTGAAAAGGCAAGAGAAACGAAGCCCATTGAAACGACCTTTGAATTAGTAGAAATCATCAAGGATGCCATTCCTGCACCTGCAAGAAGGAAAGGGGGCCATCCGGCAAAAAGGACCTTCCAAGCAATAAGGATTGCCGTTAATGATGAGCTTAATGTATTTGAAAGTGCATTAAACGATGCCATTGATATGACAGCACCTAAAGGAAGACTGGCGGTTATTACCTTCCACTCATTAGAGGATCGTATTTGTAAACAAGTATTTAAGCAGAGAAGTACAAGGGAGGATATACCGAAAGATTTGCCAATTATACCAGATGAATTCCAGCCAGAGTTGGTTTTAATTAATCGTAAGCCAATAGTTGCGTCAAACGAAGAGTTGGAATTAAACCCAAGAGCAGAGTCAGCAAAGCTTAGAATTGCGGAAAAACAATAATGAGGAGGAATGAGAGGTTATGAGTCCATTAGTACAAAGACAAATAGAACAACCAATGACACAGCCAGCGGGAAAGCCGGAAAAGAAACAGGTACATAAAAAATCAGGTATTTCCAAAGGGGAAAAAGTAATCTATACTGGTACTTTAGTAGCGATTGTTATTGCTCTATATTTCGTTTTATCAAATTATGCATCCATTTATATTGCTAATCATCAGATTCAGCAAAGTGAGTCGGAAATCCAGACCCAGTTAAAGGTAAATGAGGGTTTAAGTCTACAAGTAATGGAATTATCTGATCCTGAGCGTATTTTATCAGAAGCGAAAGCTATGGGAATGATCCTAGATGAAAATAATGTGAGATTTACCCATACAAATGATTAGTCTTTAAGAAGGTGGTAGTGCGTGGAACAAAAGAAAAACAATATAGTAACGAAGCGTGCCTTATTGATTCTAATAATTTTTTTAGTAGGGGTGTCTGTCCTGTTTTCCCGTTTTGTATACATACAAGCGGAGCAAGAAATTCAAGGTCAGGATTTGCAAACTTTATTGGAGTCGCGCTGGTCCCAGTCAAGGGTTCTTGAAGGGAGAAGAGGTACAATATTTGATAGGAATGGAGAGGCCCTTGCTGAGGAAATACCATCTTATACTATTGTCGCAAACTTGGACGAGCGTTATGGGGGGTATGTGGAGGATCCTGCATTTACGGCAATGCAACTTAGTACTGTCTTAGACATTGATCCCGCAGTAGTGGAGGGTATCTTGACCCGTGGTATAGAACAAGGAAGAGTTCAAGTGGAATTAGGTGCTCGTACTAAGTTCTTAAGCTACGAAACTACAGAAGAGGTTAGGGCTTTGGAATTGCAAGGAATAAATTTTCGTGAAGATGCCCGGAGGTATTACCCTAAACAAACATTTGCATCCCATATTATTGGTTATACAGAACGGGATATGTCTGTTGCGAGAATGGGATTGGAAAGCAGTTTGAATGAGTACTTACAAGAGGAAAATGGGAGAATTTCTTACCAGAAAGATGGTAGGAATCGCAGACTACCCAATGCCAATGAAATAATCGATCCCCCTAAAAACGGAAGTAATGTCTTTTTAACGTTAGATACTCGAATACAAATGGCTATTGAACAGACAATGAATCAAGTGGAACAAGAGTTTGAGCCAGAACGGATAATGGCTATTGTAGCCAATGCTAAAACTGGTGAAATACTAGGGATGTCTAATAGACCAAGCTTTAACCCTAATCAATATGAATCTATTGTTAATTTTATAAACTATAATACAGCATCGAGGTTTGAACCTGGATCAACATTGAAAATATTTACGTTAGCAGCAGCAATTGAAGAGGGCGTCTATCGTGGAGAAGATTATTTTCTCTCAGGAAGTTACACTGTAGGTAGTGATACTATTAATGACCATTATCGTGGTGGTTGGGGAGAAATTACTTACAATGAAGGGTTTGAACGATCTTCTAATGTTGCCTTTACTAAGCTTGCCCTTGAAGAGCTTGGAGCAGATCGTTTATATGAGTATATTGATAGATTTGGCTTTTCCCAACCTACAGGAATTGACCTTCCAAATGAAATAAGTGGCTCCATTGCTCGGAGGGGATTAAGTGAGCTTGCCACAACGGCATTTGGACAAGGAACTGCTGTTACACCTATTCAACAGGTTCAGGCAGCTACCGCTATTGCTAATGATGGGAAAATGATGAAACCGTTTGTTATTGATCGAATTGAGTCCGGAGATGATGGAGAGGTCATTAAACAAAATGAACCTGAAATAGCCGGTCAGCCCATTTCTAAAGAAACGGCAGATGAGGTTTTAAGATTAATGGAAACAGTAGTAACATCGGAGGTAGGAACAGGGAGGCCATTTGCCATTGATGGCTTTAGAGTTGCAGGGAAAACAGGCACAGCAGAGATTCCAAGGGAAAATGGCCGAGGTTATTTGGAGGGGCATGGTAATTTTATTTATTCTTTTATAGGAATGGCCCCAGCGGAAGACCCTGAAGTAATTGTGTATGTAGCAGTAGATCGTCCTAAACTACAAGCGTATGAATCAGGTTCCTTACCAGTATCCATGATCTTTAAATCAGTTATGAACCAAAGTCTTCAATACTTGAATATATCACCGGATAATTCCAATGGTGAGCAAGTCATCGAAGAAAGAGAAATAGAAGATGTCATAGGTTTGAATACAGAAGATGCTAAAAACAATCTAATTTCAACGGGTTATGATGTTGTCGTATTAGGAGACGGTAATCAAGTGAAGCGGCAATACCCACAACCGGAAAGTAAAATAATGCGTGGTGAGAAAGTATTTATTTTAACGGACGGGAATACTTTCCTTATGCCGGATATTTCAGGTTGGTCCTTAAGAAATGTGCTCATACTTCAGAATATGTTAGATATACAATTGGATATTCAAGGAAATGGATTTGTAAATAACCAGAGACCAGAACCGGGAGACAGATTAGATGACATAGATCGGATCATGGTAAGTTTGAGGCCCCCTGGTGAAAGGGATGATGGAGAAGATGGTTATGAAGATACCATCGATACGATAAGCAGTATGGAAGAAGAGGATGAAGATGAGGAGTTCTTTATGGACTAATGGATGATGAAATCTTATAATTATAGAAATTTGTGAAGGACAGGTTCTAACCTGTCCTTTTTTCTCATATGTCTGAACCAAGCCATAGTGTTTAAATATGGGAGGTCAACGATGAGAAGAGTATCTAATGTTACCGTTCGCAAGCGGCTTATTTTTGCATTGAGTGTTGGGTTGGTCGTGTTTATAATCATGATTGTAAGGTTAGGATTTGTTCAGCTCGTAATGGGTGATGAAATTGCCTCGAGGGCAGAGGATTCCTGGAGCAGGAACATCCCATTCGAAGGAAAACGTGGGGAAATATTAGATAGAAATGGAGTTCCCTTAGCTACTAATATTAGTGCGCCCTCTGTGCTTGTTGTCCCCCGTCAAATATCAGATCCTTCGGGTACCGCTGCTAAGCTGGCCAGCGTTTTATCAATGGATGAAAAGAAAGCATATGAATATGTGACAAAAAATGAGTCCATTGTACGAATAAATCCAGAGGGTAGGAAGCTAAGTAATGATATAGCGGATCAAGTAAGGGATTTGAGGCTAGAAGGAGTTTATATAGCAGAGGACAATAAAAGACATTATCCAAATGGTCGATATTTATCACATGTATTAGGGTTTGCTGGGATAGATAACCAAGGGCTAACTGGATTAGAATTGTTTTATGATGATAGATTGTCTGGGGAACCTGGACATGTATCCTTTTATTCCACTGCAAAAGGGACGAAAATGCCTAATTTAGCCGATGTGTATACCCCGCCTGTGGATGGACAACACTTAAAACTGACGATTGATTCGAGAATACAAACGATTATTGAACGGGAATTGGATAATGCAGAAGCAATATACAATCCAGATGGTGCCATTGCCATAGCAATGGATCCGAACACTGGTGAAATATTAGGGATGTCTTCAAGACCAGACTATGATCCAGAGCGGTTTAAAGAAGTACCACCTGAAATATACAATCAAAATAAACCAGTTTGGAGCCAATATGAGCCTGGATCAACCTTTAAAATTATTACGTTAGCTGCTGCGCTAGAAGAAGGTATTGTTGATCTTGACAATGATACCTTTCATGACCCAGGGTATGTAGAGGTTTCTGGCCATAAACTCCGTTGTTGGAAAAAAGGTGGACATGGGTCACAGACTTATTTAGAGGTTGTCCAAAATTCATGTAACCCGGGCTTCGTGGCTTTAGGTGAGGAACTAGGAAAAGAAACACTATTTAATTATATTCATAACTTCGGTTTCGGCAGTGAAACAGGCATTGATTTACAGGGAGAAGGTAGAGGGATATTGTTTGATTTAGATGCTGTTGGTCCTTTAGAGCTTGCTACAACTTCCTTCGGTCAGGGGGTATCCGTTACTCCAATACAGCAGGTGGCTGCAGTTGCAGCAGCAATAAATGGGGGTAAGCTTTTTCAGCCTTATTTGGCAAAGGAATTTCTAGATCCAGAGACGAATGAGATTATTTCAAGGACAACACCTACGTTAAAAAATACAATCATCTCTGAAGAAACCTCGGCTGAAATAAGAAGGGCTTTAGAATATGTTGTGGCAAAAGGGTCTGGGCGTAATGCGTATGTTGATGGGTTTCGGGTTGGTGGTAAAACAGGTACGGCTCAAAAAGCGAAGGATGGAAGATATTTAGAGAATAATCATATCGTTTCCTTTATTGGCTTTGCCCCAGCTGACGATCCACAAATAGTGGTTTATGTTGCAATCGATAACCCTAAAAACACGATACAATTTGGTGGTACTGTTGCAGCACCAATAGTAGGAAATATTATGGAGGACGGACTAAGAGCTTTAGGAGTGGAAAGGCGAGAAGGACAAATAGAAAAGGAATTAATGTGGAACGATGAGCCAATCGTAGAAATTCCCGATTTAGTGGGCTTAACTATGCGGGAAATTAACCAAGCCTATTATGAATTACAGTTAGTTGTAGAAGGCCGGGGAAATGAAGTGTTGGTGCAATCACCCTCACCGGGTACTCGTGTAAGGGCAGGATCAGAAATTCGCGTATATATGGGTGACAATCAGGGCGAGGAACAGTAAAATGGAATTTGTGGTAAGAAAAGTGTAAACTGCTTTTCTTACCATCTACATAAAAGTAATATAAAAATATATGTACCACAGTTCAAATGTTAGTAAACGAAAGAGGGTTAAAAATGATTTCATTAACTACACTTATAAATAAACTCCCTTCCTACAACTATTTAGATACGCAGGATCCAATTATTAAAGATCTACAAATGGATTCCCGTGAAGTAACGGAAGGCAGTCTCTTTTTCTGTATTCCTGGGTTTACAGTGGATGGGCACGATTTTGCACATCAAGCTGTTGGAAATGGCGCAGTGGCTATTATCGCTGAAAGAGAGCTAGATGTGTCTGTTCCTGTTGTCGTTGTGAAGGACGCAAAGAAAGCGATGGCAATTCTTTCTGCAAGATTCTATAATTACCCAACAAACAAGCTTCATTTAATTGGCGTTACTGGTACAAACGGTAAGACGACAGTGACACATTTAATTGAAAAAATATTATCCGATGCTGGAAAAAACACGGGACTTATTGGAACTATGTATGTGAAATATAATAAACAAATAGAAGATGCAAAAAATACAACTCCAGAATCACTTGTATTACAAAAGAATTTCTCTAAAATGGTGGAAAATGGTGTAGAAGCAGTGACAATGGAGGTGTCTTCCCATGCCCTCCAATTAGGGAGAGTACATGGTACCCATTTTGATGTAGCTGTATTTACGAACCTTTCCCAAGATCATTTAGACTTCCATGAAACGATGGAAAAATATGCTCAGGCAAAGGGCTTGCTATTTGCTCAATTAGGGAACGGGTATCATGAAAACAATCAACCAATTGCAGTGCTAAATGTAGATGATCATTACTACAAGATGATCTCCACTATGACTGCTGCTCCCATATTGTCTTATGGGATTAACGGAGAAGGGGACATGAAAGCAACAAATATTAATTTAAATGAAAAAGGAGTTTCCTTTCAACTAAATATAGGGAATGAAACGGCGAAGGTATCCATGAAAATGGCAGGTACTTTTTCTATTTATAATGCCCTTGCAGCAGCAGCGGCAACCTATGCATCAGGTATACCTTTAGAGGCAATTGCCCATAGTTTATCTCAAGTAAAAGGGGTTTCCGGAAGGTTTGAAAGGGTGGAATTAAATCAGCCTTTTCATGTCATTGTTGATTATGCCCATACACCAGACAGCTTAGAAAACGTATTAGAAACCATTAGAGAGTTTGCTAAGGGAAAGATTAGTGTTGTTGTGGGGTGTGGTGGTGATAGAGATAAAACAAAGAGACCTAAAATGGCAGCCATTGCTGAATCATTGTCTGATTTTGTTTATTTAACTTCAGACAACCCTAGAACAGAAGCCCCAGAAGCCATCCTAAGACAAATGGAAGAAGGTATGAAGGGATCTAATTATCAAGTTATAATTAATCGTAAGGACGCTATCTATGAGGCAGTTCGTCGTGCGGAAAAAGATGAGGTCATTTTAATTGCAGGAAAAGGGCATGAAACCTATCAGACCATAGGTACAGTGAATCATCATTTTGATGATCGGCTAGTAGCAAAAGAGGCGGTAAAGGAGTGCAGAAATTAATGGCTAATTTAAATATAAGTTTTGTCAAATCCTTCTGCACAGATATTACAGGTAATATTTCTTCGTCGTTTATATTTAATGGTGTTTCCACTGAATCGAAGGAAGTTATGGAGGGGAATTTATTTATTCCTCTAAAGGATGAAGGTGGAAATGAAAAAAAAGAAGTTCTTGAGGCAATAAAGAATGGGGCAGCTGCTCTCATATGGTCAAAAGAAAGGGCCATTCCTGAGGACCTTCCTGATAGTTTCCCTGTATTTTGGGTGGAAGATATAAAGCAAACTATTCAAAAAATGGCCAAGCGGTATATGGAAGAAGTGGATCCGACTGTTATTGCTGTTACTGGGGGCGAAGACAAAGCAATAACAAAAGAGCTTATTGCCGCTACGTTAAAGAAGAACTACCATGTTCATACAACTTCCCAGTCTAAATCCCCTTGGATGGATCTATGTTTAGGGGTACTAAATATGGATGCCCATACGAATGTATTTATTGGGGAATATGGTTCTCACACCCAGGGGGACATTAGTAAATTAAGTCATTTGATAGAACCTAATATAGCTGTAATTACTTCTATTCAACAAGATGAACAAGAAGGAAATAAGTCCCCAGAAGTGATACTAGAAGAATTTAGTTCCATTGAAAGTGGTATGAGACCGAGTGCTGTTCTAGTATTGGATGGTGACAATACCCAGTTATTTAATAAGGAATGGAAGACAGATACAGTATTTTGTGGTTTTTCTCATCATTCACTCTTCCAGATCCAATCTTTACAGGAAGAGAATGAATATATTCACTTTGAACTCAAAGGTGTTCATATGCCTTTTACACTTCATAAACAATGGAAGCAGTTTATTAAAAATGCCGTTTTTGGTATTGCTATTGCAGTCCATCTTGGTGTATTACCAGATGAAATGTTAGCTTCATTAAAAGAATATAAAAAATAAATTTGAAAGTCTTTGTCGAGAGGGTTCATCCAAATTAGACAAAACCTTTTCCTTATGAGAGTCATTAATTTACTATAAAAGCGATAAAATAAATATGAAACTATATTTTTATTTTACTTAATAGCTTTTTTCCTATTGGATTATGATTTAGGGAATTTAATTTAGTTTAATGGATGAGCTGCAGTTTAGAAAGGAGTTCCTAATATGTTGGAACAAGGCCTATTATTTACTTTAATTTTATCATTTCTGATTGCCGTATTGCTTTCCCCGATTTTGATTCCCTTTTTAAAAAGGCTAAAATTTGGCCAAAGCATTCGCGAAGAAGGACCGAAATCTCATCAAAAGAAAAGTGGAACACCAACAATGGGGGGAATCATGATTTTATTGGCATTAATCATTGCTACACTCGTCATGGCTACCCAATTCCACTCTTTAGATGTGGAAATCTGGTTATTATTATTTGTAACTGCTGGGTTTGGTCTATTAGGATTTTTAGATGACTTTATAAAAGTAGTGAAAAAGAGAAACTTAGGATTAACTTCCAAACAAAAATTTCTCGGTCAGGTAGTTATTTCTGTCATTGTCTATGTTGTTTTATTGCAGACAAATTTATTGGACTCATCAATCAGTATACCGGGAACAACCTTAGCAGTAGATATAGGGTGGCTTTATTTACCTTTAATTATTGTGATTCTTGTTGGTGCCTCTAATGCTGTCAATTTAACAGATGGATTGGATGGATTAGTAGCTGGTACGACAGCAGTTGCCTTTGGAGCTTTTGCTATCATTGCTTATTCATTATCTTTATTTACGGTGTCACTATTCTCAGTGGCTGTGGTTGGAGCAGTATTAGGGTTTCTTGTCTTTAATGCTCATCCTGCTAAAGTGTTTATGGGTGACACAGGATCCCTCGCTCTTGGGGGAGCCTTAGGAATGATTGCAATCCTAACAAAAATGGAACTCTTGCTAGTGATTATAGGCGGAGTATTTGTAATAGAAACTTTGTCCGTTATTCTACAGGTAGCTTATTTTAAAATCACTGGCGGGAAAAGATTGTTTAAAATGAGTCCCCTTCATCATCACTATGAGCTTTCAGGGTGGAGTGAGTGGCGCGTTGTTGTTACATTTTGGCTAGTAGGTATCTTGTTTGGGATTACCGGAGTATATATCGAGGTGTGGATGTAATGAGAAAAACCACTCAGTTTAAAGACAAAAATATATTGGTTCTTGGCTTAGCAAAAAGTGGGACTGCTGCTGCACAATTGTTACTCCAACTTGGAGCAAAGGTGACTGTTAATGATCAAAAACCTTTGGAAGAAAATAAGGAGGCTCAGAAGCTGCAGCAGCTCGGAGCTGAGGTTATTTGCGGATCACATCCTTTAGAGCTTGTTCATGATCAACTTGATTATGTGGTGAAAAATCCGGGGATTCGCTATGATAACCCCCTTATTGAAAAGGCAATAGAAAAAAATATTTCTGTAATAACGGAAGTGGAACTTGCTTATGAGATAAGTGAGGCTGATATTATTGGAATTACCGGTTCTAATGGGAAAACGACTACGACAACTTATATTTATGAGATGTTAAAGGGGAGCAGTAAAGACCCTTTAATAGCAGGTAATATTGGTAAAGTAGCCACTGAAGTCGCACAAAGAGCTTCGACGAATAACGTGCTAGTTACGGAGCTATCTAGTTTTCAGTTAATGGGAATTGAGCATTTTCGCCCAAGAATTTCTCTCCTCTTAAATTTAGTAGAGGCCCATATTGATTATCATGGCTCCATGGAGAATTACATACAGGCTAAGGGGAATATCTTTAGGAATCAATCTCCCGAAGATTATATTATCTATAACGCTGATGATGAGAGGGTTTGTAAGCTAGTTAAGGGTGGACAAGCTAAATTAATCCCTTTTTCCACAGAAGTTTATGATGAAACTGGAGCAGGTATTAAGGACAATTATCTGATGATTTTTAAAGAAAAGCTTATCCCCATAGAAGAGATGTCCCTACCTGGGGAACATAATGTAGCTAATGGATTAGCAGCAGCAGCAGCAGCTTATTTGGCTGGAGCCCATATACAACGAATACGAGAGGTTCTTAAAACATTTACAGGAGTAGAGCACCGCTTGCAATTTGTTACCAATGTAGGGGGAAGAAGTTTTTATAACAATTCGAAAGCTACTAATGTTCCTGCTACGATCACATCTTTAAAAGCCTTTGACCAACCAGTAGTGCTCATAGCTGGTGGACTGGACCGGGGGATTTCCTTTGACGATTTAATTCCCTATTTCAAGGATAAAGTTAAAAGTGTTATTACGTATGGAGAGACTGCTGCCAAGATTGCAGAAACGGCTAAACGAGCTACTGTCCCAACAGTTGAAGTTGTAGAAACTTTAGACGATGCCGTCACTATGGCATATGAGAATTCAACTTCAGGAGACGTAATTTTATTATCACCAGCTTGTGCTTCTTGGGATCAATTTAAAACCTTTGAAGAAAGAGGAAACTGTTTTGTTGAAGCAGTAAAAAAGATTGTCCCATAATTGTCATGTTTGTCCCAATCGTTCATAAAGATAGGTAATAGAGAGATTAATGTACTGACGAAACCGAGGTGTTCTCTATTGCCAAAAAAAGTGAAAACCGCTCCAGATATTTTACTCATTTCTGCTACAGTCAGCTTACTAATAATTGGATTAGTGATGGTCTACAGTGCCAGTGCTGTAATGGCAGAATACAACTTTGATGACTCCTTTTTTTTCCTGAAAAGGCAGCTGTTTTTTGCTAGCTTAGGAATTGTAATCATGCTTTTTATGATGAATCTGGATTATTGGTCCTATCGTAAAATGACCAAACCCCTTATGATCGTTTGTTTTCTTTTACTAGTAATAGTACTTATACCAGGAGTAGGACTAGTCCGTGGAGGGGCCAGAAGCTGGTTAGGGGTTGGGGCATTTTCCATTCAACCTTCAGAGTTTATGAAAATAGCCATGATTTTTTTCTTGGCAAAGTATTTATCGGAGAAACAGAAATATATAACTACTGTAAAACGGGGGCTTGTCCCAACGCTTGGTCTTGTATTGGTTGCCTTTGGATTGATTATGCTGCAGCCCGATTTAGGTACTGGTGCTGTAATGGTATTTACAAGCGTAGCGATGATTTTTATTGCTGGAGCACAAATTAAACACTTTGTAGTTTTGGGCCTAATGGGTTTAGCTGGCTTTGTTGGACTTATCGTTTCTGCTCCTTATCGCTTACAAAGAATCACCTCCTTTCTTGACCCTTGGTCGGATCCTTTAGGGAGTGGTTTTCAAATCATTCAATCTCTTTATGCCATAGGACCTGGTGGGTTTCTTGGCTTAGGATTAGGGGATAGCAGACAGAAGTACTTTTATTTACCGGAACCACAAACAGATTTTATTTTCGCAATTTTATCTGAGGAGTTAGGGTTTTTAGGCGGTGCTTTCGTCTTGTCTTGCTTTGCCATTCTATTATGGAGAGGGCTCCGCATTGCCCTATATGCACCTGATTTATATGGTACCCTACTTGCCACAGGAATCATTGGGATGATCGCAATTCAAGTAATGATTAATATTGGTGTTGTGATTGGCTTGATGCCAGTTACTGGAATTACTTTACCGTTTTTGAGCTATGGAGGTTCATCATTAACACTTATGTTAACTTCCGTTGGTGTTTTATTAAATATAAGTCGACATATGCGTTAGACAGACGGATAATGGGCGCATGAGGAATGTCTTAAGGGGTGAGTGACCTTAAACATATCCTTGTGCGTATTTTTTATTTCATTTTCATATGCATTTTTTTCATTTTTAAATGAAATCCTTTATAATTAACGGTATTGGATGTTTACTAAAATTTGGAGATATATTTCCTTAAAAAAATCCTTATTATTGTAATCATCAAGACATACATTTTTACGATATAATATAAAAGATAGGAAAAAGCTTTATGCTGGAGGTAAAAAATGAAGGTATTAGTTACAGGAGGGGGAACAGGAGGACATATTTATCCTGCCCTAGCATTAATTCGTGCAATCCGAAAACATAATGAAAAAGCAGAATACTTATATATTGGTACGGAAAAGGGACTAGAGTCCAAAATCGTACCTAAAGAAAATATTCCATTTAAAACGGTCAAAATAACAGGATTTAAGCGAAGTATATCCGTAGAAAATGTAAAAACTGTTATGCGATTTTTAAAGGCAGTTAACGTTGCTAAAAAGTATATTCAGGATTTTAAGCCTGATGTGGTAATTGGGACCGGGGGGTATGTATGCGGGCCGGTTGTTTATGCTGCAGCTAAAAGAGGAATTCCTACTATTATTCATGAACAAAACAGTGTCCCTGGTTTAACGAATAAATTTTTAAGTAGATATGTGGATAAAATTGCAATCTCTTTTGAGAGTTCAAGACCATTTTTTCCAGAAAATAAAATTGTCTTTACAGGAAATCCCCGTGCCCAAGAAGTGGTAGAAGCGGCGAAGTCAACTAATGAGGATAGCTTAACATCCCTTGGTCTATCACCTGATAAAAGAACTGTATTAGTAGTGGGAGGCAGCAGGGGAGCGAGACCTATTAATGAAGCTATCATAGGTACATTAGATCAATGGGAGAATAAAGAGTATCAATGTTTGTATGTAACGGGTGAGGTTCATTATGAAAGAGTTAAAGAAGAAATGGAAAAGCAAGGTGCTGTTGAAAATGTAGTTTGTGTTCCTTATATTCACGACATGCCGAAAGTTCTCAGCAAAGTAGATTTAATTGTTGCTAGGGCTGGAGCCACAACCTTATCGGAGATTACAGCGTTGGGCCTACCTTCTATTTTGATTCCTAGCCCATATGTTACAAATAATCACCAAGAAAAAAATGCCCGGTCATTAGAACAAGCAAAAGCAGCAATAGTTATTCTTGAAAAGGAGATGTCTCCTGAGCGTCTCTTTACGGAAATGGATACTGTATTATCAAGTCCCTTTGTGTGGGAAGAAATGCACAAAGGTGCATTAAGTATTGGGAAGCAAGATGCGGGGGATGAACTCTATCGGTTGATCACACAACTTGTGAAATAAAATGATGGAGGTTAATATGGATCATTTAAAAGCAAAATTAGAAGAACTTAATATTGGAAATATAGTGGAGAACGAGCCTTTAAAAAACCATACAACATGGAAAATTGGCGGTCCTGCTAAATTGTTTTTTGAACCGTTTTCGATAGAGGGTTTACAAAAGGCAATAAAGGAAATCGTTAATGCCAATGTAACTTGGTTTGTGATAGGAAGGGGCTCTAACCTCCTTGTCTCTGATAAAGGAATAAATGGGGTAGTAATTAAGCTTGGCGAAGATTTAGCCCATTTAGAAGAAGAGGGAGAAGTTATAAGGGTTGGAGCAGGCTATTCTTTAATCAAGCTTGCTACCATCATCAGCAAAAAGGGTCTCTCTGGTTTAGAATTTGCAGGTGGTATACCAGGGACTGTTGGTGGCGCAGTCTTTATGAATGCTGGCGCCCATGGTTCCGATATATCACATATTTTAAGAAGGGCCCACGTTCTTCTTCCGGATGGAACTTTTACATGGTATTCCAATGAGGAAATGAATTTTTCTTATCGGACTTCCCGACTTCAAAAAGAACGGGGGATTTGTTTAGAAGCGGAATTCCAGTTAAAGGCGGGAGACAAGGAAAAAATAACAAAGGAAATGCAAAAAAATAAAGATTATCGAAGGGAATCGCAGCCTTGGAAATCCCCAACCTGCGGCAGTGTTTTTCGAAACCCGCTCCCTCAGCATGCAGGTAAACTTATTGAAGATGCAGGGTTGAAAGGTTTTTCTATTGGTGATGCTCAAATATCTGAAATGCACGCAAATTTTATTGTTAATAAAGGCAACGCTACTGCTCAGAATGTGTTAGACTTAATTAATCATGTCCAACAAACCATATATATTAAATTTGGAGTTAAAATGGAAACCGAGGTTGAATTGGTTGGGGAAACGAGTATTAAATAGCGGAATAAATAAATTCAGGATCTTCCAAAAGGGCAGGGTTCCTCCTGCCTTTTCAATATTCCTCGAAATATCGACTTAGGTTGTAACCGTCAGAAGTGTGACTATCGATGGAAGTAGAAAAGACTAGAGGAAAGTATCAGTTACACAGGTATTTTGTCTCTTTTTGGAGATTAAAGTAAAAATTTGTTTTCTCATTTGATCCCTTGCTATACAATGGAGGAAAGGCCTATGAGTCAAAAAAAGATCATAGAAATTGAGGAGAGAATCCCTACTCTTAAAGAACGGCGCCGACAACGTACTAATCGCAGACTAATTATTTATATTTCCGTGTTTTTTTTATTAATGACAGTGGTGGCCTATTTCCAATCGTCCTTTAGTCATATCAAACATGTAGAAGTACATGGAAATAATAATGTTACCGAAAGCTGGGTCATTGAGAATTCAGGGCTTTTCCCTGATGTAAGTATGTGGCTTTACAGAGGAGAAGATGTACAAGCTACTCTTTTAGAGCATCCGGAAGTTGCTGATGTAACAGTTACAAGACAATGGCCTAATACAATTTCTATAACGATAGAGGAGTATCAAAGAATTGCCTATATAGAGGAAGAAGGGAGATATATTCCCCTTCTTAGTAACGGATATACATTAAAAGAAGCAGATAATACTTTTGTTCCTTATGATGCACCTATATTGGTAGGTTTTTATGACAGTGATGTAAAAGCGGAGATTGCTAAAGAACTAATGGAAGTAAGTTCATCTTTAAGACTTCGTATGTCTGAGATATATCTTTCCCCGGTAGATAACGACCACCAAAGGTTAACTATTTACATGAATGATGGATTTATTGTAAGCTCCACTGTTCGCAGATTTGCAGAAAGAATCGCCCCTTATCCTTCCGTCGTGGAACAATTAGATCCAAGTGTAGAAGGCATTGTTCATATGAGAATGAACCCGTATTTTGAACGTTTCGAATCTGAGGAGGAAGAAGCAGGTGAGAGTGAAGGGTAGTCATGTCATTTTTTCATTTGTGCTATTAGTCACAGGCTTTATTATTGCCTTGAGCTATCAATTTACCAATGAAAATAATCCGGGGAATCAACTTTCAAATTCCCAGTGGAGAGCGGAAGATGAACTTAGAAATCAAGTGCTCATGGAACAAGCCGTCAACAGGAGTTTGGCAGAGGAACTCCGAGAGATACAAAATCAGATCAATGAAATTGAAGAAGTTGTGGCAAACGATGAGCGCCTTTATTTTAACTTAATCGAAGATTTGGACCGTCTAAGGATGGTTACTGGTTCCGTAAGGGTTAAAGGTGAAGGTATAAGTGTTACCTTAAGGGATGCGGAGTATGTCCAGGAAGGGGAAAATCCTAATAATTATATTGTTCACGAGCAGCATATTCAAAAGGTTGTAGATGAATTACTCGTAACTGGGGCGGAGGCGATTGCAATTAATGGTCACAGAATTAATCATCAATCTTATATTCATTGTATCGGCCCAGTAATTGAGATTGATGGTCATGTTTCCTTTGCACCGTTTGAGATAACAGCTATAGGGGATAGTGAAACCCTTAATGGTGCTCTAAATATGTTTGGTGGAGTTGTGGATCAACTTTTAAGTGACAATATTGAAGTAAGAATTGAAAAGAGAAATGAAATTGTATTAGATCCTTATTTTTCTGAAAGAGGGTGACGGCCATGAAGGATCGTATGATCATTTTTACATGTGTTACGACGATCATAGGGTTTATGGTCGCCATTCAGTTCCAGTCAACAAAAGAGCCAGAAATTCGTGATACTAGAAATATACATGAGTTGCGGCAAGCACTTACCTTTGAAAAGGAAAGACAAAAGGAATTGAATGAAGAATTGGAAAACCAGGCGGAAATGCTCTATCAGCTCCAACAAACAGAGGACCTTGAACCTATTATGACAGATGCAATAGAAGAATTAAAGGTTAGGGCAGGGTTAACGGAAGTTAGTGGACAAGGCATCATCATAGAAGTTTCTCCAATATTTGAAGAAGATTACGGTGGAGGTGCTATCAGATCGGTCCCACCTTATTTACTCCGAATGCTACTGAATGAATTAAATATTTATGGAGCGAAGGAAATTGCAGTAGCTAATCAACGGATTATTTCCACAACACCAATACGGGAAGCTAATGGCGTTACCCTTATTAATAGCAATAGAGTGACCCAGTTTCCTTTGAAAATAAGAGTACTTTCAGATGACCCAGAATCATTGCACCATGCAGTGATGGCTTCTAGGGCAAGGGAGTATTTTTCTTACGAGAATTTATCTATTAATTCCACACCAATTAATTATATTACGTTACCACCCTATGATAGAACTTTACGGGTACGTCATATGGAGATTGTAAAGGAGGAGTCATAAATGTGGCTTCCAGTTATGGGGTTACTGATTGGGATCCTCCTTGGTCTCTCAACAGAATTCCGAATTCCAGAAGCTTATTCCAGTTATTTATCTATTGCTGTATTAGCAGCTCTAGATACTTTATTTGGAGGAATAAGGGCTCATTTAGAAAATGTGTTCGAAGAAAAGGTATTTTTAACAGGGTTTTTTACAAATATTGCTTTAGCTGCGGGTTTAGCTTTTCTAGGTGTCCATCTTGGTGTAGACTTATACTTAGCAGCAGTTTTTGCATTTGGTGTGCGCTTGTTTCACAATATAGCAGTAATTAGAAGGTTTTTAATTGAGAAATGGGTTAACAACCGAAAAAAGGATAGAGATATGATCGAAGAATAAAAAAATATTTCATTTCTTTTAAATTCTTTTAAAAAAAAAGGGAATAGCAGCTTTATGTTGAATACATTTCATATCTCCCTAAATTTTTATTTTCGACTTAACAAATAGGAAAAGGGTGCATGATTTTAAGGAGGTGCCAACAAATGAACAACCATGATACTTACGTCACATTAGATATCGGCACATCGCATGTTCGCGTTATAATTGGAGAAATGAACAATGGTACGCTGAACATCATTGGCGTGGGAGAAACCCATTCTGAAGGAATTAAAAAAGGCTCCATTGTTGACATAGATGAAACAGTAAAGTCCATTAGAACGGCTGTTGAAAAAGCAGAAAGAATGATTGGACTCTCCATTCAGAGTGTCATTGTTGGAGTGACAGGAAACCATATTCAGTTACAACCTTGCCATGGTGTCGTTGCTGTTTCTAGTGATGATAGAGAAATTGGTGATGAAGATATCACTCGTGTTATTGATGCTGCACAAGTAGTTTCTATTCCACCAGAGCGGGAAATCATCGATGTAATTCCGCGACAATTTATAGTTGATGGTTTAGATGAAATAAATGATCCTAGAGGAATGATTGGTGTCCGCCTTGAAATGCAGGGTACCATAATTACGGGGTCTCGCTCTATGCTACATAATATATTACGATGTGTTGACAAAGCTGGTTTACAAGTTGCAGATATTGCGTTGCAGCCATTGGCTGCTGGTACAATAGCTTTATCTAAGGATGAAAAAAGCTTAGGAGTGGCTTTAATTGATATGGGTGGTGGATCCACAACCGTATCTGTTTTTGAAAATGGGGTTTTACAGGGAACTAAGCAAATTCCTGTAGGTGGAGATCATATTACTAATGATATATCGGTAGGATTTAGAACCTCTACGGAAGAAGCAGAACGAGTGAAAATAGAACATGGACATGCCTATATAGATCATGCCTCCGATGATGAAACTTTCCAAGTTTCGGAGATTGGCAGTGATCAAAAACAAGAGTTTTCACAGTGGCAATTAGCCAATATTATTGAGCCTCGTATTGAAGAAATGTTTCAACTATCTTTTAAGGAAATACAAAGATTAGGGTATAACGAGTTACCTGGAGGATATGTTTTAACAGGTGGAACAGTAAAGATTCCTGGAGTTCTAGAATTAGCAAGAGAGGTACTTCAAAAGAATGTCCGTATTGCTATTCCCGATTACATAGGAGTTCGTGAACCACAGTATACGAATGGTGTAGGTTTAATAACCTTTGCACATCGGAATATGCGCATCCAGGGGAAGGAAGTTGCTGCAGGATTAAGTCCCGCTACGGAGGGACCTTATGAACGGAAAGAGCGGAAGGAAAAAGTAACAAAAGTAACAAAAGTAAAGACACCGAAGGAAGGTCCAGGTGTTAAGAAAAAAGTATCCAACTGGTTTAAAGTATTTTTTGAGTAGCAATAATTGAAGGTACGAGCCAAGATAGATTGGAGGATCAGAAATGTTAGAATTTGAAATGGACATGGAACAACTAGCAACGATAAAAGTCATTGGTGTAGGCGGCGGTGGAAGTAACGCCGTAAACCGAATGATAGAAAACGGCCTTCAAGGTGTAGATTTTATAGCAGTTAACACTGATGCACAGGCATTACACCTGTCGAAGGCAGAAATAAAACTCCAACTTGGAGGTAAACTAACAAGAGGCCTTGGAGCGGGAGCAAATCCAGAGGTAGGTAAAAAGGCTGCAGAAGAAAGTCGAGAACAGCTGGAAGAAATCCTTCAAGGTGCAGATATGGTATTTATTACAGCTGGAATGGGCGGAGGAACAGGAACAGGTGCTGCACCGGTTATTGCGGAAATCGCAAAGGAACTTGGTGCCCTAACTGTAGGTGTTGTAACACGTCCATTTACATTCGAAGGTAGAAAGAGAATGATGCAAGCAGGAGGCGGAATTGGTGCTTTAAAGGAAAAGGTAGACACATTAATTGTTATACCTAATGATCGTCTTTTAGAAATAGTAGACAAAAATACTCCAATGCTTGAAGCCTTCCGTGAAGCAGATAATGTTTTACGACAAGGTGTACAGGGTATTTCCGATTTAATCGCTGTTCCTGGTCTAATAAACTTAGATTTTGCTGATGTAAAAACAATCATGAGTGAAAAGGGCTCCGCATTAATGGGAATTGGGGTCGCTACAGGTGAAAATCGAGCTGCTGAGGCTGCAAAAAAAGCAATTTCTTCTCCTTTATTAGAAACTAGCATTGATGGTGCACAAGGTGTTTTAATGAATATCACTGGTGGATCAAACTTAAGCTTATTCGAAGTACATGAAGCAGCAGAAATCGTTTCTACAGCTTCAGATAGCGAAGTAAATATGATCTTCGGTTCGGTTATAAACGAAGACTTAAAGGATGAAATTGTTGTTACAGTTATTGCTACAGGCTTTGATGATCAGCAGCCTGATAAAAACGTAAATGGAAATGGAAGGTCTTCCTTAAATCAACGAACTAAACCTGTTTCGAGAGTGGAAGGAGTACAAAAGGAAACTGTCCAGCAGCAATCCACACAAAATACCTCTTCAGAGGAAGACGTAGATACTTTAGATATTCCTACTTTCTTGAGAAATAGAAGAAAGCGTACGTAATCATTACACCAGCAATAATTATAGTTTTTAAGATTATTAAATATCTAAAGGGTGTGCCGAAATGGCACACCCTTTTTTATTCTATTCTGTAGGGGTTTTAGTAATGTATGACAATAAAATTGAAAACCTGTCAAAATAAGTACTTGAGTAATGGCAAAAAGTGACACAATTAAAAACTCTCATAAGATATACTATGTTCAAAATCCAATTCGGATGGTGGCTATTTTGCAAATCTATTTAGATGTAATTTGGTTGTTAAATTTTCTAGTTGATTTTCTTTTACTTTCATTAACTTCCATCGTTTTGAAAAGGAATGTAAAAAGACTTCGATTACTATTAGGTGCATTTATAGCTTCCTTATATGTCTTTTTTTTATTCACACCATACGATTGGATTGCGATTCACCCGGTGGTTAAAAGTATTTATTCTATCCTGATTATTTTTGCCACCTTTGGATTTTACCGGTTTCGGTTATTTATTCAAGCGTGGTTAACCTTTTTCTTCGTAAATTTTGCCGTAGGAGGTGGATTGTTAGGGCTACATTTTTTCCTGGAAACAGATACAAGCTTTATTAATGGAACTTTCGCAACTCAAACTAGCGGGTTCGGAAGCCCAATAAGCTGGTTGTTTGTTCTAATAGGTTTTCCAGTTATGTATTGGTATTCCAAGCAGAATCTTGCAAATATAGAAACTGAGAAAATAAGATATGATCAAATATATCCAGTACTGGTAAAAGTAGCGGGAATACATTTACATCTAAAGGGATTTGTAGATAGTGGAAATCGCTTGGAAGATCCCTTTACAAGAAAAGCTGTCATGATTATAGATATGACAGATGTAGGGGATCAATTCCCTGATTCCGTTGTCCAATTTACAAAAAAACCAATGTTTTCGGACGGAACGCTTCCAGAACGGTTTGAAGGAAAACTAACGATGGTGCCTTTTCGTACTGTAGGAGAAAAACAACAGTTTTTATGGGCCATAAGACCAGATGAAGTTGTTGTATATGATAAAGAACAGTCTCATAAATGTGGTCACGTTCTATTGGGGCTCAGCTATATACCGCTTTCTGATCGTCAAGATTACAATTGTCTACTACACCCTAAGATGATGCAGCAGAAAAAGCAAACTTCATAATTAGCGAACAAAACTCAAAAGGGGGCCGACTAACATGACTAGGTTTAAAATGAAAATTAAACTATTATGGTTAAAGCTATTAAAAAAGATTGGGATTAAGGCAGATGAAGTATTCTATATAGGTGGAAGTGAGGCATTGCCGCCTCCATTAACGAAAGAAGAAGAAGCTTATCTATTAGAAAAACTACCTTCTGGCGATGAATCTGTCCGCTCAGTACTGATAGAACGAAACCTTCGATTAGTTGTATATATAGCTAGAAAATTTGAAAATACAGGAATAAACATCGAAGATTTGATTAGTATCGGAACAATTGGGTTAATTAAAGCAGTAAATACATTTGACCCTGAGAAGAAAATTAAACTTGCAACATACGCTTCCCGGTGTATCGAAAATGAAATTTTAATGTATTTACGTCGAAATAATAAAATTCGTTCCGAGGTTTCCTTTGATGAACCGCTAAATATTGATTGGGATGGGAATGAGTTATTATTATCTGACGTGCTGGGTACAGAAGAGGATATAATAACAAAGGGAATAGAGGACAAAGTCGATCGAAAATTGCTTGTAAAAGCCCTCGAGGCCTTAAACGATCGTGAGAAGCAGATAATGGAGCTCCGTTTTGGTTTAGCTGGAGGAGAAGAAAAAACCCAAAAGGATGTAGCTGACATGTTAGGTATTTCACAGTCTTATATCTCACGTTTAGAAAAAAGAATTATAAAAAGACTTAGAAAAGAATTTAATAAAATGTTATAAATTTTTTTTAGCAAGTAATGACAAGGCTTGGAGGTGATTCAAGCCTTTTTTTGGATGGAAGCCCTGCATAAATTTCCCTCCCTGGGAGATACTGTTTCTTGTACAACAGCTCCTGTTGGGAGGGAAGACATTGACTCGTAATAAAGTAGAAATTTGTGGAGTAGACACATCAAAGCTACCAGTGCTTAAAAACAAGGAAATGAGAATCCTCTTTGAAGAAATGCAGAATGGGGATGAATCCGCAAGGGAGAAACTTGTAAATGGAAATTTACGTCTTGTATTAAGCGTGATTCAGAGGTTTAATAACCGTGGTGAGTATGTGGATGATTTGTTCCAAGTAGGCTGTATTGGGCTAATGAAATCCATTGATAATTTCGATTTAAGTCAGAACGTAAAGTTTTCTACTTATGCGGTTCCCATGATTATAGGGGAAATCAGAAGGTATTTGAGGGATAATAATCCTATACGTGTCTCCAGATCATTACGTGATATTGCTTATAAAGCACTTCAAGTAAGGGATAATTTAATGAGTGAGAAAAGTCGTGAACGGGAGCCAACAGTTCAAGAAATTGCTAAGGTGCTGGACGTACCGAAAGAGGATATTGTATTTGCTTTAGATGCAATTCAAGACCCTGTAAGCCTTTTTGAGCCAATCTACAATGATGGCGGTGACCCAATCTATGTAATGGATCAGATTAGTGATGATAAACACAAGGATATACAGTGGATTGAAGAAATTGCATTGAAGGAAGCAATGATACGTTTAAATGAACGTGAAAAAATGATACTTAATATGCGCTTTTTCCAAGGAAAAACCCAAATGGAAGTTGCCGATGAAATAGGAATATCTCAAGCACAGGTTTCCCGATTGGAAAAAGCAGCAATTCAACAAATGAATAAACATGCTAAGGAGTAGACCTGCTAATAAGCAGGTTTTTTCTTTGTTTTAACTTCATGGAAATAATTAAACAAGTTGTGCATACAATGTAAGGAACAAAAGGGGAGGGGACGAAGAATGCTAAAAATATCGGACATTCAAGCTAAGGATATTGTAAATTTAGCAGATGGGCGCTTATTAGGTCATATTTCAGATTTAGATATAAACTTAGAGACGGGAAAAGTGGATGCCATCATCATTGGTGGTGGGGGAAGAATGATGAACTTATTTAATCGAGAGGAAGAACTGATTATCCCCTGGAAAAATATAGTGAAAATAGGATCTGATGTTGTTCTTGTTAGGCATCATGGTCCCGGGCAAAAGAGCTCATCAGATGACGACGATGACAATTAAACCTCAACCTTTGGCTGGGGTTTTTTACACTTTTAAAAACAAGACAAGCTTCGATGCTGTTCAAAACTGCCATGTCTTTATAGACACAACGATATATGAAAACTAATTTGGCTGTTTCTTAATATTGAAGTTGATTTACGCTTCAATCAACTTCGTTTGAAAATAAACAATGTAATAAAACATAGTTTTCACACAAAAAGGTATCCTTTTTAAATAGCATCTTTAAGATAATCGTTGCTAGTTAAAGAAAGATTCATTATGATAATAATATGGAAAAAAATGATGTAAATTGTGGAAGGAGCAGCTTTTGTGTCGGTAAAGGATCGTTTACAAGAAATACAGGGTTTGATTGAAGATGCTTGTGCAAGGGCAAACAGAGAATCAAAGGATATAAATATTGTTGCTGTGACAAAATATGTCTCCATTGACAGAGCGTCGGAAGCATTAAATGCGGGGATCGTACATATTGGAGAAAATCGTCTAGAAGAAGGCTTAAATAAATGGAAAGCCATAGGGGACAAAGCAGTATGGCATTTTATTGGAAACCTACAGTCTCGTAAAGTAAAGGATATGATCGATAAGTTTGATTACATTCATTCTTTAGATAGAAAATCCCTTGCGAAGGAAATCAACAAACGGGCCCCTGTGAATAAGAAAATGAAATGCTTTGTACAAGTAAATGTATCCGGGGAAGAATCTAAATCTGGTGTGGAACCAGAGGAAGTAATCCCCTTTATTAAAGACATGGCCAACTATCCAGCCATAGAGGTTGTCGGGCTAATGACAATGGCACCATTTATTGAAGCAGAAGAAGTTCGACCATACTTTAGAAGGTTGAGGGAACTGAAGGAAGAAGTGGAATCTTTACAGTTATCCCATGCACCTTGTAAAGAGCTTTCCATGGGTATGTCCAATGATTTTGTTGTTGCTATTGAAGAAGGGGCTACCTTTGTACGAATAGGCTCCTCCTTAGTTGGCAAGGAGAAATAAAGCAGACAGTTGTCTTCATGCAACGAGCAAACAAAGTGGTACTGGAGTACTGTTTTGAAATGCAATTTTCACAAACTTTGTTTCTTCCTTAAACAGCTTGGAGTAGCGGAAAGCGTCCGCCTGTAGCGTATCCAAGCTATACTATATTAACATAAAAACAACAATTTTTTAGAACAGCATTTTATAAAAAATGAGGTGATTGAAATGACTATGAAACAAAAATTCAAACGTTTTTTTGAATTAGAGGATGACTATGATGTTAAAGGAGAGCCTGAATACGAGGCAGAACCGACTGTGAGTCATCGTTCTGAGCGGGAAAATAATAATGTAGTGAGTCTAAAGACAATTCAGCATCAGGCAAAGGTTATTCTCGTAGAGCCTCATAGCTATGATGAAGTACAGGACATTGCAGATCATTTAAAAAACAGGAAATGTGTTGTTATTAACTTACAACGGTTACCTAATGAGCAGGCGAAACGGGTAGTGGATTTCATCAGTGGAACAGTATATGCTATTGGTGGGGACATTCAAAAGCTTGGTTCTAATATCTTTTTAACAACTCCAGATAATGTGGATGTTACAGGATCTATTTCAGAAATGCTACAAGAATAGTTTTAATAGAGGAAGGTGAATATTTTATGGTATTACTTCACGATCTAATTCAACAATTACTATCCATTTATATGATAGTGGTAATAATTTACATCTTTATGTCATGGTTTCCTAATGCAAGGGAAAGCTCCTTTGGTCAAATTATTGGAAAACTAGTGGAACCTTATTTACAACCATTTAGACAAATTATTCCTCCATTAGGAATGATTGATATATCTCCGATCGTTGCCATTCTTGCTTTACGTATGGCAAGCTCGGGCGTAACCTTTTTATTTAATCTTATCTTAAACTAATTTAATTTTGGAGTGGAATATATTTATTATGAGTGTTTATGAGCATTATCGAAAGGAAGAGCACTCTTTCGTTGATCAAGTTATGGAATGGAAAGGGATAGTTATAGAGGAATATCGATGGAAGCTTACTGATTTCCTTGATCCCCGACAGCAAGAAATTGTTCGTTCTATAATTGGTCAAAATGAAGATGTAAAATATGCATTTTGGGGTGGACATGAACATGCTGAAAGACAGCGTTGTCTTTTATACCCACCCTATTTAGACCCTTCAGAAGATGATTTTGAGGTAACTGTATTTGACCTTGAATATCCTTCAAAGTTTGTCCAGATTGAACACAGGCAAATATTAGGTGCACTTATGAATGTCGGTTTGAAGAGGGAGAAGTTCGGTGATATCTTAACAGATGGTGAGCGGTTCCAAGTGGTTCTCAGCTCAGAAGTTTCTGATTTTATTACGTGGAACCTTACCTCTGTAGGAAAAGCAAAAGTTTCCTTGAAAGGGATTCCCACTAGCGATGTAATCTCGGTGGAACAGGATTATTCTTATTTAGGTGTAACGGTATCCTCACTCCGGCTGGATACTGTTATTTCCGAAGTGTACAAGCTGTCAAGATCGAAGGCTAAGCCTTTAATTGAAGGCGGTTATGTAAAAGTGAACTGGAAAGTAGTGGATGACCCAAGTTTTTCCCTCGAAGTAAAGGATGTTATTTCTGTTCGTGGAAAAGGTCGTTCTGTATTAATGGCAAACGATGGGCAAACAAAAAAGGGGAAGATCAGATTAACATTTGGAATTCCAAAATGATTTGTCGTAGCAGCAGGAATAAAAGATGTGTGTGTCGAAATTAATACATAATAAGATTAAATAGCAGGAGGATTTATTTCCTTAAAATACGATTTTGGAGGTGGCTTCGGGATGCCATTGACCCCCTTAGATATTCACAATAAAGAGTTTACACGTGGTTTTAGAGGTTATGATGAGGATGAAGTTAACGAGTTTTTGGATCAGGTTATTAAAGATTATGAATTAGTGATTCGAGAGAAAAAAGAATTGTTTGATCGTGTAAATGAGCTTGAGGAAAAGCTCGGCCATTTCTCAAATATAGAGACAACTTTAAATAAATCAATTTTGATTGCTCAAGAAACAGCAGAGGATGTAAAGCGCAATGCGGAGAAGGAAGCAAAGCTGATTATTAAGGAGTCGGAAAAAAATGCAGACCGCATTATTAACGAAGCTTTATCAAAATCAAGAAAAATAGCATTGGAAATTGAAGAATTAAAGAAACAGGCGTCTGTTTATCGAACTCGTTTCAGAATGTTGTTACAAGCTCAGTTAGAAATGCTTGAAACAGATGAATGGGATGACTTAGGGAAGCACGCAGAAGAAGATTTAGAGCTTACGGATTCTTCAAAAATATAAAAAGCTTGCTTGACGCTTGATTTGGAATTATCATATACTTTAATAAGATTTTATGAAGATAGTTCAAGTAGGATGATTGAAAATTTAAAAGCTTGACCAAAATGTTAGTAAAAACGATGACAGGGACAGTACATTTGTTTCTTTAGCAAAGCGAATCAGGGATGGTGTGAGCCTGGTCTAAAATACAAATGGAAGATCACCCTCGAGTTGCATACTGAACAGACTTCTGTCTTAATAAGCTATGCCGGAAATTTCCCGTTACGAAATTAAAGTGAATTAGGTTCTATTTTCAGAAAGAGCCTCGTTTATTAGGGTGGTACCGCGGGTAATCCTTCTCGTCCCTTTGTGGATGAGGAGGTTTTTTTATTTTCCTCACTTTACATGGAGGGCAGCTGCAATTGTTTTTCAATATAACATGTTTTTTGAACTGTTTAAAAATAACTAAATTAAGGAGGTAGGGCACGTGGATTATAAAGATACACTACTTATGCCAAAAACGGATTTCCCTATGCGCGGAAATCTCCCAAATCGCGAACCTGCTATGCAAGAAGAATGGGACAATCAAAATATATATGCCAAGGTTCAAGAACGAACTGCAGGAAGACCATTATTCATTTTACATGATGGGCCTCCATATGCTAATGGAGACATCCATATGGGTCACGCATTAAACAAAATTTTAAAGGACTTTATTGTCCGCTATAAGTCTATGACAGGTTTCCATGCTCCGTATGTACCTGGTTGGGATACCCATGGATTACCGATTGAAACAGCCTTAACGAAAAAAGGGAAAGTTGACCGTAAAAAATTGACGGTTGCGGAATTCCGTAAAAAATGTGAGGAATATGCACTTGGTCAAATTGACAGCCAGCGACAGCAATTTAAACGCCTAGGGGTACGTGGGGATTGGGAAAATCCTTATGTAACCTTAAGTCATGGATACGAAGCGCAGCAAATTAAAGTATTCGGTGAAATGGCAAAGAAAGGATATATTTATAAGGGTAAAAAACCAGTATACTGGTCCCCATCCTCTGAATCTGCCTTAGCAGAAGCGGAAATTGAATATCATGACAAGCGTTCTCCGTCAATTTATGTAACCTTTGATGTGGTTGATGGAAAGGGAGTCCTTAATGGCGACGAAAAATATGTTATTTGGACAACAACACCATGGACTATTCCTGCAAATTTAGGGATCACTCTTCACCCTGAACTTGACTATGTTGTCGTTCAATTAGAGGGTACTAAGTATATTGTTGCTAAAGGATTATTAGAGCACCTAGAAAATGAATTAGGTTGGTCCGACTACGAAATCACAAAAACAGTAAAGGGTACAGATCTAGAGAATACTCGAGCAAAGCATCCGTTCTATGATCGTGAATCTTTAGTTATGGTAGGAGAACACGTAACGTTAGATGCTGGTACAGGGTGTGTTCATACGGCACCAGGGCACGGGGAAGACGACTATATTGTAGGTCAAAAATACGGTTTAGATGTTCTATGTCCCGTAGATGATAAAGGGGTAATGACAGAAGAAGCCCCAATGTTTGAAGGGTTATTCTATGATGAAGCAAATAAGCCAATAACGGAAAAGCTTAAGGAAGCAGGGGCTCTACTTGGATTGTCCTTTATCACTCACTCTTACGCACACGATTGGAGAACGAAAAAACCTGTTATTTATCGTGCAACACCACAATGGTTTGCTTCTATTAAGGATTTCCGAGAAGATCTTTTACGTGAAATTAAAGAAGTTAACTGGGTACCACATTGGGGAGAAACAAGATTATACAATATGGTAAGAGACCGTGGTGACTGGTGTATTTCCCGTCAACGAGCTTGGGGGGTTCCGATTCCAGTTTTCTATGGCGAAAATGGTGAGCCAATTATCACTGATGAAACGATTGACCATGTATCCAACTTATTCCGTGAACATGGATCAAATATTTGGTTTGAATGGGATACGAAGGATTTGCTACCTGAAGGATTCACTTCAGAGCATAGTCCAAATGGTACATTTACGAAGGAAACAGACATTATGGATGTTTGGTTTGACTCAGGATCCTCTCATCAATCCGTCTTAGAAGAACGTGATGACCTGCAACGCCCAGCAGATATGTATTTAGAAGGTTCCGACCAATACCGAGGCTGGTTTAACTCTTCCTTATCTACTGCAGTTGCTGTTACTGGGAAAGCACCTTATAAAACAGTATTGAGTCACGGCTTCACATTAGATGGTGAAGGCCGCAAAATGAGTAAATCCATCGGTAACGTAGTGATTCCTGATAAGGTTATGAAGCAGTTAGGTGCAGATATCCTTCGTCTATGGGTAGCATCTGTTGATTATCAGGCGGACGTTCGCGTTTCCGACGACATTCTAAAGCAAGTAGCTGAGGTTTATCGTAAGATCCGTAACACCTTCCGATTCATGCTTGGAAACCTTCATGACTTTGATCCAAGTAAAGATGCTGTTACCTTTGAAAACATGTCTGAGTTAGATCAGTTTATGATGATTAAATTGAACAATTTAATTGGGGACGTACGAAAGGCTTATGATGATTATCAGTTTGGAACAGTATATAACAAGGTGCATAACTACTGTACCATTGAGTTAAGTTCTTTCTACATGGATATTGCTAAGGATACCCTTTATATCCAATATGCTGACCATCCAGAAAGACGTGGTATTCAAACGGTTATGTATGAAACGTTAAAGGCATTAACGCAATTAATGGCACCAGTACTTGCCCATACTACGGATGAAGTATGGAAGGAAATCCCTGGTCTAACGGAAGAAAGTGTTCAATTAACGGACATTCCAGATGCAGTAGAGTATCCTAATTCTGAATCTTTAGTTGCTAAGTGGGATCGTTTTATGGACCTTCGTGATGATGTATTGAAGGCCCTAGAGGAAGCACGTAAGGAAAAGGGGATTAAGAAGAGTCTAGAAGCTGCTCTTGAGATTTATGCAGATGGTGAAGATCGTGAGCTACTTGAGGGAATTGCAAGCTTAAATAAATTATTTATTACTTCAAAAGCAGTAGTAGCAGGTGGAAAAGCGGATGCTCCTACTGATGTAAAAGAGTACGAATTCCTAAAAGTTGTCGTTGATTTTGCAGAAGGGGAGAAATGTGAGCGTTGCTGGGTAGTTGCCCCTTCATTAGGTAAAAATGAAAACCATCCAGGGTTGTGTGACAGCTGTACAGATATAGTGGTGAAACACTACGAATAAAAAGGATCAAATTGTTGCGGGACTGCACTTCTTCGTAAGTGCAGTCTTTTTTTTGAGGACGCGAAGCTTTGTCCGGGAGAGGGTTGTCCGTGACAAGGTAGCCCAGGTACAAATTAAGAGCAAGCAAGAGGATGAAGGAGTCCCAAGTAGGTCGGTTTGCCCACCCCCACCTCACCCTACTTCAAATCCAAACTTTCAACGGGAATGACTGCCCTTCAACTAGGTTAAAATAATAACACAGCCAACTTTTCCACAAATAAATTGTTTGTACTACCTAGCTATGCTAAAATTCATTAGGTATAGATACAAATGACTGGGGGAGAAGTTCGTGATATATTACATCATTGCACTAGTTATTATTATTATTGACCAGTGGACAAAGTGGCTAGTTGTTCAATATATGGAATTAAGGGAGAGTATCCCCATCATTGAAGGTGTATTCCATTTAACGTCCCATCGTAATGCGGGAGCAGCCTTTGGGATTTTACAAGGACAAATGTGGCTTTTTTTTATTGCTACAGTGATCGTTATCGGAGTGGTTATATATTACATACAGACGGAAGGGAAAAAACACCGGTGGTTCGGCTGGGCATTAGGTCTTGTTCTAGGTGGAGCCATTGGGAACTTCATCGATCGAGTTTTACATGGGGAAGTTGTCGATTTTCTTGACGTCTATATTTTCACATACAATTACCCTATTTTTAACGTGGCAGATATGGCCCTGGTGGTTGGGGTAATTATGCTAATTATTCATGTGTTAAAAGAAGAAAAAAACCAAAGGAAGTCATAAAATGGAAACTTATTTATTAACAACAGAAGAAAAGGGAATTCGAATTGATAAATATATCTCAGATAAATTCCCCCAATGGTCAAGGAGTCAAGTACAATCGTGGCTTAAGGAAGGGAATATTGAAGTAAATGGAGAGCCTGTTAAGAGCAATTATAAAATTGCTGTAGGGGATGAGATTGAAATAAATGAACCGGACCCTGTTCCTTTAAATGTGGAAGCGGAACCGATGGATTTAGATATTATTTATGAAGATTCCGATGTTCTCGTGGTAAATAAACCAAGGGGAATGGTTGTACACCCTGCACCAGGGAATTATAGTGGCACATTAGTTAATGGGTTAATGTATCACTGTAAGGATCTTTCAGGTATTAATGGAGTATTAAGGCCTGGGATCGTTCATCGAATTGATAAGGATACCTCTGGATTATTAATGGTTGCAAAAAATGATATGGCCCATGAATCTTTAGTGGAGCAATTGAAGAACAAGACAACTAAACGAAGGTACTTAGCTATTGTTATTGGTGTTGTTCCGCACGATAAGGGAACTATCGATGCTCCCATTGGAAGAAATCCTGAGGATCGTCAAAGCATGGTTGTAACGGATAAAAATAGCAGAGATGCCGTTACTCATTTTCAGGTTGTGGAGCGATTTCAGCATCATACACTTGTTTCATGTGAATTGGAAACGGGACGAACCCATCAAATTAGAGTTCATATGAAGTACATCGGCTTCCCAATAATTAATGATCCAAAGTATGGACTAAGAAAAAAACAAGATTTTCCTATTGATGGTCAAGCACTTCATGCGGAATTACTAGGATTTGTTCATCCGAGAACAAAGGAACTTGTCACATTCCAGGCTCCACTACCTGAAGATATGGAAGCATGTTTAGAACAATTAAGAAAAAGTGAAAAATGATCGTTGACAAACTACGACATGAGTGACATAATTACAGAAGAATTAAATACGGATTACCTTTAACATCAGTCCTGTGAGGCTGTGAAGGGAGACACATTTTCAAGTGGAAAATGTATTTTAAGGGATACGTGTATCTACATTTATTCTGCCCTCTCACTGCCTAGTGAGAGGGTTTTTTCATAGAAAAAACTAGAATACTGTTAATGTAATCCGGCATCTTGCTTAGGAAGGGGGATGAAATTAATGACAAAGGGGATTTTAGACGAACAGGCAATTAGAAGAGCCTTAACTCGAATTGCCCATGAAATCATTGAACGAAACAAAGGGATAAAAGATTGCTTACTAGTAGGGATTAAGACCAGGGGAATTTATCTAGCTCAACGTTTGGCTGAACGGATAGAACAAATTGAAGGGGAAAAAATTGATGTTGGCGAAGTGGATATCACCCTTTATCGTGATGATCTTACCTTAAAAACGAAAACAGAAGACCCTGAAATAAAAGGAACAGATATAACCGTAGATATTACAAATAAAACGGTCATTCTTGTGGATGATGTCCTCTATACAGGTCGAACTGTTAGAGCAGCACTAGATGCTTTAATTGATTTAGGAAGGCCATCGCAGATACAACTTGCAGTGCTCATTGATAGGGGGCACCGTGAACTGCCTATCAGACCTGATTTTGTTGGGAAAAATGTTCCTACTTCCAAACAAGAAATAGTAGAGGCAAAATTAAAAGAAATAGATGAAATAGATGAAGTAGTAATTAAACAAAAAACCTCCCTTTAAAACAGTCCAGAGAGACTGCTAAGGGGTATACTCCTCGCCTGATGAATACAAATGAGCTATTTGTACTCATACTAGGTTTGTGAAGATACCTCTTTGGGAATCAAAGAGGTTTTTGTTTTAATTCTCATTAGAGGAGGATTTATAATGTCACAGGAAAAAGCGGTTGGAATTAGAGAAGTACCAAGGTATGATCGATGGTTAGCCTTTAGTATTCAACATCTGTTTGCAATGTTTGGTGCAACCATTTTAGTACCATATTTAGTGGGCATTAGTCCTGCAGTTGCCCTTGTATCAAGTGGCCTTGGTACATTAGCTTATTTACTTATTACAAGAGGACAAATACCAGCTTATTTAGGTTCATCATTCGCATTTATTACCCCAATGATTACAGCCATTTCCATTGGTGGAATAGAAGGTATGCTAATCGGAAGCTTCTTTGCTGGTATTGTTTATGGATTAGTAGCATTATTAATTAAAACAAGTGGGGTACGTTGGTTAATAAATCTACTGCCTCCGATTGTTGTTGGCCCAGTAATCATGGTTATCGGTTTAGGTTTAGCTCCAGTGGCAGTGGATATGGCCATGAATATACCGGGAACAGGAATTTATGACGGAACACTATTTACAGTAGCACTAATAACTTTATTCATAACGATTTTAGCATCGATCTTCTTTCGAGGATTTTTTGGACTCATTCCAATTTTAATAGGGATAGTTGGGGGATATGTAGTAGCTTACTTCTTAGGAATTATAGATCTTACTCCTGTAAGAGAAGCAGCTTGGATTGCAGCACCAGATTTCGTTGTGCCATTTGTTACACATACACCAACCATATCATGGACGATTATTGCAATTATGGTTCCAGTCGCAGTTGTAACTTTATCTGAACACATTGGTGATCAGATGGTATTAAGTAAAGTGGTTGGTAAAAATTTCGTTAAAAAGCCAGGTTTACACCGTTCCATTTTAGGGGATGGGGTAGCAACTATAATAAGCTCTGTTCTAGGTGGACCACCTAACACAACTTATGGTGAAAATATTGGAGTAGTTGCCTTAACAAGAGTGTTTAGCGTATTTGTTATCGGTGGTGCAGCCGTATTAGCTATCATCTTCGGATTTATAGGTAAAGTAGCAGCATTAATAGAAACCATTCCAACAGCTGTTATGGGCGGGGTTTCCATTCTCCTATTCGGTATCATTGCATCAAGTGGTTTAAGAATGTTAATTGATAATAGAGTAAACATAGGAGAAAAAAGAAACCTAATCATTTCTTCCGTAATCTTAGTAATCGGTATTGGCGGAGCGTTTATTCAAGTAACAGATGAAATTCAAGTACCTGGTATGGCTTTAGCAGCTATTGTAGGTATTGTATTAAACTTAATCCTTCCAGGTAGGCCGATAATCAAAAACTCAGAAGAAATGTTTCAAGACTTAAATGTAGAAATGGATAAAGAAAAACAATAAAAATTTCATCCTTTAAAAAGTCCAGAGAGGCTTACAAGGGTGGCACATTAGAGAATAGAAATAAGGGGAAGTGTATCCTGTATCCTATTACCCCTCTTCTATCTCTACTCTATGGATAAATAGAGATGTGAGCACCCAACATATATGTTAGGGTGCTTTTTTATGCCGTAGTTCTCACTACAGCACCCAACCCTAACACATTAATTTTATAAGGAATTTTTTCTGTAGATTGCTGTTTTTCGGTAACTCGAAGGAGTGAAAGGCGGCGACTCCAGCGGGAAAAGCAACGGATGAAGACCCCGCAGGGACGAGGAGACTGAAGCGTTGCCCGCGGAAAGCGTCCGCCTGTAACGGATTCGAGCGATAATAAATCTTATAAAAAGCTATTATTTTTTATAAAACAGCCTTTTGTAAAACAAGGGGTATGAAGGAGTGGTGAGTAATGAAACAGTTACGAACATTAGAAGATCTTACGATAGAACAACTACAAACAATTTTGTTCCATGCAAACCAAATGGATGACATGGTGGTTAAAAAATATAACCCTCCAATTACTGTAGCAAACTTATTTTTTGAAGCTAGTACAAGGACAAAATGCAGCTTTGAAATGGCTGAAAAGGAATTAGGCCTGCATACGCTTCATTTTGATGTGGGATCTTCCAGTGTACAAAAGGGGGAGACCCTTTATGATACGGTGAAAACGTTAGAAATGATTGGTTGTAAAGCAGTTGTTATCCGCCATCCGGAGAAGGCTTATTATAAAGAATTAGAAAATATTAATATTCCTGTCATCAATGCAGGGGATGGAGCAGGAGATCACCCTACACAATCACTTCTTGATTTACTTACCATCCAACAGGAGTTCGTCCTATTTCAAGGACTTCATGTCGTTATATGTGGAGATATCCGACATAGTAGAGTAGCAAGAACAAATGCAAATATTTTACGAAAGCTTGGAGCAAAGGTGTCCTTCGCAGGTCCAAAGGAATGGATGGACCCGGACATAACACTAGGTAATGTTATTTCAATGGATGAGGCAGTAAAAACAGCAGATGTCATGATGATGCTCCGAATTCAAACAGAACGGCACGAAAGGGGTTCGAAAGGATGGACAAAAGAATCGTATCATCGTGAATTCGGTTTAACTCTAGAAAGGGAAAAGGTGATGGGGGAACATGCGATCATTATGCACCCAGCACCAGTGAACCGGGGAGTAGAAATTGCAAGCGAGCTTGTTGAATGCAGTCGCTCTAGAATTTTTAAGCAAATAAAAAATGGGGTACTCGTAAGGAAAGCAGTTCTTGCCTATGTACTTAATTTAATGGAGGTAAAAAAATATGAGCGTGTTATATAAAAATGGTTGGACGTTGAATAAGGACGGAGAAAAAGAACAGATTTCCATTGTGGTAAATACAGACTCAGGGAAGATTGAAAAAGTTACAGCAGAAACACTTGACGAAATAAACTATGAGGAAGTTATAGATGTAAATGGAAAGCTTATTACTCCAGGATTTGTAGACTTACATGTTCATCTTCGTGAGCCAGGTGGAGAAAAGAAGGAAACAATCGAAACAGGAACACTAGCGGCAGCTAAGGGTGGCTTCACAACTATCGCGGCTATGCCAAATACACGTCCTGTACCAGATACACCTGAGAACTTCAGTAATATTCATAAAGCGATGAAGGAAAAGGGGCATGTTCGTGTTCTGCCATACGCTTCCATTACAGAGAGACAGTTAGGTAAGGACTTGACGGATATGGATAAGTTGGCTGAGCTTGGCGCATTTGCTTTTACAGATGATGGTGTTGGTATTCAAGAAGCAGGGAAAATGTACGAAGCGATGGTTGCAGCAGCAAAGGTAAACAAAGCTATTGTAGCTCACTGTGAAGATAATAGCCTGCTCTATGGTGGGGCTGTTCATGCAGGAAGCTTCGCAAAAAAGTTTAATGTCCTTGGTATTTTATCTGCTGCTGAGTCCGTTCACATTGCAAGGGACGTTCTCTTAGCGGAAACTGCAGGAACCCATTATCACGTGTGTCACGTTAGTACAAAGGAGTCCGTTCGTGTTATTCGAGATGCAAAGCGTGCGGGGATTAAAGTAACGGCTGAAGTTACTCCGCATCACCTCATCCTTTGTGATGAAGATATTCCGGGAATTGATACGAATTATAAGATGAACCCACCGCTTCGTGGGGCTGAAGATCGTCAAGCATTAATTGAAGGCTTACTCGATGGAACAATTGACTTTATTGCAACGGATCATGCACCACATACAAAAGAGGAAAAAGAGCTTCCGATAGAAGAAGCACCCTTTGGAATTGTTGGGTTGGAAACGGCGTTCCCTCTTTTATATACAAAATTTGTTCAAACAGGAATCTTTACATTAAAACAATTAATTGACTGGATGACCATAATACCAGCTAAAACGTTTGATTTACCTTACGGACGTTTAGAGGAAGGAAGCTTCGCGGACTTTACGGTTGTTGACCTTGATTTAAAAGCAACAGTAGATGTGGACTCTTTCGTTTCTAAAGGTAAAAATACACCTTTTGGTAAGGAAGTACTTACAGGGTGGCCTATTCAAACAATAGCATCAGGGAAAACAGCTTGGAAATACGAGGAGGTCCTATCTAAATGAAGCGATTATTAGTTCTAGAAAACGGTGAAATTTTTGTTGGAAAAGGAATTGGCAGTGAAAGGGAACGGGATGGAGAAGTCGTTTTCAATACAGGAATGACTGGGTACCAAGAAGTAATGTCTGATCCGTCTTACTGTGGTCAAATTGTAACAATGACTTATCCATTAATCGGGAACTACGGAATTAACCGTGATGATTTTGAAAGTATTATCCCAAACATTCACGGATTAATTGTAAAGGAAGCATCAGCATATCCAAGTCACTTCCGTTCTAATCTTTCCCTTGATCAATGGTTAAAGCATTTTGATATTCCAGGGATCGAAGGAATTGACACAAGAAAACTCACAAGAATGATCCGTGAAAATGGAACGTTGAAGGGACGAATTTGTTCTGCTGACGTTAATACGGATGAAGTGATTGAACATTTAAGAAGTACTCTATTCCCAACAGACCAAGTTGCCACAGTTTCTACAAAAACTAGATTTGTAAACCCTGGTACGAAGGAACGGGTTGTGTTGATCGACTATGGAGTTAAAAAAGGAATTGTAAAAAACCTTGTTGCAGAAGGTTATGAAGTAATGGTTGTCCCTCACGATACGACAGCAGATGAAATTCGTCTTTTTCAACCGGATGGAATTGTATTAAGTAACGGACCTGGAGATCCGAAGGACGTTAAAGAGTGTATTGAAACGGTAAAAGAGCTGGTCGGAGAAGTTCCTATTTTCGGTATTTGCCTAGGCCATCAGCTATTAGCACTTGCTTGTGGAGCCGAGACAGTAAAAATGAAATTTGGACACCGTGGGAGCAATCACCCTGTTAAGGATCTCCGAACGGGTCAAATTACTATTACGGCACAAAATCACGGATATACTGTGGATCCTGACAGCATAGCTGGTACAAATTTAGAAGTAACTCATGTGAATGTAAACGATGGTTCCATTGAAGGGATTCGCCATAAAGAAGAATTAGCATTCAGTGTGCAATACCACCCGGAAGCATCACCAGGTCCTGAGGATGCCCAAGGATTATTCAAAGAATTTAAAGAGATGCTAGAAGCAGCTAGAAAGGGGATTACTCATGCCTAAACGTACAGACATACACAAAATTCTCGTTATTGGATCTGGTCCTATAATAATCGGTCAAGCAGCAGAGTTTGATTATGCAGGAACCCAAGCCTGCCAAGCCCTAATGGAGGAAGGGTATGAGGTTATTTTAATTAATTCAAACCCAGCAACGATCATGACTGACGAATCAGTGGCAGATAGAGTCTATATTGAACCGCTTACGTTGGAATTTGTAAGCAGAGTAATTCGCCAAGAGCAGCCTGATGGTATTTTAGCTACATTAGGAGGACAAACGGGACTCAATTTAGCTGTAGATCTATCAGAATCAGGTATACTTGATGAATATGGTGTGGAGCTGTTAGGTACTGACTTAAATGCAATCCAGAAAGCAGAAGACCGTGAGCTATTCCGTACCTTAATGAATGAGCTAAATGAACCAGTTCCTCCAAGTGAAATTGTTCAATCATTAGAGGGGGCATTTACGTTTGTAGAGGAAATTGGTTATCCAGTCATTGTTCGCCCTGCCTATACATTAGGTGGTACTGGCGGTGGCCTTGTTTATAATGATGAGCAATTAAAAGAGATTGTTTCAGGTGGCTTACACCAAAGTCCAGTGAATCAATGCTTAATTGAAAAGAGTATCGCTGGCTATAAAGAAGTGGAATATGAAGTAATGCGCGATGCAAACAATCAAGCTATTGTCGTATGTAATATGGAAAACATAGATCCAGTCGGTATTCATACTGGGGACTCTATCGTCGTTGCACCATCTCAAACATTAACAGATCGTGAATATCAAATTTTAAGAAATTCATCCTTGAAAATTATCCGTGCCTTAGGAATTCAAGGGGGATGTAACGTACAATTTGCATTAGACCCATATAGTGAAAATTACTTCATCATCGAAGTAAATCCAAGGGTAAGCCGGTCTTCAGCATTAGCATCGAAGGCGACAGGTTATCCAATTGCAAAGCTTTCTGCAAAAATTGCCGTAGGTTACCATTTAGATGAATGTAAAAACCCGATAACACACACAACTTATGCAAGCTTCGAGCCAGCTTTGGATTATGTTGTAACGAAAATTCCAAGATGGCCATTCGATAAATTTGATGCAGCAAACCGCAAGCTTGGAACACAAATGAAAGCAACTGGTGAAGTGATGGCTATAGGACGAAACTTGCCAGAGTCCCTTTTGAAAGCTATCCGCTCTACAGAGGTGGATCTAAACCATATCCGCTTCAATAAGAAATTAGATATCTCCCATGAAGAGTTAAGAACGAGATTGGTACATGCTGATGATGAACGTCTTATTCTTGTAGCAGAAGCGTTCCGCTTAGGTTATGACATGGAAGAACTCTTTGCCATGACGAAAATTGACCGCTTCTTCTTGTATCAAATAAAACGAATCATTGATATGGAAAATGAAATCGTTGAAAAGAAGTGGGACGTTAATATTATTCGTGAAGCGAAGGCGCTAGGTTTCTCCGATGAGGAATTGGCCCGTCTTTTAGAAACGGATGTAATGGAAGTAGAAGTATTCCGCAAAGAAAATAATATTTACCCTGTTTATAAAATGGTAGATACATGTGCTGCTGAGTTCTCCTCAGAAACTCCGTACTATTATGGAACGTATGAAGAAGAAAATGAATCAAAGCAAACAGAAAAGGAATCTGTCTTAGTATTAGGGTCAGGTCCAATTCGAATTGGTCAAGGTATCGAGTTTGATTATGCAACGGTTCATACTGTTAAGGCTATTCAAGAAGCAGGGTATGAAGCAATTATCGTTAATAATAACCCGGAGACTGTGTCAACAGACTTCCAGATTTCTGATAAGCTTTATTTCGAGCCATTGACAGTAGAAGATGTTATGCATGTCATTAATCAAGAAAATCCTATTGGGGTCATTGTTCAATTCGGCGGGCAAACAGCGTTAAACCTAGCTTCTGATTTAGAAGAAAGGGGAGTTAAGCTTCTAGGAACGTCCTTAGAGAACATGGACCGAGCAGAGAACAGAGATAAATTTGAACAAACTTTAATGGAGCTTGGAATACCACAGCCAGAAGGTAAAACAGCCACCTCCGTATCAGAAGCGGTGACCATTGCTAATGGTATCGGATACCCAGTGTTGGTTCGTCCTTCCTATGTTCTCGGGGGACGTGCCATGGAGATTGTTTACAACGAGCATGATTTATTAAAATATATGGATCGTGCCGTTAAAGTAAATGAAAAGCACCCAGTATTAATTGATAGATATTTAACAGGTAAGGAAGTTGAAGTAGACGCTATTTCTGATGGTGAGACAGTGGTTATTCCAGGAATTATGGAGCATATTGAACGTGCTGGTGTTCACTCAGGGGATTCCATTGCCGTCTATCCAACACAAAACATTAGCAAGGATTTAAAAGAGCAGCTAGTTGACTATACTGTACGCTTAGCAAAGGGCTTTAACATTATTGGGTTATTAAACATTCAATTCGTTATTCACCGCAATGAAATTTATGTATTGGAGGTTAACCCACGTTCTAGCCGAACAGTACCATTCCTAAGTAAAATTACCGGTGTAAACATGGCAAATACAGCTACGAAAGCTATTTTAGGACAAAACTTAACGGATCAAGGCTTCCAAACTGGATGTTTACCAGAGCCGGAATTGGTATCTGTAAAAGTGCCAGTATTCTCCTTTGCAAAACTTAGAAGTGTAGATATTACCCTTGGACCTGAAATGAAATCTACAGGTGAGGTTATGGGTCGCGACTATACGTTGGAAAAGGCACTGTACAAAGGATTAATTGCATCTGGTATGAAAATTCCAACTCACGGTTCCGTATTATTCACTATTGCTGATAAAGATAAGGACGAAGCAATGGACCTAGCGAAGCGATTCCACCGTATTGGATACCACTTGTTAGCAACGGAAGGAACGGCTAAGAGCATTCAAGAACATAACATCCCTGTTACAGTTGTTTCAAAAATCGGTGGAGAAACTCCAAACATGTTAGATGTTATTGAAGGCGGGCAAGTGCAATACATTATCAATACATTAACAAAGGGTAAACAGGTAGCTAGAGACGGTTTCCGCATCCGGCGTGAAGCAGTAGAACATGGAATCGTTTGTTTAACGTCTATGGATACGGCAGAAGCGCTTCTAAGGGTTATGGAACTGATTACCTTCTCTGCGGAGGCAATGGGTCAAGAAAGACCGATGAAAAAGGGGCAACTCGTATGATAATGGATAACATGACCATTAAAAACCAGGAGGAAATTGCCCCGAAGATCTATCGAATTGAGGTAACGGGTCCTTTAACACAACAAATGAAAAATCCAGGTCAATTTGTTAACCTTCGTGTTAGTAAAGGTATCGATCCAACGTTACGAAGGCCCATAAGCATATGCGATGTGGATGTGGAGAAGGAAACACTGACGATGATTTATCGTGTAGAAGGGAAAGGAACGAAACTGCTCGCTGAAAAAGTCGTTGGGGATGAAGTAAATATTTTGGGTCCTTTAGGTCAAGGATTTCCAGTTGAAGCAGCAAAACCTAATGATGTCTGTGTGTTAATTGGTGGGGGAGTAGGTATTCCCCCCCTCTACTACTTAGGAAAGCAGCTTGTTGCTGCAGGGGCAAAGGTCATTACCATTTTAGGCTTCCGAACAGACAAAGATATATTCTTAGAAGAGGAATTCCAAGAGCTTGGTGAATTAATTATTACTACAGAGGACGGTTCCAAGGGTGTGAAAGGCTTTGTTACAGATGCCCTGAAAGAGTTAAAGGCTTATGATCTTTACTATACATGTGGACCAAAGCCTATGCTGAAAGCGGTGGAACAAACAGCCAGCACACATGGGTTTATATCCTTAGAAGAGAGAATGGGCTGTGGAGTAGGTGCTTGTTTAGCCTGTGTATGTGATTTAAAGGAGCGAGATAAAACAACAGGAAAAGCTTATGCAAAAATTTGCAGTGATGGTCCCGTATTTTTATCAGGAGAGGTGATATTATGAGCAGAATAGCAGTGAACCTCCCTGGTTTACACATGAAAAATCCTGTCATGCCTGCGTCAGGTTGCTTTGCTTTCGGCCAGGAATATGGAAAACTATATGATTTAAACCGTTTAGGAGCTATCTGTGTAAAAGCAGTAACTGTTGAGGAAAGAAGGGGAAACCCTACACCGCGAGTAGCAGAAACTCCTGGTGGTATGCTAAACGCCATTGGACTACAAAACCCTGGATTGAAGCATGTTCTTGAGCACGAACTTCCTTGGTTAGAAAAGTATGATACTCCTATAGTAGTAAACATTGCTGGGTATTCAGTAGAGGACTACATGGAAGTGGCTAGAGAAATTTCTAAAGTGCACAATGTAAGTGCTATTGAATTAAACATATCTTGTCCTAACGTAAAGGAGGGTGGGATAACATTTGGAACGGATGCAGGTACAGCAGCCCATTTAACGGACAAAGTAAAATCTGTTTCTGATGTTCCCGTATACGTAAAGCTTTCACCAAACGTAACAGATATTGTGGAAATAGCTACAGCTGTAGAAGGGGCAGGGGCAGATGGGTTAAGTATGATAAATACACTTTTAGGTATGCGAATCGATCTAAAGACAGGTAAGCCTATCCTAGCCAATCGTACCGGTGGATTATCTGGTGCTGCTATAAAACCCGTGGCTATCCGAATGATTCATGATGTACGACAAAAGGTGGACATTCCAATAATCGGTATGGGCGGTATTTATGAAGTAGACGATATATTAGAATTCATGATGGCTGGAGCGAATGCTGTAGCAGTTGGAACAGCAAACTTTATTGATCCCTTTGTGTGTCCAAATTTGATTGATCAATTAGAGGATAGAATGGATGAACTCGGAATCGAAACCTTGAGTTCTATTGTAGGGAGGAGTTCCTTATGACTCAACGACCATTAATTGTAGCTCTAGACTTTCCTGATCGTGAAGAAGCATTGGAATTTCTGACAACATTTAAGAACAAAAAGCTTTTTGTAAAGGTGGGTATGGAGCTTTTTTATAAAGAGGGAAGAGCCTTCATTTATGATTTAAAGGAACAGGGTCATCATATTTTCTTGGATTTAAAGTTACATGATATTCCCACAACGGTGAAGCGTGCCATGAAGCAGCTAGCCTCCCTTGAAGTGGATCTTGTTAATGTCCATGCTATGGGGGGAGTAGAAATGATGCGTGCGGCAAAAGAAGGCTTGATGGAAGGAACTCCAGCCAATGGTTCCATCCCAACATGCATTGCCGTTACCCAATTAACTAGTACGTCAGAGGAAGTAATGCAAAAGGAATTGAAAATTGCCGGCACGTTAAACGATCATGTCATACATTTATGTCACCGAGTAAAAGATGCAGGACTAGATGGAGTGGTTTGCTCTGCACAGGAGGTACAACTCATTCGTAAGCACATCCCCTCTCCCTTTTATACTGTTACACCCGGAATAAGAAGAAATGAGGATGCATCAGATGACCAGCAACGTGTAGTAACTCCTCAGTTAGCTTCTCACTATGGCTCTGATGCCATTGTTGTGGGTAGGGGAATTACAAGAGCAGAAGATCCGTTAGCTGCTTACGAACAATATGAAAAAGAATGGAGACAAGGTATATGAATATTGCAAAATCTTTATTAACGATCGGTGCCGTTTCTTTACAGCCTAATGATCCATTTACTTGGAGTTCAGGATTAAAATCACCCATTTACTGTGATAATCGCCTTACAATGTCTTTTCCAGAAGTACGGAAGGGAATTGCTCAACAATTTGCAGATAAAATTAGGGAACAATATCCTCATGCAGAAGTGATTGCAGGTACAGCAACTGCCGGCATTCCACATGCAGCTTGGGTAGCAGACCTTATGGAGCTTCCGATGATTTATATTCGCTCTAAAGCTAAAGGTCATGGAAAGCAAAATATGATCGAAGGGGTCTTGGAAGAAGGTAAGAAGGTAGTAGTAATAGAAGACCTAATCTCTACTGGAGGATCCTCCATTCAAGCAGCTAATGGCGTAAGGGAAGCTGGTGGGAATGTCCTCGGGGTTTATTCCATTTTTACCTATGAATTTGATCTAGCGAGAGATGCCTTTGAAAAGGAAGGTCTAGCCTTTTCTTCATTGACTACTTATTCTTCCTTACTACATGAAGCTGTAAAAATGGGAAGCATTAAAGAGGATGATCTTCCACTTCTTGAAAAGTGGCGGGAAAATCCAAAAGAGTGGAAGACACCTGCTGAGGCATAATGGCCATGAGAAAGATTAAGGTGGAGGAATTTGACAGGCGAGTCGACTTTTTTGATCAAATGGCCCAAAGCTCTTGGTTATCTAAATTGCACGATGAATTAATCCAAAAAACAGGGTCATGGGCTACAAAGTACGTTTTAGATGTTGGTTGTGGAACGGGGCGGCTTTTGTTAAAGGGAGCTGACTCTTCAACCGCAATTACTGGTATCGATCTTTCAAAGGAAATGGTCAAACGTGCAAAAGAAAATGTAAGAACTACCCCTTTTCAGAAAGTACCCATTTTCCTTGAAGGGGACGCGGAGAAACTTCCATTTCAAGAGAATCAATTTGATATCGTCCTATCTACTTGTGTTGTATTTCTCCTTCCAGAGCCTTCGAAGGCGTTGAAGGAAATGTATCGTGTCTTAAAGTATGGAGGAAGCCTTGTTTTACTTAACCCAAGTAAACATTTAACGGAGAAATACGCGGAAGAGTTAAGTAAGCAATGGGGTCTCGAGGGGATGGAAAAGGAAACGTTATTGCAATGGGGGAGAATTTCTGAGAAACGCCACCAATACACAGAAGAAACGATGAACCAACTTCTAATAGAATGCCATTTTACACCAATAGAACATACATTCTCACTGGAACAAATTGCCTTATTAACCTTTGCTACAAAAAAATCCTGATGTTGATGAACATCAGGATTTTTTAACAGAGTTGATTGAAGCGGAAGGTGCGACACTCCTGCGGGAAAAGCAACAGCTGAAGACACCGCAGGGTGGTTTTCCCGAGGAGGCTGAAGCGTTGCCCGCGGAAAGGGAGCATCCTGAAGCGAAAATCAACATCAAAGTTTAACAGAGCATTTAAAAAAGGAAAAATAATTTAGTCATTTTATTGAGAATGAGGTAATAAACGTATAGAATGTGATGCACACTATTTAATTATTCTTTTAGTAGTAAATACATACAGACACTCTTTAAATCAGAGCAATTTAAAGAAAATATTGTGAGAATGGAAGATAATCCAACAGAAACAGTAGAAAATCCGTGAAAATGACCTCAGAGAGAGATTACTTGAGATAGAAAAATACTTCGGAAACCGATATATTAATAATGTTACCTTTTTAAGGAATTATTATTTTATTTCCATTCGTCAGAATCTTTTAAGTTTATTTACTTTTATTCAATCGTTTTAAAAGAATAGGGAGGTGTACTGATTGAATACATTTAAACGTTTAAAGGAGTTCTATTGGCCATATAAGCGGTACTTTATTGCATCTATACTAACATTATTAGTTGTAACAGGTATTACTGTGGTTTATCCTATTATTTTACAGATCACAATCGACGAAGTGGTTCGTGGAGGGAATTATCATCTCGTTCCGTACGTATCGATCGGGTTCTTGGTGCTTATGGCACTAAAAGGGGTCTTTGCTTACTATCATCAATATTTAGGAGACCTTTTTGGAATTCGATCTGTATACGGATTGCGAAATGCGTTATATCGAAAGTTGCAATTTTTACCTTTTCGATATTACGATAACGCTAGAACGGGGGACCTCATGTCACGACTAACGGCAGACGTTGAGGGATTCCGTTTCTTTTTGTCTTTCGGATGTGCTCAGTTAATTAACTTAGTAATGCTTGTGGGATTAAGTATGGGAATCATGTTTTACTACAGCCCATCCCTTGCCTTACTTACTTTAGCTGCAATGCCATTTTTAGTAGTGACTGTTTATCAGTTTGACAAAAAAGTTCACCCTGCATTTAAAAACATTCGTAAGTCCTTTGCCAGCATGACAACAAAGGTACAGGAAAACATTAGTGGGATGAACACTGTTAAATCTTTGTCAAAGGAAAACTATGAGATGGGTCGTTTTGATGAAAAGAACAATGATTATAAAGATAAGTTCATATATACATCAGGTATTTGGGCTAAATTCTTCCCAGTGATGGAGCTTATCGGAAACATTTGCGTTGTTGTTCTATTGGCATATGGAGGGATGTTAGTAATCAATGGTCAAATTGAACCAGGGGTATTAGTAGCCTTCTTCAGCTTAATCTGGTATATTATTGGACCTTTAATGGGCTTAGGTTTTATCGTTAACATGTTTTCTCAATCAAAGGCTTCAGGAGAACGATTGTTACAAGTTTTAGATGAAAAGGAAGATATTTTTGACGATAAGGATGCTTTGCAAGTAGATCGTTTAAAAGGCCATGTTCAATTTAACAATGTAACCCATCGCTATGACAGTGAAGATGAATTAGCGTTAAAAAATATTTCCTTTGATGCCCCTCCGGGAAAAACTATTGGTTTAATAGGGGCAACTGGTTCTGGAAAGACGTCTATTACTCAATTAATCTCCCGTTTCTATGAACCAAATCGTGGAGAAATCTTGATTGATGGTCATCCGTTAAATCGTTATACATTAAAATCTGTACGCCATAACATTGGAGTGGTTTTGCAGGAGTCTTTCCTTTTCTCCTCTTCCATAAAGGATAATATTTCCTATGGTGCACCAGAGGCAACGATGGAGCAAATCATTGATGCGGCAAAGAGAGCCCAAGCACATGACTTTATCATGGACCTACCTAAGGGCTATGACACTGTATTAGGTGAAAGGGGTATGGGGTTATCTGGTGGTCAGAAACAGCGTATTGCCATTGCTAGAGCCATTTGTATCGATCCGAGTATTTTGATTCTTGATGACGCAACAAGTGCCGTAGATATGGAAACAGAGGCAAAAATCCAAGCAGCATTTAAAGAGGTAATGAAAGGGAGGACGACTTTTATTATTGCCCACCGAATATCTTCCTTAATGCATGCGGATGAAATTATTGTTTTAGATAATGGGGAAATTGTAGAACGTGGTACACATGATGAGCTTGTTCATAATAATGGCCATTATCGTCGGATCTATGATATCCAATTCAAAGATAGAAATATGTTTTTAAAGGAAGCAAGGTAGGGGGTGAACAGCTTGACAGAAAAAGAAAGAAATAATTTAGTAAAGGAACGAACCTTAAAGAGGTTCCGTTATTCAACAGACCAGGCCATTGAAAAGCCATTTAACTGGAAACAAATGCTTAGGCTTTTTCGCTATATGAAGCCTTATGCCAAAACGTTATTACCTCTCGCTATTTTTGGGATGTTATTGGCCACAGCTGTCCGGCTGATTGCTCCAATGTTAATTGGTAGTTATGCTTTGGATAATATTATCGATTATCAGAATGTAAACTTTCTCTGGTTAATGGTTGGTATATTATCAGTATTGTATCTCTTCCATTGGCTAGGTAATGTTATTCGTATTTACTATATGAATAAAGTAGGGCAATATATTATTTTCGATTTGAGGAAGGCCTTATTTGACCATATTCAAAAGCTTTCCCATCGCTTTTTTGATCAGCGTTCTGCAGGTTCTATCCTTGTTCGAATTACAAACGATGTAAACTCGTTGCAGGACTTGTTTACAAACGGGGTAATTAACCTATTAATGGATCTTATCATGTTGTTCGGGATTATTGTCTTATTATTTATGATTAGTCCTGAACTTACATTGGCAATTATGGTCGTATTGCCGCTCATGTTCTTTATTTCTACCAAGCTACGTAGAAATATTCGTAGGTCTTGGCAGGATGTTCGTATTAAGCAATCCATGATTAACTCTCACTTGAACGAGAGTATTCAAGGGATTCGAGTTACACAATCGTATACGCAAGAGAAGGAAAATATCGGATTCTTTAAGAAGATGAACCAGGAAAACTTTGAAGCGTGGAGAAATGCTACACAGAAAAACGCTTTGTTCCGTCCATTTGTTGAGATGAGTGGGGCAATAGGTACCGCTGTCCTTTTATGGTACGGTGTATTCTTAATTCAAAGCGGATCTATCTCTATCGGGGACTTCGTAGCTTTCGCTATTTATATTGGAATGTTCTGGGAGCCTATTTCACGCCTAGGGCAAGTATATAACCAATTATTAGTAGGTATGGCCTCTTCAGAGCGTATTTTCGAGTTTTTAGATGAGCGCCCATCTGTTCCTGAAAAGGAAAAGGCGAAGCAGTTGAAGCATATTGACGGGAAAATCCAATTTGAGAATGTGGAATTCGCTTATGATGAAGAACGTAAAGCTTTAAAGGGAATTAACTTAACGATGGATGCCGGTTCCACCGTGGCCTTAGTTGGCCATACAGGTAGTGGTAAGACGACCATCGTAAACTTAATTACTCGATTCTATGACCCTACGAAAGGCCGCGTAACGATCGATGGACATGACCTTCGTGACATTACCCTTGATAGTTTACGAGAAAAGGTAAGTATCGTATTACAAGATACATTTATTTTCTCTGGTACAATTATGGATAATATCCGCTTTGGACGTCCGGATGCTACGAACGAAGAAGTAGTGGAAGCGGCTAAGACCGTTGGGGCACATAAATTTATTACGCAGCTGAAGAACGGTTACGATACTGAAGTGGAAGAGAGAGGAAATGTTTTATCTGTAGGAGAAAGACAATTGCTGTCTTTTGCTAGAGCGTTGTTGGCAGACCCACAAATTTTAATCTTAGACGAAGCTACAGCCTCTATTGATACGGAAACAGAGCAGGTCATTCAAGAGGCGCTGCGTCGTCTATTGCATGGTCGAACAGCGATTATGATTGCTCATCGACTTTCTACCATCCGTGAAGCGGACAATATAATCGTCTTAGAGCAAGGAAATATTATTGAGCAAGGTAATCATGATGAACTTATGAAACAAAAAGGAGAATACTATTCTCTTGTTAAAGCACAATTTAAAGTATTGGACGCAGGATAAATATAACGCGAGTTTCCTATCGGGAGCTCGCGTTTTTTTGGAAGGCTGCTAAAGCGTGGCCCGCTGAACCAGGACCGACAAGGGGAAGTTATATGGAAGCACGGAATTTATAATGGTGTGTTATTAAGTGGGAGAATGGATGAACTAAGTAGGTTTTTAGTAGATTTTCAATATGAGGCTACTATTTTTGAGATAGGTTATGAATTAAAAATATGGTACGCAATGACCAAGATAAAAGCTTCAACGAAAAAAGAGGCTGGGACATAACTAAAGTGTTTAATCGGAAATACGAACAATACACTACCTTAGCGGAGGAAATATACGTAGACTCCTCGAAAATGTTAGCACATTTTCTTCGTGCGTGGGCAATCTCAAGGATGTGTAGTCAGTGTCCTGCGGGAGCAGAGGCTCACCAGCCGCCCGCGGAAAGCGAAGTATATTTACGAAGCGGGTAGATTGCACCTACATCAAGTTTGTTCGGATTTTTTATTAGTAAAAATACGTTTGTCCCAGCCTCCAATAAAACCTTCGCCTTATTTTCTTAGCTTCCTTACTAAATCTTCATCTGGTGTCACATACAATGTTGTTTGATTGTCATATATAACATACCCCGGTTTCGCTCCGCTTGGCTTTTTTACATGACGAATTAACGTATAATCAACGGGTACCTGGCCAGATTGTCTACCTTTACTGAAATAAGCAGCTAAATTTGCCGCTTCCAATAAAGTAGCTTCACCAAACTCATCTACTCCAGCTCTAATAACAACATGGGATCCGGGGATATCTTTCGTATGAAGCCAAGTGTCATTTTGGCGGGCAAAACGGTTAGTTAAGTACTCGTTTTGTTTGTTATTTTTACCAACTAATATATCAATGCCTTCGGAAGAAATATATTGTTCTAAGACTGGCTTATCGTTCTTTTTCTTCTTTTGATTTTTTTGAGCTCGGCGTTTAATATACCCCTCTTCCGCAAGCTCCTCCCGGATGCCCTCAATATCTCGGGGAGAGGCTGTTTCCACCTGTTGTATTAGCTGCTCCAAATAATCCAGTTCTCCTTTTGCATGTTCAATTTGTTCTTTAACTACAACCACGGATTTTTTCAGCTTCTGGTATCTTCGGAAATAATGCTGGGCATTTTCAGATGGAGATTTTTGCGGATCCAAAGGAATGGTTACTGAACCTTGCTCTGGATCATAATAATCGGTCACAGTAACTTCCTTGTCACCTGCTTTAATAAGGTGCATGTGTGCTGTTAATAATTCCCCATATCGCTGCTCGCGCTGTGCCTTATCCGCATCACTTAATGTCTTTTCCAGCTTTTTAATTTTCTTTTTGTTTTTATTAAATTCATTTCGTAGAAACTTCTCTAAGTCATTCGCTTGCTGTTTTACACGGTCACGCTCTGCTTTACCGGAATAATAGCGATCCAGTAATTCATGGACACTATCAAAAACCGTAATATTACCTTTTTTATGGGTTAAATCCACGACAGAGAAAGCTTCCCCCAAATCGGAAACAATCATTTGTGGCCAATAGTGATGTTCCTTAACTGGGGCAAGGGTTTCAAGAAAGGCCTTTGGCAGTGTCTCTCGATTTGTAAGCTTCGCCCGAAATAGAATCTCTTTAATAACCTGTGGTGATAGCCCGCTAAAAGTATTCAATAATTGCTGGTCCATCTTTCCCTTATTAAAATCTAGCTTCTTCAGAAGATCCTCTTCTGTCACTTCTAGTGGATTTAATTTATCCTGGTGAGGTGGCTCCTTGTAAAGCTGACCTGGTAAAACAGTTCGAAAGCTGGAGAGTGATGGAGGGATATGTTTAATACTATCTATAATTTTATTATCATCCCTGTTTACAAAAAGAATATTACTGTGCCGTCCCATAAACTCCACAATTAAAGTTTTATAGGATACGTCCCCCAGTTCATTTTTTCCTTTAAAAGAAAAGGTTACTATACGTTCTAATCCCTTTTGCTCAATGTTTTCAACAATACTGCCCTCAAGGTGCTTTCTTAAGAGCATGCAAAACATTGGTGGTTCTTGGGGATTTTCGAATTTCTCTTTTGTTATATGAAGTCTAGCAAAGGAGGGGTTGGCTGAAATAAATAATGATTGATTACGTCCCCTTACTCTAATTGTTATAATAAGATCTGTTTTATATGGCTGATGTATTTTAACGATACGTCCTGTCAGGAGCTGTTCCTTTAGGTCATTCGTAACTGCACGGGTAACAATACCATCGAACGACATAATACCACCTCTATGTATTAAAAATACGTACAATAATGCATTCCCTTTATTATATCAATTAAAAGGCTAGCAGAAAAGATATACAGCTTCATCTAGTCACGATTAGCGAATATCCATCAAAATGACTTTAAGAGTCTATTCAAACAGCTCAAAAACCGACCTTTTTGAACAGACTCTTAAAGTTTATGTTGTATTATTTTCCAAAAACATGATTAAATTAAAGGGGAAAATACGGCAGAACCATTAATTTGGCAGTTCGAAGAATTGTTTCTCTTGTTGTAATCTATAAAAAAGTTTAGAATATACATGTGGATGTGATAGAAATGATAATAAGTATGACAGGATATGGACGCTCTCTGAAAGAAAACGGGGATTTCCACGTTACAGTGGAGATGAGGGCCGTAAATCACCGATTTTGCGAAATTAACATACGGATGCCCCGTCAATTTTTCTTTCTTGAAGATAAATTAAAAAAGCTCATATCTAGGTACGTACAGCGCGGTAAAGTAGATGTATTTATTAATCTTCAGGGAGAAGGGATTGTCAATAGATCCTTATCCGTTGATTGGAAATTATTTGATCAATACCTTACGACCTTCGAAAAAATGGCAGAAAAATATGTTACTTCCCAGACATTCCCTATCGATCAACTGCTTCTTCACGAGGATGTTGTTCATGTTCAGGAATCGGATGAGGTTTCAGAGGACATAGAGAAGATGGTATATTCAGCCACCGAAGAAGCCGTTCAACAATTGAAGGAAATGCGTAAAGTGGAAGGTAAACAATTATATGAAGATGTAAAAAAGCGTGTGGAGAGAATTGCTCAATCGGTGCAAGACCTTAAGGAATATGCACCTACAGTTCAGGAAAACTACCGTGAAAGACTAACAAAACGAGTTCAGGAGTTTGTTAGTGGTAAAATAGAAGTGGATGAATCTCGAATTTTAACAGAGGTTGCAGTTTATGCGGATAAGAGTGATGTCCAAGAGGAATTAACAAGAATGGAAAGTCACTTAAAACAGTTCCGTGAAATTTTACAGCAAAACGATGTTGTAGGAAGAAAATTAGATTTCCTTGTACAGGAAATTAATCGAGAAACGAACACTATTGGTTCAAAAGCAAATAATATCAATATTAGCCAGCGTGTGGTTGAGATGAAATCTGAATTAGAAAAGATCAGGGAACAAGTACAGAATATCGAATAAATTAAAATAAAAGATATAGCATTATTTATTGCTTTTCTTATTGTTTTATACTTAGACATAGTTAGGGGAAATGAAAATGGATATTAGACTGATTAACATTGGGTTTGGAAATATTGTTTCTGCCAATCGTATTATTTCAATCGTAAGTCCTGAGTCTGCTCCAATTAAACGTATTATTAATGAAGCAAGAGAAAGAAATATGCTCATTGATGCTACGTATGGAAGAAGGACACGTGCAGTGATCATAGCTGACAGCGATCATGTCATTTTATCTGCAGTTCAACCGGAAACTGTGGCACAAAGGGTGTTCAATAACAAAGATGAAGTATCTGAGGAATAACATAATTTCACTTAATCATGCCATCGGAATTTCCGATGGCATCAAACTTTGACAGCAAGGTGTAAATTTTTAGTGGAAACTCAATAGATAAAAATTACACTATGTAGTATAAACATGCATTAACCTTGTCTCTCGAATCCGTTACAGGCGTAATGTCGCCATCCTGGCTTCTGCGGGCAATGCTTCAGCCTCCTCGGGTTCCTGTCTCTTCCTCTTCTAGCTACGCGCTGTAGAAGCTGCGTCGAGACAACTCGAAGCTTATTCAAGAAGTAAACGCTCGTCGCTGGAGTCGCCGCCTTCCACTCCTTCGAGAGTGCGAACGACAACATGGATTTTGTATTTTCAGTAGACCTCCATGAATGATAATTCCCACCATGGAAAATGAAAATTTAAGTCTGCATTGGAATGAGCGAAGGTCCACGACACTCCAGCGGAAGAACGAGTAAGTCAAGACCACACAGGGCGAAGCCCGTGGGGGCTTGACAGGTCGTCCGCGGAAAGGGAGTGGACCGTAGCGAATGACAACCTGATTCGCCTTTGGAGGGTAGAATCCCTACAAATGAAAATTTCCATAAGTAGTATAAAAATTTGCATTATATATTTTAAATTAAATTAGTGAAAGACAGATTAAATGACTTTCTTTTTCCCGGTTCGCTATTTTTTACATAATAAATTAAGTTTATTCTCATCTTTTTTATAATTGACCTTGAATATTAGGGGAAAAGTATGGTAAAACATTGAGAGACGAGTCGGTAAATGAAAGCTGGAGGTATTTATGAAAAGAGATAAGGGATTACTTATAGTTCTTTCCGGCCCTTCTGGTGTTGGGAAAGGTACGGTATGCGGAGCTTTAAGAAAACATGATACACATATTCGATATTCCGTTTCAGCCACAACAAGAAACCCTCGTGAAGGGGAGATAGATGGTGTAAACTACTTCTTTAAGTCAAAAGAGGAGTTTGAATCCATGATAGAAAATAACGAGCTTTTAGAATGGGCAAAATATGTTGATAATTATTATGGTACACCGAGAAAATATGTAGAAGAAACGATTGCTGCCGGGCATGACGTAATTTTAGAAATTGAAGTGCAAGGGGCACTTCAAGTGAAGGAAACCTTCCCTGAAGGTGTCTTTATTTTTCTCATGCCTCCAAGCATAAAGGAGCTACGAAGCCGCTTGGAAGGCCGTGGTACAGAGACTCAAGATCTCATTGATAGTCGCATAACTGTAGCTAAAGATGAAATTGAATTAATGGATAAATATGATTATGTTGTTGAAAATGATGAGGTGGAGGCAGCTGTTGAACGAATTAAATCCATCGTCACAGCTGAGAATTGTAAAAAAGAGCGCCTTATTCATATATATAAAGAGCTTGTAAAGGAGTGAGTCAACTATGTTGCAGCCATCAATTGATTCTTTAATGACAAAAATAAATTCAAAGTATACGCTAGTTACCGTTTCCGCTCACCGAGCGAGACAATTAAGAGAAAACCCTGAGCTTTTTCAAAAAAGTGAAAAATCCAAGTCAGTGAATTTTGTTGGTATGGCTCTAGAAGAAATTGATGCAGAGAAATTAACTGCATCTAATCACTTAGAAGACTAATGGATCAAAAACAACCTTCTGAAGGTTGTTTTTTCTTTTGTCATTCTGAGATTTTTTAGGTATCGTGTAGATAGAAGTGTGAAAAGGGATATTTGTTGGAGGGACGAATAATGGAGAAGAAATTTAATGTTTTACTTTGTGTCTCAGGAGGTATTGCTGTCTTCAAAGCAGCAGCCTTGACAAGTAAGTTAATACAGAGCGGTTATAATGTTAAGGTGGCAATGACAAAATCGGCAACGGAATTTGTAACCCCTTTAACCTTTCAAGCATTGTCTAGAGATCGTGTTTATACGAATACCTTTGAGGAAAAGGATCCAGAAAAGATTGCTCATATAGATGTCGCTGACTGGGCAGACGTGGTCTTAGTTGCTCCTGCTACAGCCAATGTTATTGGGAAGTTCGCCAATGGAATAGCGGATGATATGGTGACTACGATTCTGTTAAAAACAACGGCCCCTGTTTATATAGCTCCAGCAATGAATGTACATATGTATGACCATCCTGCCGTTCAAAAGAATATGGAAATTCTAAAATCCTACGGCTATCAATTTGTGGAACCGAATGAAGGTTATTTAGCCTGTGGCTACGAAGGGAAAGGAAGAATGGCGGAACCAGAGGATCTTCTTATACTCATAAACAACCATTTTTCGAAAAAAATCAATCCTGAATGGCATGGGAAAAAGATCTTAGTTACTGCAGGACCAACTCGTGAGAACATCGATCCTGTCCGCTTTTTTACTAATCGTTCTTCTGGGAAAATGGGCTATGCTATTGCGGAGGAAGCAGCAGCACTAGGTGCTAATGTTATCCTCGTATCCGGTCCGACGAATCTTACACCGCCAAAGGGTGTAAAGTTTATACCTGTAGAATCGGCAGAGGAAATGTATCAAAAGGTCATGAGTAACTTTGAGGAAATGGATATAGTGATTAAGGCTGCAGCTGTAGCAGATTATCGTCCAAAATACACATATGACCAAAAGTTAAAGAAGAAGGATGGGGAACTAGTTATTGAAATGGAACGGACGAAGGATATATTAAAAACACTTGGGGAAAAGCGTGTTCATCAAACATTAATAGGGTTTGCTGCTGAATCGGAAAAGATTGAGCAGTACGCTCTTGGAAAACTAGAGAAAAAGCAAGTGGATATGATTGCAGCAAACTCTATTGTTGCGGAGGGGGCTGGCTTCCAAGGAGATACTAATGAACTGACATTGTATAGAAAACAGGGGGAGCCTGTTCACATTCCCATGACAACTAAGTCTGAAGCAGCAAAGCAATTATTGGAGGTAGCAATGAATCTGCATTTGGAGAAAAACAAATGATTGCTCGTGTCATTGTGGATGTTGCAACAAATCAAACGGACAGGCTTTTTGATTATCTTATTCCCGCCCCATTTATTGATACGATTCTACCTGGAATGAGGGTTGTAGTCCCCTTTGGTCCGAGGAAAGTACAAGGGTTTGTTTTGGAGATAGGAGAAACGAGTGAATTCGATATTAAAAAATTGAAGCCTATTGAAGAATTAATTGATGTAGAACCCCCTTTGACGAATGAACTGTTGGATCTTTCTTTTTGGGTAAAAGATCAGACATTATCCTTTCATATTGGTGTCCTTAAGGTCATGCTTCCAGCTGCCATGCGTGCTAAATACAAAAAAGAAGTTCATCCTCATCCAGACATAAGTATTGAAGATATGTCACCGCATCTAAAAACATTTTTTAAACAACATGACTCTGTTCTTGATTGGGATGAACTAATCAAAAAAGGGACAGATCTGGAGCGGAAGCTGTTAATGGAAGGGGTAAAGAAACAGGAGCTCAGGATTATTCCTATTGTTGGAACAGGGGAAACGAAGAAAAAAAGAAATGCTGTTCGCCCAGCCTTTTCGAAAAAAGAATTAGAACAATTTAAGTCTTCTTTGACCAGTCAGGCTAAAAAACAAATAGATTTAGTAGATTATTTTATAAGCAAACCAACGGAAATATCTGTTGTAGAATTAATGGAAACTACTCAAACCTCAAGGAGTACCATAAATACACTTGTACAAAAAGGAGTGTTAGTCCAAGAGGAAGTGGAGATAAGGAGAGACCCCTACGAGGGAAGGAAGTTTGAACGGACAGAAGCCCTTCCCTTAACGGAAGAACAGAGAGCGGCATTAAACCCTATTTTAAACAAGATGGATAAAGGTGAGCATGAAACATTTTTATTAAGAGGAGTTACAGGTAGTGGCAAAACGGAGGTTTATCTTCAAGCCATCGATAGAGCTTTGTCTCTAGGGAAAGAAGCCATAATGCTCGTTCCTGAAATATCTTTAACACCACAAATGGTAAAAAGGTTCAAAGAACGATTTGGTTCCGAGGTGGCAGTACTTCACAGTGCCCTTTCCAAAGGGGAAAAGTATGATGAATGGCGGAGAATAAGGGATAAGAAAGTACGGGTTGCTGTTGGAGCACGATCTGCTATTTTTGCTCCCTTTGAAAATATTGGAATGATCATTATTGATGAGGAGCATGAAACGAGTTATAAGCAGGAGGAAGCCCCCCGTTACCACGCTCGTGATGTGGCTATTAAAAGGGGAGGATATTATAAATGTCCAGTTATATTAGGAAGTGCTACTCCTTCTTTGGAAAGCTTTGCTAGGGCTCAAAAAGGTGTATATCATTTATTAACGATGGAAAAACGCGTAAACAATGTGCAGTTACCTGTGGTAAATATCATTGATATGCGAGAAGAGCTTAAAAAGGGAAACAGGTCCATGTTCTCTGAATCCTTAACGGAGGCAATGAGGAGTCGACTAGAAAAAAAGGAGCAAATGGTTTTATTTCTCAACCGTAGAGGGTATTCAACGTTTATCCTCTGTCGAGACTGTGGATATGTAGCTCAATGTCCACATTGTGATATATCGTTAACTTATCATCGCACAAATCAAACTTTACAATGCCATTATTGTAACCATATAGAAACACCACCAACTTTTTGCCCAAGCTGTGAAGGGGACTCTATTCGTTTCTTCGGTTCAGGGACGCAGAAGGTGGAGGAAGAACTACAAAAAGTTTTTCCGGACATACGAGTTATCCGAATGGATGTAGATACGACAAAGCGTAAAGGATCCCATGAAAAATTACTTGATAGGTTTGGAAGTGGAGAAGGGGATGTTCTCCTAGGGACACAAATGATTGCGAAAGGGTTGGACTTCCCGAACATAACATTGGTGGGAATCCTAGCTGCAGATTCCATGCTACATATTCCAGATTTCAGATCAAGTGAACGGACTTTTCAACTATTGACACAAGTAAGCGGCAGGGCAGGACGTCATGAAAAAGCAGGGGAAGTTATCGTTCAGACATATACACCGGATCACTATAGTATTGTAGATGTAAAACAGCATGATTATGTTTCTTTTTATCAAAGGGAGATGCAATTACGAAAGCAAGCAGCTTATCCGCCCTATTATTTTTTAACATTGATCCATGTAAGTGATACGGACTTAACGAATGCTATACGAGTTACAGAAAAAATATGCCATTATTTACGTGAGAATCTTTCACCAACCACCTTAATATTTGGACCAGCTGCCTCATCCATTCCAAGGATCAAAGATAGATATCGTTATCAATGCATGATAAAATACAAAGTTGAACCTAAGATGATCAAAGTACTTCAAGAAATAATTAAAACATACCAAGGGGAAATGGCCCGAACAGACCTATCCGTACTAATAGACACAAACCCATACATGATGATGTAATTGGAATTGTCCTGTCTCAACAGGAGAAGACACCGCAGTGAGCATGCCGGTGCGAAGCGAGGAGGCTGATTGCCTGCGGGCAGCCTTTAGTCGTAATTGGTCCGCCTGAAATGGATCCGACCAATAATCTTTTTGAGAAATAAGCCTTAAATAGAAATGGAGGAACGGCAATGAAAGTAGTATTTATGGGGACACCTGACTTCGCAGTACCTATATTAGATGCTTTAGTTGAAAATGAATATGATGTTCAATTAGTAGTCACTCAACCCGACAGGCCAAAGGGCAGGAAACGACAACTAACTCCGCCACCAGTTAAAGTAGCTGCGGAAAAGCATGGTATTCCAGTATTCCAACCTGAAAAAATAAAAAAAGCAGAGGAATGGCAAAAGGTTGCTGAAATTCAACCGGACATACTAATAACAGCAGCATTTGGACAAATCTTACCTAAAGGACTTCTCGATGTACCCCCATTAGGGTGTATTAATGTTCATGCTTCCTTACTTCCGAAATATCGCGGAGGTGCCCCGATTCATCAAGCTATCATTGATGGGGAGAAAGAAACGGGGATCACCATTATGTATATGGTGGAAAAGTTGGATGCAGGGGCAATGCTTTCCCAGAGTGCTATCCCGATTGAAGAGACGGATACAACGGGAACAATGCATGATAAGTTAAGTAAGTTAGGAGCTTCACTACTTCTAGAAACTCTTCCTGAAATTATGGAAGGGTCTATTACGGCGGTGGAACAAGATGAATCAGAGGTAAGCTATGCTCCCAATATAACGAAAGATAAAGAAATTATTAATTGGAACAGGACAGCTAGGGAAATATATAATCAAGTCCGTGGATTGGTACCTTGGCCTGTGGCATATACTACTTTTGATAACAGCCGGTTAAAAATATGGTGGACAGAAGTATCTACGGCGAAAATAAACGAAGATCCAGGTACAGTCATTCAGATTGATCAAAATAGCTTTTCTGTAGCCTGCGGAGAAGGAACGGTACTAAATATAACGGAGCTTCAACCTTCCGGAAAGAAAAGAATGGATACAAAAACTTTTTTACTAGGGGCAGGGAAGGACTGGACAACTGGTCTTAAGCTAGGAGAATAAGATGAAACAAGGTAATGTAAGAGAGTCTGCATTAGAAGTACTTTTGAAAATTGAAAAAAACCAAGCCTATAGCCATTTGTTATTAAACGAGACCATTAAAAAAGCAAAGCTGAATCCTAAGGATGTTCCTTTACTAACAGAGGTTGTCTATGGAACAATTCAGTTTCAAAAAACGATCGATTATTATTTAACACCATTTTCGAAGCGGCCTTTACATAAATTAGAAAAATGGGTGTTAATTCTTTTACGATTAACTCTCTATCAAATGGTGTACCTAGACAGGATTCCTGATCATGCTGCCATAAATGAAGCCGTTCAGATTGCCAAAAAAAGGGGACATCAAGGGATTGCTGGAATGGTGAATGGGATATTACGGTCCATTCAGCGTGGAGAACTCCCAAATCCTGAAGCAATTGAAGATCCTATGGAACAACTCGCTGTAAAGACAAGCCATCCAGTCTGGTTAATTTCCCGTTGGAGTAATCAATACGGTACTGAAAAAACAGCTAAGATGGCTGAAGCAAATCTGTTACATCCCATTCATACTGTAAGGTTAAATACACTAAAAGCTTCAAAGGCTGAAGTTATTCAATCCTTACAGAATGATGGTATTGAAGCAAAGGAAAGTAAGAATATACCAGAAAGTCTCGTTATTCTGAAAGGGTCAGTTATTCCGACAAAAGCATATAAAAAAGGCTGGATTACTATTCAAGACGAAGGTTCCATGTTAGTTGCATACGCCTTAGACCCTAAAGAAAATGAACGAGTCCTTGACGCATGTGCAGCACCAGGCGGGAAATCTACCCATATAGCTGAAAGAATGGGCAATAGGGGGGAAGTAGTCTCTCTTGATATCCACAAGCACAAAGTGGGACTTATTGAACAACAAGCTCAAAGGCTCCAACTAACAAATATACATGTACAAACTATGGATGCAAGGGGCGCTGAAGAACATTTTGAACGAGAGAGCTTTGATCGCATTTTAGTCGATGCACCATGCTCTGGATTAGGGGTTATCCAAAGAAAACCTGATTTAAAATGGACTAAAAGTATCGAAGATATTCATCATCTGTCAACAGTTCAGCGAGATATATTAGATTCAGTGTGGCCATTGTTAAAAGCAGGTGGACGTTTAGTTTACAGTACATGTACGATAGACAAAGAAGAGAATAATAAGGTCATTACATCATTTGTTGAAGAGAGACAAGATGCTTATTTCGATGAAACACTGATGGATAGACTACCTGAGTCTTTCCGTGATTGTAGTGGAACAGAACTAGGTATGTTACAGCTTTTTCCTGGTGAAAAAGGAACCGATGGATTTTTTATTTCATCTATAATGAAAAAATAATTGTGTGAAAGGAAAAATCACACTCAAAGGTGGGTCACCATGTTATCGCAAGCAAAAAATACAGGTTTAAATACGGAAGTTAAAGACTCTTTATATTCTTTAACCTATGATGAATTAATTGACTGGTTAAAAGAAAAAGGGGAGCCGGCATTCCGGGGAAAACAAATTTATGACTGGTTATATGTAAAACGTGTAGAAAGTTTTGAAAAGATGACGAATTTGTCAAAGGATTTAAGAGGTGCCTTGGCGAATGAGTATTCATTGACTACGTTAAAAACAATTACTGAACAAACCTCAAAGGATGGTACAATTAAATTTTTATTTGAGCTAAATGATGGTTATTCCATTGAGACTGTTGTGATGCGGCATAACTATGGTAACAGTGTTTGTGTTACTACCCAAGTTGGCTGCCGCCTTGGATGTACCTTCTGTGCTTCCACACTTGGGGGTTTAAAAAGAAATCTAGAGGCGGGTGAAATCGTAGCTCAAGTTTTAATGGCACAGAAATTTTTAGACGAAAAAGGTGAAAGAGTGGATTCCATTGTAGTCATGGGGATCGGCGAGCCTTTTGATAATTACGATGAGCTCATCCGTTTTATAAAGACAGTGAATCATGATTACGGTCTAAATATTGGTGCTAGACATATAACTGTATCAACAAGTGGTGTCGTTCCGAAAATCTATCAATTTGCCGATGAAGGAATGCAAGTCAATTTTGCCATCTCCCTGCATGCCGCAAATACAGAAATCCGCTCAAAGTTAATGCCAATTAACCGAGCATTCCCATTGGAAAAGCTAATGGATTCCATTCGCTATTATATAGAAAAAACCGGGCGGAGAATTTCCTTTGAATATGGATTATTTGGGGGTGTTAACGATTCCGTTGCGGATGCGGAAGAGTTGGCAAATCTAATAAAAGGAATAAAATGTCATGTGAATTTAATACCGGTTAACAATGTTTTGGAGAGGGATTATGTGCGAACACCAAAGGAGCAAATATTTGCTTTTGAACGCACCTTAAAAAATAGAGGAGTTAACGTGACTATTCGAAGAGAACAAGGGCATGACATAGATGCTGCCTGCGGTCAACTTCGGGCAAAGGAGCGGAAAGAAGAAACGAGGGGATAAATGTTATGAAAGCTGTATTTCGAACAGATGTGGGTCAATTAAGACCTCACAATGAGGATGATGGAGCTTATTTAATGGATGACCAAGGCCAGCTTCTAGCACTCGTGGCTGACGGGATGGGCGGTCACCAAGCTGGTGATGTGGCAAGTAAAATGACAAAAGAAATTATGTTAAATAAGTGGGAAGAAAATAAAGAGAAATTCAGTCCTAAAAATGCAGAGAAGTGGTTAGAAGAAACGATTCATGATATAAATAGGCATCTGTTTGAGCATGCCCAGAATAATCCTCAGTGTGATGGTATGGGTACAACGTTAGTTGCTGCAATTTGTACTGACCAGTTTATTTCTGTGGCGAATGTTGGAGATTCCAGGGTTTATTTAAAGACTCAAGATGAATTAAAACAAATAACAGATGATCATTCTTTAGTAGGTGAATTAGTTCGTTCTGGTCAAATTACGGAAGATGAAGCAATGTACCATCCCCGAAGAAATGTGTTGTTGAGGGCATTAGGTACAGAGTTAAAACTTAAGATAGATATTGATACAATCAACTGGGATTTAGGCTCTCATCTGTTACTTTGTTCCGATGGGTTAACGAATAAGGTCCTTGATAAAGATATTAGTGAACAATTAAATTTTGAAAGAACGTTAGACGAAATTGCAGAAAACTTAATCAAAATGGCAAATGAACGCGGTGGCGAGGATAACGTTACTATAGCCATTGTTCGTCACACTTCAGAAGGAAGTGAAGACGATGAATAAAAGAATAAATGACCGTTATGAACTGCTGAAGCCCATCGGCGGTGGGGGAATGGCAAATGTCTATTTGGCTAAAGACATTATCTTAGATAGGGAAGTAGCCATTAAAGTTCTAAAACCACAGTTTTCTGAGGATGAGGAGTTTATCAGAAGATTTAGAAGGGAAGCTCAAGCGGCCACAAGTTTGTCCCATCCTAATGTTGTAAATATTTATGATGTTGGGGAAGAGGATAAAATTTATTATATAGTCATGGAATACGTCCGTGGTAATACGTTAAAGGATTATATTCAACAAAAGGGGAAGCTTCATGTACAAGAAGCAGTGCAAATTATGGAGCAAATTACCTCGGCAATTGAGCATGCCCATGAAAATCATATTATTCATCGGGATATCAAACCCCACAATATTTTACTTAGTACTGAGGGAATTGCTAAAGTAACAGACTTCGGAATTGCCAGAGCCATTAGTGATGCCACCATTACACATACTAATTCCGTATTAGGATCTGTTCATTACTTATCACCAGAACAGGCTAGAGGTGGGAATGTAACTTATAAATCTGATATTTATTCACTTGGTGTTGTTATGTATGAAATGCTGACTGGTGAAGTGCCTTTTAACGGGGATACCGCTGTATCCGTAGCCATTAAGCATTTACAAGAACCGTTGCCTTTTTTAAGGGATATTGATCCATCTATTCCCCAAAGTGTCGAAAATGTAGTGCTAAAGGCTACTATGAAGGATCCACTAGATCGTTTTCATTCTACAGATGAAATGCTTCATGATCTCATTACTGTATTTGATATAAGTCGTAAAGGGGAAAAAAGAGTTACAATTCCTGTGAAAGATGACGAAGCAACAAAAGCTGTCCCCATTATTGGGAATGATACTAATGATAATGAGCAAGTAACAATGGTTCATGGGAAGCCTAATGACGGACAAGCTAATCATATAAACACAGGGAATGGAAAGAATAAAAAAAATAAGAAGAAATCACTAAAGTTTTGGATTATAACATCATTATTTACCTTATTCTTTATTTTGGCTACGATGTATGTTGCATTTTCATTGATTCCTAGTTGGCTTCACGTGGAAGATGTAACAATCCCTGATGATTTAATAGGTATGGAATATGAAGAGGCATATGAAAAATTAACAGATTTAAAGCTAGAGGTAGAAAAGGAGCTTCGTTTTGATGAGGATGTAGAAGAAGGACATGTTATCAGCCATAATCCACGTGCTGGTTATACAGTGAAGGTTGGAGCTACGGTTAGATTAATTGTCAGTGAAGGAACGGAACCGGTGGAAATGGTAGATGTCATTGGAGAGTCACAGGAAAGGGCAGAGCGTATACTAGAAGATTACATGGATAGACAATATGAATATAGGGAATCAACGGAGCACGATGACGATATAGTCCTAGACCAATCCCCTGAACCTGGAGAACTTGTTATTCCAAAGGAAACGGTAGTCACCTTAACGTTAAGTAAACGCCCGACAGTTAACATGCCAAATCTTTACGGTATGACCCAGGATGAAGTGAATCGATTATTATCCGGAAATAATATGTTTAGTGAAATAGTGTTTAAAGAGGAACACCACCCAACAATGGAAGAGGGAAAAGCATTTGCACAAGACCCTCCAAGGAATGAAGAACTACGGGACAGAACAAGAGTAACGGTGACCTTTTCCCTTGGACCAGAGCCAGAGGAAGAACCAGAGGATCAACCTATTACAGCAACTGTTCCATTTAATGTTAATGTTCCTGAAGGTAATGGTGATGGTGAAGAAAAACCGACATACCGGATTAGAATCTCTGTTATTGATATGATGAATACAGCCCCTAAGATGGTTGTGGAAGAAGAAATTAGTGAGAGCAGGAGATTTCATGTACCATTAACTGTAGCACCAGGAGGAAGCGGATTCCTACTGTTATACGTAGATGGCGAGGAACATGAAAAATCACCATTTGAATATACGTACGAAGAATTGAGACAATATCAATAGAAAAGTAATGAATGCCCTAAGGTCATGGAGAAACGGTGATAGGGCATAGCAAGACATTTTTTTATTTCAGTGACATAAATTACTACATTATTATAAGTAAAACGCCTATAATAACAAAAAAAAAAGGAGCAATCTGAAGTGGGCATTTATGGAGGTACTAATGGGGCAAGGTAGAATAATTAAAGCACTAAGTGGTTTCTATTATGTTGAAAATAAGGATGGAGTATTCCAATGCCGTGGGCGGGGTAATTTTCGCAAAAGAAAGATCACTCCACTAGTTGGAGATTGGGTTGAGTTTGAGGCTGCCAATAAAACAGATGGGTATGTGTTAGAAGTTTATGAGCGAAAGAATGAATTAGTCCGCCCTCCAATTTGCAATGTAGATCAAGCAATTCTTGTTTTTTCTACAGAAGAACCTTCCTTTAGCTCTTTGCTGCTAGATCGATTCTTAGTTCATGTTGAGGCCAATGATATAGTGCCGATCATTTGTTTATCTAAAATTGATTTATTAGAAAAGGAGAAGGGCGAGGAAATTCAATCTTTTGAAAAGGAATATCGTCAACTGAATTATGAGGTGGTCAGTACATCCATTTATGTTGATGAAACGATTGAGGCACTACGTCCCTACTTAGTGAATAAAGTTTCTGTCTTTGCTGGCCAATCGGGTGTTGGCAAGTCATCCCTATTAAATGCCCTAAAGCCTGAATTAAATATTGAAACGGCCCCGATTTCTAAAAGTTTAGGGAGGGGAAAGCACACCACAAGACATGTAGAACTTATTCCATTTGACGGTGGAGGCTATGTTGCAGATACTCCAGGATTTAGCTCTTTAGATTTTGAGGGTATTGAAGTGGAGGACTTGACCTTTTGTTTTCCTGAAATGCGAGATCGTATGAGTGAATGTAAATTTCGAGGATGTACACATGTTAATGAGCCAAAATGTGCCGTAAAAGAAAGTGTTGCTTCCGGCGAAATACCTAATTATCGTTATGAGCACTATATTGACTTTATAAATGAGATAAAATCACAAAAACGGAGGTACTGAAATGATTAAAATTGCACCATCAATTTTGTCGGCAGATTTCTCCAGGCTTGGGGAAGAAATAGCTGATGTGGAACAGGGAGGCGCAGATTATATCCATGTGGATGTTATGGATGGTCATTTTGTACCTAATATAACGATAGGTCCATTAGTCGTAGACGCTATTCGACCTATAACAAAGCTTCCTTTAGATGTTCACTTAATGATTGAAGATCCGGATCGGTATATATCAGAGTTTTCAAAGGCTGGAGCAGATATTATTAGTGTACATGCTGAGGCTACTAGACATTTGCATAGGACGATTCATTTAATTAAGGAACATGGTGTCAAACCGGGTGTTGTCATTAATCCGGCAACACCTGTTTCAATGATTGAAAATATCATAGAGGATGTAGACTTAGTTTTGCTAATGACTGTGAACCCAGGGTTTGGAGGACAAGCATTTATTCCTTCTGTACTTCCTAAGATCACACAGGTTCGTAATTTAGTGAACCAAATTGGCAGATCCATTGATATAGAGGTGGATGGGGGAGTCAATCCAGACACCGCAAAACAATGTATTGAAGCGGGGGCAAATGTATTAGTTGCAGGGTCTGCAGTTTATAAAAGCCGTAATCGAAAACAGGCTATTGATTCCATTAGGGGAACATTATAAAAGGAGCGCATTGCGCTCCTTTTATAATTTAAAGGTTGTTTTTGCAAACGATGTTTTTTTAAAAGCTTGGAGAAGGGGAAAACGTCCGCCTGTAACGTGTATGCTAAAAAAACTTTACGCCGCCCACTCTATCGAATACCTATATAACGGAATCACAGTATAGGAGTATGCTGAATATGGTATAGAGAAAAGTGATTATTAATGTATCTCTTTCATAGCTATCAAGGGTGAATAGGAATTTCTGGAAGAATCGTTGTTATTCATTAAAGTGTATCTTAATCATATTTACATCTAGTTTTAATGTCGGAGATGCATTTAAATTTTGAAAGCTACTCTTTCTTTTAAAAAAAATACCATTAACTAAGAGGTAAATGTCTTATAACCCTTACTTAGCAGGAAACACCGAATAGAATTCTTAAAAAAAGTTTAGAAGGAGAAGGTTTTCTAAGAAAATAGGTACTATTTCCGACTCAATGAATATAATGGATAATAACGAAGCACGTTTATTTTAACTCAACATGTCCTTAATGTGGCAAGGGCAGCTCATTCGAGGAGGGGGAAAAATGAAGTTTTATACGATCAAATTACCTAAGTTCATCGGCGGGTTTGTAAAAGCGTGTTTAGGTGCATTTAAGAAAGGGTAGACCTTATACAAAACTACTACATTTCTTGTTTTAATAAGTTATTTAATAAGGTATTAGCGACCTTCTTTATGTCAGTGGCACGCTCCATGTTCCATGTCTCATCCCCTAAGTAAAGTTAGGAGTTCAGGGAGAGACATATTAAATGATAAACGGCGAAGTAATTCTCTTCGCTCGCCTATTATGGGTACCCCACTTATAATAGGCTTTTAGGAGTGGGTGACGATATGCTACAGGCTTTTAAAAAAAGACTGTTTTCGTAAAAGTTGTTGTTTTTTAGAAGCTTGGAAAAGCGAAAGGTGGCGACTCCAACGGAAAAAGCAACAGCTACGAGCGTTCCTTCACGAGTATGCTGAAGCGTTGCCCGCTGAACCAGGACGTGGGGTTGCTTTTAGGCGTAATTGATCCGCCTGTAGCGTATCCAAGCCAACTATCATAAAAACAACATATTTTTATACGTTGAGTAATCGCAAGAGCACAATTATAAAACAGCTTTTAAAAAAAGCAACATAGTTTCGAAATCAGCCTAATGAAAAAACGGCGCATAAGCGCCGTTTTTTAGTATAATTATAAGATTGTGATCAAATAAGTGATTTTGATCAGGGCAGTACATCTAATTAAACACGTTCTACTTTACCTGATTTAAGTGCTTTAGCAGAAACGTATACACGCTTTGGTTTACCGTCAACTAAAATACGGACCTTTTGTACGTTAGCACCCCAACGACGTTTTGTTGCATTTAAAGCGTGGGAACGCTTGTTACCAGAGCGTGGTCCTTTACCAGTAATTACGCATTTACGAGACATGATTTTCCCTCCTTCACATACACGAGCGGTTCAACTACATTGAACGATTCACTTTTAAAAACACTAAGTAATCTTAGCATAAGGATAAAAAGATTTCAAGTTAAAATGATGAAAGTTTCAAGGGGAAATGCTTGACAGTATGGTCTACATATAGAATTATTAATACATACGATGTTTTCTTTTAAAAAACAATTATATATAGTAAAATGACTTTAGCCAGTAAGGTAAAAGACCCAAAGGAGGCGTTTGCATGACCATCGAAATGAAAACGAACTATGGAAAAATTGACGTTTCAAAAGAAGTGGTGGCCGTGATAGCTGGAGGAGCAGCTATCGATTGCTATGGAATAGTGGGAATGGCATCTCAGAAACAATTAAAAGACGGTATCACTGACCTCTTAGGGAAAGAAAACTTGGGCAGGGGCGTTATTATTCGAGAATTAGAAGATGATGAAATCCACATTGATATGTATATTATTGTAAGCTACGGAACAAAAATTTCAGAAGTAGCTCATAATGTACAATCAAAGGTAAAATACCAATTAGAACAAATGCTTGGTTTAAAGGTGGATTCAGTTAATATTTTTGTACAAGGAGTACGCGTAACTAACCCTTAGCAGTTAGGAGGAACAGTCTGTGACTATTAAAATAATAGAAGGTGAAAAGTTTGCCCATATGCTAATAGAGGGGGCAAACAATTTATCTAACAATGCCAAAATAATTGATGCATTAAATGTGTTTCCGGTACCTGATGGGGATACGGGAACAAATTTGAATTTAACCATTACTTCCGGTGTAAAGGAAGTAAAGGGACAATCAACAGAACATGTGGGAAAAGTTGCCGGAGCATTTGCTAAAGGTCTTTTAATGGGGGCTAGAGGTAACTCTGGAGTAATTTTGTCCCAATTATTTCGAGGTTTTTCTAAGTCTGTGGAAGGAAAAGAAACAATTAACGCCAAAGATTTAAGTAAAGCCTTTGAATTTGGTGTGGAAATGGCTTATAAGGCAGTAATGAAGCCAGTTGAAGGGACGATCTTAACTGTCGCGAAGGATTCTGCAAAGAAAGCCGTCACATTTGCAAAAAAAAAATGACGACACTGTTGCATTGATGGAGGAAGTAGTTAAAGAAGCAAAGGCCTCTTTAGAAAGAACTCCAGATCTTTTACCTGTATTAAAAGAGGTGGGGGTCGTGGATTCCGGTGGACAAGGTCTTGTAACCATCTATGAGGGCTTCCTCGCAGTATTAAAAGGGGAGAAAATTGTTGATCTAGTACAAAAATCTCCAAGTATGACAGAACTTGTTCAAGTGGAACACCACCAATCTGCACAAAGCCATTTATCTACAGAGGATATTGAATTTGGCTATTGTACAGAAGTAATGGTTAAATTCGAATCGGATAAGGTTCAAGAAAATCCTTTTGATGAAGGGAAATTTAGAGAAGCATTAAGTGCTCATGGTGATTCTTTACTTGTTGTTTCGGACGAAGATTTACTAAAAATACATATTCATGCAGAATATCCTGGTAATGTCATTTCAGAAGCGCAAAAGTTTGGTTCATTAGTTAATGTGAAAATTGAAAACATGCGTGAACAACATTCAAGTATTTTAGAGCAGGAAAAAGGTGGAAGCGCTTCAATGCCACCTAAACCTGAGAAAAAAGATGAAAAAACGGAATATGCAATTATTACAGTAGCCATGGGTGACGGTATCGCAAAGCTGTTTAAAGGACTTGGAGCAAAACGGGTAATTGAAGGTGGACAAACAATGAATCCTTCTACAGAGGACTTTGTTAAAGCTATTAATGAAGCAAATGCGGACAAAATTATCCTATTACCTAACAATAGCAATATCATTATGGCTGCAGAACAAGCAGCTACTGTTTCCGACTTGGATGTAGTTGTAGTTCCGTCTAAATCCGTACCACAGGGGTTAGCTGCGTTACTAGCTTTTAACCCAATAGAGTCTCTTACAGATAATCAGGCAGAAATGACCACTTCTTTAGGGTCAGTAAAAACGGGAGAGGTTACTTATGCTGTTAGAGATACAAGCTTAAACGGTGTTCAAATTAAAAAAGGCGATTTCATGGGAATTCACGAAAAGGAAATCGTTTCTACTTTACCTAATGTACAAGAGGTTGCGAAGGAGCTTCTTTCCAAAATGGTGGACGAGGATAGTGAAATAGTCACTATTATTTATGGTGAAGATCGTACAGAACAAGAGGCAGATGAACTTGCAAGCTATCTTGAAGAGCAATACGAAGATATTGAAGTAGAAGTTCATATTGGAAATCAACCACTCTATTCTTACATCATCGCAGTAGAATAAATGTGGTTCAAATTATAAGGGGGTTGTGTTTATGGGGAAAGTACACATTGTCACAGATTCAACAGCGGATATTCCAAAGGAGTTACAAAAAGAACTAGATATTACTGTCGTACCATTGAAGGTTCATTTTGGTGAGGAAACATTTGAAGATGGTATTGACTTAACATCTGAACAGTTTTATAAAAAATTAACAGAATCGGGTCAAATTCCAACGACATCTCAGCCAACCCCACATCAATTTGAAACGGAATATCGTCGCATTACACAGGAAGACCCAGGCACAGATATAATTTCTATTCATTTATCATCAAAGCTTAGCGGCACATTTCAATCTGCATATATAGCTTCCCAAACACTTGGGGACGAAGTTTCATTAACTGTTGTAGATTCTAAAAGAGCTTCCTATGCCATTGGAATTATTGTTGTTGAGGTTGCTCGGTTAGCGAAAAATGGAGCTACAAAAGAGGAATGTTTAGGAAGGCTTAATGAACTACTAGAGGATACTTCCCTTTTCTTCTTGGTTGATACCCTTGAGTATTTAGAGAAAAATGGTCGTATCGGTAAGGCTTCTGCGGTGTTAGGTTCATTATTGAAAATAAAGCCGATCCTTTCCCTTAACGAAGATGGAGAAGTATACCCTTTTGAAAAAGTAAGGGGGCAGAAAAAAGCTATAGCAAGAATGGTTCAAGAGTTTGAGCAAAAATATGGTCAGGAATTAATAAATGTAGCTATTTCCCATGCAAATGTGGAAGACGAAGCAAAGCAATTGATAGAAATGATGAAAGAAAAATTTAATGTAAAAGAATCAGTAGTTACGGATATTGGGCCGGTAATTGGAACGCATGTTGGACCAGGTGCCATCGCAATAATCGCAACAAAAGCAAAATAATATTTCATTAGTATTAAACCAATATTATAGAAGAGGCTGGGACATAACTAAAGTGTTTAATCGGAAATACGAACAATACACTACCTTAGCGAAGTATATTTCCGAAGCGGGTAGATTGCACCTACATCTAGTTTGTTCGGATTTTTTATTAGTAAAAATACTTTTGTCCCAGCCTCTTTTTCATGTGTATTTTCGGAATGTATGCGGTTTTATAGCAGTTTAAGGACCATTTTGTTATTATATACATAGTTATAATAAAAGATTAATTGATATAGATTTCAGTGCCAGGAGGATTTATATATGAAATATCGCAGCGTTTTTGATATCATTGGACCAGTAATGATTGGACCATCAAGTTCCCATACTGCAGGAGCCGCGAGAATAGGACTCGTGGCGAGACAACTTTTTCAGAAGGAGCCTTCTTGGGTTTCCTTTCATTTATATGGTTCCTTTGCGAAAACGTACCAAGGTCACGGAACGGACGTAGCTTTAGTCGGTGGAGTTCTGGGTTTTGAAACCTTTGACACAAGGATTACAGAGTCCATGAAAATAGCGAAGGAAAGAGGATTAAACTACTCTTTTCATGAGGAAGAGGCACAGCTGGACCATCCCAATACAGTAAAAATTCGTATGGGTGATGACCATCAAGAAATGGAACTTGTCGGGGTGTCCATAGGTGGAGGAAAGGTTGAAATTAAGGAATTAAATGGTTTCGAGCTTCGCCTAAGTGGAAATCACCCGGCTATTTTAGTTGTTCATAATGACAGGTTTGGAGCAATTGCTTCTGTGTCTACCATTTTAGCTAAGCATCAAATAAATATTGGACATATGCAGGTTTCCCGTAAGGAAGTTGGAAAAGAAGCCTTAATGGTTATAGAGGTAGACCAAAATATTGGTCCGGATATATTACAGGAAGTAGAAGCATTAGACCACGTAGAGAAAGTAACAAAAATACACGAATAACATGCTTCTAGGAGGTATTTGAAAATGATGTTTCGTAATGTACAAGAACTAGTTTCTTTAGCTGAAAAAGAAGGAATACCTATTTCAGAAATAATGATTCGTCAGGAAATGGAATACCACGAACGAACACGGGAAGAAATATTTGCTCAAATGGAACGAAATTTAAATGTAATGGAAAAAGCAGTGGAACGTGGTATTACAGAAGATGTTAAATCAGTTTCAGGTCTCACTGGTGGAGACGGGAAGAAGCTTTTTGAATATATGCAATCAAAAGAAACGTTAGCAGGAAATCAGCTGTTAGAGGCTGTTGCAAAGGCAATGGCAACAAATGAAGTTAATGCAGCCATGGGAACTATTTGTGCCACACCTACAGCAGGATCAGCTGGAGTAGTTCCAGGTGTATTATTTTCTACGAAAAATAAATTAAATCCAACCCGTGAGCAAATGATCCGCTTTTTGTTTACTAGTGGAGCATTTGGTTTTGTTGTGGCGAATAATGCCTCTATATCAGGGGCAGCGGGTGGGTGTCAAGCAGAGGTTGGATCCGCAACGGGAATGGCAGCAGCAGCATTAGTTGAAATGGCTGGGGGTACACCAAAACAGTGTGCAGAAGCGATGGCAATGGCTTTAAAAGGAATGTTAGGATTAGTATGTGATCCTGTAGCAGGTTTAGTAGAGGTGCCATGTGTTAAAAGGAATGCTTTTGGTTCTTCTAATGCCATTGTGGCAGCGGACTTAGCTTTGGCTGGGATTGAAAGCCGAATTCCTTGTGATGAAGTAATTGATGCCATGTACCGTATTGGTGAAGCAATGCCATCAGCTTTCAAAGAGACAGCAGAAGGGGGCTTAGCAGCAACCCCTACAGGTAGAAAATATCAAGAGCAAATTTTTGGAGCTTCTGTAAAAAAGGTGTGAAATAAGAGATGAATCATCCAGTTTCTGAAATTCAAGGTATTGGTCCTCGTATGATGGAACAGTTAGAATCAATGGGAATTACTACTGTTCAAGACCTATTAGAGCACTTTCCATTCCGTTATGAAGACCATGCTGTACGTCCTATTATAGAAGCTCAGCATGAAGAAAGAATTACTGTGAGAGGAACGGTTCACAGTGAACCGAGCCTTGGTTTCTATGGAAGGAATAAATCTCGTTTGACCGTTCGCGTACTCGTGGACGGTCTATTAGTGCAGGCTGTCTTTTTTAATCAACCGTACTTGAAAAGGCAAATCCATTTAGGGGATGTCATTACTATCAATGGAAAACTGGACAAGCACAGGTTGATGATAAGTGGTGGCACATTAAAAACGAAGAAAGATTCTGTTCAAGAAGGTCTTGAGCCGGTGTATTCCGTCAAAGGGGAAGTAAAGATCAACACCTTAAGGAAGTTTATCCGACAAGCTATTCAACAATTTGGTAATCAAGTGGAAGAGATCTTACCTCCACAATTACTTAACACCTACCGTTTAATGGATAGAGCTGAGACAATAAAGCAATTACATTTTCCAAGTAATCCTGAAAAGCTTAAACAAGCTAAAAGAAGAATGATTTATGAGGAGTTACTCCTCTTTCAGCTAAAAATGCAGATGTTCCGGAAAATAGAGAGGGAGGCAGAAGAGGGACAACAGAAGAATTTCACTAAAGAAGCTGTTCATGAGTTTATGGAAAAACTTCCCTTTCCCCTTACAAATGCCCAAAATCGCGTCCTAAAGGAGATTCTGACTGATCTCGGTAGCGAATATCGTATGAACCGCTTATTACAGGGAGATGTGGGTTCCGGAAAAACAGTCATTGCTGGAGCTGCCCTCTATGTTAATGCAAAAGCAGGCTTTCAAGGGGCATTAATGGTTCCTACAGAAATTCTCGCTGAACAGCATAAGGAATCGTTGAAAGCTTTACTAGATCCATTTGATTTAAGGGTAGAACTCCTTTCTGGTTCTGCAAAGGTAAAAGAACGTCGTGAAATACTAGAAGGGCTAAAAATAGGAAAAATCCATGTCTTAATTGGAACTCATGCCCTTATTCAAGAGGGAGTAGATTTTCACAAACTAGGACTTGTTATTACTGATGAGCAGCATCGTTTTGGAGTGGAGCAACGCCGGATATTAAGAAAGAAAGGAGTAAGACCAGACGTCCTGTTTATGACAGCAACACCTATTCCTCGTACATTAGCCATTACTGCCTTTGGGGATATGGATGTATCGATTATTGATGAAATGCCGAAAGGAAGAAAGCCAGTTGATACCCGTTGGGCAAAACCAAATATGCTGCCGAGGATAATCGAATTTTTGGAAAAGCAATTAACAAAAGGTCATCAAGCTTACGTGATCTGTCCCCTTATTGAAGAGTCAGAAAAATTAGATGTCCAAAATGCCATTGATGTACATACTCAACTGACACAGGCATTACCACATTTTAATATCGGGCTCATGCACGGACGGTTACACGCTGATGAAAAAGAGCATGTTATGAATGAGTTTGCCGAAAATCGTGTTCATTTACTTGTTTCTACTACAGTGGTAGAGGTGGGAGTTAATGTACCGAATGCAACGGTTATGGTTATTTATGATGCTGAGAGGTTCGGTTTAGCTCAACTACATCAACTTCGGGGGCGAGTAGGGAGGGGAGAAGCACAATCTTATTGTATCCTGTTAGCCGATCCAAAGTCCGATGTGGGAAAAGAACGGATGCAAATTATGACAGATACAACGGACGGGTTTGAACTATCGGAACGAGATTTGGAATTAAGGGGCCCTGGAGACTTTTTCGGGTCAAAACAAAGTGGTCTTCCTAACTTCAAAGTAGCAGATATTGTGGAGGATTATCGTGTATTAGAAGTGGCTAGGCAGGATTCTGTTAAATTAATTCAAGCAGAAGCTTTCTGGAAAGGGGAAGCATACGAAAAGCTTAGGGAATACTTGAAAAAACAAGTAGTGCTTAATGAGGAAAAATTAGATTAACAATATTCATGGTTGAAAATGGGTGACTTCAACTATATACTACTATTAGTACCTAGTCATATTAGTGTGGATGTGATTATTGTGAAAATATCAAAAAAACAACGGCAACCGTTATTAAAAGAAAAAATCGCAGAAAATCCTTTTATAACGGATGAAGCTTTAGCAGAATTTTTTCAGGTTAGTGTCCAAACGGTTCGATTAGATCGTTTAGAGTTAAATATTCCCGAGGTGAGGGAGCGGATTAAGCACGTTGCCCGCCAGCAATATGATACAGTTAAAGCCTTACCTATTGAAGAGGTTATTGGAGAAATTATCGACTTAGAGCTAGACAAGCATGCCATATCCATCTTAGATATTCGTGAAGAGCATGTTTTCTCTAGAACTGGTATAGCCCGTGGCCATCATATTTTTGCTCAAGCTAATTCCTTAGCTGTTGCCATTATTGATGATGAGCTAGCATTAACCACAAATGCGAATGTCTCCTTCAATAGACAGGTAAAGGTTGGGGAGCGTGTTGTAGCGAAGGCTAGTGTGAAAGAAATTGGTGAAATGAGAACCACTGTGGAAGTAAGCAGCTTCGTTGATCAGGAGCTTGTATTCTACGGTGAGTTTGCCATGTATCGTCAAGAAAAATAAAATTGAGGATGGTGTAATAATGAAGTTAGCTATTGATGCGATGGGGGGAGATCATGCCCCAGAAAGTGTCATTAGGGGGTGTGAAATAGCCCTTGAGACTTATGAAGATTTAAAAGTTACTTTAGTTGGTAACGAAGCTGACATAAAAAAATACATTCAACCATCGGATAGAGTAGAAATTTTACATACAGAAGTTACGATTGAAGGAGAAGATTCTCCTGTAAAGGCCGTAAGGAGAAAAAAAGATTCGTCCATGGTATTGGCAATACAGCAAGTAAAGGAAGGAAAGGCAGATGCGGCTATTTCAGCTGGTAACACTGGTGCATTAATGACTGCGGGCCTCCTAGTTGTAGGGCGAATTAAAGGAATTGAACGTCCGGCCTTATCCCCAATGTTACCGACTCTCGGTGGAGAAGGATTCCTTCTATTGGATGTTGGGGCAAACATGGATTCTAAGGCATCTCACCTTTATCAGTATGCGGTTATGGGTGATGTATACATGAAAAAGGTTCGCAAGGTTGTCAAACCACGGATTGGGTTATTAAATGTTGGAACAGAAGCAGGAAAAGGGACGGAACTGACGAAGGAAGTATTTGAGCTTCTAGAAAACAGCTCCATGGAATTCGTTGGAAATGTGGAAGCTAGGGATTTATTAGAAGGTGTTGCCGATGTGGTTGTATGTGATGGATTCTCGGGAAATCTCGTACTGAAATCCATTGAGGGAACAGCCCTTTCCTTATTCTCAATATTGAAAAGGGAACTAACCTCTACCTTTAAAAACAAATTGGCTGCGGGAATACTGAAGCCAGCATTTAAACAAGTGAAAAAGCAAATGGATTATTCCGAATATGGGGGAGCGGGTCTTTTTGGATTGAATGCTCCTATTATTAAAGCACACGGTTCTTCAAATGACCGGGCGTTTTTCAATGCTATTCGTCAAGCAAAAACAATGCATGATGAGAATGTTGTTGCTACCATTCGTCAGGAATTAGTAAAAAATGAAAACGATACTGAACAAAAGAAGGAGTTATAAACATGGGGAAAATTGCCTTACTTTTTCCAGGACAAGGCTCACAGCAAGTGGGTATGGGAAAAGAAATCGCGGAAAAATATGAGATTAGTAAGCGTGTATTTAATGAAGCTGATACGGTACTAGGTGAAGAGCTTTCCAATTTAATTTTTGCAGGGGAAGAAGAAGATTTAAAAAGAACAGAAAATACGCAGCCGGCATTATTAACTACAAGTATTGCCATTTGGGAGATTTTAAAGGAAAAGGGTATTCACGCAGATTATGCAGCAGGGCATAGCCTAGGGGAGTATTCTGCACTTGTAGCAAGTGGTGCCATATCCTTTGCGGATGCTTGTCAAGCCGTTCGTAAACGTGGACAGTGGATGGAAGAAGCTGTACCAAAAGGAAAAGGAACGATGGCAGCTGTACTAGGAATGGAAAGGGAAGCGTTAGTGGAAGTAACGGAGACAGCTACAGCCAATGCGGGTGTAGTGGAGCCTGCTAACTTTAACTCTCCTGGGCAAATTGTTATTTCTGGAACAGTAGAAGGAGTACAAGCGGCTTCGGAATTGGCAAAGGAAAAGGGAGCCAAGCGAGTTATTCCATTGTCCGTTAGTGGTCCATTCCATTCTTCATTAATGAAGCCAGCGGCAGAAAAAATGAAAGATCATTTAGCTGAAGTGTCTATTACCACTCCGTCTATGGCGGTTGTCGCAAATGTAACAGCAGAGCCTGTTAAAGATGGTGAGGAAATTCGTGAGCTTTTATATAAGCAAATATATTCCCCAGTATTATGGGAGGACACAGTAAAAAAATTGATTGATGAAGGTGTAGAAACATTTATTGAAGTAGGTCCTGGTAAGGTATTAAGCGGTCTTGTGAAAAAGGTGTCACGCCGTGCAAAAGTACTGCCAGTTTATGATGAGGAAACATTGCAAAATACATTAGAAGCATTAAGGGAGGAGTAGACGGCGTATGAAAGGACAAAATACACTCGTTACAGGTGGTTCTAGAGGTATAGGACGGGAAATTTGTTTAACATTGGCAAAGCAAGGTGTTAACGTTGCGGTAAACTATTCTGGGAGTCAGGAAAAGGCAGAAGCAGTAGCGGAAGAATGCCGCAGTCACGGAGTAAAGGCAATGGCGATCCAAGCTAATGTCGCTGACTCAGAATCGGTAAATAGCATGGTTAAAACAGTTCTTGATGAATTTGGCTCCATTGAAATTCTTGTTAACAACGCAGGTATTACCAAAGATAATTTGATCATGCGCATGAAGGAAGAGGATTTCGATGCAGTTATCAATACAAACTTAAAAGGGGTATTCAACTGCTCTAAGGCTGTTACTCGTCCAATGATGAAGCAACGTTACGGAAGAATTATTAATATTTCCTCAGTAGTTGGTGTATTAGGGAATCCTGGACAAGCTAACTATGTGGCAAGTAAAGCTGGTGTTATTGGGTTAACAAAATCGATGGCAAGGGAACTTGCTAATCGAAACATCCTTGTAAATGCCATTGCCCCAGGCTTTATTGAAACGGATATGACAGAATCCCTTTCAGAGGAATTAGTAGAAGGAATGCTAAAACAAATTCCTCTCGGAAAATTAGGAAGCCCAGAGCAAGTAGCTGCAGTTGTAGCGTTTCTAGCAAGTAATGCATCTGCTTACATGACCGGGCAAACCCTCCATGTAGATGGCGGAATGGTAATGTAATGAAATCAAACTAGTATTTTCTAGCATAATATCCTATAATTACTGAGAGGAGGTGAACTACATGGCAGTATTAGATCGCATTGCAAAAATCGTATCAGAACGTCTTGGTGTAGACGAATCAGAAGTAAAACCTGAAGCAACTTTTAAAGATGATTTAGGTGCAGACTCCTTGGATGTAGTTGAACTAGTTATGGAACTTGAAGACGAGTTTGACTTAGAAATTTCCGACGAAGATGCTGAAAAAATCGCAACTGTAGGTGACGTTGTAGAATACATAGAACGTCAGCAATAGTTATAAAAACCCAAGCCCTTTTTAAGGGCTTGGGCTTTCAAACCTAAATTAACTCTTGTTAGGGTATGTTGATTTTTATCGGTATGGGTTTAATACCATGTTACTAGGAAGAATGAAGGCGACTTGATAGACATCAATTTGCTCCGAAAAATAGAGGAGCCGAAATAGCAAATATTAAAATGACGAAAATCAACAAATCACTTTTAACATAGGGAAAATATTAAATCTATTGAGAGAAACGATGGGGGATCTCATGCAACAATCAAGAAAGATTAGAAGGGGAATTAACAAACAACCGAAAAAGCTGCAAATGCCACCCGCCCAAAAAGAAAAATATCGTAAATTCTTATCCTCGATAAATGTAAACTTTGAAAACGAAGAATTATTTATCCAAGCCTTTACCCATTCATCATACGTGAACGAACATCGAATTCGACCTCATGATGACAACGAACGGCTTGAATTTTTAGGCGATGCAGTTTTGGAATTGGCCATCTCACAATACTTGTTTAAGAATTATGAAAACATGAGTGAAGGAGAGATGACCAAACTCAGAGCTTCCATCGTATGTGAACCATCCTTAGCGAAAATCGCTGATGAGTTGAGTTTCGGTGACTATGTATTGCTAGGAAAAGGGGAAGAAATGACAGGAGGCAGACGCCGTCCAGCATTGCTAGCGGACGTCTTTGAATCCTTCGTAGGAGCACTTTATTTAGACAGAGGAATGGAATCTGTCTACTCCTTCCTAGAAGCCTATGTATATCCAAAAATCGCCGGAGGAGCCTTCTCCGACATGATGGATTACAAAAGCCAATTACAAGAGCTAATTCAAAGAGAAGGACAAGGACACATCCAATACCGAATCGTCCAAGAAAAAGGCCCAGCCCACGCCAGAGAATTCGTCTCCGAAGTCTGGCTAGAAAACAACCAATTAGGCAAAGGCACCGGAAGATCAAAAAAAGAAGCAGAGCAAATGGCTGCCCAAAAAGCACTACAAAAACTCGATAATTAACCAATTAAAAATCGTTTCGACGACTAAGCCAGGTGCGGAGAATGCTGTGATGAATTCATTCATCTAAAGCATTCTCCGCACCTGGCTTTTTTTTGCGCGCCAGCGCAAAAAGCGGGGCGCAAGCCCCGCAGGAGCAAATTTTTGTTTCTGGACTAGGCAGGAAAGGTACGCCTTTCAGAGAGAATTTATGAAACGCGAAAGGAAGAAGAAAAGGGAAATACGCGTTTCAAAGAGCGAACCCATAATCAAATACCATAAAAATACCAACCAATAACATTTATAATAACATTAATAATGTATAATAAACAATTATGCTTCTATAATACCGATTGAATTAGGAGGTAACAAAACATTGAATAAATATATAAGAATGTTAAACACCGATGATTTGGTAAATTTCGAGGAGATGGATACAGGAATTGAGGATGATTATGTTGAACGTATTTTTCATAGACTCAGCACAGGAAATCATCGGTTGTATGGGCTATTCTTAGATAATCAGATGGTAAGTATGGGGGGATATACTATTTTTGCTGACCACTTTGCTATGTTAGGTAGATTGCGTAGTGATCGCCTGTTTAGAGGAAACAACTTTGCTACTGAACTGATATCCTACATTATAGAAGAAGCTCTCCAACTAACTAAAATTCAATGGATAGGAGCAAATACACAAATGGATAACTTACCTGCACGGCGGGTTTTGGAAAAGCTAGGTTTAATCCCTCACGAACCCTTGCATGGAGCAATTACGAAGGATACATCAGCACTTGAAACTGGATCGAAACCATGGACCCCCATTCATTCATTAGAACGAAAAAAGTTTTGGCTTAATCAAAAATATTTAAATTCTTTTTCCTTATTTCCATATGAAGTCTACTACTCTTTTCCTGCTTCTAAAAATCTTTTTCAGGAGCATGATTTAATGAATTGGTCTTTCTATGAAAACGAAGATCAAACTCGATTCCTTATTACTAAAAAGGATAGGAAGGGGGATCATTATTTACATATCGTTTATCCTTGGAGTGATATATCTTCTCAAAAGGGGTTATGGGAAACAATTTCTACTGACTTTCGACATCTAACGGAAAAATCGGAAGGAGATACTTACATATGGATGGATTTATCAGTGGAAGCAGCCAAAACCCTACCTTCAAATCACAATTTTGAACTGTCATCACCATGGGTTTTATACGAAGTAGATAGGAACATGTGGGATAAGAATGAGGATTTATAAAATAGGAAAAAGTAACCTCAAAAGTGCTTCGAAAAAGAAGCACTGTTATTAATAGCTATTATAAGGGAAACTATGTAAAAGAAATCACATAAACTTTAGATTCGACTCCCCAGTCTAATTAGACCTGGGGAGTGTTTTCTTAATATTACTCTTCCTCATTCTCTCCTTCTTCTTCATGTTCTCCATCTTCTATAGGACTCCATTCTAAAGGTCCTTGTCTTATTTCTTTTAAATGAAAGTAAACATCGAGAATCTCTGCAGCCATCGAGTTTGCTACGCCGCTTTGTTGTATACTTACTCCTGGAACAACAACGGAAATGGCCACTTCAGGATTATCGTACGGTGCATAACCCGCAAAGGTTTGGTTGTTAACATTTATGCCATTGACTCTGTCTTGTGCTGTACCTGTTTTGCCAGCAGGATTATAAGGTTTACCGGCAAAAAATCGAGTGGCAGTCCCATTTGCTCCATTTGTTACTAGCCAAAGTCCCTTTTGTACTTCTTCCAAATAATTGTCGCTTATATCAAGTTTATTTAAAACTTTAGGCTCTATTTGCTGTGATATACGACCTAATTTACTCCTTTCCGTTTCGGGTTCACGAATTTCCTTTACTACTCTTGGAGCAATACGATAACCGTTATTTGCAATTGTAGATATATACTGTGCCAATTGTAAGGGAGTATAAGTATCAAGCTGCCCGAAGGTAAGGAATAGTAATCGCCCTGGTTCACTTAACTTTCCACCGTCAATACCAATCGATTCATTAGGTAAGTCCAATCCTGTTTGAACTCCTAACCCAAATTGGGCATAATAATCTCTAAGAATATCATAACCTTTATAATAATTACCCCAATTTGTACCTGAGACCCCAGGGACATAGCCAACTAATCTCATGGCAACGTAAATCATATAAATATTGGAAGAGCGTTCTAGTGCAGATAAGTGGTTAACACTTCCAAGTGTCCTCCATGAACTTATAGGTTGAGCACCTGGTAAATTTAATGTTCGGTCTAATATCGTTTCATAAGGCTGTATTACCCCCGTATCAAACCCTGCTAAAACAGTGGCTCCCTTAATGGCAGACCCCATTTCATAAGCATGTGTAAATGTACCGATTTCTCGAACTTGGCTGTTATGGCCGGCCATGGCTAATATATCTCCAGTATGTGGCTCCATAACTACAACATATGCATCGGGCTGATCTATAAAAGAAGAAGCATAAGTTTCCATGTAAGAATCAATTATATGCTCCACATGCTGTTGAAGTTCCATATCGAATGTTAAAATTAAGTCATTCCCACGACTTCCAAGGTGTGCTTCTGGGCTTTTTAGGAAATTTCCGTGAGGGTCCATGTAATTCTCTAATCGTCCTTTACGCCCCCTCAATACCGCCTCGTACTGCGCTTCTATATATCTAGTACCTACCTGTTCATTTCTTGCATACCCATTGGCTAGATAAAAGTCAATATCATCACGATGGATAGAGCCTACAGTACCTATAACTCTTCTAAGGGTGTCACCGAATATAAAATAACGTTGAGAGTCCCGTATGATATCAACTCCAGGAAGTATTTCTAAATTTTCCATTATTAAAGCTGACTCCTCATAAGAAAGACCTATTTTTACTTTATGTGGAATATTATTATAGCCAGCATTAAATTCTCTCCAAAGTGCGAAAACTTCCTTGTCTTCATCCGAAAACCAGTCTAATTCTTCATCTGTAATTTTATTAAGTCTTTCTAAATGGGCTTGGCTATCTGTTAATCCTAATTCCCTCGCTTCTGCTAAAGATAATTTTTCGCTGTATTCTTCAGGAAAAAGAATGCTCCAATACTCCCGAAGGTCGCGATCATTGATTCTTGTAGGTTCAAGGGTAATGAATTTGTTTAACTGTCTTGCTGTTTCTAGCATTTCACTTTGAGATGTTCTCCTATTTGTATAGGTCACTGTAAATAGTCTTTCATTATCTAGCATGAGGTTACCGAACCGGTCATACATTAGTCCCCTTGGAGCTTCTGTAGGGATACTAATATTCACTGTTCTTTCAAGAACCCTTTGATACTCCTCTCCTTGAACAATTTGTACAACCCCTAACCTTAAAATTAGTGCAGAAAAAAGTATGAAGACAAGAAAGAACAAAATATTCAGACGAAAAGGAAGGTGATTACCCTTTATTATTTTTTCTTCCGCCATGCTGGTTATCCTCTCCATAACAATGTATTTTTACCTGAGCCAAAGCAAAAAATCTATTACATTATTATACTATATATTTCCACTATTCTGTTAATTCCTTCTTATTATATATATAAAAGCTATTGAATAAAAAATTTATTAAGGAAGTGTTTTCGGTGTTCTTCTCTATAATTATTTTTACTAAAAATGTTACACTATCTATGGATATGATTTATTAATTTAGAGAGTACTTAATCATGCAAAGCAAGGAGAAAAAAATGAAGAAAATCTTTTTAATCATTTCATTAGTTATTTTACTGATAATAGGAATAGTAGGAATTTGGGAGCAGTATTTAAAGTCTCCTCACCAAACTATTGCGGAAGATGCCATTGTTTTTGTTTTCGGAGATCAAATAAAAGATGATCATAATAGTTATTCAATGAAAGTTACTGCCGAAGAAAATAGGAATATTATAGAGTGGTTTAATGAGGCTTCGAATGTACGTAAAATGAATTCCGACAGCTTTCCTATGGTTACGGAGGGTATTTATATTGATTTTCCTCCAGATGGAGCACAGGAAGATCAGTCCGTGAGTGAAGTGAAAAGGGGAGAACTAATCTGGCTAACAAACTATGGAGAAGATGTTTTTGTTGCCAGAGGTGAAGGGAATTATTATTTAATAGAGCAAGCAGAGTTACATCAATTTATTGAGGAGATAAGCAGCTAATATGCGATTGAGAATTGATGTTGACCTGCAAAAGAATTGTGACAATAGACGATACCATTTGGTAAAATAATATTAGAGTTTTTTCCACAGGAAACCCCATAATTATTGGGTTTCTTGTACTTGCAGATACAAAAAGGAAAGAGAGAGTGGAAACTTTATGGGGCGTAAATGGAATAATATTAAAGAGAAAAAAGCGGCAAAGGATAAAAATACGAGCCGTATTTATGCAAAATTTGGCCGTGAATTATATGTGGCTGCAAAGCAAGGGGAACCTGATCCGGAGTTAAACGTGGCATTGAAGGTAGTTGTGGAGCGAGCAAAAACATACAATGTACCAAGACATATCATTGACCGTGCCATCGAAAAGGCAAAGGGTGGTGCTGAAGAAAATTATGATGAACTTCGCTATGAAGGATTTGGGCCAAATGGATCCATGCTAATTGTTGATACATTAACGAATAATGTTAACCGTACTGCTGCTGAAGTGCGGTCTGCCTTCAAAAAAAATGGTGGGAACATGGGAGTAAATGGTTCAGTAGATTACATGTTCGATGCCACTGCGGTTATTGGAGTAGAAGGAAAATCTGAAGAGGAAGTATTAGAAATTTTATTAGAAGCAGACGTAGATGCACGTGATATCGTCCAAGAAGATGACGCAGTAATTGTTTATGCCGAGCCAGATCAATTCCACGAAGTACAACAGGCATTTAGAAATGCAGGAATTTCAGAATTCTCCGTTGCAGAGCTAACGATGCTGGCACAAAATGATATCACCCTAACAGAAGATGCACAAGAACAGTTTGAAAAGCTTGTTGACGCATTAGAAGACTTAGAGGATGTTCAGCAAGTTTACCATAATGTTGATTTTGGGGATTAACCTTAGAAAGAGTCCATTCAAGTGTAAAAAAATGGACTCTTTTAATTATAGGGTAATGTTTTTTTATTCTTCTTTTCCATTTCTTTTACCTTAATCATTCCCCATCTAACTAGTACTCCCATAGCAATATAGATAGGAAATGAATAGATGTACTTCCAATGATATATTTCATATATCCCCAACCATACGGTAAGTGGTTCAAAAATAAAGGAAAAAATAAAAGCAGAAATTGTTGTGCCTAATAAATAAGATTTCCATTTATTAAGGAATTGATAATTGATCATATAAACGATTGGAAGATGGAATTTATGGATTTCAAGAATTGGCGGCACAATAGGGATTATTTTATAAGGATAGGACCATAATACAAGTGTAACACCTACCGTATCTAAGACGAAGGCTATTGTACCAATGAAGAGACCAACTACACTAATTTCAATAATTCTTTTTTTATCTAAGACAATAAGCCAGATAATAAAAAAGATTATTGTAGAAACTAAAAGGAACCACCAATTGAAAGAAAATAAGCTTTCCCTAAGCCAATATTCAAACAACATGTCCCTCATGAGGGTACGTAATTCAATTATTTCATCCCAATTGATAGTTAATACTGATACAACTGTTAGTAAGTCCAATAAAGAAGGCATTAAATAATTTCCCCTATATTATTATAAAACGTCTACTTATTTTTAACTATTTTCCAAGAATTATTACGAAATCCACATAGGAAACGAAATAGAGAAAGAAGGCATACTAAAAAGACAGGCACTCCAATGGAGTACCTGTCTTATTATGATTTTCTTATGGTAAAGGGTGTGGATTCCTTGGAAGGAGCTCATCCATTAGTCTTCTTTTTTCATCCTTATCTTTGTTGCCTTGTCTATTTAATTCACGCATAATGTGACCAATACCGTTTCCTGGATGAGTGTCCTTCTCATATTGTTCCATAAATTCGAAATACACATCCCATACACCTAGCCAGTCGATGTTTCCGTCTGTATCTCTTTTAAATTCTGTAATCTTTCCGATTGCATCGATGAGATCCGATGGCAATCCTTCTCCTGATGCATTTAACGTTTGTGATCCATCATATAAGAAGTTTTTATCAGATTTTAACTCAGCTGGATATCTGTCTCTTCCATTTCCTTCTTCAGTATGGAAAGAAATAAACCCATCGATAGTAAAATCAGGTGTGATATTAGAATAGGTTGTGAAATCTAAATTTCCTTCAAGGTTATTAAAGGAAATATTATTTTCAGCGATAACTCCTGGATTACTGTTGCTGGAGAAGCCAACTTTTCCATTGCCCCATGCAATACTGTTTCTGATAACATGTGGTACATGAATTCCTTCTCCACCAAGTTTAAAGCCATTCTTGTCACCGCCACCAACCGTTCCATCGGTTAGTGTACCATTATTAAAGGCAAGGCTATCCTCGATTACAACAGTTCCAATTGCCCCTGTACCAACTTTGGCATACAAATCAAAACCGTCATCTACGTTGTTATGAGCAATTGTACCTCTTAGGACATTCCCTTCTCCAACAGTAAGCTTAATGGCGAAACCATCGGCATTGTTTTCTGCAGGATCCCGGTTATCAAAGGCTACACTGTTTAAAATAAGGTTATTGGATGGCCAATCCTCGAAATTATCTAATGTTGTGTCAATACGACTAATTTGCAGACCGGAATCACCATTTTCATAGAAACGGGAATTCTCAATAATGTTATGGTGTCCGCCGATGTGGTAACCTTTTCTATTTCCTCCTGCACGGGTAAAGTCCAATCCTTTTACATGCCAGTAGTTTCCTTCATGGAGCATTCCATCATGTCTTCTGTCGAAATCAAATACAGGACGCTCGCCAGGTGCTGCAACAAGGTACTTCATAGCATCTGGTGTACCATCGTTATACCTTCTAATACGAAGTGGTGCATCACGTAAATATGTGCCGCCACCAACAATAATTTTTTGACCTGGCAATACAAAATCAATAGCTGTATCAATATCTAATGGATCATCAATAGACCCTGTACCAGCACTCGTACCGTTTACGGTTACATAAATATCCCCATCTTCTTGGAAAATTTTGTTTGTGACGGTAAAGTTACGGATGATACGATCATAGGATGTCAAATACTGCGTATCGTCTGGTAAAAACGAAATACTAAAGTTTGTATTACTATTTGCATTAAGGTTGGTAGGTAAGGAGAAAACTTCCCCTTGTTCTATTCGTTGATGTCGGGCAATAAATTCTGTACCTTGTCTAACGGAAACAGTTCCATCAGCATTGGCTCTCATTTTTAAGTCATAGTTTTCTAAAGGTGTTTTCTCTAATGACAAAATTTCTAAATTTGGAGTAATCGGTTCTGCAGGTGGTTCCACTCTTGGTGCATCCGTTTTGGCTGCAGAAACAGTAAGTTCTATATTGCTTACTTCAATTGTTGCTTCCCTGGCAACGTAAAAGCCAACATACATTTTGTCGTCTTGAACATTTAAAATCTCTGGTTCGAAGATAATGTCTTCATGAATTCCACTTCCATCATCCAGTTTTCCAGTAAATCCACTGTTTGTTTTCGCAAGAGTGAGTCGGTAAGTCTGGTTAGGATACGTATTATCGATGGAAGGTCTTTCTTGTTTCAGCATTTTCTTTTGAATACCTTCACTACCTTCACCATCTGGAGCTAACACCCCTGTTCTTACAAAAAGCTGGGTTCCATTAAGTTCCCGTGTACCGCCGGCAAATCCTCCAACTGCTGCAATATTACTGGAAAATACTCCGGAATCTCCATGTGTTCCAATAGCATCTCTTGCCATAATACCGAAGGACTCTTGACCATCATGAGGTGTTTTGGCATAATGCTCTACTTTAATATCAGCGGACAACTCAAAGTTATCTTCGTTTGCATCAAGAACAGTGTAGTAGAACACGATACCGTCATGATCCCCTGTAATTTTTCCAGCATTATGGGCTGCAAATGCTTCTAATCTGATGGCACCGTCATCTGTTATGCTCCAGTCATTTCTGTTTTCTGAAGTAGATTGACCGAACATTATAAAATCAAAATCATATTCCTTAGCTTCTCGAACTGTAACCTGATAGGAAATTGCTTCAATATCCGTAGTACCAGGTACAATCTGGATGTTATAGATTCCTTCTTGTGTATTATCAAATGCATCAGATTTTACTGTATAATTGTCTGCTACAAATACTTCTTTATCCCCGTTATCATAAACCTTAGATACTTCTAGACCGATAGAATTAAAGTCTTCTCCAATAAGGAAAGTTGTTTGAGGGTAGCTAGTTACCTCAAGAGTTTGTAATTCCCTTTCCTTTACATTGAGTTTTAATACTACTTCTTTTCCTTTATGGGAAATGACTACTTCTTTATCCCCAGGAGTAGAAGTATCGAGATCAGAAACTTCATATTCATTAGCAGTTAGCCTGACTTCTGACCCATCACCATATACGGCATAAACAACCATTCCTGAAAGATCAAGCTCATCACCAATGAAATACTGCATTTTAGCAGGGTTTGTTCTTATTTCTAATTCCGTAATTTCCGTATCTGCTACCATTACATCAAAGGAAGTGGTTACCTCAGGAGAGTTAGTAGAGATTATTGTAACTGTTTTTGTACCTGGGCTAGTGAATACATAAGATTCATCTACATCTTCACCTGAAATAGAAAAATGAAATTGATCCCTTGATAAGGTTTCGTATGCGTATCCATCATTATACTCTCCAACAACCTCTAAGCCTTCTGGATCAAATCTGTCTCCCATGAAATACTCCGTTTTAGCAGGTAGATATTGTATTTCTAAGTCGGTAATAGTTAAATCAACGATTTCAAGATCAACGGTAGCTGTAGCTCCACCAAAATTGATGGTTATCGTATTTGTACCTACTTGTGTACTGTTAAAACCCGTAACGATATAGTCATTTTCAGAGAGTACAGAAGTTCCACCATCCGAAAATACCGCAGTAACAACTAAGCCACTTAAATCAAGGCTCTCGCCAACTAAATACTCCGTTTTCATATTGCTAGAATCCACTTGTAATTCTGCTACCGTTCTTGCATCCACATTAATACTAAAATCACTGAAAGTTACCTCGGCATCACGGGCTACATAGAAGCCTGCAAAAACATTATCTGTGAATAGTCCGTCAGCTTCGATCGTTTCACTGAAACCATTAGCTGTAACAACATATGTGTTTCCAGATTTTCTAATTGTTAAATCATATACTTCATTTGCAGCTGGGAAATTAAGCTCTGCAAATGGAGAAAGTCTTTGGAGTGTACCTGTACCAGGTTGCCCATTTTCCGTACCCGTTTTATAAAACCCTTTTATGCCAGCAATACTGTCATTAGCAATATCAAGAGCACCTAATGCAACGAAATTAGACGTTTGCGTACTTGTATCTCCATGCTCTCCGATTTCATCCCTTAACATTAACCCAAATGATTTTTGATTTGGAGTACTTATACTACTATCACTGTTAAAGCTTCTTACGGTTGCCGTTGTGTTAATTTCAAAATTTGCATCAGCAGGAACTTCTTTAAAATAATAAGATATCCCTTCGTCTGCATTAGCGATCTTCCCACCGCTCGCAAAAAGTGTCACTGAACCATCTTCATGTAAAGTAGGATCAGGATTTCTAGGAGGGTCATTTGTAATATTTACATTACCGCCAAATGCACTGAAATCCCAGTCTCCTAATTCCACTTCACCTTCAATGCTAAGGTTTACATCACTATACGTTACAGTAACATTTCTAGCAGCAAAAAGTCCGGCATAATTAATTTCCCCAGTGTAATCTTCTATTCTATGTTCTTCGTCACCAATTTTAAGGATATAGATATTTCCAGATTTCTGAAGGCTAATCTCATATTCCTGACCCGCTGCAGGATCTATCGTACTTTCGAAAACCCAATCGTTCTTCTGAACACTTGAATCTTCGTACTTATAGAAGCCTTTCATAACTTGATCAAGGGCACCCACAGCTACATAATCACCAGTAAAATCAGGATCCCTTTCATTTTCTAAAACATTACCACGCAGCATAATCCCAAACCCAACTTGGTTATTTGCAGTCCAAGAATCTACGTGGGCAGTTGCTGTAAGGGTATAGTTGGCGTTTGGATCAACCTCTTTAAAATAATAGGCTAATCCTTCGTCACTACTTGCAATTTTCCCACGATTATTAGAAACTCGCATTGTCACTGTATCATCATCGTTTTCCGTAATTTGAAAGTTTTCATATGTAATATCGTTTGTACCGATATCACCCATGATGCTTCCGCGCCAATCACTGGAAATACTAATCATTTCATTTTCTTCGGCATCATCATCAGGTTGACCTTCTCCTTCAGCAAATACCATTAAATTGAAATTAGAGAATAATAGTAGGAATGACATAAGCAATGCAATATGTTTTCTTCTTTTTCTCATCAAATCCCTCCCTGTGCAGTTTGGTTTATTTGTGCGAAATGATTGGTATAAACTATAAACCCTCCTTTCAAGCATAATTATATTGTCTCTCGAAAAAATTCGAGTTGAGACCTTTAAAATTAGGAAGTGTTTAGAATGGAAGTTCCAGAAAATAACAACGTTGTTATTCTTAGGTGAAAAAAGCTAGAAATTTGAGTTATTGGGTAGTGGACTTAATTTTATTAAAAGAGACTATTTCAAAGCGTTATAAAATATAAATCTAATAAACTATAATTACACCCATCATTAACAACGTTGTAATTCAAAAATAGTGTAACCGCTTTCAATGAAACTGTCAATACAGAATATTCCGACAACTGCCTATTATAATTGACAAATAGTGTAGAAGTATGATGGAAAATGTAAAAATAAACTATATTCGGAGCCACAAAGAACTATAAATAGTTCGGTAGAATTCCTATAAGAGGTACAATAGTAGCGGGGTATAATAGGAGGGAAGTACCGTTTTTATTTATTTTATATAAATGAATGAATTTCATAAATCTCGGCCCTTATGGGCCAAGGGTTCTAAAGCATGAAAAAAGGAGTACCTCCCCAAATATCGAATTTAGTAAGTAACCAGCAAACTAATTCGAAGGGGGAAAGACTCCTATGTCTATTGTACGACAAGAAAGTCTTTTTAGCATGCAAATTTTATTTGATTTAGAACCTACCCAACGTTACGATGAGATTTTTTCCGCTATTGATATCAATCCAATCCTTACTACCGTAGCGAAAAAAATAATTTAGGTAGGCCTGTTGAACTAAACTATCCTACAATGATTCAAGCACTTGTGGTTAGGATAGTTGAAAGAATCCCTGAAATACAACCCTTAGTTGAACGTTTAAACACTGATCTTAAATTTATGGTTGACTGTGGTTTCTTAATATCTGATCCAGTCCCTTCTGAAGCTTCATTTTCAAGGATGATTACAAAAGTTTGGTTCCATCGCCTGGAAAAAGCGATTCAAGGAACGTAGTTCCGTTGAAAGAGTCATTGCATACCTCAAAGAATTCTTTCAGTTGAACAATGTAAGATATCGGACAGGAAAACGAGCAAAGTCCATTTTGATTTAGTAACCATGGTGTACAATGGCATGAAATTAGCTAGCATGAGACTTGCTCAAAAACAATCTTCATCGAATTTAGCTGCAGCTTAATTTTTGATAAAATACAATGTTGATTTTAGTGTTGATTGTAGTGAAAGGAGCGAGACTCCTGCGGGAAAAGCAACAAGTCTTTTCTTGCGACGAGCAAACGAAGTGGCGAAGGAGCATCCTAAAGCGAAAATCAACATCAAAGTTAATAGAGCAAATTTTTTAAAGGTATAACTGTTAATCTGAGAGTGTATGCTTTTTTTAAAGTGAATTATGAAATTGATTCAAAGAAGGAAAAAACAGGTCCTGAGTGTGACCTGTTTTTCTCATAACACTTTTAATTTTTATCCCTCAAGCTCCCTAACTCGGATACAATAGCATCCATTTCGCTAACGCTAAAGTTCGACTTCTTCATTACCATTGTATAAAGCTCTTCCACATCATCAAAACGATCTAAAGAATAATGTTCTGCTTTCATTGCACCAGCATTAACAATTCGAAGCTTTGTTTTAATTTCCTCAATCATTGCGGTTAAATTCTCTCTCGTTTTTTCTTGTGTACTCATCGGGACATCCTTTCTATATGGAACCGTAATAATTTATTTTTTATTATTGTACCATTTTTAATAGAAAACTCTCCAGTGAATCTCATAATCCGTTTAACCACAAGTCCCTGTTTGTGGTAAAATGGACAAGTTAAGGTGATCGTTATATCGATTTATATTATAAAGAACGTAAAAATAGAGGTGAGTAGTATTGTTCCTAAAACGATTGGAACTCGTTGGATTTAAATCATTTGCTGACAGACTATCCATTGACTTTGTACAAGGGGTAACGGCAGTTGTTGGACCAAATGGCAGCGGAAAAAGTAATATTTCCGATGCAATCCGATGGGTACTTGGTGAACAATCAGCAAGAAATCTCCGTGGTGCAAAAATGGAGGATATTATTTTTTCAGGAAGTGATGGCCGGAAGCCTTTAAATATGGCCGAAATTACACTGATATTAGACAATGAAGACCAACATCTATCCATTGATTATAGTGAGGTTGCCGTTACTCGTCGTGTGTATCGTTCAGGAGAAAGTGAATATTTAATTAATAAACAGCCTTGCCGCTTAAAGGATATCGTCGACTTATTTATGGACTCAGGTTTAGGGAAAGAAGCTTTTTCTATTATTGGACAAGGGCGAGTAGAAGAAATTCTTAGCAGTAAATCAGAAGAAAGACGGACGATCTTTGAAGAGGCCGCAGGAGTTTTAAAATATAAAAACCGTAAGCTGAAGTCTGAAAAGAAGCTAGATGAAACACAAGATAATTTAAATCGTGTGAAAGACATCATTTACGAGTTAGAATCCCAAGTAGAGCCGTTAAAGGAGCAAGCTTCCATCGCCAAAGAATATTTGGAGAAAAAAGCAGAATTAAAAGAGTTCGAAGTGGGAGTGTTAGTGAAAGAGATTGAACAGCTCCACGAAAAGTGGACAGAGGAGAAGCAACAATTAGAATCTTTACAAGATCGTGAAGGTAGTATTCAAGGGACTGTTAAGCAATACGAAGCCAATCTCGAGCGCTATCGTGCGGACATGCAGACGATGGATGAGTCCATTAATGAGCTTCAGGAAATTTTACTATCCACTAGTGAAGAATTGGAAAAACAAGAAGGTCAAAAGGAAGTTTGGAAAGAACGAAAGAAGAATTTCGCACAGCATCGCGATCAGTTTATTGAGGAAATGTCCCAACTAAAAAAACAAAAGGAACAACTTCAAGAGGATATACGTAAACAAGAGTTTCAGCTTTCTGAATACAAGGTAAAGGCCGAGACTACGCGTCAGGAGCTTAAGGAGCAAGAAACAAGAATGGTTGCATTAGAACAAAATACGATGGAACGTATCGAGGAGTTAAAGGCTGACTATATTGAATGGCTCAACGAAAAAGCGTCCCATAATAACGAAATGCGCTATCTTAAGGATCAACTGCAAAAGCAAAAAGATAAACAAATTCGATTGGAGCAAGATAACTCTGATTTAGTTGCCAAGAGAGAAAATATTCAATCCAAATTAAAGGAAGCCTCCGTACAATGGGAGGAACAAAAGCAATTAATTCAAGAGAAGCTTACTGTCTATCAACAGAAAAAGCTAGAATTAGAAAAGGGAGAAAGGGAGTATGAAAAAAAGGAATCCCTTTTATACGAGGCCTTTCGCCATCTTCAGCAGTTAAAATCCCGTAAAGAGGTCTTGGAGGAAATGCAAAATGAATATACAGGCTTTTTCCAAGGGGTTAAGGAAATATTAAAGGAGCGAGATCGTGAATTTACAGGTATTAAAGGGGCTATTGCGGAGTTAATAAAAGTATCTTCCGATCATCAAACGGCTATTGACATTGCTTTAGGTGCTGCACAACAACATGTTGTTGTGGTAAATGGAGAAACGGGTCGCAGGGCGATACAGTTTTTAAAGCAGCGTAGATTAGGCAGGGCAACCTTTTTACCGATGGATGTAATAAAACCGAGAAATATTCAGAGTCAAGATATTTATGCAGCAGAACAACTTCCAGGGTTTGTGGGTGTAGCAAAGGATTTAGTTCAATTTGAAGCACAATATAATAATATCATTTCCCACTTGCTAGGTAATATTATTATCTCTACAGATATGAAGGCTGCTAACAGTATCGCAAGAGCCGTCCGTTATCGCTATCGAATTGTTACCCTTGAAGGGGATGTTATTAACCCAGGGGGGGCAATGACTGGTGGTAGTATTCATCAAAAACAAAGCCAGATTTTAGGCCGCCAGCAAGAATTAGAACGGGTAACTAGTAAATTAGATCAATTAGAGAGGGATAGCTCTATCTTGCAGCAGGAAGTTAAGCGATGGAAAGAACGACTGTCTTCATTACAAATGGAAATGAAGACATTACAAGAAGATGGTGAAGTAATTCGCGAGGAAGAGCAAGCAAAGAAATCTAAACTAAGGGAATTAGAGCTTTCTGAGCAAAATATTAATGAACGTTTGAAAATTTATGATTTAGAAAAGAATGATTTTGAGAAAGATCAGGAAGAGAAAAAGGCAAGGCTTATCACTTTAGAAAACTCTATTCTAAAGTGCGAAGAGACGATTAGAGACTTAAATGAAGAAATTGAGCAGCTGACGAAGCAGCAAGAGGAAGAAAAAACAACAAAGGAAACATTGACTTCCGAAATGACAGAAACGAAAATTAAACTGGCAAAAGAAGAGGAACAACTCCATTATGCAGAGGAGACCTATACTCGATTAAGGGAGTCCTATGATCAAATTTCGGAGAACTTATCAGTAAAGGAAAATGAATTTATTCAGTTAGAGCAGGAAATGTCCTCTCAATCAGATAGCGCAGATACATTAGAAGAGGTCATTGCGCAACGGAGGACAGAGAAGGACAGGACAATTCAACTCATTTCAAAGCGTCGTTCTGAACGCTTAAGCCTTCAGCAAGAACATGACGATGGAGAAAGGGAGCTTAAGGAGCATAAACGTCAATTGAAATTTATATCCAGCACGCTCCATGAAACGGAGGTCCGTGTTAACCGTTTAGATGTTGACTTGGACAATCGTTTGAATAAGCTTGAGGGTGAGTACGAACTTTCCTTTGATGGGGCAAAGGGCCAATATCCATTGTCTATTGAATTAGAGGAAGCGAAGAAAAAAGTGAAATTAATCAAGATGGCTATTGAAGAATTAGGTTCCGTAAACGTTGGTGCCATTGAAGAGTATGACCGAGTGAAAGAACGATACGAGTTTCTACTGGAGCAAAAGGAAGATTTAGAAGATGCAAAACAAACGCTTCATCAAGTTATTAACGAAATGGACGAAGAGATGACTAGAAGGTTTAAAGAAACCTTTGATCAAATACAATCCCATTTCCATGAAGTGTTTAAGGAACTTTTTGGTGGTGGACAAGCGGATCTTCGGTTAACAGATCCGGAGGATTTACTGAATACAGGGGTAGATATTGTTGCTCAACCACCTGGGAAAAAACTGCAGCATCTTGCTTTACTATCTGGTGGTGAAAGGGCACTAACGGCTATTGCCCTTTTATTTGCCATATTGAAGGTACGACCGGTACCTTTCTGTGTTCTCGATGAGGTTGAGGCAGCCTTAGATGAGGCGAATGTAGTTCGTTTTGCACAGTACTTAAAGGATTTTAGTCACGAAACGCAGTTTATCGTTGTTACCCACCGGAAGGGAACGATGGAAGAGGCAGATGTTTTATATGGTGTAACGATGCAGGAATCGGGAGTTTCGAAGCTAATGTCAGTAAGACTAGAGGAAAGTGAAGCGTTAGTTGGAGCAAAATAGTAGAATTAGTAGAATTAATAAGCTATGGAGGAATTACAATGAGCTTTTTTAAGAAATTGAAGGAAAAGATTACAGGACAAACGGAAAGTGTTACAGAGAAATTTAAAGATGGTTTAACAAAAACGAGGGACTCCTTTGTAGGAAAAATGAATGACCTTGTTAAAAATTATCGTAAGGTGGATGAAGAGTTTTTTGAAGAACTAGAGGATATCTTAATTTCCGCTGATGTAGGTGTCCATACCGTTATGGACTTGATTGATGAGTTAAAGGATGAAGCCCGTTCTCGAAATATAAGCGAGGCTGTAGATATTCAGCCGGTTATTTCTGAAAAATTAGCAGAACTTCTTCAAAAGTCAGAGGAAGAAACAAAGCTAAATATTAAAGAAAATGATTTAACCGTTATTTTATTCGTAGGTGTAAATGGTGTAGGAAAAACCACTACCATCGGTAAAATGGCTCACAAATTTAAGGAAGAAGGGAAAAATGTCCTCCTAGCAGCAGGGGATACGTTCCGTGCCGGAGCTATTGAGCAGTTAGAGGTATGGGGAGAGCGTGTAGGCGTTGATGTTATTAAGCAGCAAGCGGGCTCTGATCCAGCTGCAGTTATGTTTGATGCCATTCAAGCGGCAAAATCTCGTCAAGCAGATATATTACTTTGTGATACAGCAGGAAGATTACAAAATAAAGTAAATCTAATGAATGAATTAGCCAAGGTAAAAAAGGTTATTACAAGGGAAATTCCTGATGCGCCACATGAGGTGCTTCTTGTATTAGATGCTACCACAGGACAAAATGCCATGAGTCAAGCGAAGACATTTGGAGAAGCGACAGATGTCTCTGGAATTGTTCTGACGAAGCTTGACGGTACGGCAAAAGGGGGGATTGTCCTTGCTATCCGACATGAGTTGGATATACCAGTGAAGTTTGTAGGACTCGGGGAAGGAATGGACGATCTTCAGGAGTTCCAAGCGGATCAGTATGTTCACGGTTTATTCGCTGATGTTTTAGAGCAAGGGGAGAAGGCAGCTGAAGAGTAAATCACTTTATTATTTGACAGTACACCTATATCTCTTGTAATATTGTTTGTAAAGTAAAATTCCTTAACAAGGGCGGTGGGATTCTTGATCGAAAAGACTATCCGCATGAATTACTTGTACGATTTTTATCAAGCCCTTTTAACAGAAAAGCAAAACCAGTACATGACAATGTATTATTTAGATGATTGGTCCCTAGGGGAAATTGCTGACCACTTTGAAGTAAGTCGGCAAGCAGTCTATGATAATATTAAACGTACAGAGGCTTTGTTAGAGGAGTATGAAGATAAGCTGATGTTGCTGCAAAGGTATGAGGAGCGGCAGCAGTTGATAAATAAGTTAAAATCAGTAGTACAAAAAAAGGGGAGTCCCGATACAATGATCGAGATCATTGAATCTCTCGAGAATCTGGAATAGGGGGCAAAATAATGGCATTTGAAGGTTTAGCAGAGCGCCTGCAAGGAACCTTAAACAGGATCCGAGGTAAAGGTAAAGTCTCGGAAGTAGATGTAAAGGAAATGATGCGTGAAGTTCGTCTGGCATTACTGGAAGCAGACGTAAACTTCAAGGTTGTAAAAGAGTTTATCTCTAAAGTAAAGGAACGGGCTGTTGGTCAGGAAGTACTGCAAAGTCTAACTCCAGGACAACAGATTATTAAGGTTGTAAATGAAGAGTTAACTGCACTAATGGGTGGAGAACAAAGCAAAATTGCTGTAGCATCAAAGCCTCCGACAGTTGTAATGATGGTTGGTTTACAAGGGGCAGGGAAAACGACCACCACTGGTAAACTTGCAAATCATTTAAGGAAAAAACATAACCGTAAACCGTTAATGGTTGCAGCAGATATATATCGTCCCGCTGCTATAAAGCAGCTAGAGACATTAGGGAAACAACTGGATATGCCTGTATTTTCCATGGGGGATAAGGTGAGCCCTGTGGAAATTGCAAAGAATGCTTTGGAAAAGGCAAAGGAAGATCATCATGATTACGTTCTTATCGATACAGCTGGGCGTTTACATGTGGATGAAGAATTAATGGGTGAATTGGATCAAATAAAAGAGTTGACTTCACCTGATGAAATTCTCCTTGTGGTAGATGCCATGACAGGGCAGGATGCAGTGAATGTTGCGGAGAGTTTTAACGATCGTCTCGGTATTACGGGGGTTGTCCTTACAAAATTAGATGGGGATACACGTGGTGGTGCGGCCCTTTCTGTAAAGGCTGTAACGGACACGCCGATTAAGTTTGCAGGTATGGGGGAAAAGGTAGATGCCTTGGAACCGTTCCACCCTGAACGTATGGCTTCCCGTATTCTTGGTATGGGAGATGTCCTTACGCTTATTGAAAAGGCACAAGCCAATGTGGATGAGCAAAAGGCAAAAGAGCTTGAACGAAAGATGCGTACAGCGGATATCACCTTTGATGACTTTCTTGAGCAACTAAACCAAGTGAAAAGTATGGGCCCATTAGATGAGCTTTTAAGTATGATGCCTGGTGCTGGGAAAATGAAAGGTCTTAAAAATGTTCAAGTGGATGATAAACAACTTGGGCATATTGAAGCGATCGTTCAATCCATGACAAAAGCAGAGAAGCAAGATCCATCCTTGTTGAATGCCAGTCGCCGTCGCCGTATTGCAAAAGGAAGCGGAACTTCTATTCAAGAGGTGAATCGTCTCATTAAGCAGTTCGGTGAAATGAAGAAAATGATGAAGCAAATGGCTGGTATGCAAAAGGGAAAAGGGAAGAAAAAAGGTGGATTTAAGTTCCCATTTATGTAAAAATAGGGTGTAAAGTTTTTTTACTTTACTAAGGGTTGCCCTAGGGATAACTTTATGGTAATATACTTAATTGTGTGAATGATATTTGGAGGTGAAACACATGGCAGTTAAAATTCGTTTAAAAAGAATGGGAGCTAAAAAAGCACCTTTCTATCGCGTAGTAGTAGCTAACTCTCGTTCTCCACGTGATGGTCGTTTTATCGAAGAGATTGGAACATACAATCCTTTGAAAAACCCAGTGGAGTTTAACGTAGATGAAGATAAAGCGTTAAAATGGATGTTAGACGGAGCAAAACCATCTGACACTGTTCGCAACTTGTTCTCTGGCGCAGGTTTAATGGAAAAACTTCACAATGCGAAGAACACAAAGTAATGTCCTTCGTGTGGAAATAATCCTTAAAGGTGAGTGACATGAAAGAACTAGTGGAATCAATTGCAAAGGCCCTTGTAGATCATCCAGATGATGTCCGTGTTACTGAAGTTGAAAACGGTCGATCACTCACACTGAAGTTAGAAGTTCATGCGGACGACATGGGTAAGGTAATTGGAAAACAAGGCCGAATAGCAAAAGCGATTCGATCTGTAGTGAATGCGGCAGGGACGAATCAAAACAAACGTATCAATTTAGAAATCGGGTAAAGGGTGAGGTGTGTCCTCTCCCTTTTTCCGTATGAAGAAAAGTGGAAGAAGGAAATTAAGGTAAACCACTTTAACGTTCGAAGAATTTTAAACTTTAAGCTAGCCTGAAAATACAAATCAGGTTGTCATTCGCTACGGTCCGCTCGCTTTCCGTGGGTGACCTGCCAATCCTCCTCGCGACTACGTCGCTGTGGGGTCTCGGCTAGGCCATTTTCCCACAGGAGTCTCACGGACCTTCGCTCATTCCAATGCTGACTAAAATATTCATACTCCATGGTGCAAAATTTCACTTCCATGGAGGTCTACTCTAAAAAACGAGTTCTGTGTTGTCGTTTGTCACTCTCAAAGGAGTGAAACAGAGGGACTTTTAAAAATAGTCTGTTTTTGCAAACTAAGGGTGGTTTTCCCGAGGGGGCTGAAGCGTTGCCCGTGGAACCAGGACGGTGACATTACGCCGTTGTGCACAAGCGGGACCTGAGACGCTTCCTCGAGTAGTTTGCGTCGAGTAATCGCAGACGCAGGACGTGGGCTGCCTTTTAGGCGTAATTGATCCGCCTGTAGGGTATCCAAGCAAAAATATATGCTTAAAAACAACCCTCTATACGAAAAGAGCTTTAAATAAAATCTTTTTTATAAACTAACTGTTTTATTTTATGCGGAGGTGAGTGTAGTGGAAATTATTAAGAAGGTAACGGTTAAACAGATCCTTACAGAGAAGAGTAAGACAAGATTAAAGGAACAGTTCTTGAGTAGGCAGTACCAATTGAATAAGGAAATCCAACAACTAGAATTTGTTTTACATAAAAAGCTGAAAGAAAATAAAAATAACTTAAAATATCAAACATCCCTGAAGGAAAGCTTTAGCCGGGAGGTTCAAAAAAGAAAGGACCGTATTCGGCAAACGGAATTTAAACTTGGTCAACTTGATGAATTAGAACTGGGTTCGGAGCTTCGTGAAGGAACAATTCAAATGATTGAAAGGATTGCCGAAGGGGATAATTGGGAAGAAATAATGAAGGGAACAGAAATTGTCATTAAAGACGGTATCGTCCATGAAATTCGTCAAGGAGGATTAGCCGATGACTGATTGGCTTAACGTCGGGAAAATTGTAAATACCCACGGGATTAGGGGAGAAGTCAGGGTTATCTCCCGGACCGATTTTCCGGAAAAAAGGTATGCCACAGGTAATAGATTATCTATCCAAAATGAACGTGGTGAGAGGACTACTGTTACTGTAACATCGTGGCGAAGGCATAAGCAGTTTGATTTATTAACCTTCGAAGGCTTTGAAAATGTTAATGATGTGGAGAAATTTAAAGGCTCCTTACTACAAATACATCAAGATGCCTTAGACGATGAATTACAAGAGGGAGAATTCTATTATCATGAAATCATTGGGGCACAGGTTTATACCGAGTCAGGGGAAGAGTTGGGTAAAATTAAAGAAATATTATCTCCTGGTGCAAACGATGTTTGGGTAGTCCAAAGGAAAGGCCCTGGTAAGGATATTTTAATTCCTTATATTGATGAAGTTGTTAAACAAGTTAATATCTCTGAAAATAAAGTGATAATTCATCCGATGGAAGGATTGCTAGACGAATGAAATTTTCCATTTTAACCTTATTTCCTGATATGTTCACCGGAGTTTTTCAACAATCTATTCTAAAGCAGGCTCAAGAAAAAGGGATTGTGGAGTACAATGTAATTAACTTTCGTGACTATACAAAGGATAAACACAATCGTGTAGATGATTACCCATATGGAGGGGGAGGGGGAATGGTTTTAACCCCACAGCCCCTTTTTGATGCTGTTGAATCAGCTAAGAGAGGGGAAGAAGGCTCTACTCCCAGAGTAATTCTTCTATGTCCTCAAGGAGAGCGTTACAGTCAAAGAAAAGCAGAAGAGCTATCCAAAGAAGAACATATCGTCCTCTTATGTGGTCATTATGAGGGCTATGATGAAAGGATACGGGAGCACCTTGTTACGGACGAGATTTCTATTGGTGATTACGTTTTAACAGGGGGGGAAATCGGGGCGATGGTCATTGCGGATAGTGTCACAAGACTGTTACCGGGTGTGTTAGGAAATGAAACCTCTGCTATAACCGATTCACATAGCACGGGTCTCCTTGAATACCCTCACTATACTCGTCCTGCCTCTTATTTGGGGCATGATGTACCGGAAGTACTTTTATCTGGGCATCATGAAAAAATCGCTAGGTGGCGCAGAGAGCAATCATTAAAGAGAACATATGAAAGAAGACCTGAGTTGTTAGAGGAGATTGAACTTTCAAAGGAAGATAGACAATTTTTACAGAAATTAAAGGAATCACATGATAAAGAGTTGTGATCAGGATTGAGCTGTGGTATTATAGTTTTTGTGGCTTTCAGCCATTCATCAAGATGTTCCGCTGTCATTTTTTGGACATGAATGTCTGGAGGGAAAGGAGGCGAACAGAATGGAACAAATTATTCGTGACATTACGAAAGATCAATTGAAAACTGATCTACCAGAATTCCGTCCTGGGGATACTCTCCGTGTACACGTTAAGGTTGTTGAGGGTACTCGTGAGCGTATTCAGGTATTTGAAGGTGTTGTAATTAAACTAAAAGGATCTGGAATCAGTGAAACATTCACTGTTCGTAAGATTTCTTACGGTGTAGGTGTGGAGCGTACATTCCCTGTACATTCACCTCGTATCGATAAGATCGAAGTTACTCGCCGTGGTAGAGTACGTCGTGCGAAGCTATATTACCTACGTGAACTTCGTGGTAAAGCAGCTCGTATTAAAGAAAAAGCTCGTAAATAAAGACGTATTAAAGAAGTATAAATGTAGAGGGAGTCTTAAAGGTTTGGTTTTGACCTTTGAGGCTCCCTCTAAGTATTTGCGTAGCCGTCGCAATCTTTTTACAGCCCACTACGAGTGGTTTTCTCGTAGCGGTCGAACGACGAGCGAAGTAAATACGACACTCTACTTAAGGGTCTTTTTTACTTTGAAAAAAACAGAAATGGAAGTATTCCCTGCTGTAATGTGTTAAAATGGAAAAAGATGAATTGAATTACATAAGGAAATTAGCACTTTATAGAGATTATTTTGGAGGATGAAAAAATAATATGGCTAAATCAGAATCGTGGGAATGGATTAAGGCAGTTGCTGTTGCACTTATATTAGCAATAGTCATACGATACTTCTTTTTCGCTCCAATTGTAGTGGATGGGCAATCAATGATGCCAACACTTGAACATAATGACCGTATGATTGTAAATAAAATTGGTTATACAATAGGAGAGCCAGAACGGTTTGATATCATTGTTTTTCATGCACCGCAAAATAAAGATTATATTAAGCGAGTAATTGGCTTACCTGGTGACACATTATATTATAAAGATGATGTATTATATATAAATGGTGAGCCTGTAGAAGAGCCTTATTTAGATGAATTTAAAGCTACAGCAACAAGGCTTCCTTATACTGGTGATTTTACCTTAAAAGAGGAAACAGGCTACGACCGCGTACCTGAGGGGCATGTATTCGTATTAGGTGATAATCGTCAACATAGTAAAGACTCAAGACATATAGGTGTTATACCATATGAAGAGGTAGTAGGTAAGGCTAACCTTGTTTTCTGGCCCTTCTCAGAAATGCGAATTGTAGACTAGCAGGAGGGATATAAACATGTCCATACAGTGGTTTCCTGGGCATATGGCAAAGGCCAAACGAGAGGCTCAGGAAAAGCTTAAAATAATTGATGTTGTGATTGAATTAGTGGATGCAAGAATTCCACTATCATCAAGAAATCCAGTTATTGATGAACTAGCAAAAAATAAACCTAGACTTATGCTTTTGAATAAAGCGGATTTGGCGGACCCAAAACGAACGGAACAATGGATGAGTTATTTTAAAGAGAAGGGGTTTGCAGTATTAGAAATTAATGCACAAAAGGGGACAGGAGTGAGAAAGGTTCCAGAGGTAGTTCTTGATCTAGCGCAGCCCCTTATCGAAAAGATGAAAAGAAAAGGAATGAATCCACGTGCTGTACGAGCCCTTATTTTAGGCATACCTAATGTAGGTAAGTCCACTATCATTAATCGATTAGCAAAGAAGAAAATAGCTAAAATCGGTGATAAACCTGGTGTGACTAAGGCTCAACAATGGATAAAGGTTGGGCAGGAAATGGAACTACTCGATACACCTGGAATACTATGGCCGAAGTTTAATGATGAAGCCGTAGGGTTTCGATTAGCTTTAACAGGTGCCATCAAAGAAGAAATCTTTGACTTTCAAGAGACGACCGTTTTTCTATTGAAATTCTTAAAAGAAAATTATCCTGAACGATTGATGGAAAGATATGGTCTTGAAGATATACCTGAGGAAATGGTCCAGCTTTATGACCAAATTGGAAGGAAGAGGGGCTGCCTGATGGGGGGCGGTCTCATTGATTATGATCGTGTGGCTGAAATTTTATTCCGGGAGTTCCGTTCAGGAATGCTAGGTAGGATTTCGTTAGAAGCACCGAATTAAGCATAATCTAATTGTGGTGAGTCAAAAGGTATGTATTTAACCCTTTGGCTCACCCTTTTTCAATTACATAATAAATCACTATGGAAACTTGGTAAATTGATACCGATATTAAATAAAAGATGAATAGTTTTAACAGTGGGGGAATTAGTATGGCTGAAAACACCATTCAACAAATAAAATCGAAGTTAGCTAGTATTCAAAGGGCGGATGATCCTTTTCTAGAAGAAGTAAAGGAAGACTCTAGAAAAGGTGTTCAGAAATTATATGAAGCCTGGAAGAAACAATACAATAGAACAGAACAGGAAAAGGAAATATTTTTTAAAATGAGGAAACATGAAGAGCATTTATGGGAACAGGGCTTCCAATTGATTGGGGGAGTAGACGAGGTTGGCCGAGGACCTTTGGCTGGACCAGTGGTTGCTTGTTGTGTGATTTTGTCACCTGAATTTTTCTTGCCCGGGCTTACGGATTCCAAGAAGCTCTCCAAGCAAAAACGGGAGGAATATTTTCATAGAATTCAAGAAGAAGCACAAGCCATTGGAGTGGGAATGGCAACGGCTGAGGAAATTGATCAATTAAATATTTATGAAGCAACAAAAGTGGCAATGAATCGAGCAATACGAAAGCTGGAGCAAATTCCTGATTTTTTATTATTGGATGCAATGAAATTAACAATAAATATTCCCCAAACGTCTTTAATTAAAGGGGACTCGAAAAGTATAAGTATTGCTGCGAGCTCCGTCATTGCAAAGGTAACAAGGGATCGGTATATGGAGGACCTTGCCAAGGTTTATCCGGAGTATGGTTTTGAAAGGCATATGGGTTATGGAACTGGTGAACACCTTGAAGCATTAAAACAACATGGGATTACAAAAGAACACCGTCGATCCTTTTCGCCTGTACAGGACGCAATGTCACTTTTTTAGGGGGAAGGAGGAGATTAATCTATGTTTCATTCCGCACCATTGCAGAACCTTATTAATGGAATAGACCCCATTCATACAAAGTCCATTCAGTTACGGTCAGGTCAGTTATTTCAAGGGAGAATTACACAAATCTATCCGAACGACCTTGCTCAATTAAGGCTTGGAGGGTTAACTTTAACTGCTAAGCTAGAGGCCAAAATAGAAAAGGGAAGATCCTATTGGTTCCAGGTACTTGATGGGGATAATGGTATACCGAAATTAAGGGTACTTGAGGAAGTACCTGTATTTCCAACAAAACAAGGAAAAAATGCAATAATAAAGCAACTTGGAATCCCTTTAGGAAGCCATCATGAACAATTGTTACATAAGCTCATCAAAGAGAATATTCCTTTTACTAGGGAAAACCTGCGCCAAGGAGGGGATATTCTTCAAGGAATAAGTTTACAGAGGGAAACTATGGAGGAGGCGGTGGTGCAATTATTAAGGAGAAATTTTCCTATTACAAAGGACACTATTCTCAGTTTACAATCCCTACAAGCCAATGAAACAATAGGGGGTGCACTAACCAAATTAGAAAGGGCATTGAGGGGAGAATTGCAGTATCGTTATCCCCAGTTATTTGAAATAATATCTCTCCTCCTTCAAAAAAGTGATTGGGACGCAGTCAATTCCAGTGGACTGAGAGGTTCCATGCTGCTTAAGGACCTCTTCCTCATGTTAGGCTTAAACCATGAATCTCAACTTAACCATGCACTGGCAAACAATGAGATGAAGAAAATGGAAACATTAAAATCCCTCCTTCTAGAAATGAAACCATGGGATCTTCCAAAATCGATAACTAATTTAAGGGAATTTTTATTACATCGGATAACAGCATCCCAAATATTATCCACACCAAATGAAGGGCCAGTTCAGCAAGTAGTCGTTCAATTTCCCGTGAAATTCTCAAAACACTACAGGGATGTAACAGTACAATGGGAAGGAAGAACGTTGAAAAATGGTCAAATTGATGAAAAACACTGCCGGATTTTATTTTACATGGAATTAGATCATTTACTAGAGACGATTGTAGATGTTCAGATCCAAAATCGTATAGTCTCCTTAACTATTTATAATGAACATCCTAAACCAGTATCCATTAATAATCAATGGCACGATATTTTGAGGGGAAAGATGAGAAATCTGAACTATCAATTTTCCACTGTGAAATGGATCCAAAGTAAAGGAAATGAAACTAACACAAGTTCAACTCCTGCACTTTATGGAGAAAGACATGTTAATTACAGAGGGGTGGATGTGAGAATATGAAGGGTCAAAATTCCATAACTGGAAAGCGTGCTGTTGCCCTAAGCTATAATTCAGAAGTAGACATTGCCCCAGTAATTAAAGCTAAAGGCAAAGGATATGTAGCGGAAGAAATAATCGCTCGTGCAAAAAGTAATAATATTCCCTTACAAGAAGACAAGTCATTGGTGGAATTGCTCGCACAAATGGAAGTAAATGATCGAATCCCGGCTGATTTATATGGGGTAGTTGCTGAAGTATTTTCATTTGTTTACCAATTAGATAAAAGTCAAGAAGGAAAAAATTCCTAACTTACTTTTTCCTTTCCCGGATATCCTATAAATAAAGGAGGGATAGCCATGGCGAAGAGAAATCGCTTAGTGGTTGAGGGGACAGATGAATTTATGAATTCTTTCAATGAGGAAATTGCTCAGGAATTTGGAATATACCATACTACTACCCAAGCGGAGCACAAGGCGAACATTAGTCACGCAGCTAAAAAAATTATAGATAAAAAGTGCAAGGATACTAAATGAAAAGATGAAAAAAAAGAGAGAATTCGAACCAAATCCTGAGACCCCATTGGAACATTGGAGCGACAATATAGATCCGGCAATTATGTCTGGTGATCATTGGGTGGAAGAAGAGGAAGCACCATTAGCAGAAGAGGAAAACACTAAGATTGTATTAGATACAAGAACGAAACAGAGAAACTTATATGATGAAAGATTTATGCACCCAACTCACCAAGTAGGAGAAAAGAAATGGAATGAAGACAACTCCCCTTCACTAGAAAAAAATTAAACTAAAAACCAACAAATATAATGGCTCGGCAACTGCCGAGTTTTTTTATAAAAAATTAGAGCATTTATTCACAAAATTGTCGAAAAGTATAGTAAAATAAATCTTGTGTGACAAAATGAATATGAAACTTTACTTTCATGTTTCTTTTGTCATATTTTGGGGAATTATTCCCTTTTTTAAAAAAAGGATTTGTGAAGTATTTAGCGAATCCACGTTATGATTGGAGTATAATTAACAATCATAACAAAAAATATTATTGTGATAGAATCACATTAAATTACTCAGCAAGGAGGATGGCTATGAATATCCATGAGTATCAAGGTAAAGAAATTCTAAGAAGCTACGGTGTTGCTGTTCCTAATGGTAAAGTTGCTTATTCTGTTGACGAAGCAGTAGAAGCAGCGAAATCTTTAGGTACGGCTGTAACCGTTGTCAAGGCTCAAATTCACGCAGGTGGACGAGGGAAAGCTGGCGGGGTTAAAGTAGCGAAGAATTTAGAGGAGGTACGTACATACGCCGACGAAATTCTCGGGAAAACGCTTGTGACACATCAAACAGGTCCAGAAGGTAAAGAAGTAAAAAGGCTTCTAATTGAAGAAGGCTGTGATATTCAAAGTGAATATTACATTGGGCTTGTAGTGGATCGTGCTGCAGACCGCATCGTTATGATGGGATCTGAAGAAGGGGGAACAGAAATCGAAGAGGTTGCTGAAAAGACCCCTGAAAAGATCTTTAAAGAGGTTGTTGATCCAGTTGTAGGCTTAATGCCATATCAGGCACGTCGTTTAGCTTTCAACATTAACATTCCAAAAGATCTTGTTAGAGAAGCTGTTAAATTTATGATGGGTCTATATCAAGTATTTGTTGATAAAGATTGTTCCATCGCAGAAATCAACCCACTAGTAACAACTGGTGATGGAAAGGTAATGGCACTAGATGCGAAGCTTAACTTTGATTCTAATGCCCTTTATCGTCAAAAAGATGTTTTAGAATATCGTGACTTAGATGAGGAAGATCCAAAGGAGATTGAGGCATCCAAGTTTGATCTCAGCTATATTTCACTAGATGGAAATATTGGGTGTATGGTTAATGGTGCCGGTCTTGCTATGGCTACAATGGATATTATTAAGCATTATAATGGAGACCCAGCTAATTTCCTTGATGTAGGAGGCGGAGCTACAAAAGAAAAGGTAACGGAAGCATTTAAAATAATTCTTTCCGATGAAAACGTAAAGGGTATTTACGTTAATATTTTCGGTGGAATTATGAAGTGTGACGTTATTGCTGAAGGTGTTGTAGCAGCAACCAAGGAAGTAGGTCTTGAAATTCCACTTGTCGTTCGTTTAGAGGGAACTAACGTGGATCTTGGTAAGAAAATATTAGAGGAATCCGGTTTAGATATTACAGCTGCTGATTCAATGGCTGACGGAGCAGAGAAAATCGTTTCTCTAGTAAAAGCATAATTTGAAGAGATTACGTGACTTTAAACGTCCACTTAAAGCGTAGGAAAGGCGGGAAAAAAATGAGTATTTTGATCAATAAAGATACAAAGGTCATTGTTCAAGGTATTACTGGGGCCACTGGTCTATTCCATACAAAACAAGCCGTAGAATACGGAACAAACATCGTTGGTGGTGTTACTCCTGGAAAAGGGGGAACAGAAGTTGAAGGAATTCCAGTTTTCGATACTGTTACAGATGCAGTTGCAAAAACTGGTGCTAATGCCTCTGTTATTTATGTTCCACCACCATTTGCAGCAGATGCTATTATGGAAGCTGCAGATGCAGGAATTGAGCTTGTCATTACGATTACAGAAGGTATTCCTGTAACAGATATGATTAAGGTAAAACGTTACTTAGAAGGGAAGCAAACTCGTCTAATTGGACCAAACTGTCCAGGGGTTATTACACCAGAAGAATGCAAAATTGGTATCATGCCTGGGTATATTCATAAAAAAGGTCATGTTGGTGTTGTTTCCCGTTCAGGTACATTAACTTATGAAGCTGTACATCAATTATCAACAGAAGGTATTGGACAATCTACTGCCGTTGGTATTGGTGGAGACCCAGTAAATGGTACAAACTTCATCGATGTATTAAAACTATTTAATGAAGATGAAGATACGTATGCCGTTATAATGATTGGTGAAATCGGCGGAACAGCGGAAGAAGAAGCTGCTGAATGGATTAAAGCAAATATGAAAAAACCTGTTGTAGGCTTTATTGGTGGTCAAACTGCACCTCCAGGAAAGCGTATGGGCCACGCTGGTGCGATTATTTCTGGCGGTAAGGGTACGGCTGCAGAAAAGATCAAAACGCTTCAAAATTGCGGTGTAAAGGTAGCAGAAACTCCTGCAGTAATGGGAGAAACGTTAATTTCCGTTTTAAAAGAACAGGGAATTTACGAAAAATGTGTTACACATAAAAAGTAATATGATTTATAAGCCCTCGAAACGTTGTTTTCGAGGGCATATCCCCAATCCAACTTCTCCGTCCAACTCTCAATTATCCAAAACTCCAAACTAGAAAGGGAGAAACCCTATTGAAAAATCGAATAGATAACCTTTTAAAGCTACATTATTGTTGTAGGGGAGATTATCAACTAGTCAAAAAGTTGTCCACCTTAGATCCTCAATTTTCTTCTATTGACATATTTACCAAAGATCTCCTAACAAACCAGCTTCATATACCTCCTAAGCAATCATCACAGATAATTCATTCATTTCAATCAGTTAAAATAGAAAAACTTAAGGCATATTATGAAGAAAAAAGAATTCAATACTTCACCGTATTTGATAAAGAGTACCCCTCTCTATTGAAAAGTATTTATGATCCACCATGGGTTTTATATTACCAGGGGGACAAAAGTCTATTGAAAGCCTCCAACCGCTTTTTAAGTGTTGTAGGGACTAGACATCCGAGTGACTATGTTTACAATGAATTAAAAGATATACTTTCACCTGTTATTGAATCTGGGCTTGTTATTGTAAGTGGACTCGCTTTAGGAATAGATCGTATGGCCCATGAATTAGCAATAGAGAAGATGGGAAAAACGATAGCGGTTTTAGGTTATGGACATGATTTTGTGTATCCAAAATCAAATGAAACACTATTTCATTATTTAAAGGAAAATCAACTTGTTATAAGTGAATATCCTCCTTTTGTACGCCCGCAAAAATGGTTTTTTCCTCAAAGAAACAGAATCATAAGTGGGCTTTCAGAAGCCACCTTTGTAGTGGAAGCAAAAGAAAAAAGCGGTTCATTAATTACTAGTGATCTTGCAATCCAACAAGGTCGAGATGTTTTTGCTTTGCCTGGAAGGATATCTAATGTAGAATCAAAGGGCACCAATCAACTCATTCAAGAAGGGGCAAAAATGGTTTTATCTCCAAATGATATATTAGAGGAATATTTATCCTTAATCCGTTAAAACACTAATATTAAAAGTAAAAATAATGCTGTTGGTTCTAAAAATTCAAAAAATATTTATCCTTTGTAAATACTGGTATTACTACTAGTCCGACTCATTTTTTTACTATTTTTTCACAGTTCATGTTTGACAAATTACAAAAGAGTGTTTAATAATAGGGAAGATTTTAATTTACTTAGAGGTAAAACAGTTAAAGTTTTTGTTTTTTTAAGTTGTCTAGCTTCAGCGCCCTATCGACGGTGAGCAACTTCCCTCACCTCGTCTACGATAAGTCTAAGTCCGGTTATCACGTCGGAAGTCAGGATGACGACATTGCGCCGTTCCCCACAGGACGTGGGTAGCAGTAAGGCGTAATTGGGGGCGCTTACGCTTTTCTTATTACCTCTGAAGGGGAGGAACTTGGGTATGTCCGATTACTTAGTGATCGTGGAGTCGCCCGCTAAAGCGAAAACGATTGGAAAATACTTAGGGAAGAAATATGCTGTTAAAGCATCCATGGGACATGTTATTGACTTGCCAAAAAGTCAAATGGGAGTGGATGTGGAGCAGGGTTATACCCCAAAATATATAACGATACGTGGTAAGGGTCCGATTTTAAAGGATTTAAAAGCTGCTGCTAAAAAAGCAAAAAGGGTTTATCTGGCAGCTGACCCCGATCGTGAAGGGGAAGCTATTGCATGGCACCTAGCTCACAGTTTAAATATTGATGAGAAATCAGAGTGCAGGGTTGTTTTTAATGAAATAACAAAACAAGCCATTAAAGATTCTTTTAAAAAGCCCCGCACCATCGATATGAACTTAGTTGATGCGCAGCAGGCCCGTCGCGTTTTAGATCGTCTCGTAGGGTACAATATTAGTCCACTCTTATGGAAGAAAGTGAAAAAAGGCTTAAGTGCAGGTCGTGTTCAATCGGTTGCAGTTAAGATGATTATTGACCGTGAAAAGGAAATCAAAGAGTTTGAACCAGTAGAATACTGGTCCATTGCAGCCAGCTTCAAAAAAGATGGTGAAGAATTTGAAGCTAAATTTTTTGCTGTAGATGGGGAAAAGAGGGAGCTTTCTTCGGAAAGTGATGTAAACGAAGTATTAAATAAGCTTTCTGGTGACAGCTTTAAGATTGACCAAGTAAAAAAACGTGAGCGAAAGAGGAATCCAGTTGCACCATTTACTACATCATCATTGCAGCAAGAAGCAGCAAGAAAGCTGAACTTCCGTGCGAAAAAAACGATGATGTTAGCTCAGCAATTATATGAAGGGATTGACCTAGGAAAAGAAGGAACAGTCGGTTTGATTACGTATATGCGTACAGACTCTACAAGGCTGTCGGAAACGGCAAAAAAGGAAGCGGAAGAATATATTGAGACTAATTATGGAAAGGAATACGTTAACAAAACGGTAGCCAAATCTAAGCAAAATAATAATGCACAGGATGCCCATGAGGCTATTCGTCCTACTTCTGTTATATTAGATCCCAAATCTGTTAAATCCTATTTAAGTAGAGACCAACTCCGTTTATACAAGCTTATTTGGGAGCGTATGGTAGCTAGTCAAATGGCGCCGGCAATTTTAGATACTATGTCTGTTGATCTTGTTAACAATGGTGTAACCTTCAGAGCAACAGGTTCTAAATTAAAATTTCAAGGGTTTATGAAGGTATATATTGAAGGGAATGACGATGGTAAGAAGGAAGAGGACCGCTTATTACCGGAACTAAACGAGGGGGAAACTGCGAAAGCAGAAAATATTGACCCAAATCAACACTTTACACAGCCACCGCCTCGTTATACGGAAGCGCGGTTGGTAAAAACGATGGAAGAACTGGGGATAGGTCGTCCATCTACTTATGCACCTACACTAGATACCATTCAACGTCGAGGTTATGTTGCCTTAGAAGATAAACGTTTTGTACCAACAGAGCTTGGAGAGATTGTCCTTGAACTCATTGAAGAATTTTTCCCTGAAATTTTAAATGTGGATTTCACTGCTAAAATGGAAGGGGATCTAGACGCAATTGAGGATGGGGAAGAGCAATGGGTAAAAGTTATTGATCAATTTTATCAAGACTTTGAAAAACGCCTGAAAAAGGCTGAAGAGGAAATGAAAGAAGTTGAAATTCGTGACGAGCCAGCAGGTGAAGATTGTGAAAAGTGCGGTCACGAAATGGTATATAAAATGGGAAGATACGGTAAGTTTATGGCTTGCTCTAACTTTCCAGAATGCCGTAATACAAAGGCAATCATAAAAGAGATTGGTGTTAGCTGTCCTGACTGTAAGGATGGAAGCATTGTTGAAAGAAAGAGTAAGAAGCGTCGAATCTTTTTTGGTTGTAATCGTTTCCCAGAATGTGAATTCCTTTCTTGGGATAAACCAATTGCAAGAACCTGTCCTAAATGTAATGAAATGCTAGTGGAGAAGAAAACGAAAAAAGGCGTACATGTACAATGCTCAAAATGTGATTATAAGGAAGAAAGCAATTAAAAAAGTTGAAATTTCTATTTTAATATTGTATAGTTGCCAACGGATAGTTCACTTCAATGAACATTAGTTTGGCTGTTTTCGCAAACTTTGTTACATTTGTTTAAAAAGCTTGGAGAAACGAAAGGCGGCGACTCCAGCGACGAGTAATCGCAGGAGCAGATGCAGATCTATGCGAAAAGAGCCTTGTAGTTACTAGCTGTTATTAAACAGCTGTTTAGATTAAGGAGGAATTCCGTTGATTCAACATGTTAATGTCATCGGTGCAGGTTTAGCCGGCAGTGAAGCTGCGTGGCAGCTTGCAAAAAGAGGCATACCTGTAAAACTTTACGAAATGCGCCCGAAAAAACAAACCCCAGCGCATCATACTGATAAATTCGCCGAGCTCGTTTGCAGCAACTCCTTACGAGCAAATTCACTGACAAATGCTGTTGGTGTTTTGAAAGAGGAAATGAGGATCCTTGATTCTGTCATTATTCGATCTGCTGATGATTGCTCCGTCCCAGCTGGAGGAGCCCTTGCAGTAGACCGTCATGAATTCGCCGCCCTTGTGACAGAAAGGGTAAAAAATCATGAATTAGTTACGGTTATCGGGGATGAAGTAACAGAGATTCCGGAGGGGCCAACAGTAATTTGTACCGGTCCCTTAACCTCTGAAAGCTTATCCAATCAATTAAAGAATTTAACAGGTGAAGAGTATTTATACTTTTATGATGCAGCTGCCCCAATTATTGAAGCTGACTCTATTGATATGGATAAAGTGTATTTAAAATCCCGTTACGATAAAGGGGAAGCAGCCTATTTAAATTGTCCAATGACGGAAGAGGAATTTGACCGCTTTTATAATGCACTGATAGAAGCCGAGACAGTTCCATTAAAAGAGTTTGAGAAGGAAATGTTCTTCGAGGGCTGTATGCCCATTGAAGTCATGGCCAAGCGTGGAAGAAAGACAATGTTATTTGGTCCAATGAAACCCGTTGGGTTAGAAGATCCAAAAACGGGGAAACGCCCATTTGCCGTTGTTCAGCTTCGTCAGGATAACAGTTCTGGTACCCTATATAATATTGTTGGATTTCAAACACATTTAAAATGGGGACCGCAGAAAGAGGTTCTACAGCTCATTCCAGGATTAGAAAAGGCTGAAATTGTTCGTTATGGGGTAATGCACAGAAATACGTTCATAAATTCTCCCAACCTCCTATCTCCAACATATCAATACAAGGATAGGAATGACTTATTCTTTGCTGGTCAAATGACAGGAGTGGAAGGCTATGTAGAATCCGCCGCAGCTGGCTTAGTTGCAGGTATTAATGCATCCAGGTTAGTAAAAGGGGACGAGCCATTAGTTTTTCCAACTGAAACGGTTATTGGATCTATGGCACAATACATTACAAATGCAAATCCTAAGAATTTTCAACCGATGAATGCTAATTTTGGTTTGTTGCCTCCATTTGAACAGCGAATCAAGAATAAGCAAGAACGAAACGAGAAACATGCTGACCGAGCATTGACAACAATTCAGAATTTTGTGAAAAAAATGTAAACATTATTGAAAGAGCTACTAAATTGTGTTACTATTTAGTAGCTCTAAATTTTTGCTAACGTATAGGTATAAATGCTTAAAGAATGGATAAAAAAGATTATACGGTATATTATTGCATGTGAACTTCTTTACATAAGTTCAAACGCCAATGGAAGAAAAAAAGACGATAATAACAACAGGATTAACTTTCATATAATATAGCAGTAACAATTCAAAGTATTCTCCATTAACATAAGATAAATTCTTATGCCTATACAAAATACAATTCGACACTATTCGGGTGGTGACAGGCACTTTATGGAACAAATTCGAGGAACAACGATTTTTGCTGTAAAGCATAAAGGAAAGAGTGCTATTGCAGGGGATGGCCAAGTAACCTTTGGGAATGCAGTTGTGATGAAACATACTGCGAGGAAAGTACGTAAACTCTATCGTGGGAAAGTGGTAGCGGGCTTTGCTGGATCTGTAGCTGACGCATTTACACTTTTTGAAAAGTTTGAACAGAAACTGGAGGAGTTTAGTGGAAATCTTCAGCGAGCAGCAGTGGAATTAGCGAAGGATTGGAGAAGTGATCGAGTTCTCCGTAAGCTGGAAGCCATGCTAATCGTTATGGATAAAACGAATCTATATCTAATTGCTGGTACAGGTGAAGTGATCGAACCAGACGATGGGATTTTAGCTATTGGATCTGGTGGGCACTATGCATTAGCCGCAGGAAGAGCATTGAAAGAGCATGCTCAGCATCTTTCAGCAAAAGAAATGGCCCATGCAGCTTTAAAGACAGCTGCAGATATTTGTGTGTATACAAACAGTGAAATTGTTGTGGAAGAGCTTGATGATTAAATGAATAACTACTGGACCAATCGTATGAAGGAGGAATGTACGTGAGTGAAACATTGACTCCCCGTCAAATTGTAGAAAGACTTAACCAATATATTGTTGGTCAAGATAAAGCGAAAAAATCAGTTGCTGTCGCTTTACGTAACCGCTACCGAAGAAATCAATTAGAGGAATCCCTGCGTGAGGAAATAACCCCAAAGAATATTTTAATGATAGGTCCCACGGGCGTTGGTAAAACGGAAATTGCAAGAAGGTTAGCAAAGCTTGTAGGTGCTCCCTTTGTAAAAGTGGAAGCAACCAAATTTACGGAAGTGGGCTATGTTGGTAGAGATGTGGAATCCATGGTTCGTGACTTAGTCGAGACTTCTATTCGCCTAGTGAAGGAAGAAAAAATGACAAAGGTGAAGGTTCAGGCGGAAGACAACGCTAACCATCGTTTAGTTCAATTATTAGTACCGTCAAAAAAGAAAGAACAGAACTACCGAAATCCTTTCGAGATGCTGTTCCAAGGAAATGACGATGCTGACGATCAGGGGCAAGAAACTACAGTGGAAGAAGACTCTATTAGGGACCGGAGAAGACGTACTGCACAAAGGTTAGCAGCGGGAGAATTAGAGGATCAACTAGTCACTATTGAAGTAGATGAGCAGCAAGCCTCCAATTTTCTTGACATGTTCCAGGGATCTGGTATGGAACAAATGGGGATGAATATGCAAGAAATGCTTGGTGGTATGATGCCAAAGCGAAAGAAAAAGAGAAAAGTTACGGTGAAGGAAGCGAGGAAGCTTTTAACCGTTGACGAAGCTCAGAAGCTCATTGATATGGATGAAGTAACCCAAGATGCTGTTTTAAGAGCGGAACAGCTGGGTATTATCTTTATTGATGAAATTGATAAGGTAGCAGGGAAAAATCAACAGCAGTCAGCTGATGTATCAAGGGAAGGTGTACAAAGGGATATTTTACCTATAGTAGAAGGTTCAACGGTCATGACGAAGTATGGGCCAGTAAAAACGGATCATGTATTATTCGTTGCTGCAGGGGCCTTTCATTTTTCTAAACCTTCGGATTTAATACCAGAGCTTCAAGGTCGTTTTCCTATCAGAGTCGAATTATCCAGTTTAACTGTAGATGATTTTGTGCGGATATTAGTGGACCCTGATAATGCATTAGTTAAACAATATCAAGCACTTTTAGAAACTGAAGGAATAAAATTAAAATTTTCTGACGATGCTATTCATAAAATTGCCTTGATCGCAGCTGAAGTAAATGAAGAAACAGAAAACATTGGAGCTAGAAGACTTCACACCATTTTAGAAAAGCTATTAGAGGATTTATCCTTCGAAGCATCAGAAATTAATCTTGAGGAAATTGTTATTACCCCAGATTATGTTGATGAAAAATTACAGGACGTAGTAAAAAATCGCGATTTAAGTCAATACATTTTATAACCCTTAGGAGGAGAAATAATGGATCTACTATCAAGAACTAGAAAAATCAATGAACTATTACAAAAAAGTGCTGGGCAATCAGTTAATTTTAGAGATATGGCTGTTACACTACGGGATATTATTGGGGCCAATATCTTTATTGTAAGCCGTAGAGGTAAGCTATTAGGCTATTCCATTAAACAAGAGATTGAGAACCCTAGAATGAAGCAAATGTTAGAAGAGCGTCAATTTCCAGAGGAGTATACTGCTGGATTATTTAAAATTGAAGAAACTTCTTCAAACCTTGATATTAACAGTGAATTTACAGCATTTCCTGTTGAAAATAAAGATTTATTTGCCAATGGCCTAACAACAGTTGTCCCTATTTCTGGGGGAGGTCAACGTTTAGGAACGCTGATCCTTGCTAGATTAGAGCAATCCTTTGATGACGACGATCTTCTCCTTGCTGAATACGGTGCAACAGTTGTTGGAATGGAGATCCTTCACGAAAAAACAGAAGAAATTGAACAGGAAGCACGAAGTAAAGCCGTTGTACAAATGGCCATTAGCTCATTATCCTACAGCGAATTAGAAGCTGTTGAGCACATCTTTGAAGAATTGGAAGGAAACGAAGGCCTTCTTGTAGCTAGTAAAATTGCCGATCGTGTTGGGATTACTCGATCAGTTATCGTAAACGCTTTACGAAAATTAGAAAGTGCTGGTGTAATTGAGTCCCGCTCTTTAGGAATGAAGGGAACGTACATTAAAGTATTAAATAATAAATTCTTGAATGAATTAGATAAATTAAAAAATGGTTAAGAAAAACTCCGCATTATGCGGAGTTTTTTTTCTTTGAATATAGAGCCAAAAGTAACCCTAATTTACCATTTTGTAGTGAGAAAGACCCATTCGATTTATTGTATATGGGAAAAGTGTAGGATAGATTTATATGTTTTTAATAATTCGCGTAAAAACGACAATAAATGACTTTGTTCGATTATAATTATTGTGGCGTTTACTTAGGAGCAGTTAAATACTACTTAAACAAATAATATTCGATCGATTATTAACCTTTATGGGTGTACAATATGACTTTATTCTCACATTCATGTTAGGTCTTTTATATTAAACTAAGGACAACCCCATACTTCTTAAGGGTTTTGTTGTATTATAGAATAAAATGACGCTATTGGTTGACTTACATCAAACCTTGTAGAATTTTATCGGATTCTATATTTTTTTGTGAAGTAGCAAAGTAGTGAAAATAAATAGGGGTGTTTTTATGGACCTGTTAAATAATTCTACTAATACATTAATTCAATCAGCTTTATCAGCATCCACCATGAGACAAAATACAATATCTGAAAATATTGCTAATGTTGATACACCAAATTATAAAGCCAAAAAAACAATCTTCAACCATGAATTACATAAGGCTATAAATAATAGCTTATCAGCGAAACGTACAGATAATAGACATGTTGAATTTGGAGGTCAAGGACTAAACGGGATGCCCGCACAAATCATCAAACGGAGTAATACGCAAATGAACCATAATGGAAACAACGTAGATATAGATTTAGAAATGGCAGAGTTAGCTAAGAATCAAATTTATTATAATGCATTGATTGATCGATTAAACGGAAGATATAACAGTATCAGAACTGTTTTGGGACAGGGGAGGTAATTAGATGACTATATTTAACGGTATGAATATTTCGGCTTCAGCTTTAACTGCACAACGTTTGAGAATGGATGTAGTCTCGTCCAATATGGCGAACGCTGATACTACAAGAGCAAGATTAGTAGATGGCGAATGGGAGCCTTATAGAAGGAAAATGGTCGTAATGGAGCCCAACTCCAATTCGTTCACCTCTCATTTGCAAAGGGCGATGGGGAATAATGGTGCAAATAATCCAGGAGTAAAAATTTCAAGAATTATGGAAGATCAAACTCCTTTTGATCTTGTATATCGGCCTGACCACCCCGATGCAAATGATGAAGGGTATGTACGATTACCAAATGTGGACCCATTAAAGGAAATGATTGATCTAATGAGTGCCACAAGGTCCTACGAAGCAAATATTACAACGTTTGATGCACATAAAAATATGCTATTAAAGGCATTAGAAATAGGCAGGTAATTTTTTTTGTGAAAAATGGAGGGGAACGAAATGAACGTATCAGGACTACAGCATCTTCATTCCATAATGAAGCCAGCTCAGACAAATTCTTTACAAACGAAGCCGCACGAAGGGCAGGATGCCTTTAAGGACATGTTAAATAAAGCAATTAAAGATGTTAATAAAGCTCAAGTAGAATCAGCCTCCATGACAGAGCGATTTGTTCGAGGTGAAAATGTAGAGCTTCACGATGTGATGATAGCATCACAAAAGGCAAGTATTTCTTTACAAACTACAGTAGAGGTTCGTAACAAGGTAATAGAAGCCTACCAGGAAATAATGAGAATGCAAGTGTAATTTTATTTATGAACGAAGTTTTATTTTTAAAGTATAAGTAAGCATAAAATGATGGAATTTGAAAGGTGTCTAGCTCCATCGGCTCGAGGTCAAATTTTTTGCCCGAATAAAAAGTAAAAAACACTTTTTATCGGTGCCGATAGGCGGGCGCCTTGCGTTTTTCTTTATTATCGGATTGTTTTTGCAATTGTTTAATAACTTACTAAATTTTTTTCATCGGATAAAGGATCAATTGGGGAGGAAACATGAACGAAAAGCTGATTCACTATAAAAATAGAACAATAGAATTATGGCAGGGGAGAACGAAGAGGCAGCAAAACTTTCTAATCGTATTAGTCGTATTAATCCTGTTACTACTCCTTACGTTCATGTTCTTTGGTTCGCGGACGACTTACGTGCCCCTTTATTCCAACTTGACTGTTCAGGAAACAGGAGAGATCAAAAATACATTAGACGCGAGGGGGATTTCCTCAGAGATTAGCAATAATGGAACTGCTATTTCCGTTCCAGAAACAATGGTGGATGAGCTGAGAGTTTCCCTTGCCGCTGAAGGTATACCTCAAACGGGAAGAATTGATTACTCTACGTTTCGTGACAATATGGGATTTGGGACCACTGAAAATGAATTCAATCTGTTAGAGCGTGCTGCCTTGCAGACTTCTATAGAGGACTTAATTCGAAACGTAGATGGTGTTCAAAACGCCCAAGTTATGATTACCGTTCCGGAACCGAGCGTTTGGTTAACAGATATACAAGAACAGGCTACCGCATCCATTTTATTAAATTTGCAACCAGGCTATCGCTTAGACCAAAACCAAATAAGAGCATTATATCATTTGGTTTCCAAAAGTATTCCGAATCTCCCTGTGGAGAATATCGTTATTATGGATCAAAATTCCCAATTTCTAGAGTTGTATGATGATACTTCTACAGTTAATACAGCCTTAACATTATATGAACAACAACGAAGCATTCAAAGGGAAATTGAGAGGGATATTCAAAGGCAAGTTCAGCAAATGCTAGGCACTATAATGGGTCCAGATAAGGTTGTTGTTTCTGTTTCTACAGACATCGATTTTACTCAGGAGAATAGACAAGAACAATTAGTGACACCAGTAAACGAAGAGGACATGTCTGGTATAGCCGTTAGTGTTGAAAGGATCACGGAAACGTACACAGGGGACGATATCCCTGAAGGAGGGGTTCCAGGGACAGGGGAAACTGATATTCCAGGATATCCAGGAGTAATAGGCGGTGGCTCTGGAGACTATGAGCGTATGGAAGAACGGATAAATAATGATGTCAACCGAATTCAGCGGGAAATAGTAGAAAGCCCTTATAAAATTAGGGACATTGGTATCCAAGTTATGGTTGAGCCTCCTGACCCGGAGGATCCAGCATCTCTGCCAATAGAACGGTTAAATGATATTCAACAAATATTAGGTCAAATTGTCCGTACATCTATTGATAGAGAATATACTGCTGACTGGGAGCAAGAGGATATTAATGACAGGATCTTTGTTTCACAGCAACAGTTCTTTGGAAAAACACAATGGGAGGAGCCTCCATTAACGACACCCCTTACTAATTATTATGTTATAGGGGGACTTGTCCTTCTAATAATAATTCTATTAATTCTCCTCTTCCGTAAAAAATCAAAAACAGAAGAGATTGAGGAAGAAGAAATTGTTGTACGAAATGATGATATCCCTATAATGGAAGACCAAGATACAGAAGAAAATAATCGTCGTCGCCAGTTAGAAAAGCTTGCAAAAGAAAAACCAGAAGAGTTTTCCAAGCTTATTAGAACATGGTTATCTGAGGACTAACAGGGGGGAAGGCAGTTGGCGAAAAAAAAGAATCTGACCGGAAGAGAAAAGGCTGCTGTATTGCTTATCTCTTTAGGTCCTGACGTATCAGCAAGGGTATATAAACACCTTACTGAAGAAGAAATTGAAAAATTAACTCTTGAGATCGCAGGAGTTAGAAAAGTAGATACAGAGACAAAGGAAGAAGTTATCCAACAGTTTCATCAGCTTGCATTGGCTCAAGATTATATTACTCAGGGAGGGATAGGCTATGCAAAGGATGTTCTAGAAAAGGCGTTGGGTGAATCGGAGGCAATGGAAATCATTAACCGGTTAACCTCCAATCTCCAAGTTAGACCATTTGATTTTGCTAGAAAGGCAGACCCTAACCAGATACTAAACTTCATTCAAAATGAGCACCCGCAAACAATTGCTCTTATCCTCTCTTATTTAGAGAGTGAGCAGGCAGGCCAAATTCTTTCCGCTTTACCTCAGGAAGTACAAGCGAATGTGGCCAAACGAATTGCCTTAATGGACAGTACCTCGCCTGAAATAGTTAATGAGGTGGAAAACATTCTAGAGAGGAAACTGTCAGCCACAGTAACTCAGGACTACACGCAAGCTGGAGGAATCGAGTCTGTTGTTGAAGTTCTAAACAGTGTCGACAGAAGTACAGAAAGAACGATACTTGATGCGTTGGAAATTCAAGATCCGGAATTAGCGGAAGAAATCAAGAAGCGTATGTTTGTGTTTGAAGATATCGTGACTCTTGATAACCGATCTATTCAGCGCGTCATTAGAGACGTGGAAAATGAAGACTTGCAACTTGCATTAAAAGTATCCAGTGAAGAGGTGAAGGATATTGTCTTCAATAATATGTCTCAACGAATGGCAGAAACCTTCAAGGAAGAAATGGAGTTTATGGGACCTGTACGACTTCGAGATGTGGAAGAAGCACAAACGAGAATTGTTGCAGTTATTCGCCGCTTAGAAGAGTCTGGAGAAATCATCATTGCCCGCGGTGGAGGAGATGATATTATTGTCTAGATTAATTAGAGGGACTTACGAAACAAGTTTAAAAAAAGCCCCAAAGACAATTAACCTCCGTACCGTTGGTCAAAAGGAAAAAGGTTATGGATCCAGAGAAAGCACTCAAGAAAAGGTTAACGTAGAAGAAAGCGTTCACTATATTGAACAACGACTTGCGGAAGCGGAACTTGAAGCAAGTAAAATTATTGAAAAAGCTCGAAATCAAGCAGAAAAAATGCAGGAAGAATTACTTCAGCAGGAAGATGAGTTAAAAAAGGAATATGAGGCCCGTTTCCTTCAAGGAGAAATGGAAGGAAGAAAACAGGGATATGAAGCAGGATCGAATGAAGCAAAGCTTGCTTATGAAAACGAAATTAAGAAAGCAACGGAAATTGTAGAAAAAGCAAGAGAGGATTATTATAAGCATTTGGAATCATCCGAGCCAGTAATGATTGACCTGGCGATAGAGGTAGCTAAAAAAATAATTGGAACCACATTAAATGAAAAACATGAAGCTTGGTTACATCTGGTGAAGGATGCTGTAGCAGAAGTTAGGGGTCAAGAAGAGATTAAAATTTATATTCACCCTGATAACTATGAACTCACTTTACAACATCAAGAAGAATTAAGAAACATTGCTCTGCATACAAGGGAATTATTTATCTATCCCAATATAGAATTAAAGGAAACGGACTGTATTGTTGAAACACCTTTCGGTCAAGTGGAGGCAAGTGTAGACAGCCAATTAAGAGAGGTGAAATTAGCTCTCTTTAATATGCTTAGGGAAGGGAAATATCATGATGGTGAAGGAATTAATTCGTGAAGTAAAGACGTTAAATACCTTTAAACATTACGGCAAGGTAACCCAAGTGGTTGGTCTCATGATCGAATCAAAGGGTCCTCAAGTTTCTGTGGGAGAAATATGCTTCATTCATGTTGGCCCTTCTTCCTCCCGTAAAATTATGGTAGAGGTTGTAGGCTTCCGCGATGAAAAAGTACTCCTTATGCCATTTGATAGAATTCAAGAAATCTCACCGGGCTCTTTAGTGGAAGCAACTCATAAACCTTTAGAAGTAAAGCTTGGTACAAGTCTTATTGGACAAGTGTTGGATGGAATTGGAAGGCCCTTAGGAGGGCAAAAGCAGATAGTAACTGGCTTATCCTCTTTTCCAACAGAGAATGATCCACCAAATCCATTGGAGAGACCAAGAATAGAAGAGCCTTTAAGTCTAGGTGTAAAAGCAATTGATGGATTGTTTACGGTGGGAAAGGGTCAAAGGGTGGGGATATTCGCTGGAAGTGGTGTAGGAAAAAGTACATTAATGGCAATGATTGCGAAAAATTCTGATGCCCATATTAATGTTATTGCATTAATAGGTGAACGTGGACGAGAGGTAAGGGACTTTATTGAAAGGGACCTAGGTCCAGAAGGGCTAAAGAATACCATCGTAATTGCAGCAACCTCCGATCAACCGGCCCTTATGCGAATAAAAGGAGCTATGACCGCAACTGCTGTGGCAGAGTTTTTCCGAAACCAAGGTTTAAATGTAACCCTTATGATGGATTCCGTTACACGTGTAGCCATGGCCCAGCGGGAAATAGGACTGGCCATAGGGGAGCCTCCAACCACAAAAGGATATACACCTTCTGTCTTTTCTATTTTACCTAGATTACTAGAAAGAAGTGGGACGAATGAACATGGTTCAATAACTGCTTTTTATACAGTATTAGTTGATGGAGATGATATGTCAGAGCCAATTGCTGATACGGTACGGGGGATACTGGACGGCCACCTTGTATTGGATCGAAAGCTCGCAAATAGAGGGCAATTTCCTGCTATCAATATTTTAAAAAGTATCAGCAGGGTAATGAACGAGATTGTTTCCTCTTCACACAAAAGGGCTGCGGACCGGGTAAGAAGCTTGATGGCGCTCTATGAGGACTCGGAAGATCTAATAAGCATTGGAGCCTATAAAAGGGGGACAAATAGAGAGTTAGATACGGCTGTCCAGCAGTATCCCGAAATCATTGCTTTTATTAAGCAGCAACTCGATGAAAGAATTCCTTTAGAAAATACGATTTATGAGTTGAATGCTAAGTTTGGAGAAGGGGAGTCGTCATGAGTTTCCAATTTACACTGCAAAAAGTACTAGAAGTAAAGGAGAATGAACGATCTGAAGCCCAGGCTGCCTACAAAAGTTCTCTTAAGAAGTTTGAAGAAATAGCCACAAAGCTATATCACATTTTAAAAAAAAAGGAAGATTTACTGGCAACTTATGAAGATAGTTTAAATAAAGGGGTATCTATTAATCATATCCAGCAAACACAAGGAACCTTACAGTATCTTCAGCAGGAAATCGACCATCTTCAAAGGGAAACGCAAAATGCCCGAGCGTATATGAATGAAAAGCAAAGAATGCTTACAGTTACCAATATTGAATTGAAAAAATATGAAAAAATGAAAGAACATAAACTAGAAAAATATAAAATTCAGCAAAAAGTTGCTGAAAATAAATTTTTAGATGAGATCTCCGTACAACGATATAGGAAGCTGACATAGGGGAAGGGTAGCATGAGTAAAGAAAAATCGGAAAACAAGTGGCAATGGTTTCTTATGGTAATCTTGATACCGGCAGTTTTTGCCGTAATTCTTGCCGTAGTCCTACTATATTATATGGGATTTAATGTAGGGGAACGTATTGAGCAATCGGCATCCTTCCTCCCTTTTGTGGAGAGTCAAGAAGACGAGGAAAATGAAAATGAAATCCTTAGGGAACAACTCATTCAATTAGAGGACGAACTAACTTCCTACCAATCGATAATAAGCGAGCTAGAGTATGAGAATAATCAAAAGGATCAACAACTTGCTGCTTTGGAAGAACAGCTTAGTATCGCCAATGAAAATGTAAGGGAAGCAGATGAGCAACCAGAAGAGGTTCGAACAGATTTGAGTGATATCGTACGGACATTAGAAGGGATGTCAGCATCAAGAGCAGCAAATATATTCTCTGAAATGGAACAGGAAGAGGCGGTTATATATTTACGTTTGATGAAGGTAGATAACCGTTCGCAAATTTTAAGTCGAATGGATCCAGCCCTCGCTGCCCAATTAGTGAGTTTACTATCCAATTAATTACTTTTAAGTATTTGAAGGGAGGTGAAAATGAGATGAATAGTACCGCACTTAGTTCTTTATTTGCTTTACCAACTAAAACACCTTCGGACTCACTACATAACAGAGGTTCTGAAGAAAGAGGGAGTGGGAGCTTCTTTGACTTACTTCTTATGGAACAGAAGTCTGGATTACTTAATGATGAAGTGAATGATTTCCACATGGATCACTTTGAGAAATCGGATGACACGATGATTCGTTTAGACAGCTTCCTATCCTTTCTCCAAGAAATGGGAGAAACGTTAGATATAGAAATGATCGAGGAGAAGTTTTCTCTAGAAATATTTCCAATTCTGTCTGATGAAATGGTAGAAGAAGTGATTACATTATTTGAGCAAGGTCATAGGCTAATAGATTTAGCACCGAGTCAAAATGTAAGCCACCTACTAGCAGTAATGATGGCAGCAAGCTACTACGAAAAACAACAGCCATTAACTGGAGCTTCATTGGATAGGGAAATAATGCCACCATCTAGGGAAATCCTTGACTTATTAAGGTCCAGTTTTCAAGATAAACCCGTTCTGGAATCGAGCTCATCAACTGCAAAGGACCTTCTTCAAAAGTTATTTTTGTTGAAAAAAGAGGCTCAAACAGCATCTACTGTTAACCGTTCAAGTGAAATAAGTGATAAACGATTACCAACCGTTTTCCATGTAGATATGAGCAATAGTCATATGGCGAAACTTCAGCAGTTAAGTATTCACGGTGGAGAGAAGGAAGTGGACAAACCTTCGGAACAGCAATTATTACGACAGATTCAACAAATCTTAGCTAGAAGTCAACTACAGCAGTTGGGTAATGGAGTCCAGCAATTAACGGTAAAACTTCATCCTCAATCTTTAGGAAGGTTAGATATAACAATTCAACAAGTTAATGGTGTAATGGTTGCGAAGATGATGACAACTACTTCCATTGCAAAGGATTTAATTGAAGGACAACTTTCCCAGTTAAGACAAGCTTTTGCAGGTCAGCAAATCCATGTAGATCGGATTGAAGTTACTCAGCAACAGCAGGGTAATCTCCCTTTCCACAAACAATCTGAGGATGGCAGCAGTAACCAACAAGAGGAATCTCAATCAAAAGATAACTCTCCTTTGGATGAAGAGGAAGATGGAGGAGAAGAAGAAAGCTTTTCTGACTTCTTACAGGCAACAATAAATACACAGGTGTAGAGGTGGAGGATCAATGCCTAATACAATTACAGACAGTTTGTACTTGTCAGAGTTTCAAAAACAACAACAGCTGCGACAGAGAAATGATTTAGATAAGGATGCTTTTTTGCGGATACTTATAACACAATTACAAAATCAGGATCCTTTAAACCCTATGGAAGATAAAGAATTTATTGCACAAATGGCTCAATTTACTTCCCTTGAGCAAATGACAAATATGAATAACAACTTAGAGAAATTTCTTGAACAACAACAGCAAAGTAGTCTCCTTTCCCATAGTGAGCTTATTGGTAAACAAGTGGGATGGGAAGTGGAGCGGAGAAATGAAAATGGAACTGTTCGAAAAGAATTACGTGAGGGAATGGTTACTTCCGTTAAATTTAAAAATGGTATAGCTGAGCTTGTTATTGATAATGAGTTTTTTATCCAAGGGAAGGATGTCCAAACGGTAAAGCTCCCTAGTGAATAGCGAGGTGATGAAGATGAACCAAAAAATAATGCCTCACCATATTCACCAGCCTACAGCCAAGCCCATTTCAAGGTCCGTGGCAATAACAAAAGATCCATCTATTTCCTTTAAGGAATTACTGAAGGATAAAATGAATGCACCTGGTGAATTAAAGGTAAGTAAACATGCGGAAAAAAGGCTTCAAGACAGAGGAATAGAAATAGCACCTGAAATGTGGAAAAAAATTCACACGAAGGTCTTAGAGGCTCGCAAAAAAGGGGTTACTGATTCCTTAGTTGTTACTAACAATGCTGCACTAGTAGTCAGTGCAAAAAATGAAACGGTAATCACTGCCATGGATAGGCAGGAAGCACAATCACAATTATTTACCAATATCAACGGTGCTATATTAATGGATTAAAAAGAAAATAAAAAATAATTATGTTTATATCGTGGCTGGACCGAAAGGAAGCCAAGAGCTGTTGAATGATGGAGACAGCATTTACGTAAACACGAGAGGAGCCATGCATTATGTTACGCGCAATGTATTCAGGAATCGGAGGAATGAATAATTTCCAAACCAAGCTAGATGTCATTGGAAATAATATATCAAACGTCAATACCTTTGGCTATAAGAAAGGGCGAACCACCTTTCAAGATTTAGTAAGTCAACAGCTATCTGGAGCTAGTACACCAACGGCTAACCGCGGTGGGACAAATCCTACACAAATAGGTTTGGGTTCCACAATGGCCTCTATTGATACTATTCATACTCAAGGTGCTTTACAAATGACCGGTAGAGCTTTAGATATGGCTATTACTGGAGATGGGTTCTTTATAGTAAATGAAGGAAATCAATCCTATTTTTCTCGTGCAGGGAACTTTTACTTAGATCAGCAGGGAAATTTAGTTACTTCAAACGGTTTATTTGTCCAAGGATATGGGGCAGATGCGAATGGTAATATTAATGAAGCTGCTGGTATCGGTAATTTAAGTATAGCTGCGGGTATGAACATACCACCCCAGGCAACCACGGAAGCGGTGATAAACGGAAATTTGAATTCAGCACTCGGAAACAATGAATCTCGCTTAGTTCAGTTTAATGTAGTGGACGAGATTGGCCGGTCTCACTTAATCCAAGTAAACTTTACAAAAACTGCTGATAACGAATGGGAGTATGCAATCACGTCAGACAGTGCTAATGTGGCAGGAGGAACTACTGGTACTTTAGAATTTACAGGTGGTAATTTAACGGATGATAACACGTTGGTTACGTTAGAATTTGGAGATGCCAATATTAATGATGTGACCTTTAACATTGATTTTTCACAAATGACACAGTATGAAAGAAACTCATCAGCAGAAATCTATTCCGTAAATGGTAATTTGGACGGTACATTAGAAGGTTACAATATTTCTCAAACGGGTGAGATTATAGGGGTATTTTCTAATGGTGAAGTTCGTTTATTAGGTCAACTAGCTTTAGCAACCTTCAATAATCCAAGTGGTTTAAGTAAATCAGGGGGGAATTTGTATCAAGCTTCCAATAACTCTGGGATGGCTCAAATTGGACTTGCAGGTGCTGGAGGGCGTGGTACATTAACGGGCGGCTCTTTGGAAATGTCAAATGTAGACTTGTCGGAAGAGTTTGTTGAAATGATCGTTGCTCAACGTGGTTTTCAAGCGAACACTAGAATGATTACCACATCAGATGAAATTCTCCAGGAACTTGTGAATTTAAAACGATAGTAGGAGGGGCTTAGCGTTTTTTAGCAGCGCTAGGCACCCACCTTTTGCTAAGGGGGGATAAGGCTGTCTATAAGTAGCCGGAAAAAATGATACAGCTAACAAGGTTAAATAATCAGCAATTTACACTAAATGCTCTTCTGATTGAACAAATGGAAGAACTTCCTGATACTACTATAACCTTAACAAGTGGGAAAAAAATTGTGGTAAAGGAATCAGAACAAGTTATTATTCGTAAAGTGGAAAATTTTTATAAACGTATTGGACTATTATCAATTCAAACGCTACCAGAAAACAAAGAGAAAGGGTGAGGAAATTGTTTAATAACAGACTAGTAAATATTATGCTCGTCATTTTAATCACCCTTACGTTAATAGGCGCACTAACATTAGTTCTTTATACACAAGTTTTTCAAGAATCAGTTGCTCATGGTGAACCTACTATAGATGAAATTCTAAGAACTTCTGTTGAAACGGAAGAAATAACCACAAATTTATTATCTAATCATGTTATTCGAACGCAATTTGTTATTCAGCTCGATAGTACCAGAGCAAAAACAGAGTTCGAAAAGCGAGATTTTCAGGTTAATAATATTATCATTCAAGAACTGTCTGATATGAAAGAGAGCGATTTTCGAGGTTCCGAGGGAATTAGGAGTCTTGAGAAAAGAGTGAAAGATAGAGTAAATGAAATTATGTTAGATGGGGAAGTAGTAGGGGTTTATATGAATCGACGTATCGTGCAATAGAATTGATGACGCAGGAATAGAAATTGAGGTGAGGCTCCATGGCAGATGTACTTTCACAAGGGGAAATTGATGCCCTGTTATCTGCATTATCTACTGGAGAAATGGATGCAGAGGAATTAAAAAAAGAGGAATCACAGAAAAAGATAAAGCTATATGATTTTAAGAGAGCCCTCCGTTTTTCAAAGGATCAAATTCGAAGTCTGACGAGAATTCATGAAAATTTTGCAAGGCTTTTGACAACACAGCTTTCGGCTCATTTAAGGACATACGTTCAGATTTCTGTAGCTTCCGTAGATCAACTCCCATATGAGGAATTCATTCGTTCTGTCCCAAAAATGACCATTTTAAATGTTTTTGAACCTTATCCACTAGAAGGAAGGTTTGTAATGGAGGTTAATCCAAATATTGCTTACGCCATGCTGGATCGCATGTTGGGTGGTCAAGGCGAAGCCTTGAATAAAGTAGAGAATTTAACTGAAATTGAGACAAAAATATTAACACAGCTTTTTCAAAGAACGCTAGATACATTGAGAGAGGCGTGGGAGTCCGTTGTGGATATAGATCCGATGATGGATGAAATTGAAGTTAATCCCCAGTTTTTACAACTGGTTTCACCTAATGAAACAGTAGTAGTAATTTCTTTGTCTACGACAATTGGAGAAGCCTCAGGGATGATTAATATTTGTTTACCCCATGTGGTTATTGAATCTATCTTACCAAAGCTGTCCATCCATTTATGGATGCAGCAAAAAAAGAAGGATCACCAACCAGGAGAGTATCCTGCCCTTGAGAAAAATTTAAAGAAGGCTCCATTAAATCTAAGTGTAGAACTTGGTAAATCACAAATTACAATACAAGAGTTTTTACATCTTAGGGAAAATGACGTTATAGAATTGGATCAATTGATAGAAGATCCATTACTTGTACTTGTGGCAGATCAACCAAAGTATTTAGCCCAACCAGGAAAGTTCAAAGGTAATTTAGCTGTTCAAATTACGGAAGTTATGGAAAAGGAAGGTGAAGACAATGAGTGATGAGATGCTTTCTCAAGAAGAAATAAACGCTCTGTTGATGGGGATGTCTTCCGACAATGAAGATGAGAATAAGACTGAGGATTTAGATATAGGTAATTATTTATCAGGTATAGAGGAAGATGCCCTTGGTGAGATTGGGAATATCTCCTTTGGAAGTGCGGCTACAGCATTATCTACTTTGTTAAATCAAAAGGTAGATATCACAACACCACATGTATCCGTTATTCACAAAAATAAATTAAGCGAAATTTTTCCAAAGCCACATGTTGCTGTTTCTGTAAATTATACAGCGGGATTTGAAGGGATGAATCTTCTTGTTATAAAAACAACAGATGCTGCCATCATTGCCGATTTAATGTTTGGAAATGATGGAAGTAATGCAGGAGAAGACTTAGGAGAAATGGAACTCAGTGCTGTACAGGAAGCAATGAATCAGATGATGGGATCTGCCTCCACTTCCATGTCGACTATTTTTAATAAACGTGTAGATATATCTCCGCCAAATATAGACCTTTTGAACTTAAAGGAAAATCCGGATCATGCTGATATTCCCGAAGATGACGTACTTGTACAAATATCCTTTGATATAAAGGTAGGGAATTTAATAGATTCAAAGCTTATGCAGCTTGTAACTGTAAGTTTTGCAAAGAACATGGTAGAACAGTTGATGAATCCAGATTATGAACTTCCAGAGACTGCCTCAGAGGCTAACACTGCAGAAGTGAAGCATAGTGAGGGCGGTTATACAGAGCAAGTTCATTCTAATGATCTGAATCACCGAATGGAGAGGGACTTATATAGCCCAGAACGTAAGGAACTACAACAAGCTCCAAAACTGGACCGTTCAGCTAAAGTTCAGCCTGTTGCTTTCTCGAACTTTGAAGCACCATCATTAGGAGAAACGGAAGCAAAAAATTTAAATATGCTATTGGATATTCCCCTTGATGTAACAGTTGAGCTTGGCAGAACAAAAAGATCTATTAAGGACATACTCGAATTGACACAAGGTTCTATAATTGAACTGGACAAACTTGCAGGTGAACCGGTAGATATTTTAGTGAATCAACGACTTATTGCAAAAGGTGAAGTTGTTGTCATCGATGAAAACTTTGGTGTCAGGTTAACAGATATTGTCAGTCAAAGGGAACGAATCCAAAATCTTAAATAAAAATAATGAACGAACGAGGAGGCTCTTTTTCAAATGGCGACAAAAGTCTTAATTGTAGATGATGCAGCATTTATGCGAATGATGATTAAAGATATTTTAACAAAAAACGGGTATGAGGTTGTTGCAGAGGCTGGGGACGGTGCTCAAGCAATTGAATTATATAAAGAACATTCACCAGACTTAGTAACAATGGATATTACAATGCCTGATATGGATGGAATTACATCCTTAAAAGAAATTAGAAAGATGGATCCAAATGCTAAAGTAATTATGTGCTCAGCGATGGGGCAGCAAGCGATGGTTATCGATGCTATCCAGGCTGGTGCAAAGGATTTTATTGTTAAACCATTTCAAGCAGAACGGGTGCTTGAGGCAATAAGTAAAACCATCAGTTAATAGGAGTGTCGTCCATTGGGACATATTCAACGTAAAGTAATCATTATAATAACAATTTTTCTATTTTTACAGGCTCCTTTTCTAGTATCGGCAGACGATCAAGACTGGGAGGCTGGAGATGGCAACGTTCTAGACAATCTACTCAGAGAGTCTACTAATAACAGTAGCGAGATAGAAGATAACGAGGATGAAATCATTAGTAGTCCAACGAATGAAGATGATTCAAGTATTGTAGTTGGTGGAAATGACCAAAACGTTTTCTGGCTTTTGTTTCAAATGTTTTTAGCTTTGGCATTTATTCTCTTTTTAATATATGGACTTCTAAAGTTTATCAATAGTAAAAGTCGTTCCTTCCGGAGTAATTCCACCATTGAAAGTATTGGTGGTGTACCCCTTGGTTCCAACCGTTCGGTACAAATCGTCCGAGTAGGGAAGAAATTATTTGTAGTTGGTGTGGGGGATTCCATTCAACTGATTAAAGAAATTGATGACCCTGTAGAAGTGGAAAGGATTTTGGAAGAGCATCGTCCATCAGAATTCGTTGACCAGCCTGTGAGTAAAGTAATTAATTGGTGGAAAGAAAAAGCTTCTAATTCTGCTTCACATGAGGATAATCGTTCGTTTCAGCATCTCCTCCATAAAGAATTGAAAGACGTCAAGGAATCTCAACAAAAAGTTCATTCTGCATTGAAGGGGAAGGAATAAATGATTGAAATACCAGCATTGGACATATTTAGTGAAGAGCCGGAGAATTTAACTGCTACGATTCAACTGTTACTTTTATTAACAGTCCTGGCTTTGGCACCAAGTATTCTTATCCTAACTACTTGTTTTACCCGAATTATTGTTGTATTGTCCTTTGTCCGTTCAGGGCTGGCAACGCAGCAAATGCCACCTAACCAAGTTTTAATAGGTCTCGCCCTATTTATTACATTTTTTGTAATGGCACCAGTATTTTCAGAGGTTAATGAGCAAGCGCTGCAGCCTTTATTTGAAGGAGAAATCACTCAGGAAGAGGCCTTTGAAGCAGCAGCAATACCCATGAAAGAATTTATGGCCCGTCATACACGGGAGAAGGATTTAGCTTTATTTATGGGCTATGCAGGTTTACCTAGACCTGAAACGTTGGATGATATACCACTAACCGCCCTTATTCCCGCCTTTGCCATTAGTGAATTGAAAACAGCCTTTCAAATAGGCTTTATGATCTTTGTACCGTTTCTAGTAATAGATATGGTAGTTGCAAGTATTTTAATGTCTATGGGAATGATGATGCTTCCACCTGTCATGATTGCCCTGCCATTTAAGATTTTACTATTTGTTATGGTTGATGGATGGCACTTAGTTGTCCGATCGTTGCTACTTAGTTTTTAGAGGGTGATAAATGATGAGTTCCGAAATGGTAATATCGTTAGCAGAAAGAGGCGTATTTACTGTAATCATGATAGCTGCACCACTTTTAATAACAGCATTAGGCCTAGGGCTGATTGTAAGTATTTTTCAAGCCACAACGCAAATTCAAGAACAGACACTAGCATTCATACCTAAGATTGTTGGAGTGCTTATTGCCTTGATTATATTTGGACCTTGGATGCTTTCCGTTGCCTTAGCCTTTGCAGAGCAAATATTTAGCAATCTTCATCAATTTATAGGGTAAGAAAGAATGATTGAAATATTAGAGTGGTTTCCTGCATTTCTATTAATTTTAGTCCGTATTTCTGCATTCATGATTACAATGCCGTTCTTTTCTTATCAAAATATACCAGCATCAATAAAAATCGGTATTTCCGTGTTTATAAGCTGGATTATGTTTTTTACAGGGGACTGGCCCCTTTTAAGCATAGATTATGTTTTTTATTTATTAATTATCAAAGAGGCATTAGTGGGGCTTACCGTTGGCTTTATCGCCATGATTCTTTTATATGCAATCCAGGTTGCTGGAGGCTTTATTGATTATAAAATGGGCTTTATGATTGCCAATGTTATTGACCCGCAAACTGGTGCGCAAACTCCTTTAACTGGGGGGTATTTATATACCTTCGCTCTGTTGTTTTTGCTTGCTACCGATGCCCATCATCTATTGTTAGATGGTGTATATTACAGCTATCAGTTTATACCGTTAGAGCAATTGTATCTGCCTTTAGGGAGTGAAGCTGTACTGGAGCATGTTGTAACAGCCTTTACAACTATGTTTCTTATTGCCTTTCAAATGTCCATGCCTATCGTAGGCTCGTTATTTCTGATCGATGTTGCATTAGGGATGGTTTCTAGGACTGTTCCTCAGATTAATGTTTTTGTAGTGGGGCTGCCCCTTAAAATTATTGCAGGTTTTATTATGTTGTTTCTAGTGATGGCCCCATTTTTTGTTATTGTTCAGCAATTAATTGAGACAATGACGCTAACAATGAGGACGCTCATGCAATTATATGGAGGGGTTTCTTAGTGTATCTTTCCCTTGATTTACAATTTTTTGCTCAAGAGAAAACAGAAAAAGCCACCCCAAAAAAGCGTCAGGAAACAAGAAAAAAGGGTCAGGTGGCCAAGAGTAACGATGTGAATACTGCCTTTATATTGTTATTCGTTTTCCTATCCTTTTTATTCCTTGGAAGATTTGTAGTAGAGCAGTTAATTTCCATTACAAGATATACCTTTCAAGATTATTTATTAATCGATTTAACTGCCAATAACGTACAATCCATGTTTATAGATTACAGTCTTCAGGCAGCTCTAGTAGTGGGACCGGTAATGTTTATTGCCATGATAGCCGGTATTTTTAGTAACTATTTGCAAGTTGGTGTTTTGTTCGCTCCAGAAGCAATCAAGATGAAATTAAGTAAGATTGATCCTATTCAAGGAGCAAAGCGAATTTTTTCCATACGTGCACTAGTGGAGTTTCTTAAATCTATGCTTAAAATTTCCCTAGTTGGATTAGTGACCTTTACAATTATTTGGATTTATTTAGAGGAAATACTTATCCTATCCCTCTATTCAGTAAGGGAAGGGGCTCTATTTGTTGGGAATTTAACGGTTATTATGGGATTAGCAGTGGCTTTTCTTCTTATCTTTCTTTCTGTATTTGATTATATGTATCAAAAGTATGATCACGAGAAAAACATCCGAATGTCAAAACAAGACTTAAAGGATGAATACAAAAAAACAGAAGGCGATCCCTTAATTAAATCTAAGGTGAAGGAAAAGCAGCGGCAAATGGCTATGAGCAGAATGATGGCAGAAGTACCAAAAGCAGATGTAGTTATAACAAACCCCACACATTATGCAGTTGCATTAAAGTATGATGATCAGCAAATGGATGCACCGGTAGTTATTGCAAAGGGAGTAGATTTTATTGCATTAAAGGTCATTAATGTAGCAAAGAACAACGATGTGATAACAGTTGAAAACAGACCTCTAGCAAGGGCACTTTATGCTCAAGCAGAGATAGGGGATCAAGTTCCAGAGGATCTATTTAAAGCTGTAGCAGAAGTATTGGCTTATGTATATAGAATACAAAACAAAATGTAAAACACGTTAAATCACCACCTATTGGTAGTATCGCATTAAGGAGAGAAGTGCAAATGGCAACGAGAGATTTTAGTATTTTATTAGGGGTAATTCTTATAGTAGTTATGCTGATTATTCCCCTTCCAACAGGAATGATCGACTTTTTGATAATTGTAAATATCTCTATTGCCTTACTTATCATTTTAGTTTCCATGAATACGAGAGAACCATTACAGTTCTCCATATTTCCTACTCTATTATTATTAGTAACTCTGTTTCGTTTAGGCTTAAATGTTTCTACTACAAGGGCAATCCTAGGTAATCAAGGGGATGCAGGAAATGTTATTGATACATTTGGTAATTTTGTAGTGGGTGGAAATGCTTTAGTAGGTTTTGTCGTATTCATTATCCTCGTTGTAATCCAATTTGTGGTTATAACGAAAGGGGCTGAGCGAGTTTCAGAGGTCGGGGCTAGATTTACATTAGATGCCATGCCAGGGAAACAAATGAGTATCGATGCGGATTTAAATGCTGGCATGATTTCTGATTCGGAAGCAAGGGAACGGCGCAAAAAGATTGAACAAGAGGCTGATTTCTATGGATCCATGGACGGTGCCAGTAAATTCGTAAAAGGGGATGCTATTGCAGGGATTGTCATTGTCTTAATAAATATTATCTTCGGATTAGTTATTGGTATGGTGCAGGAGGGATTACCTCTTGCTGCAGCAGCCAATAAATACACACTACTTACCGTTGGTGACGGATTAGTGAGTCAAATACCAGCTCTATTAATTTCAACCGCTACAGGGATTGTAGTAACTCGTGCTGCATCAGAGGGGAACCTTGGACATGACGTTACAAAGCAATTGTTTGCCTATCCTAAAATGTTGTATGTAGCCGGTGGAACGATAGCATTATTAGGGTTTATGACACCAATTGATCAGTTTGTTACAACAACTGTTGCGATCTTTTTGGGAGTAGGTGGTTTTCTATTAGATCGAAATGAGAAGAATACTCAGATATTAGAGGAACCGGATGGGGAGTTAGAAGAACAAGAAGAAGATATGAAATCTCCAGAAAGTGTTGTCAACCTACTTCAGGTTGACCCTATTGAATTTGAGTTTGGATATGGTTTGATACCATTAGCAGACGCAAATCAAGGGGGAGACCTATTGGATCGGGTTGTGATGATTAGAAGGCAGCTGGCTATTGAGATGGGAATGATTGTCCCTGTTATTCGAATTAGGGATAATATTCAGCTGCAGCCGAATGAATACTCCATAAAAATAAAAGGTAATGAGGTAGCTAAGGGTGAGCTATTGTTGGATCATTTTATGGCAATGAGCCCTGGGGTGGATGATGAAAATATAATTGGGATTGAAACGATAGAACCTGCCTTCGGCCTCCCTGCTATTTGGATTTCAGAGGAATATAAGGAGCAGGCTGAACTTTCCGGTTATACAGTTGTAGACCCTCCTTCCGTTGTGTCTACTCACTTAACGGAAGTCATAAAACGTCACGCCCATGAATTAATAGGAAGACAAGAAACGAAACAGTTAATTGATCATTTAAATGAGACTTACCCGACGTTAGTGGAGGATGTAACACCAAATCCGCTGACAACAGGTGATATTCAAAAGGTTCTTAGTAAACTATTGAGAGAAAAAGTATCCATTAAAAATTTGCCTGTTATCTTCGAGACTTTAGCAGATTATGGACAGATGACAAAGGATACGGATTTATTAACAGAATATGTTCGACAATCCCTTTCACGTCAATTGTCAAAGCAATATACAGTAGAGGGAGAGGCTATGTATGTTATCACAGTAAGCGGAGCAGTTGAGAAAATGATTGCTGATGCAGTACAGCAAACGGAGCATGGCAGCTTCTTAAATTTAGACCCTAACTCCATGCAGTCAATTGTAGAATCTACACTAATGGAGATTGAAAGAATTCAAGAAACAGGACATATGCCAGTCATTTTATGTTCTCCAGCAATAAGGATGTATTTCCGTCATTTATTAGAGAGAACTGTCCCACAAGTACCTGTACTATCTTACAATGAATTGGAGCCTTATATTGAAGTACAAAGCGTTGGAGTGGTGAATGGACCATGAAGGTAAAAAAGATTATCGCAAGAAATATGCCAGAAGCAATGACGAAAGTACGAGCCGAACTAGGAAATGATGCCGTTATATTAAACTCAAAAGAAGTCTACACTGGCGGTTTCCTAGGCTTTTTTACAAAAAAGAATATGGAAGTAATAGCGGCTGTTGATCCAGTAAAGCCTCAAAAAACAGAAAGGATGCCGACGAGATCTCCAATCAAGCATGAAAGGCAGAGAAGAGATAAAATTGCCATGGAAATTGCAGAATTAAAACGGCTAGTAAAAGGAATAAATGAACAACAACAGGAGAAAACATTAACCTTGGATCCAGCTTATCCTGGCTATTTACAAAATATAAATCAGCGTCTTCTTGAAGAGGAAGTGAAGGAAGTTCACCGTCTCCAAATTATGAAACAATTACTAAAGCGTTGGTATTCGGAAAATGGGGAAGAAGAAAGGGAAGAACAACTTCTACTGTGGTTAAAGGAAGCGGTAGCTGACTATTTAAATGATGTGGAATATGGTCCTTTCCTTTTTAAGAAACGTTATTTAAATGTTGTGGGTCCCACAGGGGTAGGGAAAACGACTACTCTTGCTAAGATTGCTTCAAGAGCAGCAATCTTACATCAAAAAAAGATAGCTTTTATTACAACAGATACTTACCGTATTGCGGCGATTGAGCAGCTTAAAACATACGCTAAGATACTAAATGTTCCTATAGAGGTTGCTTATTCAATTGATGATTTTAAACTGGCAAAGGAACGGTTAAAAAATTTTGATTTTATATTAGTGGATTCTGCTGGGAGGAATTTCAGAAATCCATTATATGTGGAGCAATTAAGGGAAGTAATTGATTTTGATGATGAGATGGAAACGCATCTTGTTTTATCATTAACATCAAAATATCGGGATATGAAAAACATTATGGATCAATTTCAAAAGGTAAAAATTAATAAAGTCATTTATACAAAAGCTGATGAGACAGACACATACGGTGCAATGATTAATATCCATGGCGATTATAAAATTGGGGCCTCCTACATTACAACAGGGCAAAATGTACCTGATGATATTTTAGAAGCTTCGAAAGAGACAGTGATAGATAGGATACTAAGGAGCTGACAATGATGAAAGACCAAGCAGATGTATTAAGGGAAAGAATGGCATATGTTCGACAAGGTGCCATAAAGAATACAAAGGTTATTGCTGTTGTCAGTGGTAAAGGTGGAGTCGGAAAATCTAATTTTGTTGTCAATTTTGCTATTGCGTTACAACAATTAAATAAAAAGGTTTTGGTATTTGATTTAGACATTGGGATGGCAAATGTGGATATTCTTTTAGGAAGAACGTCCTTCCAATCGATTGTGGATATGTTAGAGAAGGACTTGAACATTAGAGAAATTATCGAGGACGGTCCTGAAGGGTTAACCTTTGTATCTGGTGGATCCGGCCTAACTGAATTATTTGAAATGAATCAACAAAAAATAGATATATTTATTAAACAATTGTTTTTGTTACAACAAGATTATGATTATATCATTTTTGATATGGCAGCAGGTGTTTCTAATGATAGTCTTCAATTTCTACTATCGGCTCATGAGGTAATATTAGTAACGACTCCGGAACCCACGTCGATTACAGATGCTTACGCAACGATTAAATATATACATTCACAAGATAAAAAATTACCAATTTCCTTGGTGGTTAATAGAATCCATGATCGTCGGGAAGGTCCCTTAACAGCAGAAAATATGGCAGCAGTATGTTCCAAGTTTTTGGGAAAGGAAATAACACATCTTTCCACTATTCCTGATGATGAGGCTGTATCGAAAGCCGTACGTTCGCAAACACCATTTATTTTAAAGTCTCCGAGGGCAGAGTCTTCTAAAGCGATAAAAGAAACCGCTAAATCCTATATAGGAACGACGGAAATTCAAAGTGATAAAGGTGGTAACTCCCTTCACAGCTTTGTGGACAGGTTCACAAGCTTCTTCCGAAAGCAGGGGATATAATGATAAACGTTCTTGTAGTAGACGACTCCGCGTTTATGAGGAAAATGATCTCAGATATTTTAGAAAAGGACTCTCGGATTAAGGTGGTTGACAGGGCGAGAAATGGGGAAGATGCTTTAAAAAAGATCAAGCTTCATAACCCTGATGTCATTACACTAGATGTGGAAATGCCTATAATGGATGGACTTGAAGCACTCCAAATAATAATGAGGGAGTATCCGAAGCCGGTTATTATGGTTTCAAGTACTACTAAAGAAGGGGCCGCAACGACAATACGTGCAATGGAGTACGGTGCATTTGACTTTATTGAGAAACCTTCAGGATCCATTTCCTTAGATATTTATAAAGTACAGACAGATTTAATTGATAAGGTAATTTATGGTGCAAAGGTTTCCATCACTAAATTATCAACTAATCACCAGAAAGATCCATGTAAAGAAGCTCCAATTATTTCAGAAGTTAGTAATAGTTTTCCAGTCTCCTATCCTTTCATAAATTCAAAAAAATTAAGTTCAAAAGGAATAATCGCTATAGGGACTTCAACTGGTGGTCCGAAAGCATTGCAAAGAATTTTATCGGAGTTACCGGAAGACTTTCCTCACCCAATCCTTATTGTACAGCATATGCCTATTGGGTTTACTAAATCATTAAGTGAAAGATTGAATACTTTGTCCAAAATTTCAGTAAAAGAGGCGGAGAATGGAGAATTTGTCCAAAGGGGTGTAGCCTATATTGCACCCGGAGGTTACCATTTAAAGGTAAGGAGACTTGGTACTGCCCTAGTCATCGTACTGGATCAATCAGAACAAATAAATAATCACCGCCCATCTGTTGATGCCTTATTCCTGTCATTATCTGAGCTTCCAAAGCAAGATGTAATGGCTATCATCTTAACAGGTATGGGATCTGATGGAAAAAACGGCTTATTACAACTGAAGAAAACCACCCCTACGATAGCTGTTGCAGAATCCAATGAGTCAGCCATAGTGTATGGTATGCCCCGCGCTGCCATTGAAACAAACAAGGTAGATATTATAGTAAACATCGAACAAGTAGCTTCAACAATTGTACGCCATTGTAAGTAGGAGGGGTCTTCATGGATAAAAGTCAATATTTAGATATGTTCATCGATGAAAGTAAGGAGCATTTGCAAGCAATCAATGATAATTTACTGCTGTTAGAAAAAAATCCTTCAGAAGAGAATATCATTAACGAAATTTTCCGTTCAGCACACACTTTAAAGGGAATGTCAGCTACGATGGGGTTCAGTGATTTGGCAAATCTAACCCATCAAATGGAAAATGTTCTAGATGGAATACGTAATGAAATTATCATGGCATCCAGCGAATTAATAGATATGGTATTTGAATCTGTTGATTATTTAGAAGCTATGATTCAAGATATTGCCGATGGAGGCAACGGGCAAAAAAATGTAACAGAAATAGTGAAAAAGCTAGAAATGCTTGAAAAAGGATCTTTCGAAGAGACTTCCACTACAATAGAAATTATAAATCAGATGGAAATTACAGATTATGATGATTTTGAGCAAACCGTTTTATCTCAGTCTAGGGAACAAGGCTTTAATGCATATTATGTATCTATTTCTTTACGGGAAGATTGTATCTTAAAGGCTGCAAGGGTATATATGGTGTTTGAAGTATTAGAACAAATCGGTGAAGTAATTAAATCTGTACCTTCTGTGGAAGAGTTGGAAGAGGAATCTTTTGACTTTGATTTTTCTGTTACTTTAATAACGAAGGAAGCAGAAAGCGATGTAAAAGGAAAAGTATTAAAAGTATCTGAGATTGAAAGTGTAAGTATTCAAGAATTAACAATGGAAAAGGGGAAGAGAAGCTCTAAAGAGTCCAATCAACCCCAAAAATCGGTAACGACGGAAGAGGATGTAAACCCCTCCCTTCCTGTAGAAGAAAAGGGTGACACCACCACTAGTTCTCAAATAAAAAACGGTACATCAAGTAAAACGATTCGAGTAAATATCGAACGACTTGACAGCTTGATGAATTTGTTTGAGGAATTAGTTATTGATCGTGGACGTCTTGAGCAAATATCTAGTGAATTAAAGGACAATGATTTAACGGAAACTGTGGAACATATGTCAAGAATATCAAGTGACCTTCAAAGTATCATTTTAACGATGAGAATGGTTCCGGTCGACCATGTATTTAATCGCTTCCCAAGGATGGTTCGTGGTCTCGCTAAAGAGCTAAATAAAATGGTAGATTTAGAAATCGTCGGTGCTTCTACAGAGCTTGATAGAACAGTTATAGATGAGATTGGTGATCCACTCGTTCACTTGCTACGAAATTCCATTGATCATGGAATTGAAAGCTGTGATATAAGGAAAAGGGAAGGGAAGTCAGAGATAGGTAAAATCACCTTAAAGGCCTACCATAGTGGTAATCATGTTTTTATAGAGGTTTCTGATGATGGAGCCGGAATAAACCGCCAAAAAGTAATGGATAAAGCGATAAATAATGGAATTATTCATAGGGAAACAGCAGCAACTCTAACAGATCAAGAAGTGGACGAGCTTTTATTTTCTAGTGGTTTTAGTACTGCAGAAGAAATTTCCGACATATCTGGCCGAGGAGTTGGCCTGGATGTAGTAAAAAATAAAATCGAATCCTTAGGGGGAAGCGTCTCTGTTTTTTCTAATCCAGGGGAAGGAACTACTTTTTCTATTCAATTACCATTAACCTTATCGATTATTTCAGCAATGCTAGTAGAGGTGCAGGATGAAATTTATGCACTCCCGCTCTCCTCTATTATTGAAACGGCAATAATTAAAGAAGAGGATATACTTTCGGCCCATAACCAGAAGGTCATTGATTTTAGAGGAAGTGTTGTTCCTGTTATTGATTTAACGGAGTTTTTCCAAGTGCCCGTAAGTAAGGAGCAAAGTGAATATTACTCTGTAGTTGTGGTAAGAAAATCAGATAAAATGGCAGCTTTAGTGGTCAATTCTTTTATAGGGCAGCAAGAGATCGTTTTGAAATCGTTAGGAAACTATTTAACTTCTACCTTTGCCATTTCAGGTGCAACAATTTTAGGAAACGGTGAAGTTGCTTTAATTATTGATTGCAATGCTTTCATTAAATAATAGGACAGGAAAGAACTATGTACGTATTTGGAATGGAATGGGATAATTATTTGAGGGATTTTGTCGAATAAAACAGAATATACATGGGGGAGGGAATACAAATGAGCAAAATAAGTGTAGAAAAGGATTTAAAAGCGATTGTATTTCAGCTTAGAAACGAAGAATATGGTGTAGAAGTGGATCAGGTACGATCCATTGAAAGACTTCAACATATTACTAGAGTCCCTAGATCACCGGAATTTGTTAAAGGGGTTATTAATCTTCGAGGAGTCGTAACTCCAATAATCGATTTAAGAAGCAGGTTTGGAATGGAAGCACAGGAGTATACAGATACATCCCGAGTGATTATCGTATCTATTGAGGACATGAATGTTGGTTTAGTGGTAGACGGTGCAAATGATGTAATAGATGTTCCTATAGAAGCCATAGAAGCACCCCCAGAAGTAGTTGGAGGTATAGAGGCAGATTATATTCGAGGAATCGCAAAACTAGATAAAAGATTATTAATCATTTTAAACCTTGATAAAGTTCTTCGTACAGATGAAATAAAAGAAATGGAAAATTTAGAGGCTAATACGTAATGAGCTATTTGAAGGGGATGGAACCCAAGTACTTAGATGTTCTACAGGAGGTTGGGAATATCGGGGCAGGCCATGCTGCTACGGCAATGTCGAAACTCTTAAATAAAGGGATAGATATGAAGGTTCCGGCAGTTAAAGTAGTCCCTTTTAAAGAAATGAATGACTCTGTTGGGGATGAAGAAGGGGTTGTAGCTGCCATTTACTTCAGAATTCAAGGTGAAGCTTCAGGACATATGTTTTTTATGATACAAGCTGAAGAAGCCTCAAAGCTGATTCAGCAAATAGTGGGCGATCCTATGATAGATTTTACCCTTCCAACTGTTAATGAGATGGCTTTATCAGCACTAAGTGAAGTGGGAAATATTCTTGCAGGCTCTTATTTATCTGCCTTTTCGGATTTTACTGGTTTACATTTACAACCAACTCCCCCAGCCTTAGCTATTGATATGCCAATGGCCATATTAAGCTATGGTTTAATGGAGTTTTCTGAGGCTGGGGATGTAGCTATTCTTATTAATACAGAAATCAATGAGAAAATGGAAAATGATGTAATGGGATCAAAAGGTCATTTTTTCTTATTACCTGATCCAGACTCTTTGGAACAGATTTTTACCTCCTTGGGAGTAAAGGTGAATGAGTAGGGTTATTAAAGTGGGGATGGCACATTTCGATTTTGCTAAGGCACCTGACAAAATACGTACCTCGGGATTAGGTTCTTGTGTGGGTATTATTATATTTGATGAATGGAGTAAGATATGTGGACTAGCTCATATTATGCTCCCCGAGTCAGTCATGGCTAGGACAAATACTATTCAACGGGCTAAATATGCGGACACTGCTATTGCTGATATGTTAACAGAACTCTTAAAAGATGGTGCTTCCCCTTACCGTTTAAAAGCAAAAATAGCAGGGGGAGCTCAAATGTTTCATTTTGGGTGCAGTAATGAGAGGATGCGTATTGGGCCAAGGAATGTTGAGGCAGTACGTAAGATTTTAAACCATTATGGTATAAAAATTATCGGAGAGGATGTTGGGGGAAATAATGGGAGGACCATTGAATTCGACCCATCTACATCCATTTTAGAAATTCGTACAGTAAATCAAGGCACAAAAGAACTTTAATTATTAATAGCTTCTATTATGAAAAGTTAAATCATGAAGATTAGGAGGGGTCCCATGTCGCAAGTCACCGCCGCAACATTAAAACAAGATTGGAATAGCTGGAGTGATGGACGTGATTCTTCAGCATGTGAAAGATTAATAAAAGCATATCTCCCCTTAGTGGAATACCATGTTCAGAGGATTGGAGCTAACCTTCCCCGTAATGTACAATTGGATGATTTACGTAGTAATGGGATGCTAGGTCTATATGATGCATTAGAAAAATTTGATGAACATCGGGAATTAAAATTCGATACGTATGCTTCCTTTCGTATACGTGGTGCCATCATTGATGGTCTTCGCCAGGAGGATTGGTTACCGCGATCTGTAAGGGAAAAGGCAAAAAAGATAGAAAAAGCGACTGAGAAGCTAGAACAAAAATTTGGGCGTTATGTTAATGCTAAAGAAGTAGCTGAATTTTTACAAATGGACGAAGGTGAAGTACTTCATACCATGAATGAAAGCTTTCTAGCAAATCAGCTGTCTATTGATGAACCTACTAAGGATTCAGACAAGGATGATACTTATACTTCTACATTAAAGGATGATAAAACACCGACTCCTGAACAGAGAATAAACCATCAGGGGCAACTTGAAGAGTTAGCAGAAGTCATAAAATCATTAACTGAAAAAGAGCAGTTAATTATAAGTCTATTTTATTTTGAAGAATTAACATTAACGGAAATTGGTGAAATATTAAACCTTTCCACATCTAGGATTTCACAAATCCATTCCAGAATTATATTTAAATTACAGCAACGGTTAAAAACGGATTAAATGCTTCCCCTTTTTATAGCTATTGAAACTTTTATTGCAAATTTCATAGAAGAAAGGGGCTCTTTTTGTGGAGACGATACATGATTTTTTCAAAATAGAGTTATTAAATAACAACCTTAAAGCTATTTTAAAGAAAAATAAGGATTTTGAGGATGAAGTGACTTTAGAGGATTTACACAAAGTTCTGCGGGAAAGGGGAATTGTAAATGGTATTAATGAAAATGTATTAATAGATATAGTGAATGGTCAAATAAGCCTTCCTGCTGTTATAGCCGAAGGCTTACCTCCAGTAGAAGGAAAAAGTGCTTACTTGAAACCTGTCTACTACCATCAGGATAAAGATAAATCTGAAGGTAACGGAAATGATCTTTTTAAAGATTTAAAAGAAATAATAGTAATACCTTCCGTAGTGTCCGGAGATGTTGTTGGTTTAAAAGTAGAGAAGGAAGATGGAAAAAATGGAATAGATGTTTTGGGCCAAGAAATTAAGGTTAAACCAAGCCGTGACTTTACATTAAGACCAGGGAAAAACACCAAAATAAGTGAAGACGGTCTTCGTGTTATTTCATTAATTGATGGGCAAATTTCTCCTGAGAAGAAGGTAATTCATGTTTTTCCTTCTTATGAGGTTAATGGAGATTTAGATATGAAGGTAGGTAACATTGATTTTGTGGGTAATGTAAATATACGGGGTGGAGTGCCGTCTGGATTTAAGGTCGTTGCTAAAGGAGATATTCGTGTTCACGGAACGGTGGAAGGGGCAGAATTAACAGCTGGGGGCTCCATTTTTATACAACAAGGAATTGTTGCCCAAGGAAAAGGTTCCATTAAAGCAAAGGGCAATTTACATACGTCATTTATTAATCAAGGGAATATTCAAGTCGATGGGGATTTAAATGTTAATCAATCGATCCTTCATAGTCAGATTGATGCTCTCGGGTATGTTTATTGTAAAGGAGGACGAGGTAACATTGTAGGAGGGAATATTTCAGCAGGACAAGGGATTGAAGTAAACGAAGCAGGAAATTCCATGAATACCCCCACTGTCTTTTACGTAGGGGTCAGTCAACAGGTTATTGAAAAGGAAAGGGATTACAAGAAATCAATCCTTGAGTCTGAGTCGGAATTACAAAAGTTGAGTCTCTTATTCGATACAATAAAGAAAAAAGAACAGCTTGGTGCACTTTCCCAAAAGGAAAGAATATTGAAGCTTAGAGTTCGCCATACAATAGAAGAAACGACAGCATTAATGGAGAATAAGAAAGAAAAGTTGCTAGATTTACATGATTTGCTAGACTCTCAACCAAATGCGGCCATAAAGATATATAAAAATGTTTTCCCAAATACAGATATTTTTTTTGGTAAATATAGGAGAAAAGTGCTTACTAATCATCAAAAAATTGTATTTAAATTAGCAAAAAGTGAAATTAGGCTAGAGCATCTCTAGATTGATGGTTAAATATTCAGTGATGCTTTTCTATTGGAGGGGTATAGATGAGCGGTTTAAAGTCCATTGAATTACAAGTTGCCTTACCAAGGACCCAAACTGCTGGAAAGCTTCAAGATCAAATACAGCAGAGGGGTACTGTGAGTCAAGACCATTTGGCTCAAAAAAACACAGAAGACCAGTTGAGAAAAAAAGCTACCGTAAACAAAATGGAACAAGGGGAAAAACCACGTATAAACAAGGATGACAATAGGGGTAAAGGAATAAAAAAACAACAGCGAAAAAAAAGGAATTCCCAGACGGAAGAAACAGAAGAGCAATTTAAGAAAGAGTTACATCCATACAAAGGGAAAAATTTTGATGTGAAGTGGTGACATATTTACAATGGGTTATTTATTAATAATTAGTTTTATTTTACACCTTGTGAGTTTTTACTTTATGATTCTTCTTTTTCAACGACAAAAGGAGCAAAATCCTGTAGATCAAGAAAAAAACTTAAAGGAAATGGAAGATTTACTGCTATCCTATACGGCAGAGATGAAGGAAAACAATGAACGTTTAGTCAAAATGGTCCTTAAGGAAAAGGGACTGCAACGTGCGAATGAGTTAAAACAACAAACTGAACAAACTCAAAAGAGTCCGAAACCCTCTATTACGCATGTTGATGTTTCTGGAGTTGAGTCAACGAAGGTTACTGAGGAAAAAAATGAGACTAAGGAAGAAGAGCTTCCTATGTTAAAGGATGAGGAAAAATATAAAGATTATGCTCCCCCTACCCCAAAAGAAGAGGAGCATGACACTACTCCATCAGATACCTCAAGAGTTTTATCACTTCATCAACAGGGCTATACTGTAATGGAAATTGCTCAGAAATTAAATATGGGCATTGCAGAAGTGGATTTACTATTGAAGTTTCATAAATAGACTCCCCTTAATATAGCGCTCATTACTCCGTTAAAATATGTTTTTCATAATCCATGGTGCAATTTTAAATTGCTTATTGGTCTACCCTGAAAATACAAATACTGTGTTGGTATTCGCTGCAGCCCACTCCCTTTCCGCGGGCGAACCGCAAGCCTCCTCGGCTTACGCCTGTGGGGTCTTGCCTGGCTCGCTTTTCCCGCAGGAGTCTCGTGTGCTTCCCGCTCATACCACCTGCAATAATGATCTTGTATTTTCATACTACATGGTGCAAAATTTCACTTGTATAGAGATCTACCTGAAAATACAAATCTCGTGTTGCCGTTTGCACTCTCGAAGGAGTGAAAGGCGGCGACTCCAGCGACGAGCGTTTACTTCTTGAATAAGCTTCGAGTTGTCTCGACGCATGCTTCTACAGCGCGAAGCTAGAAGAGGAAGAGACAGGAACCCTAAGAGGCTGAAGCGTTGCCCGCGGGAGCCAGGATGGCGACATTACGCCTGTAACGGATTCGAGAGACAATGTACAATTTTCATTCACCATGGTGCAATTTTTAATTTGTAGGGGAGTTATCAAGAAAAAAACTTGACTACTACTTGTCATTGTTTCGACAATATGGTATATTATTTCTCGGTGTTAATCACACACGCTTTCCTGATTTAAGTAATGGTGCTGCAATGCAGTCTTACTTAAAGAGGATGGAAGCGGAGGACAAAAAACCAAGAGGAGGTGTGTGAAATGGCAGTGATTTCCATGAAACAATTATTGGAAGCTGGGGTACACTTCGGTCACCAAACACGTCGTTGGAACCCTAAGATGGATCGCTACATCTTCACAGAAAGAAACGGTATTTACATTATTGATTTACAAAAGACGGTAAAGAAAGTAGAAGAAGCATTTAACTTCGTTCGCGACCTTGCTGGACAAGGTGGTACTATGCTTTTCGTCGGAACTAAGAAGCAAGCGCAAGATGCTGTTAAAGAAGAAGCTGAGCGTTGTGGAATGTACTTCATTAACCAACGTTGGTTAGGTGGTACATTAACTAACTTCGATACTATTCGTAAGCGTATTGGTCGTCTTAAGAGCTTAGAGCGTATGCAAGAAGATGGTACATTTGATGTACTTCCTAAGAAGGAAGTAGTTATCTTGAAGAAAGAAATGGATCGTCTTGAGAAGTTCTTAGGCGGTATTAAAGATATGGAAAGAATTCCAGATGCTTTATTCATTATCGACCCTCGTAAAGAGCGTATTGCTGTTGCAGAGGCTCGTAAGTTGAATATTCCAATCGTTGGGATCGTAGATACAAACTGTGATCCAGATGAAATCGATTATGTAATCCCTGGTAACGACGATGCAATCCGTGCTGTACGTTTACTAACTGCAAAAATGGCGGATGCAATTATCGAAGCAAACCAAGGTGAAGAAACAGCAGCAACAACAACTGCTTAAGATGTCTTAAAGGGTGATAGAGGGCTAGACCCTTTATCACCTTTTTTAAGAAGAACTGACCAAAGGTGTTCTTCCTTTGGTCAGTTCTTTGAAACGATGAGTGAGCCGTCGCCATCTCTTAAAGTCTTTTACGAGTGCTCTTCTCGTAAAAGACATGCGACGCGCGAGCCATCGTAAACTTATTTCCGATTATTTTATTTCCTAAAATGGATAACACTAAATCTAAGAAGATACATAATTTTAAGGAGGAATTCCCATGGCAATTACAGCAAGTATGGTAAAAGAGCTCCGTGAAAAAACGGGTGCAGGTATGATGGATTGTAAGAAAGCTCTTACAGAAACAAATGGTGATATGGAAAAAGCAGTTGACTTCCTTCGTGAAAAAGGGATTGCAAGTGCAGCTAAAAAAGCAGACCGTGTTGCTGCTGAAGGTTTAGCACACGTTAAAGTAGAAGGAAACTACGCTGTTATCGTAGAAGTGAATGCTGAAACAGACTTCGTATCTAAAAATGAAAATTTTATTAATTTAGTTGATACTGTTGCTACACACCTTTTAAACAAAAAACCAGCTAATGTTGAAGAAGCTTTAGCACAAGATTTCGATGGTGATGCAGATACATTGCAAAACTACATTAACAACCAAATTGCAAAAATCGGTGAAAAAATTTCCCTTCGTCGTTTTGAAATTGTTGAGCGTTCTGACAACCAAGCATTCGGTTCATACATTCATATGGGGGGACGTATCGGTGTATTAACTCTATTAGATGGAACAACTGACGAAGAGCTTGCAAAAGATATTGCTATGCATATCGCTGCAATCAATCCTAAATATGTTAGCCGAGATCAAGTTTCTCAAGAAGAAGTTGAGCGTGAGCGCCAAGTATTAAAACAACAAGCTTTAAATGAAGGAAAGCCTGAAAATATCGTTGAAAAAATGGTAGAAGGCCGTCTTGGAAAGTACTTTGAAGATGTATGCTTAAATGATCAAGCATTTGTTAAAGACAGCGACCAAAAAGTAGGGAAATACGTTGCTTCTAAAGGTGCTAGCGTAAAATTATTCTTCCGTTATGAAGTCGGGGAAGGTATGGAAAAAAGAGAAGACAACTTCGCAGAAGAAGTTATGTCTCAAGTGAAAAAGTAATGGTATCAACAAAAGGGACACAAAGTGTCCCTTTTTTCCAAAGATGTTTTACCGTTCGTAAGACGTAATACATTCATTTAAATGACAACATGAAATAACGGAAACGAGAGTATTGGAGGACAATATGGAAAAACCAAAATACAATCGTATTGTGTTAAAATTAAGTGGAGAAGCGTTAGCGGGGGAGCAAGGGTTTGGTATTGATCCTACTGTTATACAATCCATTGCAGAACAAATACGTGATATTGTTGAATTAGAAGTGGAAGTAGCGATAATTGTTGGTGGAGGGAATATTTGGAGAGGAATGGCTGGCAGTGCCAAAGGAATGGATAGAGCAACAGCCGACTACATGGGCATGTTAGCAACAGTAATGAACTCTCTAGCACTACAGGACAGCTTAGAAAATATTGGTGTTCAGACACGTGTACAAAGCTCCATTGAAATGCGCCAAGTGGCAGAACCATACATAAGAAGAAGAGCTATACGCCACTTAGAGAAAAAACGAGTAGTTATTTTTGCGGCTGGTACTGGTAATCCTTATTTCTCTACAGATACAACTGCTGCTTTACGTGCTGCAGAGATTGAGGCAGACGTTATCCTCATGGCCAAAAATAAAGTTGATGGAGTATATAGTGCTGACCCATCCGTAGATGCCTCAGCTGTTAAATATGATGAGCTTACGTATCTAGATATCTTAAAAGAAGGATTAGCTGTAATGGATTCAACAGCATCCTCACTATGTATGGATAACGATATTCCGTTAATTGTCTTCTCAATTATGGAAGAAGGAAACATTAAACGTGCAGTACAAGGTGAAGAAATTGGTACAATTATAAGGGGGAGAGAATAATGTCAAAAGAAGTACTTCAACAAACGAAAGACAGGATGAATAAATCTGTAGATGCCTTCCGTAAAGAGTTAGCTACTATTCGTGCCGGACGTGCTAATCCATCATTGCTAGATAAAGTGCAAGTGGAATACTATGGTATGATGACGCCTCTTAATCAATTGGCTACAATTGCTGTTCCAGAAGCAAGAATGTTAACCATTCAACCTTTTGACAAGTCATCCATTTCCGACATTGAACGTGCAATTCAAAAGGCTGATCTAGGGTTATCCCCAAGTAATGATGGAAATATCATTCGTATAGCAATTCCTGCATTAACAGAAGAGCGCCGCAAAGAGTTGGTGAAACTAGTGGGGCGTTATGCAGAGGATGCTAAAGTAGCTGTAAGAAATATTCGCCGTGATTCTAACGATGAATTAAAGAAGCTTGAGAAAGATGGGGAATTAACAGAAGATGATTTACGCCGCAGTCAAGATGATGTTCAGAAATTAACGGACAATACAATTAAAAATATTGATGAAGTGGCTGCTTCTAAAGAACAAGAAATAATGGAAGTATAGTACAAAAACATGTAAAATATATATTGTAAAAGACCCTCTATAATAATGGGGGTTTTTTACACGTTTAGAGTAATAATGAAATATTTTCGCGGGAAAAAATGCTCCTACACATACACGTCACTGGAGTTGCCGCCTTCCGCTTCTCCAAGCTAAAAAGCATCAAAGTTTGCGAAAATAGCCATTTATTAAGATAATTATTAAACAATAGGTTTAAATTGTTTAATAATTATCAAAGCTTTAGAAGTATTCATATATTTTTAGTTAAGCAATTTGGGGGAAAAAGTATGTTAAAAAAATTAACTGAGCTTAAAAAGCAATTATCCCAAAACAAAAAAGACATAGAACTTTTGCATAATGAAAATATTCCGGAACATGTAGCTATCATTATGGACGGGAATGGGAGATGGGCCAAAAGAAGAGGACTCCCTAGGGTTGCTGGTCATAGAGAGGGAATGAATGTAATAAGAAAAATTGTCCGTCAATCAAATAAATTGGGGGTTAAGGTTCTTACGCTGTATGCTTTTTCTACAGAAAACTGGAAACGGCCTAAGGACGAAGTAGACTTTTTAATGCGCTTGCCTGAAAGGTATTTAAACAAGGAACTTCCTGTACTTATGGAAGAAAACGTTGTTGTCCGCATGACAGGTTCAAAGGAAGACCTCCCTCGATTCACCTTAAACGCTGTAGAAAATGCCATTGAAAAAACCAAAAATAATGATGGACTAATTTTAAATTTTGCTCTGAATTATGGTAGCCGTTATGAGATTATACAAGCCGTTAAGAAGCTTTACCTCTCCATAGATAATCAAACGGAAAGTGTTGATGATATCACGGAAGAGTCCTTGTCCAAATTTCTCATGACCGGAGATTTAAAGGATCCAGACTTATTAATCAGGACAAGTGGTGAAATACGTCTTAGTAATTTCATGCTTTGGCAATTAGCTTATTCAGAATTTTGGTTTACAGATGTTCTATGGCCTGATTTTACGGAAGAGCATTTTAATGAAGCAATCCGTGTATATCAAAAGAGAATACGTAGATATGGCGGCGTGTAGAGAGGAGCTTTTACATTGAAGCAACGAATTATTACAGCAATTATAGCAGGGGCTGGTTTTCTATCCATTATCATTATTGGGGATTGGCCATTTACACTGTTAATTTTTGCTTTAGCAACAATAGCAATGCATGAACTATTAAAAATGAAACAAATGAAATTGAGTTCCCCAATAGGGTTATTAAGTTTATTTTTAATGTGGATTTTATTACTTCCAGAAACTATTCTTGGATTTAGATGGCTACATATCGATAAGTTAGAAATGTTCCTCCTGCTCATTATTGTTTTGTTAGCTCTTACCGTAATAACAAAAAATAAATTTACATTTGATCAAGCTGGATTCATAATATTATCCTCTGTTTATATTGGCTTCGGGTTTCATTTTTTCATTTACACTAGGTTCTTAGAACAAGGCCTTTCCTTGTTATTTTTTATTTTAATCTTAGTTTGGGCTACCGATTCAGGTGCCTATTTCTCAGGAAGGTTTTTTGGTAAACATAAACTATGGCCTCAAATAAGTCCGAAAAAAACGATTGAGGGAGCCCTTGGAGGTGTGCTTTTAGCTTTTATTATAGGTATAGTATTTATTACTTTTATACCTCTATTCACTAATTGGTTTACCACTGTTTTGTTTATTTTAGTAGTTTCCGTTACTGGACAGCTTGGTGATCTAGTGGAATCGGCGTTAAAAAGGCATTACTCCGTTAAAGATTCAGGACAAGTACTGCCCGGACATGGAGGTATTCTTGATCGTTTTGACAGCTTAATATACGTCATGCCAATTCTTTATTTATTGAATCTCATTTAAAGGAGCTGCTATATGAAGAAAATAAGTCTGTTAGGTTCTACCGGTTCAATCGGAAAACAAACTTTGGATGTAATACGCTCCCATAAGGATGATTTTCAATTAATTGCTTTAAGCTTTGGTCGCAATATAGAAGAAGGGTTAAAGCAAATACTTGAATTTCACCCATCAATCGTTTGTGTTGAATCGAAGGATATTGCTAATAAAATTGTTAACGAACTGCCAAGTCATATAAAATTGGTTGACGGAGAAGAAGGGTTAATGGAGGTTGCTTCGATAGCAGAAGCAGATATATTAGTGAACGCAGTTATGGGAAGTGTTGGTTTAAAACCAACATTAGCTGCAATTGAGTGTGGAAAGGATATCGCCATTGCAAATAAAGAAACCCTTGTAACTGCTGGACACATAGTTACGGAAATGGCAACAAAACATGGTATAGAGCTCGTTCCTATTGATAGTGAGCACTCTGCTATTTATCAATGTCTAGAGGGGGATGTTGAGAAAGAGGTCTCCCGGCTTATTTTAACTGCATCGGGAGGTAGCTTTCGGGACAGAACTAGGGAAGAATTAGTAGATGTAACCGTATCAGCTGCTTTAAAGCATCCAAATTGGCAAATGGGAGCTAAAATTACTATAGATTCTGCAACAATGATGAATAAAGGTTTAGAGGTAATAGAGGCGAGATGGCTTTTTAATATGCCTTATGAAAAAATTGATGTCATATTACATAAAGAAAGTATTATCCACTCTATGGTAGAATATATTGATGGTAGTGTACTAGCTCATCTTGGCACACCGGACATGCGTGTCCCCATTCAGTATGCCTTATCTAAACCTAAAAGGCTTGATTTAACAGGGGGAAAAAGGTTAAACTTATGGGAAGTTGGATCCCTCCATTTCCAAAAACCAGATTATAGCAGATTCCGTTGTTTATATTTAGCATTTGAAGCAGGCAAAGCTGGTGGAACAGCACCTACGGTGTTAAATGCAGCAAACGAAGTTGCTGTTGCAGCTTTTCTAAATGGTAAAATAAAGTTTTTGGAGATCGAAGAACTGGTGGAAAGGGCACTACAGGAACATATAATCACCTCTGTCCCTGAATTGGACGAGATTCTTGCTGTAGATGAGGAAACTAGAAATAAAGTTATATCCTATATGAGTTAAAGTAAAGGTTGTGTTGCGATGAATACATTCATATCTATCATAATTATTTTTGGACTATTAGTGTTTATTCATGAGTTAGGTCATCTCGTATTTGCAAAACGTGCCGGTATACTTTGCCGTGAGTTTGCTATTGGTTTTGGACCAAAGATTTTCTCCTTTAAAAAGGGGGAAACAGTATACACCATTCGCCTCTTACCTTTAGGTGGTTTTGTTCGAATGGCAGGGGAAGATCCTGAAATCATTCAAATAAAGGCCGGTTACGAGATAGGATTACTTTTTAATGCAAAAGGGAAAGTAAATAAGCTTATTATTAATAACAAATCAAAGTACCCTGATTGCAAAATAATCCAGGTAGAAAGAATTGATCTAGAGAAAGATCTCTTTGTTACTGGATATATTTCTGATGAGGAAGGCCTTGTGACCTATTCTATTGATGAAAAAGCGGAATATGTTCACGATGAGCAAGCTACTCAAATAGCTCCGTATGATCGTCAATTTAGTTCTAAAACAAAAAGGCAGCGTGCACTAGCTTTATTTGCCGGTCCTGCCATGAACTTCGTATTAGCAATTGTAATACTGACAATGTACGCATGGATAGCAGGGATGCCAGTAGATGAACCTTTGGTTGGAGAGGTAATAGAGGATGGAGTTGCAATTGGAGCTGGATTGCAAAGTGAGGATAGAATAATTTCCATCGGTGGACAAGAAGTTAATACATGGGAAGAAATGACAACCATTATACGATCTAATCCTAACACCCCTTTAGAATTTGGGATTCAAAGGGGATTGGAACAATTTGAAGTTACCATGACTCCTCAAGAAAGGGTACTTCACGAGGATCAAGTAGAAGGATTTGTGGGTATAGCTCCTATGATGGAAAAATCAATTATTGGAGCAGTAGCTTTTGGTTTTACCCAAACCTACGAATTCACAGTATTAATTTTCGAAGCATTAGGAATGCTCGTTACAGGCCAATTTTCTTTAGATCATTTAGCAGGACCTGTTGGTATTTACAGTTATACAGATGAAGTTGCGCAAATGGGCTTCTTAGTATTAATGCAGTGGACAGCGATTCTAAGTGTAAACTTAGGAATAATCAACCTGTTACCTCTTCCAGCACTAGATGGAGGAAGGCTCATGTTCATTGGTATAGAAGCACTAAGGGGAAAACCAATAGACCCTCAAAAAGAAGGAGTCGTCCACTTTATTGGTTTCGCATTATTAATGCTCCTCATGTTAGTAGTAACCTGGAACGACATAAACAAATTTTTCTTGTAGAAGATGAAGGTGAAAAAGCGTTTTTCTTTTTCACCTTCATCCAAACAATGAGCTAAGCCGTCGCAGTCTCTTTAAGCCTCTTATGAGCGATCTTTTCATAAGAGGCGCGCGACGAGCGTGCCATTGTTTAATAAATTTCATATTACGAGGTGGCATAAATGAAACAAAATACATACCTGGCACCTACATTAAGGGATATTCCTAGTGATGCTGAAGTAAAAAGTCATCAATTAATGCTCCGTGCCGGCTTAATTCGTCAAAGTACCTCTGGGGTGTACTCCTTTTTACCTCTAGGCTTAAAAGTACTTAAAAAAGTAGAAAATATTATTCGTGAAGAAATGAACCGTGCTGGTGCACAGGAGCTCTTGATGCCTGCCATTCAACAAGCAGAGCTTTGGCAAGAGTCTGGTCGATGGGAAGCTTACGGACCGGAATTAATGCGTTTAAATGACCGCCATGGAAGGCAATTTGCGTTAGGACCTACACATGAAGAGGTGATTACCACTTTAGTTAGGGATGATGTTCATTCCTATAAGAAACTGCCAATGACTCTTTATCAGATTCAAAATAAGTTTCGTGATGAAAGACGCCCACGTTTTGGTGTATTAAGGTCAAGGGAATTTCTTATGAAGGACGCCTATTCTTTTGATGCTACAGCAGAAGGCTTAGATGTAAGCTATGAAAAAATGTATGATGCTTATAATAAGATTTTTACTCGCTGCGGTTTGGACTTCCGTGCAGTTGTAGCAGATTCAGGAGCAATCGGTGGTAAGGAAACCCATGAATTTATGGTTTTAACAGAGGTTGGGGAAGATACAATTGCTTATTCTGACCAGTCTGACTTTGCAGCAAACATCGAAATTGCCCCGGTTAAGGTAACTTATACAAAATCGGATGAAACCTTGAGGGAATTAGAATCAGTTGAGACCCCTGGAAAGAAAACGATAGAAGATGTTTCGTCCTTTTTAAATGTTACAAAAGATAAGCTGATAAAGTCTGTATTATTTATTGTAGACGATGAGCCTGTTCTTGTCCTTGTCCGCGGGGACCATGAAGTTAACGATGTAAAGGTCAAGCATTTATTCGATGCACAAATCGTAGAAATGGCTACAGAGGAAGAAACAAAAAACTGGATGAATTGCATCCCAGGTTATGTTGGACCTGTAAAAGTACCTAAAGGTGTTAAAGTGGTTGCCGACCACGCTGTTGAAGCTATTGTTAATGGCGTCTGTGGTGCAAATGAAGAAAATAAACATTTTATTAATGTGAATGTAGAGAGAGATTTCTCCGTTGAACAATTTGCTGACTTGCGAAATATACAAGAAGGTGACCCTTCTCCGGACGGAAAGGGAACAATCCGTTTTAAAGAGGGTATTGAAGTTGGTCATGTATTTAAGCTCGGTACAAAATACAGTGAAGCTATGGGAGCCAATTTCTTAGATGAAAATGGTAAAAACAAACCGATGATCATGGGGTGTTACGGAATTGGTGTTTCAAGAACAGTTGCGGCTATTATTGAACAGCATCATGATGATGATGGTATTGTTTGGCCTGCTACAGTTTCTCCCTTTGACATTCATTTAGTACCAGTAAATATGAAACAAGAGGATCAAAAAAACCTTGCTGAAGAATTATACGACCAATTAGGTGAAGAACGTTTTGAGGTATTATTCGATGATCGACCAGAACGTCCTGGTGTAAAATTTAAGGATGCAGATCTATTTGGATTCCCGATTCGGATAACGGTTGGTAAAAAGGCATCTGAAGGAATCGTTGAACTTAAAGTTCGAAAAACAGGGGAAACTCTGGAAATCCATAAAGACAATCTTTTAGATACCATTAAAGAAAAATTAGTGTAAAATAGAATAAGAAAGAAAATAGGAGAGGTTGTTCCATTTTGGGACAGCCTCATCTAAATTTAATTTTAAATTTGTCTAGCGTTCGCGTCTATTCACAAGGCGCTTACGCTTTTCGTATGAGGAGGAACCGACATGAACGAGGAACAACGGATTCGAAGGGAGCGATTCCAGCTTCTGTTAGAGCAAGTAGTCATGCCGGATGAGTTAATTAAAAAATATTTGAAAGAAGGAGCTATTGAAAAACTAGAAGTTTTTCAGAATGAAAGAAAATGGATTTTTCATATTTCACTTCCTGGAATATTACCTTTCCCAGCTTTCGAGCTTTTTCAAAATCAAATAATAAATAGATTAGAACATATCGCTAAGGTAGACATTATCCTTAGTTATACAAATGAAGTGAATCCAAATGAATATCTTGCTCAGTATTGGCCTTTTTTTATTGAAAAGCTACGTTCCTCTACAAACGGACTGATAAGACGGCTACAAGAACAAACACCTACTTTAAATGGTAGTAAAATCATGATTACAGTTATGAATGATACAGAAGGGGAAATGATGAAGCGCCGTGTACAAGCACCTCTTCAACAAGCCTTTGAGGAAGTAGGGTTTGGTAAACCTATTGTGGAAACTAGAGTGGTAGAATCCAAGGAAGCAGTAGAAAAGTTTGTGGAACAAAAAAATGAAGAAGACCATTCCAAAATGGTGGCAGCCATGATGGAGAAGAAGAAACAAGAGGAGAAACAAACTGAAGAAGGACCAAGTGGACCAGTATCCATTGGACATGCCATCAAACAAGACGAATTGGTGTCTATTAGAGAAATAATTGAAGAAGATCGTCGTGTAGCAATAGAAGGTTATATATTTGATGCGGAGATAAGGGAACTAAAGAGTGGTCGATCTCTATTAACCTTTAAGGTTACTGATTACACAGATTCTATTCTCGTTAAAATATTTTCAAATGGAAAAGAAGACCTTCCCATGCTGGAGTCCATTAAAAAGGGAATGTGGGTAAGAGTAAGGGGATCCATTCAGTTTGATACCTTCGTAAGAGACTTAACGATGATGGGGAGGGACCTACAAGAGATTAAACCACCTGCTCGTCCAGATAATGCTCCAGAAGGGGAAAAGCGTGTTGAACTCCATCTTCATTCTCCAATGAGTCAGATGGATGCTGTTACTGCCGTCTCGAAACATGTGGAACAGGCGAATAAGTGGGGACATAAAGCCATTGCTATAACGGATCATGCCGTATTACAATCCTTCCCTGAGGCTTATTCAGCAGGGAAAAAGACGGGGGTAAAAATCCTTTATGGTGTGGAAGCAAATCTCGTAGACGACGGTGTTCCTATCGCGTATAATCCTGCCGATAGAACTCTGTTAGACGATACGTATGTGGTTTTTGACGTAGAGACAACGGGATTGTCCGCTGTTTACAATACAATTATTGAGCTTGCAGCCGTTAAGGTGAAGGATGGGGAAATTATCGATCGTTTTGAATCCTTTGCTAATCCACACGAGAAGTTATCCCCCCTTATCATTGATTTAACAGGAATTACAGATGATATGGTGGAAAATGCACCGGAAATTGCTGACGTTATTAAGGATTTCCATGAATGGATTGGCGACGATATTTTAGTTGCCCATAACGCTAGCTTTGATATGGGGTTTATTAATGCTGCCTTGAAAAAAGTAGGTTATGAGCATGCTAGTAATCCCGTTATCGATACACTTGAATTAGGGCGAACGCTTTACCCTACCTTTAAAAATTACCGGTTAAACACCCTTTGTAAAAAATTTAATATCGAACTAGTTGCTCACCACAGAGCTATTTATGATGCGGAAGCAACGGGACACCTTTTATGGAAAATGGTGAAGGATGCAACTGAGAAGGGGATATTTAACCATAACCAATTAAATGAACAAACGTCTAAAGATGATTATAAGAAACAAAGACCTAACCATTGTATTATTTTTGCTAAAAACAAAAAGGGCTTACGTAATTTATATAAGCTAGTTTCCTTGTCTCATATTAACTATTTTTATCGAGTCCCGAGGATTCCAAAATCTGTTTTAACGGAGCACAGAGAAGGATTGATCGTAGGGTCGGCTTGTGACAACGGTGAGGTTTTTGATGCCATGATGCAAAAGTCCCCTGAAGAGGTGGAAAAAGTTGCGGAGTTCTACGATTATTTAGAAGTACAACCGCCAAGTAATTACTATCATCTCATTGAAAAGGAAATTGTTCGCGATGAGCTAGCCTTGAAGGATATCATCAAAAAAATAATCGACCTGGGTGAAAAATTAGGGAAAAAAGTAGTTGCTACTGGCAATGTTCACTATTTAAACGAGGTTGACTGGATCTATCGAAAAATTTTAATTGGGTCCCAAGGGGGAGCAAACCCTTTAAACAAACAAACATTACCACAAGTACATTTCCGAACAACAGACGAAATGTTAGCTTGCTTTAGTTTCCTTCCAGAGGAAAAAGCCAAAGAAATTGTAGTAACAAATACAAATGCTATAGCAGATGAAATAGAAGAAATCAAACCTATTCCTGACGACCTATATACCCCGAAAATTGAAGGGGCAGACGATGAAATGCGGGAAATGAGTTACGGAATGGCCCGTAGTATTTATGGTGAAAATTTACCTGAAATAGTGGAAGCACGATTAGAAAAAGAATTAAACAGTATAATTAGCAACGGATTCTCTGTTATTTACCTTATTTCTCATAAGCTCGTAAAAAAATCCCTCATCGACGGTTATCTTGTAGGGTCCCGGGGATCGGTTGGTTCAAGCTTTGTGGCAACTATGACAGAAATTACGGAGGTAAATCCACTACCTCCACATTACGTATGTCCAAATTGTCATCACTCTGTCTTCTTTGATGATGGTTCCGTCGGTTCCGGCTTTGATTTACCAGATAAGGATTGTGAAAAATGTGGGACAAAATATAAGAAAGATGGACAGGATATCCCATTTGAAACCTTCTTAGGATTTAAGGGAGATAAAGTACCCGATATTGATTTAAACTTCTCTGGGGAGTATCAATCAATTGCACATAATTATACGAAGGAGTTATTTGGAGAAGAATTTGTGTACAAAGCGGGAACGATTGGTACTGTTGCAGAGAAAACGGCTTACGGTTTTGTAAAAGGTTATGAAGATGATAATCAATTGCAGCTAAGGGGTGCTGAAATTGATCGACTTGTTTCGGGGTGTACTGGTGTAAAAAGAACGACCGGCCAACACCCAGGGGGAATCATTGTAGTTCCAGATTATATGGATATTTATGATTTCACACCTATTCAATATCCAGCAGATGATCATGAATCAGAATGGCGGACAACCCATTATGATTTCCATTCCATCCACGATAATTTGCTAAAGCTTGATATACTCGGTCACGATGATCCAACGGTTATTCGTATGCTACAAGACTTAAGCGGTATAGATCCAAAAGATATTCCAGTTGACGATCCAGAAGTATACAAATTATTTGGTGGAACAGAATCTTTAGGTGTGACGGAAGAACAAATTATGTGTAAAACAGGAACATATGGGATCCCAGAGTTTGGTACACGATTTGTACGTCAAATGTTAGAGGAAACGAAACCAAATACCTTCAGTGAATTAGTACAGATTTCTGGCCTTTCCCACGGTACAGATGTATGGTTAAATAATGCTGCTGACCTCATAGCTAATGGGACATGTGTTTTAAAAGATGTTATTGGGTGTCGTGATGATATCATGGTTTACCTAATATACAAAGGTTTAGAGCATTCCTTAGCCTTTAAAATCATGGAATCCGTCCGAAAAGGAAAAGGACTTCAGGATGAATGGGTGGAGGAAATGAAGAAAAATGGTGTTCCTGATTGGTACATTGGCTCATGCTTGAAAATAAAGTATATGTTCCCTAAAGCTCACGCAGCTGCCTATGTATTAATGGCTGTCAGAATTGCCTACTTTAAAGTTCATTACCCTATTTTATTTTACGCTGCGTATTTTACCGTAAGGGCTGATGATTTTGAATTAGACACAATGGTGAGGGGATCAGCAAGTATCCGTAAACGTATTGAAGAGATATACAGCAAAGGGTTAGATGCAACCCCTAAAGAGAAAAGTGTGGTAACCGTACTGGAATTAGCACTAGAAATGTGTGAACGTGGAATGTCGTTTCAAAAGGTTGATTTAAATCGATCTTCCGCTAAGGAATTCCTTGTGGATGGGAATAGCTTAATCCCTCCGTTTAATGCTTTAAATGGAGTTGGAACAAACGCCGCAGTAAATATTGTGAAGGCAAGGGAAGATGGAGAGTTCCTATCGAAGGAGAATTTACGTGAGCGAAGCAAAATTACGAAAAGTGTCTTAGAAAACTTAGACGACCATGGCTGCTTAGAAGGACTCCCAGATTCCAACCAACTATCTCTCTTTTAAGGAAGACTTAATTAATGGACAGTATTAACTTTGAAACAGCGTTGATTGAAGCGGAAGGTGCGAGACTCCTGCGGGAATAACAACAGCTGAAGACACCGCAGGGTGCACTTCCCGAGGAGGGTGAAGCGTTGCCCGCGGAAAGCGAGCACTCTTTACCTGCGACGAGCAAACGAAGTGGCGCAGGAGCATCCTGAAGCGAAAATCAACATCCAAGTTCAAGAGATCATTTAATTAAATAGAAGATCGCTGAAAATGGCTTATTTGCAAGGCTTTGAGGTTTATGTTATAGTTAGATGGAAATACTGGTAATAGCGACGGCAGAAAGAGTGGGTCTATCCCACTCTTTCTTTTGCGATTAAAAACTGTATTTATTAATTAATGGGTACAATAAACAAAAGTTCAATTGACCTAAGTATAAAATGACGAACCAATAAGGTGCAATTTAGGAAGGTAAAAGTCATATAAAGGAGGTATTACTGTGTCTGGAAATGTCCGTGAGGCAACGGAATCGTTAGTTACACCAATATTAGAAAAACTCGCTTTAGAATTGGTTGATATCGAATTTACAAAGGAAGGTAAAAGTTGGTTTCTTCGTGTTTATATAGATCGTGAAGGCGGAGTTGACTTGGATGATTGCACAGCAGTCAGTGAGCAGCTAAGTGAAGCATTAGATAAACACGACCCTATAGATCAAATGTATTATTTAGAGGTTTCTTCACCAGGAGCAGAACGTCCGTTGAAAAAACCACAAGACATAACGAGAGCTGTAGGGAAAAATGTACATGTTACTACATATGCTCCGATTGATGGAGAAAAGACATTTGAAGGAATCCTTAAGGATTTTGATGGTGAAACACTTACCATTGAGATGAAAATGAAGACGAGGAAGAAAAACATTGAAATTCCTTATGAAAAGGTTGCAAAAGCAAGACTTGCTGTTGCATTTTAAAATTATCAAATTGCAGACGATTTAGACCGTCTTATGCTTTTTTAAATTGAAAGGGGGAAACGAAATTCATGAACAGTGAATTTATGGATGCGCTAACTAGCATCGAAAAAGACAAAGGTATTGACAAAGAAATTATACTTGAAGCTATTGAACAAGCATTGATTACAGGCTACAAACGAAATTTTAATTCAGCACAAAATGTCCGAGTGGATATTGACCGGACTTCTGGGAGCATTCGTGTTTTTGCTAGAAAGGAAGTTGTAGAAGAGGTCTTTGATGCCCGTCTAGAAATATCACTTGAGGCAGCTAAGGCAATTAATCCTCAATATGACGTCGATGATGTGGTTGAAATTGAGGTTACACCTCGAGACTTTGGCAGGATCGCTGCTCAAACTGCGAAGCAAGTAGTAACGCAAAGGGTTCGGGAAGCAGAACGGGGTATTATATATTCTGATTTCATTGATCGTGAAGAGGATATAATGACTGGTATTGTACAACGGCAGGATCACCGGTTTATTTATGTAGATTTAGGAAAAGTGGAAGCACTGATGCCAGTAAATGAGCAAATGCCTAACGAAACGTATCGCCATAATGACAGAATTAAGGCATACATCACAAAAGTTGAAAAAACAACAAAGGGTCCTCAAATTATGATTTCCCGTACACACCCTGGATTACTAAAACGTCTCTTTGAATTAGAGGTTCCAGAAATTTATGACGGAACTGTGGAAATAAAGTCCGTATCTAGAGAAGCAGGAGACCGCTCCAAGATTGCTGTTCACGCGGAAGACCCTGAGGTGGATCCGGTTGGATCATGTGTTGGCCCTAAAGGACAAAGGGTACAGGCAATTGTAAACGAATTAAAAGGGGAAAAGATTGATATTGTCCGATGGTCTGATGATCCAAAGGTATACGTGGCCAATGCACTAAGTCCATCCAAGGTCGTTCAAGTAACAGTAAACGAAGAAGAAAAAATGACTCAGGTTGTTGTTCCTGACTATCAATTATCACTAGCCATTGGAAAGCGGGGACAAAATGCCAGATTAGCTGCAAAGTTGACCGGCTGGAAAATTGATATTAAAAGCCAAAGTGAAGCTGAGGAACTAGGCTTATACGATCCCAATGCACCTGTGAAAGAGGAAGGATCCTGGGACATTGAGGAGCATGATGATAATTTTGAAGTTCTTGAGGAACTTGATGATAGTGTGGAAGTAGATGAAAATACAGAGGAACAAAATCAATAAAGGGAGTGGTAAGATTGGCTGGAAATAAAAAAACACCACTTCGTAAATGTGTTATTACTAATGAAATGAAACCCAAGAAAGAATTAATTAGGGTTGTAAGAACGCCAGAAGGTTCAGTAATGATCGATCATACTTCAAAAAAATCTGGCCGTGGTGCTTACATTACTTTGGATGAAGAAGTAATTAAAGAAGCTAAAAAGAAAAATGCTTTAGCTCGGCACCTAAAAGTAGAGGTTCCAATTGAAATATATGATCAATTATTAAAGGAAGTTAAACCATGAATGATACAGCTTGGCTCAATACGTTAGGGCTCGCATATCGAGCTAGAAAAGTGGTAACGGGAGAAGAGCTGGTTGTAAAGGCCATACAGAAAAAAAAAGTTTTCCTTGTTATTGTGTCTGAGGATGCCTCTGACAATACAAAGAAAAAGCTCAAGGATAAATGTACGTATTACCATGTTCCGTTGGTAATTAAAGGGGAACGAAGGTTAATTGGAAGTGCTATCGGAAAAGCAGAGCGGGTAGTAGTTGGTATTGAAGATCCTGGATTTGCTAAAAAAATAAAGACATTAATTGAATAACTTTGTGGGTACCATCCTAATCGCATAAGCCATATAGATGGAACAGCACGAAGGTGGGAGGTAAGTATATGAGGAAAATGCGTATTTATGAATATGCTAAAGAGAACAATACAACAAGTAAAGCTGTCATCAAGAAATTAACAGATATGGGGATTGAAGTGACTAATCATATGAGCGTAATTCAAGGAGAAACATTGGAGAAATTAGAATCAGAAGCAAAAGGGAAAACAGAAAAAGCAAATTCCCAAGGAAATCAAAAAGCTGCCGAAAAGTCGAACCAGCCTTCGAATGAAAACAATAAGAAACCTTCACCACATTCAAAAGAGAAAAACGAGAAGGAAGAGCCAACGAAAGAAAAGCCAGTTAAAAAGCAATTTAAAGACGACGACGAAAAGAAGCGTAATAGATCAAAAGACAACAAGAAAAAAGGGAAACAATATAACCAGAAGCATCAAGAAGTAAAGAGTAATAGACAAGGACAAACGCCTCCGGCAAAAAAGGAAACACCTAAAAAAGTAACTTACAGCTTACCAATAACCGTTGGGGCATTTGCTGAAAAAATTAATAAAGAGCCTTCAGAAATTATTAAAAAACTTATGTTTTTAGGAGTTATGGCTACCATTAATCAAGAGTTGGACAATGATTCCATTGAACTATTAGCAGAAGAATTCGGTATCGAAGTGGAAGAAGAAGTTGTCATTGATGAAACAGAGTTTGAAAACTTCGATGAGGTGGATGATCCAGCAGCATTAAAAGAGCGTCCTCCTGTAGTAACAATAATGGGACACGTTGACCACGGGAAAACAACCCTTTTAGACAGTATTCGTCATACAAAGGTAACCGCGGGAGAAGCTGGTGGTATTACCCAGCATATTGGTGCCTATCAAGTAGAGGAAAATGGAAAGAAAATCACTTTCCTTGATACACCAGGTCACGCAGCATTTACTACAATGCGTGCAAGGGGTGCACAAGTTACAGATATTACAATATTAGTAGTTGCTGCAGATGATGGTGTTATGCCGCAAACGGTTGAAGCTATCAACCACGCTAAAGCAGCAAATGTTCCTATTATAGTTGCCGTAAATAAAATTGATAAGGAAGCATCTAACCCTGATCGAGTGATGCAAGAATTAACAGAGCATGGGTTAGTATCAGAAGCTTGGGGCGGAGAAACTATCTTCGTTAACGTTTCAGCACTTAACGGAACTGGTATCGATGAGTTATTAGAGATGATTCTTCTAGTTGCAGAAGTGGAAGAGCTTAAAGCAAACCCAGATAAGCCAGCAAGAGGGACAGTAGTTGAAGCGGAGTTGGATCGTGGTCGTGGTCCTGTAGCTACATTATTAGTTCAGGCTGGAACTCTTCATGTAGGTGATCCGATTGTTGTTGGAAACACATTTGGACGTGTTCGAGCTATGGTAAATGACCGGGGCCGTCGAGTCAAGTCTGTTGGTCCATCTACCCCAGTTGAAATTACTGGTTTAAATGCTGTTCCACAAGCGGGAGATCAATTCCTAGTGTTTGAAGATGAGAAGAAAGCTCGTCAAATTGGTGAAACACGTGCGATGAAACAGCGTGAAGCAGACCGAAGGGAATCTTCCAGAGTAAGTCTTGACGATTTATTCGAACAAATCCAACAAGGGGATTTAAAGGAAATTAATGTCATTGTGAAAGCGGACGTACAAGGCTCTGTAGAAGCAATGAGAGGCTCCTTAGAAAAGATCGAAGTAGAAGGTGTTAAAGTAAATATTATCCATACTGGTGTAGGAGCTATTGCGGAATCTGATATTATTTTAGCAAGTGCCTCCAATGCTATCGTAATAGGCTTTAACGTTCGTCCAGATGTCAATGCGAAGCGGACAGCGGAAGCGGAGGGTGTTGACATTCGTCTTCACCGTGTTATTTATAACGCCATCGATGAAGTAGAAGCTGCGATGAAGGGTATGCTTGACCCTGAATATAAGGAAAAAGTAATTGGTCAAGCAGAAGTACGCCAAACCTTTAAAGTATCTAGAATCGGTACTATTGCAGGTTCATATGTTACAGATGGAAAAATTACGAGAGATGCCACAGTAAGACTTATTCGTGATGGTGTTGTTATCTTTGAAGGGGAAGTAAATGCGTTAAAACGATTTAAAGATGATGTAAAAGAGGTTGCACAAAATTACGAATGTGGTATTACCCTTGAAAACTTTAATGATGTTAAAGAGGGAGATATCATTGAAGCGTATGTAATGGAGGAAATTAAGCGTTGATTCTAGGTACCATCATCGTAGATGCTATCATCTATGATGCACAATCCTTAAAGGATAAACGTTCCGTCTTAAAAAGTGTATCAACTAGAATAAGACAACGATATAATGTATCCATCACAGAGTCTGATCATCAAGATGTTTGGCAACGTACACAGTGGATTGTTGTATCAGTAGGAACAGCTCGAACTCAAGTAGAAAAAGAATTACAACGGGCATTGACCGTCATCGATAATCACCCCGATCTAGAGGTAACAACAGTAGATTGGGAGTGGTTATAGATGACAGATCTATACTTTGACAGGGGTGTGTTAACTTATGAGTAATGTTCGTGCCAATCGCGTAGGAGAACAAATAAAGAAGGAATTAACAGAAATCATTCAACGAGAGCTAAAGGACCCTCGAATCGGTTTTATCACTGTAACAGCAGTGGAGGTAACTGGGGACTTACAACAGGCAACTGCCTACATTACTGTTTTTGGAGATGACGACCAACGCACGAAAACATTGGAGGGTTTGGGAAAGGCAAAAGGCTTTATTCGTTCTGAAATTGGCCAACGTATTCAGCTTCGAAAAACACCCGAACTATCTTTTAAATTTGATGAAAGCATTGAACGGGGCAATCGAATAGAAGAGTTACTCCGCAAGCTGAATCAAGACGATAAATAAGGATGGTATGGGGATAGATTTTTCGTCTATCCCCTTTTCTTTTTGGCTCTCTACGTATAACTTGATGTTTTTCATAGCTCGAAGGAGTGAAAGGCTCCGTTGCCCACAAGCGGGACCTGAGACGCTTCCTCGAGTAGTTGGCGTCGAGTAATCGCAGACGCAGGACGTGGGCTGCCCTTAGGCGTAATTGGTCCGCCTGTAACGTATTTGAGCGAATCTACCTGACAATAAGCAAACTAACTTTTAGAAAACAACAGCCATACTATTTTATTTTATTAATTTGGAGGTGGAAAAGATGAAAAATGAAGTGAACGGAGTTTTGCCATTGTGGAAGCCCCGAGGAATGACTTCCTTTGCTGCTGTACAGGAAGTTAAGAAGATTTTTTGGACGAAGAGGGCAGGTCATACCGGTACACTGGACCCTGATGTGGATGGCGTTCTGCCTATTTGTTTGGGCCGTGCTACCAAAATTGTCGAATACTTAACTGCCGACAGAAAAACGTATGAGGGAGAAGTAACATTAGGCTACTCCACTACCACGGAAGATCAATCAGGGGAAATAGTGGAAAAAAAGTTGGTAGACCGAATTATAAAAGAAGAAGAAGTGCTCCGTATTTTTCAAGAGTTAACGGGTGAGATCAAACAGATTCCTCCTATGTTTTCCGCTGTAAAGGTTAAGGGAAAACGTCTATATGAATATGCCCGTGAAGGTATAACAGTGGAACGGCCAGAACGGATAGTTACCATTTATAATTTAGAACTTCTTTCACCTATCGAAAAAACAGAAGAAGGTTATGTTCGTTTTCGGTTTAGAGCTACGTGTAGTAAAGGGACATATATTCGAACTCTTTCTGTAACAATTGGTGAAAAATTAGGGTTTCCCGCACATATGTCTTTATTGACCCGAACAGCATCAGGGGTATTTTCTAAGGAAAATTGTATCCCATTAGAGGAATTAAAGTTACAGGAAGAACAAAGGGATAAATACATAATCTCTGTGGAAGATGCACTAAAGGAATACCCTAAGAAGATCATTGGCCTAGATACGGAACAGAAGGTGTTAAATGGTGCAATATTGCCTTTTTCTATCATTAATATGGACGAACCTTTAATTGCTCTGTATAATCAACAGGGGAAATGCTTAGCATTATATGAAAAGCACCCAAAGAGACACGGTATGATGAAACCTGCAAAAATGTTAGTGTCTGTGGATTCCTAAAATCTTTTACTTCCTTCAAAAGTAAGAAGGAGCAGCCGAGGTGGAGAAAGTGAAAACGATAAAAATCAAACATCCTCATTACCATATTGAGCTGCCAAAGCTTTCCTTGGCATTGGGCTTTTTTGATGGTGTACATGCAGGACATCAAACAGTTATCGAAAAAGCAAAAGAGGAAGCAAAGAAGCGGGGGATAAAATCTGGGGTAATGACTTTTTTTCCTCATCCGAAAGAAGTATTAAGAAAAGATAGCAGAGTACGTTATTTAACTTCTATGAAACAAAAACAAGCCTTAATAGAAATGTTAGGTGTTGATTATTTAATTATAATTGATTTTGATAATGGATTTTCTGAACTAACCCCCCAACAATTTGTGGATTATTATTTAATAGGGTTAAATGTGAAACACGTTGTGGCAGGGTTTGATTATACTTACGGAAGGTTAGGGAAAGGAACAATGGAGACACTTCCCTTTCATTCCCGAAATAAATTAACCTATACTACTGTTGGAAAAGTAGAATTTAAGGGAGAAAAAATAAGTTCAACAAGTATTCGACAGGCGTTAGAAGATGGTAATCTTTCCAAAGTAAACCGCTATCTAGGAAGAAATTACGAGACAGAAGGTGTTGTAGTACATGGAGAAAAACGAGGAAGAACCATTGGTTTTCCAACGGCAAATGTTCAACTTGAAGCCCGTACATATATCCCTGCTGTAGGTGTATATTTCGTCCGTTTATTTGTCAATAATGAATGGTATGATGGGGTGTGTAATATAGGATACAAACCGACTTTCCATAATGATAAAGAAGGTGCTCCTGTGGTTGAAGTCCACCTCCTTCATTTTAACGACAATATTTATGGTTCATCTGTTAAAATACAATGGATGGAGAAAATAAGGGATGAAAAGAAGTTTGATTCTGTTAACCAATTAATAAATCAATTGGAAAAAGATGTACAAGCAGCCAAAAATTATTTTGCAACCGAAGAAAATTCAACATCATTTTGTAATAATCCTTGATTATTGATGAGAATACTAGTATGCTTATATATGTTCTAAAACCATTGCTTGGCGGAACGATTCACCAACGTCTGCTCGGCTTATGGGGATTTTAATTGAAGGAGGTGGAACGGATGGCACTAACACAAGAACGTAAAAATGAAATTATCCAAAATTTCAAGACGCATGAGAATGATACAGGTTCTCCTGAAGTTCAAATTGCTATCCTTACTGAGCAAATCAACACGCTTAATGAGCACTTACGTACTCACAAGAAAGATCACCATTCACGTCGTGGTCTTCTAAAAATGGTTGGTCAGCGTCGTAACCTACTTACGTATCTACGTAATAAAGACGTTACTCGCTACCGTCAACTTATTGACAGACTTGGTCTACGTCGATAATGAAGATAAAAAGCGGGATGATATTTCCCGCTTTTTTTTGTATGTTCATAAATTGCCACTATTCCTTATTTCTACATTTTTTGTTATGATTAAGCTTAGGGGCTTTAAAAAAGGATAAACTTTCCTTCATTTCCAGTGTGAAATCAATTTTTTTCAAAGACAACAGGTTTACTACATAAAAAAAAGCCAACAATAATTATAATAAGTCAAGATTAAAGGGACGAGAGGAGTACTCGTAAAGATGAATCAAGAAAAACAAACATTTTCAATGGAATGGGCAGGTCGTACGTTGACCTTTGAAATTGGACAACTTGCTAAACAAGCAAATGGTGCCGTTTTAGTGCGCTATGGCGATACAGCAGTACTATCAACAGCAACGATGTCAAAGGAACCGAAAGATCTTCCGTTTTTCCCATTAACTGTTAATTATGAAGAGAGATTGTATGCTGCTGGTAAGATCCCAGGAGGCTTCATTAAACGTGAAGGCCGTCCGAGTGATCATGCTGTTCTAACAAGCCGTTTAATAGACCGGCCAATTCGACCGTTATTTCCAGATGGGTTTAGAAATGATGTACAAGTTATCAGTATTGTAATGAGTAACGATCAGGATGCACCAGCTGAAATGGCAGCGATGATCGGTTCTTCCCTTGCACTTTCTGTATCTGATATTCCATTTTCCGGCCCAATAGCAGGTGTAACAGTAGGGCGAATTGATGGAGAATTTATCATTAATCCTACTCCTGGTGAATTGGACAAAAGCGACATTGAACTTGTAGTAGCAGGTACAAAAGAAGCTATTAATATGGTAGAGGCAGGTGCCGAAGAGGTGCCGGAAGAAACCATGCTGGAAGCAATCATGTATGGACATGATGAAATCAAGAAAATTATTGCATTCCAAGAAGAAGTGGTTGCGCAAGTGGGTAAAGAAAAAGTAGAGGTTCAATTAAAGGAAGTAGATGCTGAACTCGAAGCAGAGCTTCGTGAAAAGGCTATGACTGAATTGAAAACCGCTGCATTAGTAGAGGAAAAGCATGCCCGTGAAGCTGCTGTAAAAGAAGTAATGGACAGAATTACTGAAGAATACATTACAGAAGAAGAAGACCGCTCTTCTGAGGCACGTGAAGTATTGGACAAGTTATTTAAAGAAACTGTCCGTGTGTTAATCACAAAGGACAAAATACGTCCAGACGGAAGAAAACCGGATGAAATTCGCCCATTAGCTTCTGAAACGGATGTTCTTCCAAGAACACATGGATCTGGATTGTTTACTCGTGGGCAAACACAGGCCCTTAGTGTTTGTACATTAGGAGCCTTAGGTGATGTTCAAATATTAGACGGATTAGGTATCGAAGAATCCAAACGTTTTATGCATCACTATAATTTCCCATCCTTCAGTGTGGGAGAAACAGGACCAATTCGCGGACCTGGCCGTCGTGAAATTGGTCATGGTGCATTAGGTGAAAGGGCTCTTGAACAAGTTATTCCTTCAGAAAATGAATTTCCATACACCATTCGTCTAGTTTCTGAGGTCCTTGAGTCTAATGGCTCCACATCACAGGCAAGTATTTGCGCAAGTACCCTTGCAATGATGGCAGCAGGTGTGCCAATTAAGGCTCCAGTTGCTGGTATTGCTATGGGACTTGTTAAACATGAAGAGGATGTTACTATCTTAACAGATATTCAAGGTATGGAAGATGCTCTAGGGGATATGGACTTTAAAGTTGCTGGTACTTCCCAAGGAATTACAGCAATTCAAATGGATATCAAAATTGCAGGGATTAGCCGTGAAATTTTAGAAGAAGCATTAGATCAAGCCAAACGTGGTCGATTGCAAATTTTAGAAAATATGTTGTCAGCTATTCCTGAATCTCGTAAAGAATTAAGTCAATATGCGCCTAAGATACTAACAATGAAGATTAACCCTGATAAAATCCGTGATGTTATTGGACCGAGTGGAAAAATGATTAACCAAATCATTGAAGATACTGGGGTAAAAATTGATATCGAACAAGATGGTATGGTATATATCGCTTCTGCTGATAAGGAAATGAACGATAAGGCGAAACAAATTATCGAAGATATTGTTCGAGAAGTGGAAGTTGGGCAAACATACTTAGGAAAAGTAAAACGAATTGAAAAGTTTGGTGCATTCGTTGAGCTATTTAAAGGGAAGGATGGATTAGTCCATATTTCTCAGCTGGCTAAAGAAAGAGTAAATAAAGTAGAAGACGTAGTTTCCATTGGGGACGAGATACTTGTTAAGGTTACAGAAATTGATAACCAAGGCCGTGTTAACCTTTCAAGAAAAGTCCTCCTAGCGGATGAAAAATAGGAATAAGTTAACAAAAGACTAGACTGGGTACATTATTTCCCAGTCTTTTTTCCTTTACCTCGGTGCGCTTCGCTTTTCTGTTCTACCTTGTCCATGTTTTGCATATTCCTAGTGGTGAGGGGGAATGGGAATGATGAAGAGGTTTATATTACAAAGTGCAACGTTCATTTTAATTTTATTACTTTCTTTTTCTAGTGTGGAACATCCAATTACCACTGGTTATATAAATGAATTAAGGGATCAGGCAATTACGGTTATGAAGGAAGAAGATCCTTTATATATGGAATTACTCCGTAAACAGAATGAATATAAGGTGGAACCACAAGATGCTGTTATAGATAAAGTATGGAAGGCGATTCCAGGTTTAAATGGTTTATCTGTAGACGTCCAAGCTTCCTATGAAGCAATGAAGGAAGATGGTTTCTTCCAAGAGGATAAGTTAGTCTTTAATCAAATTCCACCGGAAGTAACATTAAAGGACTTACCTCCTTCACCAATTTATCGAGGTCATAGTGAAAAGCCAATGGTTACATTCATGGTTAATGTTGCTTGGGGAAATGAGTATTTACCCGATATCTTAAAGATAATGAACAAGTACGATATTAAGTCTACGTTTTTTTTAGATGGCTCATGGGTAAAAAATAACCCTACTCTCGCTAAGATGATCGTAGAAGAAGGACACGAAATAGGAAATCATGCATATTCTCATCCTGATATGAAAAATTTAACGAGAGAACGTATTATAGAAGAAATCGTAAAAACAAATGAAGTTATTAAAGATACGATTAACCAAGAACCAAAATGGTTTGCACCACCTAGTGGAAGCTACCGTCAAGAAGTTGTGGAAGTGGCAGATGAGCTTGGTATGAATACAGTACTTTGGACTGTTGATACGATAGATTGGAGAAAGCCTGAGCCGAGAAGTATGGCAGATCGAATTATTGCTAAATCAGAGGCTGGTTCACTAGTATTAATGCACCCCACATCCTCGACTGCAGATGGACTCGAAATAATGATCGAGGGAATAATGAATAAAGGGTTTAAATTAGGCACATTAAGTGAAACGTTAAGTGAAAATAGGATACAATAATAAATAGTCATTGTTCTAGTTTGAATACATTGTAGATTATTAGGAGGATAACCGTGATAAAACGATTTACTGGAAGTAACGGTTTAAGAATTGTTTTCGAACCGAATAATACCGTCCGTTCCGTTGCAATTGGGATTTGGATCGGGACAGGTTCAAGGTTTGAAACGAAGCAGCAGAATGGAGTTTCGCATTTTTTAGAGCATATGTTTTTTAAAGGTACTAAATCAAGGACAGCTCAACAAATAGCAGAATCATTTGATTCCATTGGTGGGCATGTTAATGCCTTCACGTCGAAAGAGTACACCTGCTATTATGCAAAGGTATTAGACGATCATGCCAAGCATGCTGTAGATGTTCTTGCAGATATGTACTTTCATTCTACCTTTGATAAACATGAATTGGATAAAGAGAAGGGAGTCGTGCTAGAAGAGATAAAAATGTATGAAGATACTCCTGATGATATCGTTCATGATTTATTAAGCAGAGCCAGTTTTGGAGACCATCCCTTAGGATACCCTATTTTAGGAACAGAGGAAACGCTGTCTCAATTTTCCTCAGAATCTTTAGTTGACTACATGGACCAATATTATAATGCAGATAATGTGGTTATATCCATATGTGGTAATGTAGAGGAATCATTTGTAGCTTATGTTCAAGAGGTATTTGCTCCTATGAAGAAAGGAACAGGAAGGAAAGAGTTGATAAAGCCTACCTTTAACTCCGACCGTATAGCTAGAAAAAAGGACACGGAACAAGCACACCTCTGCATCGGGTTCGAAGGATTCCCATTAGACAATGAGGACATATTCAGCTTAGTACTATTAAATAATACCCTTGGCGGAAGTATGAGCAGCCGATTGTTCCAAGAAGTAAGAGAAAAAAGAGGGTTAGCCTATTCTGTCTTCTCCTATCATTCCGCATTCCACGATACAGGTATGCTCACAGTTTATGCAGGTACAGGTCAAGAGCAGCTTAATGAATTGTTTAAGGTTTTAATGGACACATTGGATAAAATTCGTGATGAGGGATTGACAGAGAGAGAGCTTCAAAATGGAAAGGAACAGCTTAAAGGGAGTATGATGCTTGGTTTAGAAAGTACCAATAGTAGAATGAGCCGTAACGGTAAGAATGAACTGCTTTTAGGAAAGCACCGAAGCTTAGATGAAATAGTCGAAGCGGTGGATCGTGTAACCCTTGATATGATTCGAGAAACAAGTGATCAAATCTTTTCAAAGGATTATTCCCTAACATTAATTAGTTCCAAAGGTGAGTTGCCAAATGGAATCCATTAATGTGGGTCGATAATTTACAGTAGTAAACTGCGCGTGTTTTTCTTTTAGTGGAAAACACGCGTTTTTTGTTGATAGGAAGGCTCATTTCAGACCCTAATCGAATAAATTCCACTCATCTGATAGCATGTTTTTCCCCTTTTCTCATACGATGGTATAAAGGCAAACGGGGGGATGAACCTTGAGACTAAGTGAAATAAGTAATAAGGAAATTATTGATTATCAAAAGGGTGAACGTTTAGGTGTATTAGGGCAGACCGACCTAATAATTGATGAAAAAAATGGACAAATTGAAGCTTTTGTAATCCCTACACTAAAATGGTTTGGCTTAGGCAAGCGGGAAAAGGAAGTTACGGTCTATTGGAAACAAATTAAAAAAATTGGTCAGGATATGATTATTATTGAAGTTTAAGATTCTGTTCAAAACTCTATGTCTTGAAGCAGCTTGAAGGGTAATTCCTTTAAGCTTTTTTTAATTTAGACTCTTTTGTAAAAGATTGCTGCCTCATTTTACGTTTATTTAAGATATCTATCCTTAAGAAAATTTTTATTTTGTCTATGTTTCACACCAATGAGGGCTCCTACATAAGATGTTGTGAACATCGCAAGCAAGGTCCCCTTTAAAATAAAAAGTCATGTAGAAAGGGGAGATAGTTGTTTTGTTAACTGATATGCACATTGCCGTAATAGGTGGAGATGCAAGACAATTAGAAGTAATTCGTAAGCTATCTGAGCAAGATGCCAAAATATCACTTATCGGGTTTGACCAGCTTGATGATGGTTTTGTGGGGTCGTACAAAGAAACATTTGATACGATTAATCCAAAAACAGTGGATGCCATTGTCTTACCTGTCAGTGGTATGAATGAAGATAGGGAGATCGAATCTATTTTTTCGAGGGATAAAACAATCTTGCCAGAAGATTGGTTAGAAAAAACGAAAAAACACTCTATTATTTATACTGGAATATCAAATGATCGATTGAAGGAAATGGCTAAACAATCTAATAAGAAGCTGGTGGAACTTGTGGAAAGAGATGACGTAGCGATTTATAACTCAATTCCTACTGCTGAAGGGACGATTATGATTGTAATCCAAAACACAGATATAACTATCCACAATTCCAATGTAATTGTGACTGGTTTTGGTCGTGTAGGTAAAACTATTGCCCGCACCTTTCAGAACTTAGGTGCTAACGTAAAGGTAGCCGCTGATGAACCGGAACTTCGGGCTAGGGCATTCGAGTATCATTTAGAAAGCTTCCCAGTTAAGGACTTATCAAAACACGTGGCGGATGCAGATGTTGTCATAAATACAATACCTGCCCATGTAGTTTCGGCTAACGTTCTATCTAAAATGATGCCCCATGCACTAGTAGTAGATTTGGCTTCAAAGCCTGGAGGTACTGACTTTAGATATGCTGAAAAAAGAGGGATAAAAGCGTTGCTAGCTCTAGGACTTCCCGGAATAGTAGCACCAAAAACAGCAGGTCAAATCATTGCTGGTGTATTAACCACTTTACTACAGGAGCACTGGGAAGAAATTAAAGGAGGAAGAAAGTAATATGTCACTTAAGGGGAAACATATCGGCTTCGGTTTAACAGGATCCCATTGTACGTATGAAGAGGTCTTGCCAGTTATGGAGCAGTTAGTAAAAGAAGGAGCTCGTGTGACTCCATTTGTAAGCTATACCGTTCAAACAACAGATACGAAGTTTGGGAAAAGTGCAGATTGGCTGGAGAAAATTCAACAAATCACAGATGAGCCATTAGTAGATACAATCCCTAAGGCTGAGCCATTTGGACCTCAAACTCCATTAGACTGCATGGTAATTGCCCCGATGACAGGTAATTCAACCAGTAAGCTTGCTAATGCATTAACGGATTCTCCCGTTCTAATGGGGGCAAAGGCAACACTTCGAACAGGACGTCCAGTTGTTCTTGCAATTTCTACAAACGACGCACTCGGTTTAAATGGAGTTAACGTTATGAAGCTCATGGCAACAAAAAACATTTATTTTGTACCGTTTGGGCAAGATCATCCTTTTAAGAAACCTAATTCCTTAGTTGCTGATATGACAAAGCTTCCTGATACAGTTAAGGCTGCTCTAAATCATGAACAATTACAGCCCGTTTTAATAGAAAGATATAAAGATTAGTGAAAAAAGAAGAAACTATTGATAAAATATAGATATAATGTAAGATGATAATATCTTGCTTGTATCGTATAAATCGTAGTTAAGGTAGATTACCTTAACTACGTATGTTTTTGCTATTTCCAATAGACAGTTTATAGATACTTGAAAAGTGTATATAAATGACAAAGCGATCAAGCAAAATCTTATCTAAGAAAAATCAGTTTACATTAAATAATTCGTTGCAATTTTGAAAGGAGATTTTTTGTCATGAGTCAAACAGGATATCGAGTAGCAGTAGTTGGAGCAACGGGTGCTGTTGGTCAACAAATGCTTAAAACATTAGAGCGTTTAAATTTTCCAGTAGCATCATTACTCCCCCTTTCTTCTAAGCGTTCAGCAGGAAAGAAGATTACATTTAAAGGGGAAGAAATTACCGTTCAAGAAGCAACACCAGAATCATTTGAAGGAATTCAGCTAGCGTTATTTAGTGCAGGTGGTTCCGTTTCGAAAGCACTTGCTCCAGAAGCTGTGAAACGCGGCGCAATTGTTGTTGATAATACGAGTGCTTTCCGAATGGATCCAAATATCCCTTTGGTTGTTCCAGAAGTAAATGAACAAGATTTGAAGGAACATAACGGAATTATCGCTAATCCAAACTGTTCCACTATTCAAATGGTAGTTGCTCTAGAGCCGATTCGTAAGGCTTTCGGTTTGAATAAAATTGTAGTATCTACGTATCAAGCTGTTTCTGGTGCAGGTGCAGAAGCAATTGACGAAATGTATAACCAATCCAAGCAAGTAATGAATAATGAAGAAGTTACAAAAGAGATTTTACCGGTTGGTGGCGATAAAAAGCATTATCAAATTGCTTTTAACGCAGTTCCACAAATTGATTTATTCCAAGAAAATGGATTTACCTTTGAAGAAATGAAAATGATTAATGAAACGAAAAAAATCATGCACGATAATGAATTACACGTAGCTGCGACATGTGTACGTCTCCCTGTGGAAACAGGACATTCTGAGTCTATATATATTGAAGTGGAAAAGAATGGTGTATCTGTAAAAGATCTGCATGAGGTTTTACAAGAGGCTCCAGGGTTAACCTTGCAAGATGATCCAACACAGCAAATCTATCCAATGGCCATTGATGCTGCTGGAAAAGACGATGTGTTTGTAGGCCGTATTAGAAAAGATTTAGATAATACTACTGGATTTCACCTTTGGGTAGTAGCAGATAATTTATTAAAAGGTGCAGCGTTAAACTCTGTACAAATAGCATTCTCCTTACAAAAACTAGGTTTATTAAAAGACTAATAGATCTTATTTAAAGGACTTATTAATTTATGAACTTTCTCTGCTCGATCACATTTTACTATAAAAGGTGGATGAGAATTAAAGATGAAAATTATAGTTCAAAAATTTGGGGGGACTTCTGTAAAAAATGAAGAACTCCGTGAACTAGCATCTGAGCATGTTCAGGATGCTATAAACGAAGGAAATAAAGTCGTTGTGGTAGTATCTGCAATGGGCAGAAAAGGAGATCCTTATGCTACAGATACATTGCTAGATTTGGTAGAGGGGAACAAAAGCCATGTATCAAAAAGAGAGTTGGACTTATTAGCAGCATGTGGGGAAACCATTTCATCCGTTGTTTTCTCTAATTTACTAAACAAAAAAGGTATTAAGTCATTAGCAATGACTGGTGCTGAAGCTGGCTTTAGGACAAATGAAGATTACACAAATGCTAAAATTTTAGAGATGAAAGTAAATAATTTGTTGAATGAATTGGAAAACTATGATGCTATCGTTGTTACAGGATTCCAAGGTCAAACTCCTAAAGGAACTACTGCTACTTTAGGCAGGGGTGGCAGTGATACATCTGCAACTGCCCTGGGTGCTGCTTTAGGAGCAGAAGTTGTTGACATTTTTACAGATGTTGAGGGTGTGATGACAGCTGATCCTCGGATTGTTACTAATGCTAAACCGTTAAATGTGGTAACTTATAACGAGATTTGTAACTTAGCCTATCAGGGTGCGAAAGTGATTCACCCTCGGGCAGTAGAGGTTGCTATGCAAGCAAAAGTTCCAATACGAATTAGATCAACGTCTTCTAAGGAAAAAGGAACGCTTATTACGTCTAGTATTACGGATAATGTAGGCAGAGATGTTGAAGAACGACTCATTACTGGAATTGCTCATGTAAGTAATGTTACACAAATAAAAGTTTTCTCAGAAGATGGAAACTATGATTTACAGTCAAAGGTTTTTAAAGCGATGGCAAATGAAGGTATATCTGTAGACTTCATTAATATTCATCCCATGGGGGTAGTTTATACTGTCAGTGATGAAGTGGCTGACAAAGCTGTCTCCATACTGGAGGCCATTAATTTAAAGCCAGTAATATTAAAAAACTGTGCAAAGGTTTCTGCTGTAGGGGCGGGGATGACAGGTGTCCCTGGAGTAACCTCACGTATCGTCGAAGCGTTAATTAGTAAAAACATTCCAATTCTCCAATCTGCTGATTCCCATACGACAATTTGGGTATTAGTAAGAGGAGAGGACATGATTAATGCTGTCAATGCTCTCCACGAAATGTTTTTAATTAAGAGTGATGATTGAGAAAGAAGGAGAGGATTTACATGAATTTCGGTCGAGTTGTTACCGCAATGGTTACACCATTCGACTCTAAAGGGAATGTTGATTTTCAGAAAACAACAAAGCTGTTAGAATATCTGATCGGGAATGGAACCGATGCAGTGGTTGTTTCAGGTACTACAGGAGAATCACCTACCTTATCAAACGAGGAAAAATTAGCTTTGTTCGAGCATGTTGTTAAGGTAGTTAAGGGGAGAATTCCTGTTATTGCTGGAACAGGCTCAAACAATACTTATGCTTCCATTGAATTAACCAGGAAAGCGGAGAGCTTAGGTGTTGATGCGGTTATGTTAGTGGCCCCATACTATAATAAGCCGACACAAAGGGGTTTGTATGAACATTTTAAAACCATTGCTGATAAAACATCTCTCCCTGTCATGATTTATAATGTACCGGGCCGTACTGTTTCGAATATAGAGGCAGACACCGTTATTGCCTTATCTAAGGTGAACAACATCGTGGCAGTAAAAGAAGCCAGTGGTGACTTAGATCAAATGACATCGATCATTGCCAATACAGATGACGATTTTGTATTATATTCAGGAGATGATTCATTAACATTACCTATTCTTTCCATAGGAGGAATTGGAGTAGTATCGGTAGCAAGTCATATTATTGGACCGAATTTACAAGAAATGATTCAATCCTTTGAAAAAGGTCAGACAGCACAGGCAGCAATTATTCATCAAAATATTCTTCCAATCATTAAGGCAGTATTTATGGCACCTAGTCCAACCCCTGTAAAAACAGCATTGCAGCTAAAAGGTCTAGATGTTGGCGGGGTTAGATTGCCGTTAGTACCACTCACTACTGAGGAACGGAAAACACTAGCTAAAATAATAAGTTCATAAAATAAATCAAAAAAGCTCCTTGCTTGTTCAAGCAAGGAGCTTTTTAGTGGGATTTTACTTTTCTTTTTGCATGATTTGATTAGTATCACTACATACTAGAACTGAAAGGAGTGGGTCTCGGAATGAGTGATGTATCAAATTCACCACAACCAACACCATCGAATCCCAACCAAGAGGGGAAAGATCAAAAAGAGTCAGGAATTTTAGATAAAATCCAACAATTAGGGCAAACGAACGTTCCGCAAATGGATCAGTCAAACATACATGTTTTAACAATTATTGGTCAAATTGAAGGCCATATGCAGCTGCCACCCCAAAACAAGACAACCAAATACGAACATATTATTCCACAATTAGTTGCTGCGGAGCAGAACCCTAAAATTGAAGGGTTATTAATTATATTAAATACTGTCGGTGGTGATGTGGAAGCAGGGTTAGCCTTAGCCGAAATGATTTCCTCCATGTCCAAACCAACAGTTACATTAGTATTAGGGGGCGGGCATTCTATCGGAGTCCCTATTGCCGTTGCAGCAGACTATTCCTTTATTGCTGAAACGGCAACGATGACTATCCATCCAGTCAGATTAACAGGTTTAGTTATCGGTGTACCACAAACATTTGAATACTTAGACAAAATGCAGGATCGTGTTGTAAGTTTTGTAACAAGGCACTCGTCCATATCTGAGGAGAATTTCAAAGAGTTAATGCTCTCTAAAGGAAACTTAACTCGAGATATTGGAAGTAATGTAGTTGGTAAAGATGCAGTTTCTTACGGTATTATTAATGAGGTTGGGGGAATTGGCCAAGCAATTAAAAAGTTAAATGAAATGATAGAACAAAATAGACCACAGTCACCTGGAAATGGGGATGTTGTCCAATGATCCTTTACACGTACCAAGCACAGGAATCTATTTTTCCTGTGGATGAACAGGAGTATAATAAGCAGCAGTTAGTGGATATACCGGGTGGACAACTGTTGGTTGAACGTGAAGAAGGAGAAATGGGGGGAGTAAATTACCGCATCGTTCGATTACTCTCAACAGATCCAAACATGTACTTAGACCAGAGATATACACCAGGACAATATTTTCAAATCTAACAAAGAAGAAAATCACCCCTTCTATGGAAAAGCATGGTTAAATTATGCTATAATAAAAAAACTAAAACAAGCGTTCGTCATGGTTAGACAGCAGCCGTATTGTCGGCTGCTGCTTCCATTTGTATATATTTCGGGGTGATTAATATAATGGCAAGAAAACGTAGAAAAAAACAGGAAAAATGGAAAAAACAACTTACATATGAATTAATTGGTTTATTTTTACTTATTGTATCTTTTGTAACTTTTGCTAGGCTTGGAATTGTGGGTGAGGGGCTCGTTCACCTATTTCGCTTTTTCTTAGGGAGTCTTCATATTGTGCTAACTATTGCATTGTTTTTGTTTGCTATTTACTTAATGGTAAAACGAGAGCTTCCTTCTATTTTTACAAGAAAATTAATAGGTGTTTATTTATTGATTTTTTCCATAGCACTAATAAGTCATAGGTTCTTGTTTATTGAACTTAGTACACACGCGGAATTTATTGACCATTCAGTTATTAGGAATACGTGGCATTTGTATTGGTTACAAATGCAGGATCAAGCTATAATAGATGAAATTGGTGGAGGAATGATTGGGGCATTAGGGTATGCTTTAAGTCACTTCTTATTTTCCTCTGAAGGATCACTCGTTTTTGCTGTCGGACTTATTTTAACATCTATCGTAATAATAACGGGTAAGTCCTTTATGGATGTATTGAAAAAAGGGGGAGGCAATTCCGCATCTGTCTTAATTAGAATTAAGGATTGGCTAAAGGCACAATGGCTTGATATGGTGGGTGTTTTCAAGAAAATAAAGATTAAGCCAAAGGAAAAGTCAAAAGTGTCAAAATCCCAGCAATCATTACAGTCTAGCGAACAAAAGGTAATTGAGGATTATGACGTAGAGGAACCGATTATTTACGATTTTTCCACTAAAGCCTATGAAGATCATCATCCAAAAGGGGGAGCGGAGGTAATTGATGTGGAATCCTCTGCACTTAAAACGGTAGGGGCTAAGCCAAATAAAGAAGAGAAGCAAAAGGATGAAGATATAGAACCATCACCTGTTCATACTACTTCTTTAGTTGTGAGTGCGAAGGAGAATGAGTTTTACGAAGTACCTACGTTAGATTTACTTGCTAGTCCAACAAAAGCAAACCAATCAAGAGAGCATTCCATGCTTTCCAAAAATGCTCGCAAACTGGAAAGAACGTTGGAGAGCTTTGGTGTTAGTGCAAAGGTTACAAAGGTCCATTTAGGACCATCTGTTACAAAGTACGAGGTCTATCCAAGTGTAGGTGTTAAAGTTAGTAAAATTGTTAATTTAACAGATGATTTAGCGTTGGCGTTGGCAGCAAAGGATATTCGTATGGAGGCTCCTATTCCAGGAAAATCAGCTATTGGTATCGAAGTACCTAACCAAGAGGTGGCTCTCGTTACCTTAAGGGAAGTATTGGAGTCTCAAACGATGAAAGAGAAGGATAATAAATTAGCTATCGGCTTAGGAAGAGATATTTCCGGAGATGCGGTTATTGCGGAACTAAATAAAATGCCCCATTTATTAGTGGCAGGCGCCACTGGAAGCGGGAAAAGTGTGTGTATAAACGGAATAATCGTCAGTATTTTAATGAGAAGTAAGCCACATGAAGTGAAGTTAATGATGATCGACCCGAAAATGGTAGAGTTAAATGTGTATAATGGTGTCCCACATTTATTATCACCGGTTGTAACGGATCCTAAGAAAGCTTCACAAGCATTGAAAAAGGTTGTTAACGAAATGGAACGGAGATATGAGTTATTTGCATACTCCGGTACAAGAAATATTGAGGGATATAATGCATATATTAAACGGGAGAATGAAAAGCTTCCTGAAGAAGACGAGCATCAACCGTTACCATATATCGTTGTTATAGTGGACGAGCTTGCTGATTTAATGATGGTAGCCTCATCAGACGTAGAGGACTCCATTACAAGATTAGCTCAAATGGCACGTGCTGCTGGAATTCATTTAATAATTGCAACCCAAAGACCTTCTGTAGATGTTATAACAGGGGTTATCAAAGCAAATATTCCATCTAGAATAGCCTTTGGTGTTTCGAGTTCTACCGATTCTAGAACAATCCTTGACGGAAACGGGGCAGAGAAGCTTCTTGGCCGAGGAGATATGCTTTTTCTTCCTGTTGGAGCTAATAAGGCTACAAGAATTCAAGGGGCTTTTCTATCCGATGACGAAGTAGAGAGAGTCGTTAATCATTGTATTGAACAGCAAAAAGCTCAATATGCAGAAGAGATGATGCCGCAGGAAGGGGAAGATGTAGTTTCCACTGAGGTGGATGATGACCTGTATGATGATGCTGTACAGCTTGTTGTAGAAATGCAAACAGCATCCGTGTCCATGCTGCAGCGTCGGTTCCGAATTGGTTATACAAGGGCAGCACGATTGATAGATGAAATGGAAGTTAGGGGCATTGTAGGCCCATATGAGGGTAGTAAACCAAGAGAAGTTCTCATTACAAAAACAGAGGATCAGGAAGTTTCAAACCATTAGTTGATGCAGGAGGGAGACAAGCATGATTAAATCTGATAATCGCCCATTATATCTTCAAGTGATAGATAAACTAAAAGAGGATATAGATAACGGAGTTTATGAAGCAGGGGAAAGACTTCCTTCCGAATTTCAACTTTCTAAGCAGCTAGGTGTTAGTAGGGCAACTTTACGAGAAGCACTTCGTATGCTTGAGGATGAAAGTGTGATTATACGCCGACATGGTGTAGGTACTTTTATCAATACAAAGCCATTATTTTCTTCTGGTATTGAAGAATTATTTAGTATAACGGATATGATCCAGCGTGGAAATAAAAAACCAGGAACGATTTTTTTATCTTCCGCTTTTACACCCGCAACGGAGGATGACAAGCATAAATTTCAAAATCATGGACTTACGGAATTATTAATGATTGAGCGAGTTAGGACTGCTGATGGAGAACCCGTTGTTTATTGTTTAGATAAAATCCCGAAGGAATATTTACCTGAATATGTCTCTCACCAGCATCAATCTATTTTTGAGCAGTTAGAGGAGTCAGGAACAACCATTTCCTATGCCTTTACACAAATTGAACCACTTGGTTATCATGATACAGTCTCAGAAATATTGCAATGTGAGCCGGAAACAGCCCTTTTAGCATTAAAACAAATGCATTTTGATGAAGAAGAACGACCTATTCTATATTCCTTAAATTACTTTAGGGCTGATAAATTTAAATTTCACGTATTACGAAAACGAATCTAATGGGAAAAACACATGTCATGAAAATGGACATGTGTTTTGTTGGTTTTTAGGTCTCAATGAAACTGTTTATGTTTAGTCGATAAATAATTAATTCCATATTTTTCTTCAATTTTTGCATTTTATTACCTTTTTTCGTTAAAATCAAATTACTGACAGTTTCCTAAACATAAACTAATTAGGGAATAGGTATGATAAAGGTAGGAAATAAAGGAGGGATTATTCTTGAAAGTTGGACCATTAAATATTCATGTATTACCTTCCACAACGTATAAAACGAACACTGTGTTTTTGCACATGCGTTCCCCGTTGACGAAGGAAACAGTAACGAAACGGGCACTACTTCCTTATGTATTACAGAGTGGTACGAAGGATTATCCAACAAGAAAAGAAATAAGAAAAGAATTAGATGATTTATACGGAGCAACCTTAAATGTGGATGTATCGAAAAAAGGGGAATTTCATCTCATGTCCTTCCGAATGGAAGTGGCTAATGAGAAATTTTTATCCGATGACCGCCCCTTATTTGAAAGGGCTCTCAAGCTTTTTGCATCGGTATTGCTTTCACCAAAGGAGTCAGATGGAGCTTTTGATAAATCCATAGTGGAGGGTGAAAAACGTACATTAAAACAAAAGCTGGCATCCGTGTATGACGATAAAATGAGATATGCCAATAAACGGCTTACGGAAGAAATGTGCGAGGACGAACCATTCGGATTATTTGTATTAGGTGATTCCGATGATATTCCTTCCATTGATGAAAAAAATCTATTTGAGTACTATAAAGAAGTATTGAATTCAGATCGATTAGATTTATTCATTGTGGGAGATGTAAAGGAAGAAGAGTTAGGGCCTATTATGAATAAATATTTTAAGGAATTTTCCAGTATTGCCGAAAGAGATCAGAATACAGTTCCTGAAAATAACATCAACAAACTGGACCGAAAACCTAGAGAGGTTATTGAGGAGCAAGAGGTTCAGCAAGGTAAACTCCATATTGGGTATCGAACCAATGTAACCTATAAAGATGATGATTATTTTGCTTTACAATTATTTAATGGAGTCTTTGGGGGCTTCTCACACTCTAAACTGTTTATAAATGTTAGGGAGAAAGCAAGTCTCGCTTATTACGCTGCATCTAGAGTAGAAAGTCATAAAGGTCTACTTATCGTCATGTCTGGTATTGAAAGTAAAAAGTTTGATGATGCCACCAAGATTATTTTTGAACAAATGGAGGCCATGAAAGCTGGTGATTTCACTGAAGACGATTTAGAACAAACAAAGGCTGTGTTTAAAAACCAATTATTAGAAACGATGGACGTACCGAGGGGACGAATTGAGTTAGAGTACCATAATCAATTGTCAGATAAGAAAAGGCCAATTGAAGAATGGATCAAAGAAATCGATAATGTAAATAAAGAAGACATCGTACGGGTAGCAGGAAAAGTCCAATTAGATACTGTCTATTTCTTAAAGGGAAAGGAGGAGACCAATAATGGATAAAGTAACCTTTGATCAATTGCAGGAAACCTTATATCACGAAGAACTGCCTAATGGGTTACACGTTTATATCCTTCCAAAACAAGGGTTTAATAAAACGTTTGCCACGTTTACTACAAAGTACGGTTCCATTGATAACAACTTTATTCCATTAGGGAAAGAAGAGGCAACAAAAGTTCCCGATGGCATTGCCCATTTCTTAGAGCATAAGCTCTTTGAGGATGAAGAGGGGGATGTATTTCAGCTTTTTAGTAAGCAAGGGGCATCTGCTAATGCCTTTACAAGTTTTACAAGAACCGCTTATTTATTTTCGAGCACCATGAACATTAAACAAAATCTAAAAACCCTATTGGATTTTGTACAGAAGCCTTATTTTACAGACGAATCGGTGGAAAAGGAAAAGGGCATTATTGAACAGGAAATTCGGATGTATGATGATAATCCAGATTGGCAAAATTATTTTGGTTTAATTAGAACCATGTATGAAACGCATCCTGTAAAAATTGATATTGCCGGTACAGTAGAGTCCATCAACAAGATAACAAAGGAGATGCTGTATACATGCTACGAAACATTTTACCACCCGAGCAATATGGTATTTTTCGTTGTTGGAAATATTGATCCTGAAGAGACAATGGCTATTATTAAGGAAAATCAAGCTGGTAAGAAATTTTCAGATCAGAAGGAAATTCAACGGTTCTTTGAAACGGAGAAAAAAGAGGTTCATGAGAAAGAATTGGTCTTGCCTATGAATGTAAATACAGGTAAATGTCTTGTTGGATTCAAGGACAGCAATCCTATTCTTCAAGGGAAGGATTTACTGAAACATGAACTGTCCATTCAATTGCTACTAGAAATGATGTTTGGGCAGAGTACGGAGAATTATCAGAAATTATATGATGAAGGGCTAATTGATGATAGCTTTTCCTTTGACTACTCCGGAGAACAGGGCTTTGGATTTTCTGTTATAGGTGGAGATAGTGATAAACCTCAGCAATTAGCTGAAAGAATTAAGTCAATAGTGGATTCCTTTGAAAAAACAGACCTTGACGAAAATTTAATGGAAGGATTAAGGAAAAAGAAAATTGGCTATTTCCTACGCTCATTAAATTCACCGGAGTATATTGCTAACCAATTTACTCGGTATCGTTTCAACGATATGGATTTGTTTGATGTAATACCTGTTTTAGAAACCATAAAGAAAGAGGATTTACAAACGGCGTTTAAAGAACATTTTATAACGGAAACACAAATGAGCCGTTGCCTTGTAACTCCTAAAGGGGCGTAACAAAATTAAATGAGAGGGAAACCAGTAGCATTTTTAACAGGGGCAAGTGGGGGAATAGGCAGTGCAATTGCCACAAAGCTTGCCGCTGATGGCTATGATCTTATCCTTCACTACAATAGTGGTGAAGGGAAGGTTCAGGAGCTAAAGGAAACAATTCAAACGAAGTACGGGGTTGATTGCTCCTTATTTCAAGCTGACTTTACGGATATAAAAGTATCCATGGAAAAGGTAACTTCCTTACACGTCAAACCGGATGTTGTTGTACACAATAGTGGAACATCCAGCGTTGGGTTAATAACAGATGTAACCTATGAACAGCTACAAAAGGAAATATCTATTGGAATCACTATGCCATTTTTACTTACACAAGCCTTCCTCCCTTCTATGATAAAGGGGAGGAAGGGAAAGATAATTGTTATTTCATCCATATGGGGGTTAACTGGTGCGTCATGTGAAGTGCTTTACTCCACCGTAAAAGGAGGACTAAATACTTTTGTAAAGGCACTTGCTAAGGAAGTGGCTCCAAGTAATATTCAAGTAAATGGAGTCGCTCCTGGAGCAATCGAAACCCCTATGTTAGATCATTATGATGACGAGGAAATAGCCAATTTAACAGATGAAATACCAGCTGGCAGGTTGGGGACGCCAGAAGAGGTAGCGTCTCTTGTTTCCTTTTTAGTGTCTGATCAAAGCCAGTACATAAATGGACAAATTGTCTCCATCAATGGCGCGTGGTACTGTTAACAATATATTCACAATCTAGGGTATTATCTAATTGTTGACGATGAATAAATTTCCTTCCCAGTGAAAAACTATGTATGAATTTTAACACAAGGAGGAATTCATCAATGTCAGTATTAGATAATTGGCAACAATGGAAAGACTTTTTAGGTGATCGTTTAGAGCAAGCGAAAAGCGAAGGTATGAATGATCAAGTAATTTCTGATGTTGCTTATCAAGTCGGTGAATACTTATCTGAGCAAGTAGAACCTAAAAATGAACAAGAAAAAATACTTGCAGACCTATGGCATGTAGCTTCTGAGGAAGAACAGCATGCCATTGCGAATATGATGGTAAAGCTTGTTCAAAAAGGATAGCATGATAGAAAAAGTGTCGCCCCTGCGGCACTTTTTCTTCTTAAGCTTTTAAATAAAAGGCTGTTTTTGTAAATTTTGTTGCTTTTTTTAAATGCTTGGGAAGCGAAAGGCGGCGACTCCAGCGACGAGCGTTTACTTCACGAGTAATCTACGAGTTGTCTCGGAGCGTCATCGTTTACGATGACTCTTTGATGCAGCTCCAAAGCGAAGCTAGTAGAGGAAGAGACACAGTTTTCCCGAGGGGGCCTATCCAATCAATAATATATGCTTAAAAAATAACAATCTATACGAAAAGAGCCAAATAAATAGAAACATTAAAAGGAATTATTATTTATCATATAAATCACTTTAAATGGGGAAAAAAATCAATTATGATTAGTATAAGTTACATGAAATAGATAGAAATGGGAATATACATAAAGGAAGGGGTTGAACAATGGAGGAGAAAGAATGGTATTTAGAGTATCAAATTAATAAAAATCGGCCAGGCCTTTTAGGAGAAATAGCTTCATTACTTGGAATGCTGCGCATTAATATCGTAACCATCAACGGTGTGGAACATATGAGAAGGGGAATGTTAATAAAAAGCCAGGATGATGAGGCGATCATGCGTTTAAAATATATTTTAGAATCCATGGACGTTATTTCATTACGTAAAATACGTGAACCGAAGTTAAGGGATCGATTAGCGGTTCGCCATGGGAGATATATTGAAAGGGACGAGGATGAAAAGAAATTGTTTCGTTTCGTTCGTGACGAATTGGGATTACTCGTTGATTTTATGGCCGAGCTATTTAAAAAAGAAGGTCACCGCTTGATAGGTATTAGAGGAATGCCCAGGGTTGGGAAAACGGAATCTATTGTTGCCGCAAGTGTTTGTGCTAGTAAACGTTGGTCTTTCCTTTCTTCCACGTTATTAAGACAAACCATTCGCAGCCAGTTAGCAGATGATGAGCTTTCCGAAGACCATATTTACATCATTGACGGGATCGTTTCCACCATGCGAGCCTCCGAAAGGCACCAAATGCTCGTTGGTGAAATTATGCGATTACCAGCAACGAAAGTAGTGGAGCATCCTGATATTTTTGTGAGAGAAACGGAATATTCTTTAGATGATTTTGATTATATAATAGAGCTCAGAAGCGAAGAAGGTGAGAAAATAACCTATGAAGCGGTAGATTCAGGCTTCTCATCTTTCGATATTAGCTAAGTTGGTAGGTGTTTTCATTGTCAGAGTTAGGAATTCGGTTAAAAACCGCTAGAGAAGAAAAAGGATATTCGCTGGATGAACTTCAAAAAATCACGAAGATTCAAAAGCGTTATTTGGCAGCTATTGAGGATGGGGATTTTTCTCGATTGCCAGGGGATTTCTATGCCCGTGCCTTTGTTAAAAGCTATGCTGAAGCAGTGGGAATCCATCCAGATTTGCTTTTTGAAGAGCATAGTGATGAACTTCCCCAACCAAAGCGAGAGACAGCCACTTTACCACCAAGGGTTAACCGATCTAAACCTAAAGTGGTTAAGAAAAAATCAAAATTTGCTTCCCTTCTTCCGACTATCATAGTCGTTCTCTTCATATTATTTATAGGAATAGGACTTTGGTTCTATTATCAAGGGAATAATGATGAATCTGGTGCAGTGTCGCGAGAAGAGCAGCAAAATGACCCATCCGTCGACATTAGTGACACAGCAATTGATGACGAAGAAGTGGAGCCAGAACTCGAACCAGAGCCGGAACCAGAGCCAGAACCCGAACCAGAACCCGAACCGGAGCCCGTGCAAGTCCTGGAATTAGACCGTACAGAAGGATCCCGTTCCTACTTTATCCTTTCTAACACAAATACTTTTAATATCCGAATGGAGTTTTCTGGAGACAGTTGGGTAGAAGTGTATGATGCAGATAACAGTAGATTAGCATTTCAAATGTTTAATGATGGTAATGAGTGGCAATATGATTTTAGTGAGGAAAGCCTAGCTCATATTAAAATAGGAAATATAGCAACTACAAGTTTATTTATTAATGATGAATTGTTAGAGTTTCCTCTTGACACAACGACGCAACAAATTTTTATTCAGTATGAGCCATTAGTTAACGAATAATAGTAAAACGAACCGCTAAAAAAAACAGCGGTTCTTTTTTTAATGGTTTTAGCAAAAAATTAATGAGAATATTTTTTCTTTACAGTTTCCATTCGCATTATGTGTTGTATTTTGGTAAAATTGATAAAGCTTATGTACGGTTTTATTTTATAACTGTTTTTACATACCATGGTGTAAGGAGGATTACGGTGAACGTACCTAATCAAATTACGATTTCACGCATTTTACTAATTCCCGTTTTCATGATCTTTTTACTCATTCCATTCACGTGGGGCGATGTTCACTTATTTGGGGCAAATATCCCCATTCACCATCTTATTGCAGCAATTATTTTTATTATTGCTGCTTCCACAGATTGGTTGGATGGATATTATGCCAGAAAGTATAACCTTGTTACTAATATGGGAAAGTTTTTAGATCCATTAGCTGATAAATTATTAGTTACTGCCGCTTTTATATCCTTAGTAGGGTTGGGACTTTTTCCTGCTTGGGCAGCAATTATTATTCTAAGCCGAGAATTTGCCGTTACAGGACTACGCTTAGTAGCATCCGGCGAAGGGAATGTCATTGCAGCCAGTATTTGGGGAAAGTGGAAAACGGTAAGTCAAATAATTGCTGCTTCTGCTGTAATGTTACACAACATGATCTTTGAGTGGTTATCTATTCCGTTTGCATCCATCATGATCTATGTTGCTGTATTCTTAACGATTTTATCAGGTGTAGATTATTTTATAAAAAATAAGCATGTTTTAATTAAATGATTTGTTTAGTCGGAAGGATGTTTTACTTTGAACGGAGAAATTATTGCTGTAGGATCCGAGCTTTTGCTTGGACAAATTGTAAACTCTAATGCTAAATATTTATCAGAGCAATTATCTCACATTGGTATAAATGTTTATCATCATTCCGTTGTTGGCGATAATGAAACCAGGCTTTCTGAGGTTTTAGCAGTTGCATGTAATCGATCTGATTTAATTATCATCACTGGTGGTCTAGGTCCAACAAAGGACGATTTAACAAAGGAAACAGTAGCTAAATTTCTTGGCAGGAATTTAGTTTATGATCAGGAAACGGAAAAGCGAATTGAAGCTTACTTTAAACAGCGGGACCGTACAATGACAGAAAACAATAGGAAGCAGGCAATGATTATAGAAGGGGCACATGTCTTTCCAAATGATCATGGCCTAGCTTGTGGGATTGGTATAAAAGCTGATGTTCAGATCATCATGCTTCCAGGTCCACCGAGTGAACTTAAGCCTATGTTTGAAACATACGTAGCCCCTTATTTAGGAAAACAATTGAAGAAACAGGCCTTCATAGAGTCAAGGGTACTTCGTTTTTTTGATATTGGTGAATCACAGCTTGTTAAAGAAATAGATGATCTATTAGAAACACAATCCAACCCCACGATAGCCCCATTAGCATCAGATGGAGAAGTAACTTTACGTCTTACTGTGAATGGCGATCAAAAGGAGTTAAACCGTACATTATTAGATGAAACACAAGAAAAAATCCTCCAGCGAGTTGGAAAGTATTTTTATGGTGTTGGGGAGGAATCCCTTTTTCATAAGCTTGTTTCATTATTAAAGGAATACAATAAAACCGTTACAACAGCAGAAAGTTTAACAGGAGGGTTATTTGCTAGTGAAATAACTACTATTCCTGGTGTCAGTAATGTTTTTTCAGGAGGATATATTACGTACTCCAATAAAATGAAGATGGACCAATTGTTTGTCCCTGAGTCTTTGCTCTCTGAAGCAGGTGCTATTAGCTGTGAATGTGCAAAGGAGATGGCGAAAAATGCAAAGGCAAAGGGTAAAAGCGACTATGGAATTAGTTTTACTGGGGTCGCTGGACCTGACCCGTTAGAAGGGAAGCCCCCGGGTTTAGTTTATATTGGAATCTCCTCTGAGGAAAAAACAGAATGCTTTGAATTGAAATTAGCCGGAAGCCGCCCTAATATTCGAGGCCGCTCCGTTAAGTATGGAGCATATTATCTGTTACAATGGATTCGTAAGGAAATGGAAAAGGTGGATGAATAAATGTTGAAATTTGAAGATTTTCAAATCTCCGATGATATTAAACGTGCAATAAAGGATATGGGCTTTGAAGCACCATCGCCCATTCAAGAAAGAGTAATTCCTGAAATACTAAAAAAGCAAGATGTAATTGGACAAGCTCAAACGGGTACTGGTAAAACGGCAGCTTTTGGAATACCTCTCTTGGAGCATGTGACAGAGCAGCGCCACGTACAATCATTAATTTTAACTCCTACGAGGGAATTAGCGATCCAAGTATCTGGAGAGCTTCAAAAGCTAGCAAGGTATAAGCGGGTACAAATTCTCCCTATTTATGGTGGCCAGTCCATTGGTCATCAAATAAAAGCCCTAAAGCGTGGAGTTCAAATTGTTGTTGGTACTCCGGGACGTGTTTTGGATCATTTAAGTAGAAACACGTTGCAGCTTAGGAAAGTTCATACGTTGATTTTAGATGAAGCGGATGAAATGCTGGACATGGGCTTTATTGATGATATTGAAAAAATACTTCAGCAAGTGAATGTGGATAGGCAGACATTGCTGTTCTCAGCTACCATGCCGCCACCAATCCGAAAACTATCTAATAAATATATGAATAAACCAAAACAGGTGACTATTAGTAAAGGGGAAGTTACTGCTCCTTCTATTAATCAGGTTTATTTTAAGGTGTTGGAAAAAAATAAACTCGATTCCCTTTGCCGTGTTATTGATAGTGAAACAATTGAATTAGGAATTATCTTCTGTCGTACAAAAAAAGGTGTAGCAGAGCTGACAGAGGCTTTACAAGCAAGAGGATACATGGCAGATGGATTACATGGTGATTTAACACAATCACAACGAGATCTAGTTATGAAAAAATTCCGTGACTCTTCCATTGAGTTTCTTATCGCTACAGATGTTGCAGCCCGTGGAATTGATGTGGAAAATGTGTCTCACGTTATTAACTATGATATTCCTCAAGATCCTGAAAGCTATGTACATCGAATTGGACGTACCGGCCGTGCGGGACGAGAAGGGGTAGCTGTAACCTTAGTAACACCAAGGGAAATGAAGCATCTCCGCTCCATTGAATCGGAAATTAAGATGAATATCCCATCTCAACGACTCCCGTCCGTTGAGGAGGTAGTAGAGAAGCAACAGCACGTATGGAAGGGACAAATCATTGATCTGATTGAAAGTGAAGATGATGAGCCTGGATTGTATGATGCTTTAGTTAGCGAACTTTTAGATCAATACCCACCAGATAAGATCATTAGATCATTGTTGAAACTGGCATTCTACAGCCATGAAGACTTAAATGATGATGGTTACGATTTTGGTGAAACAGGCGCACAGCAAGGGATGACGAGGTTCTTTATCAATGTAGGACGTAATGTAGACTTAACACCAAAAATTTTAGCGGAAGAAGTTTCCCAGTTAGTTGGCATTCCAGCTAAGTCCATTGGAAAAATTGATATTTTTGATAACTTTACCTTTATGGAAGTCCCACAAGATGTGGCACCATTTGTATACGAAGGATTAAAATACTCCCGAGTAAATGGAGCCCGAATCAACCTAGAACCAGCAAAACCAAGACCTAAGCGCCGATAGAATTCGATATATCAATTAAATTACAAGCATGCATTTCCATCCCATACGGAAATGCATGCTTATTTATTTTATAAAAGTTCGGGGACCCGGTCCCCGAACTTTTTGTGAACATTGGATTTTCTTCTCGTTAAAATACAGGACTACTAAGGGGGGCTAGATAAAACTAGTCTGAATTATTCCATTTCGCAAAATGGCGAACGAACGTTTGCAAATCTATTGGCAAATAGATAGAAAAAGGGTAAGATAGATGTAGAAATGATAAGAGCCTATTTGAGGTATCTATTATTAATTCTATGAATTAAATTTTGAAAGAAAAAGGAGAGGAAAACATGTCAGATCGTAAACAAGCCCTTGACATGGCCCTGCGCCAAATTGAAAAGCAATTTGGTAAAGGATCGATCATGAAGCTAGGTGAACAAGCAGAGCAGCGAGTATCGACAGTATCCAGTGGTGCCCTTGCTTTAGATATTGCCCTAGGAGTAGGAGGGTACCCAAAAGGAAGAATCATTGAAATTTATGGTCCTGAATCATCTGGTAAAACGACAGTAGCATTACACGCAATTGCAGAAGTACAACGTAATGGTGGACAAGCAGCTTTCATAGACGCGGAGCATGCGCTCGACCCTGTTTACGCTCAGAAACTAGGCGTAAACATTGACGAGTTATTATTATCACAGCCAGACACAGGAGAGCAAGCCCTAGAGATCGCAGAGGCACTTGTTCGAAGTGGAGCTGTTGATATGATCGTAGTTGACTCGGTAGCAGCATTAGTACCAAAAGCAGAGATTGAAGGGGAAATGGGAGACAGTCACGTTGGTCTTCAAGCGCGATTGATGTCTCAAGCCCTTCGTAAACTGTCTGGTGCCATTAATAAGTCCAAAACGATCGCTGTATTTATCAACCAAATTCGTGAGAAAGTCGGAGTTATGTTTGGTGAACGGGTGCTATTTAATTTATAAGCACTTTGCCGTCTAAAAAAGAAATTTTTTAGATTATGAATGCGGGATGAAGCGGGGATGCTGAAACGCAAATCCGAACCGAAGGCTATTTGTAAAATTATAGTCAGGGGCAACGCATAGAAGGTGAACCTGTTAGTAGCAGAATATAATCCTTCCAAGAGACCGCATCATCTTAACGAGTAATGTCGCAGATGAAAAGATATGCTGAGCTGGACCAGAATGGACTGGTCGTAGTCCACTTGTTGGACATGAGGGAATATAAACCTCCAGAAACAAGGGATAAAAAACTCTTGTGATAACAATACTGAATCCAGAAACGACACCTGGTAGGATTTTTTAATTTCCTAACGATAGAAAAGGAAATTAAAGCACACTGCCGTCTAGTAGAGAAATCTTCTAGATTATGAGCGGGGAAATTCGATGAAGGCTGAGATGCTAATATCGAGCGGGCTATGATCAGTAGTCTGTGTAACGCATAGGGATTGAGCGCTATGATAGCAAAAATATCCCCACGAGGCTCCGCCGCCTTAACGGATAATGCCGAAGGTGAAAATGTATGCTGAACTTGCTCGAAAGAAAGAGTAAGAGCTATCGGATAAAAAGCCGGTAGGATAACAAATTGGGTCGTGCATTAAAATTCTATTCCTCTGTAAGACTAGAAGTACGCCGTGCTGAAACTTTAAAGCAAGGCAACGATATGGTTGGTAACAAAACAAAGATCAAAGTTGTGAAGAACAAAGTAGCTCCTCCATTTAAAGCAGCGGAAGTTGATATTATGTATGGAGAAGGGATCTCCCGTGAAGGATCTATTCTAGATATTGCGTCAGATTTGGATATCGTTCAAAAAAGTGGTGCATGGTATTCCTATAATGAAGAGCGTTTAGGCCAAGGCCGGGAAAATGCAAAGCAATTCTTAAAGGAAAATCCAGACATAACGGAAATCATTGAATCTAAAATTCGTGAATTTCATGGTTTAGATGTACCGCAAACAGTACCTGCAGAAGATGACAAAGATTTAGCACTAGATTTAAAATAATTTCATATTTAAAAAGAGTAGTTGCTCTCCTGAGTAACTACTTTTTTATAGGCTCTGTTAAACTTTGACGATGATTTCCGCTTCAGGCACTCCCTTGCCGGGGGTGTTCTGTAAATATTTCAAACTTCCAATCAATGGTTAATTCGCCCTCGGTAAATGTCGATTTAAAAAGGACGAAAAGCCCCATGGTAGAACTGTTATAGTATAGTTTTCTAACACCTATATCAGTGTTATTTAAACGGAATAATCCCCAACATATAGCACCAGATACTAAATACTTGTTTAAAGCTTAATATAGAAGTGTTACCAATGCTTGACATTAAATACTATGAAGCATACAATTAGGTAGAATACTGTATTACCTTAATCATACTCAATCTGTATTTAAACTGTGCTGGATGTGCGCTTTAATGAAAAATGACAATCAAAAACATGAAAACTGAGTTTCATCGAGAAATAGCATGAGGAGGTGAATCAGTCTTGGAAAACTTGGCCGTTCAAATCCTCATTTTGCTATTCACTGCAGTAATCGGTGTTTTAATTGGATACTTCGTTCGCAAATCCATCGCCGAAGCCAAAATCTCTAGCGCAGAGCAATTGGCAAAACAAACGATAGAAGATGCGAAGCGTGAAGCGGATGCTAGCAAGAAAGAAGCTATCCTAGAAGCAAAAGATGAAGCTCATAAGCTTCGTATGGAAGCGGAACGTGAAGTCCGTGATCGCCGCAACGAAATTCAGAAACAGGAAAACCGATTAGTTCAAAAAGAAGAAGTTTTGGATCGCAAAAGTGAAACGTTAGACAAAAAGGAAGAGTCTCTTGAAAAAAGAGAAAATGAATTGTCGAAACGTCAACAACAAATCGACGAGATGAATAGCAAAGTCGAGGAAATGTATCAACAGCAATTACAAGAATTAGAACGTATTTCAGGATTTACAAAAGATGAAGCACGTGACATCATCATGAAAACAGTTGATGAGGAATTAACACATGAAAAAGCCGTGTTAATTAAGGATGCTGTAACAAAGGCGAAAGAAGAGGCTGATAAGAAAGCGAAAGAGATCTTATCAATATCCATTCAACGATGTGCAGCGGATCATGTTGCAGAAACAACCGTATCCGTTGTTAACTTACCAAACGATGAAATGAAGGGTCGAATTATCGGTAGAGAAGGTCGAAATATTCGAGCTTTAGAAACCTTAACAGGTATCGATTTAATTATTGATGATACTCCAGAAGCAGTAATTTTATCTGGTTTTGATCCTATTCGAAGAGAAATTGCAAAAACGACTTTAGAGAAACTTGTACAGGATGGTAGAATTCACCCGGCTCGTATTGAAGAGACAGTGGACAAGTCTCGACGTGAAGTAGACGAATTAATTCGTGAATACGGAGAGCAGTCAACATTTGAAATGGGTATTCACGGGTTACACCCAGACCTTATTAAAATCCTTGGCCGTTTAAAATTCCGTACAAGCTATGGACAAAATGTTCTTAAGCATTCTATGGAAGTGGCATATCTCAGTGGTCTAATGGCAGCTGAAGTAGGGGAAGATGTTCAGTTAGCCCGTCGTGCAGGTTTGTTACATGATATTGGAAAAGCAATTGACCACGAAGTGGAAGGAAGCCACGTAGAAATAGGCGTTGAGCTTGCAACAAAATATAAAGAACATCCGGTTGTTATAAACAGTATTGCATCACATCACGGGGATACCGAAGCAACTTCCATCATTTCTACCCTTGTCGCTGCTGCAGATGCCTTATCAGCAGCAAGACCTGGTGCGAGAAGAGAAACTCTTGAAACGTATATTAAACGTCTAGAAAAGCTAGAAGAGATTTCTGAGTCTTTCGAAGGCGTAGAGAAAACATATGCTATTCAAGCAGGTCGTGAAGTTCGAATTATGGTTAAGCCTGACTTCATTACAGATGAAGATTCTTATCGATTAGCTCGTGATATTACAAAGAAAATAGAAGACGAGCTCGATTATCCTGGCCACATTAAAGTGACCGTGATTCGTGAAACAAGGGCAGTTGAGTATGCGAAATAAAGTGGCGTTTTTATGCCACTTTATTTTTATACATAATACGAAAAAAACATACAGGGTAATATAAGCAATATAAGATCTTATCGCTTTTCTTATAAAAAGGAGATATTATTAAAATGAAGGTATTATTTATTGGTGATGTTGTTGGTTCACCAGGGAGAAAGACTCTAAAAGAGTATTTACCGAAATTGAAGCAGAAATACCGTCCCGATGTGACTATTGTTAATGGTGAAAATGCTGCAGGGGGAAAGGGATTAACAGATAAGGTTTATTACGAAATTCGCGAAACCGGTGCTGACATTATAACCCTTGGAAACCATGCTTGGGACAAAAAAGAAATTTTTGATTTTATTGATAAGACAGATGAATTAGTTCGTCCCGCAAACTTTCCAGAAGGAACTCCTGGTGTAGGCTATGTAATTAAAAAGGTTGGAAGTCAGAAAATTGCAGTAATAAATGGACAAGGGCGTGCATTCATGCCTGCAATTGATTGTCCATTTAGAACTTTAGAGAATATAGTTAATGAAGTTAAAGAAAAGACCCCTATCATCTTTGTTGATTTTCACGCAGAAGCTACGAGTGAAAAACAGGCAATGGGTTGGTTTTTGGATGGAAAGGCATCAGCTGTCGTTGGTACGCATACACATGTACAAACGGCAGATGAAAGAATTTTACCTGGGGGAACTGCTTTTATCACGGATGTAGGTATGACAGGACCTTATGACGGTATTTTAGGTGTAGAAAAGGAAGCGGTTATTCACAAATTTTTAACTAGCTTACCTGTAAGATTTGAAGTAACTTCAGGTAGAGAACAGCTTAGTGGTGTATTCATAACCATTGATAATAAATCAGGATTAGCTGAAAGCATAAAACGAATCTCCATTAACGATGATCGTCCCTTTTTTGATTAATTTTATGTATTAAGAATAATTAAAGAGGTTTTGAATATATACAAAGAGAGAGTAAAACAGTGGTGCATAAAAAATGAAGCAGTAACATATCAGTAGTTTGGAAAAATATAGAGAACAACACTGCTAGATATGTCATTATATACCACCAATTCATCCTTAAGGAGGTTCTGAAGTGGAAGTATTAAAAGTTTCAGCAAAATCTAATCCTAATTCTGTTGCCGGTGCTTTGGCTGGAGTAATTCGAGAAAGAGGCGCAGCTGAGATTCAAGCAATAGGGGCAGGTGCTCTTAATCAATCGATTAAGGCCATTGCCATCGCTAGAGGATTCGTAGCACCTAGTGGTATTGATCTCATTTGTATTCCTGCATTTACGGACATTCAAATTGATGGAGATGAGCGTACAGCAATTAAATTAATTGTTGAACCTCGCTAATAAAAAATTTATTCGCCTGCTTAACATGTCATTGGGTTAAGCAGGTTTTTTGTGTTTTTAAGAGTAAAAGTGTAAAAAATTATAAAAAGGTTTTATGTAAAAAAATCGTTAGAACCTTAGTAAATCTAGCATTTTAGTAGATAAGTTATAAAACTTAACAAAATAGAATGAATATTCATGTTTAAGTAAATATGAAAGTTATGTTACAATATAAAGAGATTGTACAGATTTAGGGAGTGAAGACGCTTCTATTAATAAATCTATAATTGCGGTTTTGCTTCGTAGTCTGATTATAAACGAAGCCTGTAATACGGTGTCGATGAAAGTTGAGGTGTTTCTTGGACGTCTTCGTTTAAAGGGTATACCGAGGATCACATGTACATATTTTTTATTGAAAATGAATGTGTTCACATTCACAAGTAATGTACATCTAGTTTCATTGTCAGAATAAAAGGGGTGTAGAAAAGATGATCAAACAACTTTCATGGAAAGTTGGAGGGCAGCAAGGTGAAGGTATTGAAAGTACTGGAGAAATTTTTTCAATAACATTAAGTCGATTAGGTTACTATTTATATGGCTACCGACATTTCTCTTCAAGGATTAAAGGGGGACATACGAATAATAAAATTCGTGTAAGTACCAAACCTATGAATTCCATTTCCGATGATTTAGATATTCTTGTAGCATTTGACCAAGAAACAATAGATTTGAATCATCACGAATTAGTCTCAGGGGGGGTTATTATTGGTGACAGCAAATTTTCACCACAACTTCCAGAAGGGTGTACTGCAAATTTATTTTCCGTACCATTTACTGAGATTGCTACAGAACTAGGTACTTCTTTAATGAAAAACATGGTAGCAGTTGGAGCTTCCGCTGCACTATTAGGCGTTAAAGCAGAAGCATTCTATTCCGTTGTAGAACAAATTTTTGCTAAAAAAGGTTCATCTGTAGTAGAGAAAAATATGGATGCTATCCGTAAAGGAATGGAATATTTCCAAAGTGAGGCACAAGGTAATGTTGGGGACTTCCGATTAGAAGAAGCAGATGGTAAAAACCGTATGTTCATGATTGGAAATGATGCCATCGCTCTTGGAGCTTTAGCAGGGGGAGCACGTTTTATGCCTGCTTATCCGATTACCCCTGCTTCAGAAATCATGGAGTATTTAATTAAAAAACTTCCTGAATTCGGTGGAACAGTAATTCAAACTGAAGACGAAATTGCTGCTTGTACAATGGCAATCGGAGCAAACTATGCGGGTGTCCGTAGTTTAACTGCTTCTGCAGGCCCAGGATTATCCTTGATGATGGAAGCAATCGGTTTAAGTGGTATTACGGAAACGCCATTAGTAGTTGTAGATACTCAACGTGGTGGTCCAAGTACAGGCTTACCGACAAAACAAGAGCAATCTGATATTTTTGCCATGATCTATGGAACACATGGTGAAATTCCAAAGGTTGTTATGGCTCCATCTAGCGTAGAAGAAGCTTTCTATGATGCAGCAGAAGCTTTCAATATCGCAGAAGAATATCAAGTCCCAGTAATTTTAGTTACAGACCTAGCACTATCTCTAGGAAAACAAACGGTTGAACCTTTACAATACGATAAAGTTCAGATCCGCAGAGGTAAATTAAACGTATCAGAAGAATTACCTGAATTAGAAGGTAAAGAATATTTCAAGCGCTATGAAGTAACAGAGGATGGTATTTCAAAACGTGTTATCCCTGGTATGAAAAATGGAATTCACCACGTTACTGGTGTTGAACATAATGAACAAGGGAAACCGTCAGAAAGTCCTGAAAACCGTAAGGCACAAATGGATAAGCGTATGAAGAAGCTTGATAAGCTTACAGAAGTATTCCCGACTCCTGTCGTGAAAGATGAGCGACACGAAGAAGCGGATTTATTGATCCTTGGATTTAACTCTACAAGAGGTACTATCCAAGAGGCAATTCCTAAATTAGAGGCAGATGGCCTTAAAGTAAATCATGGCCATGTTCGTCTTCTTCACCCATTCCCTACGGAAGAAGTAGCTGAAATGGTCAAGAAGGCGAAGGAAGTAGTTGTGGTTGAAAACAACGCCACTGGACAACTAGCACAGCTGGTAAAAATGAATTTAACTTATGGAAATGTAAAATCCATATTAAAATATGATGGAAACCCATTCCTGCCATCTGAAATCTACAACCAATGCAAGGAGCTGTTCTAATATGGCAACATTCAAAGACTTTAGAAATAATGTAAAACCTAACTGGTGTCCTGGATGTGGTGATTTCTCTGTACAAGCGGCTATTCAGCGTGCAGCAGCAAATGTTGGTGTAGTACCGGAAGAATTAGCGGTTATTTCAGGGATTGGTTGTTCTGGTCGTATTTCCGGTTATATTAATTCATACGGATTCCATGGAATTCATGGTAGATCCCTTCCTATTGCACAAGGTGTAAAAATGGCAAATCGTGATTTAACTGTTATTGCATCTGGTGGAGATGGAGATGGATTTGCTATTGGAATGGGTCATACCATTCACGCTATCCGCCGTAATATCGATGTGACTTATATCGTAATGGATAACCAAATTTATGGGTTGACGAAAGGACAAACTTCTCCACGAAGTGAAATGGGCTTCAAAACAAAAAGTACACCAGGAGGATCCATTGAATCTGCTCTTGGCGTAATGGAGTTAGCCATTGCTTCTGGAGGATCCTTTATTGCTCAAAGCTTCTCCAGTGACTTAAAAGAACTTACGTCACTTATTGAGCAGGGGATCCAGCATAAAGGATTTTCATTAATTAATGTATTTAGCCCTTGTGTAACTTTCAATAAGATCAATACGTATGATTGGTTTAAGGAAAACTTAGTTTCCCTTTCTGATATTGAAGGATACAACCCTCACGATCGCTTACAAGCAATGAATACATTAATGGAAAACAATGGCCTTGTTACAGGATTAATCTATCAAAATAAAGAAAAACCTTCTTACGAATCCCTTGTACAAGGATTTAAGGAAGAACCCCTTTCTGCACAGGATCTGCAGCTAGAAGAAGAACAATTCGATAAATTAATGGCTGAATTTATGTAAGCTTCAAAATAAGGTGACTCCACGGAGTCACCTTATTTTATTTGGAAAAAATTAAAATTTTTTCTAAGAAATTTTCTAGGGGAATCAAATGTTTTTCTCCGGTGGACAGTACTGTTTACGTGTACAAATACCCGTGATAAAATGTAAATGTATAATATAATGTATCTTTTAACATAGATTGTTGTTCTTTTAATAACTCGAAGGAGTGTAAGGCGGCGACTCCAGCGGGAAAAGCAACAGCTAAAAACAGCGCAGGGCGGTTTTCCCGAGGAGGCTGAAGCGTTGCCCGCGGAAAGCGTCCGCCTGTAACGGAGTCGAGTGATAACCTAATTTAAAAGCAAGATTCATTTAGAAAACAGTCTTTATAAATTTATAATTTATCACATCAAAGGGTGGGATCTATAGATGGAAAAGAAAACAATGAAAGCCATAGTAAAGGATAAACGTGCCCCTGGAGCAACTCTAAAGGAGGTTCCTATCCCTGAAATAGGAGACCAAGAGGTGCTCATTCAAGTAAAGGCAACTTCCATTTGTGGAACAGATGTTCATATTTATGCTTGGGATGAGTGGTCCCAAAGCCGTGTAAATCCACCGTATGTTTTTGGTCATGAATTTTCCGGTATTGTTGTGAAAAAAGGGAAGTATGTGAACAATGTAGAAGTAGGGGATCATGTTTCTGCAGAAACTCATATTGTTTGTGGCCACTGCCCACAATGTTTAACAGGGCAAGCACATATTTGTGCAAACACCCAAATCATTGGTGTCGACCGAGACGGTTGTTTTGCAGAGTATGTCGCCCTCCCTGCCGAAAACATGTGGAAAAATGATCCGGAATTACCATTTGATGTAGCTAGTGTTCAAGAACCATTTGGTAACGGTGTCCATACTGTTTTAGCTGGAGATGTGGCAGGAAAATCCGTTGCAATTATCGGTTGTGGTCCAATTGGAATTATGGCTGTAGGTATTGCTAAAGCGGCAGGTGCTTCCCAAGTCATTGCTTTTGATTTAAATGAATACCGGTTGGACTTAGCTAAAAAAATGGGAGCAACAACCGTTGTAAACGCAAGTAAAGAGAATCCACTTGAGGTAGCTAAGAAACTAACAAACGGCCATGGCGTAGATGTCGTTTGTGAAATGAGTGGGCATCCAGTGGCCATGAACCAAGGTTTTAAAATGGTTACAAACGGTGGTAGAGTATCTATCCTAAGTTTACCAGTAAAGCCTGTTGAGATTGATGTAACAAATGATATAGTATTTAAGGGAATTACAGTTCAAGGAATAACAGGCCGCCGCATGTATGAAACTTGGCAGCAAGTATCAGGGTTATTGGGCTCCGGTCAAGTGGACGTAAAGCCAATAATAACTCATCATTTTCCTCTTGAAGAGTTTGAAAAAGGGTTCGACCTAATGCTACAAGGGAAATGTGGAAAAGTCGTTTTACATCCTTAAAAACATAGAAATTGAGGGAGGTTATTTGATTGAAAGGATTTGAATATCTAGAACAAGAATTGCAAGAAATGAAAGAGGAAGGTTTATTTCGTACCCTCGTTCCTCTTGAGTCTGATCAAGCTGCAAAAGTAGTGATTAACGGCAAGGAAGTGATCCAGCTTTCTTCTAATAACTACTTAGGGCTGACAAACCATCCAAGAATGAAAGAAGCAGCCATTAAAGCTGTGGAAAAATACGGTGCTGGTACAGGCTCTGTTCGTACCATTGCAGGTACTTTTTCCATGCACGAAGAATTTGAGAGAAAGCTTGCTGAGTTCAAGCACACAGAGGCAACGCTAGTACTTCAATCTGGTTTCACAGCTAACCAGGCCATTCTGTCTTCCATATTAACGAAGGACGACGTGGTGATTTCTGATGAGTTAAATCATGCATCCATTATCGATGGAATTCGTTTAACCAAGGCAGCACGTAAAATCTATAAACATGTGGACATGGAAAGCTTAGAAGCAGCATTAAAGGAATCTGCTGACTTTCGTAAGCGACTTGTCGTTACAGACGGAGTCTTCTCCATGGACGGAAATATTGCTCCGCTTCCTGAGATCGTAGAGTTATGTGAAAAATACGATGCATTAGTGATGGTAGACGATGCTCACGCTAGTGGTGTTTTAGGTCGTAACGGTCGTGGAACAGTGGATCACTTTGATCTAAATGGCCGTGTTCATATTCAAGTGGGAACGTTGAGTAAAGCCATTGGCGTACTTGGTGGATATATCTCTAGTACCCAAGCAGTTAGAGACTACTTGATCCATAAAGGACGTCCATTCCTATTTAGTACTTCTCACCCACCAGCAGTAACAGCAGCTTGTTCAGAAGCGATTGATATTTTGCTGGATGAGCCGGAACGTATTGAGAAGCTGTGGGAAAACGCAAGGTTCTTAAAAGAAGGATTGAAAGCGTTAGGATTTGAAACAGGAATTAGTGAAACACCAATTACACCTGTTGTGGTAGGTGACGGTGCAAAAGCACACGCTCTTTCTGATAAATTGCTATCCTACGGTGTGTTCGCCCAAGGAATTGCCTTCCCAACCGTTCCTAAAGGTGCTGCACGTGTTCGAACGATTGTCACTGCCGACCACACGAAAGAGCTCCTACAAGAGGCACTAGATGCCTTTGAAAAGGCAGGAAAAGAGTTAGGGATAATTTAATGGGGTTTATGAACCAATTCATTCTTTTTTGATGAGTTGGTTCTTTTTTGTTTTGCTTTTCAATCACCATCCACTGCACCAAACCCTAAGCTCAGCTCTTGTTTCGTGCACTACATACCTCCGTACCAAACATATTCATAAACGAACTAACCGTTTATAAACAAAATACAGTTAGTTTATCGGGAATTTTAAACTTTTTAAGCAGGAAAGTTTAAAAAGTATGTTGAATTAAAAAGAGTGTGACTTATTTGTGACAAAACCACAACTATAAATGACAAGAAAAGGATGATTCAAATGGCATTAACGTTTAAACAAATGCTAGCAGAAGCTAGAGAGCATGTATCTGGAGTTACTACAGCAGAAGCACGGGAAAAAATTAACAACAACCCAGAAACATTAGTCATTGACGTACAGGATGCTGCAGATGCTGGTGCATGTGGATTAATCCCAAGCAGCTTAAACATCTCCCTAGGGATGCTGCCAATTCGTGCAGACCTTGAATTACCTGAACAATTAAGGGAGCCTCAATTAGCGGACCGCAACAGACCTGTATTAGTTACTTGCGGTGCTGGGGGTCAAGCGACCCTAGGAGCGTACCTCCTAAAACAAATGGGATTCACAGACGTTGCGTACATTGAAGGCGGTACAAAAGCTTGGAAGGCAGAGGGATATGAGGTAGAATAATACCTATACCACAAAAGAAAATGAAAGATGAGGCTGGGACATAACTAAAGTGTTTAGATGAAAATACGAACAATGTATTATTGTAGCGGAGGAAATATACGTAGACTCCTGCGGGAGCAAAGGCAAAGATGAGACCACACGTGCGTAAGCACGAGGGGGCTCACCAGCCGCCCGCGGAAAGCGAAGTATATTTCCGAAGCGATTTATATGCTTCGTTCGGAATTCTCATTGATAAAACGCTTTTGTCCCAGCCTCATCTTTTTTTACAATTTATTTGTTATTACCTTAAACACCATATTTATTGTAAAAATTGGTCAAATCTCAAATGATATTGTTTGTTTTCCCATAAGGGTTTATAATGATAAGTTGTATGTCAACAATACAAAGGTAGTTTCACATTACCAATTAAGGTAATAATAAAACTTTTTGTATTCGTTGAAATACAAAATTTTTCATAAAAAGCTAGAAAACGAAAGGAGCTTGGAAATGAACGAACAACAACGTAAACAGCAAACACAAGCAGCGGAGGGAACTTATTCTGCGGACAAAAAATCCGACCAGGGTAAAGACTTCTCTCAATATTTCCAAACAACGTATATTCCACCAGATTTAAAACAAGCAAAAAAGCGTGGGAAAGAGAATGTTGAAATCCACTATGATTTCGAGATTCCAGAAGATATGAGAGAGATTGGAAAAGGGAAGAAATTCCTTATTCGCACCTATGGCTGTCAAATGAACGAGCATGACTCTGAAAACATGGCTGGAATCCTATTAAATATGGGCTTCGAATCCACTACGGAAACAGAGGATGCAGATGTAATTCTATTAAACACATGTGCCATTCGTGAAAATGCGGAAAATAAAGTTTTCGGTGAGATTGGTAACTTAAAACCGTTGAAGCGTGAAAGACCGGAGCTTATTGTTGGCGTTTGCGGCTGTATGTCACAAGAGGAATCAGTAGTAAATAAAATCCTTCAGAAACACCAGCAAGTTGACCTTATTTTCGGTACGCACAATATTCACCGTTTACCTACTCTATTAAAGAATGCTATCTTTAATAAAGAGATGGTTGTTGAGGTTTGGTCTAAAGAGGGGGACATCATTGAGAACATGCCACGTGCCCGCAAAGGCCAAATTCAAGGTTGGGTAAACATTATGTACGGCTGTGATAAGTTCTGTACGTACTGTATCGTTCCTTATACTCGTGGTAAGGAAAGAAGCCGTCGTCCTGAGGATATCATTGAAGAGGTACGTCACCTTGCTCGAAATGGCTACAAGGAAATAACGCTACTTGGTCAAAACGTAAATGCTTATGGTAAAGATTTAGCGGATATGAACTACGGACTTGGTGATCTAATGGATGAAATTCGTAAAATAGATATACCTAGAGTTCGTTTCACCACTAGTCATCCAAAGGATTTTGACGATCATTTAATTGAAGTGTTAGCCAAAGGTGGAAACCTTGTAGAACATATCCACCTCCCAGTACAAAGTGGTAATAGCGATGTATTAAAGTTAATGGCAAGAAAATACACCCGTGAAGAGTATGTAACATTAGCTAATAAAATTAAAAAAGCAATTCCACATGCGTCATTTACAACGGATATTATCGTAGGATTCCCTAATGAAACAGAGGAGCAATTCCAAGATACACTATCCTTAGTGAAGGAAATGGAATACGACAGTGCCTATACGTATGTTTACTCTCCTCGTGAAGGAACTCCAGCTGCGAAAATGCGGGATAATGTTCCTCTAGAAGTGAAAAAAGATCGTTTACAACGATTAAATGCTGTAGTAAATGAAATTTCAGCAAAGAAAAATAAAGCATACGAAGGGCGTATTGTTGAGGTATTGGTTGAGGGAGAAAGTAAAAAGAACCCAAACGTATTAGCTGGTCGAACCAGAACGAACCGTCTCGTAAACTTTGAAGCACCGAAATCAAGCATTGGTCAAATTGTTCATGTAAAAATTACAGAAGCAAAATCATGGTCACTAAATGGTCATGTAGTAGAAACTGCCGAGGTGAAATAACAATGTCAAAGCAATACACAAAGCAACAAATTGTAGATCATGCAAAGGAACTTGCAAAAATGATCGCCGAAACGGAAGAAGTAGATTTCTTCAAGCGTGCAGAACTGCAAATCAATGAAAATTTACGAGTACAAGAAATTATTGCACAAATTAAATCCCTACAGAAGGAAGCAGTTAACCTTCAGCATTATCAAAAGCAGGAAGCACTAAAAGCAGTGGAAGAGAAAATTGATTCCTTGCAAGATGAGCTAGATGAAATTCCTTTAGTAAAAGAATTTAAGCAGTCACAAACGGATGTTAATCATCTTCTTCAATTAGTCAGCACTACCATATCTAATAATGTAACAAATGAAATTATTAAGTCCACTGGTGGAGATGTATTAAAAGGTACAACGACGAAGAGTCCTTTCGATGCCCACGGATGTGAACATTAATACTGTGAACATTAATACAATGGATGCTATAAGGTTTCTACCTTATGGCATCTTTTTTATTTTTAGAAATGACAAAAAGCTTTTAGAGTAGTTTAGATAGGAGTTTTTAATATAAAAAATAATTATTTATCACTTCTCAATCATGAACTTCATTATTGTTACATATACATAATTGAACTATTAGAATAATAGACATTTCTATGAAGTGATGTGCACTAGCAGCCTGGATTCATGCCCTTCGGTAAGAAAGGACCAATGAAAAAGGAACCATTTAGAAGAAAGCTTCATAGGTTGCAGTAGGCAGATAATTTAATTATCACATTGGTCATTTGTCTTGCATATCATGCAAGTGAAACCGTCTTGATTCCTAGGAATTTCGTTTGCTGCGCGCAATCAATTGTTTGAGGAGGGAAAAGCATGTCACCAGCAGACAGAGAGCTTAATTACAGAGAGATTATTACGAAAGCCGTGTGTGGAAAGGGAAGAAAGTTTTCGCAGGCAAGTCACGCAATAGCACCTGCAAACCAACCTACTAGTATTTTAGGATGTTGGATTATTAATCACAAATATGAGGCAGCAAAAAAAGGTGATGCTATCGAAGTACGTGGGAAGTACGATATTAATATCTGGTATTCCTACAGCAATAATACGAAGACAGACGTAGCCACTGAAACGGTTACGTATACAGATGTGGTACCTTTAGCCATGCAGGATAAAAACGTCCTGTCAGATCAATTAGAGGTAGTAGCAAGAGCGGTGCAGCAGCCTAATACGTTAGAAGCAACAATCGCCTCCAATGGAACAGACGTAAACGTACAAGTGGAAAGAGAATTCCTAGTGGAAGTAATCGGTGAAACGAAGGTTTGCGTTTACGTGAATCCAGATGGTGTAAGTGACGACTGGGACGACAAAGTTTGGGACTATGATGTGGCAGATGAAGACTTTGAAGACTTAGATCCAAACTTCCTCATGGGTGATTTAGAAGAATAATGCATTAGGAAGAAGATTTGTCTCTTCTTCCTTATTTCTTTTTATTAGGCCGTTTTCGTAAACTCTTTTTCTATTTTTGAAAAGCTTCGAGAAGCGGAAGGCGGCGACTCCAGCGGGAAAAGCAACGGCTGAAGACACCGCAGGGCGTTTTTCCCGAGGAGGCTGAAGTGTTGCCCGCGGAAAGCGTCCGCCTGTAGCTTATCCAAGCCTCTTTATATATAAAGAAAAACAATAGTGGTCTTTATACGACGAGTAATCGCAGGAGAAAATCTTTAGAATACAGCATTTATATAGAAATAGAACCCTTTTAATAGTAAGGGTTAATGAAGGCATAAAAAGGAGGGGAATGATATGGAAGAAATTTTAAGCGTACATAATATAAAAGTCACTAATGAAAATAACAATGCCTTTCAGCTAATTGTTCACGGAGAAGAATTTTTCCCACAACGGATACAAGTACAACTTCCTGGTGAACAATCCTTTTCTATGATAAGGAGAAAGGAGATTAATCGTTTTTATTTAGGACAAGAGTTGTTAGATTTAGCTATGATGTCTGCTTATTACTTGAATATTCCTGCCTTCACTTCCCATATACAGCGGCGAGGGAAAGAAATATCCGTTATTTCTGTTCATCACAGTTCGACTCCTTCTCCGTATATTGGAGATAACAATCCCTATAAGAATACTCAAAAACTATTAGGTGCAGATTTAGAGGTGATGGCTAGGAAGCGGATAAATGGCTCCTTTGTGGCAATTCCAGTGTCCGATGTATCCCAGGAGCAGATTGGAGTAGATCGTGCACTTTTGAGGAAAGGGAATAAGTTTTTCCAACCGATCATTGAATTAAGGGCGAGGCCACAAGAGACGGGATTAAAGTTACAGAGAGAATTCCTACGTTTAAAAAAGGCTTTAGAAAATCGCGCCGTAAAGAATCAGTTAAATATTGTTGCAGAAGAAAATCCTAAAGGAAGATTTCTCCTTGGGGGACACATTCATATTTCCAATGAACGTCCAAGTTATCGAAAAGTAGCATTATTGGATGCTTTAATAGCACTGCCCTTTAGCTGCAAATATGAACACACTAATCCCTCTCGTAGACAAAGCTTCGGACGCTTGGGAGCCGTACGTATCAATTCCTTTAATGGGTTCGAGTACCGCACATTACCAACCTGGTATAAATTTATAGACGATGGGGAGACCTTTTTTCGATGGTTGGAAATAGTTTTTTTAAACGAGAAAATTCCGTTCGTCACCATTCCTCCAGAAGCTATAAGAGCCTATTACAGTGAAGAAAAGAAAGTGTTACAAAGGGAAGTAATCAAAATATTTTCTGGAATTCAAGAATTTTTGACCCATAAAGAGAAAGAAGTCATGAAAAATTGGCTCCGTTGGCTGGATATTCCTTATACAATAGATTAGCAGATATGCTGTCGTATGTTATAATATTTTGTAGACTAAAAGTTAGTATTTGGAGGATTACCATGGCAGCAAAACAAACGCCAATGATGGAGCAATATTTAAAGATTAAGGCACAGTATGAGGATGCCTTTTTATTTTTTCGCTTAGGAGATTTTTACGAGTTATTTTTTGAAGATGCGAAGAAAGCAGCGAAAGAATTAGAGATTACATTAACGAGCAGAGGAAAGGGAGAAGAAAGTGAACGTATCCCTATGTGTGGTGTTCCCCACCACTCTGCGGAACAGTACATATCTCAATTGATAAAGAAAGGCTATAAAGTAGCTATTTGTGAACAAACGGAGGATCCTCAGCAAGCGAAGGGAGTTGTCCGCAGGGAAGTAGTTCAGGTAATTACACCTGGAACGGTGATGGAAGGAAATATTATTGAGGAAAAGGATAATAACTATCTATTATCTATTACCCCTTTTACAGAAGATAAATTTGGGTTAGCTGCAGTGGAAATGACAACGGGAGAATTTCTAGTTACGAATATTTCCGGTGGACTGGAGGATCTTATCCACGAAGTAGCCCGCTTCCGGCCAAAGGAAGTAGTTGTCTCTTCTTCCTTTCCCAATGAAGGACAGGCTATGCTGAAGGAAAGATTAGGAGCAGCCCTTTCCTTTGAGGATGAATTGGCTAACGATGGCCTAGTAAATAATTTAATAGAGGAGATTAAGGATAAGGAGCTTAAGAACACCTGTCTTCAATTAATTCAATATTTATTTAGGACGACGAAGAGGAGCTTAGATCACATCCAACGGGCATTCTATTATTTACCCAATGATTATATGGGGATTGATGTACATTCCCGTAGAAACCTTGAATTAATAGAAACCCTACGAGAGAAGAAAAAACAAGGGTCCTTGCTTTGGGTTTTGGATGAAACGGAAACTGCCATGGGTGGGAGACTGTTAAAACAATGGATTGAGCGTCCTCTTATTTCAAAAACGATGATTGAGAACCGTCACCAGCTAGTGGAGACTTTAATGGAAAGATTCTTTGAAAGGGAAGCCTTGAAGGAACAGCTTAATGGAGTATATGATTTGGAACGCCTTTCAGGGAAAGTAGCTTTCGGTAATGTGAATGCTAGAGACATGCTTCAGTTGAAGAGATCCCTGCAGGAAGTTCCACGAATTTTTGACACGGTAAAGGAATTAGGAAACGAATTTGCCTTGAAACTTATTGAGGGTGTGGATGACTGCCATGAGCTTAAAGAATTACTGGAAAAAAGTATAAAAGAAGATCCCCCATTAACCATAACAGATGGTAATGTAATTAAAGACGGTTATCACCCTGAATTAGACAATTACAGAGATGCGATGCGTAACGGAAAAACGTGGATTGCCTCCCTTGAACAGAAGGAGAGACAAGAAACGGGGATAAAATCCTTGAAAATCGGCTTTAATAAGGTTTTTGGCTATTATATAGAGGTTACAAAGGCAAATATCCCTAATCTTCCAGAAGGTCGTTATGAAAGAAAGCAGACACTAGCCAATGCAGAACGGTATATTACGGAAGAACTGAAGGAAAAGGAAGCACTAATCTTAGAAGCAGAAGAGAAAAGCGGGAAGCTTGAATACGAGTTATTCATGGAAATTCGGGAGCAGGTAAAGGCGTTTATCCGTCCCCTCCAGCAACTAGCCAATGTTCTCAGCACTATCGATGTTCTTCAAGGATTCGCAGAGGTGGCCGAACGAAATCACTATGTAAAACCAGTTATTAAAGAAAACGGTGAAGTGAACATTGTGGACGGAAGACACCCTGTAGTGGAGCAGATGATTGACTCCGGAGATTATGTAGCCAATGATATTCAATTAAATGAAGGACGTGGGATGCTTCTTATTACTGGTCCTAATATGGCAGGTAAAAGCACGTACATGCGCCAGCTGGCATTGATTTCTATCATGGCACAGATTGGAGCCTTTGTTCCTGCAACGGAGGCAAGTCTTCCTATTTTTGATCAAATATTTACGAGAATAGGCGCTGCCGATGACCTTGCCCAAGGACAGAGTACCTTTATGGTGGAGATGCTAGAGACAAAGAATGCCGTAACCCGTGCAACGAAAAATAGTTTGATATTATTAGATGAAATCGGCAGGGGTACCTCTACGTATGATGGAATGGCATTAGCCCAATCTATCATGGAATATATTCATAATGAAATTGGTGCGAAAACCTTGTTTTCTACCCATTATCACGAATTAACCACATTAGAGGAGCAATTACCTTTACTAAAGAATGTGCACGTGTCAGCTGTGGAAGAGGATGGTAAGGTAGTTTTTCTCCATAAGGTTATTGACGGAGCAGCGGACAGAAGCTACGGGATCTATGTAGCGGAGCTGGCAGACCTGCCACAACAGCTCATTTCCCGTGCAAAAACGATTTTACATTATTTTGAACAGGGGACTCATCGAGAAGATCATTCAAGTCGTAATATAGACTCCGCTCATCAGGAGATTGTACAAGCCCGGGAGGAAGTTGCACCGTCCATCACAGAAATGCAGCTAAATCTATTTGGAGAAGAATTGTCTCCTAATAAAAAAGAGCTAGAAAAGCTGACAACGAAAGAAAAGCAAGTACTAGACAAACTTAAATCTCTCAATTTGCTTCATATTACACCAATAGAAGCAATACAAGTACTAGACGAACTACAACGCAAAATATTTAAAAAATAACGGGGTGCTATCTATGGGGAAAATCTTTCAATTAAGCGATCAGCTATCTAATAAAATAGCCGCCGGTGAAGTGGTAGAACGTCCTGCCTCTGTAGTGAAAGAGCTAGTAGAGAACGCCCTTGATGCAAACAGCAAGCATATTCGAGTGGATATTGAAGAAGGTGGCCTGTCTTTCATACGGATATTGGATGATGGAGATGGGATGGAAGAGGATGACGTGGAAACGGCCTTCAGTCGTCATGCAACCAGTAAAATCCGAGAGACCCAAGACTTATTTCGTATTGCAACATTAGGTTTTCGTGGTGAGGCACTACCGAGTATTGCATCTGTCAGTAAACTTACATTAAAAACTAGCAGTGGGGAAGGAAAAGGACATGAAATAAGGTTAGAAGGTGGCAGGATTACGCATAAGGGCTCCACCTCTGCCCGCAAAGGAACAGAAATAGTTGTTACGGACTTGTTTTATAATACCCCAGCACGTCTTAAATACTTAAAGACGATTCATACAGAACTGGGGCATATCTCTGATGTAATTAACAGAATGGCCCTTGCCCACCCAAATGTGGCTTTCCACCTGACACACAATGATAAAACGTTGTTAAAAACAGCAGGGAATGGGGATATATTACGGGTAATAACGGCCATTTACGGTTCATCTATTGGAAAAAATATGCTACCTGTGGAAGGGGAATCATTAGATTTTAAAGTGAGGGGCTATATTGCGAAACCGGAGGTAACCCGTTCCAATAGATCCTACATGTCTACTATTATTAACGGCCGGAATATTCGAAATTATGCTTTAGTGAGAGCAATACAAGAGGGCTACCATACCCTCCTTCCTATTGGGAAACATCCCATTGTCATCCTTCATATAGAAATGGATCCAATCCTGATCGATGTGAACGTTCACCCATCAAAATTGGAAGTTCGTTTAAGTAAAGAACAAGCATTACAGGAATTAGTAACAGAAGCTATTAAAAAAGTGTTTCAAAAGACAAGATTTATACCAGAGGTGAATAACACTAGAAAGGAAAGGCCGAAATCGGAACAGCTTACATTCACCTTAGAGCATGAACTAGAATCCAAGACTTCCTTCGGGCAACCTGACCGACAGGCCTTGAAAACACCCAAACATGAAGACTCATTACGTAATGAGGATAGTGGAGTGGCACTCCCATTCACTACCTCCCAAACATCTACGTCTGCTACTGTTGATACGGAAGATAGGCAGGAAGATAGGAATCTCCAACTCAATAAGGCAGTAGAGTATGAAGGGGCTTCACTTGTAGAAGAACAGGCTGCTGTATTGGATACTCCAATAGAGGAGCTCCCATCTACAAAAACAGCCTCAATCATCAAAACGGATGACAACATTGATAAAGATCTTCCCACTCTTTATCCCATTGGACAGTTACATGGGACGTATATTTTGGCCCAAAATGACCAAGGATTATTTATCATCGACCAACATGCAGCACAGGAACGTATTAAGTATGAATATTTCCGAGAAAAAGTAGCTGATGTAGACCACACCCTTCAGGATTTATTAGTACCTCTCACCTTTGAAGTGACACAAGGGGAAGAAGAACGAATAAAGGAAAGGGGACACCTTCTAAAGGAAATAGGTATTGAACTAGAGCCATTTGGAACGAGAACCTACCTAGTCCGTTCCCATCCAACATGGTTTCCAAAGGGACAGGAAAAGGATCTAATCGAAGAAATGATGGAACAAATAAAGGATAAAGATAGTATAGATATAGGCAAACTAAGGGAAGAAGCGGCAATTTTAATGTCCTGTAAAGCAGCCATTAAGGCAAATAGATATTTAACAAAGGATGAAATGTTTCGCCTCTTAGAAACGTTACGGACTTGTGAAGAGCCTTACACATGTCCACACGGCAGACCTGTCATCATTCATTATTCTACGTATGAGATGGAACGAATGTTTAAAAGAATTATGTGATGAGGAAGGAATAAGATGAAAGATGTAATAGTAACCACATCTGGACGCCCTAATGACTCCATCATTCGTGAGGCCGAAAAGATTGCAAAAGAGTTGAACATCCCTTATAAGTCAAGAAATAAACAATCGGTGGATGGTATGATCGCTAAGCACAAAGCTTCTGTTATCGTTGTTGGGAAGGAGCGAATTACTGCCCAAGCCCTGCAAGAGCAGGATCCCTTTTTCTTCCATCCCAATGCGGCCATGTTTCGGGCAAAGCGATGGATGAAAACAAAGGAAGATCCCCTCGTCCAAGCGTGTAATTTAAAGGAAGGGGATAGCTTTCTTGATGCCACAATGGGCCTTGCTTCTGATGCTATCATAGCAAGCTTAGCTACAGGCCCTAATGGAGAGGTAATAGGGATAGAAGAATCAGAAATGATTGCTTTTATAGTAAAGAGTGGGTTATCTAACTATGAAAGCAATGTTTCTGAAATCGATGAAGCATTAAGGCGAATTCGGGTATACTCCCATTCCAATCTAGAGTGGCTAAGAAAGGCCGAGACAGATTCTATGGACGTCGTTTATTTCGACCCAATGTTTGAAGAAGAAGTCTCAGGGTCTAATGGATTTGACCCGATGCGTCCTTTTACGGTAAAATCTTCCTTTACAGAGGAGGTTTTGGAGGAAGCGAAAAGAGTGGCGAAGAAACGTGTCGTATTAAAGGACCATTTCAGAAGCGACCGCTTTCAAAAATTTGGCTTTTCAGTTCAAGTACGCCCTTCGGCAACCTATCATTTTGGTACTATTGAAATGGAAGGATCTAACTAATGATGACAAATTTAGTTGTAATTGTTGGACCTACCGCTGTAGGTAAAACAGAAACAGGAATTACGTTAGCAAAAAATCTAAATGGTGAAATTATCAGCGGAGACTCGATGCAGGTTTATCGCGGTATGGATATAGGTACTGCAAAGGTAACGGAAGAAGAAATGGAAGGGATTCCCCATTATCTTATTGATATTAAAGATCCACTGGAGTCCTTTTCCGTTGCAGAATTTCAGCAAAGGGCAAAAGAATACATACAAACGATCCACGACAAAAATAAACTTCCTCTCATAGTAGGCGGTACAGGCCTGTACGTAAATTCTGTCATATATGATTATGATTTTTCTAAATCAGAAGGAGATGAAGCATTCCGCGAAGAATTAGAAAACTATGCTAATCAATATGGTAATGAAGCTTTGCACGAAAAACTAAAGGAGATAGATCCTGTAAGCTATAAGGAACTTCATCCGAACAATGTTCGCCGGGTGATCCGCGCTTTAGAGGTATTCCATTTAACTGGAAAAACCATAGGTGAAAGACCACAGCAGCCAGTAACCTCACCTTATAACACCATCATTGTTGGATTAACGATGGAGCGGGAAAAACTTTACGAACGAATTAACCTAAGAGTAGATATGATGGTCAAAGAGGGACTTATTGAAGAAGCAGAGCGGTTATATAATCAAGGCATCCATGATTGTCAATCGGTTCAAGCAATTGGTTATAAGGAAATATACGAATATTTGCGAGGAGATGTCTCCAAAGAAGAGGCCATTGAAACATTAAAAAGAAATTCCAGAAGATATGCAAAGCGCCAATTAACATGGTTTCGAAATAAAATGGACATCACCTGGTTTGACATGACAAAGGATCGAAAAAAAAAGGTTAGAGAAATAAATCATTTTGTTGAAGGAAAGCTGTTTTAAATATCGAATATAGATAATAATGTGATAAGAGGGAGGCCTGCTGACGATGAAACAACAACCAGTAAATATCCAAGACCAATTTTTGAATCAGTTGAGAAAAGAGAATATTCCAGTAACAGTTTTCTTATTAAACGGATTCCAACTCCGTGGGTATGTAAAAAGCTTTGATAATTTTACCGTTATCTTAGATACAGATGGAAAGCAGCAATTAGTATATAAACACGCTATTTCCACCTTTTCTCCTCAACGAAATGTTCAACTGAATCAAGACAAAGACAGCTAAGCTGCAAAAGAAAGGTACTCTCAACCAAAGAGAGTACCTTTTTACATTGGTAGACCTCCATGGAAATGATAATTCCCACCATGGAAAATGAAAATTTTAATCTACGTTGGAATGAGCGGAGTTCCACGACACTCCTGCGGAAGAACGAGCAAGCCAAGACCACACAGGGCAAAGCCCGTGGGGGCTTGACAGGTCACCCACGGAAAGGGAGCGGGCCGTAGCAAATGAACTCATGATTTGTTTTTCAGGGTAAAAGTCGATGCAAGTGAATTTGCACCAAGGAATATAAGATATATCAACCCACTTTTCCTAGCTTTAAAAAACAATAAAGTTTGCGAAAATAGCCTTGCTTAATACTTCTTTTCCAACTTCTCTGAATATGGTCCGAGCCCTTGTAAATAAGTATTATAAGAGGGGTATTATTATATAAGAATTTCGTGGGCATTTGTCACGAGTTCGATTCATTTGCGTATAGTAGTTGTGAGTAAATAATTTCCACTATACAATAGAGGATGGTGACCTCGTTGGAACAGGCAGCAAGAATGAGAAAAAAAGGACAAATCAATGTTGTACTAAAAAAAACATCAGAGCAGGAAGCTCTCCTCTCCCATAACGAATCGGACATGTTAACAAAGCCCGAGCATAGGGCATATAAGCAAATACAAAAAGAGCTAGATGAGTTTATTGGGCTTTCTAATATTAAACAATTTATGAAAGAAATCTATGCTTGGCTTTATTTAAATCAAAAACGTCAGGAAGAAGGATTAAAAGCCGGCAAACAAGTATTGCATATGGTGTTTAAAGGGAATCCTGGTACTGGTAAAACAACAGTTGCAAGATTAATTGCGAAACTTTTCAAAGATATGGGGGTATTAGAAAAAGGCCATCTAATTGAAGCAGAGAGAGCAGATCTTGTTGGAGAGTATATAGGACATACAGCTCAAAAGACGAGAGAACTTGTGCAAAAATCCCTTGGTGGGATATTATTTGTAGATGAAGCTTATTCATTAGCCAGGGGTGGGGAAAAGGACTTTGGTAAAGAAGCAATTGATACATTAGTAAAAGCAATGGAGGATCAGCAGCATTCGTTTGTTTTGATCTTAGCTGGTTATCCTAAAGAAATGGAAAGGTTCTTAAAACTTAATCCAGGTCTTCCATCTCGATTTCCCATGAAGGTAACCTTTCCTAACTACTCGATCAATGAATTAATCAGAATGGCACATAAGATGGCTAAGGAAAGGGATTATCGATTAGATGCGAGGGCAGAGGCAACTTTACAGGATCTGTTAAAGTATACGAAGGAAAAGCAGGAGGCCCATTTCAGTAACGGTAGATTTATCCGTAATTTATTAGAGCGTTCCATTAGAGCACAAGCTGTAAGACTACTAGAAGAAGGAAATTATGATACGGAAGATCTAATGACCATTAAAGGTGTAGATTTATCACATGCCTTTTATCATACGGATCTTTCCTTGGAATAGGGGGAGCAACAAACTCATGAACGAACACAGCAACATCCAGGAAGAAAAAGTACTCCTCGTTGGACTTAAGACTCCTCATATTAATGAGGAGGATTTTCTTTATCGCATGGAGGAACTGGAGGCATTAACGAAAACAGCCGGCGGTGTCGTGGTGATGGAAATGACCCAAAATCGGCAAAAACCAGATTCCGCCACTTATATCGGACGTGGAAAGGTGGAAGAGTTAGAAGCGGTTATTGAGGAGAAGGAAGTGGAGCTCGTTATTTTCAATGATGAGCTTTCCCCATCTCAGCTTCGCAATTTATCTAATCAATTAGACATTAAAATAATTGACCGTACCCAGTTGATTTTAGATATATTTGCTAGAAGGGCCCAATCTAGAGAAGGTAAGTTGCAAGTAGAACTGGCTCAGTTGAATTATTTACTTCCTCGCCTACGAGGTCAAGGTCTCGCCCTTTCCCGTTTAGGGGGCGGGATTGGAACACGGGGACCAGGAGAAACACAACTAGAAGTGGATCAAAGACATATCCGTTCCAGAATGGCAGATATTCGGGAACAATTGGAGCAAGTAGTTTCCCATAGGGAACGATACCGTAGCCGCAGAAAGAAAAATCAGGCCTTTCAAATTGCCCTTGTAGGATATACAAATGCTGGGAAGTCCACTTTGCTCCATAAATTGTCCGAGGCCGAGGTGTATATGGAGGATCAGTTATTTGCCACATTAGATCCAACAACAAAGAAAATAAAGCTTCCTTCTGGTATGGAAGTGTTACTAACGGATACAGTTGGATTTATTCAGCAGCTACCAACGGCATTAATTGCCGCCTTCCGTTCTACCCTAGAGGAAGTAAAGGAAGCTAATTTAATTTTACATGTAGTTGATGCATCCAACCCTGATTATACGAATCATGAGAAGACGGTATACAAGCTGTTGGAAGACCTAGACGCCGAAAATATCCCGATCCTTACCGTTTATAATAAAAGAGATCTCCTTACAGACGATTTCTTTTCCTATTCAACAGGGGCATCTACCTTAATTAGTGCACACGACACTTCCGACCTGGACAAGCTTAAGAAAAAGGTGGAGTCCATTATGGAAGAGAACTTTTCCCCTTATGTTGTTCATATTGAAGCAGAGGAAGGGAAATGGCTGCACCGTCTACAAAAGGAGACCATTCAGACAGAGCAACAATTTGATGAAGAGAATGAATGTTATATTGTTCGCGGCTATGCTACTGCAGAATCAGCTATCTATCATGAAATGCAAACAAGAGAGAATAGAGGAGAAGTAGAAACAGATGAACGATGATAACGTAAATTTAGATCAGTTAGTATCACAGGTTGAACAGGAATTACAACCAGCTTTTTTTGAGCGAGGAAAACTTAGTGAAGCAAATCAACGGAAAGTATTAAAGGCATTTAAAGAACATCAAGTATCGGAGTACCATTTTCAAGCATCAACTGGATACGGTTATGATGATGTAGGACGTGAAACGTTAGAAAAGATTTATGCTCAAGTTTTCGGGGGAGAAAAGGCAATTGTAAGGCCCCAAATTGTATCCGGTACCCATGCCATAAGCACAGCCCTTTTCGGCTTACTTAGGCCGGGTGACGAGCTCCTGTACATTACTGGAAAGCCATATGATACTTTGGAAGAGGTTATTGGAATTCGCGGGGAAGTAAACGGGTCGTTAAAGGATTTTGGAATTACCTATCAATACACTCCATTGAAGGAAGGTCGTATGGATTACCCTGCTGTTCAACAAATGATCCATGAAAAAACGAAGGTAATTGGAATACAGCGTTCCAAAGGATATGATAACCGTCCTTCCTTTACGGTGGCTGAAATTGGTGAGATGGTACGTTTTATTAAAGAAATCAATGAAGATTTAATTGTATTTGTTGATAACTGCTATGGAGAATTTGTAGAGCTGCAGGAACCGGGAGATGTTGGTGTCGATGTGATGGCGGGATCATTAATTAAAAACCCTGGTGGCGGAATTGTTAAAACCGGTGGATACCTTGTAGGTAAGGACAAATACATTGAACAATGTGCTGCTAGATTAACAGCACCTGGCATCGGATTAAAGGGAGGAGCAACCTTATATAGTCTTCTAGAAATGTATCAAGGACTCTTCTTGGCTCCCCATGTGGTAAATCAAGCGGTTAAGGGTGCCATGTTCACTTCTAGGTTTTTATCAGAAATTGGCATGGAAACATCTCCAGTGTGGAATGCTACAAGAACAGATTTAATTCAGTCTGTATCCTTTCCAACAAAAGAAATAATGATTGCTTTTTGCCAAGCCATTCAAGGCTCATCTCCAGTTGATGCACATGTTATGCCTCATCCTAGCCCCATGCCTGGGTACGAGGATGCTGTCATTATGGCAGCAGGAACCTTTATTCAAGGGGCGAGCATTGAATTAACGGCAGATGGACCCATTCGTCCCCCATATACAGCTTATGTACAAGGTGGACTTACTTATGAACATGTAAAAATAGGTGTAGTGGATGCCATAAGATCCCTATTAGAAAAAGGGTTGTGGGAGATAAATAACATTTAATGGAATATAAAGTTATTTTTTTCCGAACAATAACTAATAAAATTTAAAATATTTTCGTCTTTCTGAAAACGCTGTAAAGCCTATTACCACAGTAGTTAGCAAATTTACATTGATGATGTCAGATAAATTACCATGTCAGATAATCTGACATCATTCAACACAAGTGATTCAATCTTCGTTACTATATACATAAGCCAAGAGGAACACGAGGAAAAAGGATTGTTAGAAAATTGAAACTCGTTGTTGCTGCATTGATGTTTTGATAGGGAACGTGGTAATTTTCTATTAATCTTCAATGGATTATTCACAAGGAGGAGAAAGTTAATGAGCAAATATTCTAAAGAAGACATTTTTAGTATGGCAAAAGAAGAAAATGTACGGTATATCCGTTTACAATTTACTGACCTGCTAGGAATTATTAAAAACGTGGAAATTCCAGTAGACCAACTTCCTAAAGCATTAGACAATTTAATGATGTTTGACGGATCTTCCATTGAAGGTTTTGTACGAATCGAAGAATCTGATATGTACTTATATCCGGATCTTGATACTTGGGTTATCTTCCCTTGGAACCAAGAAAAAGGAAAGGTTGCACGTTTAATCTGTGATGTTTACAATCCAGATGGTACGCCATTTGCTGGTGATCCACGTGGAGCATTGAAGAGAGTTTTAGAAGAAGCGAAAGCAATGGGCTTTACAGATTTCAATATTGGTCCAGAGCCTGAGTTCTTCCTTTTCAAAACAGATGAAAAAGGAGAACCAACTTTAGAATTAAACGACAAAGGTGGATACTTCGACTTAGCACCAGTTGACCTAGGGGAAAACTGCCGTCGTGATATCGTGCTTGAGCTAGAGGATATGGGCTTTGAAATTGAAGCATCTCATCATGAGGTAGCTCCAGGACAGCACGAAATTGACTTTAAATATGCGGATGCTGTAACTACTTGTGATAACATCCAAACATTTAAATTAGTTGTTAAAACAATTGCACATAAGCACGGATTACACGCTACATTCATGCCGAAGCCGTTATTCGGTGTAAACGGAAGCGGTATGCATGCTAACATGTCTTTATTCCGCGGTCCAAAGGACAATGCTTTCTTTGATGAAAATGCACCTGGTCAATTAAGTGAAACAGCATTACAATTCCTAGCAGGAATTTTAAAGCATGCCGCAGCATTCACTGCAATTGCTAACCCAACAGTAAACTCTTACAAGCGTTTAGTACCTGGATATGAAGCACCTTGTTATGTTGCTTGGTCCATGAGAAACCGTTCTCCATTAGTGAGAATTCCTTCTTCAAGAGGTCTAAGCACACGTGTTGAAGTTCGTAGTCCAGACCCAGCGGCAAACCCTTACCTTGCAATGGCAGCAATGCTTGCAGCTGGTTTAGATGGTATCCGCAACGAGTTAACTCCTCCTCCTGCAACAGATAGAAATATCTATGCAATGGACGAAGGGGAGCGTGCAGCAGAAGGAATTGATGCCCTACCATCTACTCTTAAAGAAGCTCTTGAGGCACTTAAGAAAAACGAAGTTATTACAAGCTCTTTAGGTGAGCACGTACTAGAACACTTCATCGAAGCGAAAGAAATCGAGTGGGATATGTTCCGTACGCAAGTGCACCCATGGGAGAGAGAGCAGTATATGACTAGCTACTAATAGTGAAAGAAAAGCCCCTGATACACTTCTCGTATCAGGGGCTTCTATGTTTTGGAAAAAAATTTAATAACCATAAATGACTTTATCCCTCATACAATTTAAATAACAATTAAAAAGGGGGAGGTTCAATGAGTCATTTTACTTTAGAGGAAACAAAACGAATATTGGAGAAAATTGATGATATCCAAAGGATTGCATCGGAAAATTATGAAGACAACAGTACGTTGATGGCTACAATTGATCACTTAGCTAGGGTTGCTGGAATGTTTGCTGATATTAAAATACAAGAGTTAGAAGGAGAAGTCAAAACTTCCAATCCTCAAGTATATATTCAAAATAAATTAGATATTGCCTATTCTAAAATGAGAAAATATGAAAATGATAAAAGTTACTATGGATTTTAAAAAAAAGCTACCCTGAAAATACGAATTTGGATGTCATTCGCTACGGTCTGTTGCTGCACCACTTCGTTTCCTCGTCACAACTCGTCGCAAAATGCTTTCACTCCCTTTCCGCGGGGCATCTGTCGAGCCTCCTCGAGCTTCGCTCTGAGGTGTCTCGGCTAAACCCTTCTTCCGCAGGAGTCTCGTTGACCTGCGCTCACTCCAAGGAGACTAAAATTTTCATTGTCCATGGTGGTCTTTGTTAAAGGATATTTTAGTCACCCTCTTTGTTTCCTTTTTATTTCGTTTTTGGAATGATAAGCAACCTTATTTAATACTCTTGCCAATTTCTGAATTTTTTTCTTTCGTTGCTTTAACATCATGCATTCTAAGCAGGCCCCCCTATTGGAGCGGCTTCTTCGTTTTGCTGGAAATTCCTTTGCATGTTTTATTTGACCGCATTTAGAACATTTACTATAAACAAAAACGGTGAATTTTGAAAATATACTAGCTTGGTTATTTTTCTCTAAAGTAATGTGTGGGTAATAAAGCATTAGAATCCTAGAAGTGTTGATAGCATCATCGATAGCGCTGTGCTGATTTCCTTTTACAGTTAGACCCGCAAGCTTTAAACTATTAGTCAATGAAATTTGCTGTTTCACCTGGATCATTTCCCCAAACTTTTCTTGGAGATCATTATAGTTTTGAATCCAATTTAAGTTGAACCTTTGGGAAAAAGCATAATTCCGAATAAGTATGTGTAGATCAGACTCACTCCATGTGCATAAGTAATGTGGCTCATTTCCAATCCATCGAACAAATTCATTCATGGCACGATTTAATTTTTTGGCATGTTTGAAATCATCCTTTGTAGCCTTTATAAATTCCCGATCCCCTTTTCTCACATATAAAGTAGGGGGTAGAACATAGCATTGGAAGCTAGAGTGATATTTAAACTGGTTTCCCGCTTTAATAAGCTTAACAGCCCCAATTTCTATAATGTGCTGCATAGGATTTCTTTTCGTTTGTCTTGTAGTTTCCAAGTCTAAAACAATCACGTTCATGAATTAACACCCGCACTTTTAATTTATAACTCTTAAAAAAATTATAACAGAGATTTTTCAAGTTACGGGGAATCAATTTCTTTTATTTCAGGAAAATAAGGAAGTCCTAGATTGACACAAGGCACTGCCTCAAGGGTTAATTCATAAAAGGGAAATTAATTTTTCTATTGTGTGTTTTTTGGTCATGCTATTAGCAGCGTTAATGTTCTTCAGCTCTATTGCAGTTTTAATCTAATCATTTTACAAATGTAATGCAACACTAAAAAAGACACGTTTTCATCTCCCTTTCCGTAAGCTTGAAAATGTGTCTCTCTTATGGTTAATGAATGGTTCGGAAGACTCCGATGACTTTTCCTAATATAGATACATTTTTTAAAAGGATAGGCTCCAATGTTGAATTCTCCGGCTGCAATCTTATATAATCCTTTTCTTTGAAGAAACGTTTTACGGTGGCTTCATCTTCCTCTGTCATTGCCACAACGATATCTCCGTTGTTTGCTGTTTTCTGTTGTTTTACAACTACATAGTCTCCATCGAATATTCCAGCCTCTATCATAGAGTCCCCAGAAATCTCTAAAATAAATGAGTTTTCGTCATGGGCAAATTGTGCAGGTAATGGGATATATTCTTCAACGTTTTCAATAGCAGTAATAGGTTGTCCTGCTGTAACCTTCCCGATAATTGGCACATAAATAGAAGGTGTCTCTGTTACATTCCTGCTGTCTTCGTTTTGCCCTATTACCTCAATTGCCCGGGGTTTTGTAGGATCCCTCCGGATGTATCCCTTTTTTTCCAATCGTGCTAAGTGACCATGTACAGTAGAACTGGAAGCAAGCCCTACAGCTTCCCCTATTTCCCTAACGGAAGGGGGGTAACCCTTTACACGAACCTCTTCCTTTATAAATTTAAGTATATCTTGCTGTCGTTGCGAAAGATCTGTCATTATTTCCCACCTCTAATTTGTTGTATTTGCTATGTCAAACTTTCGTGAATTGAAAATATGTAGAATCTTCTAATCTTACAGGAACATTATACCATGTACTAGGAAACGGTGCAAACATTCGTTCTACAAAAACATTGACACGAACTAATGTTCTTGTTAGACTGATTTTAGAACATACATTCTGTTAGGGGAGATAAATGATGAGTTTTATTTTAAATAAAGTAAAGAAGAGTGCAGATGCATCCATTTTTATATTAATATTGTCGGCGGGATTATTTTTTTGGACATCAACAGCTGCAGGAGAACCTAAGGAAATGAAAGAATACATAACGTCTGAATGGACAGTAACTCAAGGGGAATCTTTGTGGAGCATTGCGACAAGCAATGGTATAGGGAGTGACATGTCAACAGAGCAGATGGTCCACTGGATCAAAACTTATAATAACCTCACTAATGAAACTATTTATCCTGGGCAAAAAATCCATATACCTGTAGTATTAGATACATTTGCATCCAATTAAATCCGCTATTTTATTAACGTATAGGCTACCGAGAAGATACGAATCAGATTTGTAATTCGCTGTGGTCCATTCCAAGTAGAGTAAAATTTTCATTTCCATGGGGGCCCTGTTAAAGAACAGTGTTGAATTTGAAATAGTGTTAATTGAAGCGGGGGATGCGAAACTCCGGTGAGAAAAGTAACAGTGCTCTTAATGGGACGAGTAATCGCAGTAGTATCCTGAAGGGACAATCAACATTAAATTTTTAACAGAGATAACCGATAAGGATTCTATATAAGAAGTGACTTCCGAAGTGAAAACTTGAAAGATTTACATCAGTTGGGTACCATAAGGGATAATGATAGTACACACGGAGGTATGTTATGCTTAGTAACGAAAAGCTTCAACGAATAAATGAACTGGCTGCTAAATCGAAAAAAGAAGGTCTTTCCTTAAAAGAACAAAAGGAACAAAAGGATCTTCGGGAAGCGTATTTAAAAAATGTAAGAAAATCACTGAAAAATCAATTGAAGTCAGTAAAAGTAGTTGATAAGGAAGGTAATGATGTAACCCCAGCAAAATTGAAAGAAGAAAAGGAAAGAAATCCGTTCCAACACTAATAATGGAGTAAAAAAAGCTGCTGACTAACCTGTAGCTTTTTTTATTTATCCTTACTACTTCATTAACTTAAGCTATTTTCGTAAACTTTGTTGTTTTTTTAGAGCTTGTTGAAGGGAAAGGCGGCGATATCAGCGACAAGCAAAGCTTCCTGAATTCGCTACGAGTTGTCTCGGAGCATCATCGTTTACGATGACTATTTGATTCAGCTTCGGAGCAATACTCACAGAGGAAGAGACATGGCCCGAGGGGACTGAAGCGTTGCCCGCGGAACAAGGACGCGGGCTGCCTTTAGGTATAATTGTTCCGCTTGTAGCTTATCCAAGCCAACTATTTTATTATAAAAACAACAATCTTTTACAGCTTTAACTTAAATTAGATTAATTTAAAGTAGGCTGGTTACAATATGTTAAGATAAAATAGTTTTTTTCATTAAATTACATTAATTTGTGAGAAACGTATGAAACGTAGGATAAACTATTGTTTTGCAAGGTAAGAAGGTATATGATAAACACAGAGGTCAGACAACTACTTGTAAGGAAGGATGAAAGAATTTATGGGAATTAATATTCATGATCTATCAATAGCAACCATCAGAACATTATCAATTGATGCAATTGAAAAGGCAAATTCGGGTCACCCGGGAATGCCAATGGGGTCTGCACCAATGGCATATAAGCTATTTACAGACTTTATGAATCATAACCCTAAGAATCCAGATTGGTTTAACCGTGATCGATTCGTATTATCTGCGGGACATGGCTCCATGCTCTTATACAGTTTATTACATCTTCATGGTTATAATGTTTCAATTGAAGATTTAAAAGAGTTTAGACAATGGGGGAGTAAAACTCCAGGACACCCGGAATATGGACATACACCTGGAGTAGATGCAACAACAGGACCACTTGGCCAGGGGATTGCGATGGCTGTTGGGATGGCAATGGCGGAGCGTCACTTAGCAGCAACGTATAATCGTGACCAATATAACATTGTTGACCATTATACATACAGTATTTGTGGGGATGGAGACTTAATGGAAGGTGTTTCTGCTGAAGCAGCTTCATTAGCAGGTCATTTAAAGTTAGGACGATTGATCGTACTTTATGATTCCAATGATATTTCACTAGATGGTGATTTACATCGCTCCTTCTCTGAAAGTGTGGAAGATCGTTTCAAAGCTTACGGTTGGCAAGTGATCCGTGTTGAGGATGGAAACGACCTTGAGGAAATTGGCCGTGCAATTGAGGCGGCAAAGGCTGATGACAGACCATCTATGATTGAAGTAAAGACTACAATTGGTTATGGTTCCCCTAATAGAGCAGGAACATCCGAGTCTCACGGGAAACCACTTGGTGAAGAAGAAGCTCAATTAACGAAGGAATATTATAACTGGACCTTTGAGGAAGACTTCCATGTACCTGAGGAAGTTGCTGAGCATTATCAGAAGCTTGCTGACGAGGGAATTCAAAAGGAACAGAAATGGAACGAACTATTTGAGGCCTATCAACAAGCCTATCCGGAATTAGCACAACAGTTAACAGCTGCAATTAACGGAGAATTACCTTCTGGATATGACCAAGGACTTCCTGTTTATGAAACAACAGATAAATTAGCAACGAGACAATCTGCTGGAGAAACCTTAAATGCATTGGCTAAAAATGTGAAATCAATGTTTGGTGGATCTGCTGATTTGGCTTCATCCAATAACACAATGTTAAAAGGAGAAGAGGATTTCACTAGGGAAAATTACGCTGGTAGAAATGTATGGTTTGGAGTTCGAGAATTTGCCATGGCAGCAGCTGGAAATGGAATGGCTCTCCATGGGGGATTAAAACCGTATGTAGCCACATTCTTTGTTTTCTCTGATTATCTCCGTCCAGCGGTACGTTTATCAGCATTAATGCAGATACCAGTAACTTATGTATTTACACATGACAGCATAGCTGTAGGAGAAGACGGACCGACACATGAACCAGTAGAACAACTTCCTGCTTTAAGGGCAATGCCTGGTCTATCTCTCATTCGCCCTGGGGATGGAAACGAAGCGGTTGCTGCATGGAAGCTGGCAGTAGAAAGTACAGATCAACCAACCGCATTAGTCCTTACACGTCAAGGTCTACCAACAATAGAAGGTACAAAAGAAAAGGCATACGATGGTGTTAAGAAAGGGGCATATGTTATTTCTGAAGCTAACGGAAATCCAGATGGGTTGCTCCTTGCATCAGGTTCGGAGGTTTCTTTAGCTGTCGAGGCTCAAAAAGCCCTTGAAAAAGAAGGAATCCATGTTGCAGTTATTAGTATGCCAAGCTGGGATCGCTTTGAAAAGCAATCTCAAGAATATAAAGACTCTGTTCTTCCAAAGAATATAAAGGTACGACTAGGAATTGAGATGGCTAATCCATTAGGTTGGGAGCGTTACACGGGAGATCAAGGGGCTGTATTAGGAATTGATGGTTTTGGAGCTTCTGCACCAGGTGAACGTATCCTTAAGGAATATGGTTTTACTGTTGAAAATGTGGTAGCTAATTTTAAACAATTGTTAAATAAGTAAGAATGAAAGAGGGTGACTCGTGGAGTCACCCTCTTTGAATAAGACTGTTTAAAAAAGATTGCTCCTTCGCCACTTGGTATGCTCCTGCGATTACTCATCGCATTAGACCATGTTGTTTTTGAGAGAATATAATGTGGCTTGGATACGCTACAGGCGGACGCTTTCCGTTTCTCCAAATTTTTAAATAAGCAAAACTCCAACCCTTAGCGACAAAATTAGTCATGGTTCATTGCATGAACTGACAATTCTTGTATAGCTTGTCCTATATAATAGGTAATGAGACAGGAAGCTTCGGGGGGTTGGAAATGTGAGAGAGTATGACATCTATATTATTCGGGAAGATATCGCAAATGACTACTATGGATTAGAAGGTAAACTGTTTCGTCTGTTTGATGAGAATAGATTCGCCAAAGGAGAACTAAAGAATGTCACAGACAATCAAATTGATTTTATTATTGAACCGATAGATGTAATCCGTTTACAAAGAATGCTTCAAAAGAATCTTTCTGGCACTGTTGGTTATGAAATGGAAGATAATAAGCATTTTATACGTATGAAAGAAAAGAACAGTCAGGCTGGTCTATATATAGATGAAAACCATTTAACGTTATTTTCCGAGGGTACCCTTGATGCAGAGGCATGCTTTTTTGAAGTCCTGCGTCATTATCATCCGTTTTTTATCGCAATGGAATTTGACCAAAGGAGATATGGATGGCTCCGTCCAGTAAAATCGTTAGAAATTGTTCATCAATCCTAGACAAAATAACGCATTTTTTTGACTTTCCCTTTTATTGTACGGGTCAATACGTTATAATAAATGAGGTTATAACAAATAGTTAAGTTTTTCCGAGAGACAACATAGAGAGAAGGAGGGTCATTGTAATGTGGCCATACATTTTAACAGGCTTCCTAGCATTGCTTGCAGGAATTGCTATCGGTTTCTTTATTGCAAGACAATACATGATGAATTATATGAAGAAGAACCCACCAATTAATGAAAAAATGCTTCGCGTCATGATGATGCAAATGGGTATGAATCCGTCACAAAAGAAAATTACCCAAATGATGAAAGCAATGCAAAATAATATGAAATAAGTTAACACTCCACTACGGAGTGTTTTTTCATATTAAATAGAAGGCTCATTAAAGGAGAAGTGTTGATTGAAGCGAAAATCAGCATTCAAAGTTTAACAGATCTAAACGGAAGTAGGTGTTGATGATGGAGGTTACCTTTTCACTTCCAAAAATTAGTCATAAACAGTTTTCCTCAAACAAATATTATCTCATAGATGTTCGATCTCCAGGGGAATTTAAAGAATTTCATATTCCAGGCTCCATTCATCTCCCTCTATTTACCGATGATGAACGAAAAGCCATTGGTACTTTATATAAACAGGTATGTCCAGATTCTGCCAAGAAAGAAGGAGTAGCCATCTTTTCGAAGAAATTGCCAGCTTTTTATGTAGAGTGGCAGAAGCTAGAACGTGTTGCGGAAGGGAGAAAAGCTGTGGTGATGTGTGCCCGTGGAGGGATGAGGAGTGCTACTTTTGTATCCATGATGCAGACCCTTGGAATAAATGCATATCAGCTCTCCGGTGGAATACGTAGTTTTCGTGAAGAGGTAAGAACGCAACTGAACCATTTTGCCAACCTACAGTGGAAGGGTATCGTCCTTTCCGGAAATACTGGAACGGGAAAAACGAGATGGATAAGGGTGTTAAATGATAAAGGTTATCCTGTCCTTGATTTAGAAGGATTAGCCAATCATCGGGGGTCCATTTTTGGTCATATTGGACTGGGATCACAATCACAGAAACAGTTTGAGTATGATCTTGTCAAAACTTTAGAAACATATGAACAAAATGGGGTTGTGATTTTGGAGGCGGAAAGTAAACGGATTGGGTCGATTATCGTTCCTGAATTTTTACTGCAGTTAAAAAATCATTCCCAACATATTGAAATCAAAGATTCATTAGATAATAGAGTGAAGAGAATTATAGAGGATTATCATCCGGACAAACATCATGATGCATTTATTGCAGCCTTTAATCATTTAAAAAAGCGAATACCTTCATCCATTCGTCATATTGTTTCAGCGGCTTTCGAAAAGAAGGATTACGAATTAGCTTTTTCTCAATTACTACTGCACTATTATGATCCAATGTATCAGTATAAACGCCAGAAGTATACGAATGAAAATATAGATACATTAGATATTTCATGTTATAGCAATATAGAAGTTTTGCGGCTATTAGAGAATAAAGTGAAAGAAGCTATAAAATAAATATTTATTTTCTTTTCCGTCAATTCCTTTTCTGATATGATGAAATTGGTCTTTTTAAAGACACAAATAGGATAAGGGGCAGCACGATGAGAGTTTTTATCGATTTACTATGGTATTTTAAGAAAGAAAAGTGGAATTACGGCGGAGGAATATTCGTTCTTGCTTTAGTATCTTTTCTATCCTTATTACCTCCCTATGTGGTGGGGGTAATCGTCGACCATATAGACAGGAATACTTTAACAGAAGAAATACTTCTCCAATGGATGCTATTATTATTTGTTTTAGCAATTATCGTATATATATTACGCTATCTTTGGAGAATCTTAATTTTTGGTCCTGCCATTCGTTTAGCAAGACTATTGAGAAATGATCTTTATGAACATTTTTCAAAGATGTCTTCCTCTTTTTTTCAAAAAAGAAGAACAGGAGATTTAATGGCTCATGCTACCAATGATATTCGTGCTATTGAACAGACGGCAGGGGTAGGGGTTCTTACCTTAGTAGATTCTATTACAATGGGAAGCTTTGTCATTATCACAATGGCTGTTACTATCAGCTGGGAGCTTACATTAATTGCTTTAATTCCTATGCCATTTATGGCTATAGCGACAAGCAAATATGGCTCGATGCTACATAAGCGCTTTTCGAAAGCCCAAGCTGCATTTTCTTCTTTAAACGATAAGGTACAGGAAAGTATGTCCGGAATTCGTGTTACAAAAACGTTAGGGTACGAAGGGGAAGAGGTAGAAGCCTTTAAAAAGGAATCGGCTGATGTGGTAAAGAAAAATGTTCAGGTGGCAAAGGTTGACGCTCTATTCGATCCAACTATTGCTGTTATTGTCGGGTTTTCCTTCTTTTTATCTATCGTTTTTGGTGCTAGATATGTAGTAATAGAAGAATTAACGATAGGACAGTTGACTAGTTTTACAGTGTATCTTGGCTTATTAATATGGCCTATGCTCGCTTTTGGCTGGTTGTTTAATATTGTGGAGCGAGGTAGGGCCTCCTATGATCGTGTATCGGCTCTCCTTAAAGTAAAGCAAGATATTGTGGACAACCCAGAAGCAGTCAATGAAACTCCCAAAGGGGATTTAGAATTCCAAGTGAATGAATTTGTCTACAAAGAAGGAGAAAATCCAGCATTGAAGGATGTTTACTTTCAAATTAAGAGGGGGCAAACCCTTGGGATTGCTGGGAGAACGGGAAGCGGTAAAACAACACTATTAAAAGGCTTAATGCGTGATTTTAATATAAAAAATGGAAATATCTATTTGGATGGACGGGCCATCGACAATTATACGTTAGATGCATTGCGGTCTGCTATTGGTTATGTACCACAGGATCATTTCTTATTCTCAGCAACCATTGCAGATAATATTGCCTTTGCTAATCCTGATGCTAGTTACCAGGAAATCATTGATGCTGCCAAACTAGCATCCATTCACGACGATATTATCCGTTTTGATGAAGGCTATGAAACAATTGTAGGAGAACGAGGGGTCACCTTATCTGGTGGGCAAAAACAGCGCATTTCCATCGCCCGTGCTCTCCTTGCTAACCCAGAAATACTTATTTTAGACGACTCCTTATCTGCTGTTGATGCAAAAACGGAAGAGGAGATTCTACATGCTTTACGAGAGATAAGAAAAGGAAAGACCACCTTAATTACAGCCCATCGTTTAAGTGCAATTAAACATTCTGATCTTATTCTTGTATTAGATCAGGGAGAAGTGCTGGAGCGAGGAGACCATGATTCCTTAATGGACCAGGACGGCTGGTACCGACGTATGTATGAGCATCAACAATTGGAATCTCTAGTGGAGCGGGGAGGGAAATCATCATGATTGAAAGACATAAACATCTACTTATCCCTTTAGCTCAAGGACTAGTTTTTAAACGTTTAATACAATATGCCAAGCCACACTGGCAGTGGCTGCTCGTAGCCTTCCTTTTATTAGTGGGAGGTACGGCTTCTCAGTTAATTGGCCCGATTCTTATTCAGATATTTATTGATGATTATTTAACACCGAGAATATTTGAAGTACAAGCGCTGCTAATACTAGGAATAGGCTATATCGTTTTGCATATTGCTTCTGCAGTAATGAATTATTTCCAATCCTTACTGTTTCAGAAAACGGCGTTGGAAATAATCCAGGAGCTCCGTATTGATATTTTTTCAAAGGTGGAGCGTTTAGGATTATCCTTTTTTGATCAATTCCCTACAGGGGGACTTGTGTCAAGAATTACGAATGATACGGAGCAAGTAAAGGAATTATATGTTAGTGTAATGGCTGTTTTTGTCCAAAATATCATTTTCTTAATTGGTGTTTTTATTGCCATGTTCTATTTGAACGTTCAACTCGCTCTATTTTGTTTAGTTATTTTACCGATTATTATTGTAATCATGCAACTATATCGTCACTTTAGTTCCAAGTATTACTCAGAAATGAGCGAGAAGCTAAGTCAATTAAATGCAAGGTTAAATGAATCCATCCAAGGAATGGCTATCGTTCAGATTTTTAGACAGGAAAGAAGAATGAACCGTGAATTTCAAAAGACGAATCAAGAGCATCATGAAGCTTGGTTCAAAAGCATCAAGTTAGATGGGTTATTGTTACGTCCTGCTGTGGACTTTATTTCCATTATGGCTCTCGTTCTCGTTCTAAGTTATTTTGGAATTACCTCGTTAAATAGTCCTGTTGAAATTGGGGTATTATACGCTTTTGTGAATTATCTGGACCGCTTTTTTGAACCAGTGAACCAGATGATGCAGCGCCTTTCTATTTTTCAACAGGCGATTATCTCCGCTGGCCGTGTTTTCCGTTTGATGGATCACGATGAACTGGCTCCTGTAAAACAAGGAAGTGAGGAGCCTACAGTTAAATTCGGGGAAATTGAATTTAGAGATGTTACTTTTTCTTATGACGGGAAACAGGATGTTTTGAAAAATATTAGTTTTAAGGTTCGTCAAGGGGAAACGTTAGCCCTTGTTGGGCATACGGGAAGCGGGAAGAGCTCTATTATCAATTTATTGATGCGCTTCTATTCCATTAATAAAGGTCAAATCCTTATTGATGGTACTCCCATTGAACAATATAGCGACGAAGAGCTGCGCTCTAAACTAGGTCTTGTACTTCAGGATCCATTTCTATTTGTTGGAGACATTAAGCATAATATCCGTTTGTACGACCCGTCTATTACGGATGAGGATGTGGTGGAAGCAGCGAAGTTTGTTCATGCCCACGGATTTATTGAAAGATTACCAAAGGGTTATGAGACTCCAGTAGGAGAACGAGGATCAACTTTTTCCAGTGGGCAGCGCCAGCTTATTTCCTTTGCTAGAACGATGGCACGGAACCCGAAAATTCTTGTCTTAGATGAAGCAACTGCAAGTGTTGACACGGAAACAGAAACAGAAATACAAATTGCCCTAGAAAAAATGAGACGTGGCCGAACAACAATTGCCATTGCTCACCGATTATCCACCATTAAGGACGCTGATCAAATTCTAGTCCTTCATCAAGGGGAAATCGTAGAGCATGGAACACATGGAGAACTATTGGATCAAGAGGGACTATATCATAAAATGTATTTATTACAGCAAGGAGCAGAAAAGTTAGAGGAAATAACAGTAGAAGATTAAATAGTAGAAATGGAAGGCATTTATGAACGGAGGTTAAGCCAATGGCTGATTTACATGAAGAAACGATAATCGATAAACCCTTAAGTGACATTTATCCCTTTCTAGCCAATCCAGAGAATCGAACAGAAATTTTTACGAATGTAGTTAAAGTGGAGAAGCTGACAAACTCAGGTGGAGAGGCAGGCTCCCGTTATAAAGAGGTAAGACAACTTTCGCCGACCCGTAAAGTTGCCTCCGAATTAGAGATTTTGGAAGTAGTCCCAAATAAAAAAATTTCCTTTTTCACAGAATCTAACGCCTTAAAAGTAGAATATATTTATACATTTGAGGAAGTGGAAGAAGGGACAAAGGTTGTTTTTGAAGGAACTGTTCAAACAAACAGTCTCCGTACAAAAATCATGAGGCCCTTTCTTGTAAATATGGTAAGGAAGGAAGATGGAGATAATCTTCTAAGTGTGAAAAAAGCTTTAGACAGCTAATTATTTTGGTAAATATTACTTATAGGAAGCTCGCAATCAGTGTAAAAACGTTGCGGGCTTTGTTTAGAGGTGTTTGTCTGCCTGAATATCAACTTAATAAATGTGACATGTTTATCTTTTGGCTGGTATATTATTGACAAGAGATACGTACCAGGGGTATGGTATAATCAGATCAGAGGTGATAGATAATTGGATAATAAATTAAACATTCCATTAACAGAAATAACGAAACCGGGAATGATGAGAACAGATGAGGAAAAGCAAGAGCTTCTGAAAAGATTAAGACGTGTAGAGGGACAAGTAAGGGGTATCCAGCGAATGATAGAAGAGGATCGTTATTGTGTGGATATTTTAGTTCAATTATCTGCCATTAGCGCAGCCTTAAAAAAGGTTGGATTTCACTTGCTGGAAGACCATACACGGGGATGCGTCTCCAATGCGGTAGCAAATGGAGAAGGATCTGAAGCCATTGAGGAGCTTATGAAAGTTATTCAGCAATTTTCGAAGTCTTAATTATCATGTTTTACTTTATTTAGGTAAAGCGTAATAATATTTTTTACTAGTAGAAGGAGAGTGTTTTTGTATGAAAAAGGAAGTAATTAGAGTAGATGGAATGACTTGCAACCATTGTAAATCAACTGTGGAAGGTGCCCTTAAAAATGTAGCAGGTGTAACTTTAGCTGAAGTGAATTTAGATGAAAATAATGTTTCCGTTGAATTCGATGAATCAGCTGTGACTCTAGATAAACTTAAAGAAGAAATTGAAGAGCAAGGCTATGATGTAGTATCCTAATCTATAATATATACGCTGGTTTGTTCCAGCGTTTTTTTCATGTTTTTTCAGGCGTGAAAATGGATACTTTTTCGTGAGGGATTGAGATGTTAGTTAAACGAACTATTTCCATATTACTTATCATAACTATTGTATTTTTCCTATGGATGGGTCAAGAGCAACGGCGTTTTATGGAATACGGAAATGTAGAGATGCATGGGTTGCCACATATCGGTCATTTAGCACCGGATTTTACTTTAGATAACTTACTGACTCCTCATGAAACCATTCAGCTATCATCTACAATTAATAATAGTCAACAGGGGACAGTAATTTATTTTTGGACATCCTGGTGCCCCTTTTGCGCTTCATCTATGGAAGCTTTGCAAAGGGCCCATGCTACTTACGAAAATGAAATTACCTTTCTAGGGGTTAATGTTACGAGTCAGGATTCAAAGGAAGCTGCCGAACAGTTTATAAAGGACCATGATATTGAGTTTCTAAATGTATCTGATGTAAATGGGCGTGTATCTTCCGCCTACTTTGTCCCCCCAGTTCCTGCCACTCTTTTTATCGATAAGGAAGGTTTTATCGTCCATCGTAAGGTCGGGGCTCTAACATATCAAGAAATTACACAGACCATCAGCCAGCTTGGAAGGGGGAGCGAGTAATGCTTGAACCATTACATACATTTTCATTTGGCCCCTTAACAGTCACTATGGAAATGTTATTTTTCTTGCTAGGGACCGCTTTTGGATATGCTATTATTCATTACTATTTAAAACGTTTAAAAGTAAATGTAAGGGAAGAGTTCTTAGATTCTGTGTTAATGGGAATTGTTATTGGAGTTATTTTCTATAAATTTTGGCCGTTTCTATTGGAGCCAAGTTTGTTATTGGATTTGAGAAATATTCTTTATTTTGCAGGTGGTCCTTATGCTTCTTATGGGGCTATAGGCATTGGTTTTTTGTATTTAATTTTTCAAGGTTATCGAAAAAAATGGCCTTACCACTGCTGGGATAGTTTATTATTTGGAACGGTATCTATGTTGCTTTTTTATTCCCTGTGCGTTAAAGCTTATGGGGCGCCAACTCCTTTTTCTTTCGGTTTTACAGTAGAAAATACTGTTTACCACCCTGTAAATGTATATATGACTTGGCTTTATTTATTGCTATTGGGAGTTAGCATTTTTCTAGTTTCTCCTAAGGTAAAGTATGCAAGGACAGCCGTTTTATTAATAGGAATGGTGTTCATTCATCTTTTGGTTTCACCTTTTAGTATATAATTTGTCCTATGTTTTATTAATTAACAACACAATTGTGTTATAATTATTGCATAAGTTGATAAACAGAGGAGCGCACCCCTATGATAGGCATTTTTTTAAGTATTGTAGCAGTAATGATGGCATTATTAGCCCTATTCATTAGAATGAAGGCAATGAAAAAACCAGCAACAGTAAGAAAAATTATGATACCACCTTTAGCCATGTCTACAGGTTTTCTTATGTTTCTATATCCACCAGTAAGACCCTCAGCACTTGAACTTATTGAAGCATTTTCTGTTGGTCTATTATTTTCTATATTGTTGATTAAACTATCCTCTTTTGAAATCCGTGATAATAATATATATATGAAACGGTCAAAAGCATTCCCATTCATATTATTTGGATTATTGGCCGTACGTTTATTGGCAAAAACTATTTTGGGGATCCATTTTGAATACGAAGTATTAGCAGGAATGTTTTTTGTATTAGCGTTTGGAATGATTCTCCCATGGCGATTGGCCATGCTATACAAGTTTAAGCAAGTGGAAAAGGAATTTAAGCTAAAGCAGAATTCCAATGCTAATTGGAACTTCCAATCAGAAAACCCAACACCAAGGGAGAGTTGATCTCCTAGAGTGTTGGGTTTTATGTTTTGATTGGTTCTTTTCGGAACCTTTGTTGATTTTTAATAAGCTTGGAGAAGCGGAAGGCGGTGACTCCAGTATTGCCCGCGAAAAGCATCCGCCTGTAGCGTATCCAAACCATACTATTGCTGGAAATAAGCAGCATATTGATTCATGTCAATTTCTTTTTCTTTTAACTTCTTCTTTAGAAACTTATGATCTCGCTTAGGTGTGGCAGCAATATATCCTTTGATAATTAAGTCCTCGGTCATTCTCGTTGCATTTTCTTCTAAAGCTAGCTCACCAATTTTGCCGGCAATCTTTCCTTTAGCAACATCACGAAAAAGCTCTGGAACAGGCTCTAAGAGCTCGTCCAAAAATGCTTTATTTTCCTCTGTCCATAAATGTCTTGTTTCATTAATATAATGTTCCTGCCAGTCAAGTATGGACTTCCCATCCTCCTTTGGCAGCTTTTTGAGAAATTTACGAAACATAAAATAGCCGCCGATACCAATGATCACCGTCATAAATAGGGACCAAAGGACGATAAACCACATAAATAGATCGTTTGGCATCAGACATCACCTCTCCCTTATACCTGTTCTATATTGTACGACATTCTTTTGCATATGAAAAGGGAGAGAAGGTTTTTTTAAGGAATTGAGGTTTAAGATGAGGTTGTTGAAACGCGAGAATGGAGTGATGGAAGAAGTTGGCGTTTCAAACTCCTCTTGCTCACTAAATAAGATTAACTAATACTATATCCCTCTAGTCATTATTTCTTGGGTATAGTGTAAATACTCTCTAGCTTCCAAAAGATCCTCGCGCTGCTTTGGAGTTGCATTCGCTAAATAATCTCCCATATCCTCGTTCAACTGTTGCAACTGCTGCATTAAGTAGCTGTAATCTGTTGGGTCATTTTCCCTTACTATTTTAACTTCAGCTAGTTCCTTCTGAGCCTCGTTTATTGTTTCTTTTATTTTATTTATATACTGTTCCACTTGTTCATTAGTCATCAAATATCCCCCTAAATAGTATTCCTAAGTGTAAAGTTCCAAATTTCAACTATTCTTATACTTTCTAATACAAGTAAAGAAACTTAACAGGTGAGGTGATACCTTTGAGTTAGTCTATTTTTCTTTGTGACATTTCGCCCTTTTCCCTGCATATGATGGAATAAACATAAACGAGGGGGTATGTTGATGGATTTTTGTAAGGAGTGTGGTCAGCCTGCTGTTTTAATTACTCATATCCGTGACAATGGTCGAGAATGCCAAACCTGTGGAGCTTGGTATTGCCCCAGTTGTACGATTTCCCTTATTAACATTGGAGACATTTGCCCCTATTGTGAGAACAGTTAACTTTTTGGTTTTTTTCGACAGATTTTTGTTTAATTATCTCGAAGGAGTGAGAGGCGGCGACTCCAGCGACGAGCCAGGGCTTCTAGAGTTGGCTACGAGTTGTCTCGAAGAATGCGCTACGAAGCAATGCTTGTAGAGGAAGAGACAGGTATAACTGCTGAAGACCCCGCAGTGAGCTGTTTTTGCGAACGAAGGAGGCTAAAGCGTTGCCCGCGTAACCAGGACGGTGACATTACGCCGTTGCCCACAAGCGGGACCTGAATGCTTCCTTGAATAGTTTGCGTCGAGTAATCGCAGAAGCAGGACGTGGGCTGTCTTTAGGCGTAATTGATCCGCCTGTAACGGAGTCGAGCAATAATCATATTATCAAAGCAATGATCTATTAGAAAACAGCCACTATTTCTTAACGAACTAATTTTTAATTTATTCCAAAAATAAAAACCAAAAATGACCCAAAGGGGATCCTTTGGGTCATCTTTCTAACTAAATGTTTTATTTACTTCAAGGTCTTTATTATCAAGTACTTCTACGAGGTTCATTTGTGTTTTCCCTAACTTTTTTGTCCGTTCCACCAGGCTGATAATATTTCCGTACGTTTGCTTTGCCCCCTTTACTAAGAGGGGTACTCCGATGAAATCAATATGTAGCCTTCTTGAGAAAAGGCCACCAAATGTCATTGCCAATGGAACAGTAGGGGAAGCGTTGGAGAAAATCACCTTGTCCTTCAGTTTTTCATTGCCATTCATCATCGTAAGAAGGTTCGTCAATGCTGGCATTACCACTTTAGAGTTGCTTCGTCCGAAGGTATAAACCTTATCTCCATTTTCGTCCATCCCGTGATAAATTATCCTTCCCATATCTTTGGGTGTCAGCTTGTTGAAAATATCGATGCCTAATATTTCCTCCTTCGTAGGAAGGCGGTCTTTCGGAAGTTTGTTTAAATGATAAGCAGCTGCTAATGCAGAGGAATGGGTACCTGCATAGCAATTGTAAATATAAATCATTCGCAACCTCCTATTAGTTTTTAATGGCAATATTTCCATTGTTAAATGGATACAAATTACCACCGGTTTCTAATAAGTGTTTCAAACTTTCGCTTGATTGATACATTCCAAGGCTCGTGTTCCGGTTCTACGGGATGTACAAGGACGGTCTTCATCCCTAAACGCTTCCCGCACCACACATCTGTAAAGAGTTGATCACCTAAAAATATACTTGTTTCAGGAACTGCTCCTACCTCTTTCATTATCCCTTTAATTTTACTAATTGCAGGTTTATTGGCCATACCATACCCCTTAATTCCATATGGTTCGGTAAACTTGTCTACTCTTCCTTGACTGTTATTGGAAAGGATAACGAGTTGAATATTGTGTTGGTGGAGGCGATCTAACCATTCTTCAAATTGTACGGAACCTTGTTGGTTATGGGCTGCCAGTGTACTGTCCAAATCAGAAAAAATATGGGTTATTCTATTGTTATCTAACCATGTCATTGTAATATCGGAAAAATGCTCGAACAAAAAATCAGGCTTGAAATAACTCATAATGAATATATAATCTCCTTTTTTTCTTAGTTTGTACGTAATTGATAAAAAAATGAACGGTGCAACGATAATTTATATCTCCACACTGTCTAATATTTTCATTGTAGGAGAAATGAGGTATTTTTTACAGTTACTTTTTTATATTTCTTGTTAAAATCTCTTGATATTTTCATTTAATTTGTTCTTTGCTTATATTATACACATACATTTAAAAGTGTCACATATAAGTAAAAAAAGGGTTAAAAGGGGTGAGAACCGTTAAATTTTTAGCACTAGTTCTAGGGTTAGCTGTTTTTACTTTTTTAAGTAATAGGTATAGGGATAATTTCACGGAAGCACATTCCTTTAGTAAATTTCATAAACATGGGGAAAAAACAACATTAGAAAAGAAGTCAATGGATGGAAACATAGGTAATTTTGTGGATAGTGGTGAATAGACAAAAATTAAAGTTCAGTTAGACAATTATTTACCTTCATCAATGGGAATGGTATGTGTAAATACTTATTTATGGGGTGAAAAAAATTGTCTAACAAGGAATATTTAGATAATAAAATAATTATTAAAGATGATAGCGGCTATGAAAAAGAATTCCATGTGGAAGCAATGTTTAAAATGGATGGAGAGTCCTATGCCATTGTAACTGGTGATACAGAGACCTTATTAATGAGGATCGAAGACGAGGGAGATGAGCAGTACCTAGTGGGTATTAATGACCCTGAAGAGAGGGATGCCATCCTTAGTGCTTACGAAATAGCGATGAATACAAATAAGATGGAAAGTGACTAATACAAAAAAATAGTATAACAGAGAAAAACACCTTGAATTTCAGGTATTCGAGGTGTTTTTTTATATGGAGGGAGTAGATCATGGGGACGAAGGATTTACGCGAACTTTTCAATGAAGAAAGCATAGTATGATTGAAGGGAAAACGGTTTATCCGATTTCAAAAATACTCCAAATACGTGCTCCTTCCATATTTTTTCATTGCAATCAACCTAGTGAAAGGGGGGAATTGCTTGGACTGGAACAACTTTGATCCACTTAAGTATTTTATGCCTAAGATAGATGAAAGAAATAATATGGTAAACGGAATTGATAAATATGTCCAAAATATGTTAAATCAATATTTAAATGGGCTAGGGAATGTACAAACGGATGAAACAAATTCAACGACAGAAGATCCAAATGAAAATCCACAACCTAATGAGGCTCCTCCTACAAATAATAGCGAAAACCAAAATAATAATGGACCAGCTTTTCTTCCAAATCTTAATTCTAACCAAGGAGGTCCAACCAATCCTCAAGCTCAAGCAAATCCATCTAGTATGGAAAATTCTCCTCAAAGAACCCCCCCCCAATCGAGGGTGATTGAACTACATGGATTTATTATTATTCAAATATTAATTCCGAAACATATCGATATTAATGATATTAATGTAGAGCATGATGCCACAAGGATTGTTGTCAGCGGGTTTCCATCAGGGGAACCATTTGAAATAAAACTACCAAACTTGGTGCGAAGTAAAGGTGGGAAGGCTATCTTTAAGAAAAATATTCTCGAAATTAGATTAGTGAAACATGAAGATGACCATTTACACCCCATACCCATACGGAGGAAGTGACATAACTTAAAGTTCAAGGCTAGTCGGAGACTGGCTTTTTTTATGGTTTAGAAAATTATATTTTTCACTCTTGTGGAAAAGTTTATTTATTATTAATCACGTCTAGCTTCAGCGCCTTCTCGCTCGAGGTTAAATGATCTGCCCGATTAAAAGTAAAAAGCACTTTTTATCGGGGCAGATGCATTTGCTGGTCGCTCGTGGACAAGGCGCATTGCACTTTTGTTCTTTTGGAAAAGAATTTTTTAGCAAATGTTGTTACTTTAAAAAAACTTGGAGAAGCGTCACCAGTAGCGTATCCAAGACAATATTCTCCTCAAAGCAATCTTTTAGAAATTAGCATTGAAAAAAATAAAACGAGCTTGCTTAAGCTCGCGGCTATACCAAATGTGATTATTCAAATACTAGTGGTACTTCTTGGTATTGGATATTTAACTCTTTAGGGATATTTATTTCTAAAATATTATTTTTCACTACAGACATGGCTCCATCCGTTTTGCCGATGACAGGCAATTCGATAATTTGAGGTCCTAAACTTTCAATCCCGTCTATTCTAATCCTATTAGCAGCATGATATATTTTTAGTTGATTGGGATGGATAGGGTGGGGAAGTAAGACTTTAACAATGATATTGTAATGGCCTTCAAATACTTCTTTTTGAAGGGGCGGTGGGGGTTGATTAGGGTTTGTTGACTGAGACTGATGCTGGTTTGGATTGCCACCCCGTTGGTCCATGTTTGGCATGGACTGGGATAAAACACTTTGAATGTATTCTTCAATCCATTGTGGGTCCTTGGATGAAGATCCGAAAAAAGGATTTCCCATAAATCCTTTATTTTTAAAAATATTTTGGAATTGGTCCCAATCTATTTTCCCTGGAACAAATTTATCCTTACCAACCATTCTTTATCCCCCTTTCTTTAAAAATCGATGAATGTACTTACATACTTAAAGCTTGCAAGATTCCTTCACTGATTCATATTAAGAATGACTTCAAAATAGAATATGAATAAAAAAGAAATTAGGTGATTGTAAATGGGTACCAAAATATCGTTTAAAAGTTTAAGTATAAACCAAGTTTCCAGTTCTTCAGGGGTCTTTTCTGGAAGAAATAAACATATCGGGTGGAAAAGCTCATCGAAACTAAATGAAGGGTTTGGAAAGATTGACGGGCAGGATAATATTGTGGAAAACAACTATAACATTACCTTTGACCCGGATTATATTGATGTATATCAACCGCAACGAAAAAAGGAATAATCAAAATTTGATAAAATGATTGAGGAGGGTTCCATGGCTTCATCTTTTTCCCCTACATTTTATATTGGGTCGATTCGTATAGGTACAGTGGAGGGTGCATCCAGTGTTAATATTGGACATAATACGAACTCAGGCTTTAAAAGTGAAAAAAAGCATAATCAAGGTTTTGGATCTGTAAGCGGGGATAGTAATGAATTTAAGGATGCTAGAACCCTATTAGATGATGCTGATTTTCTGGATATGTTTAATGGTAGTGATGATATCCCTGATTGGTTAAAGGAGAAAATTTTGGCATCCCTAGAAGAAGGAGAAGAAATAGATGTGGAAGGAGAGGCCGATTTCTCAAATGACCTTAATGAAACAAATGAATCAGATGATAATAATGAAAACAAAGATTCGACTCTAAAATAATGAGGGAATCTTTGTTTTCTTTCCTTATGTTTCGAAAAAATTTTAACCTCTTTGATCTAGGAATCCAGGTTTATAATCTTGATCATTGATCGGAGTGTCAATATAATCATTGTCTTCCAAATGATTATGGTTGTTATTTGTCACATTCGTACCGGAAAATTTCCCATTTCCAAAATTCCGTTTACTATGTCCACTCCAACCGTACATATTATTTTCTCCAATTGCTACGGAAGAATTGTTTATAAGGGTATTTACATTAATATCCTGGAAATCAACTTGATTTACTCGATTCATTGGAAGATTTCTACTAACAAATACATCACGATCATCGAATGGAGAATCGATGAAATCATTATCCAGTACAATGGAAAAATTATTTGAAGAAATGGTATTACTCATGGAGCCAAAGCCGAAATTCGCTTTATACATGGTTGACCAACCATTTGCAATATTAGTCCCGGAAAAGATTCCTGAAGTATTTTCAATGGTGGTAACATACAAGTTTTGGACAGCAATATGAACATGTGATCCGTTACCCAGTTCACTCTCCTCCTATGCCTGCTGATTGTTTAAACCAGGTTTAATATCTTGGTCATTAATTGGAGCGTCAATAACATCCGTATCTGCCACGATATTTATATTATTGGCTGATCCATTAATACCTAAAAATTGACCACTTCCATAACTAAACTTTTGATGTCCATCCCATCCCACTTGATTATTACTCCCTACAAATAAACCAGTACTGTTTGACTGCGCATTAATATTTACAGCAGCAAAGTTGATTGCTAATGCCATACACATTCCTCCTCATTTTATAATTGCTGATTATTTAAACCAGGTTTAATATCTTGATCATTAATTGGAGCATCAATGATATCCTGGTCCATTAAAATGTTCAGGTTATTAATCGTGCCGTTCATACCTAAAAATTGTCCATTGCCGTAACTGAATTTAGAATGGGAATCCCAACCTACTTGATTATTAGAACCTATGAAAACACCAGAGTTGTTACTTTGCGAGTTCACGTTAATTGCCAAAAAGTTAATAACAACCGCCATAAATAACCTCCCTTTTTCCTTTAGGTTACTAAGGCTAGAAACAGGGTTTATATTTTAAACCTTATCAATTACCTCATCACCACTCATTTTGATTTGGAAAAGATATTTAATAAACCCCATATTAATTGATAAAGTCTTATCTTTTTTAGAGTATTCAATCCAGTGGATAATGTGCACCTGTCAAATGGCTCCGAATGAATGTTTCAAGTATCTTTATTTAAATCGCATATATAGTTTTCCGTTTTTTTTTACTGCTGCATAAAATACCTCTTCCAACGAGGTTACCCCCGCATTCCGAAGTTCCCCTTCCATTATTTTTTCGTTTTTAACTAATATAATAGACTTTCCTTCCAATGCTTTACGGGCATCTAAAGTATCCACTATCCCCATTACTATTGTTAGAACACTCCCATCCCCCTAAAGCAATGAGGCCATTTTTTATACTCAAGTTTTGATTGACTACAAGGGTGGTACCGATAGAACCGATGGAAATCCCCGAAACAAAATTGAAAAATGTCATTTAAGTAAGTTCTTTTCTCCCCATAATTCTTGTTAAAAGGATAAGGGTGAAAAAGGTTAAAACAATACGCAGAACAAGTTAGAACAAATAATCGAAAAGTTGGATGATAAGAAAATTGAGTATCACATTAACGTGGAAAAATTGGATATTAATGATCCAGTTATAGAGAACTTAACCTTTCGCTTAGATAACTTGGATATTAAAGATTTAAGTGGTGCTTTGAACTTAGGAACTAATTTCGGAATAACAGTTAATCAGGATGAAAAAAAGAAAAAAACGCCGAGTGAGTCGAAGGAGTCGGGAAAGTTTCAAACGAAGAAAACATCAAATGCAAAGGAAACGGATACAGTTGTGAATCAAAATAGCAAAGGCTATTCTTTTAAATTCAATAACGGGAGAGAATAGTTTATTACTACTAAAGGGTGTTCAAAAACTGTCTTTCAAGTCTGTTCAAACGGGGAAAAACAGCCCCTTTTTATACGAAAACTATGAATTAATACATTGTTTATTATCAAAAGAAGTTGATTGAAGCGAAAGGCACGAGACTCCCGCGGAAAGCGAGTGCCTGAAGCATAAATCAATTTCCAAATTTAGCACAGTCAAAAATAGTTTTCATTTATCGTGGTGTCTATAAAGACATGGGAGTTTTGAACAGACTCTACTAAATTAATTGAAAAAGTTAGGAAAAGTATTCAATAATTTATTCTAGATATATTGCATTATATTAAAAAATAGTTTATCATTACTTTTATACTAATAAAATTGGATAAATTATGAAAAAGGCAAACTATTTGAAAGAATAGGACGCAAAGCCTAGGGTCTAAGGTCTTGAAGACTATGATCGCCTGGTTACCAATGTAATTCTTTTGTACTATAAAATGCTTTGGCTATTCATTCAACGAGTAGTCATTTTTTTGTTTTAAAAGAATTACAGTATGCCTTTAATAATTTTCATGAAAGGGGTACTATTTATGCAATTAACAAGAGAAAGCATCGCAACTGCAAATTCAAGAATTATTTTTATTGATCATCAGAATGAGATATCATCGAAAACAAGGGAATCCATTTCTAAACTTTTAAAAGAATCATACACCAAGAAAGTAATGAGCCGGGATATAATCTTTTACCTAATGGACGAAAATAATAGTGAAAGATTGGAAGCAGTAAAATCCCAGCTTCAGTCAATGAGTAGCCAATCCCATTTTTTGATTGTAAGCAAAACACCTTTACATAATGGATTAATCTCCTACTTATCCTTATCCATTAGCGGAATTGTTTCTTTAGATTTTTTAGAAAAAAATACCTCCATCGTAATAAAATCACTTATGGAAAAGGGAATATTCTTAGATCCTGACTTCCACAAGGATATGGTTTGTGAAATTGAAAAAAGACAAAAGAAGGATGCGCCCATCAAAAAATTTGTTTTAAATGAAAAGGCAGGGGAAGTACTTTCCCAAAAGGAACAAGAGGTTCTTCAATTAATTTTAGATGGTAATAATAATATAAAGATTGCTGAAAAATTATTTTTTGCTCAGTCTACCATAAATTCTATCATTAGTAGGTTATTAAAAAAGCTAGATGCTAACGATCGTACCGATGCGGTTATTAAGATCATTCGTAGCGGCTGGGTAGATGCAATCCGTTAATAGTTACGAAAAACTTTAAAATTGAACTTAAATGTCTAACAAATGGTTGTCCGATTTGTTAGACATTTTTTATTTATAATAGTTGATCTGAAACTGGTTAACATTTATCCTTAGAAACCACCTTTTCTGTGTATAAATATTTATAACCATCATCAATATAAGGAGAGATAGTTGTTTTTGATGTAGTACGTAAAGGAGATTCGAAAATGAAGAAGAAATTTGATCTCATCGCACTAGCATCAATACCACTGATTGTAACGTTAGGGAATTCCATGTTTATACCAGTATTACCTACAATGGAAAGAGAATTGGACATTACAGCCTTTCAATCTAGCCTTATTATTACGGTGTATTCCATTGTTGCCATCATACTTATACCCATTTCAGGTTATTTATCTGATAAATTCGGACGTAAAAAGGTTATCATTCCGAGTTTGATTTTAACAGGAATTGGGGGAGCAATAGCTGCATTTGCTTCATGGAAATTATCAAATGCATATACGTTTATATTACTTGGACGATTTATTCAAGGAATAGGTGCTTCAGGTGCATTTCCAGTTGTCATCCCGACAGTTGGTGATATGTTTGACGATGAAAAGGATGTAAGTAGGGGATTAGGTTTCATTGAAACCTCAAATACAATGGGGAAAGTTTTAAGTCCCATTTTAGGATCATTATTTGCGTTAATCACTTGGTTTTTCCCATTTGTTGTAGTCCCTGCAATTACGCTTATTTCCATATTGTTAGTTGGATTTCTTGTAAAGCCCCCAAAGGAGCAAGAAGAGCAAAAAAATTTCACGGAGTTTTTCGAAAATTTTAAGATTATATTTAAAAACAATGCAAGATGGTTGATTGGGGTATTCCTCATCGGTTGTATCAGTATGTTTGTATTATTTGGGTTTCAATTTCATTTATCTAATCTTTTGGAAAATCAATATCGTATAAATGGAATCAGTCGTGGTCTCATTCTAGCTGTGCCTCTCCTGTTTTTATGCAGCGCCGCTTTCTTAACTGGAAAGAAAATAGGTAGTAGCAGGAATTTAATGAAATGGCTTACTTTCTCTGGATATGTTTTAGTTTTTGGATCACTGATCTTTATTCAACCTGAACAAAAATTAATGTTTATTTTAAGCCTGATGACCATTGCAGGTATTGGTATTGGGATTTCCCTACCATGCTTAGATTCCTTGATTACGGAAGGAATTGAAAAAGCAGAAAGGGGTACCATTACTTCCATCTACAGTAGTATGCGATATATTGGAGTTGCGGCTGGGCCTCCTGCCATTGCATTAATGATGAATAGCATACCCAATTTTATTTACGTTGTCTTATCCTGTTTTGGGGGATTAGCGGCTCTCGCTTCCATCTTCTTGATTAGACCGAATGAACGCAAACAAGAAGATACACATGGATTAGCCCAAAAAATAACCCTGCAGCATAATACGAGTAGTCTTTTTAAGCCAAAACAGGAAAAAGACTAACTATATAAAGGTTAGTGTTAATTTTTTTTCGAAGTAAAGAAATAGACGAGGGTGCAACAAAAGGTTTTTGGCCTTTTGTTGCACCCTCTTACTATTAGAATTCCGAATTTGCAAGATAGTAAATGGCTCTAGCGTAAATGGCTGTTGCCTTTAAGAGATCGTCCACCTCAATATATTCATCCTTTTGATGTGCGGTCATGACCTTTCCGGGGAACACAGCACCGTAGGCTATACAGTTTGGCAACAGACTAGCATAAGTGTTCCCGCCACTAGATAGCAAAGTAGCTTCTTCGTTCATTTCTTCCTCGTAAGCTTTTTGAAGGGCCTTAATCATTGGCGTATCCTTGTCCACATGATGAGGATTTTTATTCCTAATTTTCCCCCATGTGAAAGGGGTTTGTTCAACTACACTGTGAAGTTGCTTTTCTATGGCTTCATATGTTGCTGTCACAGGATAACGAATATTTATATGGATGGAACCACCGGACTCTTTATCATAATGAAAAATTGCAGGATTAACGGTTAGTGGTCCGGTAATCTCATCTTCATGGTCAATACCTAATTTTTTTCCTCATATTGCTCGAATCCGTTACAGGCGGACGCTTCCCGCTGGAGTCGCCGCCTTTCACTCATTCGAGTCATGGAATTACAACAATCTATGTGAAATGAGCCTGAATAAAAAAGGGATAAATACTTCGAATGTCGAAATATAAGTTAAGCTGTTAAAATGGAGGGATTTCTTATGCTTAAAACAAGGAAAAGTGATATTATGGAGGATTTCCACGGTACGAAGGTGGCAGATCCTTACCGTTGGTTAGAGGATGCAAACTCGGAGGAGACGATTAGTTGGGGAAAAGATATCGAAGAAGAATGTAAAAAGTACTTTTCTACAACGGAAAGAGAAGAAGATAGAAATAGATTAACGGAGCTTTGGAATTACCCTAAATTCTTTGTTCCTAAACAAGTGGAAAATCAATTGTTTTATCAAAAAAATAATGGATTGGAAAATCAAGCCGTTCTCTATAGGAAAGATGGGAAAATAGAAAAGGTTGTCATTGATCCAAATCTCCTTAGTACAGATGGCACAGTCGCTATGACGAACTATTCCTTTAGTGGTGACGGGAAATATGTAGCCTATGCCACATCCACCCACGGTAGTGACAGACAAGAGATTCGTGTAAGGGAAATTTCCAGCGGTGAAGACCTATCAGATCATATTCAATGGGTGAAATTTACAGGTATTTCATGGGCTCCAGATCATACCGGATTCTATTACAGTCGTTTTCCTGAGCCAGGAACCGTAAGTGAAGAAGATGAAAGTAATTATAACAAGGTCTATTTTCATAAGGTAGGAACGACACAGGAAGAAGATAAGCTTATATATGAGCATCCTGATAATAAGGAATTTCTCTTTCACCCTGCCGTATCTCATGATGAAAAGTATTTATATTTAAATGTATATTATGGTACAGCAGCGGAAAATCGTTTTTACATTAGAGAACTACATTCATTACATCCATTTACACGATTGTTAGACGAGCAAGATGCTCAATACACTTATATTACGAATGATGGGAGCATTTTTTATTTCAAAACAAATTTACATGCACCTCGAGGAAGAATTATTGCCATTGATTTGGAGAATCCGGAACGGGATGCCTGGAAAGAGGTTTTACCTGAGCAAGTGGATGTTATGGATGGAATAAAATTCGTGAACGGACAATTTGTTATTGCTTACTTGCATGATGCCCACCATCAGCTTCATGTTTATAACAAAGATGGATCTTACGTAAAAAAGATTAATTTGCCAATCATCGGCACGTTGACTGAAATGTCAGGGAAAAAGGATGAGAAGGATCTATACTTTGGTGTTACTTCCTTTCTAGAACCGACAGTTGTGTATCATTATGATTTTCAAGAAGAGAAGCTAGAGGTTTTTGCTCAATCGAATCTTCCAATAGATACTTCAGAATTCGAAACGAAGCAAACTTTTTACCGTTCTAAAGACGGGACCGAGGTTCCAATGTTTATTACCCATCGAAAAGGTTTAGAGCTAAATGGGGGAAATCCTGTCATCCTATACGGCTATGGTGGGTTTAACATTAGTGTAACTCCAGCATTCAATCCAGCTATTTTAAGATGGCTAGAAAAGGGCGGTATTTACGCTGTGGCTAATCTCCGTGGTGGCTCTGAGTACGGGGAAGAATGGCATAAAGCCGGAATGCTTGATAATAAACAAAATGTATTTGATGATTTTATTGGAGCAGGAGAATGGCTGATCGAGAATAAATATACTCGTCAAGGGAAGCTTTCCATTATGGGAGGATCTAACGGAGGGTTACTCGTTGCAGCATGTATGGTACAACGTCCTGACTTATTTGGCGCTGTTATCTGTCGTGTACCCGTTATTGATATGCTTCGATATCATAAGTTTACCATTGGCCGGTATTGGATTCCGGAGTATGGAAATGCGGAGAATCCTGAACACTTTCCATTTCTATATGCCTACTCTCCATTACACAACGTTAAGGAAGGGGAGAAATACCCACCTGTCCTTATCGCAACTGCCGAAAGTGACGATAGGGTAGTACCTGCTCATGCGAAGAAATTCGCTGCCACATTATTGGAAAAAGCAGATAAAGAATCCACAATCGTTTTGCGCTTAGAGGCTAAAGCTGGCCATGGATTAGGAAAGCCAACTTCTAAGCTAATTGACGAGTGGGTAGATTTCTATGCGTTCTTAGACAAGGAACTAGGTTAACATTTAAAAATATAAATCTTTTTTGTCAAATCCTGCGCTTACCAGGGAAATAAGTTTTAAAGTAATGCTTATTGAGGCTGGGACAAAAGTATTTTTACTAATAAGAAATCCGAACAAACTAGATGTGGTGCAATCTACCTGCTTCGGAAATATACTTCGCTAAGGAAGTGCATTGTTCGTATTTCCGATTAAACACTTTAGTTATGTCCCAGCCTCAATATTATTTATTGGTATCTATTTAGGTTTTGTTGTATTGTTGGTTGTTGATACAAGTGTGCTTGATTTAAACGTTGATTCTCTTGAATAATTTGAGAATACATAGTTGCTAACTGTTGCGCTTGCTGGCTAGCCATACTTTCATGTTGTGCAATTTGCTGTAACTGATTAGCAATATTTCTTAGCTGTTGAGCATGCTGCTGCTCCATTTGCTGCATTTGTTGGAGCATTTGTTGTGCTTGAGCACCCACATTTGTTAAATTAATTTGATTTTGGTACATAGATGATTCCTCCGAGTTGTTTAGATTTTAAGAATAATTATAATTAAATGCATTAAACTGTAGCGTGAAATTTAAAAATAGAGAGCTTTAAGAAATCTCAAGGCTCTCTTTCCATCGTTCTAGTTATTACGGTTGTTACGATTGTTTCTTTGAGCGTTATTGTCTCGATTTTCATTTGCAAATTCAACATTTGCATTGTTTACATCTAAATTGTTGTTATCAGCATTGTTGCGGTTATTGCGTGCGTTGTTACGGTTATTGTTCTTAGCCATTTTTAATCACCCCCACGGGTAATAATATTTGATTGTTTAAGTCAATTTAATCTTGTAAGTTTTGCTAAGTTGGAAAATTACTTTTGAATTACAAAAAGCTAATTTTGTCAAATTCTGCGCTTGCCTGGGAAATTTACGTGAAGGAAATACCATAAAACAGAATAAAAAGGAATTGAACTGTCTTATCCAGAATGGTACATATGTAGATGACTCTGAGCCATTAAAAATACATGAAAATAAAAATCCGGAGGTGATTCCATTGGAACCGAAGTGGTTGGAATATGCGAAGAAATTGCAATCTATAGCTCAAGCAGGTCTTGCTTATTCTAAGGATAAATTTGATAAGGAAAGGTTTGAACAAATTCGGGATTTAAGTATAGACATTATTCACAACTATACAGATATAGAACATGAAAAAATAAGGGATTTGTTCGCAAATGAAACGGGGTATCAAACACCGAAAATAGACGTTCGTGCAGCAATTTTTGAAGGTGAAACCATTCTACTCGTAAAAGAGCAGAATGATGGTCGTTGGTCTTTACCAGGTGGTTGGGCAGATATGGATACGTCTTTAGCCGATGCTATTATAAAGGAATCGAAAGAGGAAGCAGGTCTTGACGTCTTGCCCAAAAGGGTGATCTCTATTTTTGATTATAAAAAACACCACTCGAAGCCATTACCATATGGGATTCTTAAAATATTTGTAGAGTGTGAGCCCATAAAAGGGGACTTTATAAAAAATATTGAGACCTCAGAGGCTAAGTTTTTTGAACTAGAAGCTTTGCCCCCATTATCTTTAAACAGAAACACGAAAGAACAAATTGAATACTGCTTTCAAGTGAGAAAAAAAGATCATCACGAAGCAGCCTTTGATTGATAGTAAAAATTAACGTTTTTTTGTAAACTTTTTGAGAGGCTTGGAGAAGGGGAAGACGTCCGCCAGTAGCGTACCAAGCTAATCTATATTCTTCTATTAACAATCTTTTAGAAAGCAACCAAATAAAAAAGAACACGTTTGGAGGGGAGCCATTTGTTTTATACAGAAGAGTCTTCTAATTGGATGGAAATGGGAATAGGTATTTTATAACCCGAAATATTGGAATGGCGGTTATGGCAAAGGAAGGAGCTGTTTCCCATCAAAAAAGTTTTTTTAGGTTTGTTCGTTCTTGTGGTCGTATGGGTTGGGAATATGTATTATTTTCAATCTAACCAGTTGAGCAAACCTGTTTTTTTAGAGCATTATCATGAAAGGCCAATTTATGAAGGGTGGGACTCTATTAATTTTAGTTTGCATTATTTAACAAATATAGATGACCCTACGAGGATAGCTTCTATTTCTATTCCTGAATACGGTATTTATCTACGACAACACCAGGAACATACTACTAGTACTTATCAATATGTAGAAATGCGGGAAGTGAGAGTTGACCTGAATGTAGATTTGTGGAGAGAGCAATGGTTTTCATATACCCTTTTGAGACCCCCTCAAGCCCACCCGAGGCCACTGAAAAAGGACGTTTTTCCCTTTTTCAGTGGTCTTGCTCATCAATTGGACATTTCCTTATATTTTACTGCTAGTTCTTCTTTTTCTTCATCCGATAACATTTTCTCAGCCATTGGAAACAACACTTGTTCTTCTTTCATAAAATGATCCGTCAAGGTAGCATAGACAATTTTCAGATGCTGAAAAACCTCCAATGCTTTTTCCCTAGTCAATGTTTCATTAGTGGATTTAGTACTTGCCACTTTTTCAAAGAAATACTTTAGGTGAAGTTTAGCCGTATTATGTTCGTGTTCCATCACTGCAATAGGTCCGCTTTCCCTGCCAATGTACTTTACCATCATTTCGAATAGGATATCTTCCTCACGGTCAGCATGTGGTTCTAACTCCGCAACGAATATTTCCAACTTCTCATGTAGTTGTTCGACTGCTTCATTCCAATTCGTGTAAGAGTCATTTGCTTCAAAGGCTTGTACCATATTTTTAAACTCAGCCATCTTCGCTAATAGTGGTGGGTGTTCGTCAAATAATTGTTGCAAAGGGGCACAAAAATCAATCTCCCCCAGATCTCCAAAACCGCCAGCACAAGGTGAATGTTGATTCATCAGCTATTCCTCCTATTTAGAACTTTTAATTAGTTACTATATAATTAAGTTTAACTAATAAGTATTGTTTTGTTAGTGATACTAATCACAAATGAATGAATTACTTCTAAAAAGGAAAATGTAATGACGAGGTGATGGATAAATGGGTAAAAATGATGAGTTGCAGCAGCTACTGCAATCTTCACTAGATCATGAGGAAGAAATGATGCGTACATACTTAATAGCAGCGGAACGGGTTCACCATAACGACGAATTGAAGCTTAGGCTTCGAGAATTTGCAGAAGGAAATGCCAAACGCTCACGGCAATTAATAGACGAAATAAATCGTTTAACAGATTAGAGGGACGGTACCTAACTTCGAGTGATGAAGCTAGGTACCATCCCTTACTTTATCTCTGATATATCAATGATAAGCACTCCGGCGTTAACCCTTTCGTGCTGATTACTCCTAGTGACCGCATAGTCATTATAGGTTGCGATGATTTTCTCGGCACTTACTGGGAAGGTTACTTCCGTATGAATTTCTGAATGATGTCTTTCTCCTGGTTTTACTTCAGAAGAAACATGTGCATCTAATGTACCGGTTGTATAGGAAACAGCGTCGTATAATGTCTCCCCATTATCATCTATCACAGTAATGGGTCCCACTAAGCTTTTATGATAAAGAATAATCGGCTCTTCTCCGTGATTCTCAATAAACCCCCGAAAGGTAATGACATCCTCCTCCACCGAGGTGTATTCTACACCATAAGTGAATAATTCATTAGAAGCAGTGATTTCATTTTCAAAGTTTGGTAAAGTCAATAAATAAAAACCAATGGGACTTAAAACAATAATAAAAAATCCAAGGGAAAAGTAAAAGACCTGATTATTTTTAATCATTTTCAGGAGGCTCCTTTTATGTGTATTCTCATTAACACTATTAGAATACCATTATTTATCGTAACTTTGACCATGTTCACAATTAGTTCAGATTTTTACAGAAAAAAGTATTTGTCTTGTCTCACTTTATTTTTTTCGTAATAGCCAATTAAAGGAAATTAATGTTAAGATGAATGTAGATATTTTTCTAAATGCTCAGACGGAGAATGGTACCTGATTGCATTAGGACGGTCGGCATTTAATCCATAAGAAAAACAAGGTTTAGGGGGAGTAGAAGTGATACATCAGTTAAGGGAAAAAGATAGAGAACAATTGATGGCATTTGTAAAGGAGAAACCTGCGGAAAACCTTTTTATTATCGGAGACGTTGAGGCATTTGGTTTTGAAGAGGATTTTCAAGATGTATGGGGTGATTTTAACGAAGAAGGTCAGTATAGAGCGGTTGTTCTTCGATACCGAGAAAACTATATTGTGTATGCCCCAGGAAAATTTGATGCTGCTAGTATTGCAGATATAATTGATCAAGACAATAGACCAAATAAGATGATCTCTGGCATATCCGCTACTGTGAACAAACTAATGAAACATTTGCAGAGGAAACCAGCAAAAACAAGGGAATTGTATTATGCAAAATGTGAGTCCCTTCAAGAGCTGGAGGTGCCTCCTGTAGAGATAGAGAAAGCTACTGTAAATGACGTCCCACGACTGGTAAAGTTATATGCACAAATTCCTGAATTTGAAACAAGAGATGATCAAGGAGAGGGTATTGCTCGGAACATGGAAGAGGGAATCGCCCGCTGCTATTATATAGAACAGGATGGAGAGATGGTGTCAACGGCGATGAGCACTGCTGAAAACAGCATGTCAGCCATGGTTATCGGCGTTTGCACCTTGGACGGATACAAGAAGCGGGGATATGCGAGCGCCTGTATGATGAAATTATGCGCTGAATTATTAGAAGAGGGGAAGTACCTTTGCCTATTTTATGATAACCCGGATGCAGGCACAATCTATAAAAAATTAGGATTTGTAGATATAGGAAAGTGGGTTATGAACGCATACTAAAATCTCTCAATATTGGTGGACCTTCCCATTCATCTTGATATTGTCTATTTAGTCCTAAAACATTCTCATACCAAGTTATGGACTCTTCTAAGTTGCTAACTGTAATGACAACATGGTCAATATGATTAACATTAAACATTGTATTCTCCTAATCTATAATAATTATTTTACTTCCAATAGCTTATCATTCAGCATTGTGAAATATCCACTTTTGCAAATTACGTTGTAATGATTAGAACAAAAAGGGAGAGCGACGGATGGAAATCGTTCTCCCTTTATCATTCATTTATACTTAATCCTTCTTTTTGGCGACGCCCGTTTCATAACCAGCTTTTATTACTGCTTCGCGGATTTTAGGAACTACTTGATCGTTGAACACACCAGGGATGATATAATCTTCATTTAGCTCTTCCTCACTTATGGTGGAGGCAATGGCTTCTGCTGCAGCTAGCTTCATTTCTTCATTTATATCCGATGCTCTGCAATCGAGCACCCCTCGGAACATACCAGGAAAGCATAGTACATTGTTCACTTGGTTTGGATAATCAGATCTTCCTGTGGCCATTACCTTTACATAAGGCTTTGCTACTTCAGGAGATATTTCCGGATTAGGGTTGGCTAGGGCAAAAACGATTGGCTCATGTGCCATGTTTTTCACGTCTTCTACCTTAAGAACATTAGGAGCGGATACTCCAATAAAGACATCGGCACCCTTTATAACAGATGACAGTGGCCCTTTTTCATTGGACGGGTTGGTATTACTGGCGTACCAGTTCCACATCTCATTGTCATAGGTTTCATCTCGATTTAAAGCCCCATGACGATCTACCCCTATAACGTTCTTTGCTCCTCCGGCTAAAAGCATTTTTGTAATGGCAATTCCTGCAGCACCTATCCCACAAACAACAATCTTACAGTTTTCTATCCTTTTTTTCGTAACCTTCAGGGCATTCAGTAAGCCAGCTAAAGCTACTATTGCCGTACCGTGCTGGTCATCATGAAATACAGGGATATCCAATTCTTTCTTTAGCCTTTGTTCAATCTCGAAGCATTGTGGGGAGGCAATATCCTCTAAATTAATACCTCCAAAGGATGGACTTAGTGCTTTAATGATTCGAATCATTTCCTCCGTATCGTTGGAATGAAGGCAAAGTGGGTAAGCATCCACTCCTGCAAACTGTTTGAAAAGCATCGCCTTTCCTTCCATTACTGGCATGGCAGCTTCTGGACTAATTTTTCCCAGTCCTAAAACAGCGGTTGCATTAGAAACAACAGCAACTGTATTTTTCTTAATGGTTAAATTATAAGCTAGTTTAGGGTTTTCTTCGATTGCCATACAAATTCTTGCTACTTCGGGAGTATAAACTTGGGATAGTTCTTCCCTGTTGTCAATGGTCGTTTTTGATTTTACCTCAATTTTTCCACCTAAGTGGAGCAAGAATGTCCGGTCTGACACGTGTTTCACGCTGACTCCAGGTAAGTTATGGATGGAATCTATAATCATTTTTTGTTTTTCATCGCTGTTAACATTAACACTAATATCCCGTACGGTCATTTCCGGTCCTTCTTTAATAACGTCAATCGCTATCATGTCCCCACCGGATTTACTAATAACCGTAGCAATTTCACCAAAGGTAATTTCCTTCTTATGTATTTCCAAGCGTAATATAATGGTCATATTTGTTCGAGGCAATTCACTCAATCCTTTTTTAAAAGTATATGGATAGTATTACTTATATGGTAAATTTTTATAAATTAATACAAAAATCAATCTTTTTTTACAAAAGATGATGAAAGCAGTGGGGAAAAGTATTAAATATTTTACTCAATAAAAAAGTTGTGGAAAGCTTTCATCAATCAGGACTTGAAATGTAGAAAAAGCAAGTGAAGTAGATAGGTAAATTAACTAGTTAAAATTGATAGAAAAGTCTTGTAGAAATACAGAACGTATGTTTGGTATAATAGTTGCAGCAACTACATAAAGCAGGTTGGCGGCAGAACTCCCTGGGGAAAGGGGGTGATGCATTGACGATATATGAGTCTCTAAGCTTAATAGCGCTGTTTGGACAAGTCCTGATTGCCCTTCTAGTACTAGTTGTCACCATAGTCGTCTTTCTAAACAAAAAGAAATAGCCACCCTGCCGGCAAGTAAGGTGGCTATTTCTGTAGTAAACACTATTTGTTGCCGCTAAACGGCTGTAGTTGCTGTGACCGGACGTTCCTGCGTTCGGTCTTTTTTTTCATTATATTCTCATCTTAACCTTAGTATACAAAATGGACGGTATTTTAGCAATTGTCTACTAATGAGTTTACTCTGACAAAATTAAATATTCTCCTGCTTTAATGTTTCAATAATATTCTCTTTTCTCACCTTGGAAGTGGAGTATAGCATTGCGGCAGCGACAATGATAAATACAGCCACGATAACATAGATAATACTTATCCATGGAATTTCAAATTGATAACTAAAGGTGTGCATCATAGAACGGTAGAAAAGATACATGATCCCGATACTAATTGGCAGTCCATAAAGTAAGGACTTTACCCCGTAGAAAATACTTTCGTAATTAATCATTTTCATAAAGGATTTTGGTGTCATTCCAACAGATTTAAGCATAGCAAACTCTCTTTTTCTTAGAGAGATGCTCGTTGAAATGGTATTGAATATATTAGCGATAGAAATGGCCGTGATCAATACGATAAAACCATAGATAAATACGGACATTAACATCATCATCTGTCTATCCTGTTGTCGCGCACGGTGGTGGTTGTACACCGTCATTTGATTTGTTTTCAATTCCTCAATTTGATATTGCGTATCAAGGGGTTTAGAGCTATTTAGATAAATATAATTATTGTAATGGATTCTTTCCTCGGTGCGTACCAGTTCTACAAAGACATTATCCGAAACAATTACATTCAATCCGCCCAGATTAGCAGTGAATATCCCCATTGGAACCACATCCGTCAATAATCCAATCTCTACTTCGTTAACAAAGACAGATTCATTTGTTTCCCAATTCTCGTAAAACAATTCAAGGGTTTCCCCAACGTTGGCATGAATAGCCTTCGTTTCAATGTATCTACCCGATTCCCAATCATGATATTGAATAGTGTCCACAATAATAGCCATTTTTTCTTCCGTATGAAAATATGCTTCTGGATCTACACCAACTTCGCTAGCATATTCTCGTAAACTATCCTCATCTAATCCATGTATACTTATATAATAAGGATATTTATCATCCTTCAAAATCTCTGGATTATATTGAAGGTTCTCTTTTAATATCTTATTTATTTGCTGTTCCTCAATCCAAGAATTTAGCTGAGTCTCTTTTACTCTAGAAAAATCCGTTACATCCTGTAATTGTGTTATGGAATTTACTATCCCTTCGTCTTTAGATGTTAGCTTTCCACCAGCATATACCTGTATATCATAATTAACCCCTTGACTGGACAGTTCCACGGATTTTTCTAGGCTGTAGGTAAAGAAGGAAACAGTAAGAAAAAGGACAATACTTACAACAAGGGAAAAAACAGTTACCTTATATTTCCGTTTATTTCGTTTTAAGTTCTTAAGGCCTAATTCCCCTTCAATTCCAAAGACCTTTCGAACTAACTTCGTCGTTTTTACCCCTTTACGGGTAAGTTTAATATCAGCTGTTTGACGGATGGCATCAATAGCTGAAATCTTCGATGCCCTTTTTGCCGGAATGTACGTAGAAATAAAGATAGTTAGAATGGAAACGAAACAAGCAACAATAATCGAACCGCTTGTTACCGTTAGCATAAATCTCTCCGAAATACCTAAAGCATCTTCAATAAACCTATTAATAAAGTAGAAAGTGATCCCGATGCCTCCAATACCAGCAAGGATACCTATAGGAATACTAATGGCACCAATGACTGTCCCTTCAAAAAATACAGAGTTCCTCTTCTGACGCTTCGTTGCACCTACACTGGATAGCATCCCTAAATGACGGGAGCGTTCCGAAACGGAAATAGCGAAGGCATTATATATTAATGCAACGGAACCTACAATAATAATAGAAATAATAATTGTCGATAAGCTATAAAGTGTTGCTCTTAATCGGTCATCATTCGTTACACCATAATACCGAAGTAAGGAAGTGTTATATTGAACAGATTCATCTGTTAGGCCCATTGCCTGTGCCAATGCTTCGGCATCAGTAAATAGATTTCTATGGATACTGTTTAACACAACGGAGACACGAACGGTATCCCCTTCTACAAGTCTATCTTTGTCTAAGTATCCAACAATAGTGTAACCTGGAGCCCAGGATGGTTCCCATGTAGGTCGTTCTACCGTACCAACAATAGTATAGGTTTCTGTTGTAACGTTTTCCAATGTTTCTGCGATTTCTCCATCCGTGTGCATAAGGGAGTAGGTCTGGTTTAGTTGTTGCGTATATTCCCCAGTTCCGTAACGATCTCCCACATCAAGGGTTAATTCTTCTCCTATTTCATAATGAATATTTGCATTATTGGCAATTTCCTCTGAAATAACAATTTCATTTTCCTTCTCAGGGAAACGACCTTCGCTCAGGGTAATGGGAAAGTGTTCGAAGCCATTTTCATCATATTGTCTTATAAACAAGTAGGGTTTATATTGATTTTCACTTCCTTCTAAATAGGCATAGCCTCGATCATTGGAAAGGATGACATCCTTCGTATTTTTATCATTTTGAATGGTTTCTACTTGCTCTTGATCCACACCATGATATTGAACATGCCATTCTCCAGATTGGGCAATTTCATGCCGCTGCATTAAATCAAAGAAAGAGACAACCAAGGTTGAAACGGCCGTGATCATAGCTACGGAAATAATGGTACCAATAATGGTAACAAGGGTGCGCCGTTTATTTTCCTTTAAATGTCTTAAGGTTAATTTATTGACGATATTCATCCCCGGATCACCTCGTCCTTGGCAATCCTTCCATCCTCAATAGAAATTAACCGGTCCGCTTGAAGGGCAATCCGTTCATCGTGAGTGATGACCATAAGGGTTTGATTGTACATCTTATTAAACATTTTTAATAGTTCAATAATTTCGCTACTGTTCTTACTATCTAAATTTCCTGTAGGTTCGTCTGCGAGCATAATAGCGGGGTTACTAATTAGTGCTCTGCCAATGGATACCCGTTGCTGCTGACCTCCTGAAAGTTGGTTCGGTAAATGGGATAGCCGATCTCCTAAATTTAATACTTTAACGATATCTCCCAATTGCTTTTTGTCCACTTTGTGTTGATCTAAGAGAAGGGGGAGCGTGATGTTTTCTTCTACTGTTAAAATTGGGATAAGATTATAAAATTGATAGATTAACCCAATTTGTCTCCTTCGAAAGATAGCCAGCTGCGTTTCATTTAAAGCGTAAATATCCGTATTATCCACTAATACTTTCCCACTAGTAGGGTGGTCTACACCACCAACAAGGTGTAATAACGTAGACTTACCAGATCCAGATGGTCCAATAATGGCAACAAACTCTCCTTTTTTAACGGAAAACGATACATCATCCAGCGCCTTTACTGCCGTTTCTCCTTTCCCGTAAACTTTAGACAGATTTTCAATTTTTAATATTTCCATAAGATTACCTCCATGCCATTCATAATGACCTCAGTATATCTGTCCAAAATGACTATCAAGTGACTCCAAAGTGACAATTTAGTCACTTAAGTCAACTCGAGAGGAATATAATGACTTGTTCAATTACTCGAAGGAGTGAAAGACGGTGACTCCAGCGACGAGCGTTACATCATGAAACAGCTCCGAGTTGTCTCGACGCAAGTTTCTACAGAGCGATGCTAGTAGAGGAAGTGACACAGTTTTTTTCCCGAGGAGACTGAAGCGTTGCCAGCGGAAAGCGACCGCCTGAAATGGATTCGAGTAAAACCTCATTTTAGTATTATAGTACTTGCTTATAAAACTTCAGTCTAAATTTCGTCCCCTTACCCACTTCACTTTGTACATCAATGGTTCCATTCTGACTTGTAACGATGGTCTGAGTCATTGCCAAGCCAATTCCTACCGTTTCTTCACCTGCATTTTTCCCTTTGAAAAAACGCTTAAATATGTATGGAAGTTCTTCCTTAGAAATCCCTTTACCATTATCGGTAATGACAATTTCCGTAAATAAGGGATTTTCAGAAAAGGATATTTCCAATTCTCCCCCATGAGGTGTGTGTTCCACAGCGTTTTTTACGATATTGATTAATGCTTCAGTTGTCCAGTTGAGGTCACCTAAAAAGGTCACAGAGTCATCCCCTTTTATGGAAAGGGTTTGCTCCTTTATATCCATCGGTATGAGCAATGGTGTCACTGCTTTCTTAACTAAGTCCTTGACTTGTATAGGATTCTTTTTGAATTGAATCGTACCAGCATCAATTTTTGAAAGCTTCAATAAGGACGAAACAAGCCACTCAATTCGCTCCAGTTGCACCCGAATGTTCCTCGTGAACTCCGAGCGTTTCGCTGGTTGTAAATTTTCATCCCTTATTAAATCCGTCATGACAACCATGGAAGTAATGGGTGTTTTTAATTGATGGGAAATGTCAGAGATGGCATCCGTGAGCGTTCCTTTATCCTTTTGCAGGTGAGAGCTTTGTTCCGAAAGCATCAATGTTACTTTGTAAATATCATTTTTTAATATACTCAGTTCTCCCTCCTTATTATCACGAACATCTAGTGCATAATCTCCAGCGCTAATCTTTCGCAAATAGCTCGATAGTTTTTCAATTTCCCGATATCTCCAGGCAGTAAAGAGAAGGGTACAGGTGAGGAGGAGAGACGTAGTAATAATCATGATCAACGCTGCTTCTGTGGAAAAAAACGAGACTGCAAACGTTGAAAGGAAACCGATCGTTCCCATAACGAATAAAAGAAGCTTGAATTCTTTATTTCTGAACAATCTATTCACCTACTTTATAGCCTAAACCACGGACTGTTTTTATGATTCTAGGCTGTTGAGGATTATCTTCTAGCTTCTCACGGAGTCGTTTAATATACACCGTTAATGTATTATCGTTCACAAAGTCTCCCGCAACATCCCAAATCCGTTCTAAAAGTTGATTTCTTGTAAGGACTTGTCCAATATGATTGGCGAAGATAAGTAATAACCGATATTCTAAAGTGGTGACAAGGATCTCCTTACCGTTTTTATATACTTTTCCCTCAAGTGTATTTATAAGGATATTCTCCAGTTCAATGGTGGATTTCGTCTGTGTTTGTTTATTGTAACGTCGCAATACGGATTTAATTCTTGAAAGAAGTTCGCGGATACGAAATGGTTTCGTTATGTAATCATCAGCACCCATGTCTAGTCCCATAACAACATTCACTTCTTCTTCCATAGCTGTTAGAAAAATAACGGGAATGTCTCGCTGTTTTTTTACTAGTTTACAAAGCTCGTAGCCATTTCCATCAGGCAAAGAAATATCAAACAAACATAAATCAATGTTGCCGATCTCATCCGTTATAACTTTTGCAGCAGTAGAAGCATCATAACATAACTCCGTAGTATAGTTATCCAGCTGCAATGAATACTCAAGACCGGAAGCAATTGTTTTATCGTCCTCTACGATCAGTATTTTCATTCGTCTCACCCTAACTTTTCCAAAGAGAAACTGTTTTCCCCATTATATTACATCATTCATTAATGTTAAATAATTGTTAACACTGTAGGAATCCTATATTTGTGAAAAAACGTCACTGGCGTTTACTGACTGTCACTGGCCTTCACTGAAGGAGGTGAGTAGCCAAAATGGCGAAATTCCAACTTTGACCATTTTAAATGCCGTATGCTAATTTTAATTTAACAACACGCCGGCAGTGTAAAAGTTTTTGAAAATATAGGTTCTGTTAAAGTATACTGTTGTTTTTTAAACAGTGTTGATTGAAGCGGAAGGTGCGAGAACTGTCTCTTCCTCTGCTAGCATTGCTCTGTAGCATGATGCGTCGAGACAAATCGATGAGTATTCGACGAAGCAACGCTCTTTCCTGCGGGAAAAGCAACAACGCTCTTCCGTGCGACGAGTAATCGCAGGAGCAGCTGAAGACACCGCAGGGACGAGCGTTACTTCAGAGAGGCAACACGCATGATGCCACTTGAGTAAGCTTCGAGTTGTCTCGGAGCGTCATCGTTTACGATGACTCTTGTATGCAGCTCCAGAGCGACACTCGCAGAGGAAGAGACATGGCCCGAGGAGGCTGAAGCGTTGCCCGCGGAAAGGAAGCACTTTTTATCTGCGACGAGTAAACGAAGTGACGCAGGAGCATCCTGTAGCGAAAATCAACATCAAAGTTTAATAGAGCTAAAATAGAAGAGGTGACAAACAAATGACGAAAGAAAGGGAAAAGTTGAATTTAATAGATACAGATATTCATGAACGAGTTTCCTATGAGGAGTTATTACCCTATTTAGAGAATCCATGGAAACGATATATAACAGACTGTCATTGGATCCAAGAAAAACGGATGCCTTATACGCAACCAGCTGTGGCAGGGGTGGACCGAGCAGATGCAAGAGTACCTGATGGCCGACCAGCAGGTTCAGACCTTGGGTTTATGCAAAAACAACTGTTAGATGATGTTGGTCATGAGTTTGGTATTTTAACAGGGGCCTTAGATCCTTCCCCGTCTTCCATGCATGGTTGGTACGAGATGGCTTCAGCTTTGGCAAGGGCTTATAACAACTGGCAGATTGAAAATTGGTTGGAAAAAGATGATCGTCTGTACGGTTCCGTTCACATTTGTGCAAATGATGTGACGGAAGCAGTAAAGGAAATAGAGCGAGTTGGTCCCCATCCGAAAATGGTTCAAGTATTACTTCCAATAGATGATTTCATGTGGGGCGATCCCTATTACCATCCGATTTATGAAGCGGCACAACGTCATGATTTAGTCATTGGTATGCACCATAACGAGCCTCCTCTTTATTATGGAAAATGGCCAAGGTATTTTATCGAATGGCATACCTTATTGCCTACTTCTCATATGATGCAGGTAACGAACATGGTCTTTAATGGTGTTTTCGAAAAGTTTCCGAAGCTAAAGCTACTCATGATTGAGGGTGGATTTACACATATGCCTCATCTTATGAGAAAAATGGACCAGCAATATAAAGACCTCCGCCATGAAGTCCCTTGGATAAAACGCATGCCAAGTGATATTGTTCGTGAGCATATTAAATTTACCACACAACCGTTGGAGGAAATGTCAAAAAGGGAGTTTATGCAACTCATTGAACAAATGGGTTCAGAAGATCTTGTGTGCTTTTCCACGGACTATCCGCACTGGGATTATGATTCACCATTTGCCGCCTTACCTCCAAATTTAGATGAGGGGTTACGTAGAAAAATATTTTCAGAGAATGCAAGGGCCCTTTACCCGAAATTACCTCAATCAAAAGGAGGTAATTAAAATGAGGACAGTTGTTTGTAACAAAAATGATATGGCCCCTGGAGATATGAAAGAGGCCACATTAGGGAGAGCATCCATTGTCATTTGCAGAACATCCGATGGGGAGTTCTACGCTTTTGCTAATCGTTGTATTCATCAAGGAGCACCATTATCGAAAGGGAAGCTTTGTGGTGCACCGGAACCTACAGATAAGGTTGGCGAATACAAGTTTTGCAGAGAAGGGGAAATTATTCGCTGCCCATGGCATGGAAGGGAATTTGATGCAAAAAACGAAGGTCGTACCTTATCCAACCCTAAATTTAAGTTAAAGGAATATAAGGTAGAAATCGAAGAAGACCAGGTAGTTGTTTATAAATAAATCGGAGTAAATCGAGGTGAATACTATGTTAAAAATGTTCATCAATGGGAAATGGGAAGAGTCCCTTTCTGGGGAAACTCGTGAAATTATCAACCCATTTAATCAAGATGTGATTACACTTGCAACAGAAGGAAATCGCTTGGATGCACAAAGGGCCATAAAAGCAGCTAGAGAAGCCTTTGATACAGGTGAATGGAGAGACGTTTCTAGTGTGGAAAGGGGACATCTCCTATTTCAAGTGGCAGAGAAAATAAGGGAATATAAGGATGAACTTTCCCACCTTGAAACCTTAGATACGGGAAAAACATTAGAGGAAAGTAAAGCAGATATGGATGATATTGCTGGCGTGTTCCAGTACTATGCAGGTTTAGCGGATAAAGATACGGGGGATGTAATAGAGTCACCCATTCCAAACTCTATAAGTAGAGTCGTAAGGGAACCCGTTGGTGTTTGTGGTCAAATAACACCATGGAATTATCCTCTTCTACAAGCATCTTGGAAGCTTGCCCCTGCCCTTGCAGTCGGAAATACGATCGTTTTAAAGCCAAGTGAGATTACTCCATTGACCACCATTAAAATGGCGGAGATATTTGAAGAAGTAGGATTTCCTCCAGGAGTGATTAATATTGTTTTAGGATCTGGTGCCACTGTTGGTGCCGAATTATCCGAGAACCCTGATGTGGATCTCATCTCCTTTACTGGTGGTGGGAATACGGGGAGAAAAATTATGCAGGCAGCCTCCGGCAATTTTAAAAAGATTTCCTTAGAATTAGGAGGCAAAAACCCAAACGTTGTCTTTGCCGATGCCCATATGGAAACAGCAGTTGATTATGCATTAAATGCCGTTTTCTTTCATTCAGGACAAGTATGCTCAGCTGGTGCACGATTACTCGTTGAATCCACTATTCACGACGAGTTTATTGAAAAACTGAAGGAGAAGGCGAGTAAGATTCGTATGGGAAGCGGATTAGACGAAAAAACACAAATGGGACCTGTCATTTCCAAAGAACACTTAGAGAAAATTGAAGACTTTATTCAACTAGGGAAAGAAGAAGGGGCTGAACTTGTTTTAGGTGGGAAACGTCCAGAAAATCCTGCATTACAACAAGGGTTCTTTATGGAACCTACCATTTTTACAAACTGTCATACTCGTATGCGGATCGTGCAGGAGGAAGTATTTGGCCCTGTCTTAACGGTGGAAACATTTGATACGGAAGAACAAGCCATTAAACTAGCCAATGATAGTGTTTATGGTTTAGCAGGAGCCGTTTGGACACAAGATGGGAATCGTGCAGAGAGGGTTGTTAAACAGTTACGAATGGGAACCACGTGGATCAATGACTTTCATCCTTATTTTCCACAAGCTCCTTGGGGTGGCTATAAACAATCTGGAATTGGCAGAGAACTCGGGTCTGCGGGTCTTGAGGAATATACAGAATTAAAACATATCTATACAAACCTTCAGCCACAACCAATGGGTTGGTTTTAGTAAAAGTACGGAGATTTTTGAGGCTGGGACAAAAGTATTTTTACTAATAAGAAATCCAAACAAAACTAGATGTAGGTTGCAATCTACCCGCTTCGGAAATATACTTCGCTAAGGTAGTGTATTGTTCGTATTTCCGATTAAACACTTTAGTTATGTCCCAGCCTCGATCCTACATAATTTTTTATAACAAATTTAATTATTGAGAAAAGTAGTAAATTTATTATTAATTAATAATAATTATTTAAAAAATATTATTATAATCAATGGAAATACTATTTTTTCCCTATATTCGTGCTAAATCACGAATATGTCCTTTGAACTTTAATCGATTATCGTGATAGCATATTAAAGTGTTATGGAAAGGAGGTTAATAAAACGTTGAAAAATAAAGTAGAAGTGAAGCAAGTAACCAAGTTATTTGGTACGAGAAAAAAGGAAGCAATTAGTAAGCTGATTGAAGGGAAGTCGAAGGAAGAAATACTTAAATCAACAGGTGTTACGGTAGGTGTTAACCAGGCATCATTCGATGTAAAGCCTGGAGAAATATTTGTTATTATGGGACTTTCCGGCAGTGGGAAATCAACGTTAATTCGGTTGATTAACCGATTGATTGAGCCAACCTCAGGGGAAATTCTTATTGATGGGCAAAACATTGTTACTATGAATCAAAAAGAACTACTGAATACCCGGAGAAAGAAACTTGCCATGGTATTTCAGAAATTTGCCCTATTTTCCCATCGAACCGTCCTTGAAAATGTTGCTTACGGACTAGAAGTGCAAGGATATGATAAGGAAGAACGTTTAAAAAGGGCTCAGGAATCGATTAACGTTGTTGGTCTAGGTGGCTATGAAAACCAATACCCGGATCAATTAAGCGGTGGTATGCAGCAGCGAGTCGGATTGGCAAGGGCCTTGGCAAATGACTCGGATATTTTATTAATGGATGAAGCGTTCAGTGCATTAGATCCTCTCATTCGTAAAGATATGCAGGATGAGTTATTACAGCTTCAGGAAAAATTGAATAAAACGATTATATTTATTACCCATGATCTGGACGAAGCACTGAAGCTTGGAGATCGCATTGCCATCATGAAAGACGGGGAAATTGTTCAAATAGGTACATCAGAACAAATTATGAAGGAACCTGCGGATGATTATGTATCCACCTTTGTCCAAGATGTAGATCGGTCAAAAGTTTTTGTGGCTGAAAATGTAATGCTTAAGCCGGATGCAATAGCTACGTGGAAAGATGGACCCCGAGTTGCCATTCGTAAAATGAAGGAGAAAGGTATTTCTAGTATTTTTGTGATGGGTAAAGATCAAACCCTAAAAGGATTGTTAACCATTGATAATGCAGTACAAGCAGTCAATGAAGACCGTTGGGTGGAAGACTACTTAACTACGGAATATCCTACTACCGCTCCAGATACACCACTAACGGAACTGATTCAAATTGCTTCAGAGTCAAAATATCCAATTGCCGTTGTTGATCAGGAGAAGTTAAAAGGAATTATCGTTCGAGTTTCCATTCTTTCAGGATTAGTACTTGGGAAAGAAAACGTTGCAGTGGAGGAAGAAAAGGAGGTGAATGTATCATGAATTATTTTCACTTTCCTTTGGAAAAATGGACAAACACCTTTGTAGATGATTTCTTATTACCCATATTTGGCCTGTTGTTTGATTTGTTGAGTACATATATTGGTAGTTTTATAGGGTTGGTAATCAATTTTCTCACTTGGATCCCACCAGAAATCATAACCATTACTATCGTTATTTTAGCGTGGCGCATTGCAGGGAAAGGGGTTGCCATCTTTAGTTTACTAGGTTTCCTTTACCTTGGTTCTGTTGGTTTATGGGACTTAGGGATGCAAACCTTAGCCATTGTTTTAGTGGCAACACTGTTTTCCATTATCGTTGGTATTCCAGTGGGGATATTAAGTGCTAAATATTCGGCGGTAGATAAGGCGGTACGTCCTATACTTGATTTCATGCAAACTTTACCTAGTTTTGTATATTTAATTCCTGCCATTTTATTATTTGGCCTTGGAGGTGTTCCTGCGGTCATCTCTACCTTTATATTTGCTACTCCGCCTTGTGTTAGATTAACAGCTCTAGGCATAAGGCAGGTACCAACGGAAGTTATTGAAGCAGCGAAGGCCTTTGGTTCCACCTCTTCGCAAATGTTATTTAAAGTGCAATTACCATTAGCCGTTCCGACGATTATGGCCGGAATTAACCAGACAATTATGTTAGCCTTATCCATGGCGGTAATCGCATCTATGATCGGTGCACCTGGACTTGGTAATGAAGTTTTATCAGGAATTTCAAGGGTTAACGTAGGGCAAGGGTTAGTCGGCGGTTTAGGTATTGTTGTGTTAGCAATAATGCTAGATCGTATTACCCAAGGTATAAATGAAAAAACGAAAAGAGGAGAGAGAACAACGTGAAGAAAGTTAGTCTCATTTTTATAACTGTTTTATTAACAGCTATTCTTGCCGCATGTGGGGAAGAGGAAGCTACAGGAGGAAATAACGAAGGCGGAGTCGATCGTAATGTAACGATTACATTAGGTGTTACACCTTGGACAAGCACTATTCCACCAACGTATATCGTAAAAGAAATTTTAGAAGATTTAGGGTACCAAGTAGAATTAATGTCTGCGGATGCTGGTGGAGTATTTGCTGGTCTTGCACGTGGAGATATTGATGTATTTATGGATTCTTGGTTACCGGATATGCACCGAAACTTTATGGAGCGTTACGGCGATGACCTGGTAGAACTTTCTGTAAGCTATACGGAAGGAGAGTTAGGCTGGGTTGTACCAACGTATATGGAAGACATTAACTCTATGGAAGATTTAATTGGGAATGAAGATATCATTCATGACAATACGGTTTATGGTATTGAAGAAGGTGCTCCAATGGGAGAAACTTCACGAGCAATGATTGAAGATTTTGGTCTTAATTTAGAATATATGCCATCAAGTGAAGGTGGCATGCTTGCCCAGGCGCAACGTATTATTGCCGATGAAGAACCGGTTATCTTCTTGGGCTGGAGACCACACCCAATGTTTGTTAACTTTGACCTTAAAGTATTAGAAGGTCAAGAAGGTTATTTTGATACTTCCGAAGTACGAGTGATCGGAAATGCTGTCCTACAAGAAAAAGCACCAGAGGTTTATGACTTCTTAAGTAATTGGAGTATCGACGTTTCCGATATTGAAGAAATGATCATCGAATATGATGAAAATGGTGTTCCTGAAGAGGAAATGGCGAGAACTTGGATCGAAAACAATCAAGACAAAGTCGATGAAATGTTAGGAAACAACTAATCTACATGAATAAAAGTGAACGGGCTTATTATAAGTTACAGCAGCGTATGTCACTTTTTAACAGGAACTTTACTTAATTGAAATCACGCTCCTTTGAAAAGTAACTTGATTTGTATGCAAGTAATTTTTATTTTAAAATAAATACTTTTTTAGCAGAGCTTAGGATCATCTGGATCCTAAGCTATTTTTTTGTAAAAGTATTTTTTGGGAAGTTTTTAAATCTTTTTGAAAAACTTTTCGTTAATATTAGTAGAGGAAGTAGAAATACAGGTGGTGATCAAGGTGCCGATAGATGAGGAATTAATTGAAGAAATTAAAAATGGAAGTCAAGCAGCAATGGAAGTACTAATAAAAAAACAGTATAAAACGATTTTTGCCTATGTGTATCGAAAAGTAGGAGATTACCATCTTGCATATGATATGACCCAAGAGGTTTTCATAAAAATGATGAAGTCGATCAACGAGTATAAAGGAGGAGGAAAATTTCAGCATTGGTTGTTGAAGATTGCCGTGAATCATTGCCGGGATTACTTTCGCAGCAGTGCTTAGCTTTCCCACTATCTTGTTAAATACCCGGATGAACAAAAAATCGATGCAACGATTGATACGTTACGCCAATATGTTCCAGAACGGAAAAAACAATCTATGACTCTTCTGGAGCGTTTCATCCAAATAGTGAAGAGGTCAACGGAGGAGGTCTCCGTCGTAAGTAAATCCTACTGGATTACCAGTATGGTACTTTTTCTAGTTGGTTATTTCCTAACGAACTATGGAGCCTATAATCCGTTATTTACCCTTGTCTTGCTAGCGCCGATCCCATTTATTTTTGGTTTACTAGAGGTTTTTAAAGGAAGGGAGCAAGGGTTGTTGGAAATGGAAATGGCCTGTAAGTTCTCTGCCCATGAAATTATTCTCGCGCGACTATTTCTGGTGGGGATGTACAACATCACTTTAAATAGTCTCCTCGCGGTTAGTTTTGTTCCCCTAGTGGATTCCACGACTATTTGGGAGATGTTCCTGATCTGGTTCACCCCATTTACTATTTTTGCTGCCTTGGCACTGGCTTTAAGTATGCGGTTTAGGGGAACGGTATTTGTTACGACATTCTTTTCTCTGTGGCTGATTTTTATTGGCTTGCTCTTAAATCATCATGCTTGGACAGCGCACTTTTTCAATGCTAATACGGTCATGTACTTTCTATTGATGGGGGTTGGGATGTTACTATTGGCTATTCAAGTGAGGATGTTAATTCGGAAATATTCTACTTACGAGGAGGGAAGGACCCTTGAGGCTAACTATTGAAAATCTATCAAAGGAATATAAAGAGAAGAAGGCGGTTTGTGGTTTTTCAGGGGAATTGACAGATGGGGTGTATGCCCTCCTAGGACCAAATGGAGCAGGAAAAACCACGCTTATGCGCATGCTAGCAGATATTTTGAAGCCTTCATCGGGAAGAATTCTCTATAATGGCAGGGACATTTCCTTGATGGGGGATGATTACAGAGATATATTAGGATATTTGCCCCAAGAATTTGGGTTATATAAGAACTTCACTACGGAACGTTTTTTAATGTATTTTGCCAGCTTAAAGGGTTTAGATAAAAATCAAGCGAAGAGTAGGGTTAACGAAGTTTTGGCGTTAGTGAATTTGACGGAGGAGCGGAAACGGAAGACAGGGACATTTTCCGGAGGCATGAAACGAAGGTTAGGAATTGCCCAAGCCTTGTTAAATGATCCGAAGATTCTGATTGTGGATGAGCCTACGGCCGGATTGGATCCAAAGGAGCGGATTCGCTTTAGGAATCTATTATCGGAAATCTCAGGAGAGCGGATTGTCCTCCTATCCACGCACATTGTCTCAGACATTGAATATATAGCAAAGGAAATCCTTCTCTTGAAGGAGGGGGAACTGATCCAACGAAATGATGTGGAAGGATTGCTGGAGTTAATGGGTGGGAAGGTTTGGAAAGTAACGGTCACCCAAGAGGAGTTAGGATCCCTCCAGAAGACGTTTAAAGTGGGAAATATTCATCGTAAAGCGTCAGGTATAGAGCTTCGAATTGTTAGCGGGGACAGGCCGCTACCAAATGCAACGGAAGTTCAACCTTCTTTAGAGGATGTGTATTTGTATTATTTTGATGAGGAGGCGGTCGGCGTTGTATAGTAACGAGTGTTATAAAATTTTTACAAGGAAAAGTATTTACATCGTCTTATTCTTTGTTATCCTCACCATGTATTATGGAGATTTGATTTATCCTGGGGACATGCCCATGAATGAAGGAGTGTATGAGGAACTTCACGAAGCCTGGGGCGGCCCTGTAACCGATGAAAAAATTGCATTAGCACGTGAAGAGATGGGCTTATCTGATAGTGGAGAAAAAGCTAGTGCTAGTTTCGAAGACATGGCAGCAGCGGAAGTGCATTTTATGGTGGCTATTGCTGGGATGAATCGAGACCGATTAAATGAGCGTATCGAAAACTTGAGTGGCGAACTGGCCCACTTATCCAGTGGATCTTATGAATATAGAGTGGCAAGCAAAGAATGGAGCATGCTTCAGGAGCTTAATGAGCCCCATGGTTTTTTTCTTATTCGGGCATGGCGTGGGATGTTTGATTTTATTGAACCTGTTTCCGGGGTTATCTTTCTATCCACATTGATCCTATTAGGGTTAACCCCAGTGTTTGCTGACGAATACACGAAACGAACGGCTGATTTAATTTTGGCTACGAAACATGGGAAGAGACGAATTGTTTCGGTGAAAATTATGGCCGCCATAACGTATATATTTGTTCTCTTTATTCTATTGCATTTTGTCAACCTCGTATTTCAATGGGGCAAGTTTGGTGGATTCCAAGGCTGGAATGCTCCCATTCAAAGCTTACCTGGAGGATTATCAATAGATTTGTTATACGAACAATCTCCATACGGATGGGAAGTTTGGCAGTTTTTTATCCTTTCCTTCACGATCCAATTTTTTGCCTGTGTGGCCTTTGGAATTCTAGTATTGTTCCTTTCTGTTGTTTGGAAAAATTCCATGATTGCCTTCTTCATAAGTGGAGCATTATTGGGAATTCCCTTCATGATCCAGCAAATAGGCTTAAATCGCGGGGCCTTCCAATACGTTTCTAGTTTTAATTACAGTGAACTCATGAAGGCTGCCACTTTATTTGAACAATTTAAAGTGTATAATGTGCTGGGGTATCCAATTCTCTACCCACCGTTGATTTTGGGAATATTCCTTGTCCTGACATCAGTGCTTACTTATTTAATTTATTATAGATTTAGATATCAGCAAGTTGTGAATTAAAAAAAGTATAGGAGATGTGTCTTAATTGTGACAATAGCAAGTAAAGCAGCTGTTTTGGATAGTAAAATCAACATAAGGAGTAAAGGTTATAAGTAAATAACTCCATAATTTGTTAGATTAGACCATATTCGAAAAGATTATGGTTTTTTTATGATCTTTAAATAGAAATGAAGACACCAATATTGAAATCAGCAAGTTGTGAGTTAAAAAAATAGTAGGAGTCGATGAAGATATGTGTCCAACTTGTGACAGCGGCAAGTAAAGTAGCTGTTTCGGATAGTAAAGCACTCATTTCCGCTAGTAAAGTATCTTAAACGGCAAGTAAACTCCTCAAATCGGATAGTAAAACAATATAGGGAACAGATGCTTTGATAAAAGGACGAATAATATGATAGGTTAAACCATATTTGAGTGCGAAAAGTGTTCTTTTTCACATTGAACAGGTAATTAATGTTAAACTTTTGATAGATTGATAATATCGTAGGGGATAACCATACAGGCAGGGTAGAAATTTGGTTAAGATTTGTGAAAGTTAATTTTATCAGTAGGAAGGGATGCTGGATGTTTGAATATACTATTTGTTTTATCAGACAAGGAGAAAATATTTTATTGCTAAATAGGGAAAAGAATGCGTGGATGGGGGCATGGAACGGTGTCGGCGGCAAAATCAACAGAGAAGAAACACCTCTTGACTGCATTATACGTGAAGTAAAGGAAGAGACAGGAATAGAATTAGAGATTGATAGGGTGAAGTATAAAGGGGATGTAACTTGGACTAATCCAAAAGGTTCCTACTACGGTGGTATGCACCTATTTATTGCGGACTTACAAGAAGAATATGCATTTCCTACACCGATAAAAGTGGAAGAAGGGATATTAGATTAGAAGAGCCTATCCTGGATTCTTCACCCCGATAACAAAGGGATTGCTAATCTTAAGTACTATCTAACTACCCTTTTTGAAGACGAAGGGATTTATCAGCATAATTTCACTTATGACGGTAACCATGTTCATTCTTTTCATTCGGTACTATTACAAGAAGCAATGCTATCAAAATAATGAGAGGGAGAACTTTGTAATGCGTAAAGTGGAAGTATGTGCCTATAACGAAGCTTGGCTCATCATGTTTAAAGAAGAAGAAAATAAACTAGCTAACATTTTCGAAGATGAGTTGGTTGCTCTTCACCACATTGGAAGCACAGCGGTCCGCGGACTCCAAGCAAAACCGATTATAGACATCATGCCCGTCGTGAGAGACATTGAAAAAGTAGATAATTACAACCAAGCAATGATAGAAATTGGGTATGAACCAAGGGGAGAGAATGGTATTCCTAAACGTCGCTACTTTCAAAAGGGTGGTGACAATCGTACTCATCACGTACATATTTTTCAAGTAGGAAGTGAAGATATTACAAGACATTTAGCTTTCCGTGAATATCTAAGTACCTTTCCGCAGGTTAAAAAAGAGTACGGCGAATTAAAACAATCACTGGCTCAACAATTTCCATACGAAATAGCAGCATACATTGAAGGAAAGGATGGCTTTGTGAAGGAGATGGAGCAACGGGCACTGAAATGGTATCAAAAGTGAGGTGTTTTTTTTGAAAGTAAGAAAAGCCGTTTTAACGGATGCATCTGGAGTTGCGAAAGTCCATGTGGACAGTTGGAGAACGACCTATAAAGGTATTATACCTGATGAATATTTAACTAATTTGACTTACGAAGGTCGGGAGCAAATTTGGAAAAATAATATACCGAAGGGCAATGTTTTTGTCGCTGAAAATGAGAAAGGGGAAATTATTGGATTTTCCACTGGTGGAAAAGAAAGAAGCGGAGAGTACCAGGGGTTTAAAGGCGAACTTTACGCCATCTACATAGTAAAAGAATCCCAAGGGCAAGGGATTGGAAGGTTGCTTGTAAAACCAATTATGGAAGAATTAGAGAAATCCGGTATTCATTCCATGCTTGTTTTAGTGTTGGAAGATAATCAATCCCGGCTGTTTTACGAATCATTAGGCGCTAAAGTAATCGACAAAGTAGAGATTGAGATTGCCGGAAAGAAGCTTAAAGAATTAGTTTATGGGTGGGAAAATATTAGAACAATTATGGTAAAGATATAGTTTCTCTATGTGGGGAAACCTTATAAAAAACCTTATAAATGAAGAACGGAAATCTTACTGTGAATTTAATGAAAACCAAATCACGTTCATAGTTCAATAAACGCGAAAGGAAGAAAGCTCGAGTCCAACGCGTTTATTGATTTTTTTTCAATGATAACGATAGGAAGTTTTAAAAGGTTACTTAAACCATAAATCTTTATAATTCACCCTCCCAAAGCCTTCTAAGCTGACTCCTTGTAGTTGGGAGTTACTGTTCACATTAATCGCATGACTTCGATGGTAAAGATGAATAATCGCAAAATCCCCTTTGATCATACGTTCAAGCTCGAGTAAATAGCCCATCTGTCTATCCATATCTGGCTCTTGTACCACTTTCATTAGTTGACTTTCTATTACACTCCCTAATTCTTTACCCATTAAATTTTTCACAAAGCTGGCTGGCATTTGTAAATAACGATAGAAGGAATAGACAATGTCGTTTCCGAAAGCCACTCCGCCAATAATCATATCCGCTTTTTTCCTAGTTTGTTCCCTTAAGAGATCATTAATGGGCACAACATGGACATCGACCATAATCCCCACTTTCTCACACTGTTCTTTGATCCAGAATGCTTCCTTCCGAACAGAAGCATTCTTCCTTAATTGGGTTGCATAAAGTGTTAGTGTCTCTCCTGAATAGCCAGCCTCATGAAGTAGTTCCTTCGACTTATCTGGGTTATATTGGTTTACATATGTCTTATCCGTTTCATTTATTAGTTGACTATCTGCAGGGAAGATATGTTTTCCTCCTAAAAAATCGCAAAGGGCATCCTTATCAATAGCATAGTTAATGGCTTCTCTAACCTTGATAGATTGATGTGGTCCACCTTTAAATAAATTAAAAGTTATATATGTTGCCCCTTCTTCAGGTTGTTGAACTTCCTCCCAATACATAGGGCTGTTCTTCTCGGAAACATCATGGGAAAAATAGTCAGTAAAATCACGTTTGGTAGTCTGATCTAAATCGGCTAAGGTGATAATTTCCACGCGGTCCAAATGGGGGCGTCCCTTAAAGTAATGCTGATGGGCATCCAGTCTTATCATAGACTCATCATGTTTTGTAATCTTAAAAGGTCCAGTTCCTGTTGGTAGTTTCGTGAATCCTTCCCTTGCATTTTGATAAATTTCAAGGGGTATAATGGATAATTGTTTGTGACATAATGCGTGTGGAAATAAATAATCAGGCTTGAATAAGGTGAATTCCACCATCCACGTTTTTACAACGTCAACACTACGTATATTCCTTATCATTGATTTGTTATGAAACGCGGTTTCTTTCAGCCTTTGAAACGATTGAACAATGTCATTTGCTGTTAATTCCCTTCCATGGTGAAAATAAACTCCCTTTCTCAAATAAAATCGCCATTTCATCCCGTCCTCGCTAGATTCGTAGTGATGAGCCAAGTGCGGCTCCACTGATTTCGTCTGTAGATTATAAACGAGGAGTGTATCAAATATATGATCAACTAAATGGTTTTCATGTATGGAATTAATATGGGCGGGATCTAAATGAACAATAGAATAATAAAAAGGGTAGCGTAAGATATCTAATTGTTCATCTTGATGACTTTCTTCTATGTAGCCAAACTGATTCACGAGCCAGTCATTTAATAGTTGCTGATAAGGTGGACCCACTGAACTTATTGTTTGGAGCCCCTCTTTATAGCGCCCGGATCGAATATGAGATTTAGCGACTTCAAAAAGGACTTCCCCTTTGTTTTTCAAAAAGGTAAGTGTCGGTCGCTTTCCCCTGCCGTAGGCTACTTTCCAATTAATCCAGTTTTGATTGTGCATTTCCTTCATTATCTTCTTTGTGTACCTAGGTGTGCAGCATAAAATATCGGCTAATTCATCAATGGTTATGGTAAAATCCTCGTTTTCTACCGTATTCCCTAGACTATCCCTCAGTTGAAGATAATGTTCCGTTAATTTCATCATGTTCTCATCCCTTACTATTGGAGTTTAAAAAGGTGAACAATTATAAATTAATTGTACACTTTTTAGTCACCTTTTCCACAGATAAAATTTGATTTGTAAAAGGCTATTTAGCAAACTTAATTTTTTTAATTCGTTACGAAGTTTGTCTCTAGAAATGCATGAACCACGAGCGAGAGAGGAGAATTTCGCGTTTCAAAAGCGTTATTTTAAAACAACAATCTATACTAAAAGATCCTTGTAAAAAGATTTAGGGAGTGATGAACATGAAAGCAGCAGTGAAAGAAAAAGTCAATGAACCAGTGGGAAATGGAAACAAGTCATTATGGAGAAACAGCCAGTTTTTGCTCCTTTTAACCGGTAGTTCCATATCTAACTTAACCTTTTATATCTTTACCTTGGCATTGCCAATTATTATTTATGATTTAACCCAGTCCACATTGGCAATGGGAACGATGCGGGGAATTGAATTTTTACCAAATTTGTTATTAGCCATTTTTGTCGGAGTTCTCGTGGATCGGTTTAATCGAAAATATGTATTGCTGAGTGCCGCAAGTATACAAGCACTTTCCATATTAGGGATTATTATCTTTTTAATGTCCTCCAATATTCAGTTATGGCATCTTTATCTTTTTGGATTTATTCTTTATACAGCAGGGTACACATTTGGCAATGCCTATCATACGGTCCTCCCTTTAATGGTAGATAAGAATCAATTGACCTCAGCTAATTCCATTATCTCGTTTATTCGTACTACCGTAAGCTTAGTCGGCCCAGCCTTTGCTGGGATTATATTAGTGGCCATGAATTATGTTTACGGACTTTCCATAACCCTCATAGGTTTATTATTCCTATTATTGTTCACTAGCTTTTTAAGGCTTCCACTTGAGGAAAAATCGGATGTAACGAAAACAAATAATAGTATTTTCAAAGATATTAAAGAAGGCTGGAACAGTCTTATAGAAAATAGGGAGCTGTGGAATCTAACGATCATGGTGCTCCTAAGTAATATCGCCTCAGCAGCAACACTAGCAGTCCTTATTTTCTTCGCATTAGATGTCATGAATGTAATGGAAACACAAATGGGTCTCATTCTTTCCAGTTCCGCAGTTGGAGGATTGCTAGCTGCCATCATTGCAAAGAAAATTACGCGGTGGATCAATCGGGGATCACTATTCCTCCTAGCGTTAGGTTTAGAGAGTATCGGCTATGTCATTTTGTTTTTGTCAATGGATTGGTATTGGCTTGCCATAGGGATGTTTTTTAATGGTTTTACTGGAGGATTAATCAATATTCACTACTTCACACTTCGGCAGGAAACAACCCCTAATCATTTATTAGGTCGTGTAGCGGGTACCTCTTCCACCATCATGAAGCTTGCAGTTCCATTTGCATTTATAGGGGTAGGAGCTTTAGGAGAGGTTATACCAGTCCATTTTATATTCTTAGGTTCAGCTATAATCACAGGCATGATCATTTTGTACTTAAGGAAAACCCCTGTTGTAAAAATGAAGTAATCCTTTGAAACCGGCAGGAAAGCAATGTATTTGCATACCAATAATGGGTCTTTTCTACCGCGATTAAGATATTTCAAAGAACCTCTTTTCTTTTTTGTTGAATTATATCTATTATTGTAATGTGCTTTGTTTTTCTATGTTTAAAGTTTAAAATTTAATATTCTATTTCTATCTTTGAAAAAGGCAAACCTTGCGAAAGCTGGGGACGCAAAGCTACGGGCCTAAAGTATACGTTACAATGGCAGCCGAGTTACCAAAATGGATAGGTTGTTAGTAAAGTTCCTGCAAAACCTTTACCAGCTCACCAGTCTTTTTTGGTGAGCTTTTTCTAGAGATTAGAATTGATTTTATGAGATATTGGAGTGATCGTTTTTGAAAAGTTTAAGGTTGAAGATACTTAGTGGCTTTGGATTAGTGGTGCTGACTGTTTTAGTTATGGGGATTTTTGGATACATCGGGATCTCAAACTATACAGACGATGTAAGGAAAATGGTGGAAGAGGAATATGAATTATTAAAAGCTGCAGAAGAAATGAAGCATAATGTTACATACCGAGTTGTGACAGCCCGAGGTTATATTTTATATGGAGATCCGGAACTAGCAAAAGAGTTTGAGGAACTCACAGAATACTCTATTGCAACACAAGAAATGTTACTTGAAAGCTTTGGGAATGATCCTGAATATGCCGATGCTATTGCTGCAGCAGATGAGCGAACAGCAAGGTGGAGAACCTTAATTACGGATGAAGTTGTTCCAACGTTTGATGATCATAATGGTGTATTTGGGAATGGGAATCCTGATCAATATTCCCATACCTTTAAAAGACCTTCCTTTGAACATACGATTGATATAATGGAAGAATTTTGTACTGTTTATGCAATGGAAGCAATTGAAGCATGGCAGGTGATATTTGACTTACAGGATGCCAAAATTGTAGAGCTTGAAAAGGATTTACTACAAAACGGTCAGCTATTACAGTGGACATTTATCCTCATTACCATTGCTGCCATCGTGATCGCGATTACAGCTGCACTTATTATTGCAAATATGATTGTAAACCCTATTTCCTCCGCGGCAACTCGTTTAGAGGATGTAGCTAACGGGGACCTTACAGGAGAACCATTAGCGGTTAAATCTAAGGACGAAGTAGGAAAGTTAACAGAAAGCTTAAACGAAATGGTTGAAAACTTAAGGGGGCTTGTTGGTGAGGTAGAAAGCTCCGCACGAACTCTCGCTTCTTCTTCAGATTATATGGCAGCTTCCAGTGAGGAAGTTACCAATGCCATAAATAGTATATCCAATAATAGTCAAGTTACATCAACAGATGCGGAGAAGGGAAACTGTACAATGCTAGAAGTATCGGCAACCCTGTTAGAACTCTCTTCCTTAATTCAAATTGCGAAAGAAAAGTCCTATTCTTCTGCTAAAAATTCTAAGAGTACCTATGAGACGGCTAATGTTGGGAAAAAGACAGTGGAAGATGCCATTAAATGTATGGAAAATATTAAATTATCAACGGATGAAACAGAAAAGTTTATTCAAACGTTAAATGAGTATACAGGGGCAATAAAAACAATTACGGATATGATAACAAACATTTCTGATCAAACGAATTTATTAGCATTAAATGCAGCAATTGAAGCAGCTCGAGCAGGAGAAGCAGGGAAAGGTTTTGCAGTTGTAGCGGATGAAGTTAAGAAATTGGCGGAACAGTCCAGTCAAGGTGCAACAAAAGTGGCGGAATTGATCTTACAAATCTCCAATAGCACAAGTGATGCAGTACTAGCTATTAAAGAAAGTAAATCACAAGTGGATCAAGGTTCATCTATTGTAAGTGTATGTGGTGATTCATTAGAAGAAATTCTTAAAGCAGTTAAGAAAACCGTAAATGATATTGAAAGTATTTCTGAGGTTACGAGTGAAGAAATTGCATCATCTGAGAAAATTGTAGAACTTATTGACACCCTTGCAGCTGGTATTGAAAATACCTCCATCAATGCTCAAGAGACCTCAGCATCATCTGAGGAAACGAAATCAGCTATGGAATCCGTCGCGGCCACCGCCAGCGAAACGAATGAATTAGCACAATCTTTAAGAGAGTCTATCGATAAATTCAAAATATAAAAGGAATGATAGGAATGTCTCATTCTACAGATATACGAGATAACAAGGTAATTGTTCATTTAAGTGGGGCTATCTATTCAAAAGAAGCAGCCTTATTACGAGAGGACTTAATTCACTATATTACTAAGGGGTATTACCGTTTTCTTTTTGACTTTAGCCAAGTAAATGATATAGATAGTACTGGGCTAGGTGTGATTGTTACTGTAAGAAAACGTGCGATTGCTAATGGAGGCAGTGTCGTTGTGAATGATCTCCCCCCGAGAGCAAAGGAATTGTTTAACCGAACAAGATTAAACAAAATTTTAGCAACTAGTAACGTCTAGATCTATTATAAAAACCGGGCTACGTATAGTACGTAGCTCCTTTTTATTCGACATAAAATGATGTTAAAATTTAATTATGATAACCCTTATAGAAACGTTGAGGTGGTATACTTGAAAATAAAAGGTCTGAATCATTCTTTATTCTCTGTATCTGATTTAGAAAAGTCTATTGATTTTTATCGTAATGTATTTGATGCGAGATTGTTAGTAAAAGGGAAAAGTACTGCCTATTTTGATTTAAATGGTATGTGGCTTGCCCTGAATGTAGAAGAGAATATCCCTCGGACAGAAATACATAAGTCTTACACACACATAGCTTTTTCCATTGAGGAAAAGGATTTTGAGAGTGTATATCAGAAGCTCATAGATTGGAAGGTTAATATTTTACCAAGTCGTGCTAGGGATGAACGGGACAAAAAATCGATTTACTTTACGGATCCAGATGGTCATAAATTCGAATTTCATACTGGTACCTTACAAGATAGATTGGATTATTATAAACAGGAAAAAGGACACATGGAGTTTTACAATTGACGGGAATCCTTCCTTGTTTCTACGAAGTCTATATAATTTAAATAGAATTGGAGTGAGATAATTGACTACTATCTATGTTGTAAGACATTGTGAAGCGGAAGGACAACCTCCAGAGGCATCACTTACTGAAAAAGGCTTTAACGAAGCAAAAGACTTAGCAAATTTTTTTTCAAATGTTAGGATTGACCGAATCCTTTCCAGTCCATTTAAAAGGGCTATTCAATCCATACAACCACTAGCTGAAAAGTTAGAAATTGACGTTGAAATTAATAACGGATTGGCCGAGCGGACCCTAAGTACAATAAATATGCCTGATTGGTTAGAGAAGATAAAGGAAACTTACGAGGACATGGATTTGAAATATAAAGGTGGGGAGTCAAGCAAGGAAGCAATGGACCGAATCGTGAACGTTGTAGAGAAAGCCCTAATCAGTGAATCACAGAATATAGTAATAGTAACACACGGAAATATCATGTCCTTACTTCTAAGATATTATAACAGAAACTTTGGGTTTAATGAGTGGAGTGACCTTACTAATCCTGATGTATATATGTTAAAATTAGAAAATAATAAGGTGAACTATGAACGTTTATGGCAAAAAAACTCGAATAAGTAGGTAACACAATTATTCAAGATCATTTTCTTAGAAAACCAACCTATTTTTTCTTGAGAAACAGCCCATGATTGTTCTTATATTTAAAGATGTGTAAAATAATATAGGGGTGAAGTATATGCAAATTCTCGTTGACAAAACAAAGGAGAAAAAAATGCCAGAATATTCAAGAACAAATCCATTTCAAGCAAAGGTACTCAAAAATATTAATTTAAATCGTGAGGGTTCAAGTAAGGAAACAAGACATATGGAGTTATCTCTAGAAGGTTCAGGATTTTCCTATGTTCCAGGTGATACCCTAGGAATTGTTCCAGAAAATGATCCAGAACTAGTGGGTGCCCTTCTTTCGGAAATGAATTGGGACGGCGAAGAGACAGTAACCATTAATAAACAAGGAGAAACACTTCCATTAAAGGAAGCATTGACTGACTACTTCGAAATTACCTTATTGACAAAGAAGACCCTACAAAAGGCGTCAGAATTGACGGATAACGAAGAGTTAAAAAACCTCGTAGATAAGGAAAACGCAAGTCAGTTGAAGGAGTATATCGACGGACGTGATTTACTTGATATGTTACGTGACTTTGGTCCATGGAACTGCTCTTCCCAGGACATCGTATCCCTTTTAAGAAAGATCCCGCCGCGTCTTTATTCTATTGCTAGCAGTCTTGCAGCACATCCAAATGAGGTGCATTTAACCATTGGTGCTGTACGCTATACGGCACACGGACGAGAGCGAAACGGAGTTTGTTCCGTTCAATGTGCGGAACGTGTTCATGAAGGTGATACACTACCAGTATTTGTTCAAGTGAATAAACACTTTAGACTCCCTGAGTCAGAAGAGGCAGACATTATCATGATTGGTCCAGGAACAGGAATCGCGCCATTCCGTTCCTTTATTGAAGAACGAGCAGTAAATAAAGTCAGTGGAAGATCATGGTTATTCTTCGGAGACCGTTACTCATCAACAGACTTCCTATATCAGGACGAGTTAGAAAAGTATCAAGAGGAAGGTGTCCTAACAAAGCTAGACACTGCGTTTTCCCGTGATACCACTGAAAAAGTTTACGTACAGCACAAAATGTTGGAAAACAGCCAAGAAATATATCACTGGCTACGAGACGGGGCCTATTTCTACGTTTGTGGAGATAAGGAGTATATGGCAAAAGATGTCCATGAAGCATTAATTACGATTATTGAAAAAGAAGGAAACATGAGCCGTGAAGAAGCGGAAGAACAGTTAGCAACCATGAAGAAAGAAAAACGTTACCAGAGAGATGTTTATTAATAAAGGCTGTGCTTTAACTTCATATGTTATTAAGTGAACATTGTCAGCTAAAAGGAAAAAACTAACACTTTTATAAAAAGGGTAGCAGCGTTGTCTGTTACCCTTTTTAGATTTTCTCGAATACACGCATGCAAAAAAGACATTTCTTCCCTACAAGCAGTTACTGAAACATTCATTTAATTTTTTTGAGGCAAAATTAGGTAAAAGACATAGGATATATGGAAATCAAAAAAGTAGGTGAATGTAATGTATTATTCTTATCGGCAGGATTGGTCGTCTGTTCTGGAGTTGTTAAGCCAAAGTTTACATGGGGAAGAAATGGTTTGTTCCATGAGTTCGCAATTATATCATATCCCGGAAACGGAAGATTTAGAAGGGAATCGACAAATGCATGAACATCTTTATGATGCTTCGTATCACCGAGTCACGGCATTGGGTAGTGCCAAGCGACTACAGGGTAGCGAGTCTCACGAGTCGATTATAAAAACGTTGGTTTCTTGTGTAGACAGTGCATTGGATGCAGATCAAGAAGTAACGAAGTGGCTATATGTCATGAGGGACAATGCCCCGGCTGACTTTAAAGAATTTATCCAAACGATCATCAGCTGGCAGCAGTATACGGAAAATACATTAAAAATGGCACAGGAGCAATTAAGACAAATGGGGTATGAACCGGAAAATCAAGACGCCAATAGTGGCTATTAATTCCTACAACATTCTATCCCCACGTTAACAAAAGGTAGCATTCTTTTATAAAGGAATGCTCTTTTTATTGCCTTGTAAAAGGAAAATAATGCTAAACTATACTAAAATAAAAACACGAAATCAAAGGCTAGCTTTTTATAAGGTTTAGTGTGAGAAATAAAAACAAGGGACTTTCCTTAACACTGTGAAACTTTTTACTATTTATAACGTAGATAATTTTAATGGTGATTTTAGGAAACAACATTAGGAACAAAGTAATTTACTTTTACTAATCATATTAAAAAAACGGAATAGGGCAAGCGCTTGTGGGGGAAGAATTATGATGAAACTACCATTTTTATTAATGTTTATTATTTTATCAAATATGGGAATAGTTGTTACTGAAAAAGAAATCGAAGAAAGAAAGGAGGCAATGTTTCCTGACTCCAAGGCAAGTGAAAGGTTTGAAGAAAATGAATTTAAAGAATTCTTTGAGCAAGCCGCAATACTAGGGGTATCTTCCGAAGAATACTTTAAAGTTTGGGAGGATATTTCTATTACCACAGTAGCTTATATGGATCAATATGTCTATGAAAATTTTGGTGAACCAGCTAACCCGGAAGATATTGAATTTGGGAACCAGAAAGTAAATGAACATATTGATAGCTTATTCGAGGGAAATTAATATTTAAATGAAATTAGAGACGGCAGAGGATATTGTAACTACTCTCGTTAAAGTAATGGGGAGAATACTAAAATAGTAGTTTGTTTATGCAAAGGGAATGTCGCCGATTAGAAGGGGGAAATAAAATGAAGGATAAATTATTATTAGTAATTGTATTAACGTGTATTTTAGGTTCTGTGCTGGTAAGTAGTCTGGAATTCCTTAGTTACACTTTTAAAGCAATCTTCTACGCTATTTCAATGACAGTTTTACTTATAATCGGAAACGTAGTTTTATTTAAATATTTCAGGAGAGGGAATGAAGGAAGTATTTAAGAGGTCGTTTACAAGTAATGGTTAATTTGAAAGCTGACTAAGTAATTACTACTATTGTTCAAGTAAAGGAGAGAGGGAAATGGTTATATTTTGGATTATCGCTTTTGGTTTGTTAATGTCTACGCTATTTGCAATTGAACGTAAATTGAATAAGGCAAATGAACAAAAAAAAGAGATTATAGAATTACTGAAACAATTGAAAGATAAATAGGTCATTCTTCTTAGTAATATCGTGAATACATAATTAGAGTTTAAAAAACAACGCTATTTGCGAAGTCATGAATTGATTTTGAAAGGTAGAAATAGCCAAGAAAACAACATGTTGTATTTCAATGAAATCAGATCCAGAACTATGGTACTAGTAATTGGATTTGGTGAAATATAAGTTGGATCCGAACGATCCTTCCACCTACTTTGTGGTGTGGGATATTGCCCCCGCCAGTGATATGACGCGTTTGAAATTTATTTAATGAATCGTAGAGCGTACTAGGTAAGTAATGATGTACATAATTAGGAAATAATGATACCGCTAAAGGAGGGGGGAGTAATAAAATTTTTTATAATGGATTGTTCGTTTTTCTATGTTAACACATAACTTTTGGTAAATGTTACTGTTCATCAAATTCAGATAAATGGCGTACCGTATGTAGTGAAAGCCCCACGTACGGTACAGAGCAGGGGAGAAGCTGGAATTAACATCAAACGCTTACCTATTGTTACGATGATTAGATAATAAAACTATAAATTCTCAATTCTTCGATGTGTAATATTTAATAAATAGAAATATTTATACATTATTTTGAGGTGGTGGGTTTATGGCTATGATTTGTGAGTCTGATAAATTGGATTACTAGAGTTTCTTTGTAAAGATTGTACTTAACTGCAGTGAATGATATCCCCTTCAGCGAATTAGCTGATTTTGAGGGGCCTTTTATTTTGTTTGCAATTCTTTGAAGAAGTTTCTTTACTCAAAGCCAATAATAGAATCATGAGAATGATAAAAGTTGTACCAAACCATTGAAAAGTTCCAAAGGGTTCTTTCAACCAAAATACGGTGGTGAAAACAGCTGCTAATGGCTCGGCACTTCCTAGAAGACTAGTTTCTTTAGCTACGAGACTTTGTAAACTTTTTATATAAAACCAAAATGCAATCATTGTGCCAAAAATGATAACAAATAGTAAGTATAAATAAGCCTCTACTGTTAAGGATTTAAAATCCATTTGCCAAGGTGGATGGACAAAACTTAGGGCAAAACTACCGATAATCATAGTCTATTTATAAATAGTGGCTGTCTGCACATGGCAAAAGATCAGAATGATTCGAGTTGTGTTTACATTTGTTTAAATGTTTCTCCAAGTTTCGTTTTATCACAAGAACTTTATACCAGCTTTGTAAACCCTTATATACAGGCAACTAACATGCCTTATTTACACTTGGTTCCAAAAGAGCTTTGGGCAAAAAATATTTTAGACTCAATGATGAAAATTAATCAGTTAATAAAAGAAAATCCACCATATTATGAAATTGACATCAGCCAACATCTAACATTCATTTGGAAGAACCTAATTATGAATGGTGTTCAATTAGTGTACGAACAGACGGAAATGTTAAAGAATCATCGAATGAAGCAAATGTTAAATTGGATACACACACACTATTCTGAGAAAATTTTGTTAGACGATATTGCACGAGCTGGCGGGTTAAGTCGTTCTGAATGCTGCCGATATTTCAAACGAACACTAAAGAAAACACTCTTGAATTACGTAACCGATTACCGAATTCAAAAAAGCCTACTTTTACTTCAACAATCAGAAACCAATGTCACTGATGTTGCCTATCAAGTAGGGTTTAATAGCACAAGCTATTTCATTGATAAATTCCGAAAGTCAATGAAGATGACCCCATTAGCATACAAAAAATATAAAGTAGCTGACTTATAGGTAGAGACGGTACATTCTTGTGGCTGTAATCAAATGAAATATTGAGTACTGGAGCGTGCTAAGGGAGAGGTGTGGGGAGATATTATGAGAAATTTAGTATTATTTATTGCAACCAGTTTAGACGGGTATATAGCAACAAAGGATGAGTCTTTAGATTGGTTATTTAAGGTTGAAGGTGAAGGTGACAATGGTTATGCAAAGTTTTATGAAACTGTTGACACTGTTTTAATTGGTAAAAAAACTTATGATTGGATAATGAAACATGAAACAGGTGAATTCCCATATAAAAACAAAGAGTGCTATGTTTTTACAAGGTCTCCTATTGAAGATAACGAAAATGTACGTTTTATAAATGATGATATAACTAGTTTTACAAACGAACTTAAAAACCAAGAAGGAAAAAATATTTGGATTGTTGGAGGAGGAGAATTACTACAATCTTTCATAAAAGAAAAATTAGTTGATGAAATTATTTTAACAATTGCCCCGACTGTAATTGGTAATGGAATACCATTATTTAAAGAAGGTGATTATCAATTAGATCTAACACTAAAAGGTACAAAAAACTATAATCAGTTTATAGAACTACATTACGGGGTTAACAACTAAAGTATCCTTATCTACAGTTTTCTCGATTAAAGGTTGCTAGAATGTACCTTTTATCTTTATACACATGAATGCCAAGATTGGGGCTTATGGACTTAACGTGAAGCGCTCACTAGGCATGATTGGTCTTGAAAGGCTGAAGCTATGAATACGGACAAAAGTTATACAGAATTTGATATTCTTCTCTCTGCACAATTTCTAATTATGTATGCGAACAATATTAAAACGCTAGCTGAGTTATTGAGTGTTACGAAAGAAATTAAGCTGGACAAGTTAGAGGAGGCTGGGATGTATCGTGTGGTGAAGGATGTGGAGGGAGAAGGAACCGAGATGCGTAAAAACGTATATGCACAATTTAAAATAGTGGATGAACCTTGGATGTGTGTTAGAGTTGCACCATCCAGTTTTTTACGCAAATGGCATAATTAGCTGGAGTGAGGAACTTTTTGTATTGGCTACGAGAAGAGCAGATAAGTTTTATAAAGTAATTGGTTTTTTTGAAATAATTACTTCCAACTTTTTTCTTTAATGAGTTTTAAGGCTTCAACTAGACCTGGAAGTTTATCGTGATTTTGAATTTCATTATTTTGAAGGATTTGATTGATTCTACCCTGCAAAAGCATTTCAATCTCTTCCAGTAATTTTTTTGACATTCACAGTCTCCCCCTAAAACCTAATGTTATTTATCATTTCCGACAGAAGCCTCCCTCTTCAATCGCGAGAAGGGCTTTAGCCCAGCGATAAGAGGGAGATGAATGTCAGTTGGCGATAGCCAAAATAAGGCTGAATGGTACGGCAAGACCGTTGTGGAAGTGAGTAAGACCTTTCCTAGTTCCCAACTATGTTCATGTTGTGGCTATAAAAACAAAGAAGTTAAAGATCTGAATTTGTTGTGAGTGGACTTGCAAATGTGGAGCCCATCACCAAAGAGATATTAACGCAGGACTAAATCTTAGAAATGAAGCTGTAAGGCTTCTAACCGCAGGAACTGCGGGGATAGCCTAATCAAAAATTGGCGGTTACGCTGGTGTTCTTAGGAATCCCCCACTTCAATCAGACCATAAGGTCGATAAGTGGTGGGTAGTTCAAGATATGCACTAAAGCTTTAAAATGTTATACTATAAAATTAGTAAAATGTTGTAATTGATACTTAGTACAACTATCTCTGACAGTAAAGAATATTGTAAATAGTAAATAATTGTTTATACGAGGGATGGGAAAATTGCCGAATTTCTTCGGGAGTGGGCAAACAAGAAGAACCACAGTAGAAAAATCAATAAAATCAGAAGGTTGATGTTTTCTGCATCAACCTTCTTTCTTATTTTGGGTTTTATTATTAATTTTCTTAGGGATGTGAATAACTGCTGGCGCGTTTGTCGGTTTGAAGGGTTGTAGCTACACGATCACAAATCCCGTAGTAGGCTTGTTAGGAACTAGACATTATCCTCCACTCACATCTAAGAAGTAATGTCCACTTCCGTGGAAACTATATACTTCAATGAAATAATTTCCTGTTCTTCGAGGAACAAACGAAACTGTCTCCTGCCTATCTGTTGAATTGGAGTATCCAATTATATTTCCATTTGAATCATAGATATAGAGATCAAAGTCAATCCTTTCATTTTCTTGGATCATGGTTATAGAAACAGGGTAAGATAGATTGTTCACTGCGTATTGCCATATGTCTTGTGATCGATTTTGTAGAGAGCCGTTTTGTGAAATGTGCGTAGGGGTTTCTGGTATATCTCCACGTACATCAGCGGCTGTCATGACAGCTTGATAGCCTTGCAAACGTCCATACCCATAATCGATATCCTTATCAGGTCCTCCCCAATCTTGTGAGGATTCAAACAGGATCCCTTTTATTTGATTGTTAGTTAATTCACGATCTGCTTCTAACATTAAGGCTACTGTTCCTGCTACATAAGGCGATGCCATACTCGTTCCACTAAATGTTATATAATCAGACCTTGAATTTGCTCTTGCTGCTGTTATTCGGTGACCTGGTGCGATAATATCTGGCTTGATTCGTTCATCGGCAGTTGGTCCTCTGGAGGAATAAAGGTTTAGGAAAAATCCCCTCTCTCCAACGTCTGCCATTGAACCGACAGTAATCGCTTTTTCCGCAGCAGCAGGAGTCCCTATGGTGTATCGATTAGGTCCTGAATTTCCAGCAGATACGACTACAATGATCCCATGATCGACGGCAACATTGCAAACTTGAGATAATGCATCAAGTCCATCTGAGCTTCCTACTGAACCCAGGCTAAGATTTGCAATATGAATATTATAGGTGTCTTTATTATCGATGAGCCATTCTATTCCTTCAATAATTTGCGACATCGAACCAGACCCAGTTCGGTCTAATACTTTTACCCCAACAATGGAAGCTTCAGGGGCGACACCATGATATCGGTAGTTTCCATCCCCTGTTCCAGCCGCAATACTGGCAACATGGGTACCGTGACCTTGATCATCATAGGGGGATTCAACGCCATTAACAAAGTCACTCCAGCCAACAACCTTATTTCCACTCAGATCCATATGCTCGTTATCGACACCTGTATCAACAATGGCAATGGTTATTCCTCGTCCTGATAATTGAAAATCCTCTCGAGCTCTTTCGGTACTAAACCATTTATTAGCCGTATCTAGATTGATATGAATTTCAATATTTTCCTCGATAAATTTAACATCCTGTTGTGTATTTAATTTTCTAATCTGAGCTGGTGTTAACTCAGCTAGAAAAGCATTAATATACTTAAAAACCTTTTTCGGTTTAAAAGAGTTACCAAGAATCTTATCTAGTCTTTTAAGGTCCTTTTGGACATCACAATTTAAATGAACAATAACATCAAAAAGTTCAGTTGCTACTGATTTTTTAACTTTGTCTTCAAGTTGTTGTTGAATCTTATTCTGTTTTTGGTAAGCGGTAATCCTTTGATTATCCGGTTGTGGAGTTTGCTTTTGAGATTTCAACTCATCAGAGGCACGAAAAGTCGGTAAGTTTTTTTCTGAATCAATTCGTTTAATCTTCAAAATGAAACCCTCCTCTTCACTACTTTGTTATCTTATGAAAAAGAAACAATAAAAAGTATAGGTCCATATGCTGAAATTAGTATCTAAGGTGGACTTTTCCATATACCATTTTTCTTTGTATCTGTTACTATCCTATTCATTCGTTATTATCTAACCTCCTAAATTCATCTTGTAATTCAGAAAGCGTAAGTTTATATAATTGTTTGTTATTCACTTTGTAAACCCCAGAAGAAATCAATAAATCAATTAATTTTTGCCTTTTTGCTTCAATTGCTTTATTTAAAATACCCATTGTTTTAACGCCTTCCTTTTCTATAGTCGAATTTTGCTTGTTTAGCTTTTCTAATTGCCGCGTGTTCAAATAATCTTTAAATGGTCGTTTGCTCTGTTATCTAAAAAGATTGATTGGAAAAATCATAGAAAGAATAATAGTCTCAGAATTTAAAAGATAGCATACTAAAAGTTGTAATTTTAGGGATTCCTGCAATTACATACTTTTGACCATTCTTGTGAAATAATTTAATTTATTTTATAAGAAGCCTTCTATCACCTATCCTTAATTTTATTTTACTAGATAACTTTATTCATTTTTATTTAATAACTTTATTGTAATTTACTCTTAATATTGTTGTGCATGTTGTCATAAAAAGGTTAAAAGTAAAGGCTTATTGTAATAAATTAATAAAATTTATATTTACTTTCTTTTTCTAAAAAAAGGACTAAACTGTATTGGAATTCAAAATGTTTGGCTACGACGGGGGCGTTAGTAAAACAAACTTAAATCTCAATGAAGCCAAGTGACCAAATTTCCTGGCGTACACAACCATGTCACCTTTCCACTACTACGCAATTGCCTAAATTTGGAACAAAACAAACCATCCTGTGAATAGTCTAGTTTTGAGCATCTAGGTTTGATCATTTTGTTCTAAATTATAAAAGGGAGTTGTAACGGAATGAGTAATCATTTAGCTTGGCATGAAACGTTAGAAATCCATGAACTTGTTGCCTTTCAGTCAATCGGGCTGCAAAAATTGAAGAAATCCCTTCCTGAGGTGACCGATCCAGAGTTAAGACGGTTATATCAAAAGGCTATTCAAGGTACGACAAGGAATTTAAGGGATTTATTAGTGTTTTTTCCTGAGATGCCTCCGTTTAAAGATAGGGAAGATCTAGATGAAATGCGTTCAGATTCAGAGGAAGAAGAAGATCGTGAAGACCCTATGACTGGCTTTTTTGCAGGTGAGTTATTAGGATTAGCAAAGACAACCGTACGAAATTATGGTATTGCCATAACAGAAACGGCAACACCTTCAGTAAGAAAAGTGCTGAAAAGGCAGTTAAGCGAATGTATCGATTCACATGAAGAAGTGTTTCGATTTATGCACCAAAGAAGTTTTTATCCTGCATATAACCTGGAAACTCTTTTAAAGAACGACATGCGTTTAGCACAAAGGGCATTATCCGGTAGAGAAGATTAAAATAGCCTATTTAAAAGTAGGGTCCAATTAACTCAAGTACGTTGGCTAGAGTTTATTTCTTCTTCTGATACACTGTGAATTTTCCAATCATTGTTAACCTTTTCTAAAAGAATGATTCCGTTAAAGTCACTACACCATCCAGACCTGGCTTCATATGTGAGATAGTAATACGAGACAGCATAATAGGATTTAACAGAAGTATAATATATATACACACTGGTGATATTCCCAAATTTTTGAATGTTATTCTCAATATATTTCTTATTACCATAAGTTTCTTTAATAAAATGATCGTTCAATACACTTATAAACCTCTGTGCATCTTTTTCATTAATGGAATCCACCATTTGGTTAATCGTCGCCATAATTTTCATTTCTTCCGTTTCGTTTAGGTCAAATCCTAATAGGAAGATAGTAGTGCATAATAGGAATAAAAGCATTTTTCTTCTCAACGGTATCGCCTTCTCTTTTTTGATAATAAATAGGGAGGTGAGTGTGTTAAATACTTGAAAAGTATTTGCTTTTTTACTTTATTAAATGCTAGGGAAAAATTCACATAATTGCTTTAAGTTTTTTTATATAGGAATACAAGGGAGTTTAAAAGGAGAATTGTTTTTCTTATCTAATTATTTCCAGTATTGAATTTAGGGAAAAAATTAATAATATCTTTGTTCCCTAAAATTACCGAAATAAGAACAGGAGCTACTCTCCTCCTCCGGTTCTAACCGAAATGAATAATTACCTAATGCTTAAACGAATTCTCTCTTACTGCGGAGAGAATTCATTTTTTTCTTTTTGCTCATTATATTACGGGGCTGGGGGGTATTATTTTTATTTGGCTGCTTTCGCAAACTTTGTTGCTTAATTTTAAAAGCTTGGAGAAGCGGAAGGCGGCAACTCCAGCGGGAAAGGCAACATTCTTTTCTTGCGACGAGTAATCGCAGGAGCAGCTGAAGACATTCAAGTGGCTGTCTCTTCCTCTACTAGCTTAGCTACGTAGTGTATCCGTCGAGACAAATCGAAGAATACTCGACGAAGCATCGCTCTTTGAAGCGTTGCCCGCGGAACCAGGACGGTGACATAATGCCTGTAGCGTATCCAAGCAGAATATACTTCCTTATACCAACAATCTCTTAGAAAATAACTTTTTATTTCTATACTTAAATTTTTAAAAAAAAATGGGATATTAATTTAAATTGTACACAGTCTATTTTCAGGAGGTGAAAACCATGCCAAATCAAAATCGAAACCATAACAATCAACAAAATGGTCAAAACCAGCAAAATCAGCAAAACCAACAGAATCAACAGAATCAAGTAACTCAAGGTGTTGCAAATACAATTAAAAGCACTGCTGATGTTGTTTTTGACGCTGCGCAAAATACGATTCAAGCCACAGAAAATATTGCTATGAACGCGGTTGACCAAACTGCACAGGCCGTTGGCAAAACAGTAAACACCATTGGGAATATCGGACCTAACCAACAAAACAATCGTCAGCAAAATAACCAACAAAATAACCAACAAAATAACAATAAATAAATTCTGTAATCTAAGATGCAGTCATATTTATTATTGGGTTTCCGACCCTTTTATAAGGTTAACCAGTTTACTGGTTGACCTTTATCCACTGAACAATATATCAGTAACAAGCTTAGGAACTTGATAATTATATATTAGGAAAAAAGAGTAAATAAATTCATGACCTTACATAGTGCTACATAAAAAATAAATGACAGATTTGGGTAAAGGATCGCAAAGTATTTGAGTTACATGTCTGCTAAAAAAAAGATTACTCAATTGGTAAGAGGAAGCCCATTGAGTAATCCTTTATATAGTAGTATTAAAAACCGAATAAATCCTCTTCTGACATTTCCACTGCATTATTTATAACGTCTTCGGGAATTTCGATAAAGTCTAGTTCATTAAAGTTACTGAATTTAATATGCATGTTCTGGGTTGTAGAGATGGCTTCTCCCATAAGATCCATCGTGAATGCCATTTTTACGGTAGCTTCTGTTTGATACATTGTATCTTTGTCAATAACAATCTCGTATTCTAGTTCATCAATGATCATCTCAGAAAGTAATTCGTCCATTTCTCCCATTCCATCTCCAAACAAACCGCTCAATTGTTCAAAGATAGCCTGCATATCCACATCTTCTCCTGTTAGGTTGATAATATAGGAATCATTATCTGTTGTTAAGGAGAGGTCAGATATATACTGCTGCAATGTCATTAATTGATCCTCAGGACTCATCTGTGCTTCTAGATCCATTAATTCAGTAACGAGAGAGTCTGGGTATTTGATCCATTGTCCCATCATAGGGTCCTCTATATAAAATCCATGTTCTTCTGAGAAATATGATTCATAGGAAAGTGTTTCCCCAAACATATCCATTGACATTGTTTGGAAAAGAAGCATTGGGTCTTGATGTATTTCTGATGTCATATTCATATTCATTGTTACGGACTCTTCCCCTGTCATACCCAGTTGTTGTTCCATTTCTTGATCCATAGTGTAACTCTTTAGTTCTTCCATTGTGGTTATGGACTCGTTTAAGATATCTTCTAACGACTTATCTCCAGCCACTTGATCACTACATGCACCTAGGAAAAAAGCCGTAGAGCATGCTGTAAGAAATGCAATTATTTTTTTCATTAAATAAAACCCCCTATTTTTTGTACGTGTATATTTACGTGTTGTTTTATAAAAGGTTTCACTTTCTTTTAATAAATAAATAATTCGGAGGCATTTGGTTGAAATAAGAATGGATTTAAAAGAAGTGCTTTTTTGTCAGTTGTAAAGGAAATGAATGTTAAAATGTAAATAAACATTTGGAACTGATACATAAAATTGGGGGTTGTACTATGGGAAAGGTTGAAACAAAAAAATGTTATATGAGAAATGGAGAAGCGTTTTTTCTACGAACAGCCTTTCCAGATGATGCAGAAAAAGTGTTAGAATTTAATAAAACCATTATTTGTAAAGAACCTTACCTGATTACTACTGAGGAAGAGTTTAAATTAACGGTTAATCAACAAAAGTGTTTTTTACAGAAAATGTTAGAAGGTGTAAGTAAGTTAGCCATATTGGCTGAATATAATGGAGAAATTGTTGGAACATTAGATTTTCATGGTGGACAGAAAAGGAGAATTGAACATCAAGGCTCTTTTGGTATGAGTGTGAAAAAGGAATTCAGAAATCAGGGGATAGGGAAGATATTACTTACTGAATTTTTAGAATGGGCAAAGAATAACTCTAAAATAGAAAAGGTATGTCTTGAAGTGGTATCTGAGAATAGTAATGCTGTTCGATTATACAGAAATTCTGGATTTCACGAAGAAGGTCGTAAGAAAAATGCAATCAAAATAGACGTTGGAAAATACTATGATTTAATTTCAATGGCTTGTTTTGTAAAGGCAAAATAATTTTTTAAAAGGTGTGTTGATATAGTGAGGCTCGTAATTTATCTTTTCGTCCTTTTCATTTTTTTATTAGGTTGTATGGGTACCAATGAAAACAAAGAAATAACAAGAGAAGCGGATCTTCAAGGGATAACTTATCTGGGTGACTTTGATGACCAAATGATTTTTGTACATGTAGATGATGATAGAAACCCAAGAGAAAAGCAAAGTTTTACTGGAACGGAATATGTTTACGGATATTGGCTTAAAGTTACGAATGATACGGAGATCATAAACGAAGCTGGTGAGGAATTGACCCTTGAAGAAATTTCAGTACGTTATATTGAAGCATGGGTGAAAGAGGAATTTGTAGAAGAACGTACAGTAGCAAATATTTATGAAATATCCTTAGAGGAAGAGGGACGGACATTGTTCCCAATATATACGGCGGAAAAAATCAAACATGTAGAAGTGGTACGAACAAAAGAGGACGTTATTGAACAACTTAAATCCTATGAAGAAGGAAAATATACGTTGCATCTGTTTTTTGATAGTATGGAAAGTCACAATGATAGGGTTGATGAGGCAAATGAAGTCATGGATATCATTTCCGATTTAGAAACAATTGAAACGGGCTTCGTAAGTACAGGGGCGGAAGGGCCACCAGAAAATGCAAAATTATTAGGAATTGAGGAGTATCCTAGTTACGTTATTTTTAATACAAGAGATGTTGTTTTAATAACAAGTAATTTAGATGAAGTTAAAGAATTTTTTGGTTTAGAAGTGGAGGAGTAATGATTCGATTATTTTCAAAAACAATAGGTTGACCGTTTACGGATGAGGGACCTTTAAAAATGAATTTTAATAAAATTAGGAGAAAGTAAAATGAATAAAATAGAACCGATAAAGGCAGCAAAGCAATTTGTTAATAAACATTTTCCAGACTGCCAAGGAGCTTTGTTAGGGGGAAGTGTCGTTCGTGGTCAAATAACGGAAACATCAGACCTTGACATTATTATCTTTGATAAACAGCTCCCCTCATCATACAGGGAATCAATCGTTGATTTTGATTGGAATATAGAAGTATTTGCCCACAACTTAACATCATATAAAGATTTTTTTAATAGTGATGTTGAAAGGGCTAGACCTTCCATGCCAAGAATGGTTTCAGAAGGAGTAATAATAAAAGATAAGGGAATAATCGAATCAATAAAATTAGAAGCTAAAGAGTTATTGGATAAAGGCCAGCCGTATGGTCGCCTAAAACCATTGAAATTAAAAGATATTTTCTTACTGATGCCCTGGATGATTTGATAGGCTGTACAAATAGAGCAGAAGAAATTTTTATTACGAATACCCTAGCTGAAGGAGTTAGTGAATTTGTATTAAGAACAAATCGACAATGGATTGGTTCCTCAAAATGGGTAATTCGTTCACTAAAACACTATGACGAGAGTTTTACAGAACAATTTGTAGAAGCGTTTGATACATTTTATAAATTTGGAGAAAAAGATAAAATCATTCAATTAGTGGATAGCATTTTACAACCATATGGAGGGCGTTTGTTTGAGGGATTCTCTTTAGGAAAAGAATAAAATACTCTTTAAGAAAAACAAGTTGCCGCCCGCTGCTCTTTTGGCGTTTACGAACATTTTAAGAAACTTTTTTGTTATCTAATCGTAATAAGGATAAGGGGGTGCGAAATGGTAGCTTTATTAGGGTTTATTTTAGTGTTTCTGTTTTACTCATTGATGATTATATATAAGATGTTGAAAAAGAAAAATAAAAATGTAGCAGTAGATTTGGTATTAATCTTCGTTGGCGGTCTTCTAATTCTTGTTATTTTTATGTATTTAAACGTATTTTTAATATATTTCTTTGGACTATACACACTTGGAATTATATTAAAATATTACGCTAACCAGTCTTAAAATTTATCGCATTTTTTTAGACGGAGAATTAGGCTGGGGAAATGTTGTTACTATGAGTATAGCTGGTCTTATAGGTGTACTTATTGCATCAAGGTTTAAGGCAGTTTTAATAAAATATGAAGCCTAATAGAATTTCATAGCTTATTGAAGTAAAGAGGTGATAGTGAATGAAGCTTCTTGATTATTGTCGATACAACAAAAAAAACACCGATTCTTTTATTTTTATAATTAGGATCAGTGTTTCTTCATTTTTAATTATTATTTCCGCAATATCTTCTCCATCGCCTTTCCCTTTGCTAACTCATCAATCAGCTTATCCAAATAGCGAATTTCCTGCATCGTCGGCTCTTCGATGTCTTCCACTCGGACACCGCAGACCACACCTTTGATCAAAGCCCTCGAAGGATTCAGTTTGGGAGCTTCCGCAAAAAAGGTTTCAAAGTCTGTCTGTTTTTCTAGTTGCGATTCTAACTCTCCCTGGCTGTATCCTGTCAACCAACGGATGATTTCATCGACCTCTGTTTTTGTACGTCCTTTTTTCTCTGCTTTCGTAACATAATGGGGATAGACCCTTGCGACACTCATTGTATAGATATGATGTTTGGTCATGATACATCCTTCCTTATAGGCTTTTCTTTAGTATAGTACGAAAAATGGTCGGGTTCAAACAAAGTAACCATCGATGGAGTATTGGATTTATTCTTGAATGAAATATGCAGCTCTTTTTTGTACCTATAAAGGGGAAGTGTTTCTGCAACAAGCGGAGACGCCTTTTTTACATTTTTATCCTAAATAAAAGGGAATTAGTGGTATCATTAAGACAGAGATGAAGTATTGGGAGTTTAGAAGAATTTGAAGGGGATAATGGCATAACTGTCGGACAACTTGCCATAGCTGAAGAAAAGTAAAAAAAGGAGTACCTCCCCTAATGTCTATTTTACTCTTCTTCTAGTTTGAAAAGAAAATGGAAGACTAGTTAGAAGTTTACTTGTCTCATAAACAAATTTATGGAACATGTATCGTACCAGAAGCATAAGTTACGTGTTTCATAAAGCGTACATGAAACGCGTAACGAAATGGAAGTGTGACTTACGTGTCTCATAAAGGCATTATGAAACGGGTAAAATTAATTATTTTTAAAAAGATATAAATATTATTCTATATATGTTCTCATTATATGAAACTGAATTATGAAATTGATTCAAGTAGTAAAAATCATAAAATATTACTTTACTGAGCACATAAAACTTATCTAAAGGGGAAGGTAATGAGCACGAAACGCGACTAAACAGTGGAGGAGATATTTTGGAAAAAATGCAAAAAAAGATTATTTTTTATTTTTTACTATTTGAATGAATTTCATAAATCTCGGCCCTTATGGGCCAAGGGTTTCAAAGCATGAAAAAAGGAGTACCTCCCCAAATGTCGAATTTAGTAAGTGACCAAACCAACAAATTCGAAGGGGGAAGACTCCTATGTCTATTGTACGACAAGAGAGCCTTTTTAGCATGCAAATTTTATTTGATTTAGAGCCTACCCAACGTTACGATGAAATTTTTTCAGCGATTGATATCAATCCAATCCTTTCTATCGTAGCGAAAAAATCCCAATTAGGTAGACCTGTTGAATTAAACTATCCTGCAATGGTTCAAGCACTTGTGGTAAGACTTGTTGAAAGAATTCCTGAAATACAACTTCTAGTTGAACGTTTAAACTCAGA